>NZ_GL890828.1:21625-92766 GCF_000211815.1 Moorena producens 3L
AATAAATTCGCCAAGGTCAAGCGCACCTGTTTATTTTGAACTTCTATCAAAGTTGGTATCAAGCAATATTTCAGAGACGAAACCTTGAACAGGGTCGCCTTATTACAAAAGAGTTAACCCTTTTATGCATAACCGATTACCCATAAATGCTCCACTGTTCTACGGTAACTTCAAGAGCAAAAACAAATAATTTTAAATATTATAGGGCTATTTTATAACTATCAAATTCTGGTTTTAGGAGACCGAGATTTTTGTTCGGTTAAATTGGCTCAATGGCTAGATACACAAGGGTTGATTTTTTTTTATACTAAAATAATCGTGATTGAACTAAAAAATTCTGGTTTGTTTTCCTTAAAGAATTGTGGATAAAAACCGGTAATATCTTTATTTATTGAAAATGTAAAAGTTACAAATGCCAAAAAAGTTAAAGGATTTAGTGTCGCCTGTAAATGGAAAAAGAGTTATCGAAAATATGTGACAAAAGAAGGTTGGTTTATCCTAACAAACATGAACAGTAATTGTGAGGCGATTGCTGCCTATAAAAAGCGATGCAGAGGTGCGACCCGTGGCGAATTTAATTCGCCTACGGAAAACGCACCATTACGGTCTTGGGGGTCTCCACGGGGCAAACAGCGGTGCGGACGCAGGTTCCGCACACAGACCCAAAACCATGAGCGACTGCCGTGGTTCCCCCCACTCGCTATTGCATCAAGACAGGTATGAGAGCTAGGTCGCTTATACAGTCTACTTTTTAGCTCTAATGTCGCCCCCCCAAGATGTCTACAGACCTACTTTTTTTAACCATAAAATGGTACAACCTTTACATAGCAAGCATTTGAGCCTGTTTCGTCACCCCGTCAGCGATTTTCCCAGATGATTCCGATGAATGTCATGATTTTCGGGATTTTCGGGATTCTCAGCCTGAAGAGTTTCAAAAGCTTTGGTGAACCGAGTTTGGGAAGATTCCTGGCTGGTTGGAGAAGTCGGGAATCTCAACCAGGGTAAACGCCTATAATTTGGTATAAATTGTAACATAAAAAATTTAATTAACTCAATTTTTTTTTAAGTCGAATAAATCGAATCCTAAAGCAGTTTTTTTGTTCTATTTCAACGAATTTTCCGCTGACTTTGAACAAAAATCACAGGAGCATTTGCTTACGCAACGAGGGAGCATCCCATTTTGGAAACAATATTACCCAAAGCAACGATATTTCAAGGGTTTCAGCCCCCTAAAAAGAGCTAACGTGCCAAATTGGGATGCTCCCCGCAACGAGAATTTCCAGATCTCTCAAATCCACCAAGGATAACACGGCAAATAATTGAGCAATGTTTCGGGCTTGTTGACAATCAACCGATCGATTATAGATTTTTGATACTATTGTTTATTTTTTTGATGTAATTTTTGATACAAATTTTGAGGCGTTTACCCGGGAATCTCAACCCTAGTTGCGAACGCGCCCCGCTTGACCTACGGTCAATCGCTTTTAGCGTGGCCTACGGCCAATCGCGCAGCGGCTTGGAGCATCGCATTTCTCTAGTTTTATCTGCCACAGACAAGTGACAGGATCCGCAATTTTAGGCATTTGGGGAAATCTTTGAGTATTTCATTTAGCGGTTCTCATATTAATGCGGTACACAGGATTTTTTTACCTATTCCCTATGGCGTATTCCCTATGGCGTATTCCCAACCCATGCCAAGTTACCTGATCCGAAGTTCCTTATGCCCTGTCTTGATGCATCAATAGCTAATTAGGCCATGATAGAGTGTTTGATCAAGGCTCTGATTATTAAAAATATTAAATTAGTATTAAAAATATTAAACAACTTTGCCAAAGCGTCCAGCAGTTTTCATAAGATTAAGTTATAATAGAGATATTATAAATAAATACTCATAATTAGATCTCAAAAAATAGATCTCAAAAATAGATAGATCTCAAAAAAGTAGATCTCAAAAGAGTAAAATCTGCTCACCGCAGCCCAAACAGTAAAATCAGATACTAAAATCAGCACCCCGGTTGTGCATAGACGGGGCTTCCAAACATCCCAAGATTTTCTGTGAATCAATTCCTGCCAGTCTGGAACTTTCTTCTATCTAGAGTGTGGCTAGTTGGGCAACAATAAACTGGGCGGAAATTAGAAGTGAAGGTTAAAAAAACTGGATAGTTGGAGATAACCATGATGGCTATTACTCGTTCGGAACATCTGCCAGATCTAGAAAGTGTGCATCGGGAACTCAACCGCCGACTCACCCATTTCATGAATAGCGGCGAGGGAGGATTTCCAGGGATGACGTTTATGCCCTATGCAGAGATCGAGGAAACTCCTAAAGCGGTTTACCTGACACTAGAAATTCCAGGCATGGAAGCCAAAGACCTTGATGTTGAACTGACCGAAGACTCTGTTTGCATCAGTGGCGAGCGCAAGTCAGCAGCTAGGACTAAAGGAATAGGTATGGTACGCTCGGAACTACGCTATGGGAAATTCAAACGGGTTATTCCAATACCAGCCAAGATTAACAGAAATCAGGTTGAAGCTGAATATCACAACGGCATGCTGAAACTAACCCTGCCTAAAGGGTTAGTAAACAGCTAGAGAAAATGTTGCAGAGTCTACCAAAAACTCTTATTATTTGTTAGACTTAAATTAGGGTAACACCGACAGGGATTATTATGTAACTTAAATTAAAGCCGAAAACCAAGGGTTTAATAGTTGCGCTGTAATCCCGGTGGAACGAACTTTTTTGACATTTTTATGGCGCTCGCGGGATATTCCTGAGGGCTTTGGGAGATACCCCCTGGATGCGATCGCATCTTGCCTTGGCGAGCTAGAGTTTACCTTTGGTAGATTATGGTAGCTAAAAAGTATCGGTAAGCGTAAATCTTCAACCTTTTCAGGGAGTGAAAGTCAGTGACCTGAGGGGGTGACAACAAGCCTAACAATGGTGCTTGTCACCCCTTCAGGTTGCTTATTGACTGCCTTGCCTGTTTGATCATGTCAATTAAGGTGTAGTGAGCATCTTCAGAATCTTTAAGTACATGATCAAACGTAATGCGCACAGTGGAAGACTCCCCCTTAACTTTTGTGATGATCGTCATGCCTTGAGCATCAATGGAAACCATTTCTGCTTCTTCTGTATCAGGGGAATTACCGAAAGTCTGAGCATACAGTGCCACAGCATCAGCATGATCATCGTTCATGTGCTTACAAATGCGATCGCTTACCTCAGGAGACAATGGGTCAGACATGATTAACTGAACAAGTATAGTGATCAAAACAAGTATCTTTATCAAGATATCAGGTTTCCCTTCTCAAAACAGTCAGGAATTACCCAGCTGAAACGAAAAATTAAGGTTTTAGGCAATAGGTAACCGCCAACGGCGAACGGGGATATCAGAATTACAGACCTTTGACAGGTCTGGGTGGATATACTGTCTATGGGGAACTCCTGATTTCCTTATTAGCAGTTGACTAGCTTGGAGGATAGAATTCATAGGCACAGCGGTAATTCCAACCTGTGTAAAATTCCGAGGGTGCCTGTTTCAGCATCAAGTTAGCTGATCTGATGGGTGTTTTCTGATATATTCATTATTAGGTATGAGCATTTCCTCTGATTCAAGAAGGTATGTTAAATAGTAATCCCTAAGGTCAAGAGCTACCGGGATATCGGGTGTACTCAGCTAAATCGTCAGGGTTAGATTATCAGGGTAGACGACTCAGTTAAACACCTTTACACTAAAAGCTTGATAAATACTTATGAAGATACTGTGACGGTATATCAATTGGCTGCTATCAGCATAATTCATATCATTCTCAGTGATATCTAAATAGTGGTGCTTACCCTAGTTTACGAAGGTAAAACTTGCTGGGTGTCCCAGAAGTATATTTAGGGCTTGTGATCTAGAACACATCTAAAAGACGATCTAGATCTCCAGACAGGCGTGCTATCTATCATCCTACTGGTGTGACTTTTGTAAGCGTATTTATGGGAGTTTGATCACTTCCAATACCTAGGAATTAGTGGTCAAATAGAAAGCAGTCACTACCCACTTCGAGTGAGTAGAAACAGGGAGGGTTGTCATGCAAACTTTAAAACAGGGATCCAAGGAGTGCAATGTCATGGCAAAGTTGGCGGACAAACTGGAAAGAGAATGGCAGTCCCGCTTGTTGAGTGACTGTCCAAACCAAAATCCAGCCATCAGCTCCAGTATTGTACAGTGGTTAATTGGAGAAGATAAAGAGGGGTTTGACACTCTCACTCAGAGCAAACTGGCAATCGCTGTCCAAGCCATGGAGTATCGTTACAGAATTTTGCAACAGCGTTACTTGGGGGTGCCACCAGAACGTTCCTATCGCAATTTGACCACCCGCTTAGCCAGTCTAGTTACCTTACGCAATAAAATCCGCACTTGGGTGTCCCTAAGTCGCGATCGCCAAAGGGCTGTGGTGGATGTTCTCCAAGAAGTGATTCAGGAATTATTAAATAGCGATCGCTATATCCAAAAGCAAATTGCCTGGATTAGACAATGTACCTTCGAAGAACCGCTGCGCAATGCTTTATTATTAACTACTCTTGAAGAGTATTGTCTGCGCCCGATTCGCAACCAGCCCTTAGTTGTCTATCGGTTTGTCAACTTTCTGCGTCGGTCTCAACGTGGCGGGATGACCCATGTGCCGGAAGGAGACATGGTACGTTTAGTGTCAGAGTCAATCAATCCGGAAGGGGAAACCGATGCCCCAGTGAGTCTATTGGATAACCAAGCCATTACTAATTATCAACATAAGCAGGCTTGGGAAGAGAAACAAAGCCTAAGGATGTCCGTATCTAAGGAATTTGAGGCTTACTTAGAGAAAAACTTAGGGTCTGAGGCGGCCCTTTGGCTGCGACTTTACTTGCAAGGTCAATCTCAAGAGGCGATCGCTCGTCGCCTAAATTGGCCGATCAAGAAGGTCTATCGTCTACGGGAAAAAATTAGTTACCATGCCATTCGTGTCTTTTCCATCAATGGGGTAAAAGGCAAACCAGACTTAGTAGCAAGTTGGCTGGAAACATCCTATACTGAGCACAGTTTTGGACTAACCCCAAGGCAATGGCAAGAATATCAGCAAAAACTGACCCCTGAGCAACAGCAGTTGCTGGATAAGTTGAAAGCTGGTCATACCTTCGAAGCGATCGCTAACGATCTTAACTGGAGAAGTAACCAGGTGATGGGTGAATGGAACAAACTCTATCTAGCAGCTCAAGCCCTGCGCAGTGCTTCGGCAAGTTGAGGTTTGAATTTTATTATCCAATAAATCGCGCTAATTTATAAATAAGTGATAGGTATTAATTAGTATAGCTACAAGGAGCTACAGCCAAAAAACACTAATTTACTGTCATCAAAAAAAATGGGTCTGAAACCCCGTCCTTCTAGGAGACGAAACCTTAGGGAGTGGAGCCTTATTACAAAAGACTTAACCCTTTTACCCATAGCAGACTAACCATAAAGGCTCAACTCCCTTACGGTAACTTCAACGGACGGCTTTGTGCTATAATAGCAGAAGACGCAATGACCCGAAAAGGAAGGGTGAAACTCCCAGCAGTGGGACGCCTTGGTTAAATGGTAGTTACTCGAAATGGGGACTCGGTCTAAGACTCCAATTCCAGCCCAATGCCACGCAAGAGGCGCGACCCCGTAATTTAATTCGCCTAGGAGGCGTGCGCCTGAGTCTTTTTGGAAAGCGAATCAAAGTACTTAAAAAAAAAGTAGACTCAATGACATTTCTGTCGGAGAGAGTAGAGGCAATTGGCACCGCCAATTGGACTATCAACCCCATGTTGGTAGTTGTTACGAGCAATGCCCCAAAAGGGTACCTCCGCGCTTTGAATCCTCGCGCCTTTAGGCCGGGGAGTGTCAAACTAATTTACTGCAATAGGGTATGGAAACCAATTGAGACGATTGTCCATGCCCTATTTTTTTTACTCCTCACCTGACAAGGGCTAATGCCACCACACTAGTTATCACTTTTTAGCTATAAACTGACCTTTAAGGGATTGAATCTCCCCTGATAATTCTTGGCGTGTTTCGACTTTGAGTAGATAACGAGCTACAAACCAGATAGTATAGCCAATACCCACTAATTCAAACAACGGTGCCATCAGGGGAATATCGTTAATTGCATCCAGCACCGCCAAAGTGATCTTAACAGTCATGAACCCAGCGAGCAAAAGACCAATGGTAAGCAAGGGTTTTTGGTAATTGCTAACAAATCCGCCGATATATTCCGGCAATTGTGACAAAATGTCTGTAAGAGTTTGCAACCATTCCTGCCACGGTTGGGTGAGTTCTGGCTCAGGAGCAGTGAGTTTGGCTATAGCACCAGGTTGATCAACTTTGAGGTCTACTTTCAGCTGTTTTTCATCCTCAAGGGTAGTTTCATTGGTGCTGCTTTGAGTATATGCAGATGCTTGGGGATTTGACGTCATATTTCCTCCAAAATTCTATTAAAGCAGGATATTCTATCGTTTGAGTAAGGCAGCTGCATAAGAGTACAGACTGACTAACTGTTGCCCATGTTATCAAAAGTTTCATAATGACCTGCTAGAGGTAAGCATCCGTAGGTATGGGGTGATTTATAGCCAACTGGTCACCATCCCACTGGTCCCCAAATAGCTCAGCAGCACAACAACTGGTTAGGGAAAATCTAAAGATTTTGTTAAAATACTGAAAAATAAGCTTCCAGGAGAACACCTCCAATCATGAGCAACACCCTATCCCAAAAGCAAGTTGTTATTTCCCCTTCTATCCTGTCAGCTGATTTTAGCCGACTGGGAGAAGAAATTAAGGCTGTGGATGCCGCAGGCGCTGATTGGATTCATGTTGATGTCATGGATGGTAGATTTGTCCCTAACATCACCATTGGTCCTCTAGTTGTTAAAGCCATTCGCCCGATTACCCAAAAGCCACTGGATGTCCACTTGATGATTGTGGAACCAGAAAAGTATGTCGCAGACTTTGCTGAGGCAGGGGCTGATATTATATCTGTTCATGCTGAACACAATGCTTCACCCCATCTGCACCGCACTCTGTGTCAGATTAGAGAATTGGGTAAGCAAGCAGGTGTTGTACTTAACCCCTCCTCATCCTTGGATTTAATTGAGTACGTCCTAGAAGTCTGTGATTTGATCCTGATTATGAGCGTCAATCCTGGCTTTGGTGGTCAAAGCTTTATTACTGAAGTTGTGCCAAAAATCCGCAAACTCCGTCAGATGTGTGATGAGCGCGGTCTTTCTCCTTGGATTGAAGTTGATGGTGGACTCAAGGTTAACAATACCTGGCAAGTGCTAGAAGCTGGAGCGAATGCGATTGTGGCTGGCTCCGCTGTATTCAAGGCACCAGATTACGCAGAGGCAATTAGCGGTATTCGTAACAGCAAGCGTCCTGAACCCGAATTAGTAACTGCTTAATCAGAAGCATCCCAATTAGGGCAATCTTAACCAAAGGTCGAGGGGGCTCATTCTGAGCAGCCCTCTTCCGACACCCGAGCTCCCTACTCCCTACTCCCGCGCAACCCTAAGGTCATAAGTACCTAAGTTAATTGACAACTACTACAATCGGCAAAACTTGCGCTCGCGGTCAAATTCTGGATCTTGCCAAGAGAAGGCAAAATGGCTGACTGAGTTAATTTGTGGTGTCACTCGGCGCAATGCCTGCATCTGGTTTTCTAGGGAAGGACGATTTTTTATGGATCTTCCCCAAGTTCCTGCGAGTGCTGGTTTTACGTCTGTTTCCGACGATGCCCACTTAAACACCCGTTTGACTAAATTGGCAATACAACCGGTGTGACCACAAACACCATAAGACATGGGATGCCATTCCAGGGAACGGGGAAAATGTTCCCAAGGCTGTAGTCTGGAATCATAACCCATGCGACCTACAACTTGGTTGCCATCGGGGAAAAACACTGCACCGGCTTGTACCCCAGCTCGCTCTGCTGCCAATTCGCCTAATTTGAGAAAGTCTAATATCCCTTGGGCAGCGTGAGCAACACTGAGTTGCCACAACTGCCATTGTATAGTTCGAGTACTTTCTCTTGCTGAAGGAGTGCGACCTTGCCAGAGGGGGGTTTTTTCATCAGGGTAGAGCTTTTTGACAGCTTTTATATCCTTAGCGCTAATGGAACCCTTACTCAGATAGCGCCGAATTAGCTCCTTACCTTGATTGTTACCAGCCCGTTGATACAGGGCTTGCTTAGCTGCATCACTGTAAATCCAAAGATCCTTGACACTGCTGGCCACAGACTGGGAACCTGAACCACGGGGATAGCGAATGTAGTCGAATAAAATCCCATCGGGGCGTCGCTTTAATACACCCTTAAGCATCTCATAGTAGTCTACCTGGGCTTGTCGATTGTAAGGGTCGATAAATACTTGAGAGCCATCCTTAACTACAGACAAACTCGTTTCTCCTTGACCATTGCGGGCAAGAATCTGTTGCCGCTCGGCACGATGACCGTAGGTATAACCAAAATTCATTGTAAACATCCAGGCATACACCTGCAAACCCCGCTCACGACCTTTTTGAATCGCCTGGGCTAATAAATCTACGTTCTCAGTCCCCGGTTGTTGTATGACTGACGGCCAAGGAGTACGATTATCTGCCTTTGGTAACAGGACGCGACCATCGTAAAATACTTCAACGTAGACTTGATTGTAGCCTTGGTTCACAATACGGTCTAGGGTTTCCTCAAGGGCTCCAGGACGAGCATCACAGGGATATAAGCGCACCCAAATTGCTTGATTTTGCGGCCAGGTTTGGGAACGACACTGCTGTAAGAAACTGGCGTGTGCCTGGATAATGGTTTGGTAGCTGATTTTAGAGTCTGAGTTATTCTTTAAGGAATTAACTCTTAAGCTTTCTTTTTGAGCGATCGCTTCCTGAGTAAAGTGGCAATAAGCTTTTGTTTTTGCCTCAGCTGTTGGTACCAACCAACACTGACTCAACAGACTACTTCCTACTGCAAGGGCGGCAATCAAGCTACGATGTAGACCTTGCCGGTGTTGCCTCCGTTTACCAAAACTGTTATACATTCCTAGAAACACTACAAAAGAACAGAAAGTTAGCCAAAAGCCAGCTAACTCATCCCCGATTGGTTCAATATCTTTGACATCTCCCCCAGGTGCAGCATCAGGGATTCTAAACGGATACTACGAGAGGGTCAGCAAGTCACTAACTCGTTTTCATCCCCGCCGTTATTGCACAGGGGTTTTTAACTATGATTTTTTCTAAAATTAGCTTTAGCTAGTTATGATCTAGTTTAGGGATAGAAAGGGAAACACCAAGGGAGGGGGTAGAGGTAAATCTATAAGTAAATCTATATCGTTTTATTTGATGCATATATCATTAAATTTGTCAACTTTAGATTATACTCCATTAATTATTAGTTAACTAAAGCCCTAGTAGTGATCAACCCTATAATAATTAGTCTAACCCCTAACCGCTAACGGCTGGCATTACCTTTAAAGGTTTTCAGCTCTCTTAGCAACTGTTCCGGAAAATTCTTACTGATTACGAGAGTTAGGGTAGGAGCAGGGAAAGAATTGGCCAATAGTTTTAGATCATCGATAATCCTACCCTCCCTTGCCTGGGATGTTCTCAAGAAACCTGAAGATAGGACAGGTTTATACTGGCAATTTTTTGTTCACCCGGCTTATGCCTCGCCTACAATAGGCGAGGTGTGGACAGCTTAAGCGCCCCGTTTGAGAGAACGCTCGACTTGGGAAAATTCCTGCTCTAGACGATCCTTCACCTTTTTCGGTAAAGGGCGATTGGGATAGGAACTGTAGTAACCAGCCAAGGAATTGACAGCAGTTCGCATGGTAGTGAAGGAATTGAGGGTAGACACAGATCTATCTCTGCGGTAGCGCGAGGCATAGTCATTCATCAGTAGAGTGGCTTTTTCACGAATTGCCGTCTTATCTGGTGAATCTTCTGGTAATTCAAGGGCTTGTCTTAATTCTTGTAGAGCAGTTATTGTATCCTGACGGTAATCTCCTGTTAAGCCTGTACCACTTGAGGCACAACCAGTTAAACCGATAACCATAACCAGTACCAGGGCAATAAAACCTGATAAGTAGCGCTTTATTAGCATGATTGACATCAAATCCAATTTTATAATCAGATTTGATCCTATCTTGAATTGGTACTGGGGGGAGCATCCCCATCAGAAAAAAAAATCCCACGGGCGTGTTGCCATGGAATGTGTAGTCTCAGATCAAATCTGCCACGAGTTGGGTTTGAAACACAAGGTTTCGCTACATTTCGCCCCATTTTAGGGCAAAATGTGAGGGGGATTTAGCCGAAACGCCCACTAACATAGTCCCTGGTGGCTTCCTGCTGAGGATTTTGGAAGATGACTTCAGTTCTATTGAACTCTACTAAATAGCCTTGTTTACCACCTGTTTCCGTTGCCCTAGCGTTATAGAAAGCTGTCATGTCTGCTACTCGGGTAGCTTGTTGCATGTTGTGGGTAACGATAACAATGGTGTATTTTTCTTTCAGCTCGTGCATTAGTTCTTCCACTTTGAGGGTGGAGATGGGGTCAAGAGCGGAGCAAGGTTCATCCATCAACAACACTTCTGGCTTAATGGCTAAGGCGCGAGCAATACACAAACGCTGTTGTTGACCGCCAGATAGAGACAGACCACTCTGTCTTAGTTTATCTTTGACTTCATCCCAGAGGGCAGCTTGTCGGAGACTGCGCTCCACTAATTCATCCATGTCCCCTTGATAGCCATTAATCCGGGCTCCGAAGGCAATATTTTCATAAATGGATTTGGGAAAAGGGTTTGGCTTTTGGAATACCATGCCAATGCGGCGACGTACTTCTTCAATGCTGTTGTCAAACTTTTTATCATAGAGATTTTCCCCATGGAAGGTTATTCTACCTGTCACCCTTGCTCCCGGAATCAGGTCGTTTAAGCGATTAAAACACCGCAACAAGGTGCTTTTTCCACAACCGGAAGGTCCGATAAAGGCAGTAACTTGGTTTTTCGGAATATCTAAATAGACATCTTTGACTGCTAAAAATGATCCATAGTAGACGGAAACTTTTTCAGCCCGTAAAACCGGTTCTTCTACTTCTAAATAAGAACTTGTGGACTCGATAACTTGGTTGGTATTCATAGTTAAATCATCTGTGTAATTGTTAACTTTTGAAATCAAAACTGAAAACTTTTCCATTCCTTTGAATCGGTATTTTAATAGTGGGTATTGTAAATTACTATCTATTGGTTTGGAATTTGTTGCGTAGGAAAATTGCTCCAGCATTCATGACCAACAGCACTATCATCAACATCACAATTCCCGCTGCCGCGTTAGTGTGAAAGGCTTCTTGGGGACGGGAGATCCAGTTGTAAACTTGAATTGGCAGTGCAGTAAATGGATCTTGTGGGTTCATGGGCGGCCTGGTAATAAAGCTCAAGGCTCCGATAGTGATCAAAGGAGCAGTTTCCCCAATTGCCCTTGACAGTGCCAAAATAGTTCCTGTCAGGATACCAGGTAAAGCGAGAGGAAAAATATGCTCTCGAATCACTTGCCAACGAGTTGCTCCTAAGGCATAACCCGCTTGACGCAAACTGTTGGGAATTGCCCGTAGACTTTCACGGGTGGCAACAATAATGATAGGCAGAATTAACAACGACAGGGTTAGGGCACCAGTTAGTATGCTCCTACCATTAGTAATGGGAGCCAACCACCGAACAAACACTTGTAACCCCAATAAGCCGTAAATAATTGAAGGTACAGCAGCGAGGTTAGCGATGTTGATTTCAATAATCTGGGTCAACAGGTTGTCAGTGGCATATTCTTCTAAGTAAATAGCCGCCCCTACTCCCAAGGGAAAAGAGACCATTGCTGTTATCACCAACAGCCATACACTACCGATTAAGGGAGGAAAAATACCAGCTTGGTCTGGTTTACGGGAGGGAGGACTGCTGATAAATTGTCCATTAAGCCGGGGCAGACCATCGAGAAAAACATCAATCAGCAATACTGCCAGTATCACTAGCCCAAAAAAGATGGCAACCCAGGCAGCAATGGCGAAGATTTTATCAAAGTTATAGCGCTTGGGTAGCGCGAGGTTGAAGTAACCTGGGGAATCGTCTCCTAGAGGTTTTAGGTCTTGTGCCATTAGTCGTATTTCTCCCGAAAGCGGCGGACAAACCAAAAGCTAAAGATATTTAGGGCTAAGGTAAGTAAGAACAGGGTCATGCCTACAGAAAAAATAGTTTTGTAGGCTAGGGAACCTGCTGGTGTATCTCCTAAGCTGACCTGAACAATATAGGCTGTCATGGTCATCACTGGTACTAGGGGATTTACTCCTAAGGTGGGATTTTGACCGGCAGCAATGCTAACAATCATGGTTTCACCCACAGCACGGGAAACCGCTAGTACGAAGGAAGCAACAATTCCAGATAATGCTGCTGGTATTACTACTCCGATAATGGTTTCTCGTTTAGTTGCCCCCAAGGCATAAGCACCTTGTCTTAAACTATTGGGTACAGCATAGATAGCATCTTCACTGAGGGAAGCTACCATGGGAATAATGGCTATTCCTAAAACAATCCCAGCGCTTAAGGCATTGAATCCTTGTAACCCGGGAATAAATGTTTTTAAGAAGGGGCTAACTAGCATCAGGGCGAAGTAACCGAATACTACCGTAGGAACCCCTGCTAATATTTCTAGGGCAGGTTTGAGCCAACGACGGATACCAGGAGATGCATATTCACTTAAGCAGATAGCTGCCAGCAATCCCAAGGGTAATGCCACCATCAGCGCGATTACAGAGGTCAGGAAGGTGGCACTAATCAGTACAAAAATGCCAAATTTGGGATTAGCAAACAAGGGAGTCCATGCTGTATCAGTCAGGAATTTCCAGAGTGATACTTCTTGGAAAAATGCTACTGTTTCAAATATTAGGGTTAGAACAATGCCGATGGTAGTTGCGACAGAAACAAAGGCAAAGGTAGCAAAAACTATTTTTACTACCAGTTCTACCCGCTTGTTTAATTGCCGGTTTGGTCGAAACATCTCAGAGTCTGATGACTCAAAAGATGGCGGAGTGGTAGTCATTGGTAAAGTTTTAAGTGTGAAGGAGCAAGTGTGTTCGCTTGATAGCGTTCTGTAAGGGTAGGATGAAGTGCGAATGATAAAGGATAAAGGATGAAGGATGAAGTGTGAGAAATTAAGTGTGAGAAATCAAGTGTGAGGAATCAAGTGTGAGGAATGAAATAATTATACTGATAGATGTACTTATGATATCTATCAAGGTGACTTACAAGCAAGGTGACTTAGCAACTTGTATTTTTTCGGCCTTCATCCTTCATCTTTCATCCTTCAGACTTTAAGAAATCCTTTACTATTCTTTATTTCTCTAATAGCTCTTTAACTTTGGATCCTTTAGGAGCATTAGCAAAGACTGTACCGACTGTGCCTTCGCTAAAGCGCTTTCTCACCAGCATCATAATGTCTTCTGGCATGGGCACATAGCCAACTTCGGAGATTAATTTAGAATTTTCTGCTGCCAAATGATACTCTACAAAAGCTTTAACTTCCGGTCGATTCGCCGCCTCTTTATTGACATAGATAAACTCTGGGCGAGATAGAGGTTTGTAACTCCCATCGGCAATAGTTGCTTTGTTAGGCGCAACACAACCACTTCCTCCATTAATCTCTAGCAGTTTGAGTTTATCTTTGTTTTCTTCGTAGTAGGCGTAACCAAAGAAGGCTAGTCCACCCTTATCAGTAGATACCCCTTGCACCAGCAAATTGTCATCTTCACTAGCGGTATAGTCGCCCCGAGAGCCAGCGTCTTTACCAACCGTGTTTTCCATAAAGTAGTCATAGGTTCCGGAGTCAGTTCCTGGACCATAAAGTCCTAGTTTGGTATCAGGGAAACCAGGACGAATTTGCTTCCAGTTGTTGACTTTGTCTTGAGCTGCTGGCTCCCAGATTTTTTTGAGTTCAGCGGTTTTTAGGCAGCTAGCAAAGTTATTTTCTTTGTTAACTACCACAGAAAGTCCATCAAAGGCGATGGGTAATTCGATGTACTCAATTCCTCCCTTCTTGCAAAGTTCTATTTCTGATGCTTTGATCGGACGGGAGCCGTTGGAAATATCCGTTTCTCGAGCACAAAACTTCTTGAATCCACCACCAGTACCAGAGATACCGACGGTAACTTTGATTCCCGGATTGGCTTTCTGGAACTCTTCCGCCATTGCCTCAGAGATGGGAAATACGGTACTGGAACCATCTACCTCAACTGTAGCTGTGGGGGCTGAACCACCACCACAGGATGTAATGCCCACGGCTAAGGTGGTGATCAATGCTATTGACAATAAAGAATTCTTTTGAGACAACATGGAATTGGCTTAATTATTTTAGGCGTCACAGCCGGAGTGTAGCGCTCCATCATCAAGACTAGGTTAAGCTTTGGGTTAAATTTTAATTAAGAAAAGGTTAAATTTATAGTTGGTGTAGTAGGTTTCACTAGCTAACTTACTCTAAGGTGGTATAGTGAAGGGTGCCTTTAAAGCTGATATATGTGGGAGATACTGTGGTTCAAGCACCTTTGTCAACTGCTGTAGGTCTATCTGTAGATTTATCAACTACACCAGCAAGTACACTAGCAAGTACACCAGGAAGTACACCAGAACAATGCTTAACATCCCCAGCATCCCTGAATCAGTGGCTACAAAAGCTAACTGAGGGGATTATTGCAGGCGATCGCATTACTAGAGAGCAAGCCTTAGCCCTGACCAAACTCGAAGGGCAAGATAATATATTGCTGCTGTGCCAAGCAGCTGACAAAGTGCGCCAAGCCTGCTGTGGTAATACCGTGGATTTGTGTAGTATCGTCAATGTCAAATCTGGCGGCTGCTCAGAAAACTGTGGCTTCTGTGCCCAGTCGGCTCACCATCCTGGCGTTGATTCCCCGATTTATGGTCTTAAGTCTAAGGAAGAGATTATGGCTCAAGCTAAGGCAGCTGAAGCGGCTGGAGCCAAACGTTTTTGCCTAGTGAGTCAGGGACGTGGACCAAAGTACAGTAGTCCTAAATCGAAAGAGTTTGAACAAATTCTGGAAACGGTACGGGAGATTATTGCCGAAACCAGCATTAAGCCTTGCTGTGCTTTGGGAGAAGTGACCTCGGAACAAGCCCAAGCCCTGAAAGAAGCTGGGGTAACTCGCTACAACCACAACTTAGAAACCTCAGAGCGGTTTTTCCCAGAAATTGTCACTACTCACAGCTGGCGCGATCGCGTCGAGACGATCCAGAACTTGAAAGCAGTTGGGATTCAAGCCTGCACTGGTGGCATTATGGGCATGGGAGAAAGCTGGGAAGACCGAGTGGATTTAGCTCTAGCCCTGGGGGAGTTAAAGGTGGAATCAGTACCCCTGAACTTGCTCAATCCTCGGTCTGGAACCCCTTTGGGAGAATCTGGGAAGCTAGACCCCTATGAAGCACTAAAAGCGATCGCAATTTTCCGGATGATCCTACCTAAGCAAATCCTGCGCTATGCTGGTGGGCGAGAAGCCGTGATGGGTGAATTGCAGGCAAAAGGGCTAAAATCCGGAATCAATGCTATGCTGATTGGACACTACCTCACCACTCTGGGACAGCCACCAGAGCAAGACCACGCTATGCTGGACTCTTTGGGTCTAACCGGTGGTGAAGCTCCGATTCCCGGAGAATATAACTCTTAGAATAAATAGCCAGAATAAATAGATTATCGATGTAACTGTGTCTGCTCCCAATGAGATTTTGTGGGCCATAATTGGTTTGCTGCTGACAATCGGCGGCACGTTTCTAGAAGCCTTCTTTGTCTCCAATCCACCCTGGGATTGGTCAACTCAAGGTGTTCAAACTATATCCCTAGGGGTTACCTATCAGATTGGAGCAGTCCTACTAGCTGCTTGTTTAGGAGGCAGAAATGCTGGTGCTCTTTCTCAAATTGCCTATGTTGTGATCGGGTTGAACCTCCCAGTCTTTACTCAAGGTGGAGGTATTGGCTATATCAAGGAACCCAGCTTTGGATACATACTAGGCTTTATTGCCGGAGCCTGGGTGTGTGGTTTTTTAGCCTTTCGCGTACAACCACGAGTCGAAACATTGGCATTTAGCTGCCTATGTGGTTTACTAACCATCCATGCCTATGGTGTCGGCTATTTGATGATTTTCCACGGCATCAATTGGTCAGTGCTTGGGGCTGAGCCTCTCATGGAAGCCATCATGAAATATACCATTTCACCTTTACCGAGTCAGCTAGTGGTAATTTGTTCTGTCACCGTTGTGGCATTTGCTCTACGGCAGTTGATGTTTTATTGATAGTCATTGGTAAAAATAAATTTGTTAATTGCTAAGGTTTAATTAACGAACGGCTACTCACTAGATGTGTAAAACGGCTTTGACACTCCCGACTCCCGACTCCCGACTCCCGACTACCGACTCCTAGTAAGTCCCTCACCCAATCAATAAATGCTATCATGACTAATGACTAATGAAAAAAAACCGCCTGTGTTGGTTTGCTGCTGCTATTGGTCTGATTCTGGATCAGCTGACTAAATATTGGGTGGTGCAGAATTTTGAATTGGAAGAGACTCTACCCCTGTGGCAAGGGGTGTTTCACTTTACCTATTTTACTAATACTGGTGCCGCTTTCAGTCTCTTTAGTGAAGACGGCAGCTGGTTGCGCTGGCTGTCCTTAGCCGTCAGTCTTGGTTTAATCGCTCTAGCTTGGTTTGGACCAAAGCTGATTAGATTGGAACAGCTTGGTTATGGCTTCATACTGGGAGGAGCATTAGGGAATGGCATAGACCGTTTTTTCAACAGTTGTTTGGTAGATAACCAGACAGTAACGGGTTGCGTTGTGGATTTCCTCCATTTTCGGTTGATTAACTTCCCGGTATTTAATGTGGCCGATGTGTGTATCAACTTAGGTATTGTATGCTTGCTTATTGCAAGTTTTAAGCATCAATCTCCAAAATCTAGGGAGAGGGGACAATAACATAGTCATAACTTACAAGCCACAATACACAAGGGTTATGGCCAATCTGCTTCCATAATCCTGTGCCCTGTCTTCCCTCTGTGCCCCGTCTTTCCCTTATTCGCCCTTTTCCTAACTTATTTGCCAAATCCGGATCGTGCTGGATTTGGTATTTTCGGCGTATCCCTGTATCCGAGCTCGATCCGTGCCTGCCCTATTCTCAAAAGTAACCAATAATCCTTTACTATTTATTCTCAATTAGAAAATTTTCTTGCAAGTGAGAGAAATAATTATTTAATATTGTCAATAATGGCTCGTTTTTGAGAGGGTTACCATGGCTAACTATACAGCTGCTTCACTCAAGGCCGAACTCAATGCTCGAGGTTGGCGTATGACACCACAACGGGAGACCATTCTCCACGTTTTCCAAAATTTACCGAGAGGAACCCATCTCAGTGCTGAGGAACTTCACGAATTGCTCGAGCAACGAGCAGAAGGAATCAGCTTATCTACTATTTACCGTAGCGTTAAGTTAATGTCACGGATGGGCATCCTGCGGGAATTGGAGTTGGCAGAAGGGCATAAACATTATGAACTCAATCAGCCTTTTCCCCATCATCACCATCATCTGGTGTGTATTCAGTGTAACCAGACCGTTGAATTCAAGAATGACTCAATCTTGAAACAAGGGATGAAGCAGGTGGAAAAAGAAGGCTTGCAGCTGATTGATTGCCAGCTGACCATTCATACCATTTGCCCAGAAGCCCTGCGCATGGGATGGCCTTCGGCTCTACCGAGTAATTGGCGTTGCTCTCGATCCATTGCGATGCACGAACATTAGTTTTGTGAGTGGTTGTCGTTTTGTCAATGAACTAAATGACAAGCAACATAATGTCCTCTACCTGCATCTTTAAACTCTGGTTCTGGGTCTTGCCGACAAGTATCCATTACCATAGGACAGCGAGTGTGAAACCGACAACCTTTGGGGGGATTGCTGGGGCTGGGTACATCACCTGTTAGGATAATACGTTCCCGTTGACGCTCAAGTTCAGGGTCAGGAATTGGTACGGCTGAGATTAATGCTTGGGTATAGGGATGCAAGGGGTTCTCATATAAACAGACGCGATCTGCGAGTTCTACTATTTTGCCTAGGTACATTACTGCCACCCGGTCAGAAATGTGGCGCACTATACTTAAATCGTGAGCAATAAATAGATAAGTTAAGCCCATATCTGCTTGCAACGACTGCATCAAGTTAACGACTTGGGCTTGAATGGATACATCTAAAGCAGCAATCGGTTCATCACATACTATAAAGTCAGGGTTTAAAGCTAAGGCGCGAGCAATCACAATCCGCTGACGCTGACCCCCAGAGAATTCGTGGGGATAGCGATTGATAAACTGGGGATTGAGTCCTACCACCTCTAGTAAGGACTGGACTCGTTCTTGTTTTTGTTTACCGATGGCTAACCCATGGATTTGCAGGGGTTCACCGACAATACTTCCTACGGTCATCCTGGGATTGAGAGAAGCATAGGGGTCTTGAAAAATCATTTGCATCCGGCGGCGCATCTGGCGCAGGGATTCAGCCTCTAGCTGGGTTAGGTCGATATTTTCAAAGTAAACATGACCAGCTGTCGGACGGTATAGTTGTAGGATCGCTCGTCCGGTGGTACTTTTGCCACAGCCAGATTCTCCTACTAAGCCTAAAGTTTCGCCACGGTTGATATCGAAGTTGAGTCCATCAACAGCTTTGATGGAGCCAATTTGCTTTTGCCAGATGATTCCTTGGGTGATGGGGAAGTGCATCTGTAGGTTTTCTATGTGTAAGAGACTTTTGTTTTGTGGGTTGGGCTTGGGGTTGTCTAGCTGTGGTGCTGTCATGTGATTGTTTAATGCTTAATCGCAATCATATTAGCCGTTCACATGCCATTGCTTTAATGTTTGACAACACCAACTTGTCTTGATTAAGGATTACCAGAGTCAGGCATAGCATGGGTAGACAGTAACTCGTTAACGTAGCGCCGAATTACAATCTGCTGCTGGTCAGGGCTAAGGCGTTTGGCTTGAATCAGGGAGTCGAGGCTAACCCCATTGACCAGGGCTAACAGGGCGTTGGCTTCTAACTCTGGCTCTATGTTAGGTCGAATCAGTTTGGCTGACTGTAGAGCTTTCAACTCTTGAATAATCACCTGACGGAGCTGAGCAGCACTATGTTGATGCTCAGCCATCAGGGATTCTCGTCCAATGGCATACCCCAAAAAGGCCACCCAGACCTTGAGAATATCTTGCCGTTCAGTGTCTAGTGGCAAAAACGCAGATAGCATTTCTACCAGTCGATCGACTCCCCTAGCGTGCTCTGTTGCAGCCTGCATGGTTTTTTGCAGACGCTGAGTTACTTGATTAAGGGCAAACAGAATAAGCTCCTGCTTATCTCGAAAGTGGTGAGTAACAACTCCGGTGGTGCAACCCAGCTCTTGGGCGATCGCGCGCATACTGGTGCGATCTAACCCCTCTCGGACAATAACTCGCCAGGCGGCTTCAGAAACTTCAAGGCGGCGATCCTGTTGGGACATGAGCATTAAAGGGAACTATAGCAGAAGTCAGAAGTCAGAAGTCAGAAGTCAGAAGTAAAACTATTGCGCTTACAAAGGGTGTGAGACTAATGTCGATGTCCTAACTGCCCTGGCGACTGCTATAACCAGATAACACCAGATATAAAGTGGGACATAAACAAAGTCTCAATGCCTATTGACAGCTTATCATAACAGTTGTTATATTGTTAGCATAACAACTGTTATGAGGTTAAGCTAATGCACTCTGAGCTGACTTGTCCCTCCCCTCGCTCTGGTCTCAAAGGTTGGCTTGATCGCTTCACCGGACCAGGGGCAACCCAAGCTGAGTTGCTGATACAATTTGTGCCGTCGCTGGTGGCTTTGGTAGCAGCTCCAACCTACGCGCTGACCCTCCCAATACAGTGGAGCCCGTTGCAATTAGGACTGATTGCTGTTCTTGGCCTTGATTTAGTGGGGGGTCTCCTCACCAATGCCACTTCCACCGCTAAGGGTTGGTATCACCGACCGGAACAGGGTTGGCAGCAGCATTTAGGATTTGTGTCTGTTCATGTGATCCATGTCTTGTTAGTGGCGCTGCTATTTCGTGGGGGAGATTGGGGGTTCTTGATCGGTGTGTCCAGCTACCTGTTGGGGGCATCAGTGTTGATTTTGCGGTCTCCCCTCTATCTTCAACGTCCAGTAGCCCTAGGGCTTTACGGGTTAGGGCTGTTGGGCGATCGCTATCTATTTTCCCCAATGCCTGGTTTGGAATGGTTTCTCCCTTTGTTTTTTCTAAAAATATTAGTCAGTCATTTGCTTAAGGAAACCCCTTATCGCCCTAGGGAAACGCGATAAGATTTTCTGGTACTGATTTGTGGTGTTTGACAGGAATAATTCTAGTTGTGAGGTAATTACAATGACAATAACTATTAGACATCTGGTATCTGCACTCTTGGTTTTATCTTTTGGATTGTTGGGGTCTCTAATTCCTGGTGGTTCAATTGAAACAAGGAGTTTCTCACACATTGACCCCTTGATATTGGGGGCATTTAATACCTTCTTAACTTCCCTAGAGATAGTCAGCCTTTTAATTATTTACTTTATCTTCAAAGATTTAAAGTGGGCGTTCATTGTGTCTAGCTTATGTGCTATGTCCTATTTTATCGTATACGCCCTAGACTTAGGAACACTCTTTCCAGTTTCGCCAGATCCCATGCCTCAGGCGCTATTTGTAATTGAAGTATTGGGAATGATTGTTTCTCTTCCTTTACTATTTCTTTCTGTTCGCGGAGCTATGACGAGTAACACTAGTGGCAAGGAGCAAGTAATAGAAAGCAAACCCTATTCAAAGACGTTTGTATATTTCGCTTTCTTTTTGGTTATTGTTGGTGTTGGCATTATTACCTTTGCTACGAAATCGGCTATAGGTAGCTAACAGTGCCTAACATTCGTAAGTATTCAGCTGTCAGCTATCAGCTTTGTGGCACAGCGTCGAAGCCTGTACCAGGCTACGGTAACAGCTATCGTAAGCTATCAGCTATCAGCTATCAGCTATCAGCTATCAGCTTATGGCTTAGATCACAGCGTCGAAGCCTGTGCCACCCTACTTGAGGTGTTTTTGAATAAAATCAGCTGACCACTGACCACTGACGGCTGACGGCTGAATGCTTACCAGCTATCAGCTTATGGGCATAGGGCAAGCTACACCGAACAGCTTTTGAATAACAAAAATAACCATTAGTTTAATCTGAGTTAAGGAAAGCTGACCGCTGACTGCTGACCGCTGAATGCTTAAGAATTAGAAGGAATATGTTTGCTTTTTATATCAATCCTATGTTTACATCTCAAATAAAAATTATATAGCGTTTATCATAGCTATGAGGTACATTCAAGGTTCTTACCGCTGCTCCGTTCGCGTTTGGCCGTAGGCCACGCGGGGCGCGTTCGCGCAGCGTCTGGCAAAGCCAGTAAGCGTGGCCCACGGCCTTAGCTCCCTAAAACCCTAAGGGCGAGGTACCTCATCCGATTGAGAGTGCTATATATGACAATGATATATCTAGAGCTAAACAATCAAGGTCAAGTACTTCGTTTTTCTCTTGAGAAAGGATTTTATCGATTAGGACGCGATCGCACTTGGTCAGATTTCGATATTCCTGAAACAGGCTGGACTATTGTCTCCCAACGCCATGCTTTTCTGCTTCAAGAGGGAGAGGATTATCGGATTTTTGATGGTGATGGGGCAAATCCAAGTACTAATGGACTATTTGTTAACCACACTCGCATCACTGATGGGTATCTTCTGAAACATGGCTTAGAGTTGACCATTGGACAAAATCCTCGGGATTACATTCGCCTCACTTACTTTAATCCTGCCCATAGTCAACCAAGGGTGACGCCAAATAAACGGCAGCTTTCCTTGGCAAGTGTGCAAAATTGGCCAGTGCAATTGGGTCGTTCTCCTAATCCTGAACTTTCCTACTGTTGGCCATTAGATGCACCGACAGTTTCCTCCCTTCACGCTACCCTTATCAAGATTTACGAAGGCAATTATCAGATTAATAATTATAGCAGAAATGGTACCTTTATCAATGACAAGTTAATCCATAAACCAGTTTTACTTAAGGATGGGGATACGATTCGGATTGGTCCGTTTATATTACTGTTGAGGCAGGATACTTTAGAATTAGTTGACCAAGGTAATCAAATTCGGATTGATGCTGATAAATTGCTGCGCGAGGTTAATTATAAATTAGGCAAAAAACGCACTATCCTGAATCACGTTTCTATGCCGATTGAACCTGGTCAGTTAGTGGCTTTGGTAGGAGGTAGTGGCACTGGTAAATCTACGTTACTGAAAACTCTATTAGGAATTGCACCAATTACTAAAGGTACTGTATTTATCAATGGCCAAGATTTGCGACAGCATTTTAATCAGTACCGCTCACAAATTGGCTATGTTCCCCAAGATGATATTGTGCATCGGGATTTAACTGTAAAAGAAGTATTAACCTATGCCTGTGAATTACGATTACCACCAGATACTGATGTGAAACAGGTGGTGAAGCAAACTTTGTCACAAGTCAAACTGGATTTTGTGAGAAACACGGTTGTGGGTAATCTGAGTGGGGGACAACGGAAACGAGTCAGTATTGCTGTGGAATTATTGGCTGATCCGAAACTGTTCTTTCTGGATGAACCTACTTCTGGTCTAGATCCAGGACTGGATAAGGAAATGATGCAGCTATTGCGAGAATTAGCGAATCAGGGACGAACTGTGGTGCTGGTGACTCATGCTACTGCGAATATTGACGTATGCGATCGCATTGCCTTTATGGGTCGGGGTGGACGGTTGTGTTACTTTGGTCCTCCCACAGAAGCGATGGACTTTTTTAAGATGCCATCTCCAGACTTAAGATACTTCCCTGATATTTACCTGAAGCTAGAGCAAGGGGAAACACCGGAGGAACTTGAGCAGAATAGTGAACACTGGCATCAGCGGTTTCTCAGCTCACCTGGTTACAAGACCTACATTTCAGCACACCTCAGTCCTGGTCAAAGGTTGCTATCGACCTCAATCCCTAGCAAAAGTGCTGGTATTCCTGTTTTCAAGCAACTCAAGCAACTGCTGTTGCTCAGTCAGCGCTATCTACAACTAGTAGTGCGGGATATGCGAAGTCTTGCCCTAGCCTTACTAACTGCTCCGATTGGGATTAGTTTGATTATTCTGACGTTGTCAGGGAAAGACCCCTTAGCTCAACTGAAGTCTCCAGAGATAACCCAAGCACCTCTAGCGCTACGAGTATTGTTTATTTTTACCTGTGCTGCCCTGTGGGTTGGACTATCTAGTTCACTGCAAGAAATTGTGAAAGAGTCCAGTATTTATGCGAGAGAGCGACTGGTTAATTTAGGGTTATTTCCCTATCTCGGTTCCAAAGTACTGATTCGGTCTGGCTTAGCTATTTTACAAACTATCTTGATTGTTACTATTGTGCTCTATGGGTTTAAGCCACCTACCTCTGAACTACTGGATTGGAAAATTGGCTTGGGAATCACTACTTTTTTAACCATTATCGCTGCTACCAGTTTAGGTCTGATGGTATCGACATTGGTTAAAAATGAAAGTGAAGCCAATAATACTATACCATTGATTTTGCTACCCCAGATTATTTTTTCTGGAGTTATTTTTAAACTAAAAGGATTAGCCAGTACACTATCTTGGCTGATGGTAAGTCGTTGGTCAATGGGAGCTTACGGTGCCCTGGTAAATGTGAATAGCATGGTACCAGAACAGTCTTCCAGGTTTGGATTGAAGCTTCCTCCTCCTCCCTTTGAAGCAACACCCGTTTATGATGCCACCTGGCAAAATTTGATTCTTAACTGGCTACTACTGTGCTTACACACCGGGGTTTATTTAATAATCGCCTTTAAATTACAGAAGCGGAAGGATATTTTATAGGAAATATGTAGGGTGGGCAGTGCTTACTTTGATCATTGTCAGGTTTTAAATTAGTCTGAGGCACTGCCCACCAGAGAATTAATTTTATAGTTAATTTACTGTCGGTGGGCAGAGAAATATAGAGTAGATGTAGGGTGGGCAGTGCTTACTTTTAGGATAGTCAGGTTTTAAATTAGTCGGATGCACTGCCCACCCTACTATTAATCTGTCGGTGGGCAGTGCTTACTTTTAGGATTATCAGCTTTTTCAATTGGTTTTATGCACTGCCCACCCTACTATTAATCTGTCGGTGGGCAGTGCTTACTTTTTAGGATTATCAGCTTTTCAATTGGTTTTATGCACTGCCCACCCTACTATTAATCTCTGATATTAACACAAAAAATCATCGGATATCTTTTCTTTCTAACCTCTCCACAATCTCCATATTTCGTAATAAAAAAAATTACTAAACCCCTTGACAATAAATTAATTTATAAATATATTAATAATATAAGCAGTTTCAAGGAGTCATTACTGATGACTAAAAACTTTCCACCTAACTCTGATGACAATATCACCCCTGAAAACGAAGGTCGTAAACGGAAGAAAGCCAAGCTCGTTTTGATCGGTTCTCCTGAAAAGGTTCGCAAAACAATTAATGCCATTTATTCCCTTAAGTATGCTTACCCAGACGAGTGGAGCACTCCCGAGCCTACTGGAAAACCGGGTGAGGTTATGACCTTTTTGATTCGATATTTTTACGTAGACTAGGATAGTAAATTGCCAGGGCAAAGCCCTGGCGACTATGAATGGTGAACGTTTTTTGTGGAGGGATATAAATCAGGATGAAGGATGAGTTAGAATGTGGTTGCTTTCGAGCAGTTGCTGACTAATTCGATAAGAATGTATTAGTTCATCAGTAGCGATGCAGCGCGGTCTTGGGGAGGCAGCGCGGTCTTGGGGGTTTCCCCCATGAGCGACTGCCGTGGTCCCCCCCATGAGCGACTGCATCAAGACAGTGATTTAGAGTTGAGTTGAGCTCAGCTTTACAAAAGAATTCGGTCAAGACTTGGGGTTAACCAGAGCTTGACCGATTTTTTTTGTTATAGTTAGAGGAATTATTAATTGGGTGAGTTCGTAGGGTGCGTTAGGGACGGGCTTGCACTCATTTTATCGGTCGTCAATGTTGGGAAAGTCCGTCCCGTAACGCACCACCGGGTCAAACAGTAAAAATGAGATGCACCCGAGCAGCAACGCCTCTTAAGTTGTCTCATCTCAGCCGTCCCAATTTGCCCACCCATTAGCAGGATATCCCTTTCAAATGGGGAGAGATGGAATTAGCGACAAAGTTCAGCCAAGGCAGATGTATCGGAGCCAAATTATGTAACGCTTTGTGGATTTTTTAACCTTCTATGTACTTTTATAAATAGGTTACAAACTGGCTCGATTTCTTGTAACAGATAACTATAATTACTATGATACCAGTTGGTTAAAGTTTGGGGTGCCATGTCGCGCTCCTAGAAGACGGTGGGATCGAGTGCATCTCATTTTTGCCGTTTGGGTGGTGCGTTACGGGACGGATTGTCCTAACACTGGCTACCAAGAAAATAAGGGCTCCCCCGTCCCTAACGCACCCTACGAACATTTACAAAAGTGAGATGCACCCATGTGATCGACTGGTATTGTTTTCTTCAAGGGTACAAGGTAAATAGAACTAGCTATGCGGACTCATACCTATAAACCGAAATATTCTAACTCTACCTCTAGGACAATAGCTCAAAAAAAGAAAGACTCCAGAGTGATTGGTTCTAGAAGAAGATTGGATGCAGGTGCGGCTCGTTCCAGCTAGGAGCCTCTAGAAACTAGAGGGGTATGAGCTGGGGGAATCGCGAGGGTTAGTAAACCGCTAGAGAAAATGTTGCAGAGTATACCAAAAACTTTTATTATTTGTTAGAATTAAATTAGGGTAACACCGACAGAGATTATTATGTAACTTAAATTAAAACCGAAAACCAAGGGTTTAATAGTTGCACTGTCTATCCCGGTGGAACCAAATTTGTTGACATTTTTATGGCGCTCGCGGGATATTCCGTAAGAGCTTTGGGAGATACCCCCTGGATGTGAAAGCATCTTGCATTGGCGAGCCAGAATTTGCTTTTGGTAGATTTTGGTAGCTAAAAAGTATCGGATACACCCTCAAAATTTCTAACTATCTTTTGGATGTGGGTGAAAACCCCACCCCTGAGGAGACAGGTGACTCCCTACCTGGCCACACCGGGTGCATCTCATATTTGTAAAAAAGATCTCAAGTGTGGGGCCCGGGCGCGGGGAGTGTGGGGCCCGGGCGCGAGGAGTGTGGGAATTTTATGCCGAATTTTTGCCTAATTGCAAAACTGAGATGCACCAGGCAAGCAATGCTTCTCCTTCATACTTTTATTGTTCATCAGGATTAAGCTGATGTTGAAAATAACAAAATATATTTTTACCCTCGTTGTTGTAGTTTTGTTTACTGCATTCTACGCAGTCGGGAATGCTCAGGTTGACACACTTGAATGGGGATTTATACCTCCTGGGACAGCAGAAACTTGTAAAGCTATTTCTAGAATTGGTACGATTGAACCATTTTCGGGAACGTATCAACAGTGTGGTGATCGATGTGCTGCAATTGTGAACTGCGGAGCTTGGAATTTGGATTCGGTAAATCAAAAATGCCGTGTATACACGTCAGAATGTTCTGAACCAGACCCCTCCGGTGGATGGGGATTTATACCTCCTGGGACAGCAGAAACTTGTAAAGCTATTTCTAGAATTCGTACGATTGAACCATTTTCGGGAACCTATGAACAGTGTGGTGATCGATGTGCTGCAATTGTGAACTGCGGAGCTTGGAATTTGGATTCGGTAAATCAAAAATGCCGTGTATACACGTCAAAATGTTCTGAACCAGACTCCATTACTGAAGATTTCACCGGTGGGACCTTTGATTCAGCAAATTTCGAGATCGGAGGTGGAACCGGGAATGCCACTGATGCTGGTTGGGCAAGTGTGACTAATCGCGGAACCCTTCGTACTGTAGCATCTAATCTCAAACCGAGTATTGACAATCCACTCACAATTGAGGCAGACATTACTTTCACTCCGGCTAACGAAATTGCTTTTCTTCAAGTTCGTGGTGACGGACTTCCTTCTGGTTCCTTTGACGAACCAAGTAACGGAATATACCTGCGATTGCATAACTTCCAAAATGGCCATACTGGAGTCTCATTCGGTGGCCCCTTCATGGAGTTTTTCCGTAAAGATCCACCGGGAGGAGATAGTTTTTGGGACGACCCAGTCCACCTGCTTCTCACCGATGACGGCTCTACAATTTCAGTAACTTTGACAAACACAGTCACCAATGTTGTTAACGCCTTCAGTATCAATGATATGCGTAGCTCTGGGGGTTATGTTGCCTTCTCCACATCGGCCAATGGTGCCCGTTGGGACAACATCTCTATCACCCACAATAACCTGACTGGCAAGTAGACTCGGTTACCGAACTTCTGACAATTTTGGTGCGAGCAGGTTTTCTGTAGTGCGATCGCATAATATACTATATGTAGTGCGATCGCTCTGATATTGTAGGGTGGGCAAATCGACAGGATAACTGATGAAATTGCCAAACTTTCATTATTTGCCCACCCTACCCTACGGCATGCGATCGCCTCTGTTGTTTGTTGGGTAAAAGTGCGATCGCTCTTGTGGGGTGGGCAAATCGACAGGATAACTGATGAAATTGCCAAACTTTCATTATTTGCCCACCCTACCCCTGATAGCTTACCCTTAGCCTTCTCGCAGCTTCTCAATTTCCTCTACAGGTAAGCCAGTAGTCTGACTAATCGTTTCATTATCTAACAGAGGCAAAAGTTGGCGTGCTATTTCTTGCTTAGCTTGTTTCTCAGCAAAAATCACTAGCCCTTGTTGGTCATGAATAAACATCTCTCTTTTTCCTAATTCCTCCAAATCCTTCCTGCTTAAATTCGCCTCAGAAGCAATCCCAAATGCCTGTTGAAACTCCGGTATTTCCGCCATTTGCGGTGGCACCGTCTCTAAGGAAGGCGCATTTTTTAAAAAATACATCCACAACTCATCGAGTTGCTCTAAATCCTCCAAGTGCTTCTCAAACTTCGGTAGTTCCACAAACACTAACTCTAAGTGATTTTCGATGTAGTTGATGTTGGTAGTCTCTTCTCGTAACTTGAAATTAGAAATTACCTGATTATGCTCAGGAAACATGACAAAATCCGTAATCGTCAGAGCAATCACTGGCTTGAGATAACGATAGCCTTCTCCTTTACCTAACTGTAGAGAGTAAGCTTTAGTAGCATTGTATAAAACTCGTCTAGCAAAGGATTCTACCTGCAAAACCTGCATTTCAATAATCACCAAAGAACCATTACTCAGTTTGGCCTTCACATCGAGGAAAGAGTCTTTGAGGATTGGAAGAGGAGAAGACTGATAAGGGTCAATAATTTCCAAATCTTGGATCAGAGGTTGATTGTGGTAGACAAGAGCATTGAGAAAGCTAATCAGAATCGGTTTACTTTCCTGGGAGGCAAAGATTTTTTTGAAGGCAAAGTCGGTTTTAGGGCTGATAAATGTCATTACTTAGCTCTCCACTAAAAGTGGTATACTCTAAGTATATAGCAATCCTATCTGATTCATGAAAGAAATGGGCTGCTTTAAGTGCGATCGCTCTTGTAGTAGGGTGGGCAAAGGGACATGATTCGTGATCAAATGGCCTTTCTTTAATTATTTGCCCACCCTACCCCACATTCATTATTTGCCCACCCTACTCCCTGCTGATTTTGATAAAATAGAAAAAACCGGAAATCATCTTGAAAGTATGCTCAAAACCTCAGCCTTTCAGCAAGCGATTGAAACCGTTGAAAAATTGTCCTTAGAAGAGCAAGAGATATTACTCGATACTCTTCTCAAAAGATTCCATCTACAACGGAGAGAAATACTATTGCAAGAAATCAAAGAAATTCGCCAAGAATTAGCGGAAGGTAAAGTAAAATTTGGCTCAGTTGATCAATTCTTAGAAGAACTCGATCAACCATGAAAATTGCTTGGACACCCCAATCACTAAGAGGTTTAAAGCGAATACTTCGTAAAAGACCAGATTTTAGACCACTAATTGAGAAAACCGTGCGTCAGTTAGCAGAAGATCCATTTCATCCTAGCTTACACACCCACAAACTTAAAGGCGATTTATCCAATATCTGGTCATGTTCAATTGACTACAGCTACCGTATTTTATTTGAATTTATCGAAAATCCTGAAGATTCTGAAGAAGCTATTTTGTTGCTTAATTTAGGTTCTCATGATGAAGTATATTAGCTGACGGCGAGCTTGTAGAGTAGTGCCTACGCTCTTGTCGGGTGGGCAAATGGACATGATAAGTGATCAAATGGTGTTTCAAAGATTATTTGCCCACCCTACCCCTCGAAGCGCAAGACGAGCCATGAAATATTTGTTGGATAGGGATCATTTAAGCATTATTCAGCTAACTTAATTATGCAATCACCTAGCATTACTAACTCCTTAGACGCTTTTCTCCAACAACCCAACATAGAAGCTTCTCCTGCTTGGGAATTCATCCATGGACACCCGAAGCAAAAACCGATGCCAACATTGTTTCATTCCCGCCTCCAGCGTAACCTTGTAAACGCCATCAACAATCAAACCCATGCTTGCGTTGCGATTCAAGAACTCCGGTGCATCATTCCTCCCTTATCCCCTGTACCAGATATTGTGGTTGTTAAACGCGATCGCATCCGGGATCAAGATCGCCCCCTGCAAGGTTCACCAGACTGGTTAATTGAAATTCGCTCCCCTGACCAAAGCACATTAGACCTACAGAACAAAATTCTGCACTGCCTGAGCAGCGGGACTAAGCTGGCTTGGTTAATCGATATTCAGCGACAGCAAATCTGGGTTTGGGAAAACCAAGAACTACCACTGGTGTTTGCCGGAACTGACATACTCCCCACCCTTGACACTATCTCAGACTTTACAGTGGAAGCGGTAATTGCCATGACCTGACAGCGATAACTGAGGGGGATTATTCGCTCTTGTAGTGCGATCGCTGATCTTGTCGGGTGGGCAAATGGACATGATAAGTGATCAAATGGTGTTTCAAAGATTATTTGCCCACCCTACGCCTGACTGCTGACCACTCTTGTAGTGCGATCGCTGATCTTGTCGGGTGGGCAAATGGACATGATAACGGATCAAATGGTGTTTCAAAGATTATTTGCCCACCCTACGCCTGACTGCTGACCGCTGAATGCTTACCCCACCCTAGTGCGATCGCAATTCTCGCTCCGTTAACCATGTATTAACCCAAACCCGATCCTCTTCCGACAATTGCGGTAGTGGTTCTTGATTATAATCTATGAGTAAATCATAACTGGCTTGATCGTAGATATTATTCAATAATAACTGTAAATCTACTAATGGTTCTGTATCTCCAGACTTCAGCGGTAACGGAAATGAGGGGATAGGAGCTGGTAAATTAAATCCATACAAATCAGCTTGAGGACGACGGTCTCCTCGACTGACTAAAATTCGATAATGGGTTTCAATATTGCTGTGATAAACTGGCATTGGTTGTCCCTTACGCAGTAAATCAATTTCTACTAAATGAGTGAAACTGCCTAAGACTTTATTTCGTTTACTTTCATATTGCTTGCGTCCTTCTCCAGAACGTTTATTAATGGGAGAGAGTATTTCAATAGCTGTTACTACTTCCTTGGTAGCTACCTCTCGCACTTCTAAATAACCTTGTTTAATAGTTTCAGGTACAGGAACTTGTACCGTTTGGGGTTGAGTTGGAGCTTGTGCAACTGCAACATTAGTTATTAGTTGTTTAGTTGTCACCTGTGAACCTTTGACAGTTAAATCCGGAATGCCAACGAGCAATGATTGTTCACCAATAGTTTGATACATGCGCACTTCAACACCAACTCTGTATTTGGGACGCAGTTGAGGAGAAAGGGATCTGGCTAGTTCAACAATTAGCCAGTGATGTATTCCTGGCCAAACTTCTGGATGTTCTAGGTAAGGGTTCATCCCTGGAAAAGGGGAAGGCATAAAATTTCCTCCTCGGTGCTTAGAGCGTTCAGCGTTCAGCATTCAGCTTTTAGAACTTAGCTGACAGCTGACAGCTAACGGCTGATGGCTAAAAGTCTATGACTTATTACTTATTCTAAAGGGCTGCTTTTAACACTTGCTGTGCCGAAAGCTGCAAGCCGGGAAAAATAGTTGATTCAATCAACTCATCCCCCACAAAAACCGTTTCCTCATAAAGATCATCCACCAACTGCAACACCACAACCTGCTTTTTGAGGGGATCGACAATCCAATATTCGCGAATCCCCAGCAAGTTATACTCCACTCGTTTACTGCGATAATCCGTCGTCCGAGTCGAATCGCTAACCACTTCAACCACCAAAAAAGGTGGCGATTCGTTGAGACGAATGATCGCCTCTCGATCCAGCATTCCCTCCCATTGCTCCAGTGTTGCCACCGTCACATCTGGAATCCGCGCTGTATCCCAACGTCCCCCACGGGGCGACTCGTTCGCGAAGCGCTGCTGCAAGCAGATCGCAATAAACCCTTGCTTAGAAACCCAGGCTAACCCCTGAACCTGAATTTCAGCCCGATATTGATCGTTGAGAAACTCAGTAATTGCACCATGTTGTCCTTTGGGTTGAGACATGGCAATCAGTTCCCCATTCACCAGTTCATAACGCCGAACAGTGCCATCGTTGTAGCTTAAGTAGTCTTCGAGGCTAAGCAGTGCAGTAGTGGCAGTCATCGGAGTTTTCCTAAGAAGCCATTTTTTTGATAATTCTAGTGTAAGCATTCAGCCGTCAGCCGTCAGCCGTGAGCTAAAAGCTCACGCTACTTGAGGTGCCTTGTGGCACAGGCTTTGGCCTTGGCCTTTCGGCCACGCGTGCGCGTTTGGCCACGCTGTGCGAACGACCCTGGGAGGTAACTCAGCATTATTCCAATGCTTACTTGTTTTATTCCAAAGCTATTCCCGTAGCGTAGCCGTAGGCCTTTAGCTGAGAGCTCTCAGCTCTCAGCTCTCAGCTCTCAGCTAATGCGGTACAGATGGTGCTTTTGAATAAAACAAATAAGCATTGGTTTAATCTCTGTTACATCAGCTGACGGTTCCATAGCGTGAGCTTTTAGCTGAAGGCTGACCGCTGACCGCTGACCGCTGACCGCTGACCGCTGACCGCTGACCGCTGACCGCTGACCGCTGACCGCTGACCGCTGACCGCTGACCGCTGACCGCTGACCGCTGACCGCTGACCGCTGACCGCTGACCGCTGACCGCTGACCGCTGACCGCTGACCGCTGACCGCTGACCGCTGACCGCTGACCGCTGACCGCTGACCGCTGACCGCTTACAAAAAATCTATCTTCTAATTCAAAGGGTCTTGTGCTGGTAATCCTACAGCACGGGGAAACTTAGCTACTGTTGGTGATAATACTTTCAAAAACAAACAATGACGAACACTATCACTCAAAGGCGTAGTAAATTTTTCAACTGATTCAATTCTTCCACCTAACTTTTTTACCGCTGGCTGTAAAGCTTCGGTTTCTTCATCTGTCCAATGACCACGATAGAGAATCGCCAAACCTCCCTGTTTCAGAAGTGGTAGAGCATATTCAGCACAAACAGAAGGGGCACTAACAGCACGAACTAGAGCAATATCGTAGGAGTGTCGATGCTGCTGCTTCTGTCCAATAGCTTCTGCTCTGCCAACTAAGGTTGTAACATTATTGATTTCCAACTGGGGGATTAAGGTTTGAAGAAAAGTAATTTTTTTGCGAGTGGAATCGAGTAAAGTAATAGCAGTATTAGGAAATGCGATCGCAACTGGTAATCCCGGAAATCCCGCCCCCGTTCCAATATCAATAATTCTCTGTCCTGGAGTTATAGACTGCCATATTGGAGCCAATCCTACCAAAGAATCCCACAGGTGCTTTTCCCAAAACTCCTCGGGAGCCGTAATCCGAGTTAAATTCAACTGGCGATTGCCTGACAAAATCCCTTCATATAGTTTCTGAAACAACTGTTGTTGTTCTGGAGCTGGCTGCCAATTTAGAGTTTCTTGCCAAACCTCTGTCATCTGTGGCAGCAATAAAACATTTTGGTCATTTGTCATTTTTTACTTTTAAAACTACTCAACACGTAAGCTTTCAGCTTTCAGTTATCAGCTTTCAGCTTTCAGCTTTCAGTTATCAGCTTATGGGTTAAGTCACAGCGTCGAAGCCTGTGCCACGCTACTTGAGGTGCTTTTGAATAAGCGATGCAGAGGTGCGACCCGTGGCGAATTTAATTCGACGACTGTAAACGCACCATTACGGTCTTGGGAGTTTCCCCCATGAGCGACTGCATCAAGACAACAGGTAAACATTCGTTTAATCTGAGTTACGTCTACTGACCGCTGACCGCTGACCGCTGACCGCTGACCGCTGACCGCTGACCGCTGACCGCTGACCGCTGACCGCTGACCGCTGATAGCTGTTGGCAACACTCATAACTCAGCACTAGCTAAATCAACAGCTTTTAATTCCCCTTGCTTAAGAGTCCAGCAGCGGTCAGCAATAGGCAGTAAATCCCTAGCATCGTGAGTCACCACTAGCAGTGTCCAGTGGGTTTTGAGTTTTGCCAGCAGATTAACTAACTGTCTTCGCATAGACCAGTCTAATCCAGCTGTTGGTTCATCCAACATCAGTATATGGGGTTGACGAATCAGTTGTACTGCCAGAGCAAGGCGTCGCTGCTGACCACCACTCATAGCATGGGGTGAAGTATGCAGGGGGAAATCAGCCAGTCCCACTTCCCCCAAAGCATCATAAACCCTCTGTGACCCCAACTCTGGATGTCCCATCCGCAATTCTTCCAGGATAGTCTTACCACAGAAATGCCGTTCTGGAAACTGAAACACTAATCCTGCCAGTTGGGGTAGGTGGTCGTTGGTGAGTTCAGTTTCTCCCCAAAAGATTTTTCCTGCCGTCGGCTGGGCTAATCCTGCCAAAATTTCCAATAATGTGCTTTTACCAGAACCACTAACACCAATCACTAGTCCTAATTCTTGTGGTGCTAGCTCTAGATTCAGACCCTTCAAGATCGGGGTGGAGCTAGCTGGTGGATGATAGGTTAAGTCTCTAAGATATAGCATTCCGTTCTGCCCACTCTTTCCCTTCTCCCAAAATTTTGGAGGTTTCAAAATTTCATAAACATTACTATCCTAACCACTCAGCTATCAGCTATCAGCTATCAGCTATCAGCTATCAGCTATCAGCTATCAGCTATCAGCTATCAGCTATCAGCTATCAGCTATCAGCTATTAGCTATCAGCTATTAGCCTTTGGCCTTTGGGGCACGCTACGGGAATGGCCACGCTACGGGAATGGCTGACGGCTGACTGCTGACTGCTGTTCGCGTAGCGTGCGCGTAGCGCATATGCTTACTTAGGGAGTAGCCAAAAAATAAAATACCAGATTTTAGCTTGTAGGGTGGGCAAAAACATTTTGGTTCAAATGAGTCTTATAGATAAGATAACTTTGCCCACCCTACTTTAATTGGTATTTTTTTTACATGCAAGTCCCTTACTATCTTATGCCCCAACTTCCGGTACCATGGAACCTGGCATCAAGTGCAACGTCAGTACTGAGGTTAGTAGCATATATTTTTAATATTGCCAGAATGACGATGAACCAACGGTTTCGAGCACCAAAACAGATAGTTAAAGCCTGCGTCAGCACAGCAGTTGTATTAATCGGTTTATGGGGAATGCCCACCTTGGCAGCTGATCCCTTTCGCGACAGTAATCCTCGGGACATTGATAACACTGTTCAAGATGCTTTTGACTTCTTCTTCAAGGAGGGAAACTATAAAGAGGCCGAAGCTTATCTAAAAAAATCGGAATCTAGGCAGTCTAAAGAACCCATGACCTATGCTATGCTATCATCTCTAGCTTACTTAGATCAAGATTGGGAAACCTTCAAGAGCTACGGAACTAAAACTCTTAATAAGGCTAAGGAAATGATTGCCTCTGATCCCTTGCGAGGTAATCTTTACACAGCAGTAGGTTATTTTTTGGAAGGGGCTTACGATTTTGAAAAAGAAGGTCCCATCAGCGCCTTGACTAAATTGCAGAAAGTTTTTGAATATCTGGATGAAGCCAAAGAAATTGATCCTAATGATCCAGAGCTAAACTTGATTACAGGCTATATGGATTTAATGTTAGCAGTTAATTTACCATTTTCTGACCCATCTCAAGCCATTGACAAGTTAGAAACCTATGCTTTTCCTTCTTATTTAGCCTATCGAGGCATTGCTGTAGGATATCGAGATTTAAAGCAATATTCTAAGGCAATAGACTATGTAGACCGGTCAATGGAAACAACACCAAGCAACCCAGATGTACTTTACCTTAAAGCACAAATTTTGCGAAAACTGGGGCAGGAAGAAAAAAGTTTATATTTTTTTAACAAAGCTTTAGAAAAACAGAATCAACTCCCAAAACGTCACGCTGCCCAAATTACTTACGAGCAGTGCAAACTTGAAAATAAACTCACAGATGGGAATAGGAATTGCTCGAAGGAACGGAATCGGATCCGGAAGCGGGGAACAGACGTGGCTCAGAAGGATGACTAAGTTTACTGTTGAAGGTTTAAGGTTTAGAGGTTGAAGGTTGAAGGTTGAAGGTTGAAGGTTGACTAAGTTGAAGGTTGAAGGTTGAAGGTTGACTAAGTTGAAGGTTGAAGGTTGAAGGTTGAAGGTTGAAGGTTGAACGCGATGGACGAAGTCCCGCTTTCAGCGAACCCGTGGCCTATTGGCCAAGGTTGTTCGCCTTTAGGGTTCGGTATAGGGTAGGTTGAAGGTTAACTAAGTTGAAGGTTGAACGCGATGGACGAAGTCCCGCTTTCAGCGAACCCGTGGCCTATTGGCCAAGGTTAAAAGTAAACTGTAAATAGTTAACTGCATTTTTTTCAAAAAAACAGTAGGGGCATTCGTTGTGGGTGCTCCTATGGCAATCCTATAGGATTAGTGAACAGTGACAGGTCTTACTCAGAACTCAGCAGTATATTTAAGGGAAGTCTTGTTCACGAGTGAATCTTGATCAGGTATAATCCCTGTGTTAAAGAATTCGGGATTGTCCTTGACTTATGGTTCGCCTCAAGATAATTAACAAGTTCGATAGCAGTTTTGTCCTAGCTCCAGAAGCCCGAGACCAGTTATTTGCTTTACTAACCGGGGAAAACTTCTTGGCTCAAGTAGCTGAAGCGGCTCAAGCTGAAAGGGTTGAGTTTACTGAATTACTGTTTAAACCAGTTCCCTACACCACTTCAACCCCTAAGGGAATGCCAGCGGAATATGAGCAGTATCAAGAATCTGATGATTATATCATCATTAATGTACCTCCTAACTTCATGTTCAAAGCCAAAATCTTTAATCCCAGTCGCCTGTGTGGGATTTATCGCAAATTTCAATAAAATTTAGTTTTTAATCTTATTTTTTAATCCCATCCCATGCTCACCTCTGATAATCAAATTCCATCTCTGAAGGATTTAGAATTTATTCCCTATCTGGATGAAACGGGAAATATACCAGAATTTTTACAAAAAAAGATTGGTGTATACGCAATTTTTGACCAAGATAAAACGCTGAAATTTGTGAATTATTCCCGAGATGTATATATCAGCATCAAACAACATTTAGTTCGTCAGCATCACTCCTGCTATTGGCTAAAAGTAGAAACGATTGAAAAACCTGACCGGAGTCGATTAGAAACGATTCGTAAGGCATGGATTGAAGATAATGGTGTGATCCCGGTGGGAAATGGAGAGCAGGAAAATCTGTGGATCCAGCCCATTGATGCTAAAGTGACAATGACTGAAGCAGAGCAATTAGACTATGAGCAAAGTGAGGAATTAGCAAAAATTAAGATTCTCAAGAAAATTGCTCGGAGAGTTGAAGCTAAAATTAAAGATGAGCTAGAATCCCGAGGGGTAAAGACTGAAATTCGCTTCAATCCTAAGCTTAAAGAAAAGGGTTTACTTGACATAAAATGACTATCTCAACGGCTCATCCAGCTCTGCTAGTTCTCGCTGATGGCACAACTTACCAAGGCTGGTCTTTCGGAGCGACTGGTACAACCATTGGTGAAGTAGTGTTTAACACTGCCATGACGGGTTATCAAGAGGTGGTGACAGACCCCAGCTACTGCGGTCAAATTGTGACCTTCACCTATCCAGAATTAGGCAATACTGGTGTTAACCCCTCCGATCAAGAATCTGCTCATCCTCAAATCCGAGGGGCAATTGCCCGTAACATCTGCTACCGGCCCAGTAACTGGCGCTCTACCCAGTCCTTGCCCGATTATCTTGCGGAACACAACATCCCAGGAATTTACGGCATAGATACAAGGGCATTAACCCGCAAAATACGCTCCATTGGTGCGATAAACGGTGCCATTTCCACAGAAATCCTTGACTCCGCTGAATTATTGTCCGAAGTGCAAGGGGCTCCGAGTATGGCAGGATTAAATCTAGTTAAAGAAGTGAGCACTCACAAGGTTTACCAATGGTCTGATCCTACGGAAGCCAATTGGGAGTTCGGTCCTGGGGTTGATGGAGTGGAAAAGGACAAGCCTTTGACAGTTGTTGCGATCGATTTTGGGATTAAACGTAATATTCTCAAGCGTCTAGCGAGCTACAATTGTCGGGTAATTGTCGTCCCTGCTAATACACCGCCAGAAGAAATTGCTAAGTATAATCCCGATGGGATATTTCTGTCCAATGGACCAGGGGATCCGGCGGTAGTACTCGAAGGCATCTCAACCACCAAAGCCTTATTGGAGCGTCAGCAACCTATTTTTGGCATCTGCATGGGACATCAGATTCTTGGTCTTGCCCTAGGAGCCCAGACCTTTAAACTTAAATTTGGTCACCGAGGTTTGAATCACCCAGCCGGTTTGCAGCAAATGGTGGAAATTACTAGCCAAAACCATGGTTTTGCTATTGATCCCGATACCTTAGGCACGGAGGTGGAAGTTACTCACCTAAATCTCAATGACCGCACTGTGGCAGGGTTGCGTCACAAATCCTTACCGTTCTTCTCAGTACAGTATCACCCAGAGGCTAGTCCTGGTCCTCACGATGCTGACTATTTATTTCAGCAGTTTGTCGAGCTGATGCGTTCGCGTAGCGGCGACCCAGGAGCATAGCGCCCAATAGTCAATGCCAAACCCCAACTGTAGGGTGAGCGGGTGTGGGGCTATAGAATAACCCCTGCATTGCCAGCAAACCAAGAAATCTGCTTCAGTTATAATTAATCGGTTACAATTGCGGCTGGCTTAATTTTACCCTACCGCTACACCCGGTTACCCTACCCCCATTACTCTGATACTGTTGTATAATCTAATATTGACGTTGTTTTAGCCCCTTGAGGTGCTAACCAACAAAAAAAGGTATGGTGATAGGGCGCGTGTATCAACGGTAGCCAAGTCATCAATCTACTGTCACAGTAGTCAACTTGACAGTAGAAGTATTAAATTATTGATATTTATAAGCTATATCTAGGAGGGTGTTATTCCTGAACAACTAACCCTTACAGTCAGTTTAAGGGGCACTCGCCAAGTCGAGTCAAATTATCAAATTTTCCGCCTTACTGGATTGCTAGATGCCTTTTCGGAATCTACTCTCCGTAACGTTATTGGCAAATGTATTGATGAAGGTCCAGCGCATATTATTCTGGACTTATCTAAAATTGATTTTGTCGATAGCTCTGGTTTGGGTGCTTTGGTGCAGCTAGTAAAGAAAGCTCAAACTGCTAAAGGAAGTCTACAAGTCGTGACCAATCCCCGGGTGACTCAAACTGTGAAACTAGTGCGCCTAGAAAAATTTCTCTCCCTGCAAGATTCTCTGGCGGTAGCTGAGGAGAACGTCAAGGGTAAATGACAAAATCGTTGGTGATGGCGGGGACAAAACCCGCCATCACTTTCTCAGCAGTGGGGAATCGGTGAGAGTTGAGTGTGATTAACTTGCCTTTTAGTCAATGTATTGAATACTCGAAGCAGAAATTGTGGAAGGATGTCAAATTTGCTCTAATAAACAAAAGACCGTGATACCCCAAAGATGGCTCAAACAGATGCACAATTAGACCCCTTGGAAGAGGATAGCCATGGCGGTGGAACTGACTCTATAGTATTGTGGACAGAGTTTCGATTTAGGCAATTCATGGCGAAAGTTGATCAAATTGCCAAAATTCAACAGATTTCCCCAGCATCCTTGGCATATATAGGAGATGCTGTTTATGAACTTTACATCCGAACCCACTATCTGCTACCACCGAGGCGAATCTGTGACTATCATAACCAGGTAGTGGCTCATGTGAGAGCAGAAAGCCAAGCTAAGATTTTGCGATCGCTTGAACCTTACCTAACTGCTTCTGAAAAAGACGTTTTACGGCGCGGACGGAATGCTGCCACAAAGACCCCCCGGCGTCTCAATCGAGAAATCTATCAACAAGCTAGTAGCTTAGAAACCTTACTGGGATACCTCTACCTTACTGATACTCAACGGTTGACCCAGTTATTGGCTCATCTAAAACTCGACAGCCCATAAACCCTTATTCTATTATGGCTAATCAAAACCCCTCCTCTGATTCCTCCTCTGATGCTTCTGGCCAGATCAAGTTAGGGAAGTCCTCTGATCGGCAAGGTGAGAATAAAAAATTATCTCCTTCGACCCCAGGCAATTCTCAAAAGAACGGGAAACCCCCTCGAAAGAACTACCACTCTAGAAAGCCACGGGCAAAACATTCCCATCACTCCGAGGAAACTCAGCCGAAGCAGCATGGGTACCCTAAGTCAAAACTTGTAAGTAGCACAGAAGAAGAGAGTGACTTAATCTACGGGCGTCATTCAGTTATAGCAGCTCTCCAAAACCAGCACCAGCTAAACCGAGTTTGGATTATTTCCCAGCTGCGTTACGATCCTCGCTTTCACTCCTTACTGGTTCAAGCCAAGGCCAACGGTACAGTAATTGATGAAGTAGCACCAAAACGCCTGAGCCAAATTACTAAAGGTGGTAACCATCAGGGTGTGGCAGCTCAAATAGCATCTTACAACTACATAGATTTAAATGACTTAATTGACAAAGCAAAATGGGCAACTGAGCAGCCAGTTTTATTGGCTTGTGATGGCATTAATGATCCTCAAAATTTAGGGGCGATTATTCGTACGGCAGAAGCTCTAGGGGCTCAAGGCTTAGTAATACCCCAACGTCGAGCTGTTGGTGTCACCTCAACTGTGAGGAAAGTGGCAGCAGGAGCTCTAGAAACCTTTCCTATTGCCAGAGTTGTCAATCTCAGTAATGCCCTAGAGCAGTTGAAAACTGCGGGCTTTTGGATTTACGGAACTGCTGCTGGCACTGGTAAACTTTTACACAAAGTTGATTTGACTGGTTCAGTAGTATTAGTAATAGGTTCAGAGGGGAATGGTTTAAGCCTAAGGTCACAAAGCTGCTGTGACATGTTAATTTCAATTCCATTACAGGGTAAGACCCCTAGCCTCAATGCCTCAGCAGCAACTGCTATGGTGTTATATGAAACCTATCGGCAGCGTTGGTCAGATTTACTGTATATCGATAGTACTTCCAATGAACAGATTGTAAAACAATAAAACTAAAGTAAATGGAGGATAAAAAGGTTTAAAAGCCGATTAAATTAACAGAGATTATCCTTGAAACTAGGTAGATTTCATGAAAGAAGCCTTAATCAAAATCTTCGACGTCTTAGGGTTAGCGTTTTGGGTGGAAATCATCACCGAAACCCCCAAGTGTACCTACTACTTTGGACCCTTTGTTAACCAGCAGGAGGCTCAGGCTGCCAAATATGGATACATTGAAGACTTAGAAGATGAAGGAGCTCAAGGCATTATAGTAACTCTCAAACGCTGCAAACCCACTAGACTAACAATTTTTGATGAGTTGCCAGAACAAACTGAGCTAGACGATTTGTCTAGCTTGAGTAAGCCGATTGTTTGAGAAAGGATGATTCCGCAGTTACTAACCTACTGAGGTCATTTAAAGCGGCAAAGCTAACTCAAAGTTAGGCAGAATAGTTTCCCCTGACAAAGTAACAGGAAATTTAGCAGTTTCAACAGCTTGATTGGGACGATATATTTCAACCTCTTTGCTCTGGGGGTTAATTAACCAGCCTAAACATAAACCACTGTTCAAATATTCTTGCATCTTTTCCTGTAGAGGCTTGAGGGAATCAGTGCGAGACCGTAGTTCAATTACAAAGTCCGGACAAATGGGGGGAAATCCCTCCTGTTGTTCAGGGGTTAAACTTTCCCAACGGTCTAGCCTGATCCAAGCAGCATCAGGGGATCGATCTCCTCCATTGGGTAAGCGAAAAATAGTTGAGGAGCTAAACACTTGACCTAGTTTGGTTTGATTATTCCATAACCACAACAGACTGATTAGACTTGCTTCTCGATTTCCGCTACATCCGCCTACAGGTGGCATGATGATTAGCTCTCCTTTGGCATTACGCTCAAGTTGTAGATTTTGATTCGCCTGACATAGATTGTGGAATTGTTGATCGCTTAGGTTGACTCTCTCTAGGTTAAGAACAACAGGCTGCATCATGACTGTCTCCTTAGTGGAATGATTAATATCAAGTCAGGTTGAATACCCATAATTACAGGGAGGCTGGGAAGTGTGGGGAGATGGGGAGATCTCATAAGGGTAGGTTTTTTACAAAGACCTCAGGTGTGGGGCGTGGGGTGTAGGGTGTGGGGTGTGGGGGTTCCAAGTATAGTTAGCATGTGATGGAAATTTGGTATACAATTACGTGGAGTTTTTAGCAAGCAAAAATACTTAGTATAAAGATGTTAACTTCTTCCGATCATATGACAGATTTATCCAATGCCCACTGGCAGAGCAATTCCCGTTCTGTTGTCACTGCTGACCCCCAGGTGAAGAAATTGATGACATCAGTTTATGGGGTTGACCAGCAAGTAAAGTACCTTCACTTACAGGCAGAAGTTGAATCCCTCTGGCAGCAGCAGCAATTACTCAAGCAACAACGGTTGGTTTTGAGTTGAACAAACTTCGCGGCATTTGCCCACCAGATCTAAAAGTAGGGTGGGCAAAGTTAATGGCTCTATAATTCTCACAAGAACCAAACGGTTTTTGCCCACCAGATCTAAAAGTAGGGTGGGCAAAGTTAATGGCTCTATAATTCTCACAAGAACCAAACGGTTTTTGCCCACCCTACAAGCTAAAAACTTTCTGTTTATTGAGCAAGAAAAACTCCCTATTCCCTATTCCCTATTCCCTGCTCCCTGCTCCCTGCTCCCTATTCCCTGCTCCCTGCTCCCTATTCCCTGTTCCCTCCTCCCCGATGCATAATTCGACCCAAAATTAAAGCAGTGACCGCACCAAATCCAACACCAACCAAAACATGAAATAGCACAAACCAGAAAGTGTAAGTCAAGCAAGGCTGGAGTTCAGCTCTAGGACATTTTTCTATCAATACATTCGGGTTTAGTTTGATCAAGATCGCTTCTAGAGGTTTAGCATCGGTTTGGGAAGAAATACCACTGACCCCTAAACCAATACCGACCGAGGCAATCCAACGTTCTAAACTTTTTTCTCGGGCTTGATCAGCCTTCTCCTTATCTCTTAAGGCTTTTTCCAAAGCGCGATCCCTTTCTGCCTGGTCAATTTCTACAATGCCTCGGATACTACCAAGCATCTGGTCAAATAGTTGCTGACCCGGTTTGAGATAATTGAGGTTGGTTTGAATCTGATTTTGAAACAGGTTGGTTCTTTGGTTGAGGAAGTCTTCTAAAAACTCGATATTATCGTATTTGAGACTATATTCACTGATTTTTGTGAGCCATGTCTCATAGTTGCTGACATTGGTAGCGATCGCAGTTTTGTGATCCTCCATGTCTCGCAGATAACCAGCATAGTCAAAGGTCTTTAGTGGCATCTCAGTCAGTTTCTGCTTCAGTTGCTCTAGCCTTGTTTCTGGATCCCTTGGCAATTCCTTGAAGCCTTTAACCTCTTCTTCGAGTTGCCCATAGAGTCCTCTAGTTTGGCGATAACACCAACGGGCTTGATCATAAGCAAACAGGATTTTACTGCGACAGCACAATAGATTGAACAATGACAAAGACGTCTTTTCAACCAGGTTTAAGGTTTCTGGGTGACGGTTTAACCAGACCAGAAGGTGACATTGCTCCGTTGGTTTCTCTTTACCGTTGTCATAGGCAAAAATTGGGCTACCAAATAAGTGCCCAGATGCGCTAAGTTCGGGTTTTTGGTCGGTTCCCTGGAAAAAAGCATCCACACAGGCATCGGCTAACTTTCTATCCTCCTCGGGAGTGCCCACTGGTTCCCCATAGAGCACTAAGGTTTGTCCCAAAGAAGGTTGAATATTGCTGGCTAGGAGGCACCCTTGGGGATTTAACCGACTAAATTGACTGGCTGGAACGGTGACATTTTGGTAATACAGAGTTAGGTCAAGGGCATAGGTGTCATGAATTTTAACGGGATAGACCTCTACTGTTAGGGCAGAGCCTTCTATTTGCAGTGGTGCAGTATAGGTTAAGCGACCATGATCAGGTAATAGTTCTATGTAACGGCTTGCGATCGCGGTTTGGCTGGGAGGGGATTGTAATTTTTCAGGTAAAGATTTCAGGTCTGGGATAGCTAGGGGTTCGCTGAGCTGAGCACAGTGTTGCCACAACTGATCCGCATCCTGTCGGAACTTTCCCGGTTCTTGACTTAAGTCTTGGCACAGATGGAAGGCATAAAGGGTGACGCTGGGGTTTTTGATTCGCAAGGCGCTGTCAGTCATCAGCCTTTGGGAGTGTTGGGTTTTTCGGTTTCTTCCGTAGAACTCTTGCGGAGGGCATTGAGTAGTTCTTCTTTCACGTTCTTTTCATAGTCAGCTTTGGCTTCAGGAGTGGCGACAGTGCCTCCAATTCCTTTTTCACGAATTGGTTGACTACCCACTAAAACATTTAGAGCATCGTCAATAACTGGATTAGATTTACACCAGTTCTCAATCTTATCTAATAGTCCCTCCACATCATGATTAGATAGCGGAGTAATTATCGCTTCCAGTTCATTACGATCCTGTTCAGAAAAAATATCTGGTTGGCTGTTGATTAGCTTGATAAAATTTCCTATTTCTTGAATCTCAGGTTTCATAGTTTTAACTCCTATTGACCAATTGCACAAAATGCTGCCCAATGGTAAGGTTTTTCAAAAGGCTTATCGCTGGGTCTTAGATACTTAAAATCATCATTCTTCAAAAGGGGAGCACTCAAACGCCGCTTTTGATAACTCTTTATAGATAAGCTTTCAATCCAGAGTAATAAATTTTCCTTTGTTACATCCCGCAGCCAGAGTTGGGCTTGGTTAAGAGCAACTGCTAAGGACATTTGGGAGTTTAGCAAATTATCATAAAATTTAATCATTAACAATGCTGTCGATAAATCGTTTACCTTCCACAAGCTACTAACCACTGCTGGACTCCCCGCCACTAGGAAACCACTGGGTAACCCAATGTATTCATCGCTGATGTTGGTGTAATCAATCAATCCTGTTTCACAAGCAGAAAGGGTGACCAGGCGACATTGTTTTAATTGTAGGTCAAAGACTTGATCGATAGTCAGACATTTCTCTAGGTCAAATACTTCCTCCTCACTTATCCGTAAATAGCGCTCCGAATTGGGTTCAGCAGAGGTCGATTTATGGGCATTGGCCAGAATTAGAGCGGATTTTCGTGGTTCTTGGTAATTAAAGTAACCGTGACAGCTAAAATGTAAACAGTGGTAACTGTTGAAAGCTTTGCTATCTATAGCAGCTTTGGTAGCAGCGTTTTCCACAAGAATTTCTGTATCTGGTGGGGGATTGAAGTAGCCTTTAACTACGTCTACTTCGATAGGAGTGTAATGTAAATTATCAGCGGAATTTTGAACTGCAAACAGGTGGGTAAACTCTTCTGGGCGTTTTCTGGTTTGAACAAGTTGCAGTAGTTGACAGCTAGGGGCGTAACTTACCCCTGCTGGAAAGCGATCCATCAGAATTTTAGGGTTACCTTCTCTCTGCTTACTGGTAATCGGTAAGGCATGAAGGGGGAATAAATGTAAAAACCGATGGGGGATTAAAATTAAGCGATCGCATTTTTCGGGAATTTGCTGAATTATGTGATCAATGGATAGAATATCAGCCAACTCATGTAGGCGGTTACTCAGGTCATTTGGGAGCATCCCATTTTTGCGCATAACACTTTCAATTATGCTTTGAAACCCTAGTCTTCTCGTTACTTTGAGGCATGGATTTGCTAAATTGGCATGCTCCCGGTCATTTTGCCAATTATAATTATCTTTATTGATTCTATAAGCTTTGTAATCTCGTAAATACTTATTTGTCCAATTTACCAGTTTTTTGAAGTCTTGTGGTTCAGATTGCCAAACTATAGGTTTTTGAGTTTGACCGCTAAAGATGAAGGTGAGCAGCTTATCCCCTGTAATGTAAAACTCTACAATAGCAGTGTTGTGATCCAGCTTCTGCTGAAATTGCTCAAACTTAAACCTAGAACCGATAGGTAAATTGTGGTCTTGTAAATCATTGCGCTGCTGTCGCAACTGTTGGATATGTTGTGCTAGGACTTTTGGATTGTCAGCTTTACCCTGTTGGATTTGCTCCTGACCTGCCGCTATTTCATCTCTGTATTGTTGTAGTTGAGTAGCAACATCTACAGGAAAAATAGTTTTCAGGTCACGGCTGAGAATCTTTTCCACTAAATTGCGGGTTTTGCTCCGTTCCACATAGTCAATGGCTGCGGTGATATTAGTTAAGTCTAGGCAAGTTTCTACCATGCCTCGGTAGCTTCGGTTGTTCTTTTCAGCTAGTTTAGTCTTGTATTCTTCTTCTCCAGAACCAGAAATAATTTCATCTCGCAGGAATTCTACAGTTTTAATAACACTATCAAAAGCATTGTAAGCTTCAGGGAACTTTTGAGCATCTTGGTAAGCACGACCGAGATTGTATTGAGTCGATGCCCATTCATAGGGAAAAGCTTCACGGGTGCGAACGGCTAAAGCGGATTGGTAGCAAGCGATCGCATCTTCTAGGTTTTGTGCTTTTTGACCTGTGATTCTGTCAGAGTAAGCACTACCGAGATTGTTTTGAGTCATTGCCCAATAAACAGGAAAAGCTTCACGGGTGTGTACTTCTAAAACCAATTGGTAGTAAGCGATGGCCTGTTCTAGGTTTTGTGCTTTTTGACCTGTGATTCTGTTTGAGTAAGCATTACCGAGATTGTGTTGAGTCATTGCCCAATAAACAGGAAAAGCTTCACGGGTGCGAACTTCTAAAGCCAATTGGTAGTAAGCGATGGCCTGTTCTTGGTTTTGTGCCTTCTGACCTGTGATTCTGTTTGAGTAAGCATTACCGAGATTATATTGCGTCATTGCCCATTTTTCAGGAAAAGCTTGACGGGTGCGAACTTCTAAAGCCAATTGGTAGCAAACGATCGCTCGTTCTATGTTTTGTTCTTTCTGACCTGTGATTCTTTCTAAGTAAGCATTACCGAGACTGTTTTGAGTCATTGCCCATTTTTCAGGAAAAGCTTCACGGGTGCGAACTTCTAAAGCCAATTGGTAGCAAGCGATGGCCTGTTCTTGGTTTTGTGCCTTCTGACCTGTGATTCTTTTAGAGTAAGCATTACCGAGACTGTTTTGAGTCATTGCCCATTTTTCAGGAAAAGCTTCACGGGTGCGAACTTCTAAAGCCAATTGGTAGCAAGCGATGGCCTGTTCTTGGTTTTGTGCCTTCTGACCTGTGATTCTTTTAGAGTAAGCATTACCGAGATTGGTTTGAGTCATTGCCCATTTTTCAGGAAAAGCTTCACGGGTATAAACGTCTTTTACCAATTGGTAACAAGCGATCGCTTCTTCTAGGTTTTGTGCTTTATCCCCTGTGATTCTGTTACGGTAAGCTTCACCGAGATTGTTTTGAGTCATTGCCCATTTTTCAGGAAAAGCTTCACGGGTATAAACGTCTTTTGCCAATTGGTAGCAAGCGATAGCTTCTTCTAGGTTTTGTTCTTTCTGACCTGTGATTCTGTAAAAGTAAGCATTACCGAGATTGTATTGAGTCAAAGCCCAATCTTGGGGCCAAGCCTCGCGAGTGAAAACAGTTAGTGCGACTTCATAGCCAGTGATTCCAATTTCCATATTGCTGGCTTTGTCACCCAAGGTAAATTGTAGTATTAGTGTGCTGAATTTAAAAATATCTACGGCTATATATTCCGGTTCATCTGCTTTCGCTTCCGCCAGCCTAGTTGTTACCAAAACCCGAAATTTTTTTAAAATATCATTAATTTTGTCTGTATTTTTTGCCAGTAATGGGTAAACTACCTGCTCATCACCATTACTGTCTGCGGTTGCTTGTAGTACCTGAAATAGAAAGTCGAGTTGGGCATGAAATGTATTGTCAGCCATTGCCATCAACTGCTCTACAATAGTTATTCAAAAAATAGACTTATTTAAAGCACCCTGGATTTATCAATCTTCATATAAAACCTCATAGATTATAGCATTTCTAAGAAGTCAGAAGTCTGAAGTTAGAAGTCAGAAGTTAGAAGTAGAGTGGGCATCCTGCCCGCCCGTCTATTCCATATCAGTAGAGTCGGCATCCTGCCCACAGCTCTATTCCATATTCAGTAGAGTGGGCATCCTGCCCGCAGCTCTATTCCATCTCAGTAGAGTCGGCATCCTGCCCGCAGCTCTATTCCATCTCAGTAGAGTGGGCATCCTGCCCGCAGCTCTATTCCATCTCAGTACAGTGGGCATCCTGCCCGCAGCTCTATTCCATCTCAGTACAGTGGGCATCCTGCCCGCAGCTCTATTCCATCTCAGTAGAGTGGGCATCCTGCCCGCCCGTCTATTCCATCTCAGTAGAGTGGGCATCCTGCCCGCAGCTCTATTCCATCTCAGTAGAGTGGGCATCCTGCCCGCAGCTCTATTCCATCTCAGTAGAGTGGGCATCCTGCCCGCAGCTCTATTCCATCTCAGTAGAGTGGGCATCCTGCCCGCAGCTCTATTCCATCTCAGTAGGGAGCAGGGAAGAGGTTTGTTCACGAGGCTCTGAGGCTCAACCACGAGACTCAAATACTCAACGTTGAGACTCTCAGACTCGTCCACGATATTCAAATACTCGACCACGATATTCAAATACTCAACCACGAGACTCTGAGACTCGTCCACGATATTCAAATACTCGACCACGAGACTCAAATACTCAACGTTGAGACTCTGATATTCGTTCACGAGGCTCTGAGACTCAACCACGGTATTCAAATACTCACGGTCGAAGTTCAGATACTCGTCCACAAGGTCCAGATACTCAAGGTTTATATTCAAATACTCAAGGGAGAGGTTCAGAAGCCACTCGATCAGGTCTTGATAGCATGGCTTTTGAATGCAACACCTAACTGGATGTTACTTATTTGTTATAGCACTACCCATTAAAGTTAAGACATTGATACAAGCTGAAAAAGGTGCGACCCGTAGCGAATGAAATTCTTAATGGTAAGAGCGCACCTATTTTTTAGTAAACTTTTAGGTGCGACCCAAGGGCGATTTACTCGCCCATTGGAAAGCGCACCTTTGCCTCTTGCCTCTTGCCTCTTGCCCTTGCGCGTAGCGCTATAACTGGTTCAACCAATTGGTCAAATCCACTTCCGTTTCAAAATCTAACAACGCTTCTCCTAAATCCTCCAACTGTTCAAAGGATAATTCCTCAATTTGATTTTGTACTTGGGGATTGATTTCACCTAGGCGACGGTTAAGTAGACGCTTAATTAAATTCAGCTCATTGCGCTTTCCTTGTTTTAATCCTTGTTTTAATCCTTGTTCTAATCCCTGTTCTAATCCTTGCTCTAATCCCTGTTCTAATCCTTGGCGAATAATTCGTTGATAAACGACTGACTCTTGCATCATATCCTCCCGAAAATAGGCTTGAATTAACTGTTCATCAAATTTCACCCCAGCCAACAGTTGCACGCAAGCAGATAAATTACGCTGCTGTTGTCTATCTTCAATCATATCGATTCTGGCTGCTACTTGGGATAGCAGGTTTTCTGGCACTTCCGCTTGTGCTAATACTGCCAAGGGTAGTAACCCCGGTGTTGTTAGTAACGGTTGTGGATCACATTCCCAAATCCGAATCACCCGGTAGCGGAAGGATAGGTTCCTCTCGGTAAATTGATTCACAAATACTCCGGCTAATCGGGTTGGTTTGAGAAAAATTATTACCTGTTCAATATCACAGCGATACTGACGATATAACCTTACCCAATAATCCAGCATCCGCAGGGGTAACGGAGGTTCAGATTGGGGTAAGGTTTGAAATTCAAGATGCAAGATAGCATCAGCAACTCGCACAAAAAACAAGGCATCTGCCCGAATTGGTTCTGTGCTTAATTCGGTGTTTAGAATTTCGATATCCTCTGCTGGTTCTTGGTTAAACAACCAACGGGTAAAGGCTTGAGGATATTGTTCAACTAAATATTTTAGGGTACTGTCGTAAGTCATTAGACATCTGAAGGAACTAAGTAAATTCTGGTGAACTAATCGAAAAGAGGGTTAAGAGCCACAAATTCGACGACTCGAACCTATCCCAAATCATCTTCAATAAAGCCATGGGAAGGTCTGTCGGAAATATTGGCCACTTAACTAACTCTTGAAATTCCCAGTAAACCCCGACAATCATTAACGGTAGCTCGGGTGATAAAAACCAGGTAAAATGATTGCTATTGTTGGTTAATATAATTAATATTATCACATTTTAGCCATATTATTGCTCAAATTATTAACTAAAAATTAAGTAAAATAAGTTAATATTTGTCTACAATTAACGTTAGATTATGCTTTGTCAAGCCTATGCAATAGCTTTTTTATACAAACCCTAAAACTTCCCAAAAAAACTTTTAAAAAACCTTGACCAATTAAATATATAATTATTATAATAATCATTGTAAATCCAAGTTGATTTTTTTCACAATGTCAGAAAAATTTACTCGCAATTTCAAGAAACAACCGACTCAGCACACTCTCAAAGGTACTCGTGAATCAGTAATTTATAGTATGCAAATGTTTTATTCCCTAGGCTATGCCGAAATCGCGGAGTGGACCCCTCTAGAACCGACCGATATTCCAGGAGAAGTAATTACTACTATGACCAAGTATTGGTTATTGCCATAACACCTTAACTTTCTGGGGGGGTTTCCCCCCCTTGGCCTTGGGTTTAGGAAATTTCTGACATATGTGATTGACATAGCCGTGGATAGTATTTCTACGGCTATTTTTTTGGCGTTCCTGAATAATAGAATGATTTTATAGCAGTCGCCAGGGCAGTTAGGACATGACAAAAGTCTCAAACCTAAGTAAGCGCAAGAGTTTGACTTCTGACTTCTGACTTCTGACTTCTGACTTCTGCTATAAGAGTAGGTGCGCGCCTCCAAGGGCGCGAGGGATTGCTCGGGCCCTTGGGTCGCACCTGTAGAATGGGCATCTTGCCCGTTCGAGATCTGGTAGAGCGAGCAGAATGCCCACTCTACTGCTATCCATTACTTGACTGACGCAACGCCTATTTAATTATTCAAAACGCTGATGCTTGGCTGACCAACGCTTAAAGCTATAGTTATTCGGTTCATCAATGACTATAGCCGCAGGACCGCCATCCCCTAAATCCGCGATCGCAGTCATGGAAGTGTTGGCATCTTGGGAAAATTCGCTGTAGAGTAAGGCTCCTGCGTCAGAAAAAATCATGGTGCGGGGTTTGTAGATAGTAGTTGCCCTTTCTGTATCTATCCCGTCATTATTACTATCCGATAGACCGACCTCGCTAGATTCTGAGGTAACTGATATTTCTTGATATAAGGTTATGACCGCTTCTGGCTGGTTGTTGCCAGTCAGCTCGATCGGTCTAACTGACCAATGCCCAATCTCCTGAAGCATCATTGGTAAGCTAGGAATGGGTCCTGAGGAGAATTGACCACTGTTGATTAACTCCTGCCAGAGTACTGGCAGCATGGCTGACACCGACTCAGGGTTAAGGTGGTAGAGTGCTGACAAAGTGATCGCACTTGGGTCTAACCAGCGCAGTCCCGTATCGGTGTGTGCTAGCAGGTGCTGATTAGAGCCATCAACAGCTAGGGCTTCACTAGGGAATTTCCCACCTGCTGCCAACAGCTTAATCACCCCTTTCTGGTAGGAAACCCCCTTGACCGTAGCTGTAGTTGATTGCTGGATACCATTCTCACTCCAAAGGCTAATCCGAATCTGGGGGTCAACGTCTAAGCCCAAATATCGCCACAATCGCTTTCCCTTGGTCAAAGTGGGCAGCCGTAAATCAGAAAAGGGCATCCACCGCCAACCCTGACCATCGTGAAATGCTTTTACCTGTACTTGATACCAAACTTCCTCGGGGTTTTTTTGTAGAGTGACGGAGACAGATGGACAAGGGGACAGGGGTGAAACTGCTATACTCTCTTCCTCTGCTACAGAAACCAATTCAGTACTTTCCTGTTGCCTTTGGCAGTGCTGTTCTCCTATTCCCCCATCTCCATCTTCCGGTTGCAACCAATCCGTTGCGTTGACAGTTTGAATTATTTCTGAATTGCCAACCAGTTGACTGAAGTGCCTGACAATAGCTGGAACTGGGTTTAAGGCATTTTCCATATGGTTGAGGAGTTGGTAAACCTGGGGATTAGTTTGGGGTAATTCCTTCACCCATGCGATCGCTTTTTGAGGGTCTTCCTGGGCTGCCAAAATCAACCCTCCCCAAGCTTGTACATTGCTGTCATCAGGATTGACCTCTAGTGCTGCTTCCACCCGCTGCCACAATCCCCCAGAATCGCTCTTTAGCATGGTGATAATATCCCCCAACTGAGCACCATCCACTGCCGTCTGAAACACTGTTTTTGCCTCCCCCCAGCGACCATCCAGGAGATAGGCAAAGATAGCGGCACTGGCACTTGCCCAAATTTGATTTGCCTGAGACTCGGTGACCTGAGCGTGCAGTTTAACCAAATCCATTTGGGCTTGAGCCTCTGCTGACCAGTGTTTTGGTTTCTGTTGGTTCAACCATTGCCAAGCATCAGACCACAAACCATGACGGGCTAGGCTTAAACCATTGCGATAGAGTTTAGTATCTATCGCTGTTTGGGTCAGGGAAATTTCCTCTAGATAAATCGGGTTGGGAACAAAAGACCGAGGTTGAATTTGGTAAACCTTGAACTGGGGTTCCAAGCCTACAGTATGATTAACCACTAATTCTGGACTAGCACCACCGGTCACTTCCTGCCAATAGGGAGGACCTTCATTAGGGCTTGTCCACTCCAACATCATACTCAGGTGTGTCTGGTCTGGATTGTAGTGAATAATTTGTCCATAGCTCTCTGGTGTATTTTCTGAGACCACGTTACCCGAGAGGTTGAACCAAAACCCTTCCTCTAGAGCTTGTTCATCGAAACGATCGAGTTTGGTTAAAGGTAGTGAACGGGAGACACTAGCATCATCCGATCCTGTGTTCACTTGGGTAGACAGCACAAAATATTCGACCGGGGCAGTGATAGGCAGCTGACTAACTAGCTGATAATACTGCTGTTCGCTGTTGCTTTGTTCAAGGGGCTGATAGACTCTGAGTTCCACGATCTGGTCACAATTACTTTGGCATGATGGTGGTGATGCCAAAATCGGTAGCAGCAACTCAGAGTGAAGGGCAAGGGGTGTGCTCGCCGTTAGTCCATTTTCACGAATCTCCCCTTGAATTTGGGCAAATGTCTTGGCAGATGAGGGAACAATCTGGGGGATACGAGCCCAACTCGGCAAAATGTGATTGATCCATACAATCGAATCAGGATCAATTATTAACATAACCGCCACCCAGATACTACCGGCAATGATACCGCTAGTGGTGATTAAGGCAGCGATCGCGCCCAAGGTTGTTAACCAACCACCTCTACTAGACTTTTGCACTGATGTTTTAATGGTTTATCTTTCCAGTTTTTTCCTAGTTTGAAAAAAATCTTGGGGGCAATAGATAGATAGTAATTAGCCAAATAGTACAGATTTTTGGACTTAAAGGCTAATTTTCCATGTCTTTGTCATTCCCCCTTGCTCAATCTAAAACAAGTGCACCCTAAACCCTTCAATCTGTGATTACCTGCTCATACAGCTCACCAGCACGTTCCCAAGTATATTTCTGTTCAATATACGCTCGCCCATTTTCCGACAGTTGCTTACGGAGCTGGCGGTCTTCAAATAACCGACTAATGCCATAAACATATTCTGTTGTATCATTTGCTCGCAATGCCCGCAAAGGGACATCCCCGCCATCAACTATCAAGCCCTCCAAACCGCGATCGCTTCCCACGACCGGTACTCCTGCTGCCATCGCTTCCAGAGTTTTATTTTTTACGCCAAATCCACTTTGCATTGGCACCACAAATATGGTTGCCTTATGAAGGTGGTCTACTAAAGAAGGCACCGTGCCAGTTACACTAATCCCTGGTATATCTTCTAACTCTAGCACCGCCTGCACCGGTTTGGGTCCGACTAATTCTAGCTTGGTATCAGCATAGCGCTCTGTAATTGCTGGGAACACGTCTAGGCTAAAATAACGAGCTGCTTTGATGTTTAGTGGGTTATCCATCGCCCCAGTAAATACTAATCTGTGTCCACCAGGATCAGAGATGCGCCGGGGAAATGTATTAACATCAACCCCATTAGAAATCAATGTAATTTTACTGTCTAGCTCAAATGATTCTATTTGCCGTCTATCTTCTGCTGTTGTGACTACAATGTCTGTAAACTTAGCACAATATTGCTCTTCATAGCGACGTAATAGGGGCAAATTCAACTGGTCTTTCAGCTGATTGTCTGATGTTTTGGTTTCCAGCTTGTCCAGAGATTTCCGGTATACAGAATGATGAATATTCACCACAGTTCGCAGCTGCTCCCGCCACTCTGGTCGCACATAAATCTCATTGGTACTGTGTTCACAGGTAATCAGGTCAAATTGTCCCCCCTCTACAGCCTGATCCAGCCATTGCTGCATTGGAGTTGAGTAGAGTTGGAGTACTTTCTGGGGGGTTCCCTGTTGCAAAATGGTACTCCAGCGCTGTAATTTCTCCTTTATGCCTTTCTCTTGTTCTGATGGCTGCGGTTGGGGAAACATCACCAGTTCTTCCACCCACTGCTGCAATTTTTCTACCTCGATGTCCTTGATCTCCTCAGAACGTTGAGTAACCAAGGTTATAGCATGACGCTTACTCAGGTACTTGAGTAAATTAAACGTCCTGACCTGAGTTGCCCCCCGCGTTGGCGGATAGGGAAAGGTTGTGGAGATCATTAGAATCTTCATAGGACGTTACTACTTTGAGCAATAAGTGACCACAAGGAAAGGACAGGCAATAATTCATGCTTATAGCAGTCGCCAGCGATGCAGCGCGGTCTTGGGGAGGCAGCGCGGTCTTGGGGAGGCAGCGCGGTCTTGGGGAGGCAGCGCGGTCTTGGGGGTTCCCCCCATGAGCGACTGCCGTGGTCCCCCCATGAGCGACTGCCGTGGTCCCCCCCATGAGCGACTGCCGTGGTTTCCCCCATGAGCGACTGCATCAAGACAGGGCAGTTAGGACATGACAAAAGTCTCAAACCCTTTGTAAGCGCAAGAGTTTGACTTCTGACAAATGACTTGTGACTTCTGACTTCTGCTATATCTCACTTTTTACATGAGTTAAGGATTAATTTATTTATACTTTTTGAAAAAAATCTAAACTTTTATTAACATTTCGTAATTTTAATTTACTCCAACTTCTTATTGTATAAAATACGTGATAATCGATATTGCCAAGGTTGGGGTTTTTGATAATTCTGATTACTGCAGAGTAATTCCCGATTACCTATTACCCAAAACCCAAAAAACAACGACAAATAACACTACCGAAAAAATCGGACAGTATAAATGTATTATATCTTCATTCCAATACATTTATACTAATTGTGAATTTTCCTCTAGAAAATATAGTTAAAAATTCAAATTTCCCGATTTACCAAACACCAGGTATCCTAATCTCTCTATGACTTCCAGTCACAGTGATTTATAGGGGTTTGCCACCGTTATAGCAGAAGTCAAAAGTCAGAAGTCATTTGTCAGAAGTCAAACTCTTGCGCTTACAAAGGGTTTGAGACTTTTGTCATGTCCTAACTGCCCTGGCGACTGCTATACGGAGTTTCCCTACTCTCGGAGGTTTTAGCTGTCCGGCAAAAGAAGCCCCACACCTAATGCGTAGCATAGGTGTGGGATGAATTTTGCACAGGGTATTATAAAATTGCTATAATATATGTACTGATAAACAAAGCCGTTCGCGTAGCGTGGCCTACGGCCTTAAATGCTGGTTTGTCAGCCACTTACGTGCCTAAAAAATAGAACTCATTGTATTGTTCCGGTGCGGAGGGGCATCCCGTGTCGTTAATAAAGTAACCCGTGTATCCGAACGCGCCCCGCGTCGGCGAAAGCCGATAGTGATGGCTGGAGTTGGTAAGAAGCCCACACTGTAATCTTCGATTCAGTGTGGGAGTATGTCACATGAACAGATTTCACTAACCCCTAACCACTGACTGAGTTAAGGCTTGTTCGTAGCATTGACCAGCCCGATCCCAGGTGTATTCATTCTCGATCAATGAACGCGCGTTTTGAGACAACTTTGCTCGCAGCTGTGGGTCTTCAAACAAACGAGTGATGGCACTAAGATACTCATTAACATGATTTGCCCGCAATGCTCGCAGGGGTGTATTGGCACCATCAACCGCCAGTCCCTCCAAACCGCGATCGCTTCCCACTACAGGTACCCCAGCCGCCATTGCTTCCAGGGTCTTGTTTTTAATGCCAAAGCCAGTCCGCATCGGTACCACACAGATAGTTGCTTGATGGAGATACTCTACCATTGATGGCACACGACCGGTGACCGTAATTCCCGACAATTCTGCCAACGACCACACCGAAGGTACTGGTCTTGCTCCTACCAGGTCCAGCTTAGCATCTTGATAGCGTTCTTTAATGGCTGGAAAGACCTCCAAGCTGAAAAAGCTTACAGCATCAATGTTGGCTCGGTTATCCATAGCTCCAATAAAAACTATGCGATGTCCCCCTGGGTCAGCAGTGCGTTCGGTAAATTGAGTCAAATCTACCCCATTTGGAATCACCACCATTTTACCCGATGGCTTGTAGGCAGCTATCTGGCTTTGATCCTCCGGTGTTGTGACCACAAGACCAGTAAATTTGGCACAGTATCGTTCCTCATAGCGGCGCAACAGGGGTAAATTTAACTGGTCTCTCAGCTGATTTTCCGAGGTTCCTGTTTCCAACTGATTACGGAACGTACCATACACAGAACTGTGAATATTCACCACCGTTCCCAGCTGCTGTCGCCATTCTGGTCGTACATATATTTCATTTACACTATGTTCACAGGTAATAATGTCAAACCTTCCAGCCGCCACAGCTTCATCCACCCATTGCTGAATGTCCGGGGAGTAGAGATGTAGCACACTGGGGGGGATGCCTTGGCGAATAAAATTACTAAATCGCTTTACTTTGCCCCAGATTCCTCCTGAGGGATCACAAGGCTTTGGTTGGGGGAAAACCACCAATTCATCTACCCATTTCCCTAGTTTTTCCACTTCCTGATCCGTGACATCTTCTGAACGTTGAGTAATCATGGTGATATCATGACTTAACTTAAGATGTTTTAGTAAATTAAATGTCCGAACCTGAGTTCCTCCCCTAGTGGGGGGATAAGGAAAGGTGGCAGATAGCATGAGAATTTTCATCATATCTTCAGGTTAGGTAAGAAAGCGATGCAGCGCGGTCTTGGGGGTTCCCACGGGGCTTACAAGGTGCGGACGCAGGTTCCGCACACAGCCCCTCCCCATGAGCGACTGCATCAAGACATTGCTATAAGTCATATCTAGTTCGTTGTAACCGGACTTGATATCAGGTATCCAAGAGGATAATTTAATGTCAAAGAACCAATGAATTGAGTGGCTTGATAGTTTCATCTATAACAATACAATGATTCAACGAGTCCCCAAGGTGAGTGTGTGTATTCCTACATTCAATCGCGTGAATTTACTTCCTTATGCGATTGACAGTGTTATTAAACAAACGTATCAAGACTGGGAATTAATTGTCTGTGATGATGGTTCAACTGATGACACTCCTGAGTTAATGTCCCAGTATCAGGATAGCCGAATTAACTACATCCGTCACCCCAAAAATATTGGCAAAAGTAATAATATGCGCTCTGGATTTGATGCCGCATTGGGGGAATATTTTATTAAATTTGATGATGATGACCGGCTGACACCTGAATTTTTATCCAAAACAACGGCTATTTTAGAGCTAGACCATAGTCTTGATTTTGTTGGGACAGATCATTGGGTAATTAATATTAATAATACTAGGGATGAATCAGCTACAAAATTCAACTCTCAGAGGTGGGGAAGAACTAATTTAATCGAAGGTATTGTTGATAATTTAATTGAGGTTGTTTTTATTCAGCAGAGCTTTCAAATTGGCGCTACATTATTTCGAATGCAGGCGTTTAAAGACTTGGAATTTATGCGTCCTAATATCCAAAATTGTGAAGATAATGATTTATTTGTTCGGCTGGCTATTGCGGGAAAGAAAGCCTATTATTTACCCGAATTATTAATGGAATATCGATTCCATGCCCAACAGCAAGGGATTAGTCGAGCAATTCCGTATTTAAAGGATAAACTGCATTATCTAGAAAGTTATAACTTTGAGTCAGAAATGTTGGAGACAGTTAGGCGATCGCGCCTGACGGAAACTAAGCTACTACTAGGATTGCGGCTGATTGAAATTGGACAAACATCAACCGGACGTGAATTAGTTTGGTCAGGAAAAGCTTGCTCCCCCTCAAAAGCTTGGGTTGCTTTGGTGTTGTCCCTATTGCCAGAAGGGTGGCGTTCTCAGGCGTTTAGTGTGTTGCGTCAATTCAAGGAATAGACTCTCTGGGAATTCGGGGCTAGAAAAAATCTGATTAAACTGCCAAGGCATTGGCAGCCTCACCATGGTGAAACAAATTTCCACTCTCTTGGTGCCCGTTCCCTTGGCGAGGTTCCCTTACGCCTTGTCGCACCCCCTTTCACAAGACTGCTTGTAAGCATATGCGCTACGCGCACGCTACGCGAACAGCAGTCAGCAGTCAGGCGTCAGCTTATTTTATTCAAAGCACCTCAAGTAGCGATGCAGTCAGCCAAAGGGGAGGCAGAGGTGCGACCCGTGGCGAATTTAATTCGCCTACGGAAAACGCACCATTACGGTCTTGGGGAGGCAGAGGTGCGACCCGTGGCGAATTTAATTACGGGTCAAGCGCACCATTACGGTCTTGGGGAGACAGTGCCGACCTGCGGGGGTTCCCCCCATGAGCAACTGCCGTGGTTTTGGGTCTGTAGACCCAAAACCACTCGCTTTTGGATCAAGACAGCGTGCCCGTAGCGCATAAACACCTCAAGTAGCGTGGCCACAGCCCAATCGCTGAGAGCTCAGAGCTCTCAGCTGATGGCTGATGGCTGATGGCTGAGAGCTGATGGCTGACGACTGCCTAAGTATTTTTACTTAAATAATCCTGGTGTCTTGCTAGTTTCTAGAGTTTTTTGGATGGTTGCGACAGTTGAGCCTTTGAATCTAGCATACAACTTCTCCCTTCCCCCCTCTGTGTACTGATCAAACCGTTGCTAAACTGATCAGTTTCAGGATCTATGAACTTGCTCTCTGACCGTGGGGGAGATAGAATCTCGGCTTGACGTAAGAATTCTTAACAAAATTTTTCATTAAATCAGTTTACTCTAATAATTTGGAAAGATATTCGCTTGTCTGTAAGTAGTAATACAAATACCGTCAACTTTAGGAACAAAAATAAAGAATGAGTACCAATTTAGCCACCAAGTTACGTGAGGGGACAAAAAAATCCCATACCATGGCAGAGAATGTGGGTTTTGTCAAGTGCTTTTTGAAAGGAACCGTTGAAAAAACCTCCTACCGGAAATTAGTATCCAACCTTTACTTCGTCTATTCCACGATGGAAGAAGAGATGGAGCGCCATCGGGAACACCCCATTGTTTCAAAAATCTACTTCCAAGAGCTTGATCGGAAAAAGAGCCTAGAGCAAGACCTATGCTATTACTTCGGTTCTAACTGGCAACAGCAAGTAGTACCCTCAGTGGCCACTAAAGAGTATGTCCAAAGAATTAAAGATATCTCTGAGAAGGAACCAGAACTATTGGTTGCTCACTCCTACACCCGCTATTTAGGGGACTTATCTGGTGGACAGATTCTCAAAAAGATTGCCCAGCGGGGGATGAATTTATCAGATGGGCAAGGTACTGCTTTTTATGAATTCAAGCAAATCTCTGATGAGAAGGGATTCAAAGCCACGTATCGGCAAGCCATGGATGAGCTACCCATTGATGATGCCACAGCGGATCGGATTGTGGAAGAAGCTAATGCTGCGTTTGGCATGAATATGAAGATGTTCCAGGAACTAGAGGGTAATCTGATTAAAGCCATTGGTATAATGCTATACAACACCCTGACCCGTCGTCGCGTTCGTGGCAGCACAGAACTGGCTACAGCTGAGTAAGCTTATTGCACAAACTGCGATTAGCACCAAAGATGGGTGGCGACTAATCACCTTAACTAGAAATCAAGGCGATTAGCTTTCGTCTCCTGTGATTAGTTATTAGTAGTTAGTAGTTTTGAGGTAAGCATTCAGCCTATCGCTATCAGCGATTAGCTTATGCGCTAGGTTGAATGCTTACGTTTTGAGTACTAACTACTAAGCACCGATAGCAGAATTAATTACCTAGTCCCAATCTCTGTAACCCTGACATTGTAAGCCTTTGAGTTTTGTGAAATGTGTAATCAACTTTGTGTATTTGCTTAGCCGAAACAGAGAAGGTATACCCCTCTCAAGCGTAAAATTCAATATCCTCTCCACACTGATCCACTAGGTAACACAGAGCCCGAAAACGTAGGCTAGCTAATTGCTCGTAGAGAGGGTTGAGCTTACATAGGGGAGGGATGTGTAGTACTAAGTGACCGAAAAGTTTTAAATCCCGCTCAAAGGGACATTGACCAGGAATAATTTTGGAGAGGAATCTAGCTAGGGTTTGATCTGTAATTTCTATTTGATCCAGCCATCGGCGCACAGGTTTTAGTAAATCAACACGTTTGTTGGGCAGTGGATCACGCGGAGTTAGACTGGTATTGAGATCAGCTACCTGTGAGAGGGATGGATTGGTACTTTGCTTGTTAGTTCTGAACATGGCTATACATCTCTAAATTTAATCAATAAAGTCCTCAGCTAAGGCATTCCTATAGGTGCCCTTGACCTTGGCGAATTAAATTCGCCACGGGTCGCACCTGTGGAATGGCTTTTGCAGAGTTCTAATTAAGTAGGTAGACATCAAGTAATCAAACACGATTACTATTGAGCTGTATTGCCATATTGGCGGTAATTTATAAAAATTTATATAGCTATAATTCATAGCATGTCCGGTCGCCTAGGTATTGTAAAGCTTGTGTAATTAGTAATAGGTAATTGGGATTACTCCCGAGTTATTACCTATTACCACAAATAACAACTATAAACACTACCAAAACAACCGGACATGAGCTCAATTGTTACCACTTAACTTATTAGGTAAGCTTTCATCATTCAGCATTCAGCTATCAGCCATTCTTAATCAGCTTTCAGCTCAAAGCCATAATAAATAAGCTTCTTGAACGCGCACGCGTGGCCTTTTGGCCAGGGTTTTCCATTCTTAAAAAGCTGATATATTACCTTATTTCAAGCATAAAAATACAATGGAAAAGTTTGGTAAAGGTTAAAAGAAGAAAGACCAATCAAACTATGAAATTTTGATAAAACTAATTGGTTGACTGTTGGCTGTTGCTGGTGAACACTCAACAGCCAACATCTTATGACACTACCAAAACAACTGCACAGGAGCTCAAGTGTTACCACTTAACTGATGAGCTAAGACTTCAGCATTCAGACTTGGCTAAAAGCCACGCTACTTGAGGTGTTATCAGCCATTCTTAATCAGCTTTCAGCTCAAAGCCATAATAAATAAGCTTCTTGAACGCGCACGCGTGGCCTTTTGGCCAGGGTTTTCCACTCTTAAAAAGCTGACATTACCCTGGGTAAGCTCATCTAAATTTGTATCAAAAACTACAGATAAAGGTTTAAAGATGGTATTATAATTATAATTTAATTTTAATTAATGTTAACAAACTGCCTATATTCTCAATAATCCTGTTATTTCTTCTGTGATTTGAGAAAGCTGGAAATTTTAATTGCGATTCGACATTACCGACGCGGGGCGCGTGCCCGACGACTTCTTTTTTTCTTGCTCAAAGTAAGCCAAGATATTGGACTCGATAGGACTAATATACTGGTTTTTACCGACGCTTTTACCAACTTCAATGAAAATAGGTTAACTGCTTATTTTCAGTTACAATTTATACTAAATTCTATGAGCTGACCATCACAGCTTACCTGATTTCAAGGACAAAAATACACAACAAAGGTTTGGTAAAGTTTTAAAGAAGAAAGACCAATCAAACTATGAATTTTTGATAAAACTAATTGGTTGATTGTTGACTTTTGCTGGTGAACACTCAACAGCCATCATCTTATATGATCTCATACCAAGTTGCGCTCAAACGTACAACTTTCTCTTCCCCCAATCTTCCCATCTCCCCATCTCCGGATCTACTATCTTTGAATGCAACTCGGTATCAGGATAATTACCCTTAATAAAAACCTCCCCCATCTCCCCATCTCCCCATCTCCCCACACTCCCCAGTTACCAATTACTGATTAGGGAGTGTGGGATTAGGAATTAGGGATTGGGGATTGGGGTAACCCAACCACAGTCGGTTCTGGCAGTGCGCCTTGCATCTTGCCTAACCAGTCAATCAGGCTCTCTAGCTGTTTATTCGTCTTGAGCAGACCTAAACCACGAACCGTAACTTTACCAGGAGAATAGACAAAACGCGATCGCAAATGTTGGGGCAGGTTCTCTTGCAGTAACTTCCAGGCTGGTTCCTCCATGGGTGTTTCTAGGAGAATGTGTTGTTTACCCTCAGGTCGAATTCGGGAAAATCCCAAAGACTTCCCTAACTGTTTTAGCTCCATCACCCGCAGTAATTGCTCTGCCACGGAGGGAATTGGACCATAGCGATCGCTCCAATCTGCTGCGATCTGTGCTAACTCCTTTTGGGAGGCTGCTGCAGCTACTCCTCGATAAGCACTGATTTTTTGGTCTATATCTGGAATATAGTCAGCGGGAATAAAGGCTGTAATCTGAAGGTCAATCTGAGTATCATCTACTTGGGGAATTTCTTGCCCTTGAATTTCCTTAATCGCTTCTTGCAGCATTTCCATGTAGAGGTCAAAGCCAATGGCTTCCATCTGACCGGATTGTTCTACACCTAGGAGATTCCCCACCCCTCGAATTTCCATATCCCGGGTTGCTAACAGATAACCTGACCCGAGTTGAGTGAACTCCTGAATTGCTCGTAAGCGTTTCTTGGCTGCTTCTGAGAGTACCTTCTGGTTAGGATAAAGTAACCAAGCGTGGGCTTGAATCCCCGCCCGACCTACTCGTCCTCGCAATTGGTAGAGTTGGGCAAGACCAAATTTGTGAGCATCTTCGATCACAATGGTGTTGACTCTAGGAATATCTAGCCCAGATTCAATAATCGTAGTACACACTAGGATATCTGCCTCACCGTTGCTAAAGGTGAGCATAATTGACTCTAATTCTGCTGGGTCGAGCTGACCGTGAGCAATGGCGATTCTGGCCTCAAGGATCATTTCCCTGAGTTCCGCAGCAACTTCTTCAATCCCTTCAACGCGAGGTACGACATAGAATACCTGACCGCCTCGGTCAAGTTCCATACGAATGGCGGTGCGGACAGCTTCTGGTTTATAGGGAGATAAGTGGGTTTTAATGGGACGCCGTAAGGGTGGTGGTGTAGTAATTAAACTCATTTCTCGTACCCCCGATAAGGACATATAGAGGGTACGGGGAATGGGAGTAGCGCTGAGGGTCAATACATCTACCTGAGTTTTGAAAGATTTAATTTTTTCCTTCTGGTTGACACCAAACCGCTGTTCTTCATCTATCACCAGCAGCCCTAACTCTCGAAACGTTACACTTTTCCCTAGCAACTGATGGGTACCTACCACCACATCTAACTCCCCAGTTTTAAGGCGTTGAAGAATATCACGCTTTTCCTGGGGGCTACGAAAGCGGTTGAGTAGACCGACATTGATGGGGTAGGGAGAAAACCGTTCTTTGATGGTATGATAATGCTGCTGAGTAAGGATAGTGGTTGGGGCAAGGAAAGCTACTTGCTTGTTAGAGGTCACAGCTTTAAAAATAGCCCGAATTGCCACTTCTGTTTTACCAAACCCCACATCCCCACAAACTAAGCGATCCATAGGGCGATCGCTCTCTAAATCCCGTTTCACATCCTGTATCGCCTTGAGTTGGTCAGGAGTAGGTTGGTAGGGGAAAGAATCTTCTAATTCCTGCTGCCAAGGGGAATCCGCTGGAAAGCAATAACCAGACTGCTGTGCTCGCTGGGCATAGAGCTTCAGCAAATCCACCGCTACTTTCTTAATACTTTTACGGACACGATTTTTGGTTTTCTCCCAGGTTTTACCAGACATCTTGTGGAGTTGAGGCAAACCCGTACCTGTATGTCGAAACCGAGATAGTACTCCCAACTGATCCGCTGCCACCCGGAGCAAACCATCAGCGTACTTGATCACCAAATACTCACGAGTTTCATTATTTATGCTTAATTTTTCCAGCTTGAGGAACTGACCGATCCCATGATTCTTGTGAACCACATAATCCCCTGGACGTAGCTTATTGGGGTCAACCTGTTGGGAGGCAGCACGGCGGCGCTTACGGATATAACTGGGAGTTGCCAAGGTATGCTGCCCAAAGAACTCCCGGTCAGTCACAACCACGATGCGGTAAGTAGGGAGGATAAATCCCTCTAGTTCGGCTAAGCCCGAATACTTGACCGCTACCGCTGTCCTCTGGATATTTAATTTTTCAATAGCTGGGTAATCCCGAGGGTTGGGGACAAACTGGGCAGGACAATCATGTTCTTGGAGCAGGGCAACGGAACGACTAGGTTGGGCAGAAACCAGCCAAATAGAGAAACGGCGATCGCTCTGCTCTCGGAGTACTTCTGCTAGTTTGGCAAACTGGTGGGGTGTTACTGGTACAGAGCGGCTAGCCAGATTAACGGCATTTTGGGTAGTTTCTTCCACCAATTCTGATAAATACAGGATTGGTGGAAGGTTAGTAGGTTGTTCGCGTAGCGTGGCCTTTTGGCCAAGGTTGGCTGGTGGAAGGTTAGTAGGTTGTTCGCGTAGCGTGGCCTTTTGGCCAAGGTTGGCTGGTTGAAGGTTATTAGATTGTTCGCGTAACGTGGCCTTTTGGCCAAGGTTCGAACCTTCAACCTGAAACTGGTTAACCTTCAACGGTGGTGAACCTTCAACCTGAAACTGGTTAACCTTCAACGGTGGTGAACCTTCAACCTGAAACTGGTTAACCTTCAACGGTGGTGAACCTTCAACCTGAAACTGGTTAACATTCAACGGTGGTGAACCTTCAACCTGAAACTGGTTAACCTTCAACTCTAGAGCATGATCAAAATAACGATGGAGACAGGGCAGGGAATGATTCAGTTCCTCTAATTGTTCTTCGGCATGTTCCACCCAGCGATCGCAATGGGCAGCACACTGTTCTGGTTCATCAATGACAATTAAAGTATTTTCTGGCAGGTAATCTAGTAGAGAGGCTGGCTGGTCAAAGGCAATACCCAAGAAACGGCGGCTACCCTCTAAAGACTGACCTTCCTCGAAAGATTCTTGCTCCTGAGGTGAGAGATAAGATTGGATTAGTTCAGCCTTTGAGGTTCTCAGCACTTGGCTAATAATGTGACCAAAATCCGTGGGGGTCAGCACGATGCCGTCAATTTTATCCAGGGAACGCTGGGTTGCGGGGTCAAACTCCCGCAACTGCTCTAACTCATCCCCGAACCATTCCAGTCGCACTGGCAATTCTAAGGCTACCGGGAAAACATCTACAATATCACCCCGCCGACTCCACTGACCTTCTGTTTCCACTAGGGGAACCCGTTCATAACCCAGCTGTGCCAACTTTTGATCAAGGTTTTTGCCATCCCAAGTCATGCCCTGGTTAAGGGTAAGGCAGTAGGGCTTAAAGGCATCGACAGGGGGCAAGTGGGGTTGGAGTGCTGCTTGAGTGGCAACAATAGCCATCCCATGAGTTGAACGTTGAACCAATGAAGGTTGTAAGTCCGAACTTTCAACTGGCAACCTGTCAACCTTCAACCTTTCGACCAAATCTGCCAATACTTGCATTTGTCCCCAGGTCATTTCCGACTCTGGGTCAAAGGGTTCATAGGGGGATGCTTCTGAGGTGGGGTATAAGTGGACTGTATCCCAACCCATGGCTTCCAGTTGGGTTGCCCAGCGACTTGCTTCTTCTAGGGTGCTACAGACTACGAATAGCAGACGTTGGTCTGCCTTGGCCAGGGCTGATGCTACTAATCCCTTTGGCAAACGGGGAATACCATTCAGAGATAGAGACTGTTGGCGATTGAGTTTCGTGAGTAGTTCACTGGTGAGAGGGGAGTGCTCTAGTGTCCGAATGATCGAGGAAAGTGCCATTAGTTCAGTGGGTACTTGACAATAGGGCTTCCAGGATAGCTGTTTCTCTCATTTTACTAGGAATAGCAATGCCTGGGGCAAATTGACTGTTGTTGAATAGGTTAACTTATCTCACCACTGGCATTACCACTGGATGCAGGAGTGTTTCCAAGTCCGTCGGTCTACATTAATTTATTAGGACTTACGCAAATACCTCAATTTTACTCTACCTGTAGGGTGGGCAATGTTTTTGCCCACACTACAGGTAGAGTCTGTGCGTTAAATCCTGTTTATCTTTGAATAAGGCGAAATCCTTTTTAGGTCAAGGATTCGGCTATAACAGTTTCAGGGGTTACGACTTGATTGTTGACTAATCTTTAGAAGATTTAATCCTCTTAGGTTAGATTAAACAGATATTACCGATCAAAATTTCAATTAATTTCTAGCCAAGATAACCAAGAGCTATCGATAAGAAATACATTACTGACTCAAGCAGCAATAATGGATAATACTGACTTGAATAACTTTAATAATAAAACTCCTCAGGTTCTCGTGGTTGATGATGAGAAGATCCTACGCTTGGTGCTACGTCGTAGCTTGACAAAGGAAGGATATAAAGTCATTGAAGCTAGCAACGGTGAGCAATGTCTGAATATCTGTGAGCAAAAATTGCCAGACATTGTGCTGTTAGATGCCAGAATGCCCATACTTGATGGGTTTACCTGCTGTGCTAAATTGAAGGATAACTTTGGTTCCGAATGTCCTCCTATACTAATGATTACAGCACTCTATGATGAGCAATCTGTAGAACGAGCGTTTGAAGCCGGTGCGACGGATTATATAACTAAGCCAATTCACTGGCCAGTTTTGCGACGAAGAGTACGTCGTTTGATTGAATCAAGTTGGACAATGATACAGTTAAAAATCGCCAATAAAGAGTTGGAACGCCTCGCTACTATCGATGGCTTAACCCAAGTTGCCAACCGCCGAGCCTTTGACAAATATTTTAACAACGAATGGTATCGACTGGCACGGGAAGAAAACCCCTTGTCTTTAGTATTGTGTGACATTGATTTTTTTAAGCGTTACAATGACACTTATGGACACCAATCAGGAGATGAGTGTCTTAAACAAGTTGCTCAAATCCTTGGTGAAGCAGCAAAGCGTCCAGGGGATCTGGTGGCTCGCTATGGGGGTGAGGAATTTGTGGTAATTTTGCCGAGTACTGATATACAAGGCGCTATTCAGGTAGCAGAGACAATTGAAACTAAACTCTACAAAAAGGCGATCCCTCATTCTGGTTCTCTGGTGAGTGACATTGTTACCGTCAGCCTGGGGGGTGCCAGTACGATTCCCTCAGTAAAATCATCCCCAGATAATTTATTTTACGAGGCTGATAAAGCACTATATAAGGCAAAAACTGCCGGTAGAAATCGCCTGGTTCATGTTAGTTACTAATGAAAAAATCAGTAGTCATTAGACTTAAAATATTTTGACGCCAACTAGCATCTTTTCTACGGTCAGTAGGCAATTCTAACACTCTAATGCCTTGGCTAGGAAGTGGGTTTAAACCTTGCTTGAGCTGCTGCAATGATTCAATCAGCTGGTGCTCTACTCCATAAGTCAGACACAACTGTGAAAAATTGACATCTTGGGGTGTGGCAAAGAATTCTTCAAAGGGTGGGTCAAATTTGGCAATGGGCAACATCTCGAAAATGCCACCACCATTGTTATTAATTAATATAATGGTTAAATGACCAACAAACTTGTTTTTAATTAGGAAACCATTGCTGTCATGCAAAAATGCTAAGTCACCCGTTAGCATCACACTACTTTGATTACGATGAGCAATACCTAAAGCTGTTGATAAGGTACCATCAATCCCATTAGCGCCCCGATTAAACCAAGGTCGAATCCTCCTGTTACCAGGTTTCCAAAAGAACTCCACATCTCTGACTGGCATGCTGTTAGCAATAAATAGAGGTGTTTCCGGTGGTAGACATTGGGACAGTAACCAAGCCGCTTTCCCTTCAAACAACTGACTCATTTTAGTCATTGTTTGGTCAACCTTTGCCCTGACCTTCGCTTCAGCCTCACACCACTTTTTTAGGTAAGGTTGCAGGTTATCAGGTTGCAGGTTATCAGGTTGCAGGTTATCAGGTTGCAGGTTATCAGGTTGCAGGTTATCAGGTTGCAGGTTATCAGGTTGCAGGTCATCAGGTTGCAGGTTATCAGGTTGCAGGTTATCAGGTTGCAGGTTATCAGGTTGCAGGTTATCAGGTTGCAGGTTATCAGGTTGGAGGTTATCAGGTTGCAGGTTAGAATCGTCAACCTTCAACCTTTCAACCTTCAACCTGTCAACCGTCAACGATGGTGAACCTTCAACCGTCAACCTGTCAACCGTCAACCTGTCAACCGTCAACTTGTCAACCTTCAACTGGTTAACTTTCAACTCCTTTACCCATATCCCCAGTTGTTCTACACTCATCCGCAGATGAGTTGTTTTGCCATGGAGGGGGTCGAGGTTGTGGTGGCTAGGGTCAATCACCCAACGTCGCGGTTGACATTTATCCAACCAAGCACGCAGTTCTTTGCTAATCGGTAGTTCACCAATGTGAATAACCATTGTGGGTTTTAGCTGTTGCGCTAATCGTGGATTACGCAGGATCAAGTCATAGGTGGAAATTAGATTGGGGTTGAGGTCGCAATAGTTTCTTACCGGTGAGAGCCCTTCTGCTAGTACAGGCCATCTTAAGGTTTTGGACAAGGATGCGATCGCATTACAATAGTCTTTGGGATTTTGGGGTTGAGCTGGACCAGCGATAATTATTCCTTGCTGGGATTCTTGCCACTGTTGTATGACTTTCGCGGTTGCAGGTTGCAGGTTGTCAGTTACAGCTTGCAGGTTGTCAGTTACAGCTTGCTGCTGACAGTGAGCGAAGAATTCTTCTGGTTGTAATTGGGATTTTAATGGGTTAGTGGTTGTGTCGGGAATGGGTGGGAGGGGGTCACGGAAGGGTAGATTTAGGTGTACTGGACCAGGGGTAGGAAAATGTGTTAGCGGAGTGCTGCCAAAGGAGGCTCGCTCCCAAGCATGAACTACGGTTTGCCGTAGATAACGGAGCATACTGATATCAGCTTTAGGGACCGCTAGGGTACTTTGCCAGTTGGGATAGTTGCCGTATAATTTGATTTGGTCAATGGTTTGTCCGGAATGACAATCTTGGAGTTCTGGGGGACGGTCAGCAGTCAAAACTAATAGTGGTACTCGGCTTTCTCTGGCTTCAATCACAGCGGGATAGAAATTAGCCCCAGCCGTGCCAGAGGTACAAACCAGGACAACTGGTTTTCCTGATTGTCGAGCAATGCCTAAGGCGAAAAAGCTGGCTGAACGTTCATCTAGAACTGGAATCGCCTCGATCTGTGGGTGTTGAGCAAACGCAACAGTTAGAGGGGTTGAGCGTGACCCTGGACAGATGATTGCTGTGGTCAATCCCAAGCGCTGTAGGGTTTCTACCAGGATGGAAGCCCAGAGGCTATTGGTGTTGCGAAAATCAATAGGCATTCAATTATGTTAATCAACATTTAATTCGAATATTGTGAACTACCCCAACCTACTTGGCCTATGGCCACGCTACGCGAATGTAGAGGTTGGGGCTTCCAGCTTCACGGAAGAATGCCTCAACTTGGACGGACGTCCACGTCTTGGTCTTACTTCTTCTCCACTGGCGTTAACCTCCCCCGTCCCAGAGGAGGATAGCATTCTGATACCTTCTGCTCTGATATTATTTGCCGCATTACCATCTCTGTCGTGATGAGTTCCACAACTTGGACAAGTCCAAGCCCTTACATCAAGCGGTAACTCCTTGATTTGATAATGACAATTAGAGCAGGTTTTAGAGCTGGGGAACCACCGGTTTATCTCAACCAATACCTTTCCTTCTTTTTCACACTTATAAGAAAGGAAATTGACAAAGATTCCCCAACCCAGGTCAGATATTGCTTTAGCTAGTTTATGGTTACGAACCATGCCCTTGACATTTAGGTTTTCGACTACCACTACTTGATTCTGATCAACTATTTTTCTGGATAGCTTATGCAGGTAGTCTTGGCGGACATTTCCAATCCGTTCGTATACTTTAGCTACAATTTTTCTGGCTTTTTTTCGCCCGTTACTGCTCTTCTTCTTTCGAGCAGCGATACGTTGCTTTTTGGCTAATTTTTTTTCGTATTTAGCTAGATGCTTGGGATTACCAAATTTAGAGGTCTTTTCGCCGTCGTAGGTGATCGCAAAATCTTTGATGCCCAAATCAATCCCGATAACCTTTCCTTCTGTGGAAGGCTGCCTGTCCTCTGATTCATACTCCATCAGCACAGAAGCATAGTATTTCCCAGACGGAGTCCTGCTGACGGTAACAGTCTTGATTTCTCCATCTAATGGTCGGTGTATTATTGCCTTGACAGTTCCCAGTTTTCCAGGAAACTTAAGGCAATCTCCTACGCGGCATACGCGCTGTGGATATTGGATTGATTGGCGATGATGATATGACTTGAATCTAGGATATTTTGCTCTACCCTCAAAAAAATTTTGATATGCACGGCTAAGATTTAGACTCACAGCTTGCAACACCTGAGAGTAGCAATCTTTTAGCCATTCAGTTTCTTTATCTTTTTTGAGTTTTGGCAACATAGCATTGAGGGCAGCGCGAGACAACCCTTTACCGGTTTCTTTGTAGGTTTCTATGCACTGATTCAATGCATAATTCCACCACCAGCGGGCACAGCCAAAGTGCTGAGCAAGTATATGAACTTGTTCTTGAGTTGGATAGATCCTGACCTTGACTGCTTGATGTCTTATTGCTTTGACCTCATTTATCGACATATGTACCATTATATATATTTTGTGGTACATCGTCAACCCATCGCTAAAAGTTTTTGTTCGCTTAGCGTGGCCTACGGCCAAGGGGCTATCCATCCCCACCCGTCGCAGGGATGGGGAATTTCGCCCCCTCAAACTCCCCTGTTACGGTCGATGCCTGGTATTACCCAGGGCACCTCCGCTTCAGAACTGGACGTGAAACTTTCGCCTCATCCAGCTCCTGAATATCCTCAACCTTTCGGTTTGCCTTTCGGCTTGCTCCAGTGATTCTTGGTGGCAGCTTTGA
>NZ_GL890829.1:0-21146 GCF_000211815.1 Moorena producens 3L
ACTTTACCTAAAATCTATCTAAGGAGAAATCCAATGAACCTGAAAAAGTGGCTAACTACTGCAATATCTGTCCTGGTTGTGGTATTTCCCATTGTCATCACATTTTTGATGATCGCAGAGCCTGCACTAGCTCGTACTCGTAGCGATCGCCACCTCAAGCAAAACATTGCCGATGTTGATGTAGATCAGGTTTTGGCCTCTTTGCTCTGAATGTTGGCTTGGCCGTAAACTTTAGGAAAGCGGAGATCTCGACAGGGGCTCTGCTTTCGTTTTGACCATAGATTTGTTCCAGAATGACCATTATGTTCTCAAATAAAACATGAGCATTGTTAACGACATCATGAAGCGTTTATCGCGGCGGGCAATTCCATTGTCGGCTGATCCGGAGTTTGTGGAAAATGTAGAGGCGACCAATCCTCAAGTGGTTTTGAAAAAATTAGCAGACATCCCCATCCAAACCTGGAACTATAAATCTGAGGATCCTGCAATCCGTCATATGGGGCCAATGGCACAGGATTTTTACGGAGCGTTCGGTCTTGGCAACACGGACAAGCACATATTTCATATGGACGCCATTGGTGTTTGTCTGGCTTCCATCAAGGGGCTAAATCAGCTGATTGAAGAGCAAAACCATCGCATTGCACAAAATCAGGAAAAGCTGGAGAAAAACGCCCGCTTGCTGGAAAAACTTGCCGATTTGGTGTCGGAGCAAAGTGAGGGAATAGACTAATGCTTGATACTGCTTATAATAGATTGAATGTCGGTCATAAGGATGTGTCAATTGATGATAATGGCATCATAATGGCTGCGGTCCAAGCCCTTTATAAAAAATTTCTGGAACAGGAAAAAATTATAGCCCAACAGGAACTATGCCTAAAGGAACAAGAGCAGGCAATCAGTCGGATCAAGTTGCCTGATCAGTTGCGTTGAGAAGCTCGGAGGGTGGGCAACCCTGCTGGTATTTCTGTATGGCTGTTTGATCAGAATGGGGATGGTGTTATAAGTCCTGAAGAATTTTATAATTTGCTCAAAGCCTGGGGAGTTAGCGATGAAGAATTAGAGATTGCTTGCTCTAAGCTAAATCTGAAAGCAGGTAACACTTTGTCTAAGGATCAGTTTAAAGACTTGCTTGAACAATTTCACAAAAGTGATGACCCAGATTCTCCTGGTAATTATCTTTTCGGTTCTTTCTAAGTTCGATAATTTGATATTGTAGATATCGTAGGGTGCGTTAGGCGAAGCCGTAACGCACCATCAATCATCTCAGGGCTGACTTTTTAGGTAAGTGCCATTCAGTCGATTTCTCAAACAAGGTTTCGATCGTCTAGAAATTCAACAGGTTCTTGATCTTTGCCATTTTCCCAGGTTAGTGAGAAAAACCAGATACCACTTTCACCAATACAAAAGCTAGCAGGGGTAAACTCCATTTGAGAGTCTAATGGTGGATTAGCTTGCTCAGAGGTATATTCCGCTGACCAGCTAAATGCTTCCCCTGTCCAGGTTAGCCCTTGGGCATGGAGTTGGTGGGCAAATATACGAACTTCATCCAGATTGGGAATGTAAATGGGAATAATCGGATTGTAGTTGTCGTCAATCTGGAGTTGAACTTTAGTTGCTATCACTTTTTTTCAGCTCCTTATACCAAACTTCTAAAATAAAGCTCTGATTTGCTTTTAAGATACGTTCAATTTCGTTAAGTTCATGTTGTTTGAACCCAACTGACTTAGCAAGTGCGATTGGTTCTAACCAAAATTTTGCCTCATGCTTATCCTTGTTGACATGAATATGAGGTGGTTCAGCTAGATCAGCCATATAGAACGAAAACTTATATCCTTTAACTCGCAAGACAACAGGCATAGCGCAATCATTGTGATCTTGTAGGGTGGGTTAGGCCAAGCCGTAACCCACCATTATTTATTATAAAAAACACACAACATTTATAATCTACTCAATTCAGTGATCCCAAAACAGTAGCAGCCGATCACACGAACTGCCAACAATAGTAAGCCCATTAGGTTAGCTTCCGCCTTTGCTGATGTCCGACAGACTATCACTCAGGTATGGGAAAATTCTCTGATGGGCTAGTTTTGGTGAACTTGTGGTGCCAGGGTTGGGTTGTTGCGATCCCCATTAGTTTCTTAATTTCCCTCCCGTTACACTAGCTAACTTTTTGAGTTCACAGACCCTGAAGTTTCAGAACTAATCTTACCTTTTATAGCAATTATCTATCCCATAAGGTACAAATTGATCCCCCGTTTCCCTTAATAAGGGGGACTTTGAGTTTGAAAAGTGTACCTCATAAATGCTAGAACCTCTATATAGCACTACGCATTAAAGTTAGGACATTGATACAAGCAGCAAAAGTGCGACCCGTGGCGAATTTAATTCTTAATGGTAAGAGCGCACCTAAGCTGTTGTAGTCAACTGTTGCTAGCATGCCTATTGCTAGCATGCCTTGCGCGTAGCGCTATAACAACCAACCAAAAGTTTTTTTTCGGTAAACTTAAGCTAAACTTCAAAGGTAAACTTCCGGATAAATAATCGATGCTCAAATTCTACTACAATCCCCTCTCCCCAAATGCTCGTCGTGTCTGGCTCACGTTACTAGAAAAAAACCTTACCTTTGAAACAGTATTACTTAAATTAGATGGCGATCAATTTAAACCAGAGTTTTTAGAAATTAATCCCTTTCATCACATTCCCGTTCTGGAAGATAACGGTTTGCGGTTAGTAGAATCCTTGGCAATTATGGACTACTTGGAAGCCAAATATCCCACACCTGCACTGCTGCCAACTTCACCAGAGGCATTAGCCAAGGTACGGATGGTACAATTGTTGACTGCTAATGAGCTATTTTCCCCAGTAATTCAACTAATCTGTCAAAAGGAAGATTCACCACAATTTAAACTAGCCAAGCGGAAGCTAGATAGAGTACTCAAATTTTTATCAGACTTGCTAGGAAACAGCCCTTACTTTGCTTCGGACCAGTTAACCTTAGGAGATATCGTTGCGGTCGCAGCAATATCGTTATTGCCGAAGTTAGAGATTAATCTTACTGATTATCCTAACATGGATCAGTGGTTTAAAAGATTGATGCAACGGGAACCATGGCAGAAGACAGACATGAGTGCAGAGGATTTTGAAGAATTCAAGCGCCGAATAAAAGTTCTGGTAAAACTGCGTGCTCGTGAACTGATTGGGGGAAATAAGACAAAGTAAATGTAAGCTATCAGCGGTCAGCGGTCAGCTATCAGCTATCAGCTATCAGCTATCAGCTCACAGCTTTTGAATAAAACAGGTAAGGGACTTGCATGTAAAAAAAATACCAATTAAAGTAGGGTGGGCAAAGTTATCTTATCTATAAGACTCATTTGAACCAAAATGTTTTTGCCCACCCTACAAGCTAAAATCTGGTATTTTATTTTTTGGCTACTCCCTAAGCATTGGTTTAATTTCTGTTACGTCAGCTGACGGCTGACGGCTGAAGGCTGTTCGCGTAGCGTGCGCGTAGCGCTTAAGCTGAATCCTTACCCACTAACACTTATCCCCTTGACTCTCCACTAAACTAGAGAGTTTATCCTTTAACTGTAGGGTGAGGGTCAATCATGAAACAACAAAACTTTCGTTTACAAGGAATGAGCTGCGCTGGTTGCGCCAGACGCATTGAAACGGTGATTCAAGCCGTTCCAGGTGTGGTAGAGTGCAGCGTCAATTTTGGTACAGAAGAAGCTAGTATTACCTACAATACCGAGGAAACTAACCCCCAAAAAACTAACCAGCAACTAACTAGACTGATTCAACAGACAGTCAGTGATGCTGGCTACCAAGCTTTCCCGATCGAGGATATCAGTGATCAGCCTGATGATCTCGAATGGCAACGTCAAGCGGAAACCCTTGACCTAAAACGAAAATTCATTGTCGGTGCTGTGCTCAGTACTGTCTTAGTGATTGGTTCACTACCGATGATGACAGGATTATCTATCCCCTGGATTCCATCTTGGTTACATCATCCTTGGCTACAGCTGGTATTAACCACACCGGTTCTGTTTTGGTGTGGACAGTCCTTTTTAACTGGAGCATGGAAAGCCTGGAAACACAAAACAGCAGATATGAATACCCTAGTCACCCTTGGGACTAGTGCTGCCTATGTCTATTCTCTGTTTCCCACTGTGTTGCCCCCGGTTGTTTTGAAATCTTTCCTACCCCAAGGGGTAACTCTCCCTGTGTACTATGAAACCACTGCTGTAGTGATTACCCTGATTTTGCTAGGGCGATTGCTGGAACACCGGGCTAAAGGACAGACATCTGAAGCAATTCGTAAATTGATGGGATTACAAGCTAAAACCGCTCGTGTGATTCGCCATGGTCAAGCCCAGGATATTCCCTTGGCTCAGGTGCAAGTTGGGGATGTGGTATTAGTGCGTCCAGGAGAAACTATTCCGGTAGACGGCATAGTTATAGAAGGGGCTTCTAGTGTAGATGAGGCCATGGTGACAGGAGAAAGTGTTGCGGTCAAGAAACAGCCGGGGGATGAAGTGATTGGAGCAACGATTAATAAAACTGGTAGCTTCCAGTTCCAGGCGACTCGGGTCGGGAAAGATACCGTACTGGCACAGATTGTTAAGTTAGTACACCAGGCTCAAGGGTCTAAAGCACCGATTGAAACCTTAGCAGATCAGGTGACAGGTTGGTTTGTGCCGGTAGTGATTGCGATCGCAATGGTCACCTTTGGAGTTTGGTGGATGACCACAGGAAATCCTACCCTAGCGATGATTAATATGGTGGCGGTGTTAGTCATTGCTTGTCCCTGTGCTTTAGGTCTAGCTACTCCAACGGCAGTGATGGTAGGGACTGGTAAAGGCGCAGAAAACGGGATTTTAATTAAAAATGCCGAAAGTCTGGAATTGATTCATCAACTGCAAACCATCGTCCTAGATAAAACCGGAACCCTAACGGAAGGGAAACCTACGGTAACGGATTTTATTACAGTTGGAGGCATCTATGACTCCTCCTCAGAACTGGGCAGCTTTACCGGCAGCAATGAAATCAACTTGTTGCAACTAGCGGCAGTGGTAGAGAGTCATTCGGAACATCCCTTAGCTGAAGCAGTGGTGCGCTATGCCCAATCTCAGGGAATAGGATTGCAGTTACCAACACCAGAGAATTTTACTGCTGTTGCTGGCAGTGGGGTACAGGCAATTGTTGATCATGATCATCCCCTCTTCTCTTCCGAACCGACAGATGATGGGCTCAAGGGCAAGAGATTGGTGCAGATTGGGACAAAACGATGGATGGAAGAATTAGGGATTGACACAGATGTGACGGTGCAACCGGATCGGTCTTTAGCAGACTATCAGGGGGATTGGGAGGCGAGCCGTAAAACGGTAGTTTGGATCGCAGTTGATGGTAAAGTTGAAGGCATTGTGGGCATTGCTGATGCCCTAAAACCTGCTTCAGCTGAGGTGGTGAAAGCCTTGAAGCGGTTGGGATTAGAGGTAGTAATGCTAACCGGAGATAATCAACAAACTGCTGATGCGATCGCAAACGAGGTTGGCATCCATCGGGTATTTGCTCAAGTCCGACCAGATCAAAAAGCTAGCATCATCTCTACTCTCCAAAAAGAAGGCAAAACTGTAGCAATGGTAGGGGATGGGATTAATGATGCCCCAGCTCTGGCTCAAGCAGACGTGGGCATTGCCATTGGTACAGGTACTGATGTTGCGATCGCAGCTTCTGATCTGACCCTAATCTCCGGGGATTTACAAGGCATCATTACAGCCATTCAACTAAGTCGTGCTACCTTCCGCACTATTCGCACTAACCTCTTTTTTGCCTTTATCTACAATGTATTAGGAATTCCGATTGCGGCTGGTGTGTTATTCCCGATCTTTGGCTGGTTACTCAATCCCATTATTGCTGGTGCAGCGATGGCATTTAGTTCAGTATCTGTGGTAACTAATGCGTTGCGATTACGGAATTTTCAACCTATTTCTGGGTTATGAAACAATACAAGTAAGTAAGTATTCAGCTATCAGCTATCAGCTATCAGCTGATGCACTACGCGCACGGTACTTGAGGTGCTATCAGGGGCTTTAACTGGACGGGGTCGGATCAGTAAGACTAGCAGAGATTTTCAAGCAGCCGTACCAGCCCGTAAGCTTGTTTACTACCTCCCCTTGATTAGCTGACGGCTGACAGCTGACGGCTGAATGCTTACACAAGTAATCTAACCAGTTGTTTCTGTGAGCTACTGTCTCAATCCCAACTGCCCTAAGCCTTACAATCCTGATGCCAACAAGTTTTGCCAAACTTGCGGCACTAAACTCTTGTTAGGACAGCAATACCGAGCTATTAAGCTGATTGCAGCAGGAGGCTTTGGCAGAACCCTTTTGGCCATCGACGAGGGAAAAGCCTCTAAATCCTACTGTGTGATTAAGCAGTTTTACCCCCAAGGTAATAATCAAGCTAATAATCAAGGTAACAATAAAGGTAACAATTATCCTACCAGAGCTGCTCGATTATTTCACCAGGAAGCCTTGCGCTTGGAACAGTTGGGCAAACACCCCCAGATTCCTGAACTCTTCGCCCATTTTCAACAAGATCATCACTGGTACATAGTTCAGGAATTTATCCATGGGGAAAATTTAGCTCAAGAGTTGGCAGCAACTGAACCATTCCGAGAAAGTCAGATTCGTAGACTCCTGAGTCAGTTGTTACCAGTGCTCAACTTTATCCACCAAGGTAAGGTAATTCATCGGGATATCAAGCCAGAGAATATCATTCGTCGTGGTATCCTCCGCCCCAGTGCTGGCCAAGGCATTATCACTCCCCCAGACCTGGTATTGGTAGATTTTGGTGCAGCCAAGTATGCCACACGCACTACCTTAGCCAAAACTGGCACAACTATTGGTAGTGCTGGTTATGCGGCCCCGGAACAAATCTTTGGTAAAGCAGTATTTGCCAGTGACATCTATAGTTTAGGGGTCACCTGCATTCATTTATTGACCCAAACTCAGCCATTTAATTTATACGATCCGATGGAAAATGGCTTTGTCTGGCGGGATTTTTTGCTCCATAATCCCGTCAGTAGACAATTGAGTCGGATTCTCGACAAAATGATTCAGAGTTCCATCAAGCTCAGGTATCAATCCGCGATCGCAGTGATGGACGATTTAGGAATCACCCAAGAAACCGAAGCTGGTCTGACCTGGGGGCAATTCCACCGTAATCAACAAACTCCCCAATCTACTGGTAAAACTGGTAAAACTGGTAAAACTGGTAAAACTAATGTAACAAGCAACTCTCGGCCACCAAGAGGTAATCCCAGGATTATCGTTTTTGCAGCAACCACTCTCAACGGTCATTCCGATGAAATTTATTCTGTAGCCTTTAGCCCTGATGGACGTACCCTAGCCAGTGGATGTAGGGACAAAACTATCAAGTTGTGGGAGTTGAAAACAGCCTGGGAAATCCTTACCTTTGGAGGTTGGTTTTCTAAGCATTCCGCTGAAGTGCGTGCTGTGGCATTTAGTCCTCAGGGAAAAAGTCTTGCCAGTGGTAGCGCTGACGAGACCATCAAACTCTGGAATGTGCGTAATGGTAAGGAGATTTTCACCTTCACAGGGCATTCCGGTGACGTGAATTCCATTGCCTTTCACCCCCAAGGATACCACCTTGCCAGTGGCGCTAGTGATCGCACCATTAAGCTTTGGGATGTTCGTACCCTAAAGCAGCTCACTACTCTGACCGGACATTCATCATTGATTAATTCAGTAGCCTTTAGGCCAGATGGCCAAATCCTTGCTAGTGGTAGTGCTGACGCTACCATCAAGCTGTGGGATGCCTTAAGTGGTCAGGAAATTCACACCTTTGAAGGGCATTCAGACCAGGTGCTTGCGATCGCGTTCACTCCCAATGGACAGACCCTAGCCAGTGCTAGTGCTGACGGTACTATCAAGCTTTGGGATATTAGCACTGCCCAGGAAATTACCACCCTCAACGGTCATAATGGTTGGGTTTATGCGATCGCATTTGACCGTAGTGGCCAAATCCTCGCTAGTGGTAGTGCAGATACTACTATAAAGCTATGGGATGTTGATACAACTCAAGAAATTGGCACTCTCAACGGTCATTCAGACACCATTCATGCTCTTGCCTTTGGTCCGAATAACAGAACTCTTGCCAGTGGTAGTTTCGACAACACTATCAAGATTTGGCGCTAGGTAGCTAGGGGGCAACAGGCAATAGGCAATAGGCAATAGGCAATAGGCAATAGGCAATAGGCAATAGGCAATAGGCAATAGGCAATAGGATGATTAAAAAATAATAATTAGACGTAGGATAAACAGAATAACAAAGGAAAATTTTAAATACCTATGCAACTAATATCTGAACCCAAATATTCTTCTCCAGAAGACTATTTAAAACTAGAAGAAACAGCAGAATACAAGAGTGAATATCGGGATGGAGAAATTATACCAATGACTGGTGACACTACCAATCATAATCAAATTGCCCTTAATATTGCTACCCTTTTCAAACTCGGATTAAAGGGAAAACAGTACAAAGTTTACATTGGTGATGTGCGTTTGTGGATACCTCGTTACCGTCAGTATACCTATCCAGATGTTATGGTGATTCAGGGTGAACCAGTTTACACAGGTAAGGGTACAACTACAGTAACGAACCCGATGTTAATTGTCGAAGTTTTATCAAACTCTACTAAAAACTATGACCAAGGTGATAAGTTTTTATACTATCGTTCTATTTCAGAGTTCAAAGAATATATTCTAATCGAACAAAGTGAGTATCGTCTACTGCAATATAATAAAACTGCTACCAATCAATGGCAGTTCACTGAGTATGAATCAGAAAATTCCGTTATTTCTCTTAACTCCTTAGAGTTAAGCGTTTCTTTTCAAGATATTTACGAAGGGGTAAATTTTAAACTTACTCAAGATTAATTTTTGGATTAATCATTAAATTTGCTCCCTCCTCTACCATTTAACTATTCAAGCTACCCTACACCGAAAATCAAAAGCGAACAATATTTAAACGTCATAATGAGTAGTAATTTTTTTAGCATCAAAGAAAAGTTCTTTGATCTGTGGGCACCAAACTACGACATCCTGTTCACCACAGTATTTTACCAAGCACTCCATAAACGGCTGTTAGAGTATATAGAACTCACAAATCAGCCCAATGTATTAGACCTTGGCTGTGGCACAGGTCGTTTACTGAATCGTCTTGCTCAAGAGTTTCCCAATCTTCGAGGCACTGGGGTAGATTTATCTACTAAAATGCTCGCTCAAGCCCGACAGCAAAACCAGCATCGGCAGCGAATAATCTATCAAAAAATCCGGGAACGTGAGAACCCTGCGTCTAAAGACCGGGGATGAAACGGACGCGACGGGGTTTACCCCGCCGTATCCATTCAATTCAATTAAGCTATAATAGGAGCAATTAGGTGATAGTAACATGTATAGAACAATCCCAGTTAAGGGGACATTTACAGATGAAGAAAATGCTTTCTGGGTGTTTCAATGCGAACAGGCCAATAGCCTAATCAATTGTGCGATATATTACGCCAAGCAAAAACACTATAGTTGGTTACGTGAACAACCTGAGGGCTATACGACTTACTGGCGTGATGACGTCCTTAAGTTTGGTTGGAAGACCTACAGATGCGCAGTTAAATATCCTGAATTAGACAAGGCTCTTAAGATGAGTCCTCATTATAAGGCTATGGCTGCCCAGTCAGCTCAACAAACGTTGAAGTCTGTAGGGGAGTCGATGACTAGTTACAACCAATTAGTTAGGCAATATTATAAAGGCGAAGTTGACAGGCCAAGGCTTCCTAGATATCGCCAAAAAGGTGGCTTAGCTGCTGTTACTTTTCCAAAGCAAGCATTAACTTACAAAAAAGGGCTGTTCTATCCATCGGTTAGCAAAGAGTCTAAACCCGAGTTACTCTGCGAGATAACATTGGAACCGCCAGAATTTATAGATCCCGACTGGGTCAAAGAGGTAACTATTCGCCCCTACCTAGGGCAGCTTTGGCTCGATTGGGTTATTGACGATGGGAGGCAGTCGTACGAACACAATCCTAATCTTGATTATTCGCAGGCTTGGAGCTTCGACCATGGGGGCGACAACTGGCTCACCGGCGTCTCTACTCAGGGCAAAAGTCTCATAATCGACGGTCGTAAACTCAAGTCGATGAATCAAGGGTACGCCCGCTTGGTAGCAAAGTACAAGACCGGAAAGCCTGAATTTTTCTGGGACGCTAACCTCGATCGGGTTCAAAGAAAGCGTAATAATCAAATGCGCGATGCAATCAACAAGGCGGCCAGATTTATTATTAATCGGTGCTTAAATGATAGAGTTGGTAATATCATTTTTGGCTGGAATGAGCGGCAAAAAGATTCAATCAACATTGGGCGACGAAGCAATCAAATCTTTGTTGCAATTCCCACCAAAAGATTGATAGAGAGGTTGAAGCAACTTTGCCCCGAGTATGGCATCAAGCTAACAATCACTGAAGAATCTTATACCAGTAAAGCGTCTTACTTAGACGAGGATCCATTACCGAAACATGGTGAAAAACCCAAAGGATGGAAGCCCTCAGGAAAACGGGTAAGACGTGGTTTGTATGAAACAGCCAAGGGATATCTGATTAACGCAGATACTAACGGAGCGGCAAATATCGCGCGAAAAGTAGCCACACAGTTAGGTCTTGATCTGGCCAAGGTGGGTAGCGGGAGCTTGACACTCCCACATCGGTACGATCTTTTTAACTCTCTAAAAAAATCATACCGAACAAGAAGCGAAGCAGCACGGGTTCACCCTGCTGCTTCGCAACCTTGTAGAATCCCCCGTGCTTCAGCCGGGGGAGATGTCAAAGAAAAGGCAATGCTGAATTTCTACCCTTTGCTGACAAAGAATTTGAAGTAGTATTTAATACCATCAGCTTTTTACACTACCTAAATCCTCAACAAGTTTTCTCAGAAGTTAGTCGGATCCTGGAACCCAAAGGACATTATTACCTAGTAGACTATTCTGTTAGAAAGCGAAAAAAGTCTTTACCAATTTCCCCTAACCAGATTCGTTTCTATAGCCGACAGCAACGGGAAGAATTTGGCCAGGTAGCAGGTTTGTCATGCTTAGGGCATCACCATCTCCTCGGACCAGTTGTGCTAAGTATCTTTCAAAAACCTTAATAACTATAATAATAATTCCCTCTCTTCACACCTCCGATCACCTACCACACCTCCTTCTCTTTCCCGATTCCCGACTCCCGATTCCCGACTCCCGACTCCCGACTCCCTAACCAAAGCGCTATAGTTACTGAATCACCTCACAGCACTCTGCCACAGATGCCCGTTTTTCCATAGCAGCCACCAGTGCTTCATAAGATTCCCAGTGTTCAGTAATCATACTAGTCGCCTGACGCTCAGCCCATCGTGCTTTCACTGAGTACTCACTACCAGAAAAACCTAACCCTTCCAAAGCATCTCGGAGTTTTTCGCAGTCTTCTGCTCCGCCCTCAACATTCTCATAGACTATAGTTTCCGCAGCAATCCCTGCCATCCAAACCGTGCAAAATCGATCTAAGGTTAATCGCATTTCTCGAAGATTATAAGCCTTAGCCGATAGTGCTTCAGTATCAAAGCTCACACCACCATTACCCAGTTGTCCCTCCTTCAAAGCTTCCCAAGCACTTAAGGTGTAACCAGTGATTGGAATACCAAGTAAGTAAGCCACCAGAAAATGACCCGCTTCATGGCGAATTATGCGTCCGCGATGTTCAGGATTAGTACTCGCCAATACATCTAACAGCAGCGTTAACCCTTTGCCTTGGAAGCTGAAGCCATCTAAAGTAACAAGACTCAAGACACCAAAAGTAGTTACCGCAGGGATTGCCGGAGAAATATTCAACAGTGGTCCTAGCAAAACCGAAAGGGTCATGCCAAAAACACCAATAGCAATTAAATTCAGCGCAATTTGTTGCATTTGTTCTTGGTTACTTGTTAGTTAGTTATTAATTATACTTGGTTAATTGTTAATTATTAATTGCCATTTTTACTGTCGATCCATCCAAGTATCCAAGCCTTTCAACCAGATAACCAGCTAACCTTCAACCAGCTAACCTTCAACCAGCTAACCTTCAACCAGCTAACCTTCAACCAGCTAACCTTCAACCAGCTAACCTTCAACCAGCTAACCTTCATACTTCATACTTCATCCTCAAACTTTGGTGTTTCCGATGGAAGAGGAAGAGGAGTAGGTTTCTTACCTTTGTAGAACGTTTCCAAGCTCTTGGTATCTCCCACAAACCTCCAGTGCCAAGGCTCATAACTAATTCCTTGGGGATTGTCTCTAGGAAAAGACAACTCAAAGCTGTAGAAAGCCGCATTCTTTTCCAACCACTTAAAAGCTGCCGTATTCTCAAACTCAGGATTCAGGTTGGTAGCTGGTGCCATGGCATCCCCAATATCGATCGCATAACCAGTGTGATGCTCACTGTAGCCAGGGGGAGCACTTACTTCAGCCCGTTTACTAGCTACCTGTCCTCGCTGTTCCTTTACTTGAAAAAACAGGTACTTTTGCTGGTCCACAGAACGGAAACCCGAAATTGGCACTAGGATTACCCCCTGTCTTCTTGCTGCTGCTGCCATGGCTTTGTATTTCCGAGCTGCAGCAGCCTCCAATTTAATCCGACCATCACGGGTAATTGGTTGCAGTTGTGAGCTTAGCACTTCAGAGTAGGGTAAGTGTCCCAGAATGTTATCAGCATTATTCCCCTGTGAACTAGCTTCTGTCTGACTTTGAGTCGATGTTGCTTTACCCGACGGGGTAAGATTGGACTGAGCTTCAGGAGTTGGTTCCATTGGAATCAGGCTAAAGGCGATTCCTCCTATTGCTAATAGTCCAATAATTAGTAAGGTGACCTGCCAACGAGACCGGGGTTTTATATCTTGTCTATCCCTTACTGCCTCGGGAATATCATCTACTGTTACCTCTGTTACCTCTGAAAGGTTTGCTGGTTCGCCCGGGAGACCTGCGTTATTCAATAGTCCACTCCTGCACTGACATCCAAATTATTACATTTATTTATGACATACTTATAGTTACTGCAAATCCCAGCAGTGTCAGCGAAGCAACTGGATTACTTGACCAATCGTTCCAGAATTGTTATAGTAAAGATACGAGTTAAGCAAAGGTGATGGCAAGGCACAAAACCTTTGACCCAGAAGATGTTCTAGAAAAAGCCATGGAAACCTTTTGGCTTTATGGCTATGAAGGAACCTCAATGCAGGACTTGGTCAAAAGCATGGGGATTAACCGAGGCAGTCTATACGACACCTTTGGTGACAAACGTTCCCTATTCATGGCTGCGATCGCTCATTACAATGATACCTGTGTAAAAAATGCGATCGCATCCCTAGAAGCACCCACAGCCTCAAAGCAAGCCATTATCGACTTTTTCTACAACCTGATCGAAGGGGCTGTAGACGATAAAGACCATCGAGGCTGCTTGCTCACCAACACCGCTGTTGAACTGTGTCCCCACGATCCACAGACTAAATCCCGGATTGCTGCTAATCTGCGCTCAGTGGAAAACGCCTTTAAAAAAGCCTTATCCACAGCAAGGGAGCAAGGGGAAATCACAACCAACCATGACCTTCAGGCATTAGCCCAATATTTCACCAGTAGTATACAAGGGTTGCGGGTTATCTCCAAAGTCAACCCAGACCCAGAAACCCTAAGAGCTATTGTCAAGGTCATACTTTCCGTTCTCGATTGACAGAGTAAATTGAGACAGTAAATTGACAGAGTAATTTTTTTTGCTCTTAATTGGAACGATTGTTCAAATATAACCTAACTAGGAGTAAATCATGACCTTAAGCCAAGACTTGATTAACCTAAATACCCAGCTTCGCGCTCAGCAACCAGAAGAAGCCAAACTCATCATGGCAAAAGCAGGAGAAGACCTCGCTAATTCTGGCATTGTAGACAATAGCCTCAATGTTGGCGACAAATCCCCTAACTTTACCCTGCCTAATGCTGTAGGTAAACTGGTAGAATTGCAAGACCTACTAGCCACCGGAGCCGTAGTAATTTCCTTCTACCGGGGTCAGTGGTGTCCTTACTGCAACTTAGAATTACGAGCATTGCAGCAATTCTTACCAGAAATTCAGAAATTAGGTGCAACCCTAGTCGCTATTTCCCCTCAAACTCCCGATAATTCCCTGTCCACTACAGAGAAAAACCACCTAACCTTTGAAGTACTAAGCGATGTTGGGAATAAGATTGCCAAAGAGTTTGGTCTAGTCTTTACCGTACCAGAAGAACTCCGACCAGTTTACCAAAACTTTGGCATTGATTTACCTGCCCACAACGGTGATGAAACCTTTGAATTACCCATTGCCGCCACCTATGTAATTAATCCCGATGGAACCATCACCCATGCCTTAGTTGACCTAGATTACACCAAGCGACTTGACCCAGAAGAGATTGTCAGCGCATTACAAACCCTGGCTGTAGCGGTATAAGTAGCTCAATAAAAATCGTAAGCATTAAGCCGTCAGCCGTCAGCCGTCAGCTAAAAGCTCAAGTAACTCAGATTAAACCAATGCTTACCTGTTTTATTCAAAAGCACCTCAAGTAGCGTGGGCGTAGCGCATTAGCACCTCAAGTAGCACCTCAATTAGCCTGGCCTACGGTCAATGACTCATAGCTGATAGCTGATAGCACCTCAAGTAGCGTGGGCGTAGCGCTTAAGCTGATAGCTGATAGCACCTCAAGTAGCGTGGGCGTAGCGCTTAAGCTGATACGCGACGCGCTGATAGCTGATAACTGTCAGTCAACACTCAACAATCATTCCTAGTTTAGGAGGAATTAAACTATGTCAGAAACAGCCAAATATATTACCCTAAATGACGATAACTTTGAAACCGAAATCCTCAACAGTTCCATTCCAGTCATAGTAGATTTTTGGGCACCATGGTGTGGACCTTGTCGGGTAATGAATCCAATCGTCACTGAATTAGCCACAGAATTTGATGGGGTTGTCAAAGTAGGCAAATTAAATGTTGATGACTACGAACAACTAGCCAGCCACTATCACATTGAAGCAATTCCTTCCCTATTTTTATTCAACCAAGGTAAAGTAGTTGAGCGGTTGGAAGGTCTTGTGCGTAAACCGACTCTAGTTGACAAAATTAATGCCCTAACTAATCTCATTTATGTTTAAGGATGTGATAACGATTCTCGGATAATGGGTAATCGGTAATGGGTAATCGGGAAAACTTTATTTGTAATAGCTAATTGCCCATTACAAATTACCTTTATAGAGTCAAAAATTGTGGCACGCACTTAGATAAAATCAGGGAGAAATTCAGGGAGGAATTTAGATCAGCGCGTTGCTCATACTGTTGAGCATACTTATCAGGTAAATTTAATTTATTACCACTACTCCCTACTCCCTACTCCCTACTCCCTAAAATCCAGAAATAAAGTCCATCACCCAATTGAGAGTTCCTATAAAATAATCATGATTGATCTATATACCTTTTCCACGCCTAACGGACGCAAACCTGCTATCATGCTCGAAGAAGTAGGACTTCCCTACACCGTTCACACAATTAACATAGCAAAGGGAGAACAGTTTACTCCCGAATATGTAGCAATCAATCCCAATAGTAAAATTCCTGCTATCATTGACCAGGATACTGGTATAAAAGTTTTCGAGTCAGGAGCAATCCTAATTTATTTAGCAGAAAAGACAGGCAAGTTGTTGCCAACCGATACAGCAGCAAGAATACAAGTGATTGAATGGTTGATGTTCCAGATGGCAAGCGTTGGACCAATGTTTGGTCAACTGAGTCACTTCCGACGCTTTGCTCCAGAACAGATTCCCTATGCTATCGATCGCTATGAAAAAGAAACCCTACGTCTGTTTGGTGTCTTAGATCAGCAATTAGCAAAACAAGAATTCATTGTTGGAGATTACTCCATTGCCGACATAGCTACCTATCCTTGGGTAGCTGCCTATGACTATTTGGGAGTCACCCTAGATAACCATCCCCACCTCAAACGCTGGGTCGAGACAATGCAGCAGCGACCCGCTGTGGAACGGGGCATGGCAGTCTGAACGTTTGTTGAAAGTTGAAAGTTGAAAGTTGAAAGTCATGAATCCTAGGTGGGCAGTGCCTATCAAGCCTATTAACAGCTGATCTGATCTGTCTGGTGCACTGCCCACCCTACATGAACTTACTGAAACTCAAGGATCTACTTTTATTGAACAATTGAAAAGTAATAATTATGATTTAAAACTATTTGAAAGAGGGGATTATAAGCTATAAACCTGGCTGACCATAGAAGATATTATGGTATTGATTCCAACCGTTTTAAATAACCTTTTCCGCACCCTGATTATGAAAGTTGTTAGGATCCGGTAGACCACTATAGCTATAGTAGGAGAGTTGACCGTTGGGCTTTAGAGCGACTAGGCTTAGAAACTTTCCTCAACATTGCCTCAACATTTTCCGGACTCAAAGGGGATGTTGAGAATTTAGAGTAATCCAGCAGAGCTAATTTATAAAGTAAATATAAAGAGCTCAAATCCTTTGACAGACATGGATTTCCGGGAACAGGGCGTGCACAAGCGCCCGAATTATTGAAAGCCTTTCAGCGCCATGGTTATAGCTTCTTTTACCAATCAGCTCTGACCGCTGTGATAATTCAGCTAATTTCGTTCAAAATTAAGAGCTGATAAACTTTGCTTACAAATCTTAAAAAACTAGGTGTGGTTTATTACCCTGTAGATGTAGGAAAGCGCCAGTAAAATCCAGTTTTTGGGCTAATTTACAGTGCTTTTCACAGAAAAGAAACAAGTAGTTAATCATGGGTACTTTCAATTTAGGCACTTTCAGCGGCAATCCCATCAGCCGCAATCGGTACACACTCACTACCTCAGACGCCACTGATGTGTTTAAGTTTAGGGTCTCAAACAACCGTCAAATTAACCTAAATCTACACAATATCAGTGCGGGAGATGATGCTAACCTCAGACTCTACCGGGACACTAACAACAATGGCATCTTTGACTTGGGCGACCAACAAGTGGCTAGCTCTTTACAGGGTGGCAATGCTAACGATGTTATCAACTACAGTGCTACCAGTGGCACTTACTTTGCCCAGGTAAAACGCTACGCTCCTAGTAGCAATGGAATTGTTTCCTATAATTTAGAGTTGTCTGGAACTAGCAAACCAAATACCTATCAGCCCTTGAGCCCGAACCAAGTCTTTTCCCTCAACAGTAACTTAGAGGCAGACCACATTATCTACCTTGACTTTGATGGTCATACTACCACAGGTACCTCATGGAACAAGAACTTCGGGAGTTCCATTGTGACCCCTGCCTATGACACGGATGGGAATACTTCCAATTTCTCCACTGCTGAGAGAGAGACTATTTGGCGCATTTGGCAACGGGTGGCAGAAGACTTTAGTCCCTTTGATGTGAATGTGACTACTGCCCAACCTTCCGATGACCAACTCAAAAAAACCAGCGGTAGTGATTCCCAATGGGGCATTCGCGTTGTCATTGGGGGAGATGGTTCCTGGTATCAAAAAGGTACCGGTGGTTTGGCTTATATGGATTCATTCAACTGGGACAGTGATACCCCCGCCTTTATTTTTTCAGAGAATCGCGCTGGAGGCAGTGAGAAATCGGTGGCTGAAGCTATTAGCCATGAGGTAGGTCATACCTTGGGTTTGTCTCATGAGGGTGATTCCACCAACGACTACTACTATGGTCATGGCAATGGCAGTGTCGAAACCGGGTGGGCTCCTATTATGGGAGAGGGCAACGATCGAAATCTCAGTCAATGGAGCAAAGGTGAGTATACCGGTGCCAGCAACCAAGAAGATGACCTAGACATCATCACTGGGCAAAATGGTTTTGGCTATCGCCGGGACGATTATAGTAACCAGCTAACCAGTGCAGCAGCGCTATCGATCAATGATGGTCAGGTGGAAAATTATGGCATCATTGAAAAAAATAACGACATTGACTGGTTTGAGTTCAATTCAACAACGGGCAACATAGCCCTAGATATTAAGCCTTTTGAGCGAGGACCTAATTTAGACATTCTGGCTAAGCTATATAATGCTTCCGGTCAACTGATTAGCTCTTCTAATCCCATCGGTTCTCTGTCCGCTAGCTTTAATCTTGATCTCAGTCCAGGGCAGTATTATCTAAGCATTGATGGTACGGGTCAAGGAAACTTAGCTACCGGATACAGTGATTACGGCAGCTTAGGACAATACTCTATTACTGGCACGGTTGCTTAGACTCTGCAATCTAATGCTTTAGAAACGTTCCTCAACATCTTCTGATCTCAAAGGGGATGTTGAGAATTTAGACGAGTTTAACCCTTCCTCACCCAATTCCGAAATTCTGCTACCAACTGCAAATAATCTTTGGTGTCCACCTCTGCTAAAAATCCCTCAATTTCCCCTATAGGTAAACCAGGAAAAGCCAAACTTTATTGACTATATTCTCGATCTCGTAACTGATAAATCTCAAAAGATTCACCATCATAATGCCAAACTTCTGAAACCCCTAACTCGGCATATATAGCGCTACGCTTAGCGTCAGAAGTGAGAAGTCAGAATTCAAAAGTAAGCTAGGACTAGGTTTCGGAGTTTATAAATGTCCTAATCTTAATGCGTAGTGCTATACTGCCAAACGGTTCATAGAACTACTGGTAATATCAATTTATACTACATCTGGAGCTGGAGCGGTTTCTAAGTTAATCCTTTTTTTGCCCTTAATTATGCTAATATTTTGGATATAAAAGTTTTTAGGTAACTTCGGAATAGGGAATAGGGAATAGGGAATAGGGAATAGGGAATAGGGAATAGAGCAGTTGGCATTCAACCTAAGTATTGATTATTGCCAATATATAAGTGGACTGTATCTTTTTTGTCCAATTTTATTAATTAACTTATCTGCCAATGGCTATATGACCTACATTCAATGTTCTTAACCCTACTCCCTACTTCCTACTCCCTACTCCCTAAAACCCAGAACAAAAGTACCTCAACCAATTGAGAACTGCTATATTACTTCAGCGTCTGCTTAAAGGTATCCTCAAACTGATCTTTAGTAAGATTTCCAGCTTCTAGGTCTTCACAGAGGGTTTGAATTTTTTCTGTAAGCTGCTGATATTCATCTGGGTCTGCAAGTAGGGCTTTTTGCTTTTTCTTAAGGGGACGAAACAACCAAGGCTCGATAAATCCGGACTTCGGTTCTTGCCATAACCCTTTTCCTTGGCGTTCCGCATCTGCCTCTGCCAACAGAAGGGAAATAGCCATCTCACGAGGGCACTTACTAAAATAATCGTAATAAATCAGTGCTAATCCTTCTTTTACTAAACTATGCTGAATAAACGTGCCATCCAATAAGTAAACTTCGCCAATTCTACGATTGTAGCGAGTGTCGATGTCGGTAATTCTCAATTTAACTTTATTCCTGTTTTCTTCTACCAACTGTTTGACCCAGTCTTTCCCTTCGTTGCCCCACTTAAATTGACTTTGATAGAACGCATTGTCCTGATTTTTATCCTCAAGTTTTTTGTAACCCCACCCCTTAGGAGTTTCTGGTGCATCAATGTAAACGAACCGCACTGTAATGTCTTCTCCGGAGGCATCAATCACATCAATAGTGTCAGCATCGGAAACTTTCTTAACAGCGTAGGTTTCTAGGGACTCAAAGTATGGCGGTACTTGAGGAGCAACTGACCCTACTTTACTTAAAATTTCACTAATCAAGTCTGTCATGGCGTTAATTGTATCAGGACTGAGGTAGGAGTAGTGGATGAACAGGCAATCAGTGCCTCAAACCCACAGCCGATTCTACTCTAGATTTTAGACTAACCATAGCAAAACACTTACTAGCTGTCCATTCCCTTCAATCATCCTACAACAAAAGCAACGCCAGATGAGGGAGGTCACTTATTTCCCTGTCCGCTCCACCAGTGACCTTCAAGACAGGTGTTACCGGATTGATATACAATAAGAGATTGTGATAATTGTTAAAAACAACACCAAATAGAGAACCGTTGCTGGTGATCAGGCATTTCTTGATCTCAAACGCAGTTGAAACCCCTTGTGTACAAGCGGCGGGGATAAAAACAACTTAGGGGCGTTATTTTCCTTGTCTACGAAATTTGTGGCGAGGAATCATAAACGTCAAAAGCTAGTTTACTAGATCAGGATTTTATAGCAGTGTTTGGTGGTGAAAAAAACCCTAGCTGCTTCCCCCTGAGAGACTGCATCAAGGCTTAAGTATAGTCAAAGTCAGCCCTGGGAGTTTTGCTCCGGAGCCAACGGTACTATGTTTTAAATTATATGAAGACTTGATCTCCTAGCTTGTTTTCTTCCTGCTTTAACTGAGGGAGAGTTCAAGTTCGCACTAGCAGGTTTTTAATCAAGGCTGTTAACTAACTGCTGCTTCCGTTTTTTTACCATTTTATCAATGGGTGATTCTGCTGTTTCTAAAACGTTTATCTATAGTTCTGTAAAGTACTCAACTGTAAGACCCACTATTGGAGGAAAAACTATGATTCGAGAGTTCATGAAGAGAAATTTTCGACACTTTAATGCAGCTGTGTGTGTTGAGGCGGCTGAAGGATGGGTGAAACACCTGGAATCTGGTAATAAAATGTTTCTGACTATGGCTGGTGCCATGAGTACAGGAGAGCTGGGTATCTCTCTGGCTGAAATGATTCGCCAAGACAAGGTACATGCCATTTGCTGTACCGGAGCGAATCTTGAAGAGGATATCTTCAATCTGGTTGCCCACTCTCAATATAAGAGAGTACCGGATTATCGTTCACTGAAACCAGAAGAGGAAAAGGTTCTTTTTGAGTCCGGTATGAATCGAGTTACTGATACCTGTATCCCTGAAGAAGAAGCGATGAGGAAAATTGATCGGCATATGGTGAAACTGTGGCAAGCAGCTGATCAATCTGGCAAAAGCTTTTTCCCATACGAGTTCATTTATCAACTTATTGAAAGTCAAGAGCTTAAAGACTCTTATGAAATTGATCCTTGTGACTCATGGGTGATGGCAG
>NZ_GL890829.1:21959-76749 GCF_000211815.1 Moorena producens 3L
TTGCGCTACGCGCACGCTGCGCGAACAGTACCGTGGCCACAGGCCAATCGCTGAATGCTGAATGCTGATAGCTGAATGCTGATAGCTGACCTTCTCAGGTGGTTTGCACTATGGAAATTCCCGTAGATAGGGCTATTGAGCTAACACCTGCCCGGAATCTTCCCCATGGCAATTTCCTTATGCCCACGGCCCTAATAAATTGTATGATAATAGTTTTGGGAAATCTTTAGTCAAGATAGTACACAAAATAGTAAAGAGGAAGTTATATGGCTCGATATAGAGGCCCGCGTCTGCGGGTCGTTCGCCGTCTGGGTGATTTGCCCGGTTTAAGTCGTAAAACGCCGCGCCGTGCCTATCCCCCAGGTCAACATGGTCAAAACCGTCGGAAACGCTCAGAATATGCGATCCGTCTCGAAGAAAAGCAGAAACTGCGCTATAACTACGGAGTGACTGAAAAGCAGTTAATTCGCTATGTCCGTAAAGCTCGTCGAGCCACCGGTTCCACTGGACAAGCTTTGCTGCAACTGCTAGAAATGCGACTGGATAACACAGTCTTCCGCATGGGTATGGGAGGTACCATCCCAGCGGCTCGTCAGCTCGTGAGTCACGGTCATGTTACAGTAAATGGTACAGTAGTCAATATTCCTAGCTATCAGTGTCGCCCTGGCGATGTGATTGCGGTTAGAAACCGTGATCAATCCCGCCGTCTAGTAGAACGTAACTTGGAATTTCCTGGCTTAGCAAACCTTCCTAGCCATTTAGAGTTTGATAAGAACACCTTCACCGGGAAGGTGAATGGGATTATTGATCGGGAATGGGTGGCATTACAAATTAACGAGCTACTGGTGGTTGAGTACTACTCCAGGAAAGTCTAACCCGAGTTGAAGGTTGACAACGGTTGAAAGTTAACAGGTTGAAGGTTGACAACGGTTGAAAGTTAACAGGTTGAAGGTTGACAACGGTTGAAAGTTAACAGGTTGAAGGTTGACAACGGTTGAAAGTTAACAGGTTGTTCGCCTGTGGCGTTCCTGTAGGGTAGGTTGAAGGTTATAACCTGGAACCTGCTAACCTGTAACCTGTAACCTGCTAACCTGCTAACCTGTAACCTGGAACCTTCAACCTGACTAACCTGCAACCTTCAACCTGACTAACCTGCAACCTTCAACTTGACTAACCTTCAACCTTCAACTTGACTAACCTTCAACCTTCAACTTGACTAACCTTCAACCTGCTAACCTGCTAACCTGCAACCTAAAAAACTATCCGCCGATTTGTGACATCGTCCTTGTATATGAACCATCGATACCAGAGTCTCTCTCCTTGAAATTGATTTCTGGTTTAATCATCAGCAACTGTCTGACCTGCTCTCTTAAGTCAGCGGTATCAACGCCGCTGCGTAGAGCAGTTTTTAAGTCAACTTGACCTTGTTCATTAAGTAGGCAGGGACGCAGCCAACCATCAGCAGATAGACGCATCCGATTGCAGCGATCGCAAAAACATTCTGACATCTGACTAATAAATCCCAGGGTGCCCTTGGCACCAGGAATCTGGAACACATCAGCTGGGCCATTACCCCGGACACTGGATTCTATCAAACCCCAGCGTAAGTGAATCCGTTGCCGTAATTCTTCCGAAGGTACCCACGCCCGCTGACCAAATAGCTGGGAGTTCCCGATGGGCATAAACTCGATAAATCTAACGTGCCAGGAGCGGTGAATGGTTAGAGCAGCTAAATCCAGCACTTCCTGGTCATTAACTCCTGGAATTACCACCACATTCAGCTTTAACGGGTCAAATCCAACCTGATGGGCAGCTTTTATCCCTTCCCAAGTCTGTTCCCAGCGCGAACGTCCCCGATTGCCGATAATTTTGTCAAATGTCTCTCGATTGAGGGAGTCCAGACTAATATTAATCCGCCGTAAACCCGCCTGGTAGAGTTCCTTTGCCATACCAGCCAGTAAAAAGGCATTGGTAGTCATCGCTAAATCTTGTGTTTCCGGTAAAGATGCGATCGCTCTGACTAACTCCACTACACCTGGACGCAATAGGGGTTCACCTCCCGTGAGGCGAAACTTTCTAAATCCGACCGGGATAAACACCTCCTTGACCAGAGTCAGCAGTTCTTGATCAGTGAGTAATTCTTGCCGTAGGATATAGTCAAGCTCTGCTCCTTGAGGCATACAGTACTGACAACGGAAGTTGCAGCGGTCAATCAAGCTAATCCGGAGATAGTCTACAGTATTCATATATTGCACCGGATCATGGGGTTTCAAAGGGTTTTGTTGACACTCCCCGGCCTAAAGGCGCGGGGATTCTTCAATCAACGACCCGACTTGCTGAACCTGGCCGGAACCAAGAACAGTAGAGGTCAGATCTCCTGAAGCCTTCGGGTCTATGACCCAAGTTCCGACGTGCCCCGTCGTACTTATGGCTCGATTTCGGATATTGATAGCGGCATTATGGTCTCTGTCAAGTTCACACCCACATTTACAGGCATGAGTTCTAGTAGATAAGGATTTCTTGACAGTTTCGCCACACTCAGAGCAGTTTTGACTGGTATAGGCGGGGTTTACTGCGACAGTTACCCTGCCTAACTTAGTCCCAAAGTGCTCCAACCATTTCCTGAATTGATACCAACCAGCGTCATTAATAGACTTAGCAAGGCAGTGGTTTTTAACCAGGTTTTTAACTCTTAAATCTTCGTAGGCGACCAGGTCGTTAGACCGGATTACGCAACGTGCCAGTCTCTTAGCATGTTCTTCACGTTGCCTACTTATTTTAAGGTGCTGCCTGCCTAATCTGTTAACCGCTTTCCTGCGATTGGATGAGCCTTTCTTTTTTCGAGAAACTCGACGTTGATAAAACTTTAAGCGTTTCTCCCCTTTTCTATAAAATCGGGGATTTGGTTCGGAGTGACCATTGGAATCTGTATAGAACTCTTTAAGTCCTACATCCAGCCCAATCATCTCACCTGTGTACTCTATTTCCTCTTTTACGTTAACTGCAACGCAAAATTGAACGTAGTACCCATCAGCTCGCTTAACTATCCGAACTCGGTTGATTTGCTTTTTGTCGAAGCGCCATAAATCCCAGGTACCTTTGAGCTTAAGCTTTCCGATCCCCTTCTTGTCCGTGAACGTTATTGATTTCTTGTCAGGGGATAATTTCCATCCTGACTTCTTATATTCGACAGACCGAGCATGTTTTTGGAACTTGGGAAAACCCTTTTTACCTGGGACTTTTTTCTTGCAATTATCGTAGAAGCGAACAATCGATGACCATGCCCTCTCAGAGGCAGCCTGACGGGCAGTAGAGTTCAATTCATTAGCAAAGGGAAACTCTTTAGCCAGGATTTTAGAATACCTACTAAAGTCACTTTTCCCTGTCCCTTTATTGTCTAACCATAGACGAATGCAGCTATTACGAATGAATTTAACCGTCCGGAGCGCCTCGTCTATTGCTGAATATTGGGACTCTTTACCTTTCGCTTTAAACTCTAGTATAATCATTGACCTTGACCTTGACCTTCGGTCACGCTACCCGAACGGTCACGCTACCCGAACGAATCTCGACCTCTTTCGATATATATTTATACTAACAGAATCGTATAAAACTTTCAAGTATCAATCAAGATTCTCTTCTACGCGACTTTAGTCGCTAGTCACTTTCATCCCCGGTCTTTAGACGCGGGGCTTTCAGTGTTGGGAACTCGAGTAAGCACTTACACAGAATTAATCGCCTACTCCAAATCTCTGTAACCTTTACCCTGCAAGGCTTTGAGTTTTGGAAAATGTGTAATTAATTTTGTGTACCTGCTTAATAGGTTATACCTATTCCGGAATATGTCCCTCAGCCCTTGTAGCTAATGCTATGCAGCATCTCTTTCCAAGAATCCAGTGATACTGCAACTGTTAGGGTGCATTCCTTTTCTTGCAAAGCCTATTCTGTGTCCCTCAAGGGAGTGTCACAATTGGTTACTCATGGTGTCCTCCCCTACCTAAAATCGATAAGAAACTACCAGTATTCCAGATTTAGGGGAAATGACCGACAAACCAGATTTTCTTCTATACGCACAACACGGATGGGCGGATAACTCTAAAGCGATGGCACGCCTTGCCCAATCCTTAGCCACATCCCGCACTGCCATCATTACTCCCGATCTCGGTTGGTTCAAAACTTGGCTCTGGATAGAACCCCTAATCAACCAACTCGAACACATTGTCTTAGATACCATTGTCACTTATCCCCAGACACCAATCCGAATTATTGGTCATTCCATGGGTGGCTTAATTTGGCTAGAACTCCTCAGCCGTCACCGAGACTGGTGGTCACAAGTAGAATCCTTAGTGTTGATTGGTTCTCCTATTGGTGGTGCAGATGTAGCTAGAATTATTGACCCCTTGGGCATTGGTATTGGTATCGCAAAGGATTTAGGTATCAACCGCCGACAACTAGCAGAGTCCATTGGCGCAGTGATTCCCACATTAGTAATAGCTGGTGATAGTGATCACGGTAGCGACGGCACGATTACAATAGAGACAACCAAGTTTTCTCGTAGTCAATTCGTTTGTTTACCTAATGTGCATCATGCTGCTCTCAAAAATCATCCTTTAGTCGCAGCAGAAATCCAGAAATTTTGGGCGAATCCAGTTATCACACAACCTCCTCCACCAGGAGACTTTATTACTAGCTTAATTCAACAATTACACTCAGTCCCAGGTATGACTGATGGTCATGGTAGAGATTTTCACCGAGCCAAGACCTATATAACATTTAAAAATGGCATTTCCATTCGGACTTGGAAGAATCCTTTACTAATACACCATGTATTTGTGGCTAGCCCTGAAGGAGACTGTCTCTACAGTGGTTTTGTAGGTTGGATACATAATCAAGCCTTATATCAAACCCTTGGGACTTTGACATGCTCCCTCGTTAAATCGGAGATTATAACGAGGGATTCCTAAACCTCACGACTTAGGTTTACTGCTTTTGCGGCACTTATCTAGGTTGTTACCAACCCCTGACAGAACGCCTACACAGTCAATTTCCTCCACGGTCTGCCCGACCGCAGCGATACCTCGTTGACAAATCACTTGGGCGGCTGCAACATCTCGGTGAATTTCATAACTACATTCAGGGCATTTGTGGAGTCGTTCAGATAAATCTTTCTTGCCTGTATGTGCCCCACAATTGGGGCAAATTTGACTCGTATACCTATAATCGACCTTGCCAAAATATATACCCCGTTTCCAACACACCCAAGCCAGAATATTGAAGAACTGACCAAAACCTGCATCAAGAGTATGCTTACTCAGCATTCCTTTTGCCCAGGTTCTAAAGTCTAAGTCTATGTCCTTCGGACAGGCTTCGCCAACAACAAATATCATGCCCGCTTGGTCACACAAATGATCAGCTAACTTAAAGTGGAAGTCTTTTCGGGTATCTGTGATTTTTTGATGTAGTCTAGCAATTTTATGATTGAGTTTATGTCGATTCGCTGAACCCAATTTCTTTAACTTCAGTCTACGTTGCAGTAATTTCAACTCGCCGTGTAGTTTTGTTAAAAACTTTGGACGTTCAATTAACTCACCATCAGAAGTTGCTAAGAACTTATCTAACCCAACATCAATCCCCAGTGGATGCCCCCATACTGGTGTATCAGGAACACTTACGTCACTCTGCAAAGCAATCATTGCAAAATAACCACTGGCTCGTCTAACCACTCTCACTTGCTTGATTTTGAACCCCTCAGGTATTGGTCGTGATAATCGCATCTTGACCATCCCAATTTGAGGTAATTTAATCAAATCATTGACTACGGGATTAGCCTTAAACTGAGGGAAGACAAAAGACCGCATTCGATACTTATTTTTGAATCGTGGGAACCCATGTCCCTGATTCTTCATGCTTGTAAATGCTTTGTCCAGTGTCTTAAGCACTTGTTGTAGGACTTGTGCGTTAACACGCTTCAGTTCGGGGTTAGACTTTTTAGCCTTGGTTAAACCTGCTGACTGTTCTTTGTATCCCGGATAAGGTGCATTCGCTGGGATGATGTATTCTTGCTGTAACGAACAAGAATTTATCGAACACTTTCTACTGTTATACCAGTCCTTTCTCTCCCTTAAGGCATAATTCCAAACCTTTCTTGTGACCGCTAACATTTCTTCAATGATTGCGATCTGATCTTTTGTCGGGACTAGCTTGTACTCGTAGGTTAGTGTCAACATTAGCCTATTTTAACATGATTCTATCAAAACCAGATATTCTGAGTAGAATTAGATACACCAATACTTTCAACCGTAACGCTATCCCGTTGTTAATTTATTAGTCGTGATTCATCTCACCGCTAAATCAAAGATTATAGCGGTGAGATGAATCACGACATTTTCTGATAGCAAAGGGAACAGGGAGTAGGGAGTAGGTGCGATTCGTTAGCTAGAAACCTTACCCGATCAGGGTATGGGGGATTTGCTGCCCTTGACACATGAGCCCTTACAACTTGATAACCATGCAGGTGTTAGCCCAGCCGGAGCGGAATCCGAGTGACAGCCTTACCCCTATTAGTAAGACATAACTTGCTTACTGATAAAGCGGGGTCAAGTAGTGAAGCACTGCCAGCTATCATGTGGTGTTAGTAACAGGCTTCGACTCATGGGTACACACCGAAGGTATGTTTAAATCATCGTCATGCTCACGTGGCGCAATAGGCAGCAATCGCCACAGACAAAAGTCAATGGGATTTTGACTAAAAGTTCTACTCCTTTTAGAGATTCCACTATACTATCCTCGGTGAACAGTACCGCCCTAAAAGTCCAATCAATGGTTATCAGGAACGAAGTAACCTCTGTATTTGCTCTGATGAAGGTCGATACTAGAGTAGGTAGTTAGCCGCAAGGGATAGGTCGGCAAGATTGACCTCAGAAGCCAAAGTCACCGGGTAATGCCTAGAATATGCTGACGGACTCACATTTTAGGAAAAGAAATAGTTGTAAGTACCAATTGATATGTCCCTACCTCAATCTGGATATACCTTACCGGTATTCGCCTGTGCCTCAGCAATAGCCGCCCTCCATCAGTTACGCAACGGCCAACCCTTGGAAACGGTTTCAGTGGACTTAATTAACCCTCCTGAAACCGTAGACATTCCCATTGAGCAAGTGGCTAGGATTCGAGAAGGGGTAGCGCTAGCTATTACTCACTCTAACCCTGGTGATAACCTTGACCTTACCCGTAATACCCCAATTTGGGCAGTCGTAGAATGGGGTTCCTCGGAGCAAACTGAATCGATACAGTTATTAGGGGGTGAAGGAATTGGACGACAAATCAATGCCGGAGGCAAACCAGCCATCTATGCTTATGCCGAGAAACTATTGCACCATAACTTGAGTTGTCTGCTAGCACCGTCAGAGAAAATTCAGGTGACGATTATCTTGCCGGAAGGGCGGAAGTTGGCACAGCGTACTTCTAATTCTGCCTTTGGTGTAGTAGAAGGACTTTCCCTACTAGGAACTACTGGCATTTCCCAGCCTCTGAGTGCTCCTGGTCAATTAGCTGCTTACCAGGAGGAATTAAAAGCAAAAGCCAGCAAATTGCTAAAAGAGCAAGCCTCCTCACATTCGACAACACTAGTGTTCTGTGTCGGAGAAAATGGCTTAGATTTGGCGCGAGGCTTGGGGATTAATCCCGAGCGGCTGGTTAAAACAGCCAATTGGCTCGGACCGTTGTTGGTAGCAGCTGGATACTCCCAGGTGCCAGAACTTTTGTTATTTGGCTATCATGGTAAGTTAATTAAACTGGCAGGAGGAATTTTTCATACTCACCACCACCTAGCTGATGGACGACTGGAAATACTCACCGCTCACTGTGCGCAGTTAGGAGTACCAACCCCACTGATCAGGCAAGTATTTGGCAGTCAAACCACTGAAGCTGCTCTCAATTGTCTGCGTCAATGGGATCAGACTCAGGGCACTGATTGGGTAAATCAGGTTTATCATGCGATCGCATTGACCATTGACCAACGCTGCTTTGACTACATCCGCAAACACAGTGAGCAGCATATCCAGGTGGGCTCTGTATTGTTCGATCGCGGACGCAAAATTATTGTTACCAGTCCCACAGGTTGGACATTGATTTCAAATTTGTGATAAATTTTTATAAATCTTAATATATTGGCGGGCGGATCTTGTAGCCGAACCCAATGTATGATAAATTAACCTGATTATCAGCTGAAACTTCGCATTTCAGGACATATAGACTGAAACCCTGAAAAATCTTCTGACTAGAAGTCACGAGATTGTCAACAGACATACCACTGCCAGGCAGGTCTATGAAGTGCGTGTGGGAGTGGAAACTGAAATAACCGTAAACAGATTGAGTTCTGTATCGTCGATGAGAGTCTACGACTCAGACTAACTGGTTAATGCCAGCGCTACCATCCACATCAAAGTGTTGGGGCGTTGAAGGATTAATTTACGGAAACCATCAGCTTTCAACCTATCTGTTCATAGCAATCAATTTATGCTGCCCAGAAGCACACCTAGGCAGCGACCTGTTCGTACATTCACACAACTAAACATGACGAACACAGCAGTAACCCTAAGGACCAACAAACTATCTTACCAGAAAGAGGCATTGGCTGTAGCCTCTCTAGCAGAGCAGTTGAATCGCCAGATGATTGTGATTCTGGACTTCGGCTCTCAATACTCGGAACTGATTGCTCGTCGCATTCGCGAGACTAACGTTTACTCCGAGGTGCTATCCTATCAGACCACAGCTCAACAGCTACAGCAGCTTCATCCCCAGGGCATCATTCTCTCTGGAGGTCCCAATTCCGTCTATGACGATGGAGCCCCCCTATGTGACCCAGAAATTTGGAATCTCGGTATACCCGTGCTAGGGGTTTGCTATGGGATGCAGTTGATGGTGCAACAACTAGGCGGAACAGTTACCAGAGCCAAGAAAGCTGAGTATGGTAAAGCCGCCTTACTCATTGATCACCCCACTGAGTTACTGAGCAATGTGCGAGACCACTCAACCATGTGGATGAGCCACGGAGATTCCTGTGTGACTTTGCCAGATGGCTTTGAAGTCCTTGCCCATACTCAGAATACCCCTTGTGCGACCATCGCTAACTATCATAAAAAACTTTATGGCGTGCAATTCCATCCAGAGGTTGTGCATTCAACCGATGGTCTTGCCCTAATCCGTAACTTTGTTTACAACATCTGCGAGTGTGAACCCACTTGGACCACTGCTGCTTTTATTGAGGAAGCGATTCGAGAAGTGCGTGCCAAGGTTGGGGAAAAACGGGTTCTGTTGGCTTTGTCTGGTGGAGTAGATTCCTCTACCCTTGCCTTCTTACTCCATCGCGCAATTGGGGATAAACTAACTTGTATGTTTATTGACCAAGGCTTCATGCGCAAAGGCGAGCCAGAGCAGTTAGTGAAGCTATTTCAGGAAGAATTTTGTATTCGAGTAGAGTATGTGAACGCTCGCGATCGCTTTTTGGCTCGCCTTGCTGGTGTCACTGACCCAGAAGAAAAGCGTCGCCACATCGGTCACGAATTCATTCGCGTCTTTGAAGAAGAATCCCAACGTCTTGGTCCATTTGATTATTTAGCTCAGGGTACCCTCTATCCGGATGTAATTGAATCAGCCCATACCAACGTTGATCCCAAAACCGGTGAGCGGGTAGCTGTGAAAATCAAGAGCCATCACAATGTCGGAGGCTTACCCAAAAACCTACGCTTCAAGCTGGTAGAACCATTACGCAAGCTATTTAAAGACGAAGTGCGCCAACTTGGTCGTGACCTCCACTTGCCAGAATCGATTGTGCGCCGACATCCCTTCCCCGGACCAGGATTGGCGATTCGCATCATTGGTGAAGTGACCCCAGAACGGTTGAATATTCTGCGGGATGCTGATTTCATCGTTCGAGATGAAATTCACCGACAGGGGATGTATAACGACTTTTGGCAAGCCTTTGCCGTGTTGCTCCCAATACGCAGTGTGGGAGTAATGGGGGACAAGCGCACTTACGCTCATCCGATTGTATTGCGCTTTGTTTCGAGTGAAGATGGTATGACCGCTGACTGGTCACGAGTACCTTATGACTTACTTGAAACTATTTCCAACCGAATTGTTAATGAAGTCAAGGGAGTTAATCGGGTAGTATATGATATTACCTCCAAACCTCCTGGAACCATAGAGTGGGAATAGTTTCTTCAAAGCGTGATTAGTGATTAGTGATTAGTGATTAGTGATTAGCCATTGTTCATTGGTCAGATGACGTAAGCGCTGAGCCAAAGGCTCACGCTACGCGAACAGGTTATTTTATTCAAAAACATCGATTGCGCTACGCGCACGCTGCGCGAACAGTAGCGTTGCCACAGGCCAATGGCTCATAGCTGATAGCTGATAGCTGAATGCTTACCAGATGAGTGACAGCTCCCACACTGACTCTTTGAGTTCAGTGTGGGCAACAAGCGCCAATCCAGCTATTGCGCGCGGAGGCGCTGGGCTTTAAGAACGGACTGCCCTCTCTTGATGCAAAGCGCGAGTGGGGGAAACCACGGCAGTCGCTCATGGGGGGGACCCCCAAGACCGCGCTGCCTCCCCAAGACCGCGCTGCATCGCTGCCGCTCTGTTTTCTTGGTCTTTTGTTTAATAATGTTTGACCAACTTTCCAGCATTTATGGCCTTTGGCCACGCTACGCGAACGGCTTTGAAAGTCAGTATTTCCAGTATAACACATCGATTGGTCTAAAGTGAAAGACTCTGTGCAAAATTCATCCCTGGAGACGAAACCTTAGATAGGGTCGCTTTATTACAAAAGATTTAACCCTTTTACCCATAACCGACTAACCATAAAAGCGACCCGATCTTACGGTAACTTTAAACACTCATGCTGCGCATGTTCGTTGTGGGGCTTCTTTTGCCGGAAGCTATAGTGATTTCAATTTATATTGAGAAAACTATTTATTGCTATAAAAGGGTTTCATACGAAAAAGTGTTCCATTGTTATTTGAAATGACTATAATCACTAAACAACATAAAACCGAAGTTTCCAGTTTAGTGGAACTTCGGTTGATACACTATGGCAAAAGCAATAATAAATAATTTTCAACTCTTCCTAGCCCAGACATAAACGTATTACTTGTGCTATCCGAAGCGGTACGCTCAGGCAATGTGACTCCAGAAGATCCTGCGAAATCAAGTACACCGTCATAGCTAGAGAGACCAACCTGTTCTAAAACTAGGGGCTTCACCTCAACTAGGGTAATATCAGGTTCACTCAAGATTAAGGCAATTTTAGATGCCAGATCCAAGGTTACTGTACTTGGAGCGCCTTCCTGACTTTCCGCACGGGCATTTCCCTGGACAAATCCGATCAGGTCAATCGTGACACTTTCGAGAGTCCCCAAAGCCTCATCGAATTTGGGGAGAATGAAAAATTTATCAACAGTTGTCGGTCGCCATTCAATGGTCTGAGTATGGGTGATACTAGCTGCATTAGCTGCACCAGTAGTCGCCAGCATACCAGCCAAAGTAGTCGCAGTAGTTGCTAGAAATACTTTCAGACGGGAATAGGTTTTTGCTGTGGATTGAGTCATGGTACTAACGAGTGATTAAGGTCTTCTGGTCATATCTCTGTAAAAGTCACTCCAACTTCGGATTTAGCTGGAGACAGGACTTACGCAAAGACACCAGATATGGAGTAGATTCTGATCAGACTAAATTCATAACTAAAGAAGGTTTTTTAAGTTCTTTAGTTAAATATGAATATAAACTTTGGGGCTTAATTTTATAAACTGTACATTTAGTCAAGTAAGCTAGTCTTTTCAGAAAATTCCACACCAAAATAGCACAAGCAATATGGTTTCTTTGGATTCGAGATTTACGACACTGACAAGATTGTCTGCCAGTCAATGTCTTGATGCAGTCGCTCATGGGGGAAACCACGGCAGTCGCTCATGGGGGGAACCCCCAAGACCGCGCTGCCTCCCCAAGACCGCGCTGCATCGCTTGTTTAAGTTCCCGGTGAAACTCCTCTATTTTCCAACGGTAAGAACAAGTGGATTTTACCTGTTCAATATCTGAGGCAGTTAGTTCATTTGTGGCAATGTATTCCGTTCTATTGGTAGAAATAGTAACCCGAAACAACTTCACCTTTTTCTGGTCAGGAAACTTTTTTAGTTTAATCAATTTCCCTGGTTTGACATCTAACTCACGACCCTCCAATGAGTCAATTCTTTGGGATTTTTCCTTACCTCCTGTTTCATCCACCAATCGATTCTTTTTTAAGGGACAGTAGTAGATTTTTTCCCAGTTATCAATTAAGGCCATTAGTCTTTGAGTGGCATACCAACTATCCATTAATACTCTTTTAAAGGGGAGTTTCTTATGAAACAATTTATGAGTATGTCTTCTACATGGTCTAGTTTGGTTTTTCCATCCTGTTCTGGAGCATATATCCGGTAATCTATCACCCAAAACTTACCGGTTTTACTATTAACGTATATACAATTTACTACTCCTATTCCTCGAACCACACTATGAGTATTTCCACTGTATTGTTTTCGCACCAATTCTATTTTATGGGAATGGTTTTTATCCAAAACTGTATCGTCAAATACTAGATAGCCATTTTCATCTACTTCAATATATTCTTTGACATTTAACCACAACGTCTTAGGATTAATTTTTTCGTTTTTTAAATATCGGTTAATTTGATCATGACTTATTTTTGGTAGATGCTCTGCCAAATTAGTTATGGTGTAATTGTTTTGGCTACTCAACAAATATTGACAGTAATCTAGCTTGTCCAATCTTTATTCCCATTATTTTTTTAGTTGGTTTCTCCCTTGATCTTATCATTTACTTTATCTGTTTTTCCCCTTTAGGGATTAATTTGGTTTTTCCTCGAATTGACACGCTATATATAGCGTAATTGCGTAAGTCCTGTGGAGAGCTAATTTGTCTCTCTTTGAACTAAGCAAATCTAGCGATGGCATAAATTGCCTGATTTCCGACAAAAAGCTGAAAATTTATTTAGGAATTACCGGAGTTGTACGGGTTTGTAATTATAGATGGTGTTAAGCGGTTAAGTAGTAGGATTAAATTCAATTTAACTGTTAATAAAATGTAACTTAATACAAGGCAAAAATAAACATAAAGGGATTCAATGCCTTGACAATTATTGACAACGTTAACTTTATTTATTTCCAGGTACTTACCACTGCGACTCTGTTGAGCTTGCCAAACCAGCTCAAAAAAGTTCTACAAGCTGACCATAATAGTGATGCAATTGGACGAGTAAACCGTAGCTTTATGGGATAGCCATAGGGTTAGTCATGGTGGATAAATCAGTCAATTACATTTTTTTTATCTAAAATCATCATCAAAAAATAGGCAATTTCTCAATAATCGCTGGTTGATAAATTGGATCAGCAAATTATCAGGCAGGGCTACCCACCAGTCCACGCTCTATAGCCTTTTGTCGAATCAAATCTGGTAAGGGGGGGATTTTGTCATCCCCTCGCAAGCGGGACAGTAAATACGCCCAAAAACAAATCCCTAATTTGCGACAGGTCTTTTTCAGACCAATCATGGTATCTCTGGCTTGAAGTCCGGCCTCAGAGCGAGTGCCACCACTGATTTTTCGACGGGTCACAAATTCTCGGATGTCAGAAAAGGCGGCATTATTGTGCAGAGGAATATTGGGAAAGTCGAGCACCCGGAGCAATTGCTCCTTGTTTTGTCTAAATTGGTTCAATGCGTTGCTCAGAGTGGGGTGGTGCAGATAACACCGACCAAAGATTTCATCAAAGCGAACAGATAGGTACTCCTTTTGCTCGGCACTCGGGTGATCTTGATAGGCAAATAAGCTGTTGGTAGTACTCCCATAGAAGGGTTTGGACTTCCTCAATGTTCTCTCGAAACTCAGCGGTACTCCCCTCTAATTTGCGGATGATTCGTTCAGCATGAACCCAACACAACCCATGAATGAGAATATTGAACTGTCTGGCTCCATCCTGCATGAATCAACAATTTTCGGTTAATGCCACTCTCGATTAATCCACCCAGCAGAGCGGCTTCGGTGACCCTCTGTGCCACTTTGGTCTGCACAATGCCAATCGACTCTAAATAGTCCTGCCATTGCTCAGGGCTATTCCCTAGCACCGTTGAACCAAAGCTCAATCGGTTCATATGCTTGTCGGCTAACTGATAGGAAGCTAAATATTGGTGGGCATCCTGATTGAGTACATAAATCGGGGCATTGCCTTGTAATACTGATAAGAAGTTGCGTCGAGTCTTGCGGGGGGTGCTCGCAAAGAAAGTAAACCATTCATTACCAATCACCGTGCAATACCCATTTTTCCCACTGTGTCGTGCTCCGGTATCATCCGTGTGAACATACTCTGAGCATTTTAATCCTGCCCCTAAAACCGATGCCTGAGAGAGTGTGAAACACATCTATCTTTGCCCTGAGGTATGAATTGATTTGACCGACCGATATCTCGATACCCCATTCCAGTAGCTGCTCATGAATCTTTGGTTGCGTCACTCGATTGTGATAGTACTGGTGCAAGATATATCCCACTAGTTGCGGGCCATAATGTCCAGAATTGCTGATAAGCTGTTGCGCATTTAAACTGTGATAACAGCATTGCCTTTGTTTTTTATTTTTCGTACCCATTTTATAATTAACCCTCCTTCATTTAAAAGATGATTTAACAAACATTCTAATTCTTCAATTGATTTGAAAACTCGATTGGCAATATATTCTTTTGCTGAATGCCAAACCAATTCAATTAAGTTATAATCAGGACTATACTCGGGAAGATATTCTAAATAAATATTCGGCATATCTTCTTCTATTTTATGAATATATTCGGCTTTTTTGTGAAAACTAGCATTGTCTAAAATAATGACGATTTTCGGTCCTTTATTAGCAAAGTCTTCTAGTTGATTACCCGCTTCCATCCATTCATTTTCTAGCTCTTTATAAAAGGTTTTTAAAACTTCATAAAAAGTTTGACTATTGCTTTTTTTGAGGAAATCTACAAATCTTTTTTTATCTGAATATCGCAAAGCTCCCATCACATTAACTCTCCCTTGCCTTTCGGGCAAAGCCCGACGCTGCGCGAACGGTCTCCTCTAACTTTTTTTCGCTTTCCTCTTTTACACCAGTTTTTTCTTCTGATGACTCTCAAACTAAATCCGCTTTCATCCCAAAACCATACCTGAAGACGCTCTGGGCTTTCTTTTTCTATTTTTAAATACTCATCTAGTTTCTTTTTAAATGCTTCCCTTTTTTTAGGGTCTTTTTTAGAATCTAAGCTATACTTTGACCAAAGGTAAACATATTTTTTCTTGACTAGTATCCTACGAACTTGAGACCCACTTAACTTGATGCCTGTTGTATCTTCTAAATGAACGGCTAATTTTTGAGCTGTCCATCGACCAAATTCATATCCTAATTCTTCGGGTTCTTTTTCGACTAATTCTAATAATACTTCTATATATTGTTTTGTTGCTTTTTGGTGATTGCCTTTCATTCTTTTATCTTTAAGACTCTCTAAGTCATCTGGATCTCCGTGGACACACCAATAACAGACTGTGTTCTTTGAACAACCCAAAACTTCAGCAATTTCTAACTGTGTTTTTCCACTATTCAACAACAGCAAAATTAAAATACGTTCTCTAATATTTCCATTTTCTTCTATTTTTAAGGCTTTTTGAAGTATTGTTTTTTGCTGTCAGATAATTTTTTGCTGGCATATTTCCTATTATTGGGTTATTTATTAATTTTTATTATACCAATTTAAATGCCGAACAGCTTAGCATCGGAATTGTTTACAACTTGCATTTGCCTCAATTAACTTTCTTCCCATCCCCCCATGCCTCCATCAATGTTTACAATTCAGATGTAAACGGAAAAGCTATTACCAGGTTACTATAGCAATCCTAAATCATTTGTAAAATCACTGGACTTTTTAAAAACTAGCTCCAACTCCTGTTCCTTCGGGTGCATCTCATATTTGTAAAAAATAAGGAAAGTGTGGGAAGTGTGGGGCGGGGGCGCGGGAAGTGTGGGGCGGGGGCGCGGGAAGTGTGGGGCGGGGGCGCGGAGATTTTATTATAATTTTTGCCTAATTGCATGCATTGAGATGCACCCTGTTCCTTCTGCCTTCTGCCTTCTGCCTTCTGCCTTAAAGCAGCCCATTTCTTTCACGAATCAGATAGGATTGCTATAGGTTGCTAGGTTAAAGGTTATCTTCTGAACCTTGGCCTTTCGGCCACGCTACGCGAACAAGCAAACAAGCTTCAACCTGGAATTTCTACCTGGTGTGTTCATGTTCGAGTATGGGTCAATAGTTAACTGATTATTTTGTATTTACTTTCTAAACTAATTAATACCATTAAGAAATCCCCTGCCTGAAGGCAGGGGATTTAACCTAAGTGCTCATATCTATATTGTAGCTAAATAATGGCACATCCTCACTAAAATTAATAATTTTAAACTAAATTAATTGCTATAACTAAAATGATTAATTTTTAACAACCCCCATTGGTTTATCAGGAATTTTTTGTGAAAATAGGGCAAATAAAAACAGAAAGCTTAAGTTCATAACCTTAACCCTTAATATAATCCTGCCAAAATAGATAATTAATCTAACTTGGTATTATTACTCTAGGTGACGACATGGGATCAGAAATGTAGCACCTAATAAGACCAAACTAGCCATTGTTATTGGCTCAGGAGCAGACTCTAAATCATCAACACTCACTAAAGATTGATTAAACTTAAATCCAATCGGATGCTGCCTAGGAGATTGCTCCCAGCTGAAGCTAGCTTCATCAGTGGGATTTTGACTTGCTACCCAAGAGATACGATCATTAAGACCCTCCAGCAAAATACTGAGAATAGAGCCTGGTGCAACGGTTTGACTACTAGCTGACTGAGCAAGTGCAGAAACTATACAGGCAGCAGCAGCAAACGTTTTCAGTAATACTTTGAACTGAAAGTGATTGCTGAAGATAAGTTGTTTCCGTTCTAATAGTGTATTAAGCTTGACTGGTGAGATATCTAAAAACTTCACTCCTGCTTCATATTTAGCTGGTGAATCTAAACCAATTTTCCTTTGCCAGGCAATTTTCACCATAGAAGTAGCTGTGTAACTTATTCCTGGTAAGCAGAACTGAATTTTTTTATGCTCCCCAGTTTTTAATGGTTTGTTAATGTAAATTTTGCCACCGCCTTGACTCAGATTAACTACTAAATCATTTTGATCTGAAATCAGTCCTTCTATCTGATAATTTAGTAAGGTGATATGACGCGGAAATTTCCTACGCTCTTTGAGTAAATGAGTGTTAGTCAAATTAATCTCCTGAAAGATAGGTGTTAGGAGTTAGGAGTTAGGGGTTAGGGGTTTGGTGTTTGGGGTGCATCTGTTACTTGTAAATCTATAACTAAAGGAAGTGTGGGACCCAGGCGCGGGAAGTGTGGGGAGGGTGGGGAGAGGGGGAGATAGGGGGATTTTTATTAAGGGTAATTGTCATAACATGATATTAGTCTTCTATTGTCCTGAGTGTTTTTGCATGCATTGAGATGCACCCGGTGTTTGGTGTTTGGTTAATGGTTAATGGTTAATGAGTAATGGTTTTAGTACTTAATGCCTGATGGTTAATACCTAATACCTAGAGTCTAGAGCCTAGGATCTAGGATTTTTTAGTAATTTTTTATTTTGGTTGTCTTGATGATTAACACCTTTTGAGAATTTTTGATGGTTGAGAGGATGCAGTTTTATTCCGGTTGCCTAAGTTATAGTTTTGTTTGATTAACCGATTGTAAGTTCGATAGGGCATATATTGCAAAGGATTGTAGCCAGAAAACCGTAATATCAATACACAAGCCCAGGAATACTTGCCAGAAATAATTGCTTCTATAACTTGATTTAATTGTTCAGTACTCATAAATCTATCTATATAAAGGTAGATGCAGCTAAGCAAAGGGTTTACTTCACTTTAGCAACTCCTAAGGAAGTTGTGCTAGGTGAAGTGCTGAAATGATAGCAGATGGTAAGATTACCGATCCTGCTGTGTATAAATCTATTCTTTCGAGCATAGGTTTGCGTTTAGGTTTGCGTTCAGGTTTGATTTAGTAGGATTTATGTATGTTTATGTATACTTTTTTTTTTGGGTATATGAGCATCCAAAAAATGTTATAATTACTCATTAAAAACAAAATTTAAAGTCCATTAAAACTGCCATGAACCTTGACAAAGTCCATGGCAGTTAACTTATTGGATACTAGAGGGGCGACAAGCGCCCCTCTAGGTTAATAAGTATAAATAACTAATCAGATAATTCCAATTTCTGTGTAGGCTTGTTATAAATATAGCGTTTATCACAGTTATGAGGTACAGTATTCTTTGAAGCTGATTCCCTGTTAGGTGCGCTTGACCTTGGCGAATTAAATTCGCCACGGGTCGCACCTGAAGATGCAGCGCATCCCTATTACCTATTACCTATTACCTATTACCTATTACCTATTACCTATTACCTATTACCTATTACCTATTACCTATTACCTATTACCTAAAATACCTAAATTGTGTACCTCATAGCTATGATAATTGCTATACATACTGTTTCGTGGTAATAGCTAATCGGTAATTCCTTGGTCAATTCCCAATTTCCTTCTTCCCAATTACCAGTAAATCATCTTTAGCCTCAATCACTGAAAATGGTATAATAGTTGAAGGTTGACTGTTCTTGATGTTCACTCCTGATCAGCAACTTGACAAAGCGATGCAGTGGCTCATGGGGGGGGACTTCCATCAGCCACTGCATCAAGACATCAACTATCTTTGATTGCAACTTATACCAAGTTGAATTAAAATTAATACTTAAAATTAATACTTAAAATTAATCAGTAGTAACTGCTTGCCCTATTAATCATTAACCCCATCACCCGTCATCTGTTCAAATGGTAATATCTTTTCTGGAAGCGCAATTTAGTATGAGGATTAGGTAGAGCAGGTGTTAGAAGTCTTAGCCGGATAATTTTTTAGTAACTTATTCAGCTGAAGTTGAGGCGTTGAAATAGGTGTTGCTGGCAGACCCAAAAGACAATCTATACTTTCTGGTGAGACTGTTGTAAACTGTAAACCAGCTCTATAGTTTGCTAGGGAATTTCCTCTAGATTCTTGGCACCACATGACTTTAACTGTAGCATTCACTGTGTAATTTTGTGGCCAAAAAAATTGTATTTTTATAACTTGACCGACTGGGATAGCTTTTTCACTGTAAATGGTGCAACCTCCTCGACTAATATTAACGACTGGCTGACGAGCTGAGAAGAGACCAGCCAATCGATAAGAAATGGAAGTCTGTTGGCGAGGTGATCTTCTTTTTTCTTGCATGCTGCTGGCATTAATCATACCCTTGACATTGATTAAGTAAAACGTTTGCCTGTCTTGATGCAAAGCGCGAGTGGGGGTTTACCCCAAGACCGCTTAGGTGCGCTTGACCCGTAATTAAATTCGCCATGGGTCGCACCTCTGCATCGCTTTTATTTGTCTTTATTTGTCCATTGTCTCAACCCCAGGTTTATGCTATGGTTCATCTATCTGTTTGACTCTGTATGGTTTTTGTATGAGTTTAAGAAGACTTGACACTCCCCGATCATTAGACGCGGGGATTCTGCTGACAGATTAGACTGTGGTAGCGCCCACAACCTAATTCTCGCTACGGTTGTCAAAGACCGTCTACCCAGTCGGCTTAAGTCTATACCTAGCTTACTGGCTACTTTTCTTAAAATATTTGCACTACCATTTAGATCCGCATTTACAACTGAATTATCGCCACTACGGTAAAGACCACGCTTAATACGCTTTCCTGATGCTTTCCACCCATTTGGTTTTTCGCCAAATTTAGGCAGGGAGTCTCCATCAAGGTAACTAGCTTTACTTGTGTAAGCTTCTTCAGTTACTTCTAATCGAATCCCATGGATTTCACACAATTGTCTTAATCTGTCTTTGAGTTTGCCAAGAGGTATTTGAACAAAATTTTGGTTATTCAATCGCCCCATATTAGCATTACTTTTTAAACCTTCGTTCCATCCCAAGACAATCGTATTTATACCGTATTTTAAACAGTGATTGATAATTAGCTTAGCTGCTTTATTGATGCCGTCCTTAATGCGGTGGTTACGCTTCCGAGTTACTCGATCAAGCCAACTATCCCAATAGCCTTGTGGTTTACCCTCTTTTCTGCTTGACACCTGCTTGTTCCAGTATTGGTTAAAAGCCTTCATTGCACGGGCATCAATCAAAAACGAATTGCCTAGGGTGTCAACACACGCTGCTAAATTATCAGCGGTTCCAACATCTATACCTAATGCTTCATTGCTGGCTAAATTTCTCTGGTTGTTCTGAACTGGGATTTCATAAGACACTTCTAGATAGAAGACGCCATTTTTGGGGAGTATAGTCCATTCCTTTATTTTTCTTCCTTTTAAATTACTTGGAAAAGGCAAGGTAAAATTCTTAATCCCAAACCAGCGCCTAACAGTCAAACCAAGATAAAATTTAACCTGTCCATTAACTAGTTTTGGCTTTTGACCACCTGAATTTGGATAAGTAACCTTGAACATCTTTGAGCCTTTTAAGTAGCTGGGAGGTTTTGGTCTATGTTGCAACTTTCCCTTGAACCATAGGTCTCTTAGTTTTTTGTAAGACTTAAATGCTTCCGTGACACTTAATAGTGTTTGTTGGGCTGGAGTCGAAGGAAGTGACTTAGATATCTTTGTTTTTCCTACACTTGGTTCATAGATTAAGTCAAATTTTCCAGTCAATATTAAACCTGTCTTGAAAAATGTTTGACGAGCAAAATACACCCCCATATTATAAAGCTTTCCTGACTGTTCACATAAATATTCCAAGATTGCCTTTGTTTCTTTATCCGGGTACAGCATTATTTGCTGTACTCCTATGCTCTTATTAGCTTGAGCCATTATATATCGTTAATTATTCTCGTTATATCGATTAGAATCTACACTGGTAGCGACATTAAATTCCGATAAACTTGTTTTTTTAAAAAAAGCTATAAAAATTAAACTTAAAATTTACTTATCTAGTCCATTTATCCTAGAAAATAAAAATTTTAATAAAGTATTTATCTGCAAAAATAAAGATAATTTAGCCACATTTTTTCAAAATTATTTACAGAAAGATATGGTAATTGTAAGTAGAAAAATATTAAAAATTTATCTGTATAAATATATCATCAAAATGCGATTCACCAGGTAGTCATAGCTTTGAAAGGTAGATTTGAAAGGGAGAAGTGCTAACTACTTAATAAAAGAGTTTACCGATCTTAATAAACTTCCATCTTTCTGGACAAACAGTTATTTTTTTAAGGGCAGCGGGGAAAGTAAGTACTGAAACCATTCAAAGGTACATTAACGATCCTGATCACGGTTAGCTTACTAGGTGGCTTTAGCAGGGTAAGCGCAAGAATCAATAAGCTGTGGCTTATTGATAAAAAAACGGGATCATTCTCAACAAATTAACTCTATTGCGAGTAAAGTTCTACGAGATTATAGGGGTTTCGAGCCACGAGCAACCGATATCCGACCAATGCACATGATGAGCCATTTTTTCTTGCGCTTACCCTGGTGGCTTTAGCCACTAGGTGGCATTCCTCCCCGGTCATTAGACACCAGGGCTGTTTCATTCTCTAGAAAATAGAAGATAATCAGATATAATTAATCTTAAGTACAAAAACTGAGGATATATCTCAAATTATGGCTCATTGTCTTGATGCAATAGCGAGTGGGGGAAACCACGGCAGTCGCTCATGGGGGAGACCACGGCAGTCGCTCATGGGGGAAACCCCCAAGACCGCGCTGCCTCCCCAAGACCGCGCTGCCTCCCCAAGACCGCGCTGCATCGCTTCACTGATTGCTGCCTTGATAGAATCAAAGCCATGTGCTCGAAGAAGAGTTAAAACCCATGTTTTGAGCAAAGATAAGTTTAAAGGAGCTTGTCCTGACGTTTGCGGACTAATATCTTCTTCATAGATGACGTCTTTTACCCAAGGTCGAGAATTTTCAATGAGCCAATGTCCTCTAATTCCATTGGCCAAACCACGAGATAATGGTGGTTTTGAACAAAGATAATAACTGATGCTTCTATAAGTCTCATTTCCACGAGTTCCACTGCGTTTGAAGTTACCGTAAGGTAGTGGAGCCAAAATCTGCCAAGTTTTAACCCTTCTATGCATAGCCTGCCCACCATAAAGGCTCCACTACCTAAGGTTTCGTCTCAGAGACTTTAATCACACAACCAGCTCCAATCCATTTGGGGTCAAGGTTTTCGGGTGGATCAAACACTTCAATAAGACGATTTGTATTACGGTTTCTAGTTTTTTCATAATGGGTCACTTTTTGTCGTGGTGTAAGCTGGTTTGATTCCGTTTCTATTTGTTGATATAATTTGGGTTGATTTTTTTTGACTTTAACTAGATAGTCATTCCCTGACTCGACGATGGCTGCCAGAGTTTTTTTTGACAATGAAGAGCATCAAAACTAAAAACTACGGAGATGAAACCTTGAACAGTGGAGCCTTATTACAAAAGATTTAACCCTTTTCTGCATAACCGATCACCCATAAAGGCTCCACTGTTCTACGGGAACTTCAAAACCTGTTAAATCTCTGGGGGGTGACATGCAATCTGAAATCCTTACTGGATAATAATTTCAGCCTATAAGTTACAAAAATATACATTCTGTTTTGGGCTGATATTGGACGTAGTTATAAGGGGTTGAACTTCCAGAAAATGAATCGAGGGTTAATTTCTGACTGTATCTTCGATGAGGTCATTGGCATCAAAGCCTTATATACTAATGTTTTTAGGGCTCATGTCACCCCCTCAGGTTAAATCTAATAAGTCAATTAATTCTCGAACGACGTAAATTTCGCTTTCCTGTTTGTTCGACATCATTTTTACCCCTAAGACTAATCTTCTTTGATGAGCAAAAGCCGAAACACAACTGATCAAGTTTTGTTTCGCGTTATCGTAGTTACTAACAGTATTTTTGAGGCTCTTCCCATCTATGGATATCCATTCTGAAGAGGGAATAACACCATAGTGTTGACTCCATTTATTAAATACAAGTTGGAGTTCTTCGTAATCTAAATTAACCATGACTCTTCTGATCACTGAATAAGAAGGAACACGAGCATGCATGAATTTGAAGTCTATTAATCAATTCCCTTCGATGACGTTCCACAAATCTACCTAATTGTCGATAACCCCAATAACCACTCATCATTCCCATAATTATGATTAGAAGCACCAGCCAGAGAGGATGACGAAGACCATGAGGATCTCGATGATCAGGTATTTGTTTGAGATAGTCGATTAAGCTTTTTTCGATGATCCATGGGATATAAGGGAATTTAGCCCGGTTTTTCCGGCTATTGCTTCAATATACACCTTTTTGCTCTATAATGAAACAGCCCTGGGTCATTAGACACGGGGTTTCCTGCTACCTAGATCTTTATGAGATAATCGTAAGCATTTAGCGATCAGCTCTGGTCTACTAAGCTTTTGAAGCCAGGAAAACTTAGGCATTTGGCTGAGGACAGTGAGTACATGATTATTCCTGGGACTTCCCTCAAGAAGCTGATAGCTGATACGCGACACGCGCTATAGCTGAAGTCATGAGGGTAGACACTGCTGAGCTGCATGACGCTGTTGTAATAATGGAGGACACAATCTATGGCTTATTTCTGGTTCAAGGCGTTTCACTTCATTGGTGTAGTGGTTTGGTTTGCCGGTCTGTTTTATCTAGTGCGTCTGTTTGTCTATCATGCAGAGGCTTCACAGGAGCCGGAACCTGCCCAAACCATTCTCAAAAATCAGTATGAGATTATGGAAAAACGTCTCTATCACATAATTACTACCCCAGGTATGGTGGTAACGGTAGCGATGGCAATTGGTTTACTGGTCACAGAACCAGAAGTGCTCAAGCAAGGTTGGTTACATATCAAGCTGGCTTTTGTAGCCCTTTTACTGGTCTATCATTTCTATTGCGGTAGGATTATGGGACAGCTGGCTGCCAATCAATGCAGTTGGACTGGTCAGCAGTTCCGTGCTCTCAATGAGGCACCTACTGTCTTACTGATGGTAATTGTTTTACTGGCAGTGTTTAAGAACAGTTTGCCTACAGATATTACGTCTTGGTTAATTCTTGCGATGATTATAGCAATGGCTGCCTCAATTCAGTTGTATGCCAAAAAGCGGAAGCGGGACAAAGAGAAAAGCTTGGCTACCACGTCCCAAGCAGAGCCTCAGCTTTGATTATCAGCTTTGATTAATAGTCATTGGGGACCGATGTTAGTCCCCACAGGAAAGTATAATAAGGGCTTAATGTTTTTGCCCTGGAAGTTTACCGTTAACCGTTGACGTGAACTGCATCGGCTGGGTCACATGTTTTGTTTATTTTTACCGACTTAACTTATCAACCACCATTAACAAACAATCCATAACATCTTAAAGTTGCCTTATGTCCGCTATACCACTTAAATTAAATCTTAATGATGGTTCGGTGTCTTTTCCATTCACCGCCGATGCTGCCAAAAAATTGCAACGTCAGCTTTACCAACTGATGCAGAGTCTGAAAGCTGCTGCTCAGGTATCTAGTGGTGGTAGACCCAAGCCTCAACAACCGATGGAGTACCAATTTACTGGGGATGTCTTTCTTGAGATTTTCTGCAATCCCAATATCTATCCTTCTCCGTTTGCTGCTAAAGTCTTAATTACCCTCAGAGATGATCGCATCCGCTTGAGTACGGAAGCTGAACTGACTCGTGTAGTAGAAGATGTTAACCTGTATTTGGAACAAGTCAGCTGAAGGCTGGGGTGTCATTTCCAGCAATTGTTGTCCCGTGACATCCTGCCTAATGTCTCTCAAGAAACTAAGGTCAGAGGCAACAGGTGGGATAGGGGCAACAGACGGAGATGGTGAAGATGGGGAAGAATTTGTTAACCGTTTCGGCTCTTCCATAGCAGATGCACTGCACGTCCGTGGGACGTCCTTAAGAAAAAATTTATGGTAAATCGTTAGTATAAATGAACTCCAACAATCTCCTGGAATTACTGCAAACTGGGTTTCGCGCCTCCTTGGGGGCAACAGCCTCTTTCGTTGAAACCCTGCAAGACCCTCAAAAGCGTGAAGAAAGTCTGGCTCAGTTTCAGTCAGATTTCAATCAACAGGTGACTGAGTGGGCGGAAAAAGGAGAGACTACTGAACTTGAAGCCCGACGTTTTATTGAGCAGATGTGGAATCAACCAGGTAATCCCGTGGGTACACCGACAACTGGTACCTCCAGTGATCCTGCTGCAGCATCATCTAGCAATCCTGTTCAGTCCAATGCACAGGATGATATTGAGGAACTGACAACACAACTTGCTGATCTTCGTAAGGAGTTAGAGGAATTGCGTAAATCAGACAGTAATAGTTAGATTGAAATAGTTAGATTGACACGGAGCGTGAAAAAACTCAGGTCTGAGTGGGAGACTAAAGTGGGAGACTAATAGCCTAGAAATCAACCACGGGAAACAGAAACTCCGCTCAATCTCTGACATTTCTGTTCCCATCTAATGGATTTACCCACTCAGGGCTGAGATACCATCAACTCAAGGCTTTTGATTACAAATGGCAGCTTTGTTACTCCCCAACACTATTCCCTGAAGTTTGCTGATATATACTCAACCGCTGACGGTTGCCCAACCCATCTAGTAAGTCACTATAGCCTTTATCGGTGGCATTGATGGGGTTTTGTTAGTTACCTACTCGATCGCACTTTTTTGTCTTAGGATCAGCTTCTATGCCGTTTGACTGAGGTCGCTTAGTCATTTTCCCATTTTTGAGAACCGATCAGGTCAGCAATACGGTCTCTTAGCAGGAATTCGCACTGCTCTAGCTCACACTCCACACACAGCCATTCTCGAGCTGGAATATATTGGCAAAGAACGTAAATGGGCTGTTGACGACTGACAAATCCTTTATCCACTAAGCGACGTGCTTCGTCTTGGATCACATCGATTGAATAACGGATAGAAGGGGTAGATGGCACTGTGTTAACACTCATGGATATCTTATCAGCTTGATCTAAAAAACGGGGATACGATTATATTAATCCAAATTTACTTACTGTGAAATAAAATTATTTCAGTATAAGAAGTTACCATTGACCAAGATTTGTTGATAAGGATCTTCCAATACTTTGGGCAAGTTGTCAAAGTCTAACCCATGGACAGCTAAAATGCCTACTGGGTTATGACTGAGCCATTGGTCATTGGCTGTAGGAGCTACCTTTCTCTCAAACCCCCTGTCTCTCTAAGGACTACCTGGCTGCCAAACCCGTCTGACCACCCCCAGATACCATTGGTTAAGTAATCAGAATATGGGATATATTTTATTGGCTGTTTGTTAAATAAAGCTTAAATCCTTGCTTAGGGTGGGATAGGGGGCGAGTACTGTGAAAGCTGATCAAGTCTCTCTTTATGCAAAGCGCGAGTGGGGGAAACCCCCATGAGCGCACCGGTAGTCGCTCATGGGGTGGCCTCCTTTGACCGCGCTACCTCGCTGCATCGCTTTAACAGAGCTGTCCGCCTTAACCCACCCATATTCATTACTCTAGCTGTCTTAAGATTTACTTTATAAATAGTCTCTTAATAATCCGGGGATGGGGGATAGGAGTACAGCTGGAATTATCGGTGGTTTTCTATATTGGATTGGTGATTTTGTCAACTCCTATTACTTGACCAGGGCTATATGCTTCTGTTATACTAGTGGTTATTTTAAAATGTCTAATTACTATAGGTTTTGGAGTAGTTCATCTTCATCTTGTCCTCTGCTCAAGCTGTAGAGGGGCAAATTGGCAAAAATTATCTTAAAACTCCCTAAAAATTAAATAAATCTCACAAAAGTATCTATTGTTGAGCTTTCGGGTAACAATGCTTTAAGAGCGATCGCTTGAGCTGCTGGCATCTGCCCGTAAGAAAATACATATGGTGTTTCCGGTGGCAACTCTGGCAGGAACTGCTCTAACACATAAGGACTACCGTAAATCACGAGAGCTTGTAAATCCCCAGTTTTCAACAACATCTTAAGCCATGCCCTAGCTACTGCTGTCAATCCAGCACTACCCCGAAACGGGTTACCTCGGATAAATAGCTGTAGCAGAGTAGTTTTAGCACCAACAGGATTATCGACTACTTCCGAAGGTAGGGTCGTGTGACTATCAACCAGTTGGAGTTTGTAACCCAGCCTTCTTGGTAAAGCGACTGCTGGTGTATGCTGTCCCAAAAAGTCACAAGCTAAGAGATCATCGACCAAAATTAGATTACGTAACGGTTGATTACTGCTGCTGGGTATTGATGATAAAGCTAGAAAACCTCTAGTTATCTGGGAAGCCTGGAGAATATCGGCTACAGTCGTGATTGTGGTTGGTTGAGCTAGTTGCGAGAGCCAATTGGGGTTGGGTTGAAATGTTATCGGTTGTTGAGCTGGATCATCGTCTAAGCCCGACTCCAGGACAGGTTGTGAGAGGGGGTTTTGTAGAGATGCTATTTGTTGTGCAGTGGAGTGTTCGTCTAAACCCTCTCTTTGAGAGTGATAGCCCACTTTACGTTTTGCACGACTTATGCGCTCTACTGATGCCTGAATCCGCTGCCGTGAGATCCGTCCTTGTTCGACTGCTTGACAGACTGCCTCAATTGCTGTTTCGGGATTAACGGGCATCAAGAGAATATCAGCACCGGCTTCTACAGCCATGACTGTGGCTTCATCGGCACCATAGCGATTAGCAATTGCCCCCATCACTAGAGCATCAGTCACAATCAGTCCTTCAAATCCCAAGTCTGTGCGCAACAGTTGAGTCAAAATTCGCTCAGAGAGGGTGGCGGGGTGTTGGTCATCCCAAGCTGTAATTAGGAGGTGAGCGGTCATGATGGCATCTACCCCAGCAGCGATCGCATTGGTAAAGGGAGGCAATTCAACCGTAGCTAGTCGCGGTGGTGAGTGGGGCAAGATTGGTAAATCCAGATGGGAATCTGTCGCGGTATCGCCATGACCGGGAAAATGCTTGGCAGTGGTTAAGACTGGATAGGGTCGGGTTCCTTCGATAAAAGCAGAAGCCAATTGGCTAACGATTTGAGGGTTATCACCAAACGACCGGACATTGATAACAGGATTTTGGGAATTGTTGTTGACATCAACAACTGGTGCCAGGATCCAGTTAATCCCAATGGCCAACGCTTCAGTAGCGGTGATTTCTCCCATAGTACGGACATACTGCAAAGCTGGCTCAGGATCGTTTTGGGCAATGGCTCCCAGTGCCATCGGTGGGGGAAACCAGGTGGCACCGGCAAACCTTTGACCCACACCTTCTTCAATATCAGCAGCGATCAGTAAGGGAATTTTTGCCCACTCTTGGAGTTGTTTCGACCTAAGGGCGAGTTCCACAGCACTCCCGCCTAGTAAAATAACACCCCCAATACCCAACTCTTGCAACCAACGCTGCAATTGCTGGGCTGGGGGTTCCCAAATCGGATACTGAATTTGGTGATCAAATAGGTAGCCGGATGCTCGAACCACTACCATTTGCGCCACCTGTTCTGCTAGGGAAAGGTTATTTAGATCAGGCAGTGACTTTGGGAGAGAATTCAAGCTTGTGCTCCAGAAATATCGTCTTCGAGTTGCTTGCTCTGGCGTTCTTGAGAAAGCTGATTCAGTAAGTTCAGCATCTGATCGCCTCCTTCGAGACCACGGTCTTCAATAAACATCACCTCTGGTGTGCGGCGCAGGCGAATCCGCCGACCTAGTTCTCGGCGGACATAACCTGTAGCTGATTTTAATCCAGCCATTGTTTTAGATCTTGCCTCATCAGTGCCATAGATGCTGACATAGATCTTAGCGTGCTGCAAGTCGCCAGAGACATCAACGTTGGTAATGCTAACCATCCCACTACCGACCCGGTCATCTTTGATATCGTTAAGCAACATTTGACTAACCTCCTGCTGAATTAGGGAGGAAACCCGAAAAACACGGCGATTTGTAGTCATGACGTTCCCTTTGTTAAAGTATGGGCATCATCGAAAGCTGCGCGCACCTAGTCTAAACCTAGTCTAAACCTAGTCTAAACCTAATCTAAACCGGACTGAAGCCGAGCATGCCACGTAGGGTGAAAACCAAGAATAGAGAAACTCCCACGGCTATGCCAATTAATGCGATCGCAGTTAGGGGGCGGTTCAGTAGTGGTTTTACCAGCAAAAACAGGGAATAGAATATCCCTAGAGTAATACTGATTAGATAGCGTGGGTAACGAGATACATTTTTAAAAAAGTCTTCCATTATCCTATAAACTATTATCGTGCCATTTTTAATACGTAAGCATTCAGCTATCAACCCTTAGCTATCATGACTCATCAACAGGAGGTAGTAAACAAGCTGGGGGGTGCTGGTATCGCTGGTTGAAAATCCCTGTTCGTTTTACTCATCCGACCCCGTGTAGTTAAAGCGCTTGCTAGCTGATAGCTGATAGCTGACGGCTGATAGCTTACTTTAATACTGGTAGCACTTTTTTAGCTTCTTCCGTACTTATTCTGGTAATTTGTAATAAACAATGCCAAAAAATTCCCCCCTCTTAGTAAGGGGGGGATTAAGGGGAGTTAGCACAGGATAACTAGGGGCTTTACCCTACAATCATTTACTCAACTCCTTGAGGCAAAAGCTCTCGGTTTTCCTTACGACTGACTTGTACCTTACCCTCTTCATTGACATCAACATAGGCAATATCTCCTTCCTTAATGCGACTGGAGAGAATTTCTTCTGCCAGCACATCCTCCAACAACCGCATGATTGCTCGACGTAATGGTCTGGCCCCGTAGCTGGGGTTGTAACCCTCTTCGATCAAACGGTCTTTGAACTTCTCGCTGACTTCTAGAGTAATGCCTTGTTCGTACAGACGACCAAACACTTCTTTTAACAGAATCTTGGCAATGTCCTTGACTTCTTCTTTGGTCAACTGACGGAAGACGATAATCTCATCTAAACGATTCAGAAACTCTGGGCGGAAGTACTGTTTAAGTTCTTCGTTGACTAGATTCCGAATTCGATTATATTGGGATTCCGCTTGATTATCGCTGAACTCGAAGCCCAGTTGTCCGCCACCCTTTTCAATAACCTTGGAACCGATATTCGAGGTCATGATCAGCAGGGTGTTCTTAAAGTCTACCGTCCGACCCTTGGAGTCAGTCAACCTGCCATCCTCTAGGATTTGCAGTAGCATATTGAACACATCTGGGTGTGCCTTTTCAATTTCATCGAACAGCACTACTGTGTAAGGACGACGACGCACTGCCTCAGTTAGTTGACCACCTTCGTTGTAGCCCACATATCCAGGAGGCGAACCTACCAACTTACTAACGGTATGGCGCTCCATGTATTCGGACATATCTAGGCGCACCATGGCTTCTTCAGACCCGAAGAAGTAAGCTGCCAAAGACTTAGCTAATTCTGTCTTACCGACCCCTGTAGGTCCAGAGAATACAAAACTGGCAATAGGACGGTTGGGATTCTTTAAGCCTACCCTTGCTCGACGAATTGCTCGGGAAACGGCTTTAACCGCATCTTCCTGACCAATCAGGCGCTGATGCAGGGTATCTTCCATGTGAAGTAGTTTCTCTGACTCTGATTCAGTCAGTTTTTGTACCGGCACACCAGTCCAAGAGGCAACAATGTGAGCAATGTCCTCTTCATCTACAATTGGGCTTTCATCAGTACCCCGAGATTCGCTCTTCTTGCTTTGGGCAATTGAGCGAATTTCCGCCTTTATTTCCATTTCGCGATCGCGCAGTTCCCCAGCTCGATCAAAGTCCTGGGAGCGTACCGCATCATCTTTTTCTTTGAGGACCTGACGCAGTTCTTTATCTAGCTCTTTTGCTGCTGGGGGCAACTGGGAGTTAATCAAACGCACTCGGCTTCCTGCTTCATCGATCAGGTCAATGGCCTTATCTGGCAGGTAACGGTCGGAAATATAACGGTCTGAGAGGTTTGCTGCTGCTTCGAGAGCCTCATCGGAAATTTTCAATTTGTGGTGTTGCTCGTAGCGCTCCCGCAAGCCGTATAGAATCTCAATAGTTTCTTCTACTGACGGTTCACCGACCATTACTGGTTGGAAACGACGTTCTAGGGCTGCATCCCGCTCAATGTGTTTGCGGTACTCATCCAAAGTTGTCGCTCCAATGCACTGCAATTCTCCCCTTGCTAAGGCTGGTTTGAGGATATTTGCCGCATCAATTGCCCCTTCAGCTGCACCTGCACCAATCAGGGTATGAACCTCGTCAATCACCAGGATTACGTTAGATGCCTGACGAATTTCATCCATAATTTTTTTCAGGCGTTCTTCAAACTCACCCCGGTATTTGGTTCCAGCAACCAGTAAGCCAATATCGAGGGTAACGACTCGCTTTTCTTCCAAAATGTCTGGAACATCATTGTTAGCGATTCGTTGGGCTAAGCCTTCTGCGATCGCAGTTTTTCCTACCCCTGGTTCTCCGATCAATACTGGGTTATTCTTGGTACGGCGTCCCAATATCTGGATTACCCGTTCTATTTCCTTTTCCCGTCCTACTACTGGATCTAGCTTGCCTTCACTAGCCATCTGGGTTAGGTTCGAGCCAAACTCATCGAGAGTAGGAGTCTTTGTACGACCTTGAGAGGCTCCTGCTGTGACTTCCGCCGTTTCACCCAACATTCTGATAACTTGGGTTCTGACTTTAGACAGGTCTACTCCTAGGTTTTCCAAAACCCTAGCCGCTACGCCTTCTCCCTCCCGTATTAGCCCAAGTAGCAGATGTTCTGTACCAATGTAGTTATGGCCTAGCTGGCGAGCCTCTTCTAGGGATAGCTCTAGAACCCGCTTTGCTCTAGGGGTAAACGGGATTTCGACAGCAACGAAGCCGGAACCCCTGCCAATAATTTTCTCAACTTCAATCCGAGCGTCTTTGAGATTTACGCCCATAGATTTGAGGACCTTGGCAGCTACGCCAGTTCCTTCTCCAATCAAACCCAGGAGGATTTGCTCTGTGCCTACGAAATTATGACCTAGGCGACGTGCTTCTTCCTGAGCCAGCATGATCACCTTAATGGCTTTTTCTGTAAAGCGTTCAAACATGGCGTATTCCCATCACCTGTTGCATGCCCGTGTAAGCTGATTCTAGCACAGGTAAATCAGCCCACTGTTGATTTTTACACAACTCGCAGCAATTGAAACAGTTATTTACTTACTTCCCAGCCATTTCTGGCGATTAGCCATTAACCAATTTCCAGGTCAATCTCTGCCAAGCGCTGTTTAATTTCCTCGTAACAATCGGCCATTGTTTTTTCAAATTCAGGGGTTTTCAGACCCCCTCGCCATAGAATCAGAGCATCCTCCCCAGTGTCTTTGTAATAATTTCTACGTCGTCCAGCTTTAGTGAAGCCGAACTTTTGGTAAAGAGCCAGTGCTGCTTGATTAGATGGTTTCACCTCTAAGGTTGCCCACTTTAAATTACGCTGTTTAGCTTCCTTTAGCAAGGAATAAAGCAATAATTGACCCAAACCTTGACGTTGGTAGTCAGGATGCACTGCCAGAATGATAATATGGGCTTCCTCCAAAATTGACCAAAAACAACCTAAGCCTACCAGCCAATTGGGTAATGAGGTGATGGGAACACCTGTGCCTTCAAGCAAAGTTGGTTTTTTGCCCCCTTTTGGAGGAGCTTCCAAAGCCAACAACTGACTGTTGGGGCTATCCAACTCTCGCTCGTAACCCGACCGAGTCCAAAGTCCACCAAAACACAGCTGATCTAGTGCCACTGCGGCACTTAGGTGCTCTGCTTTGAGGGGTTTAAGTTTTAAGACAGTCACAGCCTTCAATTGTACACTGATTAACGAGACGCAAGTTCCAACTGTAAAGCAAAATCAGGAAAATAATTACATAATGCTATCGACTCAACCCATTGAGGTTCACAATTCAGGGCTTCAGTATCTCAATTCATCTATCACTCCAGACCCAAACAATGGTGGGTCAAACCCCTCACCAAATCAGAAACTGCTACCTCTAACCGCCAAAGTCAACAGCCGTGACTGCTTGGAAATTGGTGGTTGCGATGTGACGACTCTAGTCGAGCAATTTGGCTCCCCCCTTTACATTGTGGACGAAGTAACCTTTAGAACTGCTTGTCATCAGTATCGGGAAGCCTTTGCTAACTACTACCCCGGAGAATCCCTGGTTCTCTACGCTTCTAAAGCTTGGAATTGTTTAGCAATTTGTGCGATCGCAAACTCTGAAAGCCTCGGAATCGATGTGGTTTCTGGTGGTGAACTCTACACTGCTCTACAAGCTGGTGTTAGTGCTGACAAACTCTATTTCCATGGCAATAATAAATCTACCAGTGAACTGGAGCTAGCTACCGAGATTTGCTGCACCATCGTAGTGGATAACTGGCTGGAGTTAAAAGCCCTGGCTTCTTTACCACAAGAGAATATCCGGATCATGATTCGCTTGACCCCAGGGATCGAGTGTCACACCCACGATTACATCCGCACTGGTCACCTAGACAGTAAGTTTGGCTTTGATCCCGATACCTGGGATCAAGTTTTTACCTTTATCAGCCAACACCCAACCCTCAACTTTGTTGGTTTACACGCCCACATTGGCTCTCAGATTTTTGAGAGGCAACCCCATCAAGATCTGGCGAAAGTGCTAGTGGAGTGTATTGTTAAAGCGGCTGACTACGATTTGCCAGTACAAGAGATAAATGTAGGAGGAGGCTTAGGGATTTGTTATCTAGAATCCGATGACCCCCCTAGTATTGATGATTGGGTCAAGGGAGTCTGTGACTCCGTTGTTGCTGCTTGCACTTCTCGGCAACTCGTCCTACCGAAACTGCTATCGGAACCCGGGCGTTCCATTGTTGGTCCAGCCTGTGTCACCGCCTACACTTTGGGTAGTTCTAAAGTCATCCCCGAAATCCGGACTTACTTGACAGTTGATGGAGGTATGTCAGATAATCCGCGTCCCATTACCTACCAATCCGTTTATCGCTCTGTCGTTGCCAACCGGATGTCAGCTCCCCTGACCGAAAAAATCACAATTGCTGGTAAACATTGTGAATCAGGGGACATTCTGATTAAAGATGCCACCCTACCTCAAACTCAGCCAGGAGATATTTTGGTGGTAATGGCTACTGGTGCCTACAATTACAGCATGGCATCTAATTACAATCGGTTACCCAGACCAGCAGCAGTTTTAGTCAAGGACGGAGAAGCCCAAGTGATTGTGCAGCGGGAAACTTACCAAGATTTAATTCGCCTAGATCGTTTGCCCGAACGACTCAGACCCAGAGCAGAAATTAGCTAAAAGCTAAAAGCTAAAAGCTAAAAGCTAAAAGCTATTGGTTGTTGGTGGTTGACTTTTGGGTAACCGCCAATCATTAACCATTAACCATTAACCATTAACTTTTTAAGAGCTAATCACTTGGCTGACGCTAAAATCAAGCCAGTTCGACTCCATCTCCATCCTTAATTCTTTCCTGAACGTTCAATGCCTCCGTTGCCGGGTCCTGTTACTGACCATAGCTGGGCTCAGTCATTGTTGCTTCACAGCATCGATGTTGGGTTGGTTCTAGCCCTTACTTATCTTGTGCTCCTCATCATTGGGGAGCGCCGCACATTATGGATGGTTCGAGGGCTAATTGTCCTGATGTTAGCCGCAGCAGTAAGTAATAGGTTAGGGTTGACGCTATTGAGTTTTGTGCTAGAAAAGTTGGTGGTTGGCTCAGCTGTGGCAATGGCTGTCATCTTCCAATCAGAGTTTCGTCGATTTCTTGAACAGTTAGGTAGAGGAGAGATTGTGCAGTTGTTTCAAGGACAACGACGTCCCACTCCTAAGCCTGACAGTGTAATCAATGAAATCGTAGACGCGGTCAAAGAGTTGTCTCAAAATCGAGTTGGCGCTTTGATAACTTTAGAAACTAATGGTCCAATTGATGAGCGGGATGTTTCTGTACCGGGTGTTCAGCTAAATGCTGAAATTTCTAAAGAACTACTGCAAACCATTTTCCAAACAACTACGTTGTTACACGATGGAGCGGTATTAATTCGTGGCTCTCGGGTTGTAGCTGCGGGGGTAATTTTGCCTCTTTCTGAGCGCACAGCCTCTCGGAAGCTGGGGACCCGCCATCGGGCTGCGATGGGAATTACAGAACGTGTCGAAAATTGCCTTTGTATTGTTGTATCTGAAGAGACGGGTTCAATTTCTTTGGCGGAAAAAGGAGGATTGTACCGACCACTAACTAGCACAAAACTCAAACAATTGCTAGAGGAACGATTTTCCCCAGTCGTGGATCGTGAGGTAGTTGCTCCAGGTCTACGCAACCTAGGTCGCCAATTCAAGTCCCAGGGACGGGTGCTAGTTTCACGTTTCCTCCGTCTTCCATCATCAACGTCTCAAGAGAAAAAATAACTGCTATGCAAACTATCCTAAACAAATTACCAAGCGACCTTTCACCAGACCGTTTGCCTAGGCATGTGGCAGTGATTATGGATGGCAATGGTCGCTGGGCAAAACGCCGAGGACTACCTCGGGTTATAGGACATCGGCAAGGGGTGGAGGCTCTCAAAAAACTACTTCGTTGTTGTGATGATTGGGGAATCAAAGCCCTGACCGCCTATGCATTTTCTACAGAAAACTGGGGACGCCCCTTAGAAGAGGTGGAGTTTCTGATGACCTTGTTTGAGCGGGTTTTGGCTAGAGAACTTCAAGAAATGATGGAGGAGAATGTTCGGATTCAGTTTGTGGGAAATTTGACCGCCTTACCGCAATCGTTGCAAGCACAAATTGAGCACTCTATGAATGAAACTCTCAATAATACTGGCATTCAGTTTACTGTGGCTACTAACTACGGAGCACGCCAGGAAATTATACAAGCCTGTCGAGCCATTGCTACTCAGGTACAGCTTGGTCACATCCAACCAGATGACATTGACGAAGCCCTATTTTCACGCCATCTCTACACTGCCAATGTCTGTGACCCAGACTTGCTAATTCGCACTAGTGGGGAAATGCGCTTGAGCAATTTCCTGCTTTGGCAAATGGCTTATGGGGAACTTTACATCACAGATACCCTATGGCCGGATTTTGACCGTGGACAGTTTCACCGTGCTTTGTCTACTTATCAGCAGCGCGAACGTCGGTTTGGAAAAGTCTAAGATTGACACTCCCTCACTAAATCACGCGATTATAGTGAGGGATTCTTAAGAGCATAAAACTCTTAATGGCTGAGCCAAACAGCCTCTAAACCCTCCAATAAAATCATCAGGCTTACTTGTATGTTTACGAATTATGTTTAATGCTCCGTTGCAATCGGCGTTGATCAGCCAACCTTTACTAGTCCGGTATAATCCACGCTTTATTCTTTTCCCACTGAATGTGTAACTTTTGGGGTTATCAGCATTCCATACAGGCAATTCATCTTTATCCAAGCTAGATGCTTTACTGGTGTAAGATTCCTCCTGTTCGATCAACTCAATCCCATACCGTTGACAGAGGCTTTCCAGCTTGTCTTTGAACATATAAATCGGAATTTGGGTGAATTTTTGATTGTTTCGCTTGCCCATATTGACCCTCTGTTTTAGGTCAGGGTTGTACCCGATAACAATCTTGCTGATTTTGTTCTGTCTGCACCAACTTACAACATATCTAGCGGCTTTTTTGGTAAAATCTCTGATTTTGTGATTACGTTTTCTTAATAGCCTAGCCTGTCGATTGGTTAAGGTTTTAATACCTTGCAAGTCCTTAATAGACTGAAGTTTGGCGTTGCGTTTGTTATAGAACTGATTCTCAGACTTGATTCTTTTACCGTCAATAATAAATGACTTCTGAGTAGTACTAACACACGTAGCAAAATTATCAAGCCCCAAATCTATTCCTAAGACCTCACCAGTTTGCTCAACTTGGGTTTCAGGGTCATCCTCATAGCAATAGCAAACATCGAAGTACCTAGCGTTCTACTTAGGAAGAACTCGGATTTCTTTAACTGTTTTAGATCTAAGCCTTTCTGGAATAGTAAACTGAACTATTCCATAGTCTTTTTTGAACTGGCGAGACATAGGGACAGTAAATACCCAGTTTTTTTCCGGCAGTTTACTCCAGTCACGCTTCCTTATAGGATAGGGATAACAAGAATGAAGTACCCGTCTTTGGGAAGGTAATTTGGAATCTTGACTTTTTTCTGGTAACCGACCTTAGATTTAAGTTTGATCAGACCAAAGAAAGACTTAAAGGATCTATCAACAATCTTTAAGGTCTGTTGAGCAATATCAGTCGGCAATAATTTGTAGTTTTCATTATCTTTTGAGTGGTGATAATTACTTTCGTATCGTAGATGTTTCCGTTCTTGAAAAAAGTATTGACGGACATTATAAAGTCCCACATTGAACATATTTTTGCTCAAGTGACACATCTGCCTGAGAGCATCAGACTGTTGCTTGTCCAAACGAAGATTATTAACTTGAGTTAGCATTCAGTATTCCCGCTCCCGACACTACTATTATAGCGGGAATCTACAGAACACGCAACAGATCCAGTCTCCAATTCCCAAGGGTCAGAAGTTACCCCAGCGAGCAATCCCTCGCTGGGGCAGCCTTTATGGTTGGGAGGCTTGGCTGAAAAGGGTTAAAACTTTGAGGCGCGACCCATGGCGAATTTAATTCGCCTATGGAAAGCGCGCCTCCATGATTAAGGCTGCCTTATTTTAAGGTTTCGTCTCCGGGCTGTTTGGGTCACCTGCGGGAGCACTTTATACGCCCCGTCTCCCGCGCTTCATGCGCGGGTATAACGGGAGTCCCCTTGGAGTTGAACGATGGTTAAAGGTTTTTTAGTTGCTCGCCTTTGGCGTCCCTTGTAGGGTAGGTTTTTTCGTTAAAGGTTTTTTAGTTGTTCGCCTTTGGCGTTACCGTAGAGTAGGTTTCAGGTTCAAGGTTATAGCTTATAAAAGCTATAGCATTTCTCATAGTTATGAGGTACATTCAATTTTCATTGACCCGACTCCCTACTCCCTCAAACCCAAAGGGTGGGGTACCTCACCCCATTGAAAACTGCTATAGTTGGAACATTCAACCTTCAACCTTCTAACCTTCTAACCTTCAACATTAAACCTTCAACATTAAACCTTCAACCTTCAACCTTCAACCTTCTAACCTTCGCCTTTCGGCCACGCTACGCGAACAACCTTCTAACTTTCAACTCAAGCAGACCCTTCACCGACTAAGGACCACAGAAAACTGCATCTTCTATATCTTTGCGGCTGAGGGAATACTTGAACGATCGTTGAATATCTTGTCCATCTTCCCCAGACTTGAGGTAGCGCACGATTAACTCCTCTACCTCAAGGCAAAGTTCGGCTTTCCAGGTAGGTCGATCAACACGCCAGCAATGTAGATCCTTACTGTCTTGTTCACATCCTAGTCTTTTCAGCCACCTCTCTATTTCAGGTAGAGGGTGGTTATACAAGGGGGTATCACCTGGCGGAAGTGTCATATCGAGTCCGATTAACTATTTATAATTATTGGTGGTACATCAGTATAAAATTTAAAATTGTCAATGGTCACCTGACAATTTTAAATTAACAATTAACACAATTAAAATTTATGGTATCAACCCTATTATAAGGGATTAACTAGAATTATAAGGGATTAACTAGAATTAATATTCTAAGTTATTCTTGATCAGTTATTCTTAGGAATGGTTTATCTGGAGATTTTGGGCTGATTGGTTATTAACCGGTATTTGACTATCCAAATTATCAGGTTTCGCCTGTTGAATAGAATTAATCTCGGGTAAGGTAAGCAAATCATGACCACTGGGTTTAGAAATTAGCAGAGCAGATTCACCTTGGGTTAATCCAATAGCTATGGCTAGTAGTAAGCAGCCTAAAAAGGTTAGTCCTAAAATGAATAGGACAAAAATCTCCCCAGCTGAAAGGGGGCGGTCAGTGGGATCAAGGTAAGCTGAGGACGAGGATCTTGGTGGCTTTTGATTAACTGGATTGTTTAAACTAGGGGGTGGCTGAATAACATTGAGGCGGGAATAACCAATTTTTTGGTCATACATTGCTCGTCGCTCTGGATTACTCAGGGTAGCATAGGCTTCGTTCAGCTTTTGGAATTTAATCGTGGCACTTTCAGTGGGTAAGTCGGTTGTATCAGGATGATAGCGCTTACTGAGTTGCCGATAGGCACGTCGGATAGCTATGGGTGATGCACTAGGGTGCAATCCCAGTATTTCGTAATAGCTCGTGGGGTTTGAGCTTTGGGGATTCCTAATGTTTTGTCTGACCCGATCTTTTGCCACCGCAGTTTTATCCTAACTGGTTAGACAACGCTTTCGATTATTGTGACATCTGGAAGGATGCTGAGCTTTTAATCCTCACACAAAACCCGACAATTCCGGTAAACCAAGGTTAACTTCGTGTATTCTAAGGAGCATGGGAGCGGTTATCCTGACTCGTGCTTAGACGACTCCTTTTCAACTAAGGTTTAGCCAATTCCCTTATATAGAACTCAGGTAGGTTAAATGTGACATGCCACGCCACGAATTGCTGACAACAACAGCCATCCCAAGGTATTAACCCGAAAATCAAACAGAGTTACATCCAGCAGATTGAATAGAGTACAGCTGCCAAAAGCCACCAGATAACTGAACAGAATTAAGTTGTCTTGATGCCAATCTTGTCTAGTGGTAGGGGTCGCAACGGTTGACCAAACCCTTAATAGTTGGATACCTTCAACCATAATCCAGCCAACTAATCCACTCAACATCAGTGTGCCTGGGATGCCAGTTTCAGCAGTCAACATTAGAGGTAGATTATGGGGATGACCAAGCCAGACTTCCATTTGTGACTGGTAAAGAGGAGTGAAATTGCGTAACCCCCAACCCAACCAGGGACGTTCCTGAATCATTGACCAAGTAAATTGCCACTGGGTTGTCCTCAAGGTAGCGATGGGCCGGTCGGGATACAACTGGTCAGACAATCGCATCCAAAAGTATGCTGGGACAATACTACGCAGCCATTGACGCCCTAGCATTGGACCAAATGATGCCCACAGAACACTACCAACAGCAGCAGTAACTGCTGTGACCAGCCAGTACCAACCTAAGTAAAGGGCAAAGGCAAGGCAAGCCAAAACAGCGATTATCCAAGCATTGCGGGAGTTGGTCAAAACTAGTGCGATCGCATTACCGATCACCACCACACTCAAGAACAACAGCGGATAATCGAATCGATGCCAGCTCCAACGCCTAGCTTGAAACCTCTCAATCCACAGCCCTATCCCTAAAATTAATGGTATTTGTAGATAAGCGGCTAGGATATTGGCATACAAAAACACTGAATCCATCCGACCTGGAGGATTCCCGTTAGCTACCAAGGTTGAACCAAAGACTAGTGATAATAGTTTTGGGCTAGTCCAACCCAAAACCATCTGAGCAAAACCCATTATAGTTACTGCTAGGGAAGGAATAACTAGAATCCAGGCTAATTGCCTCAGCTGTGCTGGGGTTTTGATTAGGGTAGACAAACCAGCGAAAACGGCGAAGAAGGGGATAAAATTCCCTAAACCTAGGAACGCTTCTGTGGGGTTAAATGCTAAGCTAGCAGTAATGAGCAGCCAGATACTCAAAATAGCCAATCCCCAGTTTAGGGGTTTTGAGATTATACTGGTGTACTTTTGCCGCCAAGTATCTCCCACAGCTAGAACTAACCCCACTGCGCCTAAAGCTGGAAATAGGGGAAAGATAAGAGTTCCCAGCTTAGCGCACTTCCAACCTATTTGTAGGTGATTGTTTGGATGTCTATTCTTTCCCAAGAACCAATTAACCACTAACCACTACTATCAATCTAAACTGGTTCCCAGCACTCAGCACGAGTCAGGCGAATTTGTGCTAAGGTTAAGATTGTTGGAATAATCCGACCGTAGTTGGTTGCGATCGCTCTCCAGCCTAAGTCAACGAAGAAATAGCTCCACATGATCGGACCTAGGCAGGCAAAAACACTCCGAGTAACCCCATAACGAGCAGCACTGAGTGCCATTCCCTGTCGTGCTGTTTGTACTGTCAAGTAGTTCTGAAACTGAGCTGCTGCTGCCAAACCCCCCTTCACTAGGGCTTGTTTAGCCACCTGATAGCGAGCGAAATGCAGGGCAAACTGGCGTGCCACCTGTTGCAGTATTATTGGCTTTAGAATCGAGGTCAATGCTAGGGCGCTACCACCTTTGAGTAAAAAGTCGATAGGATTGTGCTGGATTTGTACAGGTAAGGGTTCAGGGAGTTTTGACTTAGCTAAGCATTTCTGTACCTGTACTGTTAGGGATTGCTGCTCTTGGGTTGGTAAGCGTTTCCAGGTTTTCTCCATTAGGTGAAGAAATATTTCTGCTTCCAAGTCAGTTGTAGTCAGACGTTGAGAATAAGGAATTTTGAGGTAACGACAAACTTGAATCAGGGCTTGTCGGTAGGTTACTTCACTCGTGCGTCCCTTGAGTACTGTTACCCCATCTGCTGCCAAGAAGCGAAATCGGTCTTCCAGGGAATCCAACCAAGCTTCACGGTTTTGGCTTTGGATATCGATTGGGTCAGGGAGCTGAAGGTAATCTAAAGGATTAAACCTACGACAGAATAGAATGTCTGTCACTTGTTGTAATTCTTCAACGGTTGCTAACTCTAACGCAGTTCTCAGCTCATCCAACGTTCTTCCCTCCACAACCCCGTTTTTACTGCTGTCCTCTATTCTACTCCTATCATTTTTCTAGTAGGAGTTTGAATCTACTTTGATGTAGTAAGCTGTTAGGCCTTTGGCAGCTATGCTGAAGCGACGGCTGCGCCTTCATGGGGGGATTTGTCCCACTCGCGCTTTGCATCAAGATACGGAAAAGAGTTTCAGGTTTTTTTTTGATTTAATAAAGCGATGCAGTCGGCCCCACGCGGGTTTCCATCACTCGCGCTTGGGATCAAGACAATGTCGTTTAAATGCCCGACAGCTTATGAATGAGAAAAGGATGGTCGATAACCCTCAATTCTTCAGCCTTTACAGGCAAGGGGTGAATCAAAGATGTAAGGATCTTGCCATCCGCTCTACCATTGAGCTACCTGCCCCATTTATTTGTTGGTGTAGCGGAGCGGGATTTGAACCCGCAACCTCCGGTGAATCAAGGGTGGGGTTCGTTTAGAAGACGATAACCCTCAATTCTTCGGCCCTTTCGGGCAAAATTGGCGCTCTCCCATTGAGCTACCCGTTACAGAACAAGCTAAACCCAAACCAGATTGCTAAATGAGTTGCTTGAGTTACTTTTATATGACATTTGTAATATAAAAAATGAAGCGTCAAGTTTGGCTCTTCCGTACTTGTTATGCTAAATTAACACTTTGCCAAAGGGACTGAGGCCGTAGGCCACGCGGGGCGCGTTCGGAGCAGGGACTTCGGAGCAGGAGGAAGAGGCAGCTATATGGGAAAAATTTATGGTTAAATAGCCTCATAACCCTTACACAGTAAGCTTTTCGGGGGGGGGTAAACTATAAATTTAGCATAGTAGGTACTGAAGAACCTCAAGTTTTTAGGGGCAAGATGAGTCAAGAAATTTACCGCGATTGGCGCAGTCGTTTGACTCCAATGGTTTGGCTCGAATTAGGGTTATGTTGCGATCGCAACAGAAGTCTTTACACTTACCAGAGCCGATCCGGATCAGTATGCTACTCTGGTAAACGGTGACTACATTAAAACTTCCGATACCCAGAAGCCAGAAGATTTTGACGAAACTTTCATTGATGAAGAGGCGAGTTCAAGTTAAACCCAATTCTAAACATCAAAAGATAGAAGACTCAGACGATGGGACACTCAAGGTGCATTTGAAGTCACCACCTGTAGATGGCAAGGCCAATCAGGAGTTAATTGAGTTGCTGGCTCAAAGGTTTAAAGTACCAAAGTCTCGTATCCAAATTAAGTCAGGTTTATCCTCAAGGAATAAATTGATTGAAATCAACACCAATGCCTAGCTAGCTGCAATAGGTCACCCATGACCAATACCGTCAGGATTAGCCCAAATGTAACTTAAATCCCTGGAATTGGAGGATTTAGCCGAAAATACAACCATCCAAAATCCAAAAATCCCAGTTGATAGCCTTCGTGCTAAGCACGGAGCTAGAGTCCAAACAGAGCCAGACTGACAAGCAATCGGATATGCTTAGTTTTGGTGTATTAGTATCTTATCGAAACAACACAAGTGTCAATCTCTTCATCTACTGCCCCACAAGTCAGCACACTTCAGAAAACTGTAGTTACTATCGTTATCGCCATGTCCCCTGTGGGAGTAATCGCTGCGATAGTAGTTATGTTCCTTGAGAAACTGAACGTCCAGCCTCTCGATATTGGTCTTTTTCTCGGGATGTACATCCTGAATTTCATCGGGATTACCGTCGGGTATCACAGGCTTTTTAGCCATCGTGCCTTTCATACTGGACCCTTTATAAGGGCATTCTTAGCCATTGCTGGATGTATGGCAGCTCAAGGACCAGTCACTAGCTGGGTTCACCATCATCGCTGCCATCATATTTACTCTGACCAAGACGGAGACACTCACTCACCCCATCTTCACCAGGGAGGATTTTGGGGATTTATCCAAGGGTTTTGGCATTCCCATATTGCTTGGATTGTGAATGTGGATTGGCAGCCTCCCTATAAGTATGCTCCTGACCTAATCAAGGACAAGCTGATCCGAAGAATAGACAACCTCTACGTCTTTTGGGTATTGCTGTCCCTGTTAATTCCTGGTTTCCTGGGTGGAGTCTTGACTGGTTCTGTCTCAGGAGTCTTAGGTGGTTTAATCTGGGGCGGAGCATTTCGGATTTTTCTGGTTCGTCAAATCACCTTTTGTGTCAACTCAGTTTGCCACCTGTGGGGAAACGAGCTGTTTACTACCTCTGATATGAGCAAGAACAATCCTATCGTCGCCATCTTGACCCTTGGTGAAGGGTGGCACAATAATCACCATGCTTTTCCCAACTCAGCAAGATTTGGACATTATTGGTGGCAACTTGACCTGGGTTGGTTCTTCATCCTGCTGCTTCAGCGCTTAGGACTGGCCTGGAATGTCAAATTACCATCCTCAGACCAACTGCAACCTAGAAACATCTAATCCCAGGATTAAGAATTTCAGGTGAACTACCTTTCGCTGCGCACGCCCCTCGCGAGGGGCTTTCTAATTCACGGGGTACTGTCTTGTAGACACTTGATAGATAATCTCTCTAGATGTTCCCTCCCCCTGTTAAACTAGAAAAGGCTATGTTGCTCAAAGCTAAGGTTTTAAAGCCTTGGAATTCAAGACCAAGCTGCGCTATGGTCGTGGCTAGGATGTCAAATCCAGGAGAAAAACATTCGTGCTAACACTGGGCGTAAATATCGACCATATTGCCACAATTCGTCAGGCACGGCGCACTGTAGAACCTGACCCAGTGGCAGCAGCGGTGTTGGCAGAGCTTGCTGGTGCGGATGGCATCACCGCACATCTAAGAGAGGATCGACGTCACATTCAAAATAGGGACATTGCTCTGTTAAGACAAACGGTGCGAACTCATCTGAATTTGGAAATGGCACCTACCGATGAAATGGTAGCGATCGCTCTAGATGTCAAACCCGATTACGTTACCCTCGTACCAGAAAAACGAGAAGAAGTGACTACCGAGGGAGGGCTAGATGTAGCAGGGCAAATGCCTCGCCTTACTGAGGTTGTAGCCCAGTTACAGAACACTGGCATTCCCGTTAGCTTATTTATAGACGCTGATCCCGCCCAAATCGATGCTTCTGCTAAAACAAAAGCTAAATTTATTGAGCTCCACACGGGGAGTTATGCAGAAGCTACTGATGAAGTCAGTCAGGCTAAAGAATTAAAAGTTTTGGCCTCCGGATGCCAACAAGCGATTGCTGCTGGCTTACGAGTCAATGCTGGTCATGGTCTTACCTACTGGAATGTTTACCCGGTTGCTTGTATCGAAGGTATGGAAGAACTCAATATTGGTCATAGCATCATTGCTCGGGCATCTCTGGTGGGTATAGAACGGGCGGTCAGAGAAATGAAACAAGCGATGCAAGGTAAATTTTGAGCTTTCCTCAGTAACTGAAACTATGCAAACTTACTACTACGTTTTAGCCAGTCAACAATTCCTTGAAGAAGAACCATTGGAGGAAGTACTTCGGGAACGTACCAGGCACTACCATGAACAGGAAAAAGAAATAGACTTTTGGTTAGTCAACCAGCCAGCATTCTTGGAAAGTTCCCAAATGTCCCAGGTCAAGCAGGAATGTCCGCAACCAGCAACGGCGATAATTTCTACTAATCCTAAGTTCATCACCTGGTTAAAGCTGCGCCTAGAATTTGTCAAAACTGGTGAATTTCAGGCACCATCAGATAGTATACCTGACCCTCTAGCGTCTCTGGCATCAGTTTGATGGTTAGTTTTTTGCTTCCAAGACAGTGGCTATGGGTCTACTTTCTAATCATCTATGACCAGGGAAACAATACAGTTTATTTTACAAATTTTATCGATAGCACTGGCTGCTTTAGCTGGTGTCTTTGATTCGGTTTATGCTCAACCAATAACTCCTCAATGCCAACCACCACAAAACGGTGAGTACATTTTGTTAGTGCTTAGCCGAACTAGGAAAAATCACGAACAAATTCAACGAATTTTACCCAACACTGCAAAAACTAATTTTTGTCAATATTTGGAAGACATAGTAACTCGCGTTGGGGGTTTCAGAGGGATTAACGATGCTAAAGATTGGGCACGCTATCTGGATCAGGTAGTTGGATACTCAGCTTTTGTAGTTCAATCTCCACCGTCAAGCCAGCCTAATACTATACAGACTGCTACTATACAAGGTTATACTCCTCAGGGATTGGGTGATGGTTATGCAGTTCTGGTGGACTACTTCAATCAACCAGAAGTGGCATCCCGACTAGAGCAACTACTGGGCGTCAATGTTGGCTTGGTTTCTTATGCTCAGCGACCTTACTTACTGACAGTACACACAACTAGTGAAACCCAAGCTAACTCAATCTTAAGGCGACTGAGCGCAGGGGGGTTTTGGGCAATGGTTGTTGATAGTCGCCGAGTTACCCTACTAAAACGTAAGGTGGTTCGCTTTTAACTAGTTCCGCTTGAACTAGTTAATGGCAAATTACTAATTAAAATTACTAATTAACATGATTAATAAGCCGTTGCTGCTATACAAGAAATAGCGATACCTAACACCAAACCAACAAGCACCTGAAAGGGTGTATGACCTAATAATTCCTTAAGGCGGTCTTCTTTCAACTCTTTGTCTTCGCTAAAAAACTGATCGATAATTTGGTTGAGAATTCGAGCTTGCTTACCGGCAGCTTGCCTGACACCAGCAGCATCATACATGACTATGATGGCAAACACTAAAGCGATCGCAAATTCTGGAGAAGCCCATCCCACCGTTTGTCCTACACCAAATGCTAAGGCAGTGACGAATGCTGAGTGAGAACTAGGCATTCCACCAGCAGTCACCAGTATCCGAAGATTAAGTTTGCGATTTTTGGTTAGATCAACCAAAAATTTAAATAGTTGAGCCACCAGACAAGCGATGAGCGCAACCAGCAACACCTGGTTGTTTAGGATGTCGCTAAAGTCCTGCATAATTATTTACTTTAAATTGGTCATTGGTCATCGGTAACTCAGCATTGGGGAAACGATTAAGGATGAAGGATCAAGTATGAAGTTATGAAGTATGTTCCCCCGATAGCGTCCCTTCTAGGGTATAATTAAGGATGAAGTATATTTGTTTTTGGTGTTCCTGTAGGCTAGGATTAAAGACTTCATCCTTTAACTTTCGTTGGCCTTACCCCAATACCAAGTACCTTAATGAGTGCGATTCACAATAAAGTCAGCGATCGCAATCAGGGGTTGAGCCTTTTCCCCAAAGGATTCAATTTGAGCTTTTGCCTCATTCACCAGCTCCTGGGCTTTGGCTTTTGATGCCTCTAGCCCCCATAGGCTAGGATAAGTAGCCTTTTGTGCTTTAATATCCTTACCTGCTGTTTTACCTAGTTCCTCCTGGGTAGCAGTTATATCTAGGATGTCATCGACAATTTGAAATGCTAAACCAATATTTTGGGCATATTTGGATAGCCTTTGTAAGTTAGCTGCCGTTGCCCCTGCCAATATTCCACCACAAACTACACAGGCTTCTAGCAAAGCACCAGTTTTATGAGTATGGATAAAGGAGAGGGTTTCTTCTTTAATATCCGACTTACCTTCTGATTCGAGATCAAGCACTTGACCCCCAACCAATCCCGATGCTCCGACTGCTTTAGCCAACCAAGCAACTACCTGCAAAACTTGGGGAGCTGGTACATTTTTAGTTTGAGCCGCCGCATATTCAAATGCATAAGCTAATAAACCATCACCTGCGAGGATGGCAATGTCCTCACCAAATACTTTGTGGTTAGTTAGTTTACCCCGACGGTAATCGTCATTGTCCATTGCTGGTAGGTCATCATGAATCAATGACATGGTATGGATCATTTCCAGAGCGCAGGAGGTTGGCATTGCCATCTCCACCGTGCCACCCATCAGCTCACAGGTAGCTAGGCACAGAATCGGGCGCAAGCGTTTACCTCCAGCCAACAGAGAATAGCGCATTGCCTCGTAAATTTTGTCCGGCTCCATTCGGGGCAGAGCCTGGTCTAAAGCTGACTCAATTAGAGCCTTTCGCTCTTTTAAGTAAGTTAGTAAGTCTAAACTTGGGGATTCCCTCTTGGGGGTAGGTCGCCCCTCCGTCGCTACCATGCCTTGATTCCTTGATTATCTGATTCCTCTAACAATTTTACGGGGCTGGGGGTCTTCTTGAAACTACCTTGTCTAATTCTCCTACTTCTCGTTTGATGAACAAAACTCTTTACTGATGCTAATTAGGATTGTCGAGTTTTGAAATTTATGAAATTTATCAGTAGCGCTAAACTAGAGTCTAACCCTCTCAAACCCAACATTTAATATGTTCGTAAAACTTACAACACAGATTTATAATAGTTTTATATTTTATAGCTTTCAGTCTTCTTAATTAGTTCTTTTGTTGACCAGGCCTGCTGTGACATGAAATTATTTTAATCATAAACAACGGTTTGATTGATTGTTGTCAATCTTCACGAGAGCAAAACTGTTCAAGAATACCTCTTTGTATAACTAAGGATCGTATTATTTAGTAGCATAGCCACTGTCATCGGTCCGACGCCACCAGGGACAGGGGTAATATATCGGGCTATTTCCTGAACAGAGTCAAAGTGGACATCTCCCAGAAGACGAGATTTTTCTTGTTGATCACTAACGCGATTGATACCAACATCAATTACGACAGCACCTGGTTTTACCATGTCACTGGTAATCAGTTGAGGTCGTCCCACAGCTGCTACCAAAATATCAGCGCGACGTGTCAGCTCCCCCAGATCTTGGGTGCGCGAATGAGCAATTGTTACTGTAGCGTTGGCTTCTAGTAGCATCAGTGCTAGGGGTTTACCTACTAAAATACTACGTCCTACCACTACTGTCTTTTGACCAGACAAATTAATCTGGTACTCTTGCAACAGGCGCATTATCCCTGCTGGTGTACAGCTACGTAAACCAGGGTCTCCCCGCAGCAGACGACCTAGATTAACAGGGTGTAATCCATCAGCATCTTTATCCGGATGGATTTGGTGCAGTAATGAAACAGCATCTAGGTGGTCGGGTAAGGGCAGCTGGAGCAGAATTCCATCTACACGCTGATCTTGATTGAGCGAGTTAATGGTTTCCTCGAGTTCTGTTTGGGAGGTGTTACTGGGAAAATGACGACCAAATGAAGCAATGCCCACCTTAGCACAGGCACGTTCCTTATTACGAACATAGGCAGCGCTAGCAGGGTTGTCACCTACCATCAACACTGCTAATCCAGGAGGTCGTCCATGTTTCAACATCAGCTTCTGTGTCTGTTCTTGCAGCTGGGTCTGAATTTTTTTAGCTATGGTCTTACCATCGAGTATGTTCGTCATTGGTCAATTGGGTTAAACAGTGTAGACGGGTGTACAGATGCTGCCTACTTGGGTTAGAACATTGTAGATGCATGGAGCGACTTACCTTAGGCTGGGGAACGAACATTCAAGTTTCAACCTACTTCCTTTTTCACTCCTCCAAACAGAGTTCATTGGCAACTGACAACTGAAAACATCATAGGATTTCAATATGCCAACTAAGTATTGGTCAACTCTTTTACCGTTTTGGGTTTTACTTGTAGGAGCCGGGACTGTTGGCTGTAGTCCCTTAGCCCATAATGGCATTCATCAGCTTAATATTAGCTACCCTGGTGTAAAGGTCACAAAAATCGGTGAAATACCACAAAATCAGAATACTATCGATACAGTCTACCTTCGGGGTAAAGTTACTAATCAAGCACCACTTTTAGATGCGAATGCTTATGAACTCAAAGATGCAACTAGTACCATTTGGGTAGTCTCTCAGGGAACTTTGCCCAATATCGGTGATCAAGTCTTGATCCACGGTAAGGCTCAATTTCAAAGCATTCCCATTGCTGGACAAGATTTGGGTGAATTCTTTATTCAAGAGCTTGAGCAGCTACAACGGCAAGTCTATCAACCCAAGTCCCCCTTACTTCCAAGACCCACAGATGAGCAGTAAGCAAGTTCAAGTAGCGATCGCTATTCTCTATCGGCAAGGTCAGTTTCTGATGCAGCTACGGGACAATATTCCTGGTATTCTTTACCCCGGTTTGTGGGGTTTATTTGGGGGGCACATAGAACCCGGAGAAACCCCAATCGAAGCTCTCAGGCGGGAATTGCTGGAAGAAATTAGCTATGCACTACCCTCAGCATCTTTGTTTGGCCATTATCCTGAACCCCATGTGTTACGTCATGTTTTTGCAGTACCCCTGACCGTGGAAGTCTCACAATTGGTCTTAGGGGAAGGCTGGGATATGGGGTTGTTGACTCCTGAGCAGATTCGCCAGGGGGAGTCTTATTCTGCCAAGGCTGGTCAAGTGCGACCCCTTGGTCCTGCTCATCAGCGTATTCTACTGGATTTTCTGGAGAAGCGATCGAGCTTGGTATAAGCGCCCTTTTAACCGGAAACCTGGGCAAGAACAACCAGATCACCTACCCTAAACCCAGGGCCAAAGGCGAACAACTGGATAACCTTAAACCTTCAACCTTTCACGGACAACACAGCATGATTGACCATAGGTCACGTTGCGCGATCGAGCATGCTTGTTGTCCTTTTTGTGATCTTGGGCATTTCTTTGCACAACCGCGACTAAAAAGCGATTGATGAATTGCCTTTAATTGGTTAAATAATTCCGGTAACAGTGCTTATCAGTATTAAATAGGCTATAATAGTACTAAATGCGCGAGCAACTTCACATTAATGGCACCGTGGATACTCATACCCCAAACCACATCACCCCTCAAGCTGACCACCTGACCATTACTACAGCAAACCTACTGGAGGCTTTTGCTGATTTCCTGGATATCGATGTGGCAGCAGGAGATGCTGCGGCTGATACTGTTAATACCTACCGCCGCCAGGTTCAGCAATTTGTGAACTGGTGCGATCGCATAAATCTTCATCCAGCCGCAGTTACTAAAGACGACATTAAGCGTTACCGCCGCTGGATGGTAGAAACTAAAAAATTTAAGCCAGCAACGGTATCACTAAAGTTATCAGTTGTCAAGCGTTTTTATCAAGCTGCTGTGGAAAAAGGACTGATTACGATCAATCCAGCTCTTGGGGTGAAACCGCCACGGGAAAAGCTGGACCCGGCGGCAAGGATTACCTATTTGGAAAAGCCTGAAGTTGAGAAGTTGTTAGGAGCGATAGTGAATGATGGTAGCCTTAAGGCAAAGCGGGATAAACTTCTGCTGGCAATCATGATATTGGAAGGTCCCCGTAGCATTGAGTTACATCGAGCAAATGTCTCTGATGTAGTTAAGCAGGGGGGTAATCTGGGAATTCGGGTCGAAGGGAAGCGTAATATTAGAATAGTGCCATTAACACCAGATCTTGCTGACTTGCTAATGGCTTATCTCGAAGCAAGGGCAGAAAATGGGGAAGTGGTCAAACCATCCAGTCCTTTATTTATAGCTGTTGGAAACAGGGCGGGTGGCAAGCGGATTTCCCGGCGGGGGATTCGGCTAGTTGTAGATAGCTATTTAGAGCAAACTAACCTTAAGCAAACACCAGGAAGAACTATATCAGCCCATAGCTTGAGACATACGGCAGGTACCTTAGCTCTGCGTTCTGGTGCTGAGTTACGGCAAGTGCAAGATTTGTTGGGACATGCCGATCCCAGAACAACTTGTATTTATGCCCATGTCGCAGATCGCTGGGAAAATAATCCAGCATTGAAGCTGGGAATTAACCTATCGTGATCATGTGATCATCTAGAGGGGAAATGAATAGCTAACTAATTATTTTGGCAACTGGGGAACAGTGACTGGAACTCCTCCTTGGTGAAGGGATTGGCTTAAACAACTCAGAATCTGTACCAATTGAGCACCAACCCAGACCAGAAGATATTGATGAAGGTTGGGACAAGCGGACACTGTTAAGAAAGCGATCGCATACTGAATAAAGTGGTTCAAGTGATTCGAGATCAAGAACTTCACGATGTTGACCAGCAGGGATAAAGTACTCCCGTTCTGTTCAAAATAACCATGTTGGATAGTTAGGGGTGCTTGGGCAACCATTTCATCAAAAATCAAGGTTCCCTGTGTTCCTACAATCCCAAGCCGCCGTTGTTTATCTGGATTGAGCCAGCACAGATGAATAAATGCTTGAAAGCCAGTGGGATAGCTAAGTGTGAGCTGAACTAAGTCAGCTAGTCCTTGAGGAGTTGAAGGTTGAGGGGTTGAAGGTTGAAGGTTAGCAGGTTGAAGGTTAGCAGGTTGTTCGCCTTTGGCGTTCCCGTAGGGTAGGTTAGCAGGTTGTTGAGGGGTAAGTGATTGACTACAGCCTTGGTTATCTTCAGAACTTTCAACGGGCAACTGGCTAACTTGAAACTCTTTTTCAACCGGCAACTGGCTAACTTGAAACTCTTTTTGAAACTGTAGCCACACCCTACCATTAGCTTGGACTTGAACAGGTAGCTGTCCTAAGCAATGGTTGAAAATAGCAATGTCGTGAATGGCTAAATCCCAGAGAGAATCTACATCTTGACGTACTGGTCCTAAGTTAGTACGGGCGGCGTATCCATAGCGTAAGTCTCCTAAGCATCCCGAGTGAACAACTTCTTGAGCACGCTTGACCGCTGGGTGAAATAGATAGGTATGGTCAACCATGAGCTGTCGCTGGTTTTCTTGAGCCAGGTGGCACAATTCTAGACACTCAGCCACATCAAGGGTTAAGGGTTTTTCTGCTAGGACGTGTTTCCCCTGGTTTAGAGCATCCTTAATTATGGTGTAATGGGTAACTGCTGGAGTAGCAATTACTACTGCCTCAATTGTCGGGAGATCCCGTATCGATTCCCAATCTGTTGCCAAACGTACCTCAGGAGCTAGGTTATATTTATCTTTAATAGCTGCCAAGGTTTCTGGGTATGGATCAACCACTGCCACTAAGCAAGCATCAGGGTGTGCCAAGAAATTCCTGACCAAGTGTTTGCCCCAGCGACCTGCTCCCAATATCGCTACTCCGGTTTGTTTCATTTTTCGCCTCTCAATTCCAGAAATGCCTGTTTGGCTGCTGCTTGTTCCGCAGCTTTTTTCGATCTTCCTGTACCTTCACCTAATTGTCGATTTTGTAGCCAGACTTGGGCAGTGAAGCGGTTGTTTGCCCCATGCACTTGTAGGTTTTCGGTCAGATGATACTTTGGGAGCAGTTTGTAGTGAGCTTGAGTCCATTCCTGAAGAGCATCTTTGTAGTTTTGGCGGGCAGGGTCTTGACGAATTTCAGTAGTGAGTTTTTGTAAGTGAGGGTCTAGCCAAGGACGGACTAATTCTAGGGTATGGGTACTTAAATATAATGCTCCCAATATTGCTTCAAAGGCATCAGCTAAGCGGGATGTTTCGCCAACTTTGTCCCCAGCGGCACTATTGGAAACGAGTAAATAACGCTCTAGACCATAGCTGCGAGCGAGTTGAGACAGAATGCGATCGCTTACCAGTACGGAACGAATGGCAGCAAACTCACCAACGGAAGAGTTGGGATAATTTTCCCATAGCCATTCTGAGCTAGCTAAACGTATTACAGCATCACCAACAAACTCCAACTGCTCATAGTTGTCTTCTGCTGAGATACTACAATGAGTCAGTGCTAAATCTAGCAACGACCAATTCACAGCTGTAGTTTTAGATAGTCCTAACTTTTGAACTAACTTCTCTAATTGTTTCTGACGACGGGGATCTTTGATGGTCATGGGTGTCTGTTGTCGTGAGTCGGAAAGTCCTTTGTGACTAACCAGAGTCTGCTGGGAGTACTCATTACTAACGACTAATAGCTAAATTGAGAGAAAGTCGGACATAAGCCGGGTTCTGTTCTCCCTAGCAACAATGAAAAAGCTACTAAAGAGGGTGGTTATCTATCTAGGACGGCTGTTACCAGACGCCTCATGCGGTTCTCCATATCCGGAACTGGTAAAAGACCAACCGTAGTTCCTCTCGACCTTGCTCCCAACCGGGGTTTACCGAGCCAGCACCTCTCGATGCTGCTGGTGCGCTCTTACCACACCTTTGCACCCTTACCTGTGAAAGAATCAGGAAAAAGGCCGGAAGAATTTATTCTTCCTGGAGCCTTCTACCTTTATCCTTCCCATCGGCGGTATGTTTCTGTGGCACTATCCTCACGGTCACCCGCACTGGGCGTTACCCAGCAAGTTTGGTCTTTCGGGAGCCCGGACTTTCCTCAGACTCGCAGAAAAATGCGAATCCGCAACCACCTGCGCCTACTTTCTCTCTACTCTAGTTTAGACTTGATTAGCAGTTGGTTGTTAGCTGCTGGAGTTAGAGTCAATTTAGAGGCACAGAGCATTATCTGTCCCAGGAGCAGCAACTAGGGAAATGCGATGGGACGTTGGAGCCGCTGCGCGAACGCAAAAGCTAATCCTCTAGAATTTGTTGGATTACACTCCTAAGATCTTTGTCATCAGGGCGTTTTGTGAACTGTTTATGACTGTAAATCCAAACAAGTTTGATAACTGATTTACTTGTATTAACTAAATACATCAATCTGATTTGTCCAGAAGCGCCTTGGCCAAACTTCAACTCAAGCTTATGAAATGTCCATCCTTCAGGTAACTTACTCGTTTTTGGGAAAGGTTCTTGACGGGAATTTCTAGGATATGGGTTCTCTATTAAATTGTCTAGGACTTGCGTGACAAGCAAAAAAAAGCTATTTTTGTGAACTTTGTGATCTTTGGCAAGTTTTTTCAAAGAACGATAAAAATTCTGTGAGTTTTCAGTGTCAATCGAGAAGGGATTTGATCCAGTCACTCACTTCTCCTTTACCAATAAGATTTGAAGATGATGAAGCAAAAGCGTCCTCCAAAACTTTTGACATCACCGATTCATATGCGGGGTGCTCACGTTCTATTTCATCAAGTTTCTGCTTAC
>NZ_GL890830.1:0-20959 GCF_000211815.1 Moorena producens 3L
ATACCGGTAAGATTGATGGCATCTTCGCTTCCCTGACACTCGAAGCAGTGCAACGCTTCCAACTCGACAGGGGTTTGCTAGGCAATGGTGTAGTTAGTGAACACACCTGGAACGCCTTGAGCGATATGCCTCGCTATGTCTATTAGGCGATGTCTATTAGGCGATTTCTCTTAGTGCGTTAGTCCTGTCCTCAAGGATTGATACCAAGTTGCAATCAATCAAAGATATTATCCTTTGAACTGGTGAGGGAGTGAGCAGCTATACTACCATCTTGTTCAACTTAGTACATAGCACATTAGAATTAATAACGGCAACTATGTTATGTTAATTTTCATGAAGCTCCTGAAAATTGACATAACATTATGAACCTGCCAGAGTCTGTTAAATTTTGGTCTCAATTCTTCCACCCCTTACTGATGTGGGTGCTGCTAGCGGCAGCCTTCTATGCTCTTTATCTGGGTTTGAAAATCCAAAAGACTAGAACGGCGGAAGGTGACGAAAAGAAAGCGCTAGTTAAGGGTCAATATAATGTTAAGCACCATCTTGTGGGTTCAGCGTTGCTAGCAATGATGGTACTGGGTACAATCGGAGGTATGGCAGTAACCTACATTAACAATGGCAAGTTGTTTTTTGGACCCCATTTGCTGGCTGGTTTAGGCATGACCGGAATTATTGCTACCTCTGCCTCTCTAACACCATTAATGCAGAAAGGTCAAGCTTGGGCTCGCTATAGTCACATCGTCCTGAATGTTGCACTCTTGGGACTATTCAGCTGGCAAGCCATCACCGGTATGCAAATTGTTCAGAAGATTCTTAGCAATCCGTAGATGATTTGATTTACCTAGGGGCGTGGTATTGTACCCGCCCTAGGATGGTTGTAGAGTTTAAATATGCAAACTTAAACTTAGCTTTTCGTTGCTTTTAGTTTAGGTGTCCAAGCTAAGCTCTAAGCATTGGGCTGATAGCTGATAGCTGATCTATCAACCCTTAGAGTAAATATTACCGTAGATTTTGCCGCTGCTGTGATTGCTTCGGTATAGGTAGACCATTACTGTTATGAAAGTCTTCCTGCACCTTGTGGGTTAAACGCCGGGAAACTTGACGGACAACTTGCTGCAAAATTCCGTTGCCTGTGCGTTGAATCAAGGACTGAGGTAGTTTCCGAATTGCCTTGGGAAACCACATGTCAACACTGAGGTCAAGATGCCACTCCACGCGGGTTATCGCTGATGGTATGGACTGCGATTCCAGCTGATGCTCTTGAAAATATTCCCTTGCTGGTACTTCTACTAAGGTCTGAGATGCCTGGAAATCAAGCTCATAGCCTGGACTGACGTGATTCGGGATGGGGATTGTCCGAATCTGATAGGAATTTTCGTCTTGAGGTAGCAATTCCAAACCGATTTTTGGTTCAACCTTATAGCCAAATGCGCCAAAGCTACCAATGGTCAAAATATAGCCATTGTCTGTGAGCAGTTCTACTTTCATCGGATGAGCGCAGCGACAAAACCAATCCTGGTGAGTATTTAGATAGGCACTTACTTGCTCAGCTGAAGCATACATCTCCATACAGTCTTGAAAATGACACTGAAACCGAGTCGGCTCACTACCTGAGTAAGACGCTGATGGAACAATAGGGTCAGTGTCGGCCTTTATAGCAGGAGTATTCAAATCCACCTGTTTTGCCTCAATTGACTGATGGTTAATAAAATGCGATCGCATACATCATCCTCTTCATTTGATTGCCTTGTGACTAGTTCAGAAACTAGTTGAGAGCCTAGTTGAGAAATGTCCATGGGTCGCTCTTGCTTATCCTACTCCTCTGGCTGAGTTAATCAGGAGTCGGACACAAACAAGTTGAGCTATGTAAACAAGTGTAAAGTTTGGGGGACTGATCTAGCTGGGTTTCTGGTGATGCGAGATCAGTTATTAGATCAGTTATTAGATCACTGACTATAGCAGGTTTTAATTAGATCGACCGAGAAAGCGAAGAACACATGACCATGAAACTTATACAACCGAGAGGTTGGGGTTTACGGAAGCGATGCAGCGCGGTCTTGGGGAGGCAGCGCGGTCTTGGGGGTCTCCCCCATGAGCGACTGCCGTGGTTTCCCCCACTCGCTATTGCATCAAGACAAAATCCAATAATTCTCGATTGAATGGCCTAGTTTAATTTTCACTCAGAATAACTGGTAAACTAGCTAAGCTACTAGGTGAATTGTACGGAAATTGCTATGAAAGCATGTGTAGCTGGAGCAACAGGAGAAACAGGAAAGCGGATTGTACAGGAACTCGTTTTGCGTGATATTCCTGTACGGGCTTTAGTGCGAAATCTAGAGTACGCTCAAGAAACATTACCACCAGCAGCAGAATTAGTGGTGGGGGATGTGCTCAAACCCGAGAGTATCCGTGCCGCGATCGCAGATAGTACTGTAGTGCTGTGCGCCAGTGAGGCTCGCCCTAGCTTTGACCCAACCGCACCCTACAAGGTGGATTACGAAGGGACTAAAAATTTAGTAGATGGTGCTAAGGAAAAAGGGGTAGAACACTTTGTATTGGTTTCCTCCCTCTGTGTGCCCCAGTTTTTCCATCCCCTCAACCTATTCTGGCTGATTCTGGTCTGGAAGAAGCAAGCAGAGGAATATATCCAAAAAAGTGGCTTGACTTACACTATTGTGCGACCAGGTGGTCTCAGAAACGAAGACAACTCAGAGCCGATGGTCATGTCTGGCGCAGATACTCTATTTGAAGGTAGCATACCTCGCACCAAAGTAGCAGAAGTTTGTGTTGAGGCGCTGTCGGAACCGGAAGCTCGGAATAAAATAGTAGAAGTGGTTAGCTCAGCAGAAGCTCCCGATCACAGCTGGGAACAGCTATTTGCTGACGTAGGTTGAGGGAGTGTTGAGCGTTCGCGTAGCGTGACGTTCCGTCAATCGCATTTTGTGAACACTATTAAGTTCACACTATTAACACTAGTAAGGATTAGTCAACTGAGTGTCTTCATCACCCCGGCAGAAGTACGGAAAGTTAAGAGGATTTCCAAATACTTCCTATAAATTTACACTCAAAGGCTTATTTTACAATATTTCAGCCTTAGCGATAGTGAGCTTATTATTGGGGATTTATCTCAGACATGTTTTTAATAGATGGGCTTACTACCCGGTTGAGCGTACGCTATCTGATTATCCTACCAGTATTCACGGCACCCCTCCCTTAGTGATGAGGGGGGGAGATCCTTACATTCGCGCCCTAATGCGTACTATCACCGCTAGTGAAGCTAATGACCCCCAACCCTACACGATTATCTATGGGGGTCAACACGTTTCTGATTTAAGGCGTCATCCTGAAATATGTGTTCCCATAGTCGCTGGTCCTAATGTTGGAAAATGTAGCACAGCGGCGGGACGGTATCAGTTCCTTGATATCACCTGGAAAGCAAAGGCACAAAGCTATCACCCCAGACCCTCAGGCTTTTTGTTTTGGAAGCAGTATAGCTTTGAGGCACACTTCCAGGATGCTGTGGTTCACGATTGGCTCAAGGATAGTAGAGCCTGGGGGATGGATATTCCCAAAGAATTGCGGCAAGGAAATTTAGATAAAGTTTTGCGGCGGTTGTCCGGTACTTGGACAAGTCTAGGTTATGGCATAGAAACGAATAGCATGAGTAAGCACTTGCCAAAGGTTTATGAACGGATGATTGAGGAAGAACTAAACCGCTAATCATTGATGCATACTTGCAGGCTTGCAGGACAAATGCAATTTTATAGCATTTTATAGCATTTATTAATTTGGTGAGGTACTTTCGTCCTGGATTTTAGGGAGTAGGAGGTAGCGATGCATCGCTATTCCCTATTCGTAAGCATTCAGCTATCAGCCGTCAGCCGTGAGCACCTCAAGTAGCGTGGCCAACGGCCAAGGCTCAAGCTGCTTGAGGTGCTTTCCGTAACTCAGATTAAACAAATGGTTACCTGTTGTCAAGATCCCAAGCGCGAGTGGGGGAAATCCCCTGTTCCCTTGCTGCATCGCTTATTCGCGCATCACCTCAAGTATAGCAGTCGCCAGGGCAGTTAGGACATCGACATTAGTCTCACACCCTTTGTAAGCGATGCAGAGGTGCGACCCGTGGCGAATTTAATTCGCCAACGGAAAGCGCACCATTACGGTCTTGGGGGTTTCCCCCATGAGCGACTGCATCAAGAAGCGCAAGAGTTTGACTTCTGACAAAGGACTTCTGACAAAGGACTTCTGACTTCTGCTATAGCACCATCTGTAGCCCATAAGCTGATACGCGACACGCTGATAGCTGATAGCTGACGGCTGAATGCTTACCCCTATTCTCTGTTGCCTGTTGCCTGTTGCCTGTTGCCTGTTTCCAAAAATTATGTACTTCACCCCATTTAAAACCGCTATATCTCGATTATTTATACATAGCTAAATTATTGAATTTAAATTATTTACATTCCTATTTATAGCGTTCCTCGCAATTATGATGTACAGTCTTCTTTGACGTTGATTCCCTGTTAGGTGCGCTTTCCGCATCTAATTATTAAATTCGCCACGGGTCGCACCTCTTGATGCAGCGCATCGCTATTCCCTATTCCCTATTCCCTATTCCCTATTCCCTATTCCCTATTCCCTGATCCGCTGTTCCCTATTCCCTATTCCCTATTCCCTATTCCCTATTCCCTAAAATCCCGAAATTGTGTACCTCATAGCTATGATAATTGCTATATAGAATATTTTTTGACGTAATAAATTATCAAAAAGTACCCTTAAGGGTACTGTTGAACCATAACTAAGCCTCCCATCATAGAAACAAGCTGATTGACTGACAAAATTATCCTGAGCAAAGGATAAAGTCATGAAAGATTGAATGGGTAACCTTATGATGGTGAATCCCTAGTAAAGACTGAAAAGCAGACTAGGTAAGATTATCCTGACTTTTGTCAGTCAACCAGTATAACTAGTCAAAAGCGACAGAGTATTATTTTTAAGTAAAGAAAAATTATGGTAAAAATTCAAGCTGAAAGCTTTCCCAATCTAACGAATTTTGTAATTGCTAATAATAGCGATGCTGAGGGTAATTCAGTCATCAGCCTATTTGACGCTGGAAGTGATACTAGTTTCCCCTCTGGTACTGCTACCAGAACCTTTGACCTAGCTACTGGTAACTACGAAGTAAGGCTGGGCTACTTTGATGAGACTGATGGGGATAGCACCATAGATATCACTATTGGCGATACCGAATTGCCAACCTTAACTCTCAATGACCCCCCTGATGGTGCTGGTATTGCCGCTAATGCTGCTGCTTTCGTCAATCAACAGATTAGCAATAGCATATTCATCGAAAATGGAGACCTGATCACAATTAACGGTACTTCTGATGGCGACGAATTTACCCGAATTGACTTCATTGAATTCAATGCACTCAATGTCCCTTCTGCGGATATTTTTTGGCGTAATTCCGAGACTGGAGACAATCGTGCCTGGATCATGGATGGCACCAACTTGGATCAGTCAAATCCGATTCAATCGGAACCAGCTGACAGTCCCTGGGAGATGCGTGGTGCTGGAGACTTTGACGGCGATGAGCAAAAGGATATTATCTGGCGTAATACCGATACCGGAGATGTTGGCTTCTGGTTAATGGAAGGCTTTGAGTTCAAAAGCGGAGCATCTAGCACCCAGGTATCAGACCTCAACTGGGAAATCCGTGGCACGGGAGATTTCGACAGTGATGGAGAAGAAGATATTCTCTGGCGTAATACCAATACCGGAGAAAATGCGGTTTGGTTGATGAATGGCACGGAGCTGGATCAGGGAGTGTTGATTACCAGGCAGAGTAATGGTGAGAATTTGCTGCTACCAGAAGACGGTCTATGGGAGATGCAAGGTGCTGGAGATTTAGATAATGATGGTGACGCGGATATTCTGTGGCGCAATACTCAAAACCAAGAGATCTACTACTGGCGGATGGATGGTACTGAGTATGTAGAGTCAGTGTTCATTGACTCAGCACCAATCAGCGGTGATTGGGAAATTCGTGGTACTATGGACTTTGACGATAATGGTTTTGACGATATCCTGTTGCGTAATGGCTCTGACGGACAAAATGGGATCTGGCTAATGAATGAAACGGGGCTACAGCAGGCAGTTGCCACCGAGTCCTTAACAGGGGACGAGTGGCAAAGCTATGTTTAATATGCCAGTCTGGTTAATTATTCATTAGTGATTCAATAAGCAATTAGCATTCAGCAGACAGCTGAATGCTAATGTGATTCAAAGCCCGATAATTAAAGGGATTAACTGAACTTGATATTAATCGTTTCAACTACTACTTAACTACTACTTACCAGTGGGAAAAGCACCAGGTCGCACGGTCAATTTAGTATCTCGTTGATTGCGGCGCAACTCTAGGATTAAATCACTGCCTACTTTCGTTTTAGCCACAGACTTCTGAACTTCTGTTGCATCTTTGACCGGCTGATCATTGATTTTGCGGATCACATCACCCGCACGCAATCCTGCTTTGGCAGCTGGGGAATTAGCTATTACTTTGGCAATCAATACCCCTTTTTCTTCATCAACCATCAATCCAGCATTGGGATTACTGTTGATCTGTTGTTTAACTTCTGGGGTTAAGGTTACCATCTGGATGCCCAAGTAAGGATGTTCTACTTTACCCTCAACAATCAGTTGCTCAGCAATTCCTTCCACCGTATTAATGGGAACGGCAAATCCTAATCCTTGAGCACCCCGAATAATGGCTGTGTTCATGCCAATCACTTCACCGGAGGCATTGAGCAGGGGTCCGCCAGAATTACCGGGGTTAATGGCAGCATCGGTTTGGATAAATTCCACTCGCTTATCGGGAACACCGACTTGAGAGCTAGAACGACCGGTAGCACTAATGATGCCAGTGGTTACAGTACTATCTAAACCAAGGGGATTACCAATTGCGATCGCCCATTCTCCTGGGGTGAGTTGATCAGAATCACCGAGAGCAACGGTAGGTAAGTTTTCTGCCTCAATCTGGATCACGGCTACATCTGTCAAGGGATCGCTTCCCACTACCGTCCCTTTAAATTGGCGACCATCTTTGAGGATTACATTAACAGTATCCGCACTATCGACTACATGGGCATTGGTGAGAATATAACCATCGGTATCGATAATGAAACCTGAACCGGTACCCTGTTCAACTCGCTCTTGGGGTACATCGGGAAATGGTAACCTAAAAAATTCCCGGAACATCGGGTTTCTAAAAGTATCTGGGACTCTACTGGTGACGGTTCTAGAAGCGTTAATCCGCACCACTGCTGGTCCAACTTGTTCTACCACATTGGTGATAAAGTTGGGATTTTGAGTAACTACAGGTTTAGTGCCTGGAAGCCTAGCTGTTTTGTTCTGAGGGACAATTGCTTGAGGGGATGTGGATTCTGGAACAGAGTTACGTAATGCTACATAACCGCCGGAAAAGCCTAACCCTGCTCCCAGTAACAACAGTGACACATAAGTTCCTGCTTTTTTTAACGGATTACGGGTGGTGTGATTAGATTTGGGGGTTTGATGGTCTAATAGCATAAGATTCTGTTGACAAAAGGGTAGATCGACTGGTATTTCGACTGGGAGGCAGTGGGCTTGATATTGGTTTTGAATCAGTGTCAGCAATAACTGGGCTTTGATTAATTGATGATTTACGCACCAAGATTATTATTAATCAAAGGCTGAAATCGTTGTAATTAGGTTAATAAAGTGGGTTAGCGGTGTAAGTCCTATAATTTAATCTAGACATGTTCTGTTAATTTTCTGTGAGAGCAGTGTTTAACTTAGATTAAAATTATTGAGGGTCGGGACCTGAATACAATTGGCAATACAATTAGCAAGGGAAGCCACCCTTCGCTTCGGGGGCTATACCATAGGGGCAACGAGGCAGAAATAGTCCCTATCCAATATGATTATTAGTCTAGCGCATTCCCCTAGTCATGGAGGTTGACAATACTACCAATCTGTGATGGGTTAACCGAACATCTATACACTTCTAAGATGAAATAGTGTCAGAAATGCTACCTTAGCGTGATTTGGTAATGGATAATGGGTGATTGGTGATTCGCTAACTATTACTGAAACTATTACTGATTACCGATTACTGATTACCTAGGAATTGTGGTCAAGGGTAACTTCGGAGCATTAAAATTCGGAGCATGTAAACGAAAGTTGTTGGATTTTTACCAACATTTCACTATTGAATAGTAGGTTGAATAAGGGTTAAAAATAGTTTGTAAATTGCTCAAGCAATCCATAATACTAAAAATTTAGTAGGTAAGGTATAATATACCTAGCATCTGTTGTTGCTCAAAAAATAAAAACTATAAAGTGTAAGTTAAACACATGTAAATTAAACACATGTAAATTAAACACATGTAAATTAAACAGATGGTGTTAAACTATTATTATGCAGATTCATCGACTTCCAGCCCTTTCTGACAACTATATCTTCTTATTACACGACCCCAAGCAGAATATTGCTGCTGTTGTTGATCCAGCCGAGGCTAAACCGGTGATACAGTGTCTGAAAGAAATGGATGCGGACTTAGTGGCTATTTTCAACACTCACCATCACATGGATCATGTGGGGGGAAATCGACAGTTGATCCAGCAGTTTCCCGATGTCTGTGTATATGGGGGAGCTGAAGACCGGGGTCGGATTCCTGGTCAACAGGTGTTTTTAGAAGAATGCGATCGCGTCGAGTTTGGTGATCGCCTTGGTGAAGTCTTGTTCGTTCCTGGACACACCAGAGGACATATTGCCTACTACTTTCCCCCAGTAGTCTCTGGTGAAACCGGTGAACTCTTCTGTGGCGACACCCTATTTGCGGGGGGTTGTGGCAGACTATTTGAAGGAACAGCAAGCCAAATGGTAGAATCCCTAGGCAAGCTAAGGGATTTACCAGATAATACACGAGTATGGTGTGCTCATGAGTACACCTTAAAAAATCTCCAATTTGCCCTGAGTGTCGATGGTGAAAACCCGGACTTACAAGGGAGATTTGCCCAAGTCCAAGAGGCGCGTCATCGTAAAGAGGCAACGGTACCCTCCCAGTTAGGGGTTGAAAAGCACACCAATCCATTTTTACGTTGGGAAGAGCCTGCCCTACAGTCGGCTGTTCAAGCAAAAGAACCCGTTAAGACATTTGCACGGTTACGGGGGATGAAAGACCGATTCTAAGATTATTGATAAAGCCTTGATCAAGGGACATATTTCCTTGAGGATATGCTCCTTTATTAGTTGGACTATAATCAAGGTTGAGTTAATAAATTTAGTTAATCCAATTGAGCAATAGAAAAAAACCATGCTTAGCGAATTGCAGCAAAGAAAATTGACCCAGTTGTTTAACGTGTACGATCAGCAAACAAACGGTTTTTTAACCCAAGCCGATTTTGAACGGATTACTGATAACCTTGCTGCCATCAGGGGTTGGACACCGGGCTCGCCAGACTATGACAATCTTCTTGCTATTTACATGAGGATTTGGAATGGCGTGCAAAAATTTACCGACGAAAATCAAGACCAGCAAGTGACCTTGGATGAGTGGTTGACTTATCACGAAAATGTACTGAGTGACACCGATGGTAACGAAGCAGTAGTCAATGCTAAAGCGGCAGGGATTATTTACCTATTGGATTCTGATAAAGACGATAAAGTTACTCTGGAAGAATACCGACAGTTTTTTAAGGCTTACGGTATTGACGACAGTCAAATTGAAGAAATTTTTGGACGCTTCGATCAGAACAATGATGGTTACATTGACAAACAAGAGATATTAGATCTAGTTACCGAATTCTATTACAGTCAGGATCCAGAGGCTCCGGGAAACTGGATTTTCGGTTCCTACTGATGATTTAGGTTTGCCTATTGGCGGATATGTCATCCCCGAAATGGTTTAATAAGTGTTTTAATTGACACGGAGCCCTCAGTATTCAGCCCTCAGCCCTCAGCAATCAGCAATCCGCAATCAGCACTAAGTTGCGATCGCTTACAAATTGTCGTAGTATGGAATGTTTGTCGAAGCATTATCATTCACGCTAAACTATAACCGAAACTAAACACTATGGCACAACGTGTACAAGTCGTTTTAAGCAAAGACGTTCACAAACTTGGAAAAGACGGTGATCTGGTAGAGGTAGCTCCGGGCTATGCTCGCAATTATCTCATTCCCCAAGGAATTGCAGTTAGGGCCACCTCTGGTGTTCTCAAGCAAGTTGAGCGGCGCAGAGAGCAAGAACGGCAGCGTATCCTCGAAATCAAGCAACAAGCTGAGTCGATGAAGACTGCTCTACAAACTATTAACCGCTTTACTATCTCGAAGCAGTTGGGTGAAGATAATGCTATCTTCGGTACTGTTACTAGCCAAGACTTGGCAGATGCAATCCAAGAGTCTACGGGCAAAGAAATAGACCGCCGAGGTATTACCCTACCTGAGATTAGTCAACTTGGTTTCTATAATGCAGAAATTAAGCTTCATCCAGAAGTTACAGCTACTGTAGAAATTCATGTTGTTCCCAAATAAGTTAATTAATAGTTTGTTTAGTTTGTTGACACTTGACTGTTGATTGTATCATCCTGTCAACTGTAAATTAAACAACAGGTGCTTAATTTGTTCAGGTTGTATTAGTTGCGCGTAGGGCATAAGCTAATAGCACCTCAAATAGCGTGGCACAGGCTTCTAGCCTGTGACATAGCGCATTAGCATTAAGCTGATAGCTGATAGCTGATAGCTTAATGCTAATAGCTGATAGCTAATAGCTGACCTTTACCCTGAACTCAATAGACGACTAGTTTACTATGACTCAAAAACAAGATTTTTCAGCGTTTGGGAACTCTATACCACCCCAAAATATTGATGCCGAAGAGTCTATTATCGGAGGCATTTTATTAGACCCGGAAGCCATGGGTCGAATTGCTGATTTCCTGAATTCAAAAGCTTTCTACGTCCGGATTAACCAAACCATTTACGAAGCTGCTTTATTACTTTATAGCCAGGGTAAACCGACGGATTTGATGAGTGTTACTACCTGGCTTTATGACAATGACTTATTAGAGAAAGTTGGGGGTCAAGCTAAGTTAGCTCAGCTAGTTGAACAAACGGTTTCAGCGGTCAATATTGACAGGTTCGCTAAGTTAGTGATGGACAAGTATCTGCGCCGTCAGCTAATCGAAGCCGGTAACGAGATTTTTAAGTTGGGTTATGAGACATCCTTGGAATTGGAAACAGTCCTTGACCAAGCGGAACAGAAAATTTTCAGCCTCACCCAATTGCGTCCTCAGCAAGGTCTAATCGCGATTTCTGAAACCCTAGTCCAGACCTTCCAAGATATAGAAAATCGGAATCAGGGTATTGATTTGCCTGGTATTCCATCAGACTTCTATGATTTGGATGCCCAAATTGGGGGGTTAAGTCCGTCTGACTTAATTATCATTGCTGGTAGACCATCCATGGGAAAAACTAGCTTAGCGTTAGGAATTGCTCGTAACGTAGCTGAAAAAATGCCAGTGGCGATTTTTAGCTTGGAAATGTCAAGAGAACAACTAGTGCAGCGGTTGTTAGCTAGTGAAGCGAAAATTGACAGTAACTTTTTGAGAGCTGGGCGCATTGCTCAAAATCAGTGGGCACCCTTGAGCGAAGCAATCGGTGTGTTATCAGAGTTGCCTATTTATATTGATGATACCGCTAACCAGACTGTGATGCAAATGCGATCGCATGCTCGTCGTCTTCAAGCAGCCCAAGGGAGCCAGTTGGGATTAATTTTAATCGATTACTTACAGTTAATGGAAGGCAGTGGTAGTGAAAATCGAGTTCAGGAGTTGTCTCGGATTACTCGCTCTCTCAAAGGATTAGCTCGGGAACTGAAAGTCCCAGTGGTTGCTCTGTCTCAGTTAAGTCGAGCTGTGGAGTCTCGCACCAACAAACGACCAATGATGTCGGATTTGAGAGAATCGGGTTCCATTGAGCAGGACTCGGATTTAATCATGATGCTTTATAGAGATTCCTATTATAATCCAGATTCACCCGATGGAGATACGGCAGAAGTCATCATTGTTAAAAATCGTAATGGTCCGACAGGAACGGTGAAACTTATCTTTAAACCTGGGTTAACCAAGTTCCTGAATATGGCAAATCAAAGAGTGTAACCTACCACAACTGAGGCGTAAGCATTCAGCTATCAGCCATCAGCCATCAGCTAATGCGCTAATTGAGGTGCTACTTGATGTGCTTATGGGCGATTAGGAAGCTACGGAACTTTTGAATCAAACAAGTAAGCAAAAGTTTAATCTGAGTTATGAAAAGCTGACTGCTGACCGCTGTTCGCGTAGCGTGAGCCAAAGCTCACGGCTGAATGCTTACACTGAGGGTTATTTTGGAATTATTATAGGTCAAAAATTAACTTTATTTTATCTAACGTTATTTACAGGACATAGATTTAATCAAATACTATTTAATCGAATGATTGAGTTCTGAACTTTAGTTTTGTACCCAGGTTTTATTAATATTTTGTAACAAAAAGGCGATGCTATTTCTAGTGTTATTCTGTTTACTAAAACTCCCAATCAGCGAGAATTCACCAACTGGGAGCAAGTATTCAGTTCATCGCTGAATTAGCTAATTTATTGCTAATTTACTAGTTAATTTTCAACAATTCCACATCAAAATTCAGCGTAGCATTAGGCGGAATCACCCCACCGGCACCACGGGTACCATAACCTAATTCTGGGGGAATGATCAGCTCACGACGACCACCAACCTTCATAGAACCAACCCCTTCATCCCAGCCTTTAATAACCTGTCCTACACCGATTTTGAAGGAAAAAGGACGATTGCGATCGCGAGAACTATCAAACTTACTACCATCCTCCAGGGTACCAGTGTAGTGAACCACTACCGTCTGTCCCTTCTCAGGCATTGCTCCCTCACCCTCAACCACGTCGATGTACTTCAAGCCCGACGGTGTTGTAACCGTCTCAGCCTCAGTATTGGTTTCGCTTTCTGAACTAGAATCCATAGCTATATCTCGTTTATCATTAACATCTGGGTTAGCACTGTTAGCTGTTGTCACTACTTCCGGCTGAGTGTTGGTAATTTCTCCAGCAGTGGTAGATTTTTTACCCATACCTACTTGAGCCACAACCAAAAGCAACCCAAAGGCTACTATAACGCCTATGCTGATCAGAATTTGTTTCAAAGTCTGTCCTCCTAATTGATTATCAACGCCAGAGCTTATTTTCTAAATCCCGCACCTGACGCTCCAGACGGTCAATACGACCTCGCAATTCATCCATTTCTGATTGGCGAGGAACCCCTAAATCCTGCAACATATTGCGCAACTGCCGTTCCATGTTGCTCTCAAAGTTACCCTGCTCTGACTTGATCTGATTCATCAGATCATCCACAAAAGCGGTGGCTTGGTCGGAGTTTATTTTACCATCTTTGACCCATTCATCACTTACCTCTCGCAGTTTTTCGGCAACCATTGAGGTTGTGCCAACCCCAACCAACAATAACTGCTTGAGCCAGTCGTTATTATCCATAATTGTTATCCTGTTATCCTGTTATCCTGTTATCCTGTCACTCGGCACTTGATGGGGCTGGGATCAACTAGGCTTTCCTATGATTGGAGAAGTTTCATTGATTCCCAGCCTACAGTTCTATTCTGTGACATCTTTCCTAGAACAGGAGAAGAGGGAGAACAGCGGGAGGAGAACGGAGGAGGTGCAAGAAGGTGCTATGTATCAAGCAACCTAATAAAATGCTCTGGTGAATCAGTGGTGATGGTGATGATGGTGCTGTGATGCCTGCACAGCTGCCAACTGGGGATTGATAGATAGAGCATTTTCTGATACAAGTACCTCAATTTGAGGATTAGCCCACTCCGCTGCCATCTCTAAGAATTCTGGATGATCATTAACACAGGGCATCTCTAGGTAGGTAACCTCTGAGTTACGACGTTTTAGACCGTGGACAATGTGATGCACATCTAAGAGGGTTTCGTGATTCTCTGTGGCAAAGCCAATAGGCATAAACACAATCGCCTTAGCCCCTAAGTTAATCAGGTTCTGGGCTGCTAACTCCGCGTGAGGCTGAGTCCACTTAATTAAGGGAGTTTGGTGGTTAAGCCAGCCCACAGAGATTAGGGGATACTTATACATCAACTTTTCCCTTACTGCCTCATACAATGCCTGACTTTCGTCAATCCCAGACACAAATCCTTTAGCTTCGTGGGGACAGCCATGGTTCATCAGGACAATGCCAATTTGGGAGGGGAGATAGGCTTGAGCTAAATCGGTAGTAATTTTCTCTTCCACCAATCGAGCAGTTAGATTAATGTACTCTGGTTCGTTATAGAAAGACGGGATGTAACGCAATCCCTGAACCCAGTGTTGATCTCCATCCTCTAATTTCCCTAGGGCTTTATTGACCTGTTCCACCGCAATGCCGCTAGTAAAGATGGAATCCACCACTAGCAGGGGATAGATCAGCAGTTTTTGGAACCCTTGCTCCTTAATTTCACAGAGGACTTGTTCTGGCAGAAAGGGAGCGCAGAAGTTAAAGGCTTTGAATACCTTGACCTGATCGCCCCATTTAGCTTGCAGGTGTTTTTCAATACCTGCCCGTTGCTGTTCAAAAATATTGTTGTGGGGTGAAATAAAGTTGTCATGCTGGTGCCCCCACTCGTGGAAGTCAAACATTGCCAAAATTTTGGCTAAGGGTGGATAGATCCAGTTGGGGACTGGGGCAAATTTGGCGGTAAGCAAGTTTAAGGCTTGTTCGTTGTAGTTGGCGAAGTCTTCGTAGCTTTCGACTTCTCCATAACCCATGAGTAAAACCGCAACTCGTTCGTGACCATGGGTTGGGGAAGGTTTTACTGATTGAGATTTTTCTGGAGTGGCAACCACTTGGTATTCCTACTGGCTAAACGTCTATTCCTGGGGTATCCCTGCTTTGTCTTGGGTGCAGAATGTACCCCTGGCATTTATTAGGCTAACATCCCCCATGGGGGGATATAGGACATACCACAATAGCCTGGAAAGTTCGGTAAAGATACTAATAACAAAATCTCGATTAGGTTATAATAGGATGTCTGGTCTTAATTAAATCTTATTAAATGAGCTGATCAGTTCGAGATTAGCCCACTAGCCTCTACCAAACGCGCAAGCGTCGTCCTTTGGGCGAAGGGAGTGGGGTATTTTTCGACGGAAAGCTCAGTTCAGGTTTTGTCTAATAAATTATAATGGACATAAATTGGGGTGAATTTATGTCTATTTGATAACCAAAGCCGAAAATGCCCTTGGTTATTGACAGTGGACCAAAAGCCTGATTGGAATAGAGCAATTAAAATCAGATAAAATCAGAAACTTGGCGGTGGGGCATCCCGTCAATAGTAAAGCTTGTCGAGTACCCGAATGCGGATCGGTTTTCGTAAGGAAATGGCGATAGCTGGGGTTGGCGAGAAGCCCACACCTACCCCCGATCCCCAACAGGTGTGGGAGATGTCACAAGTAGGACAACGCAATGTCGGTGTAAGCAGCACAATGCTGACGTGCTTGTACATCAACAGGAGGCATAGTCATTAAAACCAAATCAAACTAGGACAAACAACGCACATGCTCAGTCAGAAAACAAAAACTACAGATATAGGATTCACTCACGAAGATTTTGCTGCCCTTCTGGATAAGTATGATTATCATTTTAGCCCAGGGGATATAGTTCCGGGTACGGTATTCAGTCTAGAGCCGAGGGGCGCTCTGATTGACATTGGTGCGAAAACCGCCGCCTATATTCCGATTCAGGAAATGTCAATAAATCGAGTTGATAATCCTGATGAGGTTTTACAATCCAACGAAACACGGGAATTTTTCATCCTGACCGATGAAAATGAAGATGGACAGTTGACTCTCTCTATCCGTCGCATTGAGTATATGCGAGCCTGGGAGCGAGTGCGCCAACTACAAGCAGAGGATGCTACGGTGCGTTCTCTGGTATTCGCCACTAACCGTGGTGGAGCGTTGGTACGTATTGAAGGGTTGCGCGGTTTTATTCCTGGTTCTCATATTAGCACTCGGGCAGCCAAGGAAGATTTGGTGGCCCAAGAACTGCCCCTAAAATTTCTGGAGGTAGATGAAGACCGTAATCGTCTGGTACTATCCCACCGTCGTGCGCTAGTTGAGCGCAAGATGAACCGCCTAGAAGTCGGAGAGGTGGTGATTGGCTCAGTACGAGGAATCAAACCTTACGGTGCATTCATTGATATTGGCGGGGTCAGCGGATTGCTGCACATTTCCGAAATTTCCCATGATCATATCGATACGCCTCATAGTGTGTTTAATGTCAATGATGAACTGAAAGTGATGATCATTGACTTGGATGCTGACCGAGGTCGGATTTCTCTGTCAACAAAGCAGTTAGAGCCAGAACCGGGAGATATGATTAACAACCGGGAAGTGGTATTCGAGAAGGCAGAAGAAATGGCTCAGAAGTACCGGGAGAAGATGCTAGCACAAAAGCAAGGTATAACTCCAGAAAGTATGACTCCAGAAGCGGTTGAAACCCAAGAGCCCCAAGAGTCCCAAGAGCCCCAAGAGCCTCAACAAGTCCAAGAGCCCCAAGAGCCTCAAGAGCCTCAACAGGTTCAAGAGCCCCAAGAGCCTCAAGAGCCTCAACAGGTTCAAGAGCCTCAAGAGCCTCAAGAGCCTCAACAGATCCAAGAGCCCCAAGAGTCCCAAGAGCCTCAAGAAGACCCAGTGCCAGAGGGAGAGTTTGTAGCAGCTGCCATCGACGAGTAACAACCAGGTGCGGTAACAAGAATTAGCCGTTAGCTGAGGCTAATGGCTAATTTGTGTTTATGGCTGTGTTCCGGAACAAGAGCAAAGAACTTGGCAGGTGCGAATCTTGATCAACTAGCTAGTAGAATGAAGTTGATTACAATAAACAGCGGCATAAACCCTTGGTAACCATTCGTTGTGGGAAGGTGACTTTCCCCAATATTGAAGCAGTCATATTTGATAAAGACGGTACCTTAGAGGATTCACAAGTTTATTTAAGAGAACTAGCCTATAAGCGATCGCGTTTAATCGATGCCCAAATTCCTGGTATTGGAGAACCCCTCCTGATGGCCTTTGGTGTCCAAGATGACACCCTTGACCCTACCGGGTTAATGGCAGTGGGTAGTCGTCGGGAAAATGAAATTGCTGCTGCGGCTTATATTGCTGAGACTGGTCGGGGTTGGCTAGAGTCATTGGAAATCGCTGGGAGTGCCTTTGTTGAAGCCGAGAAGTACTTGCAAAATGCGGCTGGAACTTCCCCAATGTTTGCCGGTAGCCTCGAAGTCCTTAAATTCCTCTCGGAAGCTGGTTTAAAGCTGGGTATTCTATCGGCAGACTCTACGGCTGGCGTACAAGCCTTTGTCCATCGACACCAGCTAGACCCCTATATCCAATTACAGCAGGGTGTGGATTCTGAAATCAGTAAGCCTGATCCCAGGTTGTTCCTACAAGGGTGCCAATCTTTAGAGGTAAAACCTGCTTCCGCCCTAATGGTAGGAGATTCAGCCGGTGATATTGAGATGGCAAAGCGTGCTGGTGCAGCGGGTTGCATTGGTATTTGCTGGGGCAAGCCAGAAGCTTCCCATTTAGAGGGAGCTGATCTAGCGATCGCGAGCCTGGATGAGATTGAAATTATTTAAAGTCAACTATATTGAATCGGCAAGGGGTGAGAGAAGTGTTATTTTCAATTTTCAAGTTTCAATAAGCACAACTCCCGCAGCCTTGGTGCGATCGCACCAATTGGTAAAACCTGTTTGACCTTGACCCCAGACAGAATTTTAATCTTATTGATCAACTCCTGCTGGAGCAACTGATTATCCGTTGTCATTCCTGCCGACGGCTTAGGAAAAATATCCACTGCTCCTGCATCTAAAAGCTGAAAAATCTGATCAGTATCCTCTTGCTGCACCGAAACACTAATCACCAGAATCGGTCTAGGATAGAGCGCCATAACTTCAGATGTCAACTCCAGACCATTCATCTGGGGCATATGGAGGTCTGTACAAATGACATCTGGTTGAACTTTGGGAATTAAGTTCAAAGCTTCTAAACCAGTTCCAGCTTCTCCCACCACTTCAATTTGCTCTGATGAATTCAGAATCCTTTTCAGTACTACTAGAGCAATCGGTGAATCTTCAACTAATAAAACTCGAATAGTCATTGATTATTTAATAATTTTAAATTTTTCATTTTTAATTACCAATTTAACCTTAAAGCTTCACAATTTAAACTTAAATATTAACCTTGTATATTAACTATCACACAAGTATTTGCAACGTTTCGATGAGAAAATCTTGATTAAATTTTCCTTTTGTTATATAGGCATTAGCCCCCGCTTCCATCCCTTTTTTATTATGTTCATCGGAAGCCAAAGATGTTACCAAAATTATTGGTAATTCGTTATACTATTGATGCTGACGAATTATGGCAGTTAGGGAAAATCAGTCTAGATTTGGCATTTCCACATCAGATATTACGGCATCAAAGTAACGGCTGTTTAGTTTGTTATAGCCATCTAATCCATCTACAGCTGTCACTACTTCATACCCAGCCCTTTCTAGTATCCGTTTTTCTTGGGTGCGAACGGTAATCGAGTCATCTACTAGGAGAATTACTGGCGTCCTTTTAACGATTTGCCTTAGTTTGGTTGAGACTGTGGATGTGTTTGACTGATAGGATTGTAATGATGTGAGCAAATCTGGAGGGTTAAGAATCATACAAACTTCCCCTGTACCGATAATAGTTGCTCCACTGACATTACGCACCCGCTTTAATAACTTACTTTGAGGTTTGATCCTGGGGGGGCGACATGAGAGCTAAAAAGTAGACTGTATAAGCGACCTAGCTCTCATACCTCGTAAATAATTATTGAGCTTATGACGACTTAAGCGCATCAAATCATCAACTAATTACCAACATTTATCCATAAAATTAATCCAATTTTGAGCATATAGTCCAATATAAAAACTGGACGGTGCGCGCCTCCTAGGCCGGGTTCCCCGGCCTTGGGTCGCACCGCTATGTCTTTTAGTTGAACGCCCATATTGTTTGACTCTAGCCACATATTTATGAACTCCTTGTCTTGATGCAGTCGCTCATGGTTTGAAGTTACCGTAAGACAGGCTCGCCTTAATCAATGGAGGCGCGCTTTCCTATGGCGAATTAAATTACGGGGTCGCGCCTCAAGTTTTAACCCTTTTCTGCATAGCCTAACAACCATAAAGGCGAGCCTGTCTAAGGTTTCGTCTCCGGGGGGAACCCCCAAGACCGCGCTGCATCGCTTTTATTAATTATTTATCCTTGTATTGTGGAAATCAGATAAGCGAAAGATATTATAACAACTAAAGAAATAAAGCGTTTTCCAACCACATTGCTGCCTGACCTATTATATCCACCGCTCTTATAATCTCGGAACATTTGTTCAATATTAAAACGTTGTCTTGATCCAGTCGCTCATGGTTTGTTTGCGACTGCACCAAGACATGACTCTGCGATTTTTTCAAGTTTAACATTTTTGGTGTCTTGTCTAATAATTACTACAAGGTTAAGGAATAATAATTGAGATTCGGAAAGGAGATTTTTTAGATGTTTTTGATATAATTATGGTAGCATTTTCAATCTTATTGGTCGTCTTGACAATTTCTGACCTATCTTTTTTTACCATAATTCGCTCAATTTAATATCTATCAAGGGTTACAGGCCGCTTGTCGCCCCCCCAGGAATCTTTGACTAAATTAACCGTTTTAAACGTGACCATTTTTTGGATACGATTATCGATGTGATAGGAATTGTTAATGAGCCCAAAATAGTCACGCTTTATGTCTGGATTAATACTTCTAAATGACCAAGAACTGTAAATTCCTTTTCTTGCGGTTTATAAGGCATAGTTATTAATGTCTATCCCCAAAATTTTAACCTTCCATTTTTATAATTCAGGAAGGATTTTATGGAATAAAATAGCAATAGAATAGGGTTATTATCCAGTTGAACATCCTGCAATACAAATCTGAATTATTTTGTGGTTATTTTGTCGTTTAATTATATCTGGAATAATGTGATTTTGTCAGGTTTTAAAATGACATTTATAGCAGTCGCTAGGGTAATTATGACATGACAAAAGTCTCAAACTACAGTATGGCAAGAGTTTAACTTCTGACTTCTGACTTCTGCTATATCTCGCCAAAAGTAACTTTAATTATTAGTCATCATGGCAACTAATTTTTGCCATTATATATTACTTTATATAGTCTTATCTAAGAGTTTATAGTAACTTTATGGTGAACCAAATTTGAGAAATTTCATTCTCACAAGGATGGTTTCAATTAAATTGTCTTGGTCTGCTTCTTTAATAACTAATCCTGTCTGCTGGGCAATTAATCGAAGAAAAGCTTGTTTTAGCTCAACACTTAAAGATTCTGTGTTTGACACGTTAATCCCGATTGACTGACAAATCCAATGTGGTTACAGTTATATAGTTCCCAGTCAATCTGCCCAAGTAACACTAATTTAAAAACCTATAGCAATCCTAAATCATTTGTAAAATATGCAAAATCGTAAATCCTTACTGGGCAAGGGTTATAGCGATAGCTTCGCCGAATATATTTCACGAATCATAAAGGATTGCTATATTGGTACCTATTAATTTAATTCCTTATGTTCGGTTGTTCGCCTTTGGGGGTTGTAGGTTATTCGGCTGAAGGTTAGCAAGTTAGCAGGTTGAAGGTTGAACGCGACGCGCGTGCCTATTGGCCAAGGTTAGCAGGTTGAAGGTTGAACGCGACGCGCGTGCCTATTGGCCAAGGTTAGCAGGTTGAAGGTTGAACGCGACGCGCGTGCCTATTGGCCAAGGTTAGCAGGTTG
>NZ_GL890830.1:21410-31990 GCF_000211815.1 Moorena producens 3L
AGCCAGGAGGACGCCATAGTCACCCCAGAGGTTAGCGCCAAAGGTGGATTTATAGGTGTATAGCTCAATGAAGCCACTACCAGCAAGCAGGACAATTGCGATCGCATAACTGATCGCAGAGAAAATCCAGAGGCGAAACTCTGCTAGTCTTGGCTCTTGGATAACTATCCGTGGTGTATCGATCCCTGGTGCTTTCTGCAATAATTCAGGTTGGGTGATGAGGAAGCCTAACTTAGTAGAGTTAGCTGGTATTTGTTTGGCTAGTAGAGTGATCGCTTTTTCGATTTGACCATTCAACTCCTGACCAGCTTTTTTATCCGTAGGTTCGAGATTATTCAACTTATTGCGCAAATTCTTTTGCTGACGTTGCCAACTCTGTAACTCTTGTGTTGATATGGTAGTTTCTACCAGCAGGTTGTCCAAGTCCCTGAGTTTAGCATCCAGTTGCAGGTATTTATTAATCTGTTTTGCCAAGTCATCTAACTGCTGATACAAGTCTTGAGGATTTTGGTCAGGTGCCTCTCGGATTGCCAGTTGCAAATTACGGCGTACTGACTGTAGATAAGGGGGGTCAATATCCGGAGTGGCGGGTATTTTTTCTTCCAGGGTCTGACCATAGTTCAGGAGTGCTAGCCAGTCCTCACGACCTTTGCGCCATTTCAGCCACACTGACTCAGCTTGGGTAATTGCCTGATTACCATCGTTCCAACGTTCCCCCTGCAAAGCCATCTCGACATCTAGCAGATGGCCTTCAATTCGGGTCTTGAAGGGATTTGGTATTGAGTTGAATTGATCGGTGAGTGATGTTTCAGCTAACTGGGGGTCACTGCGCAGTTGGATACGCAATTGACCAACCCGCACCAGAATTTTGTCCCGTAGTTTCCCTCGGCTACGGTAGCTGGACACAGCTATGCTCAATATCACCCCAATGGATATGATTCCCAGAGGTATGGGAAAGGGGTCTTTAATTCGGACTGTTAATGGTACGCTTAGTTCAGTTTCTGAGAACTTAATCAGTAATTCACCACTAAATTCTCCACTTTTGGGGGCATCGTCTAATTGAAACTGGATCGGGATAGATAGTAGACTATTGGCCTCAATCTCCTCGTCTGGTAAAGTAGGCTGAATCAATTTGGCGGGGAAAATTTCTTGGCCATCCTGAGTATTGAGGTCTAGGGAAATGATTTGTAAATCCTTGACGGCGTTTGTCGTGCGCAAGAGTAAGCTGCGGCTTGTGCTAGAACCCCTGGTACCTGCCACAGTCATACTTTTAGGGGTGATGGTGAGATCAGGTTGGGCAAGGGCTGGTGGAGCCGATAGAAATATTAAAATTGGGAGTATTAAAGCAATTAGAGCGCGTTGAGCGCATTTTAGCTGTTTAATCATACCTGTCTTGGTCAAGTGTGACCTCCGATTTTTGATCTGGTACTAAAGCTTAATTTGACATCTCCGCGCTTTAAAAAACGGGGATTCTACAAGGTTGTTACGTGGCGGGTTGAAACCGTGCCACTTCACTTCTTGTGCGATATGATTTACTCAGTGAGGTGAACAGATCATATCGCTTTGGGAGTGCCAAAGCTCCCCTACCCACCTTGGTCAGGTTTAGACCTAACTGTGTGGCTACTTTTCGGGCTATGTTTGCAGCGCCGTTACAGTCTGCATTGATCAGCCATCCTTCAGAAGTTTTATACAGTCCACGCTTAACCCGTTTGCCCGACGGTATCCATCCTTTGGGTTTTTCACCATGTTTTGGGAGGCTGTCGTCGTCAAGGTAAGACGCTTTACTCGTGTACGCTTCCTCGGTAATTGTTAATTTAATCCCGTACTCATAACAAAGTTGTTTTAACCGTTCGATCAATCTTCCGGTGGGGATAACTGCGAAGTTCTGATTACCACGCTTGCCCATATTGGAACGATTCTTCTGCCCTTCGTTCCAACCAATTACCAGATTCCCAATGCAATCATTCAAACAGCGATTAATAATCAACCTAGCTGCTTTATTGATCGCATCTCTGATTTGGTTGTTGCGTTTCCGTTGTACCCGGTCAAGGTTAGAATTCCAGTAAAACTCTGGCTTGCCCTGTTTGTACTTGGCTACCAGACGACAATAACCTTGGTTCATTGACTTAAGCTTACGACCATCAATAATCAAGCTTTTCCCACAGGTTGAAACTCCAGTCAACCAGTTGGTTCCACCGTGATCAAAGCTCCAGGCTTGAGTGTAGTCAAGGTTTGGGTTGCTAGCAATCGCTTCTTTCCCGTTGTCGATCACCCAATCAATCCATAGCTCTCCTAAATACGGGCGAACAGTAACTTCTTTCACCCAGTCCGGATCTATAAAATCTGGTGGTTCTAATGCGATTTCAGTTATTAAATGAGGCTTAGTTTCTTTGCTTATTGACGGATCAAACAAGCCTTTTTTGTAGTTGAGTGCTTGTCGGGGAAAAGTTACAGCAGCCAATCCCCCTTTCTTTCTGTACCTAAGCAGTCTTGGTCTGTCAACTTGGCCCTTGTAATAAAGACCTACTAATTGGTTGTAACTGGCAATGGACTCACCTACTGTCTTTAGGGTCTGTTGAGCCGACTGGGCAGCCATTGCTTTGTAATTGGGAGTTAACTTTAAAGTTTTATCTAGTTCTGGGTACTTTGTACTGCACTTATAGGTCTTCCAGCCATACCTAAGCTCATCATCCTTCCAGTAAGTAGTGAATGATTCTTCTTGCTGTTCAAGCCAACTGTAGTGTTTTTGTTTGGTGTAATAAATTGCACAATTAATCAAGCTATTTGCTTGCTCACACTGAAAGACCCAAAAAGCTTTATCTTCATCAGTAAATGACGCTTTAACTGGAATTGTTCTATACAACTTTCTATCTCCTCCTATCCTTTATTATAGACACGGCGGGTTAAAACCCGTCGTGTCCGTTTCATCCCGGAGACGAAACCTTAGAAGAGTGGAGCCTTATTTCATGAGTTTTAACCCTTTTTTGCATAGTCTGTCGCCTATAAAGGCTCCACTCTTCTTACGGTAACTTCTGACCCTCCTTAAAAGAGAGGGGTTCTCACGTTCCCGGATATTTGGATAGACCCAGCATTGAGAGGAAAATTGGTCATGGTAGGTGACAACAGGCAACAGGGGATAGGGGATTTGACCCATGATTAATCATTAATTATTAATCCATTATATAGCGTTTATCTTCCGGTTCAGGTAGATTCAATACCTTGAAAGCCCCGTGGAAAAAGCCTTTGGCAGCACTACATCCCGACTCCCGACTCCCGACTCCCGACTCCCGACTCCCGACTCCCGACTCCCGACTCCCGACTCCCGACTCCGATTAACCCAAGACGAAAGTCCCTAAACCCATTGATAACTGCTATAATTGTAAGGTTGTGTTCTGCGATATGGGAATTGATTGAGCGCTACACCCTACCCGAGATGGGGGAATTGTGGACGGATACCTACAAGCTCAAAACCTGGCTTCAGGTGGAAATAGCTGTTTGTGAAGCACAAGCGGAACTGGGTAAGATTCCCGGTGAAGCAGTAGAGGAAATTAAGGCAAAGGCGGATTTTGACCTCAAGCGGGTGCAAGAGATTGAGCAAGAAGTCCGCCATGACATGATTGCCTTTCTGACTAATGTGAATGAGTATGTAGGGGATGTGGGACGCTACATACACTTAGGCTTGACTAGTTCCGATGTTTTAGACACTGCCTTGGCACTGCAACTGGTTGCTAGTCTAAATATTATCCTCGAACAGATCGAGAAGCTTGCTCAAGCGATTCGCTACCAGGCACAACAACATCGCTACACGGTGATGATTGGTCGTTCTCACGGAATTCATGCTGAACCAATTACCTTTGGTTTTAAGCTGGCCGGTTGGTTAGCAGAAGTTTGCCGCCATCGCGATCGCTTAGTGGGTCTGCGTGAAAACATATCTGTGGGCAAGATTTCTGGTGCTGTGGGAACCTATGCCAATATTGACCCTCAAGTGGAAGCGATCGCATGTCAAAACCTGTCACTGCAACCTGATACTGCCTCAACCCAAATTATTTCTCGCGATCGCCATGGTGAGTTTGTCCAACAGTTAGCTCTGTTAGGGGCAACCATTGAACGGTTTGCTGTGGAAATTCGCAATCTCCAAAAAACCGATGTCTTAGAAGTAGAAGAATTCTTTTCTAAAGGACAGAAAGGTTCTTCTGCTATGCCACACAAACGTAATCCAATTCGTTCTGAACGGCTAAGCGGGATGGCACGAATTCTGCGGAGTCATGCGGTGGCTGCTTTAGAAAATGTTGCCCTATGGCATGAGCGGGATATTTCTCATTCTTCTGTAGAACGAGTCATTCTGCCAGATGTGTGTATTTTAACTCACTTCATGTTAGTGGAAATCACAGATTTAGTGAAACACTTGTTGGTTTATCCAGAAAACATGAAGCGGAATATGAATGTTTATGGGGGTGTGGTCTTTAGCCAAAAGGTGTTGTTAGCGTTAGTAGAAAAGGGGATGAATCGGGAAGATGCCTACAGTATTGTTCAGTCTTGTGCCCATCAAGCCTGGAATCAACCTGAGGGAGACTTCTACAATTTGATTACTAAGGATCCTGAGGTTACTAGTAAGCTAACTCCTTCAGAAATAGAGGAATGTTTTAATCCCCAGCATCATTTTCAACATTTGGACGAGGTTTATCAACGGTTGGGAATCTAGGCCACTGATTGTAAGCATATGCGCTACGCGCACGCTACTTGAGGTGCCGTCAGCTGTCAGCCGTCAGCTTAAAATAAACCTCGTTTCCCGTAGGGTGACCCAAAGGTCAAGGCCAAGGCTGATAGCTAAATGCTTACTACTTATTTTAGCAGTTCTTGGGTATTTAGAACTGCTAAAATAAGTAGTAAGTATACCTAAATCATTGTAAGTATTCAGCTATCAGCTATCAGCTAAAGGCTGACCGCTGACGGCTATCAGCTAAAGGCTGACCGCTGACGGCTATCAGCTAAAGGCTGACCGCTGTTCGCGTAGCGTGCGCGTAGCGCATATGCTTACAAATCATTTCCCAAGATGAGGTTGTCATGACCCAGAGCTTAGAGCGCACAGGTCTAACTATTTCGTTACCGGATCATACTCAACTACCAGAATCCAATGGCGAATTTGTGAAGAACTTCCATGAGCATCCCCAAAGCATTATTTTAACTGATTCTATTGAACCGGTTCTCCAGAAAATTCATCCGGACAGACAATACGCTATTGGTCAAGACTCAGGTATCTATTGGCGGATCACAGAACCTTTAGAAAGAGGAGCAGAAGCTCCGGATTGGTTTTATGTACCGGGAGTACCTCCTCTGTTAGATGGTAAAATTCGTCGTTCCTATGTACTTTGGCAAGAACACCTAGCACCTCTGATTGCTCTGGAATTTGCTAGTGGCAATGGAGACGAGGAAAGGGATTCTACTCCTTTATCTGCTACTGGGGAAGAAAAAACTAAACCAGGTAAATTCTGGGTTTATGAACAAATTATTCGCATTCCCTACTACGGAATCTATATATTTGATACTGGGGAGTTAGAAGTCTATCATCTAGTTAATGGTAAATATCACCAGATGAAGACTAATCAAAGGGGACATTATCCTATTGAACAGTTAGGGGTAGAATTAGGTGTATGGGAAGGCTCATATCAGAATCTTAATCAGAATCACATGTGGCTAAGGTGGTGGGATAGCGAAGGTAATCTACTGCTGATGGGCAGTGAACGAGCTGAGCAAGAAAAACAACGAGCTGAGCAAGAAAAACAACGGGCTGAGCAAGCTGAACGTTCACAAAGAGATGCTATTCCTAAGCTATTGGCAATGGGACTAACTGTGGAGCAAGTGAGTTCAGCGTTAGGTTTATCTATTGAGGAAGTAGAGAATGAAGAATGAAGAATTTAGAATTTAGAATTTAGAATTTAGAATTTAGAATTTAGAATTTAGAATTTGGAATTTAGAATTTGGAATTTAGAATTTAGTTGGGACAGTCCGTCCCGTAAGGCACCACCGGGTCAAACAGCAAATATGAGATGCACCCGATTGCTGTAGCAATAGTAGAGTGGGTAAAGCTTTTCCTTACCCACTCTATCAGCTCTCCATGGCACGGCTTTTGAGTGCGACACCTAACGGGATTTTACTTATCCGTTAACTGGTTTAACCAATTGGTCAAATCCACTTCAGTTTCAAAATCTAACAACGCTTCTCCTAAATCCTCCAACTGCTCAAAGGATAACTGCTCAATTTGATTTTGTAATTGGGGATTTATCTTACCTAAGCGACGGTTAATTTGACGGATAATCAAATTAAGCTCATTTCTTGATGCAGTCGCTCATGGGGGAAACCCCCAAGACCGCGCTGCATCGCTGCGCTTTCCTTGTTCTAATCCCTGTCCTAATCCTTGTTCTAATCCTTGTTTTAATCCTTGTTTTAATCCTTGTTCTAATCCTTGTTCTAATCCTTGGCGAATAATTCGTTGATAAACTACTGACTCCTGCATCATATCCTCCCGAAAATAAGCTTGAATTAAATGAAGAATTTAGAATTTAGAATTTAGAATTTAGAATTTAAAATTTATAGAACCGAAGTATAGTTTAGAACAGATAATTTTGGTTGAAAGGGAGCAGGGAGTAGAGAGCAGGGAGCAGAAATATCTCTTAAGCTTTACTGCGACTGCTATACCTTCTATCTTCTAAATTCTATCTTGTTAATTCTAAATTCTATCTTGTTAATTCTAAATTCTACCTTGTTCATTCTAAATTCTTAATTCTACATTCTAAATTCTTCATTAGTCATTCACTTAGGAAAAGCAAGACCAAGCCAGTATATAGTATTTCTAACTAATTAATGAATAATATTGCTGATTTACCATAACATTAAAAACTATTCGGATATCGTTTATTCTGTTCCCTGTTCCCTTTTTATATCGCGCAAACTTTCTAGATTCTTACGGATGCTTACAGTGTTAGGATGATTTGACCCTAACTTCTGTTCTGCAATCTCCAAAGCCTGGACAAATAGGGCTTCGGCCTGATCATAGCGCCCCATTGAGTCGTAGAGTAATGCCAGGTTGTTGAGACTAGTGGCTACATCGGGATGGTCGTCACCCAGCAGCTTATATAGCTCCAAAGCCTGTTGATAGAGCTGTTCTGCCTCACCATAGCTCCCCATTGACCAGTAGAGTAATGCCAGGTTGTTGAGACTGGTGGCTACATGGGGATGTTCGTGACCCAGCAGCTGCTTATACAGCTCCAAAGCCTGTTGAATGAGGGGTTCGGCTTGCTCATAGCGCCCCATTGATTTGTAAAGTAATGCCAGGTTGTTGAGACTGGTGGCCACATCGGGATGGTGGTGACCCAGCAGCTGCTTATACAGCTCCAAAGCCTGTTGTAAGAGGGGTTCGGCCTGGTCATAGCGCCCCATTGAGTCGTAGAGTGCAGCCAGGTTGTTGAGACTGGTGGCCACATGGGGATGGTCTTGACCGAGCCCTTGCTTTGTTATCTCCAAAGCCTGTTGAATGAGGGGTTCGGCCTGGTCATAGCGCCCCATTGACTTATAGAGTAAACCCAGGTTGTTGAGACTGATGGCCACCAAAGGATGGTGGTGACCCAGCAGCTGCTTAAAGAGCTCCAAAGCCTGTTGAATGAGGGGTTCGGCAAGATCATAGCGCCCCATTGACCAGTAGAGTAATGCCAGGTTGTTGAGACTGCGGGCCACATCGGGATGGTCTTGACCCAGCAGCTGCTTATACAGCTCCAAAACCTTTTGATATAGGGGTTCGGCTTGATCATAGCGCCCCATTGAGTAGTAGAGTAATGCCAGGTTGTTGAGACTGGTGGCCACATCGGGATAGTGGTGACCCAGCAGCTGCTTATACAGCTCCAAAGCCTGTTTATATAGGGGTTCGGCAAGATCATAGCGCCCCATTGACCAGTAGAGTAATGCCAGGTTATTGAGACTGCTAGCCACATCGGGATGGTTCTCACCCAAGCGGGTTCTAGTTATCTCTAAACATTGCTTCCACCACAGTTCAGCCTGGTCATAGGTACCTTGACCGTAATAGAATTTTCCTAACCCAGTCAAAGGCCAGATTAAATCTTCATCCCTGAGGCAGTCAGTTAGGACTGTGGCAGTTTCAACTAAATGAGGGATGGCCGGGTTAACTGCTGCAATGATTTCCAGAGTTGCTGTAAAAGGAATTTCTTTTGCTACAGCCACCATTGTCTTACAAAAGCTTTGCTTGTAGCCATCGGCCTCTGGTAATTGAGCCAGCTTGCTCTGGAAAAATTCTCGAATTAGTTGATGCAGCCGATAAGTTTGCTGTTCGGTCAGTTGCAATAGATTACGATTAACTAGGAAACTATCCCGTAATTCTTCCAACTCTTCTTGTTCTTCTTCCCATTCCTCCTCATCTTCAGTTTCGATAACACAAGACTCTACTAGGGACCAATCAAAAGGAGCAGGAGCAAACAAACTCAAACGACATCCCAACTGTTGGGCTTCTGGAGACTCTTCCAAATCTTCCCAGGATAACTCAAAGGCTGCTGCTACTCCCAACTGGGCTGTGATCTCCCCTTGTTCTGTTTGATAAAGTAATGCCTTAGCTGCTAATTTCTTTTTCTCTAAACGTTTCTGAACTTTAGCAATGGTTAAATTCGGATGTATATCTAAATATCGTCCGACTAACTCCAAACCTAAAGGCAAATAACCCAACCATTCACATAAGGCTTCTGCTTCGTTTGGTTCTTTCTCAATGCGCTCTTTTCCAACAAGCGATTGGCCGTAGGCCACGCTACGCGAACGCAATAATTCCAATGCTGCCTCTGGGGATAGCACATCCAAATCAATTCGTCGGTAAGAAGCCCCTGGACGCTGACGGCTGGTGACCAGTACTTTGAAGCGGGATTGGGCTGGAGGTAAGTAGGGCTGAATTCTCTGTTTGTAGTCGTTGCTGAAAGAAGGCACATCATCCAGCACGATCAATGCTGTTCCTTCTGGCCAATGCCCCCAGCAGTATTCTACTTGTTGGTTGAACTCTAGTTCTTCTGGAATGGTTAATCCTAATTTAGTACGGGCAAAATTGACAACTTGAGTCCCGAGATCCAAGCCTCGCACTGGGAACCAGCACAACCCACCAGGGTAGTTGTGCTGATTTTTCAGAGCATATTGTAGAGCTAACTCGGTTTTGCCCACACCGCCCATTCCGGCAATGGCACAAATTGCTAATTGATTGGTCTGTTGAAATTCCTGATGGAGCTGCTCAAGTTGAGCATCCCTACCGACAAAGTGGGGAGTGCCACGATTGATAATGTTACTGGGGGGATTTAATTTTGTCCGTTCCCGGTCGGACGAGTTCAGCTAATGCTCATGAATAGGAATCTCGCCAACATAAACTGTTCCGTTGCTGTCATCTTTTAGCCGTACAGTAGTTTTGAGGCATTCCTCAATAAATTTCTTGACACCACGATAGACCAAACTGTTTTGAGACTCTGGTTTAGATAGGTCAATGTGGTTCTTTGGTATGGCAACCGGCTTAACTTTTTCAATGCCTGGGTTAGCACTATCTTCGTCTACCACCAAAATCCCTTTGAAAGGCTGGGTTTCGTAATAGACCTTTGTAGCAATTCCTAAACTCCGAACGTTTTCTCGATACCACTCATTTAATTTCCGTAACTGAGGGTGATGAGCTTTTAGTTCTTTGACACTTACTGTGGTTTGTGCAAAAGCGCCAATATTATCAATTAATTTAGCTAGATGAGCACCAGTGTGGGGAGTAGCTAGAAATACAATCCCTTTAGTCTGTTTAAGAATACCTTGGTTTTCAAAAGTTTGAGCACTGTTAAGCATCTCTTTAACTACAAGCCCGCCCATACTGTGAGTAATAAATACTAGTGGACGCTTGCCGAGATCGCAGCTGTCTAACCAATCTAATAAATTACTGGCTTGATCGAAGAGCGGCATACTGCTGTTGCTTTTCCAGTTTGTCGCTTCAGCGTTATACCCAAAAGACCAGATGTTAAGACCTAGCTGATCGTTTTCTAACCAAACTGGCCAGAAGTCATCATCATCCCGTTTTTCCTTAGGATGCCACGTGCTTCTAGCATCCCCTCCCAGCCCGTGAACAAACACGATATCCGCACTGGGCAATGAGTCCTGGTGGCTTGAGATTTTCATCAAGCCCGTCAATTTACTCAAGGATTAGCCTCCAGTTAACTATATAGCATTAACCAGTAGATGCATGAAACCCAATCTCGATTTAGTTTAACACAGGGAAATATAGGGAGTAGGGAGTAGGGAGTAGGGAATAGGGAGCAGGGAACAGGGAACAAAAGTTATAACAATTCATTTTATATACCTATCACATTTTCTATTATATATTTCATTTTTTTTTCTTACTGTTGCCGATGATATCAGTAAATTAACTTCCAATAAAAATGCGATTGATCTGCATGTCACGCTAAGCGAAGGCATTCCCGATTCCCGATTCCCGATTCCCGATTCCCGATTCCCGATTCCCGATTCCCGATTCCCGATTATGATTGGGTATTGGTGGGCATTGCCCATTT
>NZ_GL890831.1 GCF_000211815.1 Moorena producens 3L
TTGCCCCTAAGCCGAAGTTCCCTGAAGTGCGACCCAAGGGCGATTTACTCGCCCATTGGAAAGCGCACTTTGGCCGAAGTTACCTATTGCCCTGTTTAAGGGGGGTAATGGGGTGATCGCCTTTTCCCTTATTTTCAACTAACTCGTACACTATTAATATTAGGAGACTATTTTGGTTAGCACTACCTCGTTTAAAACCACTAAATCACAAGAAATTTTCAGCGCCGCCCAGGAGCTAATGCCAGGAGGGGTCAGCTCCCCAGTCAGAGCCTTTAAATCAGTAGGCGGAGAACCGATTGTATTTGACCAAGTTAAAGGAGCATACATCTGGGATGTAGATGGCAACCAGTACATTGACTATGTAGGTACCTGGGGACCAGCCATTTGCGGTCATGCTCATCCGGAAGTTATTGGGGCATTGCACCAGGCTCTAGATAAGGGTACCAGTTTTGGAGCTCCCTCGGCCCTAGAAAACGTGCTAGCACAAATGGTGATTGACGCTGTTCCTAGTATTGAAATGGTGCGGTTTGTTAATTCTGGGACCGAAGCCTGTATGGCCGTGCTGCGCCTGATGCGTGCCTTCACAGGACGGGACAAAATTATCAAATTTTCTGGCTGCTACCATGGTCACGCCGATATGCTGCTGGTACAAGCTGGTTCTGGAGTGGCTACTCTAGGTTTACCCGATTCCCCTGGTGTTCCTAAGTCTGCCACTGCTAATACCTTAACTGCTACCTATAATGACCTGGACGAAGTTAAAGCTTTATTTGAGCAATATCCCAATGAGATTGCTGGGGTCATCCTAGAACCTGTGGTGGGGAATTCTGGTTTCATCACTCCTGTACCTGGTTTTCTTGAAGGCTTGCGGGAAGTGACTCAAAACCATGGCGCTCTACTGGTGTTTGATGAAGTGATGACTGGCTTCCGGATTGCCTACGGTGGTGCTCAGGAGAAATTTGGCATCACTCCTGACTTGACTACCCTAGGTAAAATTATCGGTGGTGGTTTGCCCGTGGGAGCCTATGGCGGACGAAAGGATATCATGTCCATGGTGGCACCAGCTGGGCCAATGTATCAAGCCGGAACCCTGTCTGGGAATCCTTTAGCCATGACAGCAGGCATTAAAACCCTGGAGTTACTGAAAAAACCGGGTACCTATGAACAGCTAGAGACTATTACTAAAAAGCTCTCCGAGGGATTGCTGCAAATTGCTAAAGATAGCGGTCATGCAACTACTGGTGGGTACATCAGCGCTATGTTTGGCATGTTCTTTACTGGTGTTCCTGTTCACAATTTCGATGATGCCAAAACCTCTGATTTATCCAAATTCACTCCTTTCCATCGTGGCATGTTAGAGCGTGGGATCTACCTAGCCCCCTCACAATTTGAAGCAGGATTTACTTCCCTAGCTCACACCGAGGAGGATATTGACCGCACATTAGCAGCAGCTAAGGAAGTCATTTCTGGTATCAAGCCATAGTAGTCTAGAGTGTAAGCATTTAGCTATCAGCTATCAGTTATCAGCTATCAGTTATCAGCTATCAGCTATCAGCTATCAGCTATCAGCTATCAGCTATCAGCTATCAGCTATCAGCTATCAGCTATCAGCTATCAGCTATCAGCTATCAGCTATCAGCTATCAGCTATCAGCTATCAGCTTATGGGTCCCAGCGTCGAAGCCTGTGCCACGCTACTTGATTTGCTTTTGAATAAAATAAGCTGAAGGCTGACGACTGACGGCTGACGACTGACGGCTGACGGCTGACGGCTGACGGCTGACGGCTGACGGCTGATAGCTGATAACTTACTTATCGATAGTTAGTAAATTGCAAAGCAATCGGCAAATCTTCTTGCTTCAACCGCTGGATGATATTTTGTAAGTCATCCTTAGATTTGCTAGTTACTCTAACTGAATCACCTTGAATCGAGGCTTGTACTTTTTTAAATTCATCTCGAATCAATTTGGTGATTTTTTTACTATATTCTTGGCTGATGCCTTTTTTTAGCGTGATTTCTTGGCGAACACGATTACCACTAGCTGATTCTATTTTACCATAGTCGAAGATTTTTTGCGAAAGTTCCCGTTTCGCAGCTTTGGTACGAAGAACAGTATGCACAGCATCTAGGGTAAATTCACTATCAGTATTGATGGTGATAGATTCTTCTCCTAATTCGACAGTGGTTTTAGTATCTTTGAGGTCGTAACGACTTTTGATTTCACGAATAGTTTGATCCACAGCATTGACCAACTCTTGTCGATCAAAATCACTAACAATATCAAAAGAATAAGTACTAGCCATAATTAATAACGGTCAGCGGTAGGCCGTGAGCAATGGTGGCTCACTACGTGACATACTCCCGACGCTGACAAGCACGGTACAGCGCGGGCTTCTTACCAACACCATCCAACGATTCGGTTACTCGGTAAGCTTTATTAACGACACGGGATGCCCCTCCGCGCCGGAACAATACAACTCGTTCTATTTTTAGCTAGTAGGTGGCGGTTAGCTCTTAATTTGTTTTCCCTACTGTCCCTAGTATATCCCATTGGCAAGCTACGTTCCGACCCTTGCCCCGCGCTTTCCATACGACACTTACCCAATGAAGGTAAAGTGCGGGGCTTCTCGCGGTTTAGCTAACAGCTTAAAACCAAAATGGGAATTTGTTGCACCCTATACAAAATTTTTAAACCTATTGATATCAAGCCCGGTAGCATCAGTATTGGATAAGCCCATAGTCTTGGGGAGGTGGCTCAACCTGGTGGCTCTCAAGACAAATGACCAATAACTAAAACTATCAAGGCCCGAAGCAAGTGGACTTGATCTCGTCTAGCCACTGACGCTGCTTAGACTCAGAACAAACAGAGTACCACTGGAAAGAGAGCCGATGGCAAACATAAGCGATCGCCCCAAGGGAATATCGAGAATGTAAAACACCGAGTAGAAGACTCGGGCAATTACAAATGCGATCGCACAGCCGATGGCGAGGGTTGAATTCTGACCCGTAACATAGGCCATCAAAGCGGCTGCGCTAAATATAATAAAGGTTTGAACGCACCCCAGCTAAATTAAAAATTCTAGCTGGGGATTCTTATGCTAGGTTGGACTCAGATAGCTTCCATAAACTACTGAGCGTCACTGGCGTTCTCAGCGTGTGGGAGGAACTTCTGCCTTCCCAGACCCTAGTCAACTTGGCGTTAGTGAGCACGGCATACCAATATCTAGCGCCGATGTTGTAAGACGCAGATAAGTCGGCGTTGTAGCACTTGCCGTTCTTGAATCTGGCGAGGGAATACTTTTTTTTGCTACGGGAAATTAAGCCAGACCCATCAAAGCCATAAGCACTGGTGTATTTAGCGTTAACCTTGACGACAAACCCCCCTAACTCGCTAAATTTCTCGATAGCAAGTTCCACAATCCGGTCTTTACACCATTGGTGGAATCGTTGCTTTTGGACAGAGCCGTGCTTACCCGCTTTTGCCTTCCAGTTTGACAAGTCCTCAAACACAATCACCCTCACTTGATGAGCCATGGCAAAGTCTATGACAGCTTTGGATACGAATTGAGCAATGTGTTCGTTGATATGTTTGGACTTGCGATACAATCCCTTGCAGAACCCTTGAGGCAAATTCCTTTTGGTGATCTTACGGGTTTGCTTGGACTTAGTGGCAATACGCTGCTTGCGTTGGTCACGGCGGTCTATGTCTCTGGCAGGGGAAATAAATTTCCTCGCTTTTACAGTACCGTCCCGACTAACGATAGAGCAGGTCGCTGTGGTGTTAATTCCTAGGTCTACAGCACTTACCCAATCGGATTCCGGCAGTTCCTTAATTGCGATCTCGACAGGCATCGACAGATGAACCCTGCGGTCGTTAGCAATTAAGGAAGGGGACATCAGTTTGTTGTCAAGACCGAGATGGCGGCTTTTTCCAGACGTTGGAACTCGAATAGCCAATAGCCATACCCAATCCGTACCATTCCAAACCTTGAGGTCTACAGCGTTAAAATTAGCGTTATAGCGAATTTGTTGACCTTTGTACAAAGCTGGGTAGCTGTTACCGATGGCAGTAAGCTTAGGGGATTTGTCGTGTCGGTGCTTTCTATTGCCTCGTTTCCAATCCTGCCAGCGAGTCACAAAGCTGCTAACAATCCCTAATGCGTCTTGGATGGCAGCGCGTCTTAGGTAGCTGGGAAACTTGCGAAACGATGGATGGTTATTGATGGCTTTTTTGAAGTACCAACCATATTTAGGATTGGGATTATTTGCGGTCTGGTGAACCAACTTCTCCAGCGCGTTCACCCGTTCTTTGGCAGTTAACCCCAACAGGGCAGACCAATTCCCATAGGCGATTAGTACCAAAGGTTTTAGGAAATGGCGGTACTCTTCCACTGTCAGAATAGCTAAATTGCGCTGGTGGCGAGTCAAAGACAGCGACCAGACATCAGTTCTGATACTGGACGCTGTCTTTGACTTTTTGCGCTTAGTTCGCTTTTTAGCTTGCTTCTGGCCCATGGCAAAATACTTAACCAATACCATATGTATTTTAACCTGCTAAGATTTAGTTGTCAATTTAGTTGCCGAGCCCGCTCTAGGGATTTCAGGAGACTCAAGACTCGCTCCAACTCAGCATTTCGGTTGATCTATCACTTGGTACTAGTGACTAAGTTCAGAAACAATTCCCTAACAGGGGAGATGCTTGAACGCTTGGAAGACATTTTGAGGGTATCCCATGCAAAATGGGATTGTGAACTGATTGAATTTGGGGGGGAGAGTAATCACGTCCACGTTTTGTTTGAAGCTATCCCCAGTATTGACTTGGTCATTGCTAGTAAATAACCTCAAAACTGTTTCCTCTCGACTAATGCGCAAAGAGTATGCAGCCCATCTCAAACGTTTTTACTGGTCAGAAAAACCGATGTTCTGGGGTGGCAGCTATGCTTTGATTTCAGTAGGAACCCAAGCTCCATTAGAAAAGCTGATTGCATATGTCCAGAATCAGGAAAAGCCAGAATAAGGATGCTGCGCAAAGTTTATTGGTTTCGCTAACCCCACCGCGCATCAAAGATTCTAGGTGGGGACTGCGCTCAACATTTTGTTCAAAGGAGTTCTGATGTGCCCAAGTCGCTCGTTGGGCATAGGGCGGTAGCTGATCAAACATGGCGCGAGGAGCACTTTGGTCATAGCCTAGTTTGAAACGGCTGTAGCCAACTACCAGAAATGGTAGATAGATTAAAACCGTTGCCCCCACAATACAGTAAAGTAAAATTCCCGAACCGGATAGATGCATAGTCTAGCTCACACTAATCAAAATTAATCACAATTAATCACAACTAATCAAAATAGAACAGAGTAACAACCTTGTTTTGCTGTTCCGCCTCCTTACAGGTGTTGAGGAGGGTACGGCTATCATGGAATGCGAAACAAATTAACTGCTGACACCTCGCAACAATTTCGGCATTACACAAGGCACTAGCTTCAGCGAGAGACAAGGTATCATTTTGGGGGTTTTCCACCAAATGCATTACCTTCTCCAAGTATTTTCGGGATTCCAGTGGCTGTCGCTGAAGACTTTGGGGCAAAATTACCGTTAGCAAGGAGGGATCGGCTCGCATAGCACCTCGAATGGCAGCTAAGTTGGTTCCAGTGGCACCAGAGGTAATCAGACGATTACCCGCTTGCACTAAGGCATAGCTCATCATCTCAATTAGATTCTGATGGGTGATAGGAACGTGACGTGACCCCAACAAGGCAATTCGCTTAGAACCAGTTTGCTGTATGGCTGCGAGTTCCTTGGCTAATGTATCGATACTGGCGGTTTCTATTGGTTGACTCAAAGATAAAGATGTTGGTAAAGGCTGAACGACCAGGACATTTTAGCAGAACTCATCCCTCATGTCCTCCTTCAAAAGAATTTGAAGGAAAGGCAATAGGCAATAGGCATGCTAGCAATAGGCAATAGGCAATTTCCCTCAAACGTTCCTGAGAATTGCTATATTCTAAATATGTGCTATCATAATGAATGGTTTGGACGCATAGCTCAGTTGGTTAGAGCACCACGTTGACATCGTGGGGGTCACTGGTTCGAGTCCAGTTGTGTCCATATTTATTTCACTATCCACAGGTAAGCATATGCGCTACGCGCAGGCTACGCCAACAGCTATCAGCCTATGCGCTACGGGAACAGCCATTGGCCTATGGCCACGCTACCGGAACAGCTTTTGAATAAAATAAGCTGACGGCTGACCGCTGACGGCTAACCGCTGACCGCTGACTGCTGACTGCTGACTGCTGACTGCTGACTGCTTATCCCCACACTTCCCACACTCCTTACTCTACCGATGCTCCCAGGCTCGCATTTTACCGGGATTCATCAATCCATAGGGATCAACTATTTCCTTAAACCGCAACTGTTCCATATCAACGGTTTTCATACCCCCATCTTCCAAGATGTAGGTGTGGGGATTAGCAATCAATGCGCCATAGTCTTCGTGATAGCGAATAATTTCATTTAAACGGTCTTCAGAACTATACCGAACGATTTGTAGTCCCACTGGTATCAGTTTTCCTGCCACTCGCATAAATTCTAAATGCATGATCACTTCATCCCCAAAGTGGTGATACAGATGCTCCACCTGTTCCAGATTCACAAATGAGGTTTGTAAATAGGTGAGGTTGGGATCAACACTACGGGCGTGTAAGGTGGTATGATTCCAGGTGAACTCTGCTAGGCTGACTCCCTTACTAGCTTCATGGGCACTCTTCTGGTAAGTGACCTCTCCACCATACTCCCGAACTAAATCCTGGAATGGCTCTAGGGAAGATTCCGCTATCATCAGCAAGGCACAGTGCTTAGCTTCAGGAAGGTAGTTGCTGACAGCGGCAAAGTAGGATGGAATTGGCCAAGCGTGAATGCTAATCAGTTTTTTAATCAAGCCATCGGCATCACCTAAAGCTTGACCAAATCTCGCAGCAGTCATAAAGTCATCAAAGACTACAATGACTTCAGCCCAAGGATAGACTGGTCCTAGGGGTATTTCTAATTCAGTGATAATGCCGTTAGTTCCATAGGCGTGATTCACCTTCTGCACCTGATCGGACCGTAATTCGATTACACGGGGCTGGTCTTCGAGGGTGACGACTTGGACAGCATGAAGATTTCCGCGATCGCGTAATACTCCATAAGTAATGGAACCAATGCCGCCACTGCCGCCACCAATAAACCCACCAATAGTAGCAGTGCGATAGGTAGAGGGAGCCATGCGCAATTCCCAGCCAATTTTATGAGCTTCTTTGTCAAAGGCGGCTAGCTTTACCCCTGGCTGAACAGAGGCTAAACCCGGTTTAATCCAGTTAATCTGATTCATGCGGGTAGTATCGAGAATCAGACCACCGTTGAGGGGGATACACTGACCATAATTACCAGTGCCTGAGCCTCTTACGGTTAGGGGAGCTTTGTACTTAACGCAAACCCTAGCTATTTCCAGGACTTCCGCCACCGTAGTGGGACGAACTACGATATTCCCTCGTTTATCCTTAAGCTGGGATTCCAGTACGGGACTGAAGTGGTAGTAGTCTAGGGATAATTTAGCAACTTTGGTCGGGTCATCAATAATTTCTATTCCGGTAAGTTCCGAGGCTAAGGAATTCCAGTCAATAGCTTGTGGGGTTGTCATCAGAGGTTCAGGAGGTGTGGTAGAGAGAGTAAAGTATGGTAAATATTGAAAGGGTGGTCAGTGTGGCAGGTTTGGGGCGGGGATTAAAATCCACTCTAGGATATTATCTTCTACTAGGTATTTTTAGGCCGAGGTACGAGTTTTTCTATTTTAAAGTAATTTATAATCTTTAACAATCACTAAAATAGTGTCATGGAAAAAGTAGTTAACAAGATTAAAATGAAGCAACAAAAAAGCGATTTTAGCTACTGGCGAAAACAGTCTTATAAAAAACGCTTAGAAGCCCTAGAAATAATCCGTAAGCAATACCACCAATATCAATACAATAATGCTGAACCAAGACTTCAAAGAGTTTATACAATTATTAAACGATAATCAAGTAAAGTATTTAGTGATTGGTGGTTATGCAGTAGCTGTACATGGTCATCCTCGCTATACCAAATAGCAAAGGGAACAGGGAACAGGGAACAGGGAACAGGGAACAAGAGTGTGAATCTCACTTTTACCTAGACTTTAAACTAACTAAAATCTCTCTATATTTAAATCTTATGTTTACGTGATGCGCACGCTACGCCAACGAGATTTATTTTAAGCTGACGGCTGACGACTGACAGCTGACAGCTGACGATTTTGAAACCTGTTATCAGGCTAAAATCGAGGTAATCATTGACGATATACCGGTTAATTTTATTGATTTAAACAATCTTAGAAAAAATAAACAAGCATCAGGAAGGTTACAAGATTTAGCTGATTTAGAAAATTTACAAGATTGAACATCCATCCTGTTAAAATTCAGACCTGGTGGTGCGTTACGGGGCGGACTATCTCAACCCTGGCTACGAAGCGAACAATAAGGGCAAGTCCGCCCCTAACTCACCCTACGCACTAACCTTGGCCTATTGGCCACGCGATCGCGTTCAACCTTGGCCTTTGGCCACGCGATCGCGTTCAACCTTCAACCTGCTAACCTTCAACCTACTCCCTACTCCCTCACCCAATTTAAAACTTCCATAGTAAAATCTGCATAAAACTGCCACGACCTAAGGATATATAGTAAGAAACTACCAAGTGGCTGATTTTTCGATGGGTACTTACTCTACTATTCCTGTATTCTGTCTCAAGCTCGCTAGTGCTACCTTACTGTGTCTGCTCTCACCGATCTTAGCTCCAGAAAATCTGGGAGTTGCTCCAGCAGTGGCACAAACCAATCCAGACCAAGCCACTCAAGCGGAACAGTTATTCGATCGGGCAAGGTCAGAGTTTGTTAAAGGTCAGTTGCCTCAAGCCAAGGAGAGTTATCAACAACTATTGACGATTTATCGGGAATTGGGAAACTCTACAGGTGTTGCTCAAGCTCTTAATGGCCTTGGACAGGTTTACAATCTCTTATCTCAACAAAGCAAAGCTCTGGAAGTATTGCAAGAAGCTCTGAAAATTCAGCAAGGTAATGGAGACCGTAAGGGTGAAGGGGAAACCTTGACCCATATCGGAACAGTTTATTCAAGTCAGGAAGACTATGCTAAAGCTCTAGAGTTGTTGGAGCAAGCTCTAAGCATTAACCAAGAAGTAGGTAATCAGCTTGGGATTGGTTATGCACTGGTTAATCTTGGCTCAGTTTACTCCTCCCAAGGAGAGTATGACAAAGCGTTAGATAGGTTACAGCAAGGTTTGAGTATTATCAAAGAAGTAGCTAAGACTGAGAAAAGCGTACGCATTTTAGCACGCTACTATCAAGCGGAAACTTTGATTGTATTCAGCTCAGCTTACATCAGGTCAGGGAAATTGAACCAAGCTTGGGAATTTGTGGAGCAAGCTCATGCTTTGAGTCGAGAAGAGGGTTATGGATTAGGAGAAGGTGCAGCCCTGACCTTGAAGGGAGCACTCTATACCGCTCAAGGGGAATTGGATAAAGGGCTAGAAACCCTGGAGCTTGGGTTAGCCATTACTAAAGCAAGCGGTAGTCGGGGATTAGAACAGGATATCCTGTTTGTGATTGGAGGGATTTACAACCAGAAAGGAGAGTATCTCAAAGCCCTAGAGGTTTACCAGCAATCCTTAGCGATTCGGCGAGAATTGGGTAAACGTAAGCTGGAAGGGATTGTGCTCAATAATATTGGCTTAGTTTACTATAAACAGGAACAGTATGACCAAGCCATAAACTATTATCAGCAAGCTTTAGCTATTCACAGAGAACTGAAGAATCAACTTCAGGAATGGAAAACCCTTGTTAATATTGGACAAGTTTACTACAAACAGGGAAAGTATCAGCAAACCATAAACTATTACCAACGAGCCTTAGCTATTTCCAAAAAAATTGAAAATCCTACGGGAAAAGGTGCAAATCTTTGGGGGATTGGGCAAGCTTATTATGCATGGGGTAAGCCTGGCCAAGCCATAGACTACTATCAACAAGCCTTAGTTATTTTTCGAAAAATTAAAAATTACTCCCATCAAGTAAATATCCTGGGAGCGCTTGGACTAGCTCAAATCAGACAAGGAAACTATGAGAAAGCCCGGGATTCTTATCAGCAAGTCCTAGCCCTTGCCCGACAAATCAAAGACCGCTCTGAAGAAATAACTGCTCTCAATTTTATTGGGCAAGTTTACGAATCTCAGGGAAAGTATGACCAAGCTCTAGATTACTACCAGCAAGGCTTGGTTATTGCTAAAAAAATTAATGATAAAAAAAGTACTGGAACCCTCTTCAATAATATTGGGTTAGTTTACAGTAATTGGGGAAATTACAAGCAAGCCCTAGATTACTACCAGCAAGGCTTAGCCATTAGCAAAAGCTTAAACGACTCCATAGGAATTGCGACTAAACTCAACAACATTGGCTCGATATATGAAAAACAAGGGAAGTATAGTCAAGCTCTAGACTATTATCAGCAAGCTTTAGCCATTAACCAAAAGTTGGGCGATCTCGCTCGTGTACGTGTTGCTCCTAACCTCAATAATATTGGGTCAGTTTACCATAGTCAGGGTAAGTATGACAGAGCTTTAGAATACTACCAGCAAGCTTTAGTGATTCACCAAGACCTAAGCGAGCGCTCAGGGGAAGGTACTACCCTTAATAATATTGGAGAAGTTTACAAAAGTCAGGGTGAGTATGACCGAGCTTTAGAATACTACCAGCAAGCTTTAGCGATTTATAAAGACATTGGTGTAGGCTCTCAGAAAGCTACTACCCTCAATAATATTGGGGGAGTTTACCATAGTAAGGGTGAGTATGACCGAGCTTTAGAATACTACCAGCAAACTTTAGTTATTTATCAAGACCTAAGCGAACGTTCAGGGGAAGGTACTACCCTTAATAATATTGGGTTAGTTTACGATAGTCAGGGTGAGTATGACCGAGCCAATGAATACTACCAGCAAGCTTTAGTGATTCACCAAGATATTGGTGAGCGCTCAGGGGAAGCTACTACCCTAAATAATATTGGGGCAGTTTACTATGCTCGGGGTAAGTATGCTCAAGCAAAAGAATACTTCCAGCAATCTCTAGTCATTCGTAAAGACATTGGCGAGCGCTCAGGGGAAGCTAATAGCCTCAATAATATTGGGGCAGTTTACAAAAGTCAGGGTGAGTATGACCGAGCCAATGATTACTACCAGCAAGCTTTAGTTATTTATCAAGACATTGGTGAGCGCTTAGGGGAAGGTACTACCCTCAATAATATTGGCTCAGTTTACGATAATCAGGGTGAGTATGACCAAGCTAGTGAATACTACCAGCAATCTCTAGGGATTCGTCAAGACTTGGGGGATCGCTCAGGAGAAAGTACTACCCTAAATAATATTGGGAGAGTTTACAATGCTCGGGGTGAGTATGCTCAAGCACAAGAATACTTCCAGCAATCTCTAGCTATTTCCCAAAACATTGGCGTACGCTCCCTACAAGCCACTACTCTAGACAACATAGGAACAGTTTACAGTAACTGGGGAGACTATACCAAAGCCTTAAACTATCATCAGCAATCTCTAGAAATTAGCCAAGACATTGGTGACAACCAGGGAGTTGGCACGACTCTCAACAATATCGGAACAGTTTATGGTGACCAAGGGGAGTATGACCGAGCTAATGAATACTTCCAGCAAGCTCTAGCTATTCAACAAGAAATAGGTGATCCCTCAGGGGAAGCTACTACCCTGGGCAACATCGGAATAGTTTATGATGACTGGGGAAAGTATCCCAAAGCCCTAGAGTATCAGCAAAAAGCCCTAGCAATTCGTCAAGACATTGGTGACCAGGCCGGTATTGGCACCACCTATAACGCTATCGGGGTAAATTATCTGGATTTGGGGGACTATCCCCAAGCCTTGGATTACTTCAACCAAGCTAAGGCCATTTTTAATAAAATTGGGGATAAGGAAGGGATTGGGGTAACCCTAACTAACATCGGAACAGTTTACCAAAAACAGAAACAATACCCCAAGTCTCTCAAATTCTATCAGCAATCCTTGGCTATTTCCCAACAAATTGGTAATCGCCTACAGAAAGCTAACACCCTGACTACTATCGGAATAGTTTATGAAAAACTGGGAGAGTATACTAAAGCCAATGACTATCATCAACAAGCCTTAGAGATTAATCAAAAAATTGGCGTAAAAGCCGGGATTAGCTTTACCTTGTACAATATCGGAATAGTTTACGCTAACCTAGAAAACTATCCCGAGGCTTTAGCAGCTTATCAACAAGCCTTAGCCCTTTCCCGAACCCTTGGCACTCGCTTAACGGAAGGGAAAATTCTGGCTGGTATCGGTAAGTTGTATGATAGCCAAAACCAATCGGAATTAGCGATTACCTTCTTTAAACAATCGGTTAATGTCCGAGAAGGGATCCGCAAAGACTTAAAAGTTCTGCCCATTGAACAACAACAATCCTTTACCAACACTTTTGCCCAAGACTATCGCCGCTTGGCTGATTTACTGCTGCAAAAAGATCGAGTGTTAGAAGCCCTACGGGTGCTCGATTTACTGAAAGTCCAGGAGTTGGAGGATTACCTCAGTAATCTGCTAGGGAATTATAACACCGTTGATGGCATTACAGAACTGACTGAAGAACAGGAAATCCTCAAGGGTATCCAACCAATTATCGACCAAGCTATTGCCCTGGATCAAGAACTCAGTGAACTGGAAACTATTGTTACGGATAAGCGCACCCAAACCCAGCAACAGCGAATCATTCAACTTAGGAAAAATCAAGCCCAGGTCAGGAAAGACTTTCAAGATTCCCTGAAGAGTCCAGAGGTAAAAGCTTCCTTGGCAAAATTGAGGGAAACCACAGAAGCAGAAAACTTAGACCTAAAGAATTACGATCGACGATTACGAGAGCAACTCCAGCAATTGGAACAGGATGCGGTTATGTTCTATCCCCTAGTATTAGATGACCGTTTGGAATTAGTCCTAGTCACCCCTGATGCTCCCCCAATTCACCGCACGGTTAAGGCAAACCGAAAAAACGTGGAAAGAGCGATTGACAACTTCCGCCAAACCGTTGGCAATGGGAGCAATAATTACAAAATTTACGTCGAGCAACTGTACGAGTGGCTAATTAAACCGATTGAAGCTGACTTAGCCAAAGCTAATGCCAAAACTATTATTTATGCTCCTGATGGCAAATTGCGCTATATTCCCCTGGGGGCTTTGTATGATGGCGAGCAATGGTTAATTGAGCGGTTGAGAGTTAATCAGATTACTGCTCTGAGCCTAACATCCCTAGATAATAAACCCACACCACAGTTAGACGTGTTTGCGGCAGCGGTCACCAAAGAGCATAGGATTGAGATCGGGGATAAACAGCATGAATTTCCAGCCTTAGCGTTTACCAAACCAGAAGTTGAGGGTCTGGCAGAAACCTTTCCCAACACTAAGCTATTCATCGATAAACAGTTTCATGAGGATACCATTTATCAGATGAATGACTATTCCATTGTGCATCTAGCCACCCACGCTGTGTTCGAGAAAACTAAACAAGATTCATTTATTCTGTTTGGTGATGGCAGTCATGTTACCGTTGACGAGGTGGAACAATGGAATTTCCCCAATGTAGATTTAGTAGTGCTCAGTGCCTGTCAGACCGGCTTAGGGGGAGAATTGGGGGATGGCAAAGAAATCCTGGGTTTTGGTTATCTGATGCAAAATGCTGGTGCCGATGCTGCGATCGCATCCCTGTGGAGCGTGGATGACAAAGGTACCCAAGTCTTGATGAATAAATTTTATGAGGTCTTGAAACAGGGGAACGTTACTAAAGCCGAAGCCCTCCGACAAGCTCAAATTGCTTTAATTACCAAAGTAGAGTATGGTTTGGAGCATCCTTATTTTTGGGCACCGTTTATTTTAATTGGGAATGGATTATAGGGTTAACAGGTTGAAGGTTAGGAGGTTGAAGGTTGAAGGTTATGGGGTTGAAGGTTGAAGGTTGAACGCGACGCGCGTGCCAATAGGCCAAGGTTAGACGGTTGAAGGTTAGGAGGTTGAACGCGACGCGCGTGCCAATAGGCCAAGGTTAGGAGGTTGAAGGTTGAAGGTTATTTGGTTGTTCGCCCAAGGGGATTTGGTGTAGGGTAGGTTGAACGCGACGCGCGTGCCTATTGGCCAAGGTTATTTGGTTGAACGCGATCGCGTTCAACCTTCAACCTGCTAACCTTCAACCTACTCCCTACTCCCTCACCCAATTTAAAACTTCCTTAGTAAAATTCGCATAAAACTGCCACGACCTAAGGATATATAGTAAGAAACTACCAAGTGGCTGATTTTTCCATGGGTACTTACTCTACTATTCCTGTATTCTGTCTCAAGCTAGCTAGTGCTACCTTACTGTGCCTGCTCTCACCGATCTTAGCTCCAGAAAATCTGGGAGTTGCTCCAGCAGTGGCACAAAAGACTCCAGACCAAGCCACTCAAGCGGAGCAGTTATTGGATAGGGCAAGGTCAGAGTTTGTTAAAGGTCAGTTGCCTCAAGCCAAGGATAGTTATCAACAAGTGTTGAAGATTTATCGGGAATTGGGAAACTCTACAGGTGTTGCTCAAGCTCTTAATGGCCTTGGACAGGTTTACAATCTATTATCTCAACAAAGCAAAGCCCTGGAAGTATTGCAGGAAGCTTTGAAAATCCGTCAAGGTAATGGGGAGCGAAAGGAAGAAGGGGAAACCCTGACCCATATCGGAACAGTTTATCTAACTCAGGAAGAGTATCCTAAAGCTCTGGAGTTGTTGGAGCAAGCCCTAACCATTAACCAAGAAGTAGGTAATCAGCTTGGGATTGGTTATGCTCTGGTTAATCTTGGCTCAGTTTACTCCTCCCAAGGAGAGTATGACAAAGCCTTTGATAGGTTAGAGCAAGGTTTGAGTATTATCAAAGAAGTAGCTAAGACTGGGAAAAGCGTACGCATTCTAGCAGGCTACTATCAAGCCTACGCTCTGAATTGGATCGGCTCAGCTTATATCTGGTCAGGGAAATTAAACCAAGCTGGGGAGTTTCTGGAGCAAGCTCATGCCCTGAGTCGAGAAGAGGGTTATCAATTAAGGGAAGGTGTAGCCCTGACCTTGAAGGGAATATTGTATAACAATCAAGGAGAATTGGATAAAGGGCTGGAAACCCTGGAGTTGGCAAATGCCATTACTAAACCCACTGGTTTTCGGGGATTAGAACAGAATATTCTATTTTGGATTGGAGGGATTTACAACCAGAAAGGGGAGTATGTCAAAGCTATAGACTATTACCAGCAATCCCTAGCAATTCGGAAAGAATTGGGTAAGCGTAAGCTGGAAGGAATTGCCCTCAATACTATTGGCCTGGTTTACCATCAACAGAAACAATATGACCAAGCCCTCAACTATTATCAGCAAGCCTTAGCTATTCACCGGGAAGTTAAGAATCAGGCTGATGAAAGCACCACCCTTGGTAATATTGCTTACCTTTACCGCCAGCAAGAACAGTATGACCAAGCCCTCAACTATTATCAGAAAGTTTTAGCTATTCACCGCGAATTGGGTAAGCGTAAGCTGGAAGGGATTGCGCTCAATACTATTGGCGTGGTTTACTATAACCAGAAACAGTATGACCAAGCCCTCAACTATTATCAGCAAGCCTTAGCTATTCACCGGGAAGTTAAGAATCAAGTAGCAGAAAGCACTACCCTTGGTAATCTTGCCGAACTTTACCGGAACCAAGAACAGTATGACCAAGCCATTGACTATTATCAGCAAGCGTTAGCTATTCACCGGGAAGTTAAGAATCAGGCTGATGAAAGCACTACCCTTGGTAATATTGCTACACTTTACCAAAAGCAAGAACAGTATGACCAAGCCCTCAACTATTATCAGAAAGTTTTAGCTATTCACCGGGAAGTCAAGAATCAAGTTCAGGAATGGAGTACCCTTGCTAAGATTGGACAGGTTTACTACCAACAGGGAAACTATCAGCAAACCATAAACTATTATCAACAAGCCTTAGCCATTTCCAAAAAAATTGACAATCTCACAGGAGAAGGTGCAAATCTTTGGGGGATTGGGCAAGCTTATTATGCATGGGGTAAGCCGGGCCAAGCCATAGACTATTACCAACAAGCCTTAGAAATTTACCGCAAACTTAACAATACCTCGATTGAAGCATCTATCCTGGGAGGGCTTGGACTAGCTCAAATCAGCCAAGGTAAATATGACCAAGCCCTGAAGTCTTATCAGCAACTCCTTGCCATTGCCCGACAAATCAAAGAGCCTTCTCAAGAAATAATCGCTCTCAATTTTATTGGGCAAGTTTACGAATATCAGGGAAAGTATGACCAAGCCCTAAATTACTACCAGCAAGCCTTGACCATTGCCAAAGAAATTAATGACCAGAAAACTACTGTAGACCTCCTCAATAATATTGGGGTAGTTTACAGCAATTGGGGAAAGTACAACCAAGCCCTAGATTACTACCAGCAAACCTTAACTATTAGCAAAAGTTTAAACGATTCCATCAAAATTGCGACTATACTCAACAACATTGGCTGGATATATGACGGATACGGGAAGTATAGTCAAGCTCTAGACTATTATCAGCAAGCTTTAGCCATTAACCAAGAGTTGGGCGATCTCCGTCGTGATAATGTTGCTACTAATTTCACTAATATTGGGCATGTTTACCATAGTCAGGGTGAGTATGACCGAGCCAATGAATACTTCCAGCAAGCTTTAGCTATTTCTAAAGACATAGGTTATCGCTCCCAGGAAGCCAATATCCTTAATAATATTGGATCAGTTTACGATAGTCAGGGTGAGTATGACCGAGCCAATGAATACTTCCAGCAATCTCTAGCTATTTCTCAAGAAATTGGGGATCGCTCAGGGGAAAGTACTACTCTCAATAATATTGGGTTCATTGACTATGCTCGGGGTGAGTATGCTCAAGCATTAGAATACTTCCACCAAGCTTTAGTGATTCAACAAGACCTAGGGAAGCGTTTCGAGGAAGCTACTACCCTCGGCAACATCGGAACAGTTTACATTAGCTGGGGAGACTATGCCAAAGCCTTAAACTATCATCAGCAATCTCTAAAAATTAAGCAAGACATTGGTGACAAGAGGGGAGTTGGTGCCAATCTCAACAATATCGGAAGAATTTATACTGACCAAGGGGAGTATGAGCGAGGGTTAAAATACTTACAGCAAGCTCTAGCTATTCAACAAGAGATAGGCGATCGCCCCACAGAAGCTGCTAACCTGAGGAACATCGGAACAGTTTACAGTCACTGGGGAAAGTATCCCAAAGCCCTAGAATATCATCAAAAAGCCCTAGCCATTCGTCAAGACATTGGTGACCAGGCCGGTATTGGCACCACCTATAACTCTATAGGGGCAAATTATCTGGATTTGGGAGATTATTCCCAAGCCTTGGACTACTTCAACCAAGCTCAGGCCATTTTTACCAAAATTGGGGCTAAGGAAGGGATTGCAGAAACCCTGACTAACATCGGAACAGTTTACCAAAAGCAGGAAAACTATCCAAAGTCTCTAGAAAACTATCAGCAATCCTTAGCTATTTCTCAACAGATTGGTAATCGCCTAGATCAAGGTCACACCCTGACTACTATCGGAATAGTTTATGAAAAACTGGGAGAGTATACTAAAGCCAATGACTATCATCAAAAAGCCTTAGAGATTAATCAAAAAATTGGCGTAAAAGCCGGGATTAGCTTTACCTTATACAAGATCGGAATAGTTTACACTAGTCTAGGAAACTATCCCCAGGCTTTAGCAGCTTATCAACAAGCCTTAGCCCTTTCCAGAACTCTTGGTACTCGCTTAACGGAAGGGAAAATTCTAGCTGGTATCGGTAGCTTGTATGATACCCAAAACCAATCGGAATTAGCGATTACCTTCTTTAAACAATCGGTTAATGTCCGAGAAGGGATCCGCAAAGACTTAAAGGTTCTGCCCGTTGAACAACAACAATCCTTTACCAACACTGTTGCCCAAGACTATCGGCGCTTGGCTGATTTACTGCTGCAAAAAGATCGAGTGTTAGAAGCCCTACGGGTGCTCGATTTACTGAAAGTCCAGGAGTTGGAGGATTACCTCAGTAATCTGCTAGGGAATTATAACACCGTTGATGGCATTACAGAACTGACTGAAGAACAGGAAATCCTCAAGGGTATCCAACCAATTATCGACCAAGCTATTGCCCTGGATCAAGAACTCAGTGAACTGGAAACTATTGTTACGGATAAGCGCACCCAAACCCAGCAACAGCGAATCATTCAACTTAGGAAAAATCAAGCCCAGCTCAGGAAAGACTTTCAAGATTCCCTGAAGAGTCCAGAGGTAAAAGCTTCCTTGGCACAATTGAGGGAAACCACAGAAGCAGAAAACTTAGACCTAAAGAATTACGATCGACGATTACGAGAGCAACTCCAGCAATTGGAACAGGATGCGGTTATGTTCTATCCCCTAGTATTAGATGACCGTTTGGAATTAGTCCTAGTCACCCCTGATGCTCCCCCAATTCACCGCACGGTTAAGGCAAACCGAAAAAACGTGGAAAGAGCGATTGACAACTTCCGCCAAACCGTTGGCAATGGGAGCAATAATTACAAAATTTACGTCGAGCAACTGTACGAGTGGCTAATTAAACCGATTGAAGCTGACTTAGCCAAAGCTAATGCCAAAACTATTATTTATGCTCCTGATGGCAAATTGCGCTATATTCCCCTGGGGGCTTTGTATGATGGCGAGCAATGGTTAATTGAGCGGTTGAGAGTTAATCAGATTACTGCTCTGAGCCTAACATCCCTAGATAATAAACCCACACCACAGTTAGACGTGTTTGCGGCAGCGGTCACCAAAGAGCATAGGATTGAGATCGGGGATAAACAGCATGAATTTCCAGCCTTAGCGTTTACCAAACCAGAAGTTGAGGGTCTGGCAGAAACCTTTCCCAACACTAAGCTATTCATCGATAAACAGTTTCATGAGGATACCATTTATCAGATGAATGACTATTCCATTGTGCATCTAGCCACCCACGCTGTGTTCGAGAAAACTAAACAAGATTCATTTATTCTGTTTGGTGATGGCAGTCATGTTACCGTTGACGAGGTGGAACAATGGAATTTCCCCAATGTAGATTTAGTAGTGCTCAGTGCCTGTCAGACCGGCTTAGGGGGAGAATTGGGGGATGGCAAAGAAATCCTGGGTTTTGGTTATCTGATGCAAAATGCTGGTGCCGATGCTGCGATCGCATCCCTGTGGAGCGTGGATGACAAAGGTACCCAAGTCTTGATGAATAAATTTTATGAGGTCTTGAAACAGGGGAACGTTACTAAAGCCGAAGCCCTCCGACAAGCTCAAATTGCTTAA
>NZ_GL890832.1:0-16337 GCF_000211815.1 Moorena producens 3L
TGCTAGATCATACCGGTGGTCGGCACACCACTCCCAGACAAACCCCATGCCAATCATCTACTCCAATGGCATTAGCTGCTTCTTGATTGAGCTTTGTATGTTACGGCTTTACACTTAACTTTCTAAACTTGATATAAGCCAACAAGTAACAGCCGACAACCAAAGAGAGGTCTTCTGTCTGATGGAGTTATACAAACCTGGGCTTGCCCCTGACGATCCCTTGAGAAAAAGAAAACGGTTTAACCAAGCCTCCCTAGGTTTAGTCTCTACTCTAAGTTTTCCAGTAATTGTTAGTACTGCTGACGCCATGCTCAAGTCAGCAGAAGTTACCCTTGTGGGTTATGAAAAAACTGGTAGTGGTCACTGCACTGCCATTGTGCGGGGAGCGATCGCTGAGGTGAGAATTGCTGTGGAATCGGGTAAGGATTATGCTCAACGAGAGGGTGAGTTGCTCTCTTCGACAATCATTGCGCGACCACTTCCCAACCTGGAAGTGATATTTCCCATCGGTGTTCACCTACTCGATCAAGTTAACCAAAATCATCGTAGCCGGGTCAGTAATCATGCCCTAGGTCTTTTAGAAACCAGGGGATTGCCAGCAATGGTTGGTGCCTCGGATGCCATGCTCAAAGCTGCCAATGTACAGCTTACTGCCTACGAAACCATTGGGGCGGGTTTATGTACTGCCATTATTCGGGGTCGTGTGGCAGATGTAGCCGTTGCTTTACAAGTTGGAATGGCTGAAGCCCAGCGTATTGGTGAACTAACCGCTGTGACAGTGATTCCTAGACCTCTTGAAGATTTAGAGAAAAGCTTGCCAGTAGCGAGTTGCCTGATGGAGGAGCAACCACAACCCTTGAGAATACCAGTTAAGGTAAAGGAAGCAGAAAAAGAGCTAGTAGAACTACCAGATTTAAGAAACTTACCCATACGTACCAAAGATTCATAATAGCTACCATGGAAAAAAGTCCACCATGAACACTATGAAACTCTCTTTTCCCCATTCCCCACTCCCTACTCCTGACTTTAAAGACTGTCAAAGACTAAGATCTATATCCTCATAGGAGTAATATCATTGAAGCAAGCCACATTGCATCAGTTAAGGGTCTTTGAAGCAGTCGCTCGGCACCACAGCTTTACACGAGCTGCAGAGGAACTGTTTCTCACCCAACCCACTGTCTCTATGCAGGTGAAGCAGCTAACCAAAGTTGTTGGTATGCCTCTGTTTGACCAGGTAGGTAAGCGAATCTACCTGACCCAGGTTGGTGAGGCACTAGTTAAAACCTGCCGCGATATCTTTGAGAATTTAGACCAGTTTGAGATGAAAGTGGCAGATCTCAAAGGTTTAAAACAGGGGCGTCTGCGCTTAGCAGTGATTACAACTGCTAAATATTTTATTCCTCGTTTACTCGGTCCGTTTTGCCAGCGTTATCCAGGCATTGATATTTCTCTGCAAGTCACCAACCACGAATACATCCTTGGTCGTCTCAGTGAGAATCTAGATGACTTATACATTATGAGTCAGCTTCCGGAAAACCAGGAGACCTGCTATAAACCAGTGCAAGAAAACCCCCTGGTTGTGATCGCACGGGTCGATCATCCTCTAGCTCAGGAAAAAAATATCCCCCTTAAACGTATAGCTCAAGAAACCTTTATTATGAGGGAGCCTGGTTCGGGAACACGCAAAGCTGTACAAAAACTGTTCGATCACCACCAGATTTCACCAAAGGTGCGGCTGGATTTGGGTAGTAATGAGGCAATTAAGCAAGCGATCGCAGGGGGTTTAGGAATTTCTATATTATCTCGTCATACCTTAATTTTAGAAGGGGTTAACTCTGAGCTGGTGGTTTTGGATGTAGAACACTTTCCGATCGAGCGTTACTGGTATGCTGTCTATCCACGTAGCAAACAACTATCGATTGTTGCTGGTACTTTTCTAGATTATCTATTGAGTTCAGAGCCACTAATTTGCCAAAAATAACATTGCTCAATAGCGCAAGCAAACCAGCTGTATCCTCCTTTTGACCAAAAAATTGGGTTTCAAGCCCCGTCCTTCTAGGACGGCTTTATTTCTTTTTGTGCTATAATATGACGTAGAGTTGTTCCACGTCAAAATGATAGTTTTAGAGTTTAAGGTCAAGGGGAATAAAACTCAGTATGCCGCCATTGATGAGGCGATACGCACTGGTCAATTCGTCCGAAATAAGTGCATCCGTTACTGGATGGATAATAAAGGTATAGGACAAAAAGACTTGTATCGCTATAACACGTGGCTGAGATCTGAATATCCTTTTGTTAAAGACTTAAATTCTCATGCCTGCCAAGCTTCAGTGGAAAGAGCTTATAGTTCAATTTCTAGGTTTTACGATAAATGTAAAAAACAAGTCCCTGGTAAAAAGGGTTACCCCAAGTTTAAAAAGTTCTCCCGGTCAGTTGAATACAAGACATCGGGCTGGAGACTCTCACCTGATACTAAGTCGATAAAATTCTTAGACAAAAAAGGAGTCGGAAAACTAAAACTAAAGGGAACCTGGTAATTGTGGCGTTACGACCATAAATTGATCAAGCGAGTCAGATTAGTACGTCGCGCAGATGGTTATTATGTTCAATTCTGTGTCAAAGTTGATATTAAGGAATCTCTAGATCCCTCACATACCAACGTTGGATTAGATGTAGGGCTAAAAGAATTCTACACAGATTCTAAGGGAAACACAGAACCAAATCCAAGATTTTATCGTAAGGGCGAGAAGCGGCTGAAGTTTTATCAGCGCCGAGTTTCTCGTAAAAAGAAAGGCAAGGCCGTAGGCCACGCTTCGCGAACAGCTAACCGTAAGCGCGCCATTAATAGGTTAGGTAGGACGCACCTTAAAATAAGTAGGCAACGTGAAGAACATGCGAAGAGACTCGCCCGTTGCGTAATCCACTCTAACGACGTGGTCGCTTACGTTCGCGAAGCGTGCCGAAGGCAAGATTTAAGGGTGAAAAATTTGGTCAAAAATCATTGTCTTGCTAAGTCTATTAATGATGCAGGTTGGTATCAATTTAGAAGGTGGTTAGAGTATTTTGGACAAAAGTTTACTAGGCAAACGGTAGCCGTTAATCCTGCTTATACTAGCCAAAATTGCTCAAACTGTGGTGAAGTTGTCAAAAAATCGCTATCTACTAGAACTCATGCATGTTCATGCGGGTGTGTGTTGGATTCGCCGAAGGCGACGCTACGCGAACGCGATCATAATGCAGCTATCAATATTCTAAAAAGAGCTTTGGGTACTGTAGGGCATACAGGAACCTGGATCATCGATCCAAACGCTTTAGGAGATCCGACCTCTACTCTTCCTGATTCCGGTCTGGAAGAGCCACGTTGGGTCGTTGATTAAAGAATCCCCGCTCTTATAGGGCGGGGAGTGTCAAGGAACAGCTGGCTATTAAGCTTTTGTGCAAAGGTGCTATTGCTCAATTGGTTGACGCGCGATTTATTAAGATTTATTCAAATAATTTTGAGCTTGTTTGAGAGCGATCGCACCAATATTGTAAACTACCCAGCCTAGTGCCAGGAGTAAAGGCAATAAGACTATTAATAGACGTAAATCCATGGTTCTAGTGTCCTCCCTATAATGCTTGAAGTTTTTTTAACCTCCCACCCCTACAAGGAGTGGGCTTGTTGGTTGAAAAAGTTGCTGTGACTAAGTAATATCACTCCTACCAAGCTAGAGGGGTAACCTCCCTCAGCTTGTCTGCCCTGTACCGGACGGTACGTAGTTGTTTATTAATATAGTCGCACCTATGGGTCAATTTTTTTTAGTTAATTTTTCAGTAACCTGATCACCCATTTGTCCAAGACCTTGGACGGTTCTTGGTAAAACTTAACCAAAGTTAATCAATGTTACCCACACTTGACTAATTGGTAAGGAATCGGTAAAAAGCGATACAGGGCTTTTGTGATCGTGTTTTTCTCAATTATTGTCCATTGTTCCGGGATCGGAAGTTCTCTGTTCCGGGTTTGGGCCAACGGCAGCGAAGTATTAGGTTACACTAAATCCTAAATCTGTGCCTTTACCGGCATGAACTAGAGCCAACTTTTCATAGTGCCGTGCATGTTCAATCAGTTCAGCGGCTTGAGCCTCCGAAACATCCCGTAATTTTTTGGCAGGGACACCGACTACCAGGGACAGAGGAGGAACGTCTTTACTAACCACAGCTCCAGCGCCTACGATACTACCATGACCCACACGAACCCCATCGAGTACCACTGCTCCAATACCAATCAAGCTACCCTGTTCAATATATGCTGAATGAATGACAGCGCGATGACCGACAGTGACATGGTCTTCTAAAACTGTTGGCTTGCCGGGATCTCCGTGTAAAATTGCGCCATCTTGAATATTAGTGCGATCGCCAATCTCGATGCGCTCCACATCACCTCTGACTACAGCACCATACCAAATGCTAACTCCTGCAGCTACGGACACCTGACCCATAACTACAGCATTAGGGGCGACAAAGGCAGCAAGAGACAGATCTGGGGGAGGCCAAAAAGATGTCAATATTGGGGTTTTAGGTAGAGGATGATCCACAATTAATCACAATAGGGAGATAATGGTAATTAATACCTTAGGTTTTACATAGGTTTTAGAGTGGGGTCACTTAGACCAACAGCAATAAATACCCAGTTATAATGATGGAGCCATTAGGTAATAGCATATACCTCTAAGGCAATCTTTAGCATTTAATGATTGATTCTAGCTTGCAGTACCCGATATTCGGTTCAGAAATAAAATGTCCTCACTGCCGTCAGATAATTCCGGCATTGACGTTGACTGACACTTACTTGTGTCCACGTCATGGTGCGTTTGAAGCCAACCCAAAAACTGGGGAACTGATTCATTTACAATCTGGGCGTCACTGGCGTCTATGGCAAGATAAATGGTACCGACAGCACACTCATCCTGATGGAATTCGCTTTGAGATTCACGAAGCCCTAGACAAGCTATACACTGAAGGATATCGGGCAACACGGGTGATTATTGCCAGTCGTTATCGGGATTTAGTGAGTGCCTACCTAGAGCGCAGTACCCCCTGGCGAGGGAACTCAGAGTCAGGCCAACCCAGGTTGTATGGCTTGCCGGTAGAATTTAGCCCAGAACCTGAGGAAGAACCTTGTTGGGCAGTGATTAATTTTGATTTGGAAAAAGAACCAGGGGTACCTGTGCGCTACCCTTATTTCCGATTGTTTTAGTGATTGCTAGATTGGTAGATTGGTGAGCACGTGATTAGTGATTAGCGCTTGGTGATTTCAGTACACCTGTTGTTGGTTACAAAGGAATAAGGGTAAAGGAAAAAGGCCAAAGGACAAAACCCATGCATCACGCTTCGATTCGCACAGCCAATATTCATCGCGCGATCGCATTTTATGAGAAGTTGGGATTCACGGTATCTGAACGCTTCACTACCGGCATGACTCTAGCGTGTTGGCTGAAGGGACTGGGGGGACGCTTGGAACTGATCCAAATTCCTGAACCATTACCAGCACCAGATGCCTTTGGGGATGAGCATTATGTGGGGTATTACCACGTGTCTTTTGACCTAACTGATAGCGCTACTGACTTGCCAAGTTGGTTAGAGTGCTTGAAAGAAAGTTTTAAAGAGGCTTCTGAGCAGAACCCAGAGCAGTTTCAACCGTTGAAGGTTCTCTTGGAACCTACCCAACAGATGATCGGTAATCGTGTTTATGAGGTAGCGTTTATCGCTGATACTGATGGTTTACCGTTGGAGTTTTTGTATCTACTAAAAACCTAGACCTAGACATCGGTTTTAGGAAGTGGGGAGTCGGGAGTGGGGAGTCGGGAGTCGGGAGTCGGGAGTAGGAATGCCCTGAAAAAAAAATTACTAGTCTGTATAGCGCTTTTTACGCTAATGAGGTAAACATAATTTTTGCCCTGTTCCCTCTTCCCCTCCTGGGAGGGGTTAGGGGTGGGTTCCTCTTCCCTGTTCCCTGTTCCCAGATCCGCTGTTCCCTAAAACCAGAAACTCTGTACCTCACCAAATTGAAAACCGCTATATTGGTCACTTTTACCTTTTGGCTTTGACCTTGTGCCTTCTTTGCCGTCGTTCTGCTATCGACTGGCGGCGACTTTGTATAGACACAACTTTCGCCTCACTACTCTCTCGTGCCACCCGAATCAACAACCCAGCGGAACACAAACTGGAAATCATCGAACTTCCCCCATAACTAAAGAATGGGAAGGGTAAACCAGTAGTCGGCAGAGCCCCAGAAGCGACACCAATATTCAACAGAGACTGTCCTACAATAAACAGCATTGCTCCAATCGCGATTAACTGATAGACTCGGTTTCTTGCCTTAATAGCTACAATCACCGCTAGGGTCATGTATGTCATCAACAATAACATTAGCGCTATACTACCAGCAAAGCCAAATTCCTCAGCAAAGACAGAAAAGATAAAATCAGTGTGTTGAATGGGTAAATAGAATAACTTTTGTTGGGATAACCCAAAGCCAGAGCCCCAAGTCCCACCGGAGCCAATAGCTAGAAGACTTTGAACCAATTGGTATCCATCTCGCATTGGATCAGCCCAAGGATTTAGGAATGACATCACCCGACGCCGCTGGTAATCCTTAATGCTGATACTGAGTACTGCCAGCAGGACACCACCAAATGCTGTACCTCCCAAGTAAGAAAACGGTAACCCTGCTGCTAGAGCAACTAGCCACAAGGTCATCCCACAAAGTGCTGTTGTACTCAGATTAGGCTGTAACAAAATTCCCACCAACACCACCATAAAAATCCCCAGCCACGTGAAACGAGTCCGCCACTGAAGCCGGTCCCACTGCCCAAATACCCGAGCTGCTTGTAACACTAGAAACGGCTTCATTAACTCTGAAGGTTGCAGGGGAACCGAACCGAAAGATAACCAGCGAGTTGCCCCATTAACCGTTGTGCCCACACCAGGAATTAAAGTCAATAACAGCAGCACCAACAGCCCCAGGACCAACCAATGGCTGATCTTTAGCAAATAACGCAACGGTGATCGCACCAATAGGTTAAATCCCACTAAACCTAAGACTACCCACATCAGCTGTCGCTTGACGTAGTATGTTCCATCCCCTAACTCGACATCTGCGATCGCATAAGAAGCTGAGAAAAGAATTACTATTCCGATCAACAGCCATAGAAACGTTAACCACTTCAGTAACCGAGCACTAACTGCCCAGTCTGTAGTAGAGGGGTTAAATAAGAGAATCAGGTTACGTAGAGCCACGTTTAATCAGGTTGGTTGAAGGTTATGTGGTTGTTCGCGTAGCGTGGCCGAAAGGCCAAGGTTATGTGGTTGTTCGCGTAGCGTGGCCAAAGGCCAAGGTTATGTGGTTGTTCGCGTAGCCTGGCCAAAGGCCAAGGTTATGTGGTTGTTCGCGTAGCGTGGCCAAAGGCCAAGGTTATGTGGTTGAAGGTTGTTCGCGTAGCGTGGCCGAAAGGCCAAGGTTATTTGGTTGTTCGCCTTTGGCCTTTGGTTTCTTGTTTATAGCTTTTCTCATAGTAATGAGGTACACAATCTTTTTTACCTGTTGCCTGTTGCCTGTTGCCTTTTGCCTATTCCCTAACATCCCAAATGTACCTCACCGAATTTAGAAATGCTATATCTTCCCTCTGTTGCCTCTGTTTCCATCCCCCCATTTTCCACCAAAAATCAAAAAGGGGTCGTAGTAGACCCCCTGAAATTTTTTTATAAACAGCTATTATCGAAAAATTATTACAAACCGGTGTTTGTACCTTGCTTACCAGTTGCCAGCTTAACCTTAATAATTTTGCCACCCATTTTCTGGATGCGCTGCTGCTCACGGAACCAGTTATCGTAGGAAACTAGCTTGGTAAAAAAAGTATTCTGTAACTCCCGTTGTGTCCTAATTCTGCTTTGGCTTGGCACACAAGCAGTTATTTCAAACGTCCGCATGAGGTTATTTCTCCTAGTAAAATTCAAGAAAATTTTAATTCTGGTTTGATTCCAATATGTCTAAAAAATCCCCTATCGCCTATAGCGAGGGAATAAATTCGTTAATCGAATATCTCAACTATTCCAAAGTCTGGGAGTTAATTGTCAATACTAGACTGTCAAAACTCCTCTGCTTGACTGACGTGAGCCAGATTCGCCTTTAACAAGCTAGCACTCACAATCAACTTCCCAGACCTTAATTACACAGACAACTACAGGCTGGCGAATTCCATCAACACTAGCTAAGTTAGCTTAAGCCAGAGCAGATGTAGTCAAAGTATACACCCATTTCCTTACCCGCATCAGCACCAACTAAGCTAGCGGTAACTTCCTTCATGCCTTGGATGGAATTGGTGGTATTGCCAATGGGAACACCAAGGGAGTTGTAGGTTTCCTTCAAGCCATTGAGTACCCGCTCATCAAGGATCGATGGGTCACCGGCCAACATCGCATAGGTAGCATAACGCAAGAAGTAATCCATGTCACGGATACAAGCTGCGTAGCGGCGAGTGGTGTACATATTGCCACCTGGACGAGTGCTGTCGGAATACAACAGGGTCTTAGCAACCGCTTCCTTAACGATGGTAGAAGCATTAGCACTAATGGCAGTTGCTGCACGTACCCGCAGCTCACCAGTTTGGAAATAGCCCTTGAGCTTTGCCATAGCGGAGTCGTCCAAATATTTGCCTTGGACGTCGGCAGAGTTGATAACAGCAGTAATTGCGTCTTGCATGATTCTATTTCCTTATTTAACTCAAGTTGTGATTATCGGTTCTACAGACAAACTTTGCCATCATCAGAACACTAGGCCAAGGAGTATTTATTGCCCTACAACAATCCACCAATCACATAGTCGAAGTAAGAGCCAGCTTCAGCAGCATCGTCCCCAGACATCATGCCAGTAGCAATACCCTTCATGCAACGGACGCTTTCGGCAACAGCATCAATGGAGGTACCTAAAGACTTGTACATTTCCTTAGCACCTACCAGACCAATTTCCTCAATTGGTGTGGTATCACCAGCAACAATACCGTAGGTAATCAAGCGTAGGTAGTAATCCATGTCCCGCAGGCAAGTAGCGGTCATTTCTGGACCGTAGGCATTACCACCAGGAGATACCACATCTGGACGCTTTTGGAATAGTTGGTCTCCAGCTTGCTTAACAATTGTCTCACGGGAGCCTGTTAAGGTTTGAGCGATACGTAAGCGCTGCTCACCAGAAGTAACAAAGCTTTTGATACCGTCTAATTCACTAGGGCTCAGATAGCGAGCCTCAGCATCTGCATTCACGATGGATTTCGTGACAATACTCATAGATGGATTCCTCCAGAAAAAAATATTACCAGGTTTTTTAAACTGGCATTTCCAAGAATGAACGCTCTCTAACTAACCTTGCGGTGTAATTAGAGCTTCTGTAGCATTGCAGTTACCTGCAATGTGCCGGGTAAATCGCCGTTCTCGATACGCCGTCGGAACTTCAGCCGACGCACGCCCCAGCAAAACTTGGTTTGGCTAACCCCGCCTAAATCAAAGGCATAAATCAAAGCAGGTTAATCATACACCTAGCTTCCGGGAATATTTTGCTACAGATTGTTGACATTTTTCCTAGCTTCGCAACACATCTTAACATTTTCCCTAATAAAGTTTGAAAGGTCAGTTACAGGTTAGTGGCCTGAGTTAGAGGTTAAAGGTTGAAAGTTTAACCTTTAAGGCTAGTCCAACCTACCGACCACCTCCAAACCTTCAACCTTCAACCTTCAACCTTCAACCTTCAACCTTCAACCTTCAACCTTCAACCTCCAAACCTTCAACCTTCAACCTCCAAACCTTCAATTTTAAACTTTTAACCTTCAACCTTCAACCTTCAACCTTCAACCTTCAACCTTCAACCTCCAAACCTTCAAACCTTCAACCTCCAACCTCCAACCTTCATAATTCAGACTTTTTACTGACTGAGCCGCTGATAGGGGACTACGTCTTCACCAAAGAAGCGGGAGTATTCTCGACTATCAACCATAGCTGTTACTGCAGCTTCTAGACCCTGTCCCGCCAACAGCTGCTGGTAGGTTTGAACCTCACCGTGAGTGTTAGGGTTACGTCCGAGTAAGTGCCGGAACAATAACTCGACCACTTTGGCAGGGGGATAAGGCTGGTAAAACCGCTGACTATAGCTGTTACTACTGGCCAAGGCTTTAACAAACTGCCGCACCGAAATTTCTCCATTGCGCAGTTGACTGTCTAGATGCTGTTGCCGGTATTTTGGTGGTACTGGTTCACCGAATAAATCCAGGACTTGGTCATAAATGGCATCAATCACCACTGCGGTTTCAACCTGAGAAATGTTTGGGGTGATGCGGAAAATCCGTGTCGCCTTAGCAGATTTGGGATTCAAGGTTGAGTGCTTCCGATTAGAAGAACGACCTACCTTGGCCAGCTCGGAAGGGTTAGTAGCCACCTGCCACTTTTGGGCAGCCATATCTGCGATCGCTTTTCCGGTCAGAGGTAGCTTAGACGAATCCATGCGAGGCTGGACTGGATCAAAGCTTGGTACCACCACATCACTATTCTGCTTGGTCTGCTGATTATACAGCTTCTCGGTGTTCGGGAAATTAGCAGCTGGTAAGGTGGGGAAGCGGCGGTACGGGACGGTATCTTCTCCAAATGCCTGAGCATATTCCATGCCATTGACCATTGCCCCAATAAAGCTCCGAATCCCTTCAGAGGCTAGAATTGCGTTGTAGGTCTGGATTTCCTTCTGATTTAAGGGGGCACGTCCTAGGAAGTGCTTGGTACCCAGTTCAATCACCTTGGTGTTGGGGTAGGGGGTGTAGAACTCTTTGATGTAGAGATCAGAACAACCTAAGCCTTCAATAAACTCCTTGAGATTAATTTCGCCATTGCTCAGTCGGCTTTCCAGGGAGGTAAATGCTGCTTGGATCACATAGGGTTCAAGATCCCGCTCAAATATCTGCCGATAAGCTGCTCCAATCAGGACTTTCAACGCTGGCTTATCATTAAGGTCAATCAGCTTAAAGATCTTGGTTTGTTCACGCTGTACACTAACCCCCTGATTAATCCGGAATTCAACTTCCGGTTCGGTGAGCATCTCTTTGCCCATACCCAGCTCAACAAAGCGAGGTACTTTCTCCTCAGCCATGATTGCCATTGCTGATGTCACGCTACCAGACACTCCTCCGGTGCGCATTTTTAAACCAGCCGCCGTCACATAGCGCTCATAGGGAACCGTATCTTCCCCAAATGCCTCAGAGTACTCTTTGGTGTTGACAATTGCCTCTACTACACCGTAGAAACCTTTTTTATAGGCAACATCATAGTAACTGTTCATCTCGGAGCGCCCATAGCTAGGACGACCGAGTAAACGTCGGTGGATATATTCTATTGCCTTGACTACATACAATGGTGTCCAGTAACGTTTGCGGAAACCATCAGACTTCGCCAGCATTAGGATAAACTCGCGGACGGTAATTTCACCGTTTTCCAGCCGAGCTTCCCCTGAAGTCAGCCGTTCCCCTTCATAGGGCATAAAGCCAAACACTCGCAGGTAACAGGCACGAATTACCCTTTGAGTAGAGCTTTCAGCAAATTTGATACTCTTGTCTTGTGTACTAGGGATCTGGTCAAGGCGGATCACCTTAGAGCCAAGGGAACCGGGGGACATACCCCTTGCCCCTGGATTACTATTTTGGTTATTGATTCCTGGGCCTTGGTGGATCAGCAGGCGTTTAGTATCTTTGCCAAAGAGAGCGGGGGTGGTAGTAGGATTCCGGGTTTCTTTCGGGAAAATTGCCCCAAACTGAATTTCCAACGAGTCATTACCAGAACCATAGACATGTTGGTCAGGCAGCGGTTGCTCGTACTTGGCAAAGGTATTGAGAAACTGGGCATCCTTACGGAAGGGAGCACTATAGCGCAACAAATCTTGCTGCATGCCCCAGTTACGGCATTCTTGAGCCTCTTGACCATAACCCCTCAGATAGGGAACCGTTTCTTCCCCAAAGTAATCAGAGTATTCCTGAGAATCCACCAGGGCATCTACTAGAGCGGGTAGACCACCATCGGAAACAATCGAGAAGTAGCTTTGGACTTCTTCCCTTGAAGATGGACCCCTACCTAGGAAATGGCGGAAAGCCAGTTCTAAGGCTCGACTATTGATAAAAGGTTCAAAGAATTGCTTCCGGTATAGTTCAGATTTGCCCAAACGGCGAACAAACTCCTTCATGGAAATGTTCCCGTTTTTAACTAGAGATTCCAGATAAGAAATCGACAAACCGTAGGCGCGGGTAATGTCACGCTCAAAGATTTGCCGGTAGGCAGCTTTAACTACCTCAGTTTTTTCTGAGGATGACAGACCGGGCTTCATCACAAACTTAGGACGCCGCTCGGCTGCATTAAAGTAACTTTGGGGCAATTGCAGCCCTTGTTGGTCTATGGAAGGCCGTTGCCGCAGTTTATCGGAGGGTGTAGCAGCTTTAAATTCGTTCAGGGTAATGTCAAAGTACTGGGCAACAATCTCCTGTGCCGACTGATCACCTTTGAAATAATCTAGTGAAGCCGCCCGCATTCCCTGGATTGCCACGATGGTGGCATCAGCTGAACAAGCATTTTCAATGACTTCCCGCAAACCTCGAACATTAACCACTAGGATGTTGGGGTCACCAGCAACAATGGCGTAAGTGATATAGCGCAACATCCAAGATAGGTCCCGCAAGGACTTTTGCATATTCCTCGGGCCATAGCGGTTGATGTCGATGGGACGGAAACCTGGTGGGGTTGGTCCAGTCGGAGAACTAAACAGAGCGCGGAATCCCCCAAACAATCCACCTCCACTCTCGACAAAGGTACTAGTTCCCAAGGTTTTGGTGTCGGGAACCCCTGTAGCGCCAGCCCCTACTAGGGCAGGTGCTTCCTTAGGCTTTTCCAGGAAAGCCATTGGGGAACCACCCACGAAAATCCGGTTAGCCGCCTTGGATACGATTAGGTCTGAGTTTTTGGTAATCAGATCAGCAATTGCTAAACGCTTTTCTCCGGAACGGAAGTAATCCAGTAGCTCGTTGATCTCTCCATTTCCTAAGAAGCGGTCTTGCTGTTCTGCTTGGATAATGGTTGCAGATGGGACAGTTTGATAGAGTTGCACAGGGGCAACTGAGCTTCCACCACTTGCCTTGACACTCATTGGTTTGTTAAAGCTCCTAAATTTTTATGCTGTCATTGCGGACTTATGCCGCAGTTAATAAACACGTTTTAGACACCCATTTGGTGGGTAGGCATTTGATGTTAGTCCTATCCAATCTCACTTTGGAGCAAGGGATAAGGATAACCTACTAGGTCGTAGGTTCCCTAGAATTTCCCAAAATGGATGTCATTGGTAAACTCGACTAGCTTTTAGATTAAAACTTTTCTGATCTCTACGGTTTATTTATTAAGAATTGTATAGAATTTAGGGGATCGAGTTCAGGATTGATGGCCATTGATCCCAGTAAACCTTTGAGATTATACTTTATTTTCGTAAAAAATTTCCCCGAATAATTAAGTTTTGTAAAGTTTTGTGATGAAAACCTCTCAAGAAACCGCTGCTGCCGTTGAGCGCCTCTACGATACCTACCCTTTTCCCCCAGAACCCTTACTCGATGAGCCACCTCCTGGATACAACTGGCGCTGGAATTGGCGAGCTGCTTATAGTTTTTGTACTGGGCACACACCCCAAAGAGAGGAGATTCGGATTCTAGATGCTGGTTGTGGGACAGGGGTAGGCACAGAGTATCTAGTTCACCTCAATCCCCAAGCCTCAGTAGTGGGGATTGATCTTAGTGCTGGGGCTTTGAAGGTAGCCCAGGAACGCTGTCGCCGCTCAGGTGCTGATCGGGTCGAGTTTCATCACCTGAGCTTGTACGATGTTGACCAAATCGAGGGTCAGTTCGATCTAATTAATTGTGTGGGAGTGTTACATCACTTGCCAGACCCGATCCGTGGGATTCAATCTATAGCTAAGAAACTAGCACCGGGGGGCTTATTTCATATCTTTGTCTATGCTGAATTAGGACGCTGGGAAATTCAGTTGATGCAGCAAGCGATCGCACTTTTGCAGGGTCAAAACCAGGGAGACTACCAGGATGGGGTCAAGGTCGGTCGTCAATTATTTGAAGCACTGCCAGAAAACAACCGAATTGTCAAGCGAGACCGGGAACGCTGGGCTTTGGAAAACCATCACGATGAATGCTTCGCGGATATGTATGTTCATCCCCAAGAAATTGACTATAACATTGAAACCCTATTTGAACTAATCGATGCGGCTGGCTTGGAGTTTCTTGGGTTTTCCAATCCCCGCTACTGGCAGAAAGAGCGCTTATTTGGCAAGAATCCAGAGTTAATGGCACGCTCAGAAGGTCTGAGTGAACGGGAGCTATATCGGTTAATTGAATTATTAGATCCTGAACTGACTCATTATGAGTTTTTCCTCACCCGTCCTCCCTTAGAGCGGGTAGATTGGTCAGAGGATAAAGACCTGTTAGCCGCAATTCCAGAACGGCACCCTTGTATGACTGGTTGGCCAAGTAAGTCCCTATTTGACTATGATTACCAGCTGGTTAAGCTATCAGACGAGGAATTTACGTTTCTCGAAGCCTGTGACGAGAATGGTAGCTCACCCGACGACTCATCCCAAAGCCAAACTGTAGCAGAAATTATTAAGCATGTTAACTTCGATTTAGATGGAGTGCGATCGCTACTCCAACGGCAGTTGATTATGCTCAAAATTGATAGTTGATAATTCAAGCATTCAGCGGTCAGCGGTCAGCGGTCAGCGGTCAGCGGTCAGCGGTCAGCGGTCAGCCATCAGCGGTCAGCGGTCAGCGGTCAGCGGTCAGCGGTCAGCGGTCAGCGGTCAGCGGTCAGCGGTCAGCGGTCAGCGGTCAGCGGTCAGTGGTCAGTGGTCAGCGGTCAGTGGTCAGCCTTCAGCGTGGCACAGTAGGGCATTAGCTGATAGCTGATAGCTGATAACTGATAACTGATAGCTGATAGCTGATAGCTGATAACTGATAGCTGATAGCTGATAGCTGATAACTGATAGCTGATAGCTGATAACTGATAGCTGATAGCTGATAGCTGATAGCTGCATCCCGATTCCCGATTCCCGATTCCCGATTCCCGATTCCCGATTCCCGATTCCCGATTCCCGATTCCCGATTCCCGATTCCCTGTTCAACACTTCTGCCATTAGCCATTACCCAATGACAAATGACAAATGCTTGCCCAAGGTTTCAGTAGTTGTACCAATCTACAACGGTGAAGCAGATTTACCAGAGTTAGTCCGTTGTTTACAGGAACAGACCTATGCCACTGACCAAGTAGAGTATCTTTTAGTGGATAATAATAGCAGCGATCGCACTGCCTCACTAATCGAAACTGCCGTTACTGAGGGAGCATCTGAGGGCATAACTTTCCACTACATCCTGGAAGACCAGATTCAAAGCTCCTATGCAGCCCGTAACAAAGGAATTCGAGCAGCCAAGGCGGAAATAATTGCCTTTACTGATGCAGACTGTCGTCCCCAACCCCATTGGTTAGCAGACCTGGTCTCACCCTTTGCTAACGTTAGTATTGGTATTGTTGCTGGTCAAATCATCGGGTTGCCCGGTAAAACCTGGCTAGAAAAACACGCTGAGTACCATAATGTTCTATCTCAGGAACATACCTTAAACAATTCCTATTGTCCCTACGGTCAAACCGCTAACCTAGCAATCCGAAGGCAAGCATTCGAGGAAGTGGGATTGTTCCGTCCTTACCTAACCACTGGTGGTGATGCTGATATCTGCTGGCGTATTCAAAAGCAAAGCAACTGGCAATTACACCTTGCTCCAACCGCCATAGTAGAGCACCGACACCGTTCCACCTTTCGGGAATATCACAGTCAATGGCATCGCTATGGTCGCTCTAACCGTTACTTACATCAGCTCCATGGTGTGCCCTTGATGCGGGATATTCCACCAAAGGAATATCTGTATCGGATCAGTCGTTGGTTGCTGAAAGAACTACCGCGCAATAGTATTAATGCGATCGCAGGCAAAACCGATCCCATTGAGCTAATCAGCACACCGATTGGTCTGTTTGGAACTTGGGCAAGGGCAAAGGGACAACAGCAAGCCCGGCTGCCAGACAAAGCTGATCAGATTGAGTGGCTTTCCCATGGAAGCTGATAGCTGCATCCCGATTCCCGATTCCCGATTCCCGTTCCCCTCCTGGGAGGGGTTAGGGGTGGGTTCCGATTCCCGATTCCCGATTCCCGTTCCCCTCCTGGGAGGGGTTAGGGGTGG
>NZ_GL890832.1:22180-108474 GCF_000211815.1 Moorena producens 3L
GTTCATGTAGGGTGGGCAGTGCACCAGACAGATAATCAAGCTTGCAAAGCCCGTTGGTAGGCACTGCCCACCCTAGGATTAATGACAATGGTGCAAGATCTCAGTCTAAATTGCGCTACACTAAGGGTAGTAGGGGTTAAGGAAGTAGCGATGTCAGCAAAACTCTTATTGGTAGACGACGAACCAGGAGTAAGGGAAGCGGTCAAGGAGTATTTGGCAGAATTTGGTTTTACTGTACAGGTTGCCAGCAATGCTAATGATGCTTGGCAGATGTTACAGCAAAACACACCCGAGCTAGTAATTTCTGACATCATGATGCCTAAAGTAGATGGGTATCAATTCCTACAGCAACTTCGAGATGATCCCCGTTTTAAAGCACTTCCAGTAGTGTTTCTGACAGCCCGTGGCATGACCTCAGATCGAATTCAGGGTTATCAGGCCGGTTGTGATGCGTACCTACCGAAGCCCTTTGATCCAGATGAATTAGTCGCTATTGTTCAGAACCTCTTGGAGCGTCGCGCTGCTAGCTCTGAAGATAGTGTAGGCAGTACAGAGCTTGAGAAGATAGCGAAGCAGGTGGCTGAAATTCGCGCAATGTTAGACCAGAAGAATGGAATTGTCCAAACTCCTCCACCCTTGCGCATTGATTTTACAGCTAGAGAGCAGAGTGTCTTAGATTTGGTTGCCCAAGGGCTAATGAATAAAGAAATTGCCCGACGTTTAGAGACTAGTGTTCGTAATGTTGAGAAGTACGTCAGTCGTCTGTTTAGTAAAACCGGAACTAATAGCCGTACTGAGTTAGTTCGCTATGCTCTAGAACATGGTTTAACTAAGTGAAGGTTAAAGCATTTAGCTAGACTGAACTTTCACCGAAGTGGTTGAGCTTCCAGACTGGACTCATTTGGGATAGATCATTGCGGAGGGGTTGGCTTTGGTAGAAGCTGATTAAAGTCAATCTTAGATCCCACTCCCACAAATACTGCCACCAATAAACCTATTAAAATTACGAATAACTGCCAAGTGAATAAGAAGCGCTGAGCATGATCCATAACCTCAACCACTGTGGACACCAAAGTCCCTAGCCCCCTGCTAATCTGGTTTTTTAGCTGAGGTTGATTTTCCTCAGAATTTGCTTGAGAGCTAAGAATTTTAAATTCTGCCTTCAAACGACTAATCTCTTGCTCTAATTCTCTAATCCTTGTTTCTTCTGCTTTTAATTTTTTTTCTTTTGGATACTGATACTTTTCTTCTTCACTAAGCTTCCATATCCGATCAAACTCGTCGCTAAAAACATTGTAAAAATCTTTGCTACAATTAGGATCATCAATAATCATCATCCAGGGAAGATTAACTGCAGATTCTCCCACACAGAACCTTCCTTTGAGTAAAATGTTTTGAAAAAAGTACATTGGTCCACTGGGGACATCTGAATAGAGTAGAAGTCTCAACCCAAAATCCTTACCGTATTCGTGAATAAATTCCAATTTTGGTTTAACACCCTCCATACATGAGGGTAAAGGTCTTCTTTGCTGTGTTTCAGCCAAGTCTCTCATAGATACAATAATCTGCTCTAAACTATCCTCCATCTTTTTCATTGGCGACATCGGCTGTTGAAATGGATTCTTACTAATTGACTCAGCTCGATTACGTGCAAACTCACTGTAAGGGTCAGCTAAGAGTATTTGTATTCCTCCACTATTCTCGTTTTGAGCTCTAATCTCATTAGCTTTGCGAAAAGTTGATTGCAAAATTGTATAAGAATCATTCATCGATGTATCGAGCAACCTGAAATTTCGGAAGTTTGAGCCTATGTGGCCTGATTTTTTAAGTCCCGATAATACAAAATTGCAAAATTCCTCAATACTTTTTTCTGTATTGAAGTTAATGTCTACAATTCCATTAAGTGCTTTAAAAACCCAAAAATTTTCGGTATCTTTACTCATCATTTTTTATGTTCTTATGCTATGGATTTAGTGAACAATATAGCAACCGAAGTATAGTTGAGGACAAAGCATTTTGTTTTAAAGGGACTTCGGATCAGGGAGCAGGGAGCAGAAATATATCTTAACTTTTACTTTGACTACTATAAATTTAAATTGGTATCACCAAAAAAGCACTTACTATAAATTTAAATTGGTATCACCAAAAAAACTTGCAAAACCCTAATGAGGGGTGCATCTCACTGTCTTGATCCAGTCGCTCATGGGGTAAATACCCATGAGCGTGCTGCATGACTTTTGCAAAAATATGACCATTGATATGACCATTTAAGGCTAAAATACAACTTATGTTCCCTGAGTTATAGATTTACAACAAAAAGATGCACCCCTTAACCAGTAACCCGTTTAACAACATTGGTAGTCATGATATAGAGAACTTGCCCCAGCTACAAAAACTACCAAGTCATGAACGCCTGGCAATGAAAGCAGTAAGTAAGGTTTTTCCCTTTCGAGTAAATAACTATATTGTTGAGCAACTAATCGATTGGAACAATCTACCTGATGATCCGATTTTTCGCATGACCTTCCCTCATCCAGATATGTTAAACCCTGAAGACTTAAATCGAGTAATTAAGTTGCTGAAAACAAATGGATCGAAAGAAACTATCCGTAGAACTGTTGATGACATTCGCTCTCGTCTCAACCCACATCCTGGAGGACAAGTAGATTATAACGTGCCAAGGTTGGATGGTGAACTAATTTCTGGAATCCAACATAAATACCCAGATACCGTCCTCATTTTTCCTTCATCTGGTCAGGCTTGTCACGCCTATTGTCAATTTTGTTTTAGGTGGGCACAATTTGTAGATACGAACACTCACAAATTTACTACTCGTGAGTCAGGGAGGTTCCAAGACTACCTCCGCCAGCACAAAGAGGTAACTGATGTTGTGCTCACGGGCGGGGATCCTATGATTATGAGTGCCCGGAGGCTTTTTCAATATATTGAACCACTGCTAGACCCAGAATTTGAACACATCCAAACCATTCGCATTGGAACCAAGTCAGTTGCCTACTGGCCTTATCGTTACGTTACCGATCGAGATGCTGATGATGTGCTACGCTTGTTTGAGAAAATAGTTTACAGTGGGAAACATTTAGCTGTTATGGGTCACTACACCCACTGGCGAGAACTTGATACCCCAATTGCTCAGGAGGCGATTCGACGCATTCGCTCTACAGGAGCTCAGCTCCGTGCACAAAGTCCGTTACTCAAGCACGTAAATGATTCTGCTAGAGCCTGGAGAAAAATGTGGCAGATGCAGGTGCGACTAGGGTGCATTCCGTACTATATGTTTGTTGAGCGAGACACAGGACCAAAACACTACTTTGGAATACCCCTAGTACGTACTTGGGAAATTTTTCGCCATGCAATTAAAGGAGTATCCGGTCTTAGTCAAACTGTGCGAGGACCTGTAATGTCAGCATTGCCAGGTAAAGTGCTTATCAGTGGAGTTGCCCACATTATGGGAGAAAGGGTATTTGTTCTCTCGTTTATTCGGGGGCGGGATCCTAATTGGTGCAAGGTGCCATTCTTTGCCCACTATGACCCTGAAGCCACCTGGTTTGGTGAGCTAGCCCCAGCGTTCGGCGAAAAAGAGTTTTTCTATGAAAAGGAGCTGGAGAAAATAACTAGGGCGCGTCTGCAAATTCAATAGTCAGCTTAACGAGTAAAGAGATCCCTAAGCAAGGAAAGGGATCACTGATGGGTAAGACCCGAGGTATTACTATGATCAAAAAAATCTGATTGATATTTATGGCGGTTTGCGTGTAACTTAAATAAGCTGTTAGATATTTTTAATGCACAACAGCTTAATTTCTTTTTAGCCAGAAAATCGGCGTTGCTGATTATGCGTATGGTTTTGCCCCCCTAGCCCCCCAATTCTGGGGGGAACAAAACTATGAAAGTCCCCCAGAATTGGGGGATTTAGGGGGCTTTAATAAAACCAAATTATCGCACATTCATTCCTTAATTCAGCAACGCCAGAAAATCTGCCTCAGGCTCATATTTGCTGGTATTGTTGACTCATCTAGAGCGCTGTATCTGACGCTGTAACTGTCGGACATCTTTTTCTTATTTTGGGACATTTTCAGCAAAATACGATTACTCTGGCTGGTTAAGCCTGATTAAGCCACACTTCATTAATAATGATTCGGAGATACCTTCTTTGGGTCCCCATGAGTTATTGCCTACTATTACACCAGTTTAGGCTACCAGTGTTTTCGCTTTCGACCCCCCTTGATCCATGGATTGGTTAGTTCCTATCAGTAGGGGTAGGGCTGTGACTCGGATTATACTCCGGCTGGACTTGGAGCAGGATAGTTATCAAGTTGTCTAGGTTGATTTTACCCGCAGGAGCTAATCCCCGAAATTGTTACAGGATAAGGTTTATAGCTAACGAATCTCACTAATTGGTGTATGAATGGTATTTCCATTAAATCATATTCCCTTCGGCTAAAGAGCAAACTAGAACACACTTTAGTTATTATTAACTTAAGTAAAGTTAAGTTAAGAGACTTTGCATTTTCTTATCAACCTTGGCAAAAGTTTGTTATCGTTCATTATCGGCATACATAACTTTAAGAAAGGACAACAGACATGAAGACTTCTCAAACTCCCAACCATTTGGGTCAATCAGTGGCTCTAGGTCTGGTTTTAGTCGTAGCGAGTGTTGGTATTTTCATCTTGATGATGGTCCAAAGTGGTGCTTTGCAATCTTAATAATCGTTATGGATCAGGCTTGCCATCCCTGGTTCAACTTTTCGTGAAACTGAAGAAGCCCACCTATAGCGCTATAGGTGGGTCATAAAAAAGACATCTAAAAGACATCTACATATATAGATCTAAAAGAAGATTGTTAAGTTATCAAAATTTAAGCTTGACATCCTTGAACACTAACCCTTCCGGTCTACACCGGAAGGGTTATTATCATAAGTTGACCAGAAGCAAACCCGTAGCTTAACATAAGTTAACCAAAATTTATCCCAACTAACCCTTCCCGATTAGCGGGTGTTCATGGTAAAACTCATCAGTAAGTGAACCTCCCAAAGTACACTAACCTGATGACGATGAAAAAATTGACCTTGCTAAAGCAAACTTTGTTCCTCCTTCTTAGCTTATTTTTTTCCGTAGTGGCAACCCCCCTGCCAGAAATTGCTGAAGCAATGCCAACTCTGGTATCTAGCCGACAGCAGTATAATCCACAGCTCAATGACCTTCTTCATCAAGCACGAGAGTTGGTAGATGCGGGTGACTATCAGGGAGCTGTTGCTGTTTACGAAGAAGCAGCTAAGCTGGAACAAGGAAACCCTAAGATTTTTTCGGGCATTGGCTACTTACAAGCAAGTCTGGGCAAATTCCAAGAAGCTGCCGCCGCTTACAAAAAAGCGATCGCACTCCAGCCAGAAAATCCTAATTTCCATTACGCACTGGGTTACAGTCTCGCCAATGCTGGGGACAATGCTGGTGCTGCTACGGCCTATCGTCGTGCCACTAGACTTAACCGGGATAATATTAACGCCTATTTTGGTTTGGCCATTACCCTGCTACGTCAAAAGGACTATCAACGGGCCATAGAAACCTATGAAAAAATCCTGGAAATTGAGCCAGACAACCTAACAGTATACCAGTTAATCGGTGCAGCTTGGTTAGAGCAGGAAAATTCCGAAGAAGCCATTAAAGTGTTCCAAAAAGCAGCGGAAATTGCTCCGAACGAAACCCGTATCCAACTAAGTTTGGGCACAGCTTGGTTGATTCATGGGGATGAGATGGCTGGACTGGCGGCTTTTGAAAAAGCAGTGAAATTAGCCCCTCGTAATCCTGAAATTCACCTCCAAATCGGTCAAATTCTGGAATCAAGAGGGAATTTATCCAAGGCCCTCAAAGCATTTCGGCGAGCAGCTTCTGCCAAACCTGATTTAGTAGAAGCACAGGAGTACATCGGGAAAATTCTTCTAGCCCAAGAACAATACGTACCAGCAGTAGTGACCTATAGACGTTTAATTGAACTGGCTCCGAAAAATGCCCAAGCTCACTATAACCTAGGAGTAGCCTTAAAAAAACGTTCTCGCGTCACCGAAGCCCTCACTGCTATAGAAAAAGCCCTAGAACTTTACCAGAGTCAACGGGATAACGAAGGGATTGAGCAGACCGAGTCTCTGCTGAAGCAACTGCAAGAGTTTCTATAAGGATCAGTCAGTGAGGGAATCATATTAAGTCCTGATAATTACCCTTAATCAAAATCTAGCTCATCTGTCCATCTCCCTATCTCCCCATCAATCTCTTTGATTTTAGGTATTCAACCGGACTTGAGATTAGGGGATAGAATTGCTATGGCTCAAGGCAACTTGAGACTATAGGGCATTGCGCGATCGCAATAACCGTAACAAAAGTATCAATCCGCACCACTGTCTTGATGCAATAGCGAGTGGGGGAAACCCCCTTTGGCCGACTGCATCGCTTCCGTAAATTTTTGTTAAAGATAACCTAAAAATTCCGTAAACTCCCTGGCTTTCCCAGGAAAATAATAATATATAGGTCAAGTTACTTGACTGCTATCGGTACTCCAGACAACTAGCTAGTTGTGGAGAGGCGGACAGATGAATAATCAGCAAAGTAAGTCCTCAACCAGAGGGCTAGGGATATTGCCCTTAACTGAAAAAGCCCTAACCCTAATCGGATGGGTGGTTATTGCTTTTTCTGGGAACTATGCTTTAGCCCAGATTACCCCGGATCAAACCTTGGGTAATGAATCTTCAGTGGTAACACCAAATGCAACGATTAGGGGAGAGCCAGGGGATTTGATTGAAGGGGGAGCAGCGCGAGGTAGTAACCTGTTCCATAGCTTTCAAGATTTTAACGTTGGTCAGCTACAGCGGGTTTACTTTGCCAATCCAGCCGGAATCGAGAACATTCTCTCTCGGGTGACCGGGAGTAATATCTCCAACATTCTAGGCACTCTTGGTGTCGATGGTGGAGCGAATCTGTTTTTACTCAATCCCAATGGCATTGTGTTTGGCCAGAATGCCAGGTTGGATGTGGCAGGTTCCTTTTTCGCCAGTACAGCCAATAGTTTAGTGTTCAACAACGGTACAGAATTCAGTGCCACTAATCCACAAGCCCCCCCTTTATTGAGTATTAATATTACTCCGGGATTACAGTATGGCTTGAATCACCCCAAACCCACCAAAATCACTAACGCTGGTTATTTAGTAGTGGGGCAAGACCTCACCCTAGCTGCTGGCCATCTTGACTTACAAGGTCAACTAATTGCTGGGGGAGATTTGACACTCCATGCAGAAGATACAGTTCAAATAAGGGATAGTATCGGGCAACCATTTATAGCCGCTGCTGGCGGTAAGTTATTGATTCAGGGCAATCAAGGGGTGGATATATTTGCCTTGAACCATCCAGACAGTGGTCTTTTTTCCGGTGGAGATCTGGTTTTGCGGACGCAAAATACTGTTGCTGGTGATGCCCACTATTGGAGTGGTGGCAGTTTCCGGATTGAACAGCTCGATGGCAGCCTCGGAGATTTATTTAGTCCCGATGACCCGATAATTCGCTCAGTTGGGGATGTTAGTTTCAACAGCTATCTAGGAACCTCCCTACATATCGTGGCAGGGGGAGCGGTAGAGATCGGCTCTGTGATTATTACAGGTAATGAAACAGGTACAGAAGGAATAGACTTTATTTCCGAAGCCATTACCTTATCTAATGGCACAGTAGTGGATATTAATGGTCAGACTGAACCGACTCTTGATGTTCGTGCTGGAGTAGATCCGAATCAAGTTGGTATCCCTGGACTGACAGGCAACCAATTCTTTGGTGACTTGTTCAATTTGAATCTCTTTGGCAGACCCACTATTACCAATACTGCCACCAGTGCAGATATTAAAATCGGCACGATCGCTTTTGCTAATGTCAATATATTAGACTTGTTGTTCCAAAACATATCTGCCAATGATCTGTTGGCAGGAAAGGTTTTGCTCACCAATCAGTACAAGCCTAATCCTTCACTAGCAGGAGATATTGAAGTTTCAGCTACTCTAGGTTCGTTAGTGCCAACTCTGGCAAATCTAGCCATTCAGAACGGTGAAGTATTAAAGGGAGGGTCAGTTACTATCGATTCTCGCGGTAGCATTACTCTCAACGGTATAGTTAATACCATTGCTATTCCAAATAATGACCCGTCTAATCCTATTCCAAATGACGATCCGTCTAAGCTTTTCTCTGGCAATGGGGGTGATGTCACGTTTTTGGCCAATGATAACATCACCCTCAATCCAGGTTCTTTCATTGCTTCTGCTGGAATAGAGGGAGGTAAGATCACCCTCAACAGCGGTAGCAACTTTTTGCTTGATGACTCTGGTGTTGTTACTGTTACAACTGGGGCAGGTGTAGGAGGAAATTTAATTGTCAATGCCCCTGAGTCAGTGACATTAATTAATAGAGAAGGGTCAGGCTTCAGCAATTTGGGGGAATTGGTCACCAACTTCACCAATTCCAACTTGCTAGAACGGCTCCTAGGTTTCAATGGGTCTGGCTTGGCAACGGTTACAACTGGACCAGGGAATTCTGGAGACTTAACCATTAACACCAGAACCTTGAGTATCCAAAACCAAGCCCAAAACCAAGAATCAGGCAGTCTAGCTGGAGCTACTACTATCGCTTTAAGTGGTAGTAGTGGCAAGAGTGGAGATTTAACTGTTAACGCTGAGTCCGTGGAAATTGTCGGTAACGAAACGGGTCCATTTATCCCTACTCCTAACGAACGGCTAGCCTTGGCTATCAGAGATATTCCCACAGGGTTGACGACTGCTACTATCGGTAGTGGTAAGGGAGGGAACTTAACCATTAATACCCAAAGTTTAACGATTCAGGATGGAGCTGGAGTAACCACAGGAACTGTTGAAACAGATATAGAAAACCCAGGGGATGGGGGGAATTTAACCATAAATGCCACTGAGTCAGTGACATTGTCTGGTAAGGCGGCTTTGGCTACCGGTACCTTGAACTCATCTCAGGCAGGTGAGTTGAAGGTCAACACACCCACATTGACTCTCGGGGATGGAGCGGTAATTGCTGCTGATACCACTGGTTCAGGGGATGCTGGCGACTTAACGATTAATACCGAGCAACTTTTAGTACGTGATGGCTCCAGAATTGGAGCAGCAACAGGAAATACTGGTACGGGAGCCAAGATAACAGTCATTGCTTCGGACTTAGTCGAGTTAGTTGGCACTGCTGTCGATGATCAGAATACTGTAGTTCCTAGTGGAATATTCGCTAACTCTCAATTCATTAACGATGCTAGCAATCAACTTGGGGATGCTGGGAACATTAACATTGATACAGAAAAGTTGATTGTCCAGGATGGGGCAGTTGTATCGACTTCTACCCAAGGTGAGGGCATCGGTGGGGAGATAACTATTGATGTTAATACTCTCGAAATTACGACTGGTGGACAACTTCGCACCACAGCCTTTGGGGATGGTCGGGCTGGTAACATTACCCTGAATATCGATAAGACGGTGGTGATCGCAAATCCCAATAGCGGACTGTTAGCAGAGACTGAAGGGGCTGGGGCTGGTGGAACGATCACGATTAATACTCAAGACTTAACACTCCAAGATGAAGCACAGATTTCTGCATCTACCTCTGGTACAGGAACCTCTGGAAGCATTGTTGTTGAGAATGCTGACTCTGTCCAGCTTGCCGACAACAGCTCAATTTCAACGGAGGTAAAGGCTGGTGCAGAGGTAAACGCTAGCCCAGGGGAGGAAGTGGGTACGATTGATATTGAAACGCGATCGCTAAAATTAACCAATGGCTCTGACATAACTGCCAGTACTGCTGGTAACGGAGATGCGGGTAACATTGAGCTCAACGCCATAGATACCGTTTCATTAGCAAACGGTAGCACTATTTCCACTGCTGTAGAACCTACGGGGATGGGCAAGGGTGGACAGATCAAAATCCACACCGAGTTCTTGTATTTAAATAAAACTAATCAAGCTCAAACCAATCCCTCTCAAATAACTGCTAGCACCTCTGGGAAAGGGTCTGAAATCACATCGAGCACCTCTGGGATAGGGGATGCCGGTAGTATATTTATACTAGATGCTAAACAGGTTAACATTGATCACAACAGTTCCATATCCACAGCAGTAAATACTGGTGCAGTTGGGAAGGGTGGGGATGTGGAAATTGAAACCAAGTCTCTATCCCTCAACAATGAGTCGGAAATCCTAGCCAGTACTGCGGGTGTTGGGAATGGTGGCAATGTGGAAATTGGAACTGAGTCTCTATCCCTAGATAACAACTCGAAAATTGAAGCGAGTACTGCTGGTGAGGGAAATGCCGGTAGTATAGTTGTTAAAAATGCCGATTCGGTGACCCTCAATCAAAACAGTTCGATCTCTACAGAGGTGAAGGAGGGTGCAGTTGCCCAAAAAGACAACAATATTGCTATTGACAGCAATATTGATATTAAAACGCGTACGCTTACTTTAAACAATGACTCTAACATCACTGCCAGCACCTCTGGGATAGGGAATGCCGGTAGTATCACCATACAAGAAGCTCAACAGGTTGACCTTAATCGGAATAGTTCCATATCCACAGCAGTAAATACTAAAGCAGTAGGCAATGGTGGCAATGTCGATATTGAAACCAAGTCTCTATCCCTAGATCACACCTCGAAAATTGAAGCAAGTACTGCCGGTGTTGGCAATGCTGGTAGTATCACCATCCCAGATGCCGAGGAGGTTAACCTTAATCGGAATAGTTCCATATCCACAGCAGTAAACTCTGGAGCAGATGCTGAAAAAGCCGGTAATATTGATCTAAAAACGCGATCGCTAACATTAACCAATGGCGCTGAGATAACAGCTAGCACCACTGGGATAGGGGATGCCGGTAGTATCACTATACAAGAGGCTCAGCAGGTTGACCTTGATCTCAATAGTTCGATATCGACAGCAGTAAATACTGGTGCAGAGGGTAATGGTGGTAATGTCGATATTGAAACCAAGTCTCTATCCCTAGATCACATCTCGACCATTGAAGCGAATACTGCCGGTGTTGGCAATGGTGGCAATGTCGATATTGAAAGCAAGCATCTATCCCTGGACAATGAATCGAAAATCCTAGCTAGTACAGATAGTCAAGGGGATGCTGGTAGTATCACCATACAAGATGCTCAACAGGTTGACCTTGATCTCAACAGTTCCATTTCCACAGCAGTAAATACTGGAGCAGTTGGCAATGGTGGCAATGTCGATATTGAAACCAAGTCTCTATCCCTAGATCACACCTCGAAAATTGAAGCAAGTACTGCGGGTAACGGAAATGCCGGTAGTATCACAATCCCAGACGCTGAGGAGGTTTCCCTTAATCGGAATAGTTCGATTTCGACAGCAGTAAACACTGGTGCAGTTGGCAATGGTGGGGATGTAGATCTTAAAACGCGTACGCTAAAATTAACCAATGACTCTGAAATAACTGCCAGTACTGCTGGTGATGGAGATGCCGGTAACATCACCCTTCAGGCTGATCAAGTGACCATCCAGGGAGACTCACAGGTGTCAGCCACTACTTCCAGCGTTACCAATACTGACCGGGGTAAGGGTGGCAACATTAACATAATTGAGGCCAATCGGTTTGAGGCTACCGACGGTGGGAACGTCAGAACCACCACCGAAGGTAATAAGCAGGCTGGTAATATTACTCTGGAAGTACGTGATGATATAACTCTAGCTGGAGCTGGAAGTGGGTTGTTTGCCAACACTACTCGTGGTTCTAGCGGTGATGGTGGCAATATTTTCGTTGACCCCAGAACTTTGACCATTCGGGATAAAGCCAAGATAGCTGTAGATAGCCAAGGCCAGGGAAAAGGGGGCAGTATTACACTTGAGGCAGGCACACTCACCCTTAATAATAAAGCAGAGCTATCCGCAGAAACGGCTAGCACCCAAGGAGGTAATATTACCTTAACCATTGACGAGTTGTTGTTCTTGCGACGCAACAGTAAAATCTCTACTACCGCAGGCACTGCTCAAGCTGGTGGAAACGGCGGCAATATTGAGATTAATGCTCCCTTTATCCTAGGCATTCGTCAAGAAAATAGCGACATTACCGCTAATGCTTTTGAAGGCAATGGCGGCAATATCACAATCACCACCCAAGGTATCATTGGGCTAGAGTTCCGAGAAAAGCTCACCCCCCTCAGTGACATTACCGCTAGCTCTGAGTTTGGTCTAGATGGTACCGTCAACATCAATGCACCTGGAATTGACCCCAGCCGAGGGTTGTCGGAATTGCCAACCGATATAATTGATGCCTCTCAACTGATTGAAAAAAACCTCTGTGCTGCGGGTGAGGGGAGTGAATTTACTGCCACAGGTCGTGGTGGCTTACCGGTTTCTCCCAACGAAACCCTGAACCCCAATGCTACATGGGACGATTGGCGTATCACTGAGCAACCTCAAACTAGGATCAGAAGACGTCGGTCAAGGTCAAGGCAGCATCAACTACAGATTAATCAACCACAGACCAATAAACCTAAACCTAAACAAATTGTAGAAGCCCAAGGCTGGGTTATCGGTGCCAACGGGGAGGTAATTCTCACCGCTCATCCAGTCATAGTGACTCCGAAGGGTACCTGGTTACATAAAGTAGACTGTCCAATGCTTCACCAAACCTTTAAGCAGCTGCGGTGAGTTTTCCGGGGAAACCAGAGGATAGATCCCCCTCCCGTCCCCCTTAACAAGGGGGAAGCCAGAGGATAGATCCTCCTCCCGTCCCCCTTAACAAGATAGATCCTCCTCCCGTCCCCCTTAACAAGATAGATCCCCCTCCCGTCCCCCTTAACAAGGGGGAAGCCAGAGGATAGATCCTCCTCCCGTCCCCCTTAACAAGATAGATCCCCCTCCCGTCCCCCTTAACAAGGGGGAAGCTATGCGATCGCTTTTCCCTGTTCCCAGATCCGCTGTTCCCAGATCCGCTGTTCCCAACGCGAAAGATAACTCAGATAAATGAAGCGCCTGATTCAGTTTATTTTAATGACCTTGTTGGGGCTAATCTTAAGCCATGGTGTACACGCACTACCCTTCTCGGCTGGCCATCAGCCATCAGTCATTAGCACTCAGTCATTAGCAATCAGCCATCAGCAATCAGCCATCAGCAATCAGCCATCAGCACTCAGTAACAGTGAGCAGAACGCAACAGTAAGCAGGAGACAACAGGAAGCAGGAAGCACGAAGCACTACCTGCTGCTGGAAAAAGGCAAACAATATTACGATGCTGGCAAGTATTCTGATGCTGCACGAGTATTGCAGCAGGCGGCACAAGCTTATCAAGCCACAGGAGATATCCTCAACCAAGCCCAAGCCCTGCGTTTGCTGTCCTTAGTGACTCAGCAACTTGGGGAATGGGATCAAGCCCAAGCAGCCATTGACTCCAGTTTGTCGTTGCTAGAAACCGTATCCAGGGGAGGTGAGGGAGTATTGGCTAAAGTGTTGAACACTCAAGGGCGTTTGCAATTGGTACAGGGAAATGCTGAAGCTGCCCTGAACACCTGGCAAAATGCTGAAGCACTGTATGCTCAAGCCAATGATCGGGTTGGTGTGCTTGGTAGCCAGATTAATCAAGCCCAAGCGATGCAATCTTTGGGACTTTACCGTCGAGCCAAGAAGCTATTGACTCAGGTAAGACAAACCCTGCTGGCACAACCGGATTCTCCTCTAAAAGCTATTGGCTTACACAATCTTGGTAATGTGTTTCGCCAAGCAGGGGATTTAGAGCAATCTAAACAGACCTTAACCGAAAGTTGGAAAGTCGCACAACGAATACAATCTCCAGAATCCCAGAGTCAAGCGTTACTGAGTTTAGGTAATACTGAGCGAGCCTTAGCCACAAGAGCAAAAGACACGAATAACCACAAGGCATCCAAGCAGCATATCCAAGAGGCGATAACTCACTATCAACAAGCAGCAGCAACCACCACCTCACCCATTACCAAAATTCAAGCACAATTGAATCAGCTAAGTTTACTCATCGAGACAGACCAGGAGAAATCTGTTCAAGCGTTGTTGCCACAAATCCAGACATTGCTAACTAAATTACCATCCAGTAGAGCATCAGTTTACGCCCACGTAAATTTCGCTCAAAGTCTGATCTTGATCAGAAATCGAAAATTGCGTACGCAATTTACCAAACCAATTACCACGCAAATTCCCAATTTCCCAGACATTGCTCAACAACTCAACACTGCCATTGAGCAAGCTAAAACCCTAGAAGACAAACGAGCAGAATCCTATGCCCTGGGCACCCTTGGTAACTGGTTTGAACAAACCAAGGATTGGTCAAATGCCATAACCTTTACCAAGTCAGCGCTTCTGATTGCCCAAGGGATTAATGCACCGGATATTGCTTATCAGTGGCAGTGGCAAATGGGACGTCTACTTAAGGCTAAAGCCGAACAAGCCACTACCACCAGAAATAGTAATACCGAAGCAGTAACGGAAGTAATCCAGGATGCGATCGCTTATTATACCCAAGCCTCTAATACCTTAACGAATTTACGCAGTGATTTAGTTGCTCTCAATCCGGACATCCAGTTTTCCTTCCGAGAACAAGTAGAGCCTGTTTATCGAGAGTTAGTTGATTTACTCTTGCGTTCTCCTGAACCGAGTAACGATAATCTCAAAAAGGCCCGTAAGGTTATTGAAGCACTCCAGCTTGCTGAAATCGACAACTTTTTTCGAGACGCCTGCGCCAAGCCAGAAAAAGTCAACATTGATAATGTAGACCCTAGAGCAGCGGTGATTTACCCGATTATCTTAAAAGACGGCTTAGCGGTAATCCTCAAATTGCCTAAGCAAAATGACTTGGTGTACTCTTTCCATCAAAACATATCAGACGATCAAGTAGACGAAGCGGTCAAAAAGTTCCAAGAAATCATAACCAAACCTACCGGTGCTAATCACACTATCAAAAAAGAATTACCCCAAATTTATGACTTGCTAATCAGACCCTTTGAAGAAGAACTAGAGACTAACCGTGACAGAGACCAAAGCCCAATAAAAACCCTAGTATTTATCCTAGATGGGTCATTACGAAATATTCCTGTAGCAGCCCTTTATGATCGAGAAAAGGACAAGTATTTAATAGAACGGTATGCTGTAGCTGTGACCCCTGGCTTACAGCTAGTGGACCCCAAACCATTGCCAAGGCAACAGCTCACAGCCCTAATTGCTGGAGCTACTAACGCTCCCAGCTTTAAAAAAGAAGGTTTAGGACCAATCGATAACGTCGCATTCGAGTTAACAAAAATTGGGGAACAGGTCAACCGTAGTCAGAAACTGCAAAATCAGGAATTTATCAAAGAAAACCTGCAAAATCAACTAACCGCAGCGTCTTTCAATGTTGTTCATATTGCCACTCACGGCCAGTTCAGTTCCAACCCAGAGCAAACATTTATTTTAGACTGGGATGAACGCATCAAAGTCAAGGATTTAGATAACTTACTACGGATGAGTGACCCCAGTGGCACCACCCCCATTGAACTATTGTTACTGAGTGCTTGTCAGACTGCTACTGGGGACAAACGAGCGGCTTTAGGACTAGCTGGGATAGCGATTAGAGCAGGAGCACGCAGTACCCTAGCCACCTTGTGGCAAGTTAATGATGCCTCTACAGCGGAATTTATGAATCAGTTCTACCAACAGTTAAATAATCCACAGTTGACTAAAGCGGAAGCCCTGCGAAATGCTCAAATAGAGTTTCTAAAGATGGAAGAAGAAGATCCTAACAAAGACTACACTCTTCCTTATCATTGGGCACCATTTATTTTAGTTGGGAATTGGCTGTAGAATGTAGAATGTAGAATGTAGAATGTAGAATGTAGAATGTAGAATGTAGAATGTAGAATGTAGAATGTAGAATGTAGAAGGGAGAATGTAGAAGGGAGAAGGGAGAAGGGAGAAGGGAGAAGACAGAAGGGAGAAGGCAGAAGACAGAAGACAGAAGACAGAAGACAGAAGACAGAATTCTCAATTCTCAATTCTCAATTCTCAATTCTCAATTCTCAATTCTTAATTCTTAATTCTCAATTCTCAATTCTCAATTCTCAATTCTCAATTCTCAATTCTCAATTCTCAATTCTTAATTATAAAATTCCGACACTCTCCTCTTTTTCCCTATTTTTTAACCAGCACCGGTGTAATTTCCTCAAGGTTACCCAAAAGGGGTTGTTCAGATATGGTTTTCCCCAAACGAGGGGTCAATACCTCAGTCCAAGCTTCTTTAAGAGTCCTATCGTGGGGCTGTTGCCGCCTTAATTCAGCTAACTCAGTTAACTGATCAAACCATATGTCATGCTTATCATAAGCTGCGATTCTCTCTTGAAGAGTTTTCGCCTCATTTAAATCCTGTTCTAGGTCTGGAGAGTGGGCAACTCGTTTAACTCGTCCTTTGAAATAGACGGTTGTTGGTTTATTGGATAATTCCCAAGCAGGGCAATTGATCTCTATATTCCAACGATAGGTTTGACCAACTTCCAAGGAATTTACTTTCTCAGGAAGCCGAATACCCACAATGCCAGGCTTATCTAGTAGCTTGAAAGATGTTCGGTAAATATCTTTTTTACCATATTTATCCTGCAAGGAAAATTCTAAGGACGCTTCATCCTCTGAGTTATAATCTCCATCTTCTGAGGTATAAGGTAGATATATCCAAAAGGTTGGATAATCATGAGTAACCTTTAAATATGAATAATCTAAATTTGGCTGATAAAAACCTACTAAAGAAGTCAGTGTTGGAAGCTCTGCCTTGTATAGGCAAGGACCACGGGTTCCTGTACCCTGGGCAGCATCAGGAGTACCCTTGTCTGGGGGTTTGGGCTTGGTATACTCAATTGGTCCTTGTTGTGCTTGGCCAACATTGATGGATTGATCAGCTTCTACTCGGGAGACCAAGAAACAACTAATCCAGCCAACAACCATTAAATTAAAGGGAAATAGGTATTGAAGCCGAAATAATTTAGTTAACATCATCACTCAACCTTCAGATCAACATCGACAGATGTTTACCTGATATATCCAATTTTTGGATTCAGATTAACACCCCTGTATATCACCACTATTTCCAGATCAAAATCCGGTCAAGTGTTGTGATTAGTTATTAGTAATTAGTCATACCAAATCCGGGTTAAAAATCCCATTTATTCAGTATGCCTAGGGCGTGTTTTCAAAGTTTTCCGCAAGATTTAGATCCCCCCCAGCCCCCCGCGCGGAAGGGGGGAGCCATACTCAAAGTCCCCCTTTTTTAAGGGGGATTTAGGGGGATCTCCGAGGCAAGAAGACACGCCCTAGGCGCAACTTGTTAGTATCGCCCCAAGTTAGTATCGCCCCAAGCACTATAAGTCGCGGCTAAAGGGGGGTTATCAAAGGGGATTTTGGCTCATTGGTCATTGGTCATTTGTAACTATCAAGAGATTTAATGTAGCTCACCAAAGACTAATCACTAATGACGTAAGCATATGCTTACCTAATGACTAATGACGAGTCAATTACTTTGGTCACTTTGTAAACCAAAGTAAAGAACCACACTAGTAGCCACCAATGCTATAGTAGCGGGAATTAATGGCACCCAACCACCGGTTACTATCAGTAAAACCCAGCAACTTCCATATAAAACAACCAAAGCAGTTCCAGTACCCAATAGGACGGGACGCAGCACGTTAAAGTTTCCAGCAACCATACCCCCCACCACAGCCCAGCACCAAATCCACAGGGCTTCACCAGGCTCAGACCACCACCAAATTAATGGTCGATTATCCAGCACTGCACTGAGGATATGACTGATCATGTGAGCCTGAATTTCTATGCCAGTCATGGTCTTAAGAGAAAACTGACCACCACTGTAGGGTGTGCGCCACATATCATCGTTAAAACTCGGGGCAATGGTACCGATCACGACAATGCGATTCCTGACTAAGTCGGCATTGAAGTCATCCCTGAGAACCTCTCCAAGGGAAACGGTCTCAGCAATTTGATCGGAAGCTCGATAATTCAGTAATATTTGGTGACCACCGGACTTTAGATTGTGATATCCACCAGAATCCTTTTCTAGGGTCTTAAAAACTGTAGTGCCAAGCTTTAAGTAATTTTCTGTCACCTCCAACTGGATTGCTTGATCGGCCAGATAACCTGTTGCCAATTGGAAATTAAATGAGTAGTAGCTCTGACAAGGAGATGGTGACCCTACAGCCAACAGATGGCGACGGATAATGTCATCGGGGTCGAGTAAAACATTATTAAAGCCTTGGCGAACCTCTGGCACTTCTGGAGGTGGGGGAACTCCGGGGTCACCATAATGGCAGATGGCAAACAAGTGATCACTAGTTTGCATCCGAGTCGCTAAATCCTGGTATTCCCTTGCCACAGGATTCTCCCGATAAATATCCAAACCAATGGCACTCGGTTGATACTGTTCCAGCTTTGCCAGCAGTTTGGCCAAGGAACGATCGGATAAGGAGGCGGCTCTTCTTTCTTCCTTAGGTTGGGACTGCACATCCTTTTCAGTGATTGTGACTAATAACAGTCGTGGATCTGGTCCTTCATTGGGTCGCAGCCGCATCAACTGGTCAAACCCTTGCAGTTCCCAGGGCTGGAATAGGCCAAGCGATCGCACTACCATTACCAAGCTAGTGACCACTATGCTAGATAGCAGCACTCTCTGGAAACTAGGCCACTTGGGTTTCCGTTTTTCTTGCTCTTGGCACAAATCTGCCCAAGCTGGTGGTTCTTGTGCTAGATTCTGGTAAATTACTGGTAACCAACTGGCGCAGGGAAACTGACGCTCCAACCCCTGCAATCGCTCCCGTGCTTCCCGCGCTGCCAGATATAAAGACTTACCATTAGCAAATCCCTTCAAAAAATACTTCAAAAAGTTTTGAGCGACCTGATCTGGCACCAACTCCCGCATTATAATCATTTGGGGAATTTGTAAATCATGGAGTTTCCGTGCCAATCCCAACCCATCACAAGAATTAAAAATTGCCAGTTTTAAGCCCTGGGCCACGGCTTTTTTGAGGGCATACCACAGTTCATCAATGGTTAAGCTATCGGTGGGATTAATATAAATTCGACCTGTTTCCCCCTCTGTCTCACTATGTCCTGCGAAAAAGATAATATCCCAAGCTTGCTCCCATAACTGGTCATTGATTTCGTGATGTTTGGGCTCTACTAAAAAGACGGTTTCTGCATTAGGTAAATTCTCCAGCAGTTGTCGATCTGCCTTAATATCAATACCAGCACTATGACCTAAAATTGCTAAAATTCTCACTTTAGATTTCGAGGTAGGTGTAGGGAGTTGATGGGGTCGCTTAAACTGTGTTCCACTCAGAGCAACTTCAGCCTTGGGGTAACGGTCAAAAAAATCCCACAGATGCCAAGGCAGCTTTTGTAACTGGGTATTTTCCGTGCGAATCAGCACCCGAATGGTTTCCTCTGGGTTTAACTCTTCCCGTAATCGCTTATCAATGGGACGAAACTGTTCAGAATCCAGCCATCGTTTCAGTATATTACCTAACTCATGGGCTGAATCCCGACATTCCTTGAGCTGTTGGTTAATGGAACCACCATAGATAATTTTTCCGGGCTGGATTCTCGCGGGTGAACCTAGGCTCCGATATTTTTCGCGCCAATGGTATTGTAAGTAAGTAGTGAGTTGTGAAGCTGCAGGCAAGTAACCGGTCATTTCCAGTGTTGCGCGTGACCCTTCTTCAGCAATTTCTAAGCGTAACTGAAACCCCTGCTGCTGGGAATCACCATCTAGACTCAGGACAACTAACTTTCCCATTTTTGGTAATTAGTTATTAGGTATTAAGTATTAGGTATTAAGTATTAGGTATTAAGTATTAAGTATTAGCTATTAGCTATTAGCTATTAGCTATTAAGTATTAGGTATTAGGAATGGATAACAATCGTAATAATTCAGCTAATGCGCTACGCGCACGCTGCGCGAACAGCTTATGCGCTACGCGCACGCTGCGCGAACAGCTATCAGCTGATGCGCTACAGATGGTGCTACTTGAGGTGCTATCAGCTATCAGCTAAAGGCCAACGGCTGACCGCTGACCGCTGAATACTTACTAACAATCTTACCCATTCCCCCTTACTTGAGAATAAATTTTATGCAATAGGGATGGATTTATAGACGATGCTTTCCCTGAGTCAGTTTCTCACTAAAAAACCAGCCCTACTTACTCGGGCTTTCCTATAATCATACCAAATCCCCTTTATTACCCCTACTTCCTATAAGCCAAAATCTACCTCACCGAATTGACAACTGCTATAGTAATATTATATCTAATTAATAATCGGATTAATACAAGGCTGGGTTTACGAAGCATACCGGTAGCGCAATCGCCGCTAACTTTAGATTAAAAAATTTTCCGTAATACTGACATCATTCAAAACTAACTTAATGCTAAAACGTTCTCCCGGTTCGCCACTGACTTGCAACTTAATATTTTCCGTCTCTCTGGCTTGGGTTTGAATCACCGCAATGCCCTCGTGATCCAGCACCATAATCTGTAGATTCTTGGGAAGACGGTCTCCACCACCACCAGGATACAGTTCAATGAATATATTCATTTTGGGTGAATCCGTTGGATGTAGCTCCACAAATAAAGCTACCTTCTCGGCACCCCAGGCGATTTCCGAACCGAGTAGCTTACCTCGTTTTACTCCCACGGTAGTATGCAATCCTTTACTAGGTTGGTCAAAGGGGAAACTTCTGAAATCCAGCATTGGCTCCGGTGCTGGCTGTAATATAGTTTCCACAGTCTTCCAATCTGCCTCAAAACTATTGTCTAACCACTGCCTTAATCGCACTACTGCTGTCTGGCTTTGTGGTTGCTGTTGTTGGCTAGAGTCTGTTTCCATAGTGTTGGACGGTGAAGCATCGGGACAGAAGACCTTGGGTTTGAGAGCATGACTATGGCTCCACTGCTTTGCCCCTGCCTGGGATTGGCCACATTGCCGATACTCTTTAATGTGTCGCGGTAACTCTTTCAGGGTTCGCAATTGGTTCACGGGGAATTGTTCTGTTACCACTTTATCAGCAAATCCTACCAGAGTTGCCTCCTCCAATGCTTGATCAAGCTCCACCGCCACATAACCAATTCGTTCCTGCCAGACTGCTGCTGGAACTTTGACACACTTAGCCTCAGGTAAAATAAGTCTACACTCCAACTTACCATGATTTTTCACAGTCAGATCCGCAACATCCATCAAGGTTTGCATCACTGGGTTCCAACTGTCGCTTTCCTCTAAGTTTGTCTCAAATCCCATCTTTCAACTCCAATTCCCCTCCCGTTATAGTCGTTCGCGCAGCGTCTGACACTGCCAGTAAGACAAGCGCGGGAACGAAATTACCGCAAGAACAGGGTCGCCAAAATGGGTTACTGGCTATAGGTAAAAGGGTTAAAACTTTTGGCATAAGGCGACCCTGTTCAAGGTTTTGTCTCCGGGAGACGGGGCGTATAAAGTGCTCCCGCAGCTGACCCACACAGCCCCTTGGGAATTGGAGACTAGAATTGTTGCGAGTCGTTGATAGTTTCTGTTATCATAGATATATTATTACGCTCCTTTGAGTGTCGATTTAGGTGCAAGCTGAAAAGCCTCTGCTAGAAACTTAAATCATCAAAAATCTTGAAAAAGTAAGCCCGATGATTTGATGCTCCTAGGTCGCCGCTACGCGAACGGAGGGTGTAGAGGCTGTTTGGTTCAGCCTTTAAGGGTTTTATACTCTTAATAATCCCAGCGACCTAGGAGCCGCTACGGGAACGCTATAATCTTCGGGCTTTGCCCGACGCGGGGCGCGTTCGATTTAGCGATGGGAGTATCAAACACCGCAAGTAAAAGTTAACTGCATACACTGCCAGAGTATTTAAATAAATACCAGATAGGGGTTGACCTTTGGATGGGCGGCAAATTTTACGCGATCGCAAAATTTGCTTAACCAGTTTTCCTAAAGCTTGCTGCCGCTCTTGAGTATCTCGTGGGTACCTTTGCACTTGGCATACCAGCTGCCTAATTTGCTCTTTCATGGCTATCAATTAGAAAGACTGACCTGCTTACTTATCTGGCTGAGCTGAAATTTTTATGGGTTAATTTACAAAACTTTATTTTTTTCTAGAATCGTAGGGTGGGTAGTGCCCACCAGACATCAATCGTTTGAGTTAATTATTATCCCCAGATCCCAAGTGATTCATTGTAGGGTGAGCAGTGCCGAATTAAGAATTAAGAATTAAGAATTAAGAATTAAGAATTTAGAATTTAGAATTTAGAATTTAGAATTAATAATTTAGAATTTAGAATTTAGAATTTAGAATTTAGAATTTAGAATTTAGAATTAATAATTAATAATTTAGAATTTAGAATTTAGAATTTAGAATTTAGAATTTAGAATTTAGAATTTAGAATTTAGAATTTAGAATTTAGAATTTAGAATTTAGAATTTGTAATTCTGCATTCTCCATTCTGCATTCTCCATTCTGCATTCTCCATGCTCCATGCTCCATGCTCCATGCTCCATGCTCCATGCTCCATTCTGCATTCTCCATTCTGCATTCTCCATTCTGACAGACAACCTTCAACAGACAACCTCTCGACTATCAGTTGATTTTCTCGGTAAATCCTGAAGGTATCCTGGAAAATATGCCATCGGCTGCAACTTCCTTAACGGTAACTCATTAGTTGCGACATTTTCCACAAATCCCAGCAGTTTCGCTTCTGTCAAGGAGTGATTCAGTAGCACCGCTATATAAGCAATTCTATCTTGCCAAACTTCTTCTGGGACGTAAACGAACTCAGCATCTGGTGAGACTGGTTTACATTCGAGCTTGCCGTAATTTTTAACCACTAAATCAGCCACATCTAGGAATGTCTGCATGATCTCTTTCTGGCTATCACTAGACTCTAAGTCAGTTTCAAATCCTAGACCCTGTAAGTACTCATTGACTGCATACACCACCAAGGTATTGAGATAAACCTGTTCGGCTTTTTCCAGATTAGATTGCTGTTGGCAACGCTTTTCTGCTAGCTGATGGGCTGCTTCTGGTAGTGTGACCATAATTTGACAGACTAGTGTGACTGAGCAATCCCTCTAGTTTAGCTTTACCAATAAATTATCAACTATAATAGGTATCATCCTATAGGTAGAGGAATAATTCCCTTTAACCCCTACAGGTGATCTAAGTTTATGTATTGAGCAGATTAAGCACAGATTTGGACAAGCCTGTATTTTTTTATACAATTTTTATCCCATTTATTCTTCTATATATCTCTTGATTTCAGGGGCTAATTTCCTAATATTACGTTGAAAGAAGTTATTCAGGGATGAAATTTTAATTCCTAAAGAATCCGATATCTCTTGCCATTTTTTTCCGTCGAGGTAGGCTAACCCTATCACTTGCAATGTGGCGGAAGGATGGTTTTTGATATGTTTCTGTAAGAGCTTTTCCGGGTCTGCTTTAAAATAGTATCTGAGCTGGTCATACAACGTCAGTTCTGTTTCCGGTTGTGCCACAGTCTCTATGGTCATCGATTCCCCAGTCAGCTCAGAAAAGTTTGAGGAGAAAGGCAGAGAGGCTTTAGCCATCTCAAAGACTAATGAATCTCCCTTTGTCCGGTCTTTTGCGATTAACTGGGACAACAACAATAAGACCATCAGAATTTTAGTAACGTTACTGATCTGGGTCTTGTCTATAATTAAGCCTTTAATGCTTAGTGTGATCCAAAAAATCACAGAATCTAGTTTGGTGCTTTTAATCAGAGCGTTCAACTGATATTTGATTCTGACAATTTTGCCAGATTGAGCTTGGATAAATGGGTCATTGAGGTCTTGTTGAGCCTTTTGTAACATCTTATCAAGGCGATAATTGACCCAGGCTATAAATTTCCCTTTTGCTTGATTGTAGTGATTGAGGTTTTGATAGACATAATACAATGTCCGATTCACAGCATCATCATAGACCTCAGGGGAAAATTTGCCTCGATAGCAAAGCTTACCGGAAAGCTTAATGGCATTGAGCAATTCCGTTAAGGCATAAAATCGCTCTGGGCTATGGGGTTGATGCCGTTGTGCTTCTAGGGCTAGCTGCTGAAGACGACTCTCGTCGAGTACCTTCTTAAAAAGACTATCCCGCCAAGAGGCCCACTCCTTTTCAGAAGTCATTTGTAGATATGGGCTATCAATATCCTCCTCAAGTTGATGGTTGAGCTGCTCCTGTACGGTCTGATATATCTCTAGATAGATGCCAGATAGAGGGTGACCTGGCCGTGGGCGACACACTTTACGGGTACGCAAAATATGCTCAACTAGTTCTGCCAAAACCTGATACCGCTGTTGATTTTCAATCGTATCTTGTTTTGATTTAATCACCAGATGTTGAATTTGCTTGCTCATGACCATTCAGGAATGCTTGTGTAATTAGTTATCAGGGTAGTTTCCAAGTTTTATGAAATTCGTTACAAAACTTTATATTTTGGAATAGTTACAAAACTTTATATAAAATTGTAGAAAAATTGGATTTTCGGAGTGATTAACATAGTGAGGGCAATCAAAAAGCCTTGATGCTCTTGATGGCAAAACTGCTCATAGTGTTCTGTAAGTCATAAAGCAGAATTACTTACTCTAACTAAATTCAAAACCTTACTATCAGGGAAAAAAACAATGGGTACTTTTAACCTTGGAACTCTCAGTGGTCTAGAAACCAATTCTTTCACTTCTTCCAATTCTCTGACTGTATTTGATCCCACTGATGTCTTTACCTTTAGCCTCAATGGTACCAAAGATATTGGTATAGCACTTACTAATATCAGCGCTGGGGACGATGCTGATCTCAGGCTATTTCGGGATAGCAATGACAATGGCGTTTTTGATTCACCAGACCAGCAAATTGCCAGTTCCATCAACTCTGGCAATAGTGATGACATAATTAACCTTGCTGATCAAGGGAATGGTTTGTACTTTGCCCAAGTGGAGCGCTATGCTCCAGGTAGCTCTGGCTCTGTCTCCTACAATCTGAGCTTATCTGCCACCGTTAACCTAGGTACTTTAACAAACACTCCCGTCACCCGCAACAATTTCTCAGTCAGCGCAGATGACCCCAAAGATGTTTTTGAGTTCCGTCTTAATGGAACTAGCAACATCTATATTGCCCTCACTGATATCAGTGCTGGGGACGATGCTGATCTCAGAGTATTTCGGGATAGCAATGACAATGGCGTTTTTGATTCAGCAGATCAGGAAATTGCCAGTTCCAGGATAGGAGGCAATAGTGATGACATAATTAACCTTGCTGATCAAGGGAGTGGTCTCTACTTTGCCCAAGTAGAGCGCTTTGCTCCAGGTAGCTCTGGCTCTGTCTCCTACAATCTGAGCTTATCTAACACCTTTAACCTAGGTACTTTAACAAACACTCCCGTCACCCGCAACAATTTGTTTCTGACGCCAGATGACCCGAAAGATGTTTTCGAGTTCCGTCTTAATGGAACTAGCAACATCAATATTGCCCTCACTGATATCAGTGCTGAGGACGATGCTGATCTCAGAGTATTTCGGGATAGCAATGACAATGGCATTTTTGATTCAGCAGATCAGGAAATTGCCAGTTCCAGGATAGGAGGCAATAGTGATGACTCCATTAACCTTGCTGATCAAGTGACTGGTCTATACTTTGCCGAAGTGGAGCGCTATGCTCCAGGTAGCTCTGGCTCTGTCTCCTACGATATCGCTTTATCCACCTCCGATCGTAGTAACATACTTCACACAGAACAGGATTTTGGTGACTTGTCAGCAGACCGGAGCCTAAGTGGTTTTGTAGGTGACACAGATACCACTGATACCTACGAGTTTTCGATTGGATTATTTGAGGGGGTCAACATTAACCTTACTGGACTCAGTAGTGACGCTGATCTGCAAGTAATCCGAGATTCTAATAACAATGGTCTGGTTGACAGTGGCGAGGTCATTGACACTTCAACTCGTGGTGGCAGCCTCTCAGAATCAATCAATATTAACTCTCCTGGTGACTACTTCGTCCAAGTCTATCAGTTCAGTGGTGATACCAGCTACACTCTGACTCTTGACCTGTGAATCTTAAACATTTAAGACCTGGTGAAAGGGTTGTTGATACCAAGTTGCATTCATATCTAGTACTATATCACCAGATCACCCGGTCTTCTTTTGAGGAATATACTATTTTAGGACTTAGAAGGTTTAGTCGGCTTAGTAAGTCCTAAGATAAATTATACAACTTATACCAGTTTCAAGCAATATTGTTCAAGCAATATTGTTACATAGGAATCACTAACCCATCCCAAAAATACTCGATTATCACCTGATCATCCCACTTAAAACTCATCATCCTCATCTCCCCACTTCCCCTTGGACTCAGCCGCCCTGGGGCTACTCCTAGGCTTGACCTGATAACCCTGCTCTGGCAATAACTCTAACTGCTTACCGGTCTTGGCACCTTCCGGCTGTTTGCGCCTTCGCGGTTCATTCTTGCTACCACCACCATGGCGACGCCAAGAGGTCCGTTCTTCAGAGGTATCCTCCGCTACCACTTCATACAATAACGCTACCTTCTCCCCATCTTTACCTTTACGCAATACCCGACCCAAGCGCTGGATATACTCCCGAGATGAACCAGTTCCTGACAAGATAATCGCCACTCGCGCATCGGGTACATCGACTCCCTCATTCAACACATGGGATGCCGCTAAACAGCGATACTCTCCTTCCCGAAATCGCTTCAAAATATCATGACGCTCTTTGACTGGAGTTTGATGAGTAATCGCCGGAATCAATAACTCTTGAGAAATGCGATAAAGTGTAGCATTACCATTGGTAAAAATTAACATCTTCTCTGGGTAATGCTGAGCCAGTAAATCTAGCAAAATCCTTAATTTTCCATCGGTACCCAAAGCAATTTCCTTGGCCTCCCGGTGAGCTAACATGGCACGGCGTCCGCTTTGCGATCGCGCACTTGCCATCACAAACTGCTGCCAACCTTTAATACTCCCGAGGTGAATGTTGGAGGCTCTCAAAAAATCATTGCGCAACGTCATGCAATAATTATAGCGATCGCGTTCTTTTTGGGAAAGCTTGACCTTAATCTGAATGACCTTATGGTCAGCTAGGGCTAAACCCGCCAATTGATCAGGGCTTTTCCGATAAACCTCTGGTCCTATCAAACCATTAAGATCCCAATGACGGCCATCGGAGCGGTCTGGGGTTGCTGTCAATCCTAACCGATAGGGTGCGATCGCATATTCTGCAATCACCTTATAAAAATCCGTAGGTAAGTGATGACACTCATCAAAAATCACCAAAGCGTACCGATTCCCTAAGGTTTCCGCATGAATAGTGGCACTATCATAGGTGGCGATCAGGATAGGCGTGCGATCGCGAGAACCACCCCCCAACACTCCCACCTCCACATCTGGAAAGGCTGCCTCCAGTTGAGCATACCACTGGTGCATTAAATCTAGGGTTGGTACCACAACTATGGTACTACGAGGAGTGTCTTGCATTGCCAACTGTGCCAGATAAGTCTTACCTGCTCCCGTTGGTAGCACCACTACCCCTTTACGACCGGCTTGCTTCCATGCCAATAGAGCTTCCAGTTGATGGGGATAAGGTTCCATCTCAAAACTAGATACTAGTGGCAGAGGCACAAATTCCCTAGCATCATCAATAAAATCAACCTTGTCTCTGAGTAAGCTTTCTACCAGAGGACGATAGTGAATTCCTCTGATCCGAAACTTCTCTACCCGATCATCCCAAGTCGCATACTCCACCCAAGCTTTACCCCTCGGTGGTGGATGCAAAATCAGAGTTCCCCGGTCAAAGGTTAATCTAGGGGTGCGTGGCATGGATTCAAGGACGTTTCTTTGCTATTGTCGTACCGGTCCGTTGCCAGGCTTTGGCCTAGCTTCAATAGCTAATAATACCAGACCACTGAACTTTCTTAAGTTGATTACGCCGATAGGAAAAGAAACGCTCTGGTTCAGAGTAAGTGCAGTGGGGTGCGATCGCAATTTGTTCTGAATCAATGCCCAATTGTTCCAACTGTAAGACATTCACTCGCCGCACATCCAAGCGTACTCGTCCGGGTTTCGGGTCATCTAATATCGGGGAGTCGTCTAGCTGCTGCAAAACCCCCATAATTGATTCAGTGGTATTCCCTTGATCAGTAGATACAATACTAGCTCCCACTTCAGCCGCCACGGTTTCTGATACCTGATAGCATTCCCCTGTAATTGCTGGACCGAGAGCAATGCGTAAATTTTCTTTACGGCTACCATTGTTTAGCAATCGTGCGATCGCATTAGGAACAATCTTTTGAGCAGTACCCCGCCAGCCCGCATGAATTGCTGCTACCTGTCCCGTTTCGATATCCCCAATCAGTAAGGGCGTACAATCTGCCGTACAAACCCAAACACCTTGGTTAGCTTCCTCACTTATAATACCATCAGCCGGTGGTTTATCGGAGTCTGGCTCACCGTTTTGGGTACTTTCAATTTCCCCAGGAGTCAGTACTGTATTGCCGTGGACCTGTTTAACTCGATACACCTGGGCATCAGGCTGGAGTACATCGACCATTTCTTCAGGAGAACGGGGAGAAAATGCTGAGGAAAAGAAGCCGTGATTCCATTGCTTCAATAGGCTACTCGTTAAATAGGGCAAATTGTTCCAAGTGTGCCAGTGCCAGGTATGCATTTAAATTTTATTAACGGTTTACACTTTACAGTTTACAGCTTAGACTTTACACTTTATCCTTTAAGCTGTTGTGCATTTCAATTAGATATTATTTAGTTATCAAAAAAATAAAACTCTTTACCCCTGCTCCCTGCTCCCTGCTCCCTGTTCCCTTGCTCTCATAACCTAAAATTTTAAATTAACACCAGCTTACTGTCATAAATTAAGGCAACTTCCAAAGTTTAATACTATCATCTCTACTCCCACTGACTAAGGTTTTTCCATCGGGACTAATCGCCAGAGAACTCACCCAGTTTGTATGACCAGTGAGGGTATTTTTCAACTCACCCGTTTCTAAATTCCAAACCTTAATGGTATTATTAGCACTACCACTAACCAAGGTTTTACCATCTGGGCTAATCGCCAGAGAATGAACATAGTATATATGTCCAGTCAAGGTATTTTTTAATTCACCAATTGTTAAATCCCAAATCTTAATATTACGGTCTAGACTACTACTAAATAATGTTTTACCATCAGGACTAATGATTATAGAAACAACGGAATCTCTATGACCGGTGAGGGTCTTTTTTAGATTACCTGTATCCAAATCCCAAATTCTGATCGTATTGCCCCCATTACCACTAACTAACGTTTTGCCATCAGGGCTAATCACCACCGAACTAACCCAATTCGTTTCCCCCGTTAAGGTTTGTTTCAGCTTACCAGTATGTAAATTCCAAACTTTGATAGTTTGGTCATAACTGCCACTTACTAACGTTTTTCCATCGGAACTAATCGCAACAGAACTAATAAAACCCTGATGACCAGTAAGATTCTTTTTCAGCTGACCCCTTTTCAAATTCCAAATCTTGATAGTGTTGTCATCGCCACCACTAGCAATATTTTCTCCATCAGGAGTAATAGCGACAGAATAAACATTACCATCATGGCCATTAAGAGTTCTAACTAACTCACCTTTCGGCAAATTCCAAATTTTTACAGTATGATCATTACTACCACTTACCAAATATTGATTATCAGGACTTACCGCAATAGAACGCACTGAGTTACTGTGTCCACTCAGAGTAGCTTTGAGGTAGGTACTGCTGGGGAAACCAGCAATCAAAAAACTTAGATTAGACGGAAAGGTTTGATACCGAAAATATCCATATCCTTGAGTAATTAATCCTAGAGATAATAAAGAAAATCCTCCCATCATAACTTGTTTTTTTAACTGGTCATTTTGTCTGAATGACGTTAAAAAATTCAGAAAAGACTCGTGATAATTAGACGTTGATTGAGAGGGATTAGCAGAGGGCGCAGACTGAAGCTCCAACACCTCCAAAACTTGGTCTACAGACTGATAACGGTGCTGATAGCTTTCTGGGAGCAGCCGATCCATTATCCACCACAATTTTTCACTCACCGGTTGCTTTAAATGCTTTCGCCAACTATTTACCCAGCGATAGCCTTGTTTCTTCCACAAATCCCAAGGATGAACATTGGTCAGCAAATGAAAGCAGGTCGTGCCCAAACTGTATAAATCACTAGCAGCATAGGCTTTACCTCCCTCCATTTGTTCCATAGGCACATAGCCAAACGAACCGATAGTGGTGCCAGTGATATTAGCCATGACCGTAGCCCTCAATTGCTTGGCTATCCCAAAATCGATTAGTACTAGCTGACTCTTTTTTTCAGATCCTTGAGCCGCAGCAGGACGGCGAATGATATTACCTGGTTTAATGTCTCGGTGAATCACCTTCTGTTGATGCACAAACTTGAGAATAGTTAGCAGTTCAAATAAAACATCCTTAATCTTGTCTTCACTGAACGGTCCTGCTTCTGCCAACTCTTGCTCTAAGGTTTTCCCCTCGATATACTCTTGGAGCAAATATAAGCGCTGATCTTCTTCAAAGTAAGCTAGCAAAGTAGGGATTTGGGGATGTTGTCCCAGCCTTTGCAATTGTTTTGCCTCTTGGTCAAATAATGCTCGTGCCTTCTTGAGTGCCTTTGTTCCCTCAATTTGGGGGGCTAGCTGCTTAATCACACACTGTTCATCCAATTTGTCCCTATCTTCTGCCAAATAAGTTTTGGCAAATCCCCCATCTCCGATGGGTCGAATCGGACGATAGCGGTTTTTCAGGAGTACTAGTTTGTTACCACAGCTTTGGCAAAACTGGTTATCATCCGGATTAATGGGATTCTGGCAATCAGGATTAAGACAGCAGATCATACTGGCAGGTCATTAGGGAATTTGGGTATGACTAGGCCATTAAGAGGGTAGTTTTTTCCTGTTGATTTTCCTCTTAAGAGGGAGCATGTCACAGTTAAATGACATACGGTAGTACTTACGGTAGAAATTCCCTGGTATCAGGATGGTTTTAGTAGATGCTAGCGGTAGCTGTTAGCTAATCGGATCAAGTAGCAGGGATGGCCAAAAGGCCAGGCTACTTTAGGTGCTTTGCGGTTTCCGAGAGATTTGAATCGGTAATGGTGATACGATCAAGGATTTGAGCTGTTGACCAATCCTTATGATTAAGGGTGCTGGTTAATTTACCTTCAATGAATGATATTAGCAGAATTTTAGGAAATGCGATCGCAATCTGGTTATATTTTACCGGTTATCGGTTACAGGTTATCGGTTATCGGTTACAGGTTATCGGTTATCGGTTACAGGTTATCGGTTATCGGTTACAGGTTATCGGTTATCGGTTACAGGTTATCGGTTAGGTGGTTATTAAACCTTGGCCTTTCGGCCACGCGATCGCGTTCAACCTGTTTAACCTTCAACCTTCAACCTGTTTAACCTTCAACCTGTTTAACCTTGGCTTTTGGCCACGCGATCGCGTTCAACCTGTTTAACCTTCAACCTGTTTAACCTTGGCTTTTGGCCACGCGATCGCGTTCAACCTGTTTAACCTTCAACCTGTTTAACCTTGGCTTTTGGCCACGCGATCGCGTTCAACCTGTTTAACCTTCAACCTGTTTAACCTTGGCTTTTGGCCACGCGATCGCGTTCAACCTGTTTAACCTTCAACCTGTTTAACCTTCAACCTTCAACCTCTTTTAGGAACTATACTCTGTCACGGAAGTCATGGATTCATAGTAGGGACGACTGACGGCTGATAACTGAATGCTTACCATAGCTATTGTCAAGCCTAGGTATAACATAACAACGCTACCAGATATAATCTGATCTATCATTCTTTTATGGAATCTATTACCTCCGATCTATTACTTCTGAAACTACCATGAGAGCATCTAATCGAATTACCCTAGTTTTGTTTCTACTGCGCCTCAGTGTTTTTATAGTAATGCTGATGTGGACAATCGATAAATTCGTGCGTCCTGAACATGCAGCTGCGGTCTATGAAAACTTTTACTTTATTAGTGGACTCGGTAACAGCATTTTTATTATTATTGGCTTTATTCAGCTAGTCATCATCATCGGATTTTTACTAGGGTGGAAAAAACGATTTACTTATGGTAGCGTATTATTATTTCATGGGGTATCAACTCTCTCATCCTATCAGCAATATCTAAGCCCATTTAATGATCCGAACTTGCTATTTTTTGCCGCCTGGCCAATGTTAGCAGCTTGCTTTGCTCTTTATTATCTCAGAGACCTTGATACCCTGTTTGTAATCCATAGACGATAGGTAAGATAAACACAAAAATCTTCCTTCTGGCCTTCAAGTTAAAAGTTTAAAGTTGAAAGTTTAAAGTTGAAAGTTTAAAGCTTAAAGCATTTACTCACAATCATGAGGTACACAAGATTTTTTCCATCTTGCCTCTTGCCTCTTGCCTCTTGCCTCTTGCCTCTTGCCTCTTGCCTCTTGCCTCTTGCCTCTTGCCTCTTGCCTCTTGCCTCTTGCCTCTTGCCTCTTGCCTCTTGCCTCTTGCCTCTTGCCTCTTGCCTCTTGCCTCTTGCCTCTTGCCTCTTGCCTCTTGCCTATTCTCTGTTCCCTGTTCCCTAAAACCCAGGAATCTGTACCTAACCCAATTGAAAACTGCTGTAATTATGAAATATTGGCGGGAAACCTGTGCTGTAGCACAACGAATCTTGATTGAACTATGGCGAAGGCAGCGTAGCCTATTATTTTGGAGTATTTTTCCAATTACTGTGCTATTTCTCAACGGTTTAATTATGGCAGAACAGGCTCAGCTATCCACCGCTGAAGCATTTGAACGTGCTGCCCCAACTACTCTTGTGGGTGCTGCTTTGTTTTTTAGCTGCTTGGGGGGTAGCGTCGCAACGGTAGTCTCAGAACGAGAACAGCACATGCTCAAGCGTTTATTTCTCTCTCCATTAGGCGGCATATCCTATTTCTTAGGAATTTTTTTGGCTCACAGCTGCATTGGTACAGGTCAAGCCTTAGTGGTTTATACCATAGCAGCATTTTTGGGGGCAAGGTTTCAAGGTTCCGTGTTGCTAGGGATATTGATTATTTTCCTGAGTATTATTGCTTATGTGGGAGTGGGATTTTTTCTGGGAACTCAATTAGCGCGGCGCACTGAGGACGTTAATGCCTTAGTGGGAACCTTCGGTGTACCTCTATTAATTTTGGGGGGTGCATTTTTACCAACTGCTTTGTTTCCGGAACAGTTACTGGAAATCGCTAAGTTTAACCCAATTTATCATATGAACGAAGCCTTGCTGGGAGTATGGGCTGATGGGAATAGTTTGGTGCAAATCGAGTCTCATTTCTGGTTTTTGTTTGGCTTTTCCTCAGTGATGGTGATAGTCGGATGGTTGTCATACCAGGGGATGGTTCGGGTAGAGAGGAGATTGTGATTACCCACGGGAGTTTTGTGCAGGGTAACCTAGTTTAAACCCTTGAAGAATGAGGAGGTTTGCACAAACAAATAAACTTAAGTATAGTCGGGTCAGTTATCTATTACCTAGTAGGTAAGCATATGCGCTACGCGCACGCGTGCGCGTTCAGCCGTCAGCCGTCAGCCGTGAGCTTTTAGCTCACGCTACGCGTTCAGCTTAAAATAAACCTAAAACGAGAGAATTTAATAGTTCGAGATTAATGAGAATTGAAAGTCTGGGGAAAAGTCTATCAGCTAATGCTTCACAGGCTTCTAGCCTGTGAAGCATTAGCTGATAGCTGACCGCTGATAGCTGAATGCTTACCCTAGTACTCCTATAAAATCATCCGATTATCTTGACACTCCCCGCTAATCGCGAGACGGGGATTCCTAGATCAACGAGCCACCTTAAACCGTCGTGTTCCATCTTTGACGCCGCCAAAAACAGGACAGTACTCAAACCAAGAATCCGCTGTGCCAAATTCCTAGTCGATTCACGACAGACCCAGAGGGCAGTTCTCCTTAGGCGTATCGGCAAAGCCGACGCTACGCGAACGGGTACTTTAACCATTTCCCCAGGTTCCGGTGTGCCCCACCGTACCTTGTTGTTAAAAAGTGATTTTTCCTGGGTTCACACGCCAATTGCTAGTTGACGATTGGGTTTTTAAAGAGGATTCTCCCTGCCCTCTAGGCATTACTACTTTGTGGTCAATCAGTTGCGGGTCTCTCTCCCGTCTGAGCCAACGGTTTTTCAGCCTGTACCTAATATTAGACTATATCATCTTTTCCAATGATTCCGGAAACCTACGCTTATTTTTCTAGGCGACTTTAGTCGCTGTGAGTCTTCATCCCCGGTTTAAAAACACGGGGCTTTCGACTTGTACGTCCCCGCGTAAAAAAAGTCTGATTAAATTGCCTTAGTATTGCTGAAGGTTTAACTAGTGCTAAATATCCATAAATTAAATAAGTCTTACGGTAATCGAAACGTTCTGCGGGATTTAACCCTAAATATTCCAGGGGGAGAAATATATGGTTTACTCGGACCCAATGGTGCAGGTAAGACAACTACTATCAATATCATCTGTAACTTACTACGAGCAGATAGTGGTGCGATCGCAATCAATAACCAACCAGTGTCCGAGGCAACGAAAAAGCTGATTGGGGTTGCCCCCCAAGAGAATTTACTGTATCAAACCCTTAGTTGTCAAGAAAACTTGTATTTCTTTGCTCGTCTGTATGGTTTAGATGCTCAGCAGTGCTCTAAACAAGTTTACGCTGCCCTTGCTGCAGTAAATTTATTAGAGCGGGCAAAAAGTCCGGTGGAAACCCTCAGTGGTGGGATGCAGCGACGGATGAATATTGCTGTGGCTCTAGTGCATCAGCCGAAATTACTTATTTTAGATGAGCCTACCACAGGCTTAGATATTGAAGCCCGATATGAAATTTGGGACTTGATTCGACGTCTTCAGCGCCAGGGAATTACTATTTTGCTGACGACTCATTCCCTTGATGAAGCAGAACGTGTTTGCCAGAGAATTGGTATTCTTAAACAGGGACGGATTGTAGCAGAGGGGAGTTTGCTTGAGTTACGGCAAAAGATTCCCGCTCAAGAAATTGTAGTAGTAGATACCCCTCAAGAAGAACAAGCGATCGCTCGTGCCCAAGAATTAGGGTTTACTCATCGCCGCTATGGAAATGATTTAGCCTTTTGGCTACCAGAGTCTTTAGACCTGAAGGATATTATTGCTTGTTTTGATGGGATTCCCCTCGATTCCATTGCTCGTCAGCCAGTGCGGCTGGAGTATGTCTATGTAGAGGTTACATCAAATCTGGGAAACAAGTTAGTGGTTAGTCGTTAGTGGCTTAGTCGTTAGTCATAGTGTGTTGATCTCTACTAACTACTGTAGGGGCAAACCACGGTTTGCCCCTACTAACCACCAACAAAAAAGAATAAGCTGGATATTGTGGGTGATTAATGATAACAATCTACAAACCATTCCCTTTGCTAGACAGCTGAGCCGCAACTTTTCTGAATACGTACACCAAGCCCTCTGATGACAAAAGACTCATCTGGGCCAGGATATAATCAGCGAAGTGGGTAGTTGCTGAAAGCACAATCAACCCCGATTCTTGGTCAAGCAAGCGCTCAATCAATTCAGCCTTTTCCTCTACAGATAATGTTTCGGCTAGACGCCAAACGCTATCAACCTTATTAGGCTTGGAGTTAATGTCAATTACGCAATTCTTATACATTGCCTTACTGCCCTTAAATAACTGATGGGATTATAGAATTGCTGAGTTGACCGCCGTAACCGTAAATCTACTTATAGAGAATAGACCACCTCTGCAATTCTAAGTAAATTCCTCAAGGTTAATCAACCTGTTAGGGTTAATCAATGTTTTGTCTTCACAGGGATATTATAACCATTTTTTTCAGGATTTGTCACCATTTCCAGATATCAAGGCAGAGCCTTAAGCTGGTCTTCATTTAAATTCCATGGTTCTGACAGCAGGGGAGCATCAATTCCCCCTAACCCCCCTTAGTAAGCCAGGGCTGTTTCATTGTCGGACTAAAATGTGATTGGTGGGGATATAGGGAGATAGGGAGATAGGGAGATAGCGGTGTGAACGCGCACCGTGGGGAATTTTTATTAATAAAAAGTGCGACCCGAAGGTGCGACCCAAGGGCGAGTAAATCGCCCTTGGCGCGCACCTATAGCGCGAATTTAATTCTTAATGGGTCAAGCGCACCTTAGGTATTTTTCACCTTAAAAATATCCTCTCCCCAGCACCCCACTTCCCTTGAAGTTACAGTAGTTGAGGGTAGCATTTATGGTCGGCAGGTTATGGGCAACAGGTTTAAGTTTTTGTAATAAGGCTACCCTCTTCAAGGTTTCATCCCTTTCACGCTTATTGACCTGACAATTTATCCCAAAGAATGAAACAGCCCTGCCCTTAGTAAGGGGGTAATGGGAGCATTGGAGAGGGTTTGACGGTTTTTTGCTAACTGAATAATATCCAATTTAAATGCGCAACAGCTTAACTTCAAAATGCCTAAAAACAAAATTGGTATCTTGAACGTTTAATGTTGATTTTTATTACCCTGTTCCAGAGAATAAAAATTTAGTTTAACAGAGCATTGAAACCCCCAACTGTATTATGCTTATCCTTGGAATTTTACACGATGATTGGACTAAGCTAATATCCCTTTAAAACCGTGTCTGTATGGATGATATAAAATATCGTTTTTTTTAGCCTAATAAAGTACAATTTTTTTTTACATTTTCCCTCTTATAACTTTACTGCTCCGAAGCTCCGTTGGCGTTTGCGCAGGGTCGGGCAAAGCCCGAAAGCGTGGCCCACGGCCTTAGCTCCATGCTTCCTAAAACCAAAAAAAATGTACCTTACTAGCTTAAAAAGCGCTATACTATAATTGAGAAAACTATTGCTACTATCTAAACTGATAAGATGAACCCTAATACCGTCAGTTTACCGGCTAGGCTCGAATTAATTATTGACTTAACTGACAAGCAATTTTTTCAGCTTTGTCAAACTAACCGTGACTTGAGATTCGAGCGTACAGCTAAAGGATAATTAATTATTATGCCACCTACGGGTAGCAAAACTAGCGTACGCAATGCTGATCTAACGTATCAGTTAAGAGCTTGGAGTCGCCAAAATCAGCTAGGAAAATCCTTTGACTCTTCCGGTGGTTTCAAACTTTCCTCGGGTGCAGAGCGCTCTCCAGATGCGTCTTGGGTGAAAATTGAACGGTGGAATGCTTTGACTCAAGCGGAAAAAGAAAGATTTGCTCCTTTGTGCCCCGATTTTGTGGTTGAATTAATGTCTCCCAGTTATTCCCTGGAAAAGACACAGGCCAAAATGAGGGAATATAGGGATAATGGCGCAAGACTGGGATGGTTAATTAATCGCCAACAGCAGCAAGTATAAATTTATCCTCCCGATCGAGATGTGGAAATTTTAACTAGTCCACAAACATTATCAGGAGAGGATAGGATGTTTTGCCAAGGTTTGTTTTGGATTTGGTTCCAATCTGGTGAATAGTTTGTGTCTGTTTGTAATAGACATCTCGTAAACTAGTCAACTTCTTGCCAATTGTTCGGTCATTAGGATTTTATATCAAGTCCGGTTAAATACCCATAATAAAAGTGTATCGAAGGCAGAGGGCAGAACGCATAAGGGTGCATCTCAATGCATTAAATTAGGCAAAATTATCATAAAATTATCATACTTCCCACACTTCCCACACTTCCCACACTTCCCACAATTACCTTCTTTTTTACAAATATGAGATGCACCATGATCGACTGCATCAAGAGACAGGGTAGTAATTTTTAGGGATAGATGTTAAGCTATCCAAGACTCGTTTTGTAAACTGTTTTAAAAACATGACGCGAGCATAATTTAATTTTTAAATAGCACCAATAGTTAGTAGACAGCTTGGTACTTTTTTTTAGACCTAATTTATAACAATCAACACTTCTGGTCGAACCAAGTAATAATACAAGTAAGTTAAGGTACTGGTAGACTGACCTAATGTTAAGAAAACCTAAAAAACTATCAAATATGCTATGGGTTGTGGTAATAATATTCCTGGGTAGCCTGACCACTACCTGTAGCTTTTTACCAGCCATCACAGCAGAGGAACGCACCTTCCTCAACCTTTCCGTGAACTTCTTAGGGGAGTATCAACTCCCCCAAACGGAATTCAAAAATACCGTAGTGGGAGGGTTGTCAGGATTGGCCTATGATCGGGAACGCGATCGCTTTTTAGCTGTTTCTGATGATCGTTCTCGATTAGCTCCGGCTCGATTCTACACCCTAAAACTAACCTTCAATCCCACCGATACAGGAAACATAGGGATTGAAAACGTAGAAGTGGAAGATGTCACTTTCCTCAAAGATAAAAATGGTGAGACCTTTGTAAGGGGTACCCTGGATCCAGAAGGGATTGCTTGGTCTGGAAAAGATTCTGTATTTATCTCTAGTGAAGGGGCTACTAATCAAGGCATTGCTCCATTCATTCGGCAGTTTGATATAGCAACAGGACAACAGTTGCAAAACTTAAAAATTCCCCAGCGTTATCTACCGAATGACACTGACCTAGGAACAGTCAGTAATGGTATCCAGGATAACTTAGGCTTTGAGGCATTGACCTTAGAACCGATCAGCCTAGCTGCAGCAAGTGGGCAAGAGTCATTTCGCTTATTTAGTGCCAGTGAGTACTCCCTACACCAAGACCAGCCAGAAGCAGATACCGAACAAGCAGCGGGAATTCGTTGGTTGCACTATTTGATTGGAGACGTTACTCCTCCAATGCTGGTTAGTGAACATCTTTACTTACTCGACCCAGACCCCCCTAACACCCTTTCTCACGGTTTAACTGAGTTATTAGCAGTGGATACCGCAGGACATTTTCTGAGTTTGGAGCGTACCTATGGTTTATTTGGATTCAGTGCCAAACTTTATCAAGTGGTGACCGGTGGAGCAACCGATACCACCAAAATTGCTAGTCTCAAGGGTGATGTTTCCAAGATTAAGCCACTGCAAAAAAAGTTGTTGCTGGATTTGAGTGAATTGGGGATTTACTTAGATAATTTAGAGGGAATGACCCTTGGTCCGCGCTTGAGTGATGGAACTCAGAGTTTAATTTTGGTGAGTGATAACAATTTTAGTGAGGCTCAGGTGACACAGTTTCTATTGTTTGGGATTAAAGGTTTGAAATAACCCAAAGAAACCAGAGGTATTCCCAAGCTCTTGCCAGTAAGCTATCAGCTATAGCGCTGGGGACAGCAAATACGGAATAGGGAACTTCGGATCATGGTAATGATGGGCGCTTGTCAACTAAAGCTTTTAGCAATTGGTCTGTAAGCATTCAGCCGTCAGCTGTCAGCCGTCAGCTAAAAGCTCACGCTACTTGAGGTGCTTAAGATAAACCTTGAACGGGAGAATTTAATAGTTCGAGATTTTGTAAGCATATGCGCTACAGATGGTGCTACTTGAGGTGCCGTCAGCTTATTTTATTCAAAAGCACTTCAAGTAGCACCATCTGTAGCCGATAAGCTGAAAGCTGATAGCTGATAGCTGAATACTTACATTGGTCTTGATGCAGAATCCAAACATAAGCGACTGCATCAAGACGATGTATTGTAAAGATACTAACTGCATCAAAAACTACTTCATCCGAAGTTCGCGCTATTCTAAGTTCAACACTTCTGGTAATGACTCATTCTACGGATATCGCTACTTTAGCTCGCTGGATGGCAGCTGATTTTAGTAACCAAGAGCAGGCGTTTGAGAATCCACCATTGTATGCTCACATCCGCGTCTGCATGCGTCCTCTACCTTGGTCAGTGCTAGATGGATGTAGCTTGTTCCTTGAGCAAGCCTATGACTATATGCTCAACACCCCCTACCGAGTGCGGGTGCTAAAGATTGTTGAGCTAGACGGGCAAATCAAAATCGAAAATTACAAGGTTCAGGATGAAAAACTATTATACGGAGCTTCCCGTGATTTAGAACGTCTAAAATCCCTGAGTGCCCAACAGCTAGAGAAGCTTCCTGGTTGCACGTTCAATGTTGCCTGGACTGGTCATAGCTTCAAAGCGGAAGTAGAACCAGGTAAAGCTTGCTTGGTGGTGCGCAATAGTAAAGAAACCTATCTCGATAGCAGCTTTGAAGTAATGGAAGAAAAATTGATTAGTCTTGACAGGGGACGTGACCCCCAAACCGATGAACTCATTTGGGGTTCGATTGCTGGAGCATTTCACTTTGCACCCAGGACTAGCTTCGCTTCAGAAGTGCTGATCCCAACTCCAGAATTTACTGAACTATAGAAGAATTAACTCTTACCTTGGGGGTTTGAGGTCAAAAAAGGTTTCATACAAACCACAATTATAACCAAACTGATCAGGTTAGAGTCAAGGGCGTCCTGGAATCCCTAAACGCCATGGCCAATGGTCTAATACCTAGAAACTAATTCATGTTCAACAAGTGCCCCAAACCTGATACATTTAGCGAGTAGGGTCAAGCAAATTGGATTAAGGGACTATCAAAGACAAATAATTAATGACTAATGACTAATGACTAATCACTAATTATGCGAATTGCTTTTTTTACTGAAACATTTCTACCCAAAGTTGATGGCATCGTGACCCGGTTGCGCCACACGGTGGAACATTTGCAGCGTAACGGTGACCAGGTGCTAGTTATATGCCCAGAAGGGGGACTAAAAACATACAAAGGAGCCAAAATTTACGGTGTTTCTGGCTTTCCCCTACCCCTGTATCCCGAATTAAAGCTAGCCCTGCCACGACCCTCCATTGGTGGGGTATTAGAAAAGTTTCAGCCAGATTTGATCCATGTTGTCAACCCAGCAGTATTAGGGTTGGGAGGGCTGTATTATGCCAAGGTGATGAATATTCCCTTGGTCGCCTCCTACCACACCCATTTACCTCAGTACCTCCAGCACTACGGATTGGGTATGCTCGAAGGAGTTATGTGGGAGTTAATTAAGGTTAGTCACAATCAAGCTGAGCTGAATTTGTGTACCTCTAATGCTATGGTACAGGAATTAAGAGACCATGGTGTTGAGCGAGTAGACTTGTGGCAGCGAGGTGTGGATACGGAAACGTTCCAACCAGAGTTAGCTTCATCCCAAATGCGATCGCATCTTTCCCAAGGAAATCCAGACAGCCCCATACTCCTTTATGTAGGCCGTCTTTCTGCTGAAAAAGAAATTGAGCGGATCAAGCTAGTGCTAGAAGCAATTCCCAACGCTTGCCTAGCATTAGTAGGGGATGGACCCCACCGTAAGGAACTAGAAGCACACTTTGCTGGCACCCCGACTCATTTCGTGGGTTACCTTACCGGTACAACCCTCGGATCGGCCTTTGCCTCTGCTGATGCATTTATCTTTCCTTCTAGGACAGAAACCTTAGGACTAGTCTTACTAGAAGCGATGGCAGCAGGTTGTCCTGTGGTAGCAGCCAACTCTGGAGGGATTCCCGATATTGTCACGGATGGGATGAATGGGTATTTATACGATCCAGCAGATGAGCAAGGAGCGATCGCAGCAACCCAGCGTCTCTTAGCACAACAGCAGGAACGGGAAACTCTGCGCCGCAATGCTAGAGCAGAAGCTGAACGCTGGAGTTGGTCAGCTGCTACACGCCAATTGCAACATTACTACCAGACTATCGTGTTTTCCGAATCCATGTCTTCCGCTGCTTGACATACTCCCCCGTTAAATCGGAGATGATAACGGGGGATTCTCACAATATGTGATTCAAGGTTCAATCAGACAACTTCTTGAATTAGGTTTCCCTTCATCAACAGCGGTCGAACTCACGCCTGCGCGTTTCCGTATTAACGGCAGTTTCCTATGCCCTAGGGTACTGTTGTACTCAACACCTAAAACCTCTAATCCCCGCTTCAAAATGTTGAGAGCTGCGTTGGGATCACGACAGATTTCTAGATGACAACGAGGACATTTATGAGTCCGGGTGCTGAGGGATGTTTTCACCCGATAACCACAGTTAGAACAATCGGCAGATGTGAAGTGGAGGTTGACCGATATCACAGTTTTATCCCAGATTTTTCCAAAGTATTCTAACCATTGGGTGAATTGATACCAACCTGGATCAGAAATCGACTTAGCCAAATGATGATTCTTGACCATGTTTTGTATCTTGAGATCTTCATAGACAACCACATCCTCCTCCCGACATTGAGGTAAGCATCCCACAGGTCTGACACCAGTAGCGGTTTTAGGTGTTAGGTGTGAAGTTTTAATCACCTAAGGCTTAATTAAGCCTGCCTAATTCAAGGGTTTATGCCTAGTCATAGGGAGCATGTCAAGGAAGGGTTTCAGGGTCTCAGGGGGCGTAATGGGGTTGAGCTTACTGACTTTATTACAAAATCTTATCGAAAACTTAACTATTGTAATTGTACAATCCTTAACAGTTTTAGGGAAACCTATAGTCTAGAAAGTACCCCCTAGGGTACTGATTTTGACTGTAGAGATATGCCAAACTTGTAATCAGGATAGGTATATCCTCAGATCTACTTATAGCCAGGGTGTCAATTCATGTTCTTGAAGTCAAAGACGATAGAAGACTTATCAACGCAGCAATTCTTATCTGCCCAGTTGACTTGCCCTCACGCGCCTCCAAAGGCAGGAGCAGACGAAGTATGACAAGACCGAATACCAGTAGTGTTACTGCTACATTATCTCAGTTAACTCAACCCTCACAAACCAGCCATCTAATTGACCGCATCAAAACCCTATCCATTCCTCAATTTAGCTGCTGGTTAGATTTCTTTGCTGCTGATTTTCAACAGTTTCTGGGAGCGATCGCACTGATCAATAATGATGCTCTGGAAACTCGGCTAGAGCAGGTTATAGAGGCTTTAACCCTAAAAGTTGGTCAAGTCCTACAGGCAGACCAAGCCACTATTTTCATGGTTGACACCGACACAGGTCAACTATGGGCAAACATCCCCCAACCTCACACGGACAAAACCATAGAACGCCGGATTCCCCACAATCAGGGTGTTGTGGGTCATGTTGCTGCCACTGGCAAGTCTTTCAATACGTCAGTTGCTTACCATCATCCCCTATTTAACCCAGAATTTGACGAAATCCCTGGCTATCGTACCCAAAGCCTCCTGTGTATGCCAATTTTTAATCGCAATAACCAGGTGATTGCTGTAATAAATTTTTTGAATAAAACTGGCGGTGTGCCCTTCGATAGTACCAACGAAAAGCAATTTGAGAACTTTGCCGACGACCTTGGCATCATCCTCGAAGCCTGCCAATCATTTCAACAGGCAGCTCGTAACCAAAGGGGAGTGATTGCTCTGCTCAAGGCAACTGAGTCTCTGGGGAAGAGCCTGAAGCTCGAACAAACCCTAAGTTTAGTGATGGAGCAGGCTCGGGATCTAATGCAAGCGGACCGCTCTACGCTATTTTTGCTATGCCAAGAACGCAACGAACTTTGGAGTAAGGTAGCTACAGCGGATGGACAAAACACCATAGAAATCCGAATACCAGCCAACCGAGGTATTGCTGGTTATGTAGCATCCACTGGTGAGCCGCTCAATATTCCAGATGCCTATAAAGACGACCGTTTTGACCCGACCACTGACAAACAAACCGGTTATCGCACCGAAAGTATTCTTTGTATGCCGGTATTTAACTCCAAAAATAAATTAATCGGTGTGACCCAGTTAATCAACAAGCACCAAGGCTACTTTACCAGCTCTGATCAAGAGTTTATGCGGGCGTTTAATATTCAGGCAGGCATAGCTCTGGAAAATGCCCAGCTGTTTGAAAGGGTCCTGATTGAAAAGCAATATCAGCAAGATATCCTGCAAAGTCTAACCGACGCAGTGATTTCCACTGACATGCAGGGACGAATTGTGATGATCAATGATGCAGCCATCAAGTTCCTAGGTGGTCCTAATCGTAGAAAAGGCAGTCCCGATTGGAAATTCTGGCAGTCTAAGCTCACTGGTCGATACATCTGGGATGTAGTACCGATTGAAAATCTCCAGTGGCGTTGGCAAGATAGCTTGGCTACAGGGACTCGGCATTATATGCCAGAACAAACTCTGAAGATTGGTCTGTATAAAGCTCCTCAAGGGGATTTAGGATCACCATCGATGGTGCTGGCAATGCCAAAGTGGGATGACCCGAATGTTTATGTACCCTGGAATGAAACACCCCACACGGAATCTTCATCTACTTATTATTTGTCAAAATACCAAGTTCAGGAAATTGAACGCAGTCTCAACCTAAGCGTCAATCCTTTGCTCAACCCAGAGGGAAGTGTGCGAGGTGGGTTAGTGGTTCTAGAAGATATGACTCGTGAGAAGCGTATGAAGACAGCCATGTATCGCTACATGACTCCACGGGTTGCTGATCAAGTCTTAGCCCTAGGGGAAGATACCTTAATGCAGGGCAAGAAGCAAGAAGTAACAATTCTATTTTCCGATATCCGGGGCTACACAAACCTAACAGAACATCTCGGAGCAACAGAGGTGGTATCGTTGCTCAACAAGTATTTTGAAACCATGGTAGAGGCTGTATTCAATCATGATGGCACCTTGGACAAGTTTATTGGAGATGCCTTGATGGCGGTGTTTGGAGCACCTTTACCCCTGCCAAATCATGCTTGGAAGGCTGTCAAATCAGCTCTAGATATGCGCTCACGCTTAGCAAAATTTAATTCCAATCGCAGTCGTAACAACCAACCTGAAATCCGGATTGGAATGGGAATTAGTTCTGGAGAAGTGGTTTCCGGCAATATCGGCTCCCAAAAACGGATGGACTATACGGTTATTGGAGATGGGGTGAATCTAAGTGCTCGTCTCGAAAGCGTTACCAAAGAGTATGGCTGCGACATTATCTTGAGTGAGTCTACCTATAATTTGTGCCGCGATCGCATTGTGGTGCGGGAGTTAGATCAAATCCGGGTCAAAGGTAAAAACCAAGCGGTTAGGATTTATGAATTAATTGGCAAAACCGACGTATCCCTTAGCGATAAAAGAAAACGGTTCTTGGATTTGTATCAAGCAGGGCGTAATGCTTACATCAAACGAGACTTTCACCAGGCACTCAAGTATTTTACTGATGCACTAGATATACAACCAAATGACCGGCCTGTCAAGACCCATATTAACCGAGCTAAAAACTATTGTGATCATCCTCCTGATGATTCCTGGGATGGAGTTTACACGATGACCACGAAGTAAAGAATGACGTATTTCATCCTTTATATACCCAGGCTCTTTTTGCTTTGTTTCAACTCTTTCCAGAGTTTTTTAATCTGCTGGTAAGCCTCTTTTGGAGGCAGCTTACCAGCAGTTTCCAGATTACAGATGTAGCTGACTTTTTGAGCAAATTCCTGTAAATTAGCGTTAAAAACCACGTTTTCTGGCTTGAACTGACCGTGATAGGGACTGTGAGGGTGTAAAAAATCAGATGGATCTACCATAGCTATTGCCTGCACCAGACGTTTTTAACCTAACCTTAACTTAACTGATTAAAGGATAACTCACGCTCCACCAAATTTCGGATTTTGTCTGATTGTGATTGCTGTAATAGACATCAGGTTTTACGGTACTGCCCAAAACACAAGGGCATTGTCTTGATGCAAAGGGCGAGTGGTTTTGTGTCTGTTTGCGAAACACCACGATTCTCCTTTGGAGACACTAGGTGAATGCACCGCTGTTTTACCCGTGGGAACCCCCACAGGTCGGCGTTAGGTACCCTGTTCCCTTGCTGCATCGCTTTCTGCTTTGCTGAAAAACTTTAGCTAGATCCGTTATAAACCCCACATCTTTTGTTGATTGGTTTAGTGTGGGAGGGGGCTTATAAAGTGCGCCCGTAGGTGGCGCACACAGCCCCTTATGAATCGCGGATATAGCTAAATCTATCTTTGACACTCCTCCTGAATCACGCAGCGAGGATTATTGCTTCTCGGGGAGTCCAACGACTTTACCCTCCACAAGCATACACCGTCTGCCCGGCGGCGTTTGGAAAGGTGCGCGAAAGTGCACCGGGAGAAATTTATTCAATTGTCGTGCTACGGCTTCAACATTTATAAAAAATGCGCGTATTTTTGCTACTTTGCTTCCGGAGCTCAAGCTATCCGAAGCGACCTACTACGCTTTTTATATATGCGTAAAACCGCTAGGTTTAATTATAAATCAAAGCCGTACCTTGAAGGACGGGGCTTTAAACCCAAAATTTTTGGTCAAGATCTATAGCAATCCTAAATCAGTTGTCAAACATGCAAAATCTGAAATCATTGCTGGGCTTGCTTTAAGCGCGATTCGGCGTTCGCTTTGGCCGTAGGCCAAAGCGAACGCGATAGCGTCGGCTGTGGCCACTATATTTTACGAATCATTTAGGGCTGGTATATCTGTCAATATATTGTCAGTCAACCATCATCTTACTGATTATGTCCCCTGATCAAAAACTCTACGAAGGTAAAGCGAAAATCCTATATACTACCGATGACCCAGAGATTCTACTGACTCACTTTAAAGATGATGCCACTGCCTTTAATGCCCAAAAGCGAGGTCAGATTTCTGGGAAGGGTGAGATAAATTGTGCGATCGCATCTCATTTGTTCAAAGTCTTAGAAGAGAATGGCATAGCTACACACTTCATTGACCGTCCTACTCCCAACCAAATGTTGGTCAAACAGGTAAAAATTGTGCCCTTGGAGGTGGTAGTCAGGAACATTGCTGCTGGTAGTCTATGTCAACAAACTGGAATACCAGAGGGTCGGGTACTCCCGAAAGCCCTAGTGGAATTTTATTTAAAGAATGACGACTTAGGAGATCCCTTGTTAACACGCGATCGCTTACTACTGCTGGAACTAGCAACGCCTGAGCAGTTGAAGCAACTGATTGAGCAAGCGTTGCGAATTAACCAAATTCTGACTGACTTCTTCTATCAGTGTGGCATTACTCTAGTAGACTTCAAGTTGGAGTTTGGTCTAACCCCGTCTGAAGAACTACTATTAGCCGATGAAATCAGTCCTGATACCTGCCGCCTTTGGAACCAAGCCGAAACTGATCCGGAGCGTCGAGTGATGGACAAAGACCGATTTCGCAAGGACTTGGGAAATGTAGAACAAGCCTATCAGCAAGTGCTACAAAAAGTTCTTGAGAGCAAACTCTAATCAGCCTCTGACTAGACCTGACCGGGTAAAAACAAGTGACGGGATTGATGCCATCGTTAACCCGTAACCCAAAAAAAATCAGCACATTGGTAAAAATAACCACAGACGAACGAAAATAGACAACAGGCATGGGCATTGTTTGCTTAGGTCAAGTGTTCAGTCATGGTACTGTGGCTGACAACTAATAACTAATATAATAGTTGCTCCTATGGCACTGGAGTTGTTAGCCCTCCGTCAACCAGTAATCAATGGCTTACTGAGAGTTTACCAATGACCAATGACCCAATAGGAATGGTGTGTGGAAGTGTCAAAAACAAACAACACAATGCGTTTATCTCCCTTGTTAGCAGCAATGATCGCTGCTACTGCCAGTATTGGTGTATCCAAACCAACCCGTGGGCAAACCATTCAGTCCCTACCAGATGCACCTCAACAGAATTCCAGTGACGTAAAAACAGCATTACAAGCGGTTCCTGAAACAATTGCTGTGCAGGCAAAACCAACGACTGCCTCGGTGCTTGACTCTTCTGGGAACCAGGTGGCAGTACCGACCAAGACTGTTCTTGATGCAGTCGCTCATGGGGGAAACCCCCAAGACCGCGCTGCATCGCTTGTGCAGTCTGTGCCTACCACTCTCTCAGGGTCGAATTCTTCACCAACCCAGGTGGCAGTACCAACTAAACCAACTAAACTAGTCGTTCCGGTAGATTCTTCAGCAGCAGAGTTACCCTCCTTTACTCCAAAGCCACCCCTATCACCGGATAGCATGGAAGGGAGTGCTCAACTAACACCTCCGAATGGGATAGATCAACCGTCCCAACTTCCGGAACCCAATCAACTCGAGCCCCCTTCAACTCAACCTCCTTTATCAATCCATAGCATCGAAGGGATGGCTCAATTAACACCTCCGAATCGGATTGATCAACTGTCCCAACTTCCGGAAGCCACTCAACTCGAGCCCCCTTCAACTCAACCTCCTTTATCAATCCATAGCATCGAAGGGAGTGCTCAACTAACACCTCCGAATCGGATTGATCAACTGTCCCAACTTCCGGAACCCAATCAACTCGAGCCCCCTTCAACTGAGCCTCCTTCTGACTCCTCAGAAGTACGAGTACTGGTAGCAGAAGTCTTGATTACTGGCGCACCTCCCCAACTGGAAGAGGAAATTTATCGGGTGATTAAAACCCGACCAGGACGAGCAACCACCCGCTCTCAGCTTCAGGAAGATGTGAATGCTATCTTTGCCACAGGTTTCTTTTCCAGTGTGGATGTGCAGCCAGAAGATACTCCCTTGGGAGTTAGGATTAGCTTTATTGTCAGAGCTAACCCAGTATTGCGTCAGGTGGCAGTCAAAACAGAACCCCCGGGGGAAGGGCAACGGATCGTAAACCAGGAAAAAATTAATGAAATCTTCGGTGAGCAATATGGCTCAATCCTGAATCTGCGAGACCTCCAAGAGGGAATCAAACAATTAAACGATTGGTATAAGAAAGAAGGTTATGACCTAGCTCAAGTCATTGATGCTGAGCAAGTCTCACCGGATGGTACAGTCACCTTGGTCGTGGCAGAAGGGGTGATTGAAGCCGTTAAGGTGCGTTTTCTCGATGAAGATGGTAACCCGATTGTGGATGAAAATGGCAACCCAATTCCACCAATGACTGACCAGGAGGAACCGGTTGGGGGTAATACTCGCCCCTTTATTATTACCCGGGAGGTGGAGTTAAAATCCGGTACTGTATTTAACCGGAAGAAAGCCCAAAGGGACTTACAGCGAGTTTTTGGTTTAGGGATTTTCGATGATGTACGGTTTTCCTTTGAACCCGGTACTGACCCACGCCAGGTGGTGATAGTAGTAGACGTGATTGAGAAGAGTAGTGGCTCAATTGCGGCTGGTGCAGGTCTGAGTTCTGCCAGTGGTTTTTTTGGTACCGTGAGCTATCAACAGCAAAATCTAGGGGGTAATAATCAGACCTTAGGGGGAGAATTTCAGCTGGGAACCCGAGAGCTATTGTTCGATTTGAGCTTTACAGACCCTTGGATTGCAGGAGACCCCTTCCGCACCTCTTACACCGTAAATGCATTCCGACGGCGCTCGATTTCCTTGGTCTTTAATGGGGGCAGCGGTGAGAATAATATTAAAGTTCCTAATGATGATGATGATGGAGACCGCCCCCGGATTGTGCGCACTGGTGGTGGAGTGACTTTTCGCCGTCCTTTATCGCAAGATGTATTTAAACGGTCAGAATGGACAGCATCCCTAGGCTTGAAATATCAACATGTTGCCATTGAAGATAGTGATGGGGATGTCAGACCTGAATCTACAGATGGAGAACTTTTAAGCTTTAGTGACAGTGGTGAAGATGACCTAACTACTGTCCAGTTAGGGGCAGTGCGGGATTTACGCAATAGTACCACCCAACCTACTAAAGGTTCCCTACTGCGGTTGGGCATGGAACAATCTATTCCTATTGGTAGTGGCAGCATCTTAATGAATCGGTTAAGAGGTAGCTATAGTTTCTATATCCCTGTAGAATTCACCAACTTTACCGAAGGACCTCAGGCTCTTGCCTTTAACATTCAAGGGGGCACTATCTTGGGGGATTTACCTCCCTATGAAGCTTTTATTATTGGTGGTAGTAACTCCGTGCGGGGGTTTGCTGAGGGAGACCTAGCATCAGGACGTAGCTACCTTCAGGCTACTGCAGAATATCGCTTCCCCATTTTCTCAGTCATAGGGGGCGCTCTATTTGTTGACGCTGGCACTGACCTTGGTTCTGCTGGTGCTGTTCCTGGTGAACCTGGTGAGCAGAGAGATTTACCCGGTACTGGTCTCGGTTACGGTCTTGGGGTTAGAGTGCAGTCACCACTTGGTCCGATTCGGGTAGACTTTGGTTTAAATACCGAAGGGGACAGTCGTCTTCACTTTGGTATTGGAGAGAAGTTTTAATTGTTAATTGTGAATTGTTAGTTGTTAGTTGTGAAGTGTTAGTGGTTAATTGTGAATTGTTAATTGGGATTTGTGATTGGTTAATTTCAATTTTCAATTTTCAATTTTACTGCCTTTATTGATATAAACGTTACCAAAAAAAATGTCTTCAGTATATTACACCTTGGCTGGTATGTTTGAACGCTCTGGTGTTGGACTGCACAGCGGTATTTCAACCAAAGTAAGGGTACTACCAGCTGCTGCTGGAGAAGGACGATATTTTGTGCGGGTTGACCTACCAGGTAAACCGGTTATTCCAGCAAACATAGATGCAGTTTCAGATACCACACTATCTACGGAACTCTCGACATCAGCCCAGTATGGAAACGCTACCGTTCGTACGGTGGAACACCTTTTAGCTGCACTGGCTGGTAGTGGTGTGGATAATGCTCAGATTGAGATTGATGGTCCAGAAGTGCCTCTTTTAGATGGTTCGGCGAAGGTGTGGCTGGAAGCTATCCAGGAGGTGGGAGTAGTAGCAGCAGGGGTTCGAGGAATCGAGGGAAAAGCATACGAGAGCTTTACACCCGGACAAGTTCGAGCTACCCTAACACCCCGTCACCTCCTAACTCCCTCAGAAACAACACCTATCCCTTTTGTATTAAACGAGCCAGTCTCGGTTTATCACGGAGATGCCTTTGTAACCGCTCTACCAGCACCCAAAACTCGATTTACCTATGGCATTGACTTTGCGTTACCAGCTATTGGTAAACAATGGTATAGTTGGACTCCAGAACAGGACAATTTTGCTGATGCGATCGCACCAGCTCGCACCTTTGGCTTGGCTGATCAAATTGACCAGCTGCGCGATCGCGGTTTAATTAAAGGTGGTAGCTTGGACAATGCTCTGGTTTGTGGTCAACACGGATGGGTTAATCCTCCCTTACGATTTTCAAATGAGCCAGTACGTCATAAACTTTTAGACTTAGTAGGGGATTTGAGTTTATTAGGACGTTTTCCTGTTGCTCATATCCTGGCCTATAAAGCTAGCCACCATCTCCATGTCCAACTTGCCAAAAAGCTGGCTGAACGCATGGGTTGCAAGTTAAACACAAAGAAGGTTGAACCTTTAAAAATTAACAAACTAACCTGCAATCTGTAATTTTATTAAAGTACGCTTATGTCCACACTGACTGACGTTAACACGCCAAATAACTCTACCGGAACTACCAAGGATGTAAATGATGACTCATCGACTAAAACAGTTCTAACCGTCGAAGACATTCATAAACTACTCCCCCATCGGTATCCTTTCGCATTAGTTGATCGGATTATTGACTATGTTCCAGGTAAAAGAGCTGTAGGTATCAAAAATGTTACCTTCAACGAACCTTTTTTTCAAGGACATTTTCCTGGACGACCCTTGATGCCTGGGGTGATGATCGTGGAAGCTATGGCTCAGGTTGGCGGGATTGTATTAACCCAAATGCCCGATAGTCCTGAGGGATTATTCGTATTTGCAGGGATTGACAAAGTTCGTTTTCGGCGTCCCGTAGTGCCAGGAGATCAACTGGTGATGACTGCGGAACTGTTGTCCATCAAGCGCAGTCGTTTTGGTAAGATGCACTCAGTTGCTACTGTTGATGGTAAGAAAGCAGCAGAAGGCGAGCTTATGTTCTCTATAGTGGATTAAAACATGATTAGCAAGAGCTTAGAAAGTTATTTAGTTGTTCGCCTTTGGCGTCCCTTTTAGGGTAGGTTATTTGCTTGAAAGTTATTTGGTTGTTCGCCTTTGGCGTCCCTTTTAGGGTAGGTTATTTGCTTGAAATACTTGACTTTGGAGGTTAAAAGTTAATGTTATATATTATGACTACAACCTGCAACATTAAACCTTAAACCTGCAACAGTCAACCTTAACCCTTAAACCTGCAACAGTCAACCTTAACCTTTCAACATTAAACCTTAAACCTGCAACCTTTAACCTTCAACCTTTAACCTGCAACCTGCAACCTGCAACAGTCAACCTTAACCTTTCAACCTGCAACCTGCAACCTGCCAGTATTGTTAGTCATTGGTCACTTTGGTGTTTGGAAAATTGGCAACACTTATTCATCCTACTGCTGTTATCCATCCTGGTGCTGAACTACACCCGACAGTTCAGATTGGTGCCTACGCGGTGATCGAAGATAATGTGAAAGTTGGTCCAGAAACAACCATTGGTGCCCATGTGGTTCTTTCTGGACCAATGGAGATCGGAGCCAGGAATCAAATCTTTCCAGGAGCAGTACTGGGTTCGGAACCCCAAGACCTCAAGTATGATGGTGCTCCTAGCTGGGTGAGAATTGGTGATAATAATCTAATTCGAGAGTACGTCACCATTAACCGAGCCACCGGGGCAGGAGAAGCAACTGTAATTGGCAATGGCAATATGCTAATGGCTTATAGTCATGTTGCTCACAATTGTGTAATTGAAGATTATGTAATTATCGCTAATGGAACTGCTATAGCGGGTCACGTTTATATTGAGTCCCAGGTGAGAATTAGTGGGGTGTTGGGAATTCATCAATTTGTCCACATTGGACGTCTAGCTATGGTCGGTGGGATGAGTCGCATTGACCGGGATGTTCCACCCTATATGCTAGTGGAGGGAAATCCATCCCGAGTGCGATCGCTTAACTTAATCGGTCTTAAACGGGCTGGACTGACAACTGGTGAGATTAGACAGCTAAAAAATGTATTCCGGAAGCTCTATCTTTCAGGACAACCGTTCACTCAAGCCCTCCAAACTTTGGAATTGCCACCAGATAACCCACATGTGCAGCACCTGCATCAGTTTTTGCAGTTGTCTGTCATGGAAGGTCGTCGGGGTTTGATTCCTGGTCGTCGGTGAAAAGGGTAAAGGTTATCAAGGTTTATTTCAAATTCCTTTTACCTTTAACCTTTACCCTTTGCTAACCTATTTTAGAGATTCTTAATTAAGAAAATAGGAGATTAAAACACAAAATCTGCTTCTGTGATATCACCAGAATCTACACCAGTCAAGACAGCTAATGGTTGATTATTGATGGTGGTGATTATGGTATCGTCATTTTGTTCAAAAATCGAAATCTGGCCAAAGGTCAGACCATCTAACTGCAACAGATCTTCGCCATCGGTAAAGTCAGTGATGGTGAGTTTGCCTACTGTTGACAAGACAAAGGTATCTTGCCCACTGCCACCAGTTAAAATGTCATCTCCTGGGCCACCGATCAGGGTATCGTCATCATTTCCGCCTTCGAGGGTATCCTGACCATTGCCACCTTTGAGGGTGTCATGACCGTCCCCTCCAAACAGTTGATCGTCACCGTCACCACCGTCGAGGTAGTCTTCCCCAGCAAAGCCTAGAAGGGTATCTTGACTGTTAAGCCCTTTGATAATATCGTCACCTCCGCCACCTTCAAGGCTGTCATTGTTGGAAGTACCGATTAGAGTAACACCAGCTTCCTCAAAGCTAAGGTTGTCAAGGGCGAAGCGGAAAGCAGCGGCATCATTGAAATCGATCACGACCCGGTCTATTGGTGTACTAATACCAGAAAGGGAGAACAGACCCTCGGTAAAGCTTGGCTGTGAACTAGTATCGACTGCGATCGTATTTACCAATGTGGAGCCATCATCAAACAGTTCCACTGTAAAACCAGGTGTGAGAGTAGCAAAGGTACTCAGCGCCACCCCAAACTCAAGCTCGGAAACCGGTGCATCAAAGTCAAGGGTTAGGATTCCGGCGGCATCACCTTCCAAACTCGGATCTTGTACAAAAGCAATTGATCCTGGACCGAAGGAACCATAATTGGCATCCGTTGAATCTACCCCACCGACTTTGAAATCAAATGTGACCCCCATGAAACTTAGGTCATCAACCGGTTGAAAAGGCAGTTCATCGAAGGTCAGAACTGTTGTGTTAGTGGAATTGGTAGACATCTTTATTTCTCCTAAAAAAAAATTTTAATTGCACCCTATAGTATGAATATTGTGATTTTAGCTTGATGGAATTAGCGCAAATCACTAATGATTTTCATTTTATTCATTTTTTATGATACTTTAAAAAATATTAAAATTGGATGAATTAAATGACTAGTTTTAATGAAGTTTATGTGAATAATTTAAAATTCCATAAAATTGTAAAACTTATCTTTTAAAAGAAAATACTTAAGTATAAAAAATTTACATAATTAGTGATTAAGCTTTTATGGATTTAAATGTCCGTTCCCGTAGCGTGACCGTAGGTCAATCCCGTAGCGTGACCGTAGGTCAATCCCGTAGCGTGACCGTAGGTCAATCCCGTAGCGTGACCGTAGGTCAATCCACTGGCGCAAAAGCTGGTCTACCCTCTCCCCATCTCCCGATCTCCTCATCTCCCCAAAGGGCCCCTATTCACAATTTCAAGGTGTGACAGCTTACCCTCGCCTGGCACTGATACCATGTTTCAGTGGTCAGGTAATTTAGATATGGTTACTGTCTACTGCCTATTTCCCTAATCCCTATCCACCCATTAACCATGACTCTCAAAACCATCTTTATCAGTACTGGCGAGGTATCTGGTGATTTACAAGGGGCTCTACTGATTGAAGCATTGAAACGTCAGGGAACAGCAGCTGGCTTAGAGTTAGAGATTGTTGCTCTAGGGGGTGATCAAATGGCTCAAGCTGGTGCGAAGCTGTTGGGTAATACCACCAGTATTGGTTCTGTGGGAATTCTGGAATCTCTACCCTTTGTGCTGCCTACCCTGAAAGTCCAAGGTCGTGCCAAACAGTATCTCCGGCAGCAGCCCCCTGACCTAGTGGTGCTGATTGACTACATGGGACCAAATTTGAGTATTGGGAGTTTTCTTAAGCGTGAACTACCGCAAGTACCGGTAGTGTATTATATTGCTCCCCAAGAGTGGGTTTGGTCTATCTCTAAGCGCAACACCAGGATTATTGTAGAGATGACTGATATCATGTTGGCAATTTTCCCAGAAGAAGCCCGTTACTTTGTGGAAAAGGGAGCGTCAGTTAGTTGGGTAGGTCATCCCCTGGTAGATCGGATGGAATCTAGCCCAAGCCGGGAAGAGGCTCGTGCTACCTTAGGCATAGCTCCAGAACAAACTGCGATCGCACTTTTACCTGCCTCTAGACAACAAGAAATTAAGTATCTCATGCCTGTAGTCTTTGAAGCCGCCAAGCAGCTACAGTCACAATTGTTGGATACTAAGCAAACACGGGTTAGCCAGTCAAAGGGTGAAAGGTTAAGGGAAAGTCAACCTGATTCACCACTATTTTGGATTCCCCTATCTTTAGAAGCCTATCGCCATCCCATTGAAGAAGCAGTAAAGCGCTATGGTTTACAAGCTAAGGTGGTTGCTGGTCAAACCAAGGAAATCTTGGCTGCTGCTGATTTAGCCATTACCAAGTCAGGTACAGTGAATTTGGAACTAGCACTACTAGATGTGCCCCAGGTGGTTTTCTACCGAGTTAATCCCTTTACCTACTGGCTTGCTCGCACCTTCTTGAAGTTTTCGATTCCCTTCATGTCTCCCCCTAACTTGGTAGTAATGCGTTCGATTGTGCCGGAGTTGTTACAAGAGCAAGCCACACCAGAGAATATTGTCCGGCAATCTTTAGAACTACTTTTTAATCAAGAACGGCGTCAGCAAACCCTGAAGGATTATCAGAAAATGCGCCAGTTATTGGGTGAAGTAGGCGTATGCGATCGCGCTGCTAAGGAAATTTTCCAGCTAATCAGCTAAGTGGTCAAAGGCTAATGGCTGATTGGTAATAGCTTAATGCTTACAATCCTGCTAATTCCAAACCAATTCCAAGTCTAAGACAAAGCCAGGTAAAACATCTTCTCCCGATAATGTTTTGGGAGATTTCAACACCTCTACAGCTTGATGGATTCGATAAATTTCAACCGTCTTATGATTAGGGTCAATTAACCAACCCAAACCCAGTTGATTATCAATATAATCCTGCATTTTTTGGCGTAACGGTTCCATATTGTCACTCTTTGAACGCAACTCCATTACAAAATCAGGACAAAGGGGTGGGAAAGTTTCTTGTTGTTCAGGGGTTAATGCATTCCATCGTTTTTGAGTAACCCAAGCTGCATCAGGAGAACGAATTGCCCTATTGGGAAGTCGAAAAGCAGTAGAGGAGTTAAAAGTAACCCCCAGTTTGGTTTGGCGATTCCATACCAAAGTTGTCCTTCTATATCAATGTTGCGTTTTCCAGTATTCCCCCCAGTGGGTGGCATAACAATTAATTTACCTGTAGCACTACGTTCTAAGCGCAAGTCTCGATTAGCACTAGCAAGTTGTTCAAACTGCTCGTCAGTAACTCTGAGGCTGGGAGGAATGTTGATCGGAAGGGTATTCATGAATCAATCTCAAGTTATCCCTTATAGATATATCTAGCAATTGCTTCGCAATTAAGACGAATCGTTGTCTTGCCTGGGACAACCCAAGTAAAGTTTAACAAAATCTTCCGCTGCTGCTGGATTAATCTGATACAGTGCATCCCGAAGTTGAATCACCATCTCAGCGCCTGGATCTCTAATTTCATTCACCCAACGGTATATATTTGAACGCCCAATTCCCATCAGCACAGCGACTCGATTCTGGCTGATGCCGTAGCTTTCTAATACTTGTTTGAGGGCTTTGCCTGCTTTTCCCATGCCTCAAATTCTGTCATTTACTCAGGACTGAGTAAATGGCACCAAATGGACTACAATGAGGACGACTAATTGTAGTCCATTCGGTAACAATAAGAAGGTAACTTCCCATGTCCAACAACTTTCTACCAGAACCGGAAGAAACTGCCTCGGTACCAGCCTCCGAGCCTACTCCCACACCACCTCAACCCAAGCGAGAACCTGTGCAAATCCTAGTCATTGGTTCAAGTAACAGCATCACCAAAATCATCCACACCCAATACAAACTCGGTTTTGCTGAAATCAGCGAATGGAGTCCCTTAATGCCTGCTTCCATTCCCGGTAAACAGATGCGTGCTCTTACTCGCTACGTTTCTACCAATTAACCTCCCTCTTCACCATAAGGGCAACTTAGCATGAGGTTAACTTCCCAAACAACAAAAAAAACTAAGCACGACCACTCAATTGCAAAAGCCTAATTTCTACAACCTCTTCATAAAGCCTTTCGAGCTGAGTAATATTCCCACTTAAGGTATAGCGCTCTAGAACCCTTGCCCTAGCTTTGTGACCAAGCAAAGTAGTCCAGTCTCTGTGGTCACGCAATAGGGGCAATAGGGTTTTCAGTTGGGATGTCACCCCATGGGTATTGAGAATTACCCCAGCACCATCCTCTAACACTTCCCCATCAGCTCCAGCATCTGTGGCTACACAAGCCACACCACAAGCCATGGCTTCCAGTAATGATAAGGACAGCCCTTCCAATAGAGAAGGTAAAATAAACACATCCGCTGCCCGCAAAATCTCAATCCGTTGTTGCTCGGAAGCCACAAATCCTAGCCAAATGACATTTTGTTCTTCCCCATAAAATGGTTTCAATGAGGCTAATAACGGTCCATCACCAGCAATCACTAGCTTGCTGGATTTACCCAGGTTACAGTGTTTCCACGCTCGCAGCAGCGCTTCCACATTTTTTTCCGTAGCAATCCGACCTTGATAAACAAACAGGCGTTCCGCTTTGAACTGGGATGCAAACTCAGAGGTACACTGGGAGTATCCTGGAGAATATTTCTGGACATCCACCCCATTGGGAATAACTGCTAGCTTGTGATCAGGAACCCCAACCCGGCTTAGGACATCCCGTTGGAGTTGAGAAAAGATAATCACTCGGTCGTAGTGGGCGAGAAACGGCGCATAAACTTGATAGGTCAGCAATTGGGTTCCCGATTGCAAATTGCGTCGTTTACCATCAAAGGGCGGATGGAAGGTCGCCACTAGGGGTAAATTGAGTTCGGTACAGATTTCCGGTAACAGGAAGTCTAAAGGAGATAAAGTTAAGGAAGCATGAACCAGATCAGGTTTGAGCTCCTGTAGCGATCGCTTCAAAACCTTACTGGCGGTTAGGGTTGGAATGGTATACATCTGAGACTTGTACAAGCAAGGCAGTGGTACCTCCTGACAACCCCACCAAGTCCGGTCCTCTTCTTCTTGGGCAAAGTGGAGGAAACTGACCTGGTAGCCCCGGTCGAGCAGAGCATTGGTCACTTCTCGATTGTAGGTGACGTTACCACAAAAAGGGGATTTTTTTCCGAGCCAGGCGATATGCATTCCGGTTGGTAGTTAAGTCTCTATTGATGACGTTTATTTAAATTATTTAATCTATTACCGGAAATATACCAGTTTAAGAACCCACCTAAGAACACAAGTGCTGCTAAACCAAGAAATACAGGTTGTAAACCCAACCAAGTTTCTGCGATCCCCGCTAAGGCTAATGGTAAACTCAAGGCGATATTAATAGCGTTGTTTTGTAGTCCGAAAACTTTGCCCCGCATCTGTTCTGGTGTTTCTGCCTGGATGGTAGTCTGCATCGGGATACCCACCAAAGCCCCAAACCCCCCCAATACCATTGTCATCAGTAAAGCCAGCCAGAGATTGTTAGTGAATAGGGACAACCCTACTAAGGCTACTCCCATACCTACAGAACCAGACAGACTTAAATCTACATAGGAGGTGTCATCAAACCAGTTTCCTAGGATTGCTGCACTAATCGCCATCCCAATTCCACCTGCTGCTAACAAGAAGCCAAACTGGGAAGCGGTGATCCCAGGTAGGTTTTCCGCGAGTCTTACCGCCAGAACGGCTAAAGCAGCAAAAACGGAAAACAGAATAACTTGTTGAATCATAGCATTGCGGACATTTCGATGGTGTTGTACGTAACGCAGACCATCGGCAATGTCTGCCCACACATAAGGTTGCTCAGCCTTAGACTTTGCCCGATTTTCACCCGTTCTCAGTAACAACAACACTAATCCTGCGATCGCATAAGACCCTCCTACCAAAACTTCTTTCCCCAAGTACACGCCGAAATGTAGCTGAGCTCCCAAGCTATCCGCTAAGGCTAACAACGGTTCACCCACAGCAAAACCAATGATTAAGGAAGCCATCATGGTTGTAGTATATAGGGAGTTGGCCGACAGTAGGTGGTGCGGTTTCACAATCAAGGGAATTACCGCTTGTTCTGCTGGGGCAAAAAATTGGGTCAGGGTAGAGACTAGAAATGTAATCACTAATAAGACGTAAAAGCCGAGTGGCACATTGGAGACTGATGTCCAGCCTTGAGTAAAGGACAACAACCCAGGCACTAACAACACCAGTGCGCCTCGCAACAGATTGGTTAGCACCAGCACATCTTTTTTTGACCACCGATCCACATAGACGCCAGCCAAGGAACCAAATAGAACTGCTGGGATGGTAAAGGCAATCATGATAGCTGATACCCAGCCACTGATAGTTTGATCAGCGTCTTGAAAGCGACTGGTTATCAAGGCAATCATTAACACCAGATAAACTTTGTCTGCTAGCTGAGAGAAGACTTGACCACTCCATAGGGCTAAGAAGTTGGAATTTTTTAGAACTGGTAGAAATCCTTTATCCGGTGATGAATCCAGTTCCTGATCCCTTAGCTCATCACTTCTCGATGAGGGTTTTGCCACCAAATCAGACTTGGTGAAATCAGACGTGGGGTCTGGGGAGTGTTTTTGTTTTTTTCCAGGCTCCGATGATCGCATTCTGGCTTTTCTGGGTTAGGCTTTTTTATTACCAGTAACAACTTTTTTAGATAGTCATACTGTTACTATGAATGGATGATTTACTCGGCAATTGGTAATTAGTAAATGGTAATTATTAATTGATAATTTAATACCTTAATCTTGCTGCTTTTAAACACCAAAATTATATTGTCATTACCCATTAACTATTATTTATTACCCATTATTTATTACCTATTAACAGACCCGGATTATGAGTATTAGTTAACAGACGACAACGCATCCACTAAAGCCGCTGAGCGAATTGAGCGACCAAAGTGATACTGAGCGTAGTCTCGTAAAATTCGCTCCAGCTTCACCCAGAGTGAATCTATAGACTCAGCCGCCTTCCACCCTCCCAATTGCTCTTTTAATAGTGTAGTCAGCTGAGGTAATTCAGCAGCTGCCAGTTGTTGAAGCAGGGTTAACTCCAGAGCATTCAGCTTATGATTTACTCGTGGAGGAGGGGGTAGGATGACATCAGTATCAGTGTTGCCAGTGGTTTGAGTCAACCTCTCTACTTTATTCGGAATAGTTCGATTCGGAATAGTTCGATTCGGAATAGTTGGATTGGGTAAATCCTTCATATTGGACTCATGACTGACTAAACTAATAGTGCCACCTGCTTCTACACTAAAACCAACCCGCCAATTCGGGTCAGTCAAATCTGGACTTAAAGTGTGTTGTGTGATACAACAAAGTTGCACTTGAGGTGCTATTCCGGCCAGGGCAAGCAGGTGAAAGACACCATGGGACAAATGGGCTAACACTAAGGACAACCCTGAGGGATTAGCTGTAATTTTAGGTAACTGCTCCAGACGCCGTAGATGTTCATTAAGTAGTTCGTAGAGTTCTTCCTGAGGCTGCTCACTCAAAGCATGACAGAGAACTAATTCTGCCAGATACTGGCTAGCTGCCAGTTTACTGAGCTCCTGACTCAATCCTGGGTAGGATTCTGTAGTTTCTGCTTGGATAATTTTATCTAGCGATCGCCCTTTTGCCAGCAGTAGTTGATTGACCACAAACAAGCCACTCCTACCACCTAATTTCGATTTCTGCTTCCTTGCCCCTGGTGCCACTACCCGAATCAGACCCAACTCCCTAGTTAAAATTGTCACCAACCTGTCCGCTTCCCCCAGCGGTATACTTTTCAGATTAATTCCAGTGGCTTTGTAGGTTTGACTCATTCGTCATTATTACTTGCTAATTTTTAATTTTTAATTTTTAATTTTTAATTTTTAATTTTTAATTTTTAATTTTTAATTTTTAATTTTTAATTTTTAATTTTTAATTTTTAATTTTTAATTTTTAATTTTTAATTTCCAAGTTATCCCGTTGTCGCAGCAAGTCAGGACCACGAGACGTGCCTAGCCTAGTTGCTCCAGCAACGACTAAATCCAAAGCTTGCTCGATGGTTCGGATACCTCCTGATGCCTTGATTCCAACTTGCCCCTTGGTGACTTTTTTCAAAAATCGGACATCATCAATTGTGGCACCACCATTCCAGCCAGTGCTGGTTTTGATAAATTGCGCCCCAGCATCCATACAGATTTCCGCAGCAAGACGTTTTTCCGTATCACTCAGCACAGTAGTTTCCAAGATGACTTTGACGGTTTTACCCGTTTCTTCACAGATTTGGGCAATTTCTTGGTAAAGTTCCTCGGTTTTACCGGCTTTCAAACCACCGAGGTGAATCATTACATCCAGCTCTGTCGCTCCATTTTCCACTGCCTCTTGGGCTTCATAAAGCTTAGCAGTGGGTGTTGTGGCACCAATCGGAAAACCAATCACGGTACAAACCTTTGGTACTCTACTGTGGAGGAGTTCAGCCGCTTGTTTGACGTAAACTGGCGGGACACACACTGTAGCAAACTTATATTGGTCTGCCTCTTGACACCATTTTTCCACCTGCTCTGGTGTAGCCGTGGGAATAAGCAGGGCATGGTCGATTATGGGAGCAATATCAATGTCTGGATAGTCTATATCCATCGCTATATAAGATACTTAAGTAAAAATCAACCAACTTCTCAGTATAACAGTTAACAGTCAACCGTTAACCGTGTCAGGCTAACAAGGCTGCTGTCACCCAGTCAGGTCAAAAACTTATCCGTTGCTTCGATCAAAGCACTGCGAATACCTGGTTCTGCCATGGAATGACCGGCATCAGGTACCACAATCAACTCAGCTTCTGGCCAAGCCTGATGTAATTCCCAAGCTGATACCATCGGACACACCACATCATAGCGTCCCTGGACAATCACCCCAGGGATAGATTTAATCCGGTCTACATTCCTGAGTAACTGGTCTTCTGGTTCAAAAAAGCCTTTATTGACAAAGTAATGACACTCAATTCTGGCAAATGCATCAGCAAATTCACCCTCACCAAACTTTTGGATCAGGCTTGGGTCTTGAAAGAGTTTACTCGTACTTGCTTCCCAAATTGACCAAGCCCGAGCTGCTGAATTGCGGGTTTAAGGATCCGGACTGGTCAACCGTTGATAGTAAGCAGAAATTAGATCATGGCGTTCTGCTTGTGGAATCGGCTTGATATAGTCTTCCCAAGCATCAGGGAAAATATAGCTTGCTCCCTCCTGATAGAACCAAAGAATTTCTTTTTGCCTAAGCATAAAAATTCCCCGCAATATCAGTCCTAGACAGCGTTCAGGATGGGTTTGACTATAGGCTAAAGAAAGAGTGCTACCCCAACTACCGCCAAAAACTACCCACTGGTCAATACCCAGTTTTACTCGCAGTTTTTCGATATCACTAAGTGATGTACCACACACGCTCCGCTACGCTTTCAGTGTGGGCTTCTGATGCTCATAAAGAGCGGTCAGAGCTTCCTTTGAGGTACTATTAGTAGTAGATTCAACAACTACAGGCTTCCCTCTACGGCGTTTTATAGTCGGGAACACATCCAGCCCGACTCGCTTTATGTTGATTGATGCGTTGACATCTCTATCGACAATCAGCTTTAATTCCTGATCGAAATACTCTCGCATATCTCGGTCGGTGAACACAAATTCATCTCGATAAGAGAGGAGTTGAGATGTGTAATTTGGCTTGACTTCGACTACACTGGCGTTAGCTTTTGCGGCTACCTGACCCAGCACTTCAAAGAACTGACCAAAGCCTGCATCTAACCAAGACTTGTTAAGTCCTGATTTTGATGATTGACCATTGGATAAGAACGTACCATCTCGCCCTCGTTTAGGAGTATTGCGACGAGTTAAACCCTTGAGGTTCAGCTTCTCGTGAAAGAAGACTTTCTTACCTGTATTCACCAGTTGATGAGCAGTTTTGTACTGGAAATCTTCACGACTCCTAGCTATCTGTTGATGAATACGGGCTTCCCGTTTTGCTAGTTTACGTCTGGCTTTACTTCCTTTTTTACGCTTATTTTTGCGTTGAGAAACTGTGGTTAACTTGTCTTGATTCCGACGAAGTGGTTTAAGGGAGAGGAGTTTCTTGCCATCGGATATTGCTAGATAAAAGCCTCTATCTAGAACAGCATCCATTCCAATTGAGTTTTCCCAAGTAGGAATAATGTCATCAGGGTTGAACTCCGGCACTGACTTATCCTCTAGGCTCAGGTTGCAGTACCATCCGTCAGCTTTCCTTGTAATTGATAGCTGTTTTAAGTTTGCACTATCAGGTAACGGTCTGTGTATTCTCAGCTTAATCAAACCAATTTTAGGAACTTGAACAAACAACCATTTTCCGTTAACAGTACAGAACTTTAACCAAGAATTATCAGCATTTGTAAAGTTTAACGTCCGATATCTGGCAACATTATTAAATCGAGGCTTGCCACTGCGTTTACCATTTTTGTCATCTGCTATAAACCTGTTAAAAGCGTTTTTTACTCTTGTACAGACATCTTGCAAAACAGTTGAATAAACCTCAGTAAAGTCTATCAACTCTCCAGACCATCCAATCTTAACCAAGTCTTTCTTGATAACTGGAAGTTGCTTTTTCTGGCTGTAGAAATTGGGCTGATCTTTAAGCTCCGGAAGGTAACAGATTAATGGACAGGCATTGACCGGACATCTATTTTTCTGCCACCAATCAAAACGCTCACCCAACATCCGGTTATACCAATATCGACCAACTCGCAGCCACTGGTTCAGTGTGAGTGTTTGTTGAGTCTCTGGATATAGTCGATATTGATACGTGTATTTCATTGGTGTTAACTTTTAAGCTACACTGATTATAGCAGACAACAGCAGGATTGTTATGAAGAATGACTTTTTATCCAAGGGTCGGTCTGTCTGTGACCTTAAAGCTCATCTCGTCTTGACGACCAAGTATCGTCGCAAAGTCTTTACTGGTGAGATGATTAGCCGTTTACATGAAATTTTTGAAAACTTACTTCAACAACAAGAATGTCAGCTTGTTAGCCTTGATGGGGAAAAAGACCATGTTAACCTGCTGTTCCAGTATCACCCTGACATTCACCTGAGTAAACTGGTTAACTCATTAGACATCTCCAGACACTCGGTTTTGACCCAGGCAGTGCAAGGGTTTGAGGTTAATTTTTGGAGATGTCTATTGAAGAGTGTCTCAAGCCGAAAAATAAGAGTAGAATTTGGTGAACAACTAGCCATAATTTACTACAAAAAACCTGCACAAGTGGAATAGTTCTTACTTTATTGCTAGTTGTGGTGGCGTTACTATTTCTACTCTTAAAAAGTACATTGAAAACCAAGACACTCCTGAGATGAGCAACAAAAACCCTGCACAAAATTCATCCCGGAGATGAAACCTTAGAATAGTGGAGCCTTACTACAAAAAGATTTAACCCTTAACTCACAGACTGCCAACTATAAAGGCTCCACTATTCTTGCGGTAACTTCTGACCACGCTCACGCTACGCTTTGAGACGTGGGATGAATTTTGTCAGAAGCTAAATCCCAGGTAGTGTTCTGCTCAAGTTCAGCATGGGGGATACTTTTACCACAACCCCGTTGGTCAAACATGACAATTCGCCATTTCCGTGGGTCAAAGTATTGGCGATAAACCGGTTGGCTACCACCTCCTGGTCCTCCGTGTAACACCACTACTGGCTGACCTTGTGGGTTACCGGACTCTTCAAAATAAATGGTGTGGAGGTTAGAAACTGTTAGGGTTTGCTGGTTGTAAGCTTCGATGGGGGGATAGAGTTCTCGCATAGTTTTGGCTTGGGGTTACAGTTACGATTACATAAAGTACATACAAAAATAATTATCTCCAAACCTCTATGGTGAACGTAATATCCTAGTAATCCGGCTTAGCTGAGTGTCACCTGCTCACACTCAACCGTCAACCGTCAACTGTAAACTATCAAATGATCAAAGAGTTTCTCAAGCGGAACAAATCCCTTCATCGCAGGGTTAAGCTCTATAAGCGCAGACAGCGCATTATTCGAGATCAGCCCAGGTGGGATTTGGTCTTGAAAGGGTCTCTAAACCAATGGCAAAATGCCCTAAAGGCTGCCCAAACTGGCTCTAAGATTCTGGTAGCTACTAGTGTGGGTGGGGAAATCCATTCCATCACTTTAGAAAGTCTACTAGCAGTGGGCTTAACCCTCAGGGGTGCTCAAGTTCACATTTTGCTCTGTGATGGTATTTTACCGGCTTGTTTTTGGTGTGATGTTAGTTTTTATCCCAAACAGGACTTGTTTGTAAATCATGGTCCTAAACGTGACTTATGTAACGACTGCTTTCCCCTAGCCGATCGGATCTATAAGCCTCTAGGATTGACTATCCATCGCTACAGTGAATTTCTCACAGATACAGATTACCAACAGGCCAAGGAGATAGCTAGCAGTCTCACTATTGCTGAAATTGAAAAGTACACCCTAAATGGGGTAGCTGTAGGAGAACACGCTTTAGCGGGAGCTCTGCGATTTTATGCTCGTGCTTCCCTGGAAGGGGAACCCAATGCTGAGCCGATTCTCAAGCGTTACTTCCAAGCCGCAATCCTGACCACTTGGGCAACCCGTCGGCTGCTGCAAACGGTTAAGGTTGAGTGTGCTGTATTTAACCACGGCATTTATGTTCCTCAGGGGTTGACTGGTGAAGTAGCCCGTCAGCAAGGGGTGCGAGTGGTGAACTGGAATCCTGCTTATCGCAAACAATGCTTTATCTTTAGTCACCATCAAACCTATCATCACCAGCTGATGTGGGAGCCAGTAAGTAATTGGGAAACTATACCGTGGACTTCCCAGATGGAACAGCAGTTGATGGACTATTTGAAAAGTCGCTGGCAAGGAACTCAGGATTGGATTTGGTTCCATGAAAGTCCTCAGTTTGACCTGACCAAGATTACTGATGCGGTAGGAGTAGACTTTTCTCGTCCTTGTATTGGGTTACTGACTAATGTGATGTGGGATGCTCAACTCCATTACCCAGTTAATGCTTTTCCTAATATGCTGGAATGGGTATTGACAACTATTCGGTATTTTGCTAAAAGACCAGAGTTACAGTTGTTAATTCGGATTCACCCAGCCGAGATTCGAGGGACTTTGCGATCGCGTCAACCCTTGTTTGAAGAAATTCGTCAGGTTTTCCCCACTCTGCCTCCAAATGTGTTTGTGATTCCTCCAGAAAGTACCGTTAGCACCTATGCTGCTATCCTCCAATGTAATGCGGCTCTGATCTACGGCACTAAAATGGGCGTAGAATTAACTAGCATGGGTATACCTGTAATCGTTGCAGGAGAAGCGTGGATTCGTAATAAAGGCATAACTATGGATGCCAGTTCTGTAGAGGAGTATGTTCAGTATTTAGATCAGTTACCCCTAGGGGATGGCTTACCTGAGGCAATCATAAAACGAGCAAGAAAGTATGCCTATCACTTTTTCTTCCGCCGCATGATTCCCCTAGAGATGACCACCGAAGCTAGTAATCCATCGGAATTTAAACTTCAGGTATGTGATCTCAATGAATTCATTCCTGGTAAAAGTAAAGGATTAGATGTTATTTGTGATGGCATCTTGACCGGAACCGAGTTTATCTATAGTAATTAGTTAATTATCAAGTAGCAATTATAATTTTACTTGGTAATTAAGTAAGGAAAATATGATAAAAATTGCTGTTGATGCTACACCAATTCGCCATAAGTTAAGTGGCATTGGAATGTATGCCTTAAATTTAATTCAGGCACTCCATAAGCTACAAAGTCAGGAAGACTTTCAGTTAAGTGTCGCCTATCAACCAAGTGTAAGAAAATGGTTATCTCGTGATTGGTCATTTCTTGAAGTGCTAACTAGGCATTTAGAGATTAAAAATCTAGAGATTAAAACTATACCGTTACCGGTTACTATCTCTAGTTTACTAGCCACTGTACCTAATCCCATTTTACCTTATTGTGAGCAATACTTAGGCAATCATGATATCGTCCATGGTACTGATCATGTGGTTTATCCCTGTCGAAAAAGCTTGCGGGTTATGACGATTCATGACCTAACTTTTATTAAATATCCTCAGTATGTTAACTCAATTGTTAAAAGCTATACTGCTCGGGTAAAACAATGTTTACGGTGGACTGATTTAGTGATTACTGTTTCCCAGTCTACTAAACAGGATATCGTCAATTACCTAGGAGTAAATCCTGACAACATCCAAGTTATTCCTCAAGCTAGCCGTTACTCTACTTTAGATTTACCCAATACACTAGATTTACCGAATAACACGGTTCAGTCTTTGGTGACATCAGTTAATTACGACTTCGCCCAACCCTATATTTTATTTGTGAGTACTCTTGAGCCTAGGAAAAATATTAATACTCTGATTGCAGCATTTAATTATTTAAAACAACGGCATCAAATTGAGCATCAGTTAGTACTGATTGGACAAAAAGGATGGTGCTATGAATCTATTTTTTCTGCTATTGCTAGTTCCCCGTGGAAACACCATATTCATCATTTGGGCTACTTATCCGATCAACTAGTAGCCTGGTTTTACTCAAATGCAGATGTTTTTGTCTATCCTTCCTACTATGAAGGGTTTGGTCTGCCCGTCTTGGAAGCGATGACTTTGGGTGCTCCTGTGATTACCTCTAATACTTCATCCCTGCCTGAAGTAGCGGGAGATGCGGCAATTTTAATTGACCCTAATCAGCCAATTGAATTAGCAGATGCTATGGTCAAGGTGATCAGTAATTCTCCATTGCGGGAGGAATTGATTAGAAAGGGTAAGGAAAGAGCGATGCTATTCTCTTGGGAGAGAACGGCAAGGGAAACTCTAGCAGCCTATAGATTTTTAGTAGGAAAGGTTTAGTAGGGAAGGGAAGAGGGTGAAGAGTACTTGAGGAATCGAGTTTTGTAGATCATTAGTTAGATCATTAATTAGAACATTAATCAGAATGCGATTGACCAAAGGTCACGCTTCGCGAACGCATTTCTGTTGAACCTGATTATTCCAGAAGCTCCGGGTCAATTCCCATCACCCTTAACCGCTCTGCTAGCCGCTGTGACCGTTGCCGTTCTTGCTCTAATAGCAACCTTGCCTGTTGTGCTTGTTGAGCCTCTGTTTCGGTCCAGGTCGGAATCCAATAGAATGTGAAGTCTCAAGTGTGAAATGTGAAGGTTGGGTTGTTTAGTTGTTCACCTTTGGCCTCCCTGATCTTTCACAAACATGAAACAGCCCTACAGGCTTCAGCCAGGGTAGGATGTCAAATACCCATGTTCTAGCAGAAATTCCGGCGAAATTTCATCAATCCCTTCAGGCGTTGGCACTCGGTTACCCAGCAACTTATCGACATATTTCCCTAAAATGTCACTTTCGATATTCACCCAATTGCCAGTCCGTAAGTGGCTAAGATTCGTATAGCTGTAACTATGGGGAATCACCGCTACTTTGAACCAACTGCCGTTGGGGTCACACTCAGCAATCGTTAGGCTGACCCCATTGACGGCAATGCTACCCTTGGGAACAAGATAACGAGCTATCTTATGCTGCCACACATCCATCAAGGAAGCTGGTGCTGTAAAGCACATTTCCCAGGAGTTTGGTGTTTGTAAAGATTCCGTTAAGCAGCCAATACCGTCAATGTGACCTGTTACAAAGTGACCCCCTAGTTTGCTACCCACACGCAAAGACGTTTCCAAATTAACGTAAGAAGTTGTCTGTAGCCTTTGTCCAAGGGTGGTGCGCCCCTGAGTTTCATCAGAAGCAGTGGTCGAGAAGCCTGTGGGCAAAACTTTCTCTACCGTTAGGCAAATTCCATCCACTGCTACACTATCACCAGGTTCTAAATCCTGTAAGATAACATCCATAGCATCAGAGGTACCGGAAACAATAAAGCGATCGCTTCCGATTGGTCCGATTGTGCCGAGAGCTTGAATTAATCCTGTAAACACTGTTGTTTATACTGTTCTTCTGTAAGCGGATGAACTGGTGCAACTAGACTGTTAGTAGGAAAAGAGCTGGCATAAGTTTGTGTTTTTTTAGTGAAGTGGCCAAACAAATTTCCTGAGACTAAGGCATACTTGGAGAATACAATCTTGTTGATCTCACCGAATTGGATTCTCAAGGGCTAATCTTACCGTTGACCGGTAACGTGAAAAGAACAGATCTGGCAAGGGCAAGTTTCGGTGCCCGTCTGTACAGTACTAGTTTACCGCTTCGCTTTGATGCCCCTGATGCTGACCGTATTCTAGAGGCTAAGCTGATGATTGAAATGAGAGTTGCTGGCATTGCAGTAGATACTGTAACACGTAGCCCCATCGTGTTACTCAAAGATGTCTTAGATCGGCGTGCTCTGCCAATCTATATTGGGCAAGATCAAGCAAAGGCAATTATCAGTGCTTTGGAAAGACAAACGCCACCGCGTCCCCTGACCCATGACCTAATGGTCAATTTCCTGGAGGAGTGGAACATAACACTGGATCGTGTTATAATACACTCTCTCCAGGATAACACGTTCTATGCCAGCCTCTGTGTTAGTCAGGGTGAGACAAAGAAAGAAATTGATGCTCGACCAAGTGATGCCATCTCCATCGCCCTGCGTACTGGCAGTCCGATTTGGGTGATGGAAGAAGTTATTGCTGATGCTTCGATACCTGTAGACCAAGATAAGGATGAAGAGGAGCGTCGAGCTTTTCGGGAATTTGTATCTAATATCCGCCCAGAAGATTTTCTTCACCGTGGAGGATATAGTCGTGGTAGCTAAAGCCAAAATATTGGGATTAAACGGGATTTAACAGCAACAATATATTAATTGCTCTGTCAAAAAATTATAGAGATGTTTCTGAAAGCCTTACCATTTAGCCATTGGTGAGAGTTTTCCAGATGCTCTAACCCTGATGCCATACCGCAAGTGACCCTTGGGCTCAAGAGATATATCCCAAACTATGCTCGAAGCTATGACCCAAGCTATACCCCAAGACAATCGATGGCCATCAACTGAATTTTTGGCGCAACTGTTTTTTGGGCAACGTTTTAACCAAAGATAAGATTATTCCAGCAGTTGGGCAACATGCGTTATCGGCGGTTTGGAAAAACTAATCTCCAGCTTTCAGTGTTTTCTTGTGGCACCATGCGTTGCTTAGGGTCTGAGTCAAATGCTCAGAAGACAGTGCAACAGGTAATCGCTCAAGGAATTAACCACTTGGAAACTGCCAGGGGTTACGGCAAGAGTGAAGAATACCTTGGTAACATCCTGAAAGCTGGATTGTCAGTACCACGAGACCAGCTATATATAACCACCAAGATTCCACCAACCCCTGATGCTGATTTGATGAGTCAGTGGATTAATGATTCCTTAGAACGTCTACAGCTCGATTATGTCGATTGTTTAGCAATTCATGGGATTAACACTGAAGAGCATCTGTCCTGGGTAAAGTCTGACAGTGGCTGTATGGCAGCTGTCCAAAAAGCCGTAGCCCAGGGACGTATAAGGCACGTTGGTTTCTCAACCCATGGTTCAATACAAGTGATTCTAGGGGCAATTCAAACAGATTTTTTTGAATTCATCAACCTGCATTACTATTACTTCTTTCAACGCAATGCTGCGGCGATTGAATTGGCTGATCAGAAGGATATGGGCATCTTCATCATATCTCCTGCTGATAAAGCAGGCAAACTCTACACCCCACCACCAACGTTAGAGAAACTGTGCCATCCCTTCTCGCCACTAGAACTGAACTATCGATTTTTATTAAGCGATCCCCGCATTACTACCCTTAGTATTGGACCGGCTAACCCAGATGAGGTGACCCTGCCTTTAAGTGTCGCTAACCGAGACGAGTCTTTGAGCCCAATGGAAGTGGCAGCATTCTCTCGTTTGGAAACCCACTTGAACAATGCTCTAGGAACTGACCGCTGTAGTCAATGCTACGCTTGTCTACCTTGCCCAGAAACCATTAACATTCCAGAAGTCTTGCGGCTGCGCAATCTTGCTTTGGCTTACGACATGAGCGAGTTTGGTCAATATCGCTATCAAATGTTTGAAAATGCTGGTCATTGGTTTAGGGGGGTCAAGGGAAACCGTTGTACCCAGTGTGGTGAGTGTCTTCCCCGTTGCCCCGAACAACTGGATATTCCTTCCTTACTCTCTGATACCCACCAGCGTCTTAATGGTTCTCCTAGGCGTCGTCTGTGGGGATAAGGTAGTTGGTTGAAGGTTGGTTGGTTGAAGGTTGAAGGTTGGTTGGTTGAAGGTTGGTTGGTTGGTTGAAGGTTGAAGGTTAGTTGGTTGAAGGTTGAAGGTTAGTTGGTTGAAGGTTGAAGGTTAGTTGGTTGAAGGGTTGAAGGTTGAAGGTTAATGGGTATCACTATTGATTTGACTGATGCTTTAGTGCATTCCTATGGATAAAAGAAACACCGTTAGTAAAATACATCCCTTGTCTGTTGTGCCTTGTGTATTCTGCCTTGTGTTTCTAGAGAGCTGTTTTCTGGTTGGCTGGAAGCCTGAACCAGTTTTAGCTCAAAAGACTGTAGGAGTGCAGCCGGACACAGAAGCTGTGAATTTAAATTTCCTGCAGCCAGATAATCTTCCTAATGATGGGTCTGTGATTACTGCTGATACTATCTCTCAAACTAAGCTCACTACTCCAAGTTTCTGGTGGGCTGATGAACAGTTTGGCGGTAAGCTACTGGATAATTGGTTAGCTTATCCGAGTAAACGCCGGGTAGATTTGGTAGTGAATCGCCAACTCTGGAGTCTGCTTAACTATCTGGGTAGGTATGCTTTTATTAACAAAATGGGCAACGTTGCCAGAGATTATAACTATAATACCAGAGTATTTAACCAGCGAGGAAAGCCTTTAGGAGCTTATACCTGTGATGGTAATTCCATGTGCCAGGTGGAGGTATGTATTCCTGGTCAAGTCCCTTTAGCTGGCAAAGTCTCGGCCTTTTGCCAGTTATCACAAAACTAGAACAGGCAATTTTCACGTATTTCGCATTTCTTTCCACAAGGATTCATACTGCTTTTGTGTAGACTCTGGTAAGGGATGGAGGAATTCGCACTTGTTGAGAATTTCTGCTTCTGGCAGCAGTAGAGGTAAGGTTTGGATATCTTGTGGTAGCTTATTTCTTGGGATCTTAAGCAGAATCGGGGAAGCAGCATTAGTCAGTAGAGAAATTTGCTTGGCTGATTTGCTATCCCAGCAAAATTCAATCCACTTTTTGCTTAAATCCGACTCAGAGTTACTTTCTGAGGAGTCAGAAGCAGAGCTAACTGATACCGGTTTTACCCATACATCTGACCACAGGGCTGTTCCTGACTGAGGCACCACTGCCTCAATTTGGCGATCGCGTGTTCTTAGTGCCAGGATATCCGTAGACCAACCGACTGCTACCCAGGTATCCCCCAAAACTAGAGGTTTTAGGTAGTGATCCGAACTGTAAAATTTAACCTGTTTAGCCAGTTGTCGAAGTGCTGGTTTCAAGTCTTTGACTTGATTTAAATCCTGTTGATTATAGGATAAGCCTAGGTTTTTCAAGGTTAAACCAATCACTTCTCGGGGGTGGTTCAACACAGAAATGCGATCGCGTAAAGACTCACGCCACAAGTCACTCCAATCAGTGGGAGTCCAGCCTAAGGCTTTGAACTTGTCACGGCGATAGGCAATGACAGTAGCACCCCAGCGATAAGGAGCACCCCAAACTTTTCCTGAGTTGTCTAGCTGACCAGTTTGGTCACGTTTAACAAGTTTCTGGTACTCTGGCGGCAGTTGTTTCCATCCTGGCAACGTTTCTATGTTCAAAGGTTGGATCAATTCCTGCTCAATGGCTGACTTGAGCCAATAATCTCCTAAGGTAACTAAATCAGGACTTATCGGTGTCCTAGACCTAATCCGGATCAAATCTAAAAAGGAGCGATCTTGATTATTATTGGGTTTGCCTTGCTCTTTCAAGGTTGTCAGGAGTTTGAATAAAGCAGATAGTTGTTTCTCCGGGTCAAAATTTAGCTTAGCCCGTAGTGTTAAGGTCTTACGAAATTCACCCAACAGCTGAACTGGTATTGAATTTTGCAACAGCCTTACCTTTAAAGAGGCTTGTTGTCCGATATTACAACCAGATGCTAACTGACTAAGGGCTATGGTACTAGCACCTAGTATCAAGGAGCGTCGCTTCATAAGTATTTCTGAATTTCCTTTGGTTACCAACTCTTTGACCTTAATTTACATTGGCTCAATAGCAATTACTATAGCTATGAGCAATGAACTGACTTTTGTGACCTCTTAGACCAACAGCCATCTGCTAGATGTGGTAAGTCTAATAAATTAAAAACTACTTATAGTCTGGTTAACAAAACTAATCTAAGTCAAGGGCTAAGGCATCTGAATCTACTTTGACATCACTTTGACATCATTTGACCTCAATAATAGTTTGACTATTATTAATTGAATTTTATTAAGAGTAAGCACGATCAAAAGAACGAAAACACCAGCTATGTCTCCCTTTTCCTCCCCCTCCTCGCCCTCAACACACAGTCTTGTTTTAGACCTAACTATAAGAAATCTAAATCTGTAAGATAAAGTGATGGGGGGATAGAAATATCTCGATCAAGAAGTTAATTCACTTATTGGTTATCTTGTCAACTAATAGCAGTTGACCATCTCTCTAGGAGTTTGAGAAGGTAATGACATGGGGAAAATCATCCGTACGTTATGTATTAAAAATCACTAATGCCAAGGAATTAATTCCGAAAAAACCGATTGTGCTAATTGTGGTGCGAAACTTGGGAGAAAAGACAAGTATTAATTAATGCTGAATTAATCAGGGTAAATATCAAGATATACAGCGGCTATCTGGCATTTTTGAAAAAAATTACTCTGGGAAACAGACTCTAAGGAGTTTAGAGCTGATTTTTGACAGATTTTTGACAATAGTTAAATAAATCAGCAATTCATCGGATTTTCTTCCTTAAGTGACTAGGATAAAAATAGAACTAAGTTATGGCAGTTTTAAATCCTATGGATGAATATCAAAATCAAATCATGGCTCTAAGTCATAGAGTAGATACTCTGTGCGAATCCATCGAAAAACTCAGTTTGAAGGTTTCAGAAGGCCTTTCTGAACTCAAAAATAGTTCAAGGCAGGAAACTGAGGAATCTCAACCAACTGGCCAACCGATACCCCGGACCCACGAAAGTCAAAGTGCCATTAACCTACTGACCCAACATAAAGATGTGCTGATTGATAGTAACTCTGGGCTAGGTAGTTTCTCTAAAAATAGCAATAATAATATCTCTGCTGATATTCAAGTTCAACGCTTAACTGCCCAACTCACAGCAGCCTACAATCGGATTGCTGCCTTAGAAGAACAACTCCTAGCACAGCGAATTCATTCCTAATTGGCAGTTTTATCCAGATTAGTCTAAGGGTTGAAGGTTAATAGGGAAAACAAATCAGCACCTCTGTGATTTTCGTGCCTAACTTGGTCAGACTGTAAAGTGTTTTTTCACTGGCTCCAACAACAATCACCTCAGAGAAAGACGATATTGCTCGACCAAGTTTTCAATGGCTTGAAGTAATTCAGCCGAGTTCCAGCCCTTATAAAGGTGGGCTGCGATCGCACATCCTCCAGCACCCACACCTTCCTTGACATATCCTTGCTCATATGCCTGTAGCTGAGGATAACGAGACTGGGTAAAACTTAATTGTGTTGCCAAAAGGGGTACACTCCCAATATCTTGTGCTAATCCAACCGTGTCACCAGTCGAGTCTTCTGCCACCCAGCGAGTTGTTCCCACAACTACTTGTGCTGGTTGCCATGCTAGGGAATTACCCTCAGTAATACTGGGGTAGGGTAAAACCGACTCTGCCAATGCCTGTGCTAAGGTATAAACCGCTAGCATTTGGGTACCACCAGCGAGTAAAACGCCACAGCGACGACTAGCTGCCATTGCCATACCTGCTGCGGCAATTTGCATCGGATCTCCCACCGCTGCCACTAGCTTTAAGTGATCAAGTGGTGAGGGGGTGAGGGGGTGAGAGGATGAGGAGGTGACGGAGTATAAAGGTGCGGGGTGGTAGGGGTGAGACGGTGAATTTTTCTTCCTAGGTTCGCTTTTGGGAAGCTCCCCGGCTCCCCTACCCGCTAACCCAGCTCGTTGTAACCCCAGCTCCACCACCTCCCACTTTTGAGCATGATTGCACTGGGGATGGCTACTGTTAACCTTGCCAGCTGCATCAATCCCCAAGCCAGTGAGCAGGCTAAGTGCGGTGGTAGTTCCCCCAACCACACACTCACTAATAATCAGATAGCTATCACCAACCACACTTGCTAGCTTTTCTCCCCACTGTAAACCTTGCTCAAATAGCCGTTTCACTGTTTCGAGGGGCAAGGCATTGCCAGAAGTTAGGCACTTAGCAGGAATACCACCTAAGTCAATGGCTGGTACTGTCGGAGGGTGAGGTAAACCAGCATTGAACAGATAGATGGGTAGGTTAAATGCCTCCACTAAAGCACGGGAAATCAAGACAGGGGATACTCCCACAGTTAGAGGAGGAAGGGGATATTGAGGTTGGGGAGTAACTCCATTGACCAAAAACTCAGCATCAGCGATCGCAGTATACTGACGATCATCTGGGGTAGCGCCAGCAGCAGAAATACCTGGAATCAGGCCAGTAGCAGTGAATCCTAAAATACAAGCAAATACCGGTGAGCATCCCTGATACTGCTGTAACCACCGTTTTCCCTTTACCTGCTCGGTATAAACTCGGATCATTAGTCCTTAATTCTTAGTCCTTAGTTCTGATCTGAAATATAAAAATAAATAGAAACAAACACTACACTATAGATTAATTGTGGTGAAAGGGAACAGTAAACTTTGGATAAGGTAACAGAATCGTTTTGTAAAAGTAGCAAATCAAGTATTAACTAGTTAACTAGTTAATATTACTATTTTTTTACACACATTTTCACACACAATAGTTAGCCATATAATTCCATAAATTTCCATAAAATAAAAGAACGATTGCCATACTTACCACGGGCATAAACTGAGCTAAAGGTAATCAATCAAGCTTAAGCTCTAAGCTCCAAGGGCTCAGAGCTGATAACTGTTTGCGGAAAGCGTAGCCCTCAAGTAGCGTGTAAGCTGACCTTTGAAAGTATAACAAACAGTCTCTTCGCCATCACAAGTGACCAATGACTAATAGCTCAATCGTAATCCAGCAAAACTTTTACCCAGTTTGGTGGTCTAGGAATCGGGTTTCCTAATCGGTCGAGCATGAGTAAGGCTACAATATGCACCACGAATAAATAAATGGCATTATTGATAATAATCATTACTACAGCCAGGGTTTGAACTAGAAATAGACTGGGCTGAAATAGCAACCCCAGCTTGAGAAACCACCAATCCAATAATCCTGTCACCTGGGTCATCACGTAAACCCAGAGGTCTTCCCCCAATAGAATTGAGAACAACCAAAACCGAAAAAAGAAGCCTATTGTACCAATTAGCGTACCCATGCTAATAGAAAGCAGCCAGCTAGCTCGACGTTTCCACAAAGCTCCCAGTTGCACCCCCATCAGACCATAAGGGACCAAAAAGATAATACTGCGAGTTACTCCCATCAGCACTGATAGTAACAACCCCGAAACCAGTGCTGCCATCCAGGATGCCCTACTGCCCCTCCTTAGGTAGACTAAAGCAATCGGCACTGGGAAAAACATTTTGAGTATTGGTCCTAGAGGAAAGTAATAATTAATCAGCCAAATCAAGCTGGCGGTACTGGCCAGAAACGCTGTTTCTACCATGGTTATAGGTGTCTGAGGTCTAGGGTTTAGACCATTATTCAGGCTAGGGGAGTTAGCAGAAGTGGATTGTTTGTAGACTGCCCTAGGTTCCCTCTTTTCTAGTGGGTGATTTTGCTCCCCAGTTAATTGATGCCCGATCTCAGTTACATCAGCATTGCTCTTAGGGAATTCCGTTGTTGATTTTGTGGGTTTGTTTTTAGATTGGGCAAAGAGATCTTGTGAAGCCGCTTGACCATCATCAAAAGAATCACTCATGCAAATTTAGTAACCTCTTGAGGAAAGGGACAGATGATAACAGAAGAGATACTGTTAAAGTACCCTTGCATCTTAGCCCATCTCAAATTTCTCCTCATTTGCAGATACCTTATATATCAAGACTAGATAATCATCTTTTCGAGAGCAGGCAGATCACAGATAAAAAGGGTATCGTGATCCCGCATGATCAAGCCTTTCTTCTCCAGCTTTGTCAGGACTCGTGTGACCGTCTCCCGCGCCAATCCACTGAGGCTACTTATCTCTCGATGAGGTAAGTTAGGAATCTCAGTTCCTCTTTGTTTCAATTTGCCTTGTCCTTCAGCTAGAAACAACAAGGTGTCTGCCACTCGTGAGGTACTATCTGACTCCCGCAAGCGTAGGCGTCGGTTAACCTGACGCAGACGCTTTGCCATCAACTGAGCTAAGTGGACACCAGCCAAAGGTTCCGTATGAATTAACTGGGTAAAATCCTGAGCGGGTATACTACCAATGGTTGTAGGGGTTAAGGTAATCACATCTGTTGAACGAGGTACTTCTTCTAAGGCTGCCATTTCACCAAAGATTTCTCCTTTCCCAAGAATATTGAGGGTCACCTCCTTCCCATCCAGGTTATAGGTGCGAATCTTTGCCCAACCATCTAAGATGAAATAGACAGACCCCCCCCAGTCATTCTCAAGTAAAATCACTCGATTTGCAGGATGGCTACGGGTAACCATATTAATAATGGCTTTTTTGACACTAGAATCTGGTAAGCCAGCAAAAAAAGGAGTGCTAGCCATCGAATCATGAACATTAGAGTTAACTTCAGATGAATTGTATCGGTCTTCCATGGGATCATGAGCGCTTCGTAAACACCTTGAATAGATAGATGATCCGCTGTCAAATCAAGTGAGTCAGGGAGTTTGCCTGTGTCAACTAAAAGAAGCCAATGAAACAGATCTGCTTAACCTCACCACCTTTGGTAGACCAACGAAAATGACTGATGTGAGTGAAATTGCCTTGACAAACAAAGATTCTACTGGAGCTAAACTACTTGCAGTGAGCTGAGGTAGGCTCATTCTGGTAGAGGGCTTGGCAATAATCACATCGGGTAAGTACAGTTATTATGCTCCATGATGAACAATTTGTAATAGTTTGGTGACTCTGGCAATTTAACATTAGACACAGGGGGTTGACTCTCACTCCTGTATGACTCAATTTGTTCTCGTCAAGGGTTTCAAAGTGACTGCTCAAACCGACATTCAATCTCTGATTGCTGATATTGACCACATCCTCCATAAGCCTGACTTTCCTCTACCATGGTTCAAGTCTGGTGACCTAGCGGCTGCACACCAGGTTTTGCGGAAAGTTCGTAGCTACCTAGTTTCCCAACAGCAAAAACTAGGGGTAGAATCGGACAATACAAGTACTACAGTAACCCCATCTCAGACGGGAGTACCCACATCTGTTCAGGAGGAAGTGCAGCAAATCCTGCAAGCGGTTAATCAAGAAATGAACCATCTACGTACCGATTTGACGAAACCATGGCAGGTAGAGTTGGAGGCTCTACAGCAACAGCGGGAGTCTCTGGTACGAGAAATTCAGCGTTTGGAGAGTACCAAGCAGCAGCTGGATTACTATACCAAACAACAAACTGCAAATGTGCAGATTGCTTCAGAGTTCTCACAAGGGCTAATCAACCGCCTTGTCGAAAGCTTGACGCAAAAGCTATCTCAAATTTTAGCGAATTGGGAAGCTCACTTAAAACAGAATCCCACTAGTGATGACTCAATCAACCGATTGCCTTCAAATCAGGACGAGATTGTTGCTGTAGTCCAAAGACAAAAGGTGATTGAGCAACTACAGCAGCTTCAAAAACAATCTGATCAACTCATACAGAATATAGATGTTAACCAGCGGTTGATTTTTGAGACCCTACACAGAGATCTTCAAGGTTACCAGGAGTCTTTATCTCAGGAACTTGAAAAAATGCACAGCTTAGGCATGCAGGGAGAAATGTTTTTTGCTGCCTTTGTGAATCGTCTAGCTCAGCAGTTAGGACGAGAATCTTCAAGCCTATGGTCTTCCTCACAACAACCACCGGATGTACAGGTTCAACTTGAGGATAAGGATAGCTTTCAATTACATCCGGAAACCTTATTGCACAAAAACTCTCTGACTATGACTGAGGTGGTGTCTGACCGTTCGCGTAGCGTGGCCAAAGGCCAATCAGATTTGACTCAGGAACCAGCAATGGATTGGTCAACAGGAGAGTTGCCTCAATCCTGGGGCATAGGATTGTCTGAAGAAAAGACACCATTGCGATCGCGTAGCGTGGCCTACGGCCAATCGCACTTAGCCGATGCTACGCCAGAGTCCCAGAAGACATCTCGGACCAATGACTCCGTTGACCATTCAGAAGTCATTGCTACTATTAATGCCTTGACAGATTTGTGTGAACAGATGGGTGTGAATTACCTCAAGGGGTGACAAGTAGCTTTAACGTTTGAGAGGGTGTGGGGTTTTTGGGGTATGGAGTGGGGCGGGGGCACGGGATGGATCGGAATATTCAAGAGCTTTGAGCAAAATAGTGGCTTTTGACGATGCAAGTTTCTTTCATTACAGAACAGATGTGTTCGCGCAGCGGGGCGTCAGCCCTTCGCAATCCGTGGGACGCTCTTAAGAGACTCGGATGAAGCGCTTCTGTTCTGTTTTCGGTAAATTCTTGAAAATTACTGCCAAGCTGGCAACATGGCTAAGCTATAGCCGTGTTTACTTATCTGTGATCTTAAATCCGCTTTTATAGCCCCCTTTTAGCCCAGTCGAGAGGGAAGTTGCGGCTAGATAAGCTTGCGTTTACCTGCCTTTGACCCAAGGCTTCGCCCCGTGACTTAATTATAAAGGAGGTTTTTAACTTGGATTTGGGATCAGAAGTAGTCTTGAGGGATGTATACCTAGCATTTTAACATCATTTTAACATCAATTGCATTATTTTAACTTCTAATCATTTCGAGTCATTTTTTGATTAGTAATAGTTAACTATTATTACCAAAATTCAGACTGGAAGTCAATTAATTCAACCCCAATTCACAATCCCTTCACGAATTCGCCGATACAATGTGAAAGTTCAGTGAAATGATACAAAATATACTACTCCTTTTTTGACAAACCAAAATACTATGAGCAGAGGCTTCGATTAAAAATTATTAATAAGGCGGTCAATAAAAATGACTAGGTCATCTACCTATATATCAGTTACTTTTATAAAAAAATATCTACTTTAGCGGGAACTTTTAAAGTTTTCAGCGGTCTGGTTAATAGACTATTTAGTTGACAACAAAGACTTTAGGGTTAGTGGGTGCCTACCAAATATTTTAAAAAATGGCAGGAGACTATTCCGTAAAGTTTGGGCAAAAACTACCTAAGCAAGTTAGCTCCCTTGAGCATAACTGTTCTATCAGCCTTGGTATTTCAAGCAATTATTTCGTCGTTTAATCAACTTTAGATAACTAATAAAAAGCCGTGATTATCTCCAAGTCTTCTGCTTATACCTCGGTTGATTCACCAATTTGGGATAACAGAATACCCAGTTGTTTATTTCAGCAAGAGGTTCATCATTCAGCTAACAATAATATCAAGCGATTAATTGATATTATTGGAGCTTTGGTTGGATTATTAATTACCGTGAGCATCGCAATTCCCATTGCGTTCGCTATGTCGATAGTCGATCCCGGTCCATTATTTTATAGTCAGATCCGTTGTGGTCTGAATGGCAAACCCTTCCAAATCAGGAAATTCCGCTCAATGATCGTGGGTGCAGACAAACTCAAGCACTTAGTAGAAAACCAAGCTAAAGGTCATATATTCAAAAATGAAAATGATCCCCGTATCAGTCGGATCGGAGGCTTTCTACGTCGTACCAGTCTTGATGAATTTCCCCAATTCTGGAATGTCTTGATCGGAGATATGAGCCTAGTCGGAACTCGTCCTCCTACCTTTGATGAAGTAATGGGCTACAAGCGCCATCACTATAAGCGTTTAAGAGTTAAACCTGGAATCACCGGTGAATGGCAAGCCAATGGTCGTTCAAAGGTGACTGACTTTGAAGATGTGGTTCTTATGGACTTGGATTACCAACGTAAGTGGTCTATCGGCTACGACCTGAAGCTGATTCTGAAAACTATCATGGTAATCTTTAATAGGCATGGTGCTTATTAAGATCACGTTATAAGCTCTTAACCCGATAGTACTAAATCCAGGTTGAACAGAATGCTTAAGCTAACCCTATCTACAATGTTTGATTGAGAATGTTTGATTGAGGTGGGGTTAGCTTAAGCTAATAAACACGCATCGATAACAGATTGATTAATTAGTGACAGGATAGTCACTCCTATTATTTTTATCAGTAAAATTAATCCTATTTTTCCAAGACTTACCGAACCTTTTTGAGAACTGCTATCAACAGATTAATCAATAGAGAAGTGGAAGTATTGATTGGTGATTACAGTTAACTATAATCACGGAATAACAACTTCCATGGTTCCTAAGACAATAAAAATTAACACTGATAAAATTAACGATGATTTTCTGGATTTATTCAGGGAAATCAATCTGAATTGGTGATATTTATGGTCATATTTATTTTTTAATGGAGCCTACGGGAATTGAACCCGTGTCCGCCCTGGTTATTTACTTATCGCTCATTCACAGGCTTAGCCCCTTTAACCCTCGGAGCGGGGATCATCCCTTATCCCGGATGACAGGATGCTTTGGTGAAGTCTTAGCTAGCAAACCGACCAAAGACAGCTTACTAGAGCATCCGTTGGGGTTAAGTCTATAGTCCTTAACGGAGTCAAACTACAGACGCTCGAACCTGTTTATAGGTGTTTAGGCAACAGCAGGTGCAGCCTTACGAGCAAAAGGAACGATGTTGTTCGCAGTTACAATTTTTTTGAGTCCGGTATTTGCGAGAGAAGACTCACTCTCGACCTGAATCACGGGTCAGCTTTCACCAACACGTCGAAACCATTAAGGCCCCTTGCAGTTATTTCCTTTTTCCATTATAGTCAATATTTCAAAGTAGCAACTACCAAATACGCGTGATCCTCTTGTGTGATCTTGAATTGGAAAATTTCTTTAACGCTGTTTAGCTGGGTAAATCCCCGCCTTCTATCAGGACGGGGATTTACGTGAACCTTTTAACTCTTGCTGCTCAGGATTTCCTCGATCGCTTGTCGTTCTGCTGGTTCAGTCACAGGCAAACTCTGGCGGGTATCAGTAATCAGCCAATCTAGAGCTGCCGCCTGAACATCAATAGCCGCACCAGTCTTATCAACACAATAGCGTCCAAACACTAACTTATCCACTAGACGTACTCCGGCTCCAAGGCGAGAATATTCAAAAATTACGCTATTCTCAACGGTTGCTCCGCTACAAATCCAGCAATTGGGACCAATCATAGTTGGTCCGATAATCTTTGCCCCATCTTCGATGTGGGTCATAGCACCAATGTAAACCGGACCTTTGATATCCACTTTGTCCCAATTTACGGCCACATTTAAACCAGTATAGATTCCGGGAGCGACTTCTTTGCCAGGAATCGGTACATTCTTGATTTCTCCGAGCAGGACACCTCGAACAGCTCGCCAGTAATCTGGCACTTTACCAATATCAACCCACTGGAAATCCATTGGCACCGCATAGAAAGGAGCCCCCATTTCCACAAGTTTGGGAAACAGTTCGCCCCCAATATCATATTCCTGACCAGAGGGGATATATTTAAATATTTCTGGCTCAAAAATGTAAATTCCTGTGTTGATATTGGTACTGCGGGCTTCCTCAACTGAGGGTTTTTCTTGGAAAGCTTTGATTCGACCAGTTTCATCTGTAACTACGACACCGTAGCTAGAAACCTGTTCTCGTGGTACAGGTTTTGCCACTAGGGTAGCAATTGCTCCCTTTTCTTTATGGAATTTAACTGCTGCTGTCAAGTCCAGGTCAATTAGGGCATCACCACAGAGCACCACAAATGTATCATCAAAGAAGGGATAAAAGTCCTGGATCTTGCGCATGCCACCAGCTGAGCCGAGGGCTTCCCCAACCAGTTGACCATCGACAATGCGACCTTCAAAGGAATAAGCAATTTCAACGCCAAAGCGTTGCCCATCTCGAAAATAGCTTTCAATTTCGTTAGCCAAGTGAGAGACGTTGACCACAACTTGGTCGAAGCCATGTTGTCGTAATAGTTCTAGTAAAAACTCCATTACTGGTTTTTGCAGGATGGGAATCAATGGCTTGGGAATAGTGTAAGTGATAGGGCGAACGCGAGTTCCCTTGCCAGCTGCCAGAATCATGGCTTTCATGTATCTTTTCTCCTTAAACTAAATCCATAGAGGTTGATGTGGGCAATTGAGTACGATTCTAACTAGTCCTTGAGCTCTCACCCACGATTAGCACAAGGGACTAAAGTCCCTAACTCGTTTTCATCCCCGCTACTATTACACAGGGGCAAACAAGCTGGAATTTTCTGTAACCTATGCTTTGAGTGATGCTTTGAGTGACTCCAGCTGAGAATTCCTGGTTTCCTGACAAGGCTAGTTGATGTTACAAGCCCCTGCTTTTAAGCGTGGGGTTCATGACTCCAATTTACGGATTTTTAGATCTTGGTAGAATTCCTCTTGGCATAACTCAACCTTAGACTGAGCAGATAACAATAGCAGTCCCCAGAAAACACTAACTCTGTCCCCTATTGGTGATTCAATAGGAGTGATTGCTGTTTCTGTGTCAGCTTTTGCCGACATCTTGGCTGTTCCCAGTTTGTCCTCCTGGTAAGAAGAACCAACGGAAGTTGATGCAACTGATGATGGGGATAACGTCCACCACTCTAACAACTGATTTAAATTCAGCCAATCTTTGTCTGCCGCTAGGTCATACCAGTAGCGGCATAGAAATTCCTCCAGCCGTGTGGCAATCTCGGTCAGGTTTTCATCGTGAGCTAGATGGGCAATACGAGCTGCCTGACTACGGGCACTAGAGCGAGTCCCTTTTTTAGGGGAAGGTAAGGGCTTTTCACCCAGTTGGACTGCCATCTCTTGCAACTGTTGAATTAGCTCTGGCAGGGTTACTGGGCGTCTTTTAGGGGGTCGGGCAGCAGAGCGACGGCGTATATGACGTTCTAGATGGCGAGGCAAACCTCTATCTCCCCTGCCATCAATTTCCTCGGACCCATCCAGTTCTTCGGATTCCTCCAACTCCTCGGGTTCTTCTAAACGTTCCAAGGTATCGGCTTTCAGTAGAACTAGCATGGATGCCCATAGAAAAGCTTGCCCAGACTGAGACAAGTCCGTGTCACGGTATCCAAGTTCTGGATCACTGTCTAATGCCAGTGTACTTAGATAGCGGTCAATGACATCAATTACCTGAACATCCCATGGGTCAATTTCTCCCCGCTGTGCCACATCAATGAGAATAGCGATCGCTTCGGTAGCAGGTGTTGTAGTCATCTATAGGATCAAGTCTATTGACTAATATATAGCCATGTCTTGTTCGATACTGTTGGTCAATTAACTGACGGCAGGACTTACACAAAACTAGGCACCAAACCCTATAAGCTATAACTAGTAGGGTGACCCTACAGGTAGAGTTACTGCGGAAGTTCTTTTTGGGGTCACATCAAGTCTGGTAGCATCGGTATTGTATAATTTGGAGGGAGGACAAATAGGACAACAAAAATAAATAAGCGTAAATTTTACCTCTTAAATTTTCACTCTTGTAGAGACATTGAATACCACCTCTGAAACAAACAGGATTGATCTGAATAGAAACCATAAATTGGCGATTTTTCCTGGTGCAATGGTAGCCTTTATATTCCTCTATCGGCAGTAAATTTCACTCCTCAAATAGAACAACTTACTGGCGCTTTTAGTCTTGTATGTACTTCTTAATAACTTCGATAGACCCACCGCCAGCGGGACAAACGCCCATAGCTTTTAGTCCAAAGCGTAGGCAGTCTAGAGCGAAGTTGCGGCAATTATTTTCTGAGATATTATAGAAGACATCCCTTTAATGTTTGACTGCTTTATAAACTCCAAACTTAGAGTTAAGTTCGATCCCAAGATGTAAATGGTCTGGCATTACTTCCATCGCTATAATTTCTTAGTCCATGTTTGGGCAAGCTTCTCTAGTTAACTCTTTGAGCGTGCTCTCAAGGTTGCCTGTCAGAACTTTTTGTCTGTACTTAGGGCAAACTACAACAGGGTACTTACAAGAGTAAACAACATTGTTGTTAGACTTATATTGCTCAGGCATTGAATCCTATAGCGTATAGGGGAGATTCAGTTCCTTCACATTTTACCAATCCCCAATGGTAATCCTAGAATTATGGTAATCCTAGAATTAGTCTAATAGTGGATTATCTCCCATTGGGTCAGATGCCGATAAGAGAAACTGTTTCTGTTCAATCTCAATTTTGTATTGTTGAATGTCGTCTTCTAATTGTCTAATCTGTTCATCCTTCGAGCGTATCTGCCCAACCATCTTACGAGTTCCTATAAAATTGATAAATCGCGTCCACAAGTTGAATAACCAGGCTATTACTGCTCCAAGCCACATGGCTAGAATCAGTGCAATCGCCAAGGGAGCCTTAACCTGGATACCATCAATAATCCTAATGGAAACAGATTGGGTATTTTCCAAGCCAAATAAGACTAGTGCCAGACATAGAGAGAAAATCAGCAAAAAATTAATCTGTCGCATCAGCTTAATCCAAAACCGTTGCAGTTGCTTACTACTTCTACAACAGATAACACGAAAAATCGGCTTTTTTAACTTGCCGATTACTGGAACGTGCACAGGTGTCCCAACGCC
>NZ_GL890833.1:0-18018 GCF_000211815.1 Moorena producens 3L
GTTCTAATGGTGCTTGAAGTCAAGGGTTTCAAGTCAACTGGTGGTTGCTACATCAATGGGATTCGGGCAAAGCCCGACGCTGCGCGAACGCTTTATTATCCCAATCATTAAGCCTCACCAAACTATTAAGTTTTTTAACATTTTGCTCCCGTTGAGGTATGAGGGGTTGCACCCCACATTAATCTTGCTATACTGAGATCAAGTAGATGCACCCTGATGATCGAGAGAGTCACACCAACGGCTCTCTTATTTTTTTTTGAGATGCCTTAACAGCTCTAATGGTGCTTGAAGTCAGGGGTTTCAAGGGAGCTGGTAGTTGCTGCATCAGTGCTTACGCTTCATCCCTTGCTGTGGGAGGGACAAAGTCACGAAAGTCCTAAGGAAACTTAAGTAATTACCGAAAAGTTCAGAAACAGTTAGTTAGGCCAAGTATGCTTGCTTACTTCGTCTATAGTCAGCGAACTTAATCTAGGGTTTTCGCCTATCATCTTCAAACCTATATCAAACTACCCTGAAATTATAATTAAAAAAACCTAAGCCTTCAGCTGTCAGCTGACGGCTGAAGGCTGACGGCTTAATGCTTATAACCAAAGACCAATTACTGAACACCAATTGTCATGGAAGATCAGCAAATCTATCAGTCTGTTGTCAATTATCTTAGGTCTGCTATCGGTCTGCTTGATTTGGAGCAAGACTCACCCTTGCGAAAGGATGTGATTGCCCTGTGCGACCATCTAGAAAATCCCACATTTCGGATTGCTGTCTTTGGTCCGTTTAATTATGGGAAATCTACCTTGCTCAATGCTTTGCTAGGAAAGCGCACTCTGCCCATTGGTCTAATTCCCACTACAGGGGCTGCAATTCATATCCGATATGGAGAAGAATTGCATACTCGAATTATCCTAACTGATGGCACAGAAATTAGTGAAAATAGCACAGAGGTCCTCAAGCGCTATGCTATCCTAGATGAGCAACGGTGTATGCGCTCTGATGTCGCTTCGATAGAGGTTTACTGTCCCCATCCCTTCCTAAAAACTGGTGTAGAATTTCTGGATTTGCCAGGAACAAATGACCGGGAAGCTCAGGATAATTTAGTGCGCGACCAACTGCTAACAGCAGATTTAGTCGTTCAAGTGCTGGATGGTCGCCAGCTGATGACCTTGGGTGAGCGGGAAAACCTGAGAGATTGGTTAATAGATAGAGGAATCAAGACTGTTGTTTTTGTGGTCAATTTCCTGAATTTATTGGAACCTGATCAGCAAAAAGAAGTCCAGACTAGGGCGTGTCTTCAAACTCGGAGATCCCCCTAAATCCCCCTTAAAAAAGGGGGACTTTGAGTATGGCTCCCCCCTTTTTTAAGGGGGGCTGGGGGGGATCATAATCTTGCGGAAAACTTTGAAAACACGCCCTAGGCTACGGTTTGTAGCGGAAAGTTTTCGGTCGGAATTACCGAATACCCTTAGTAACTTGTATCGAGTTGATGCCCTACCTGCTTTGAGAGCTAGACTAAAAGGATTATCTGATCAAGCACACACCACGGGATTGGCGATGTTTGAATCAGCACTGCAAAGCATGGTAGCTGCTCAACGGGAAAAGACAACGGTTCGGCTGGATCGTGTGGATGCGATCGCAACTCAGGTTAAAGCAGCACTACAGTCTAAAATCCAAGTCATCAACTCAGAATTAGAAAGTGCCAAAGAGAAGCATCAGGCTAAACTTGAGCTGCAACAAAAAGCTCAGAAATTGATTAAACAAGGATTCCAAGCCGCTGTTTCTGATTTCGAGAGTTGGCTGTATTTGCCCAAACTTTTAGAACGCTATCAATCGAAACTTGCGACAGCACTTCAGCAAGGGGAATTTAGCAGTTGGCAAGCACAATTCCAACAAGACATTGATGGATATCAACAGGCAATCCAAGAATGGGTTGATAAAGCGTGTGAGTTTTTTGAGCATCAGTCTCCTGGTAAGCTAATCATTTCCGTTCCCGATACTCCTCAAGTTATTATACCTGAGCCTCCCGAATTTTCTCAGGAGTCAAAGAAAGTTATCCCAATTGGTCTTTCTACTGGAATCCGTTTGGTTTTAAAAGGTAAAGTGGGCGCAGCTATGGCTGGAGGCGCTAGCTATATCCTCAGTAAAGGGGCAAAGAAAGATAAGTCAAATTCATCCGCTGACTCTTATGACCATCAAGTAGCCCAAGCCTTAAGTGATGCAGCTCAGGATTATCTGAGTTGTTTCAGTACTGACGCTTTCTCGATGGTGCGTAAGTATCAAGCCAAGGCAGAGAAAGTGATTAGTTTGCCAACAAATCAACAACCACAGGATACCAGCAGCCAGGTTTATCAGCTACAGTTATTAAATAGTGTTTTGGAAAGATTGAATGCAGAATTAATAATTTAGAATTTAGAATTAAGAATTAAGAATTTTCCATATTTTTACGTCCGCTTACAAAAAATGTAGTAATATCGTTCCAAATACCTTTGTCGGTGACTAAGGCATTAATTTCGGCAACGTAGTCAGCCTTGGCTTGTTCTAATTGTTTTGGCTCTAGTTGCTGCAGTGGCCAACACAGGGGATGTTTTAAGCTACCATCCCAGGTGCCTTCTACGTCACTTATCGTAATGTAGCTGCCCAATTGCTCCCGCTTAATTTTAATATCTTCAAATCCTGCTGCTGTGAGCAAGGAGTAGCATTTTTCTTCATCTCCGGTGACATCGCTAAATATCAATGAAATTCCGTATCTTTGGGCAACGTTCTGGAGAATAAAGCCAGTAGTAAAAGCGGTTTTAGCAAAAACACACAAGCCCATTAAGCCTCCTGGTACCAGAAAACGTTTCCATAAGCGTAGATCAGCAGGAACGTTTGTCATTAAAGGCAGGGCTGAACAACATAACACTCTGTCGAAACTGTTGTCAGGAAAGTTTAGGGTCTCAGCATCAGCTTCGATTAGCTCAATATTAGTCAACCCTGCTGCGGAGATCTTGCGTTGAGCTTGATTGAGTAAACCCGTAGAAATATCTACTCCCACCACTCGACCATCCTGACCAACCCGTTTTGCTGCTTCAATAGCAACTAAGCCAGTTCCCGTAGCAATGTCCAAGATTTTTTGTCCAGGTCTGATATCAACATGTTCGATTAGACAATTTGCAAGCCGAGGATGGAAATCCCCCTTATCGTAAGAATTGCTCCTGTTATCATAGATAGTAGCAATTTCTTGTTTAAACTCACTTAGCTCAAGATTATTGGTCATGGTATTTTGCCTCTTTATAGTTGATGTTAGCCTAAGCATTCAGCTGTCAGCTGTCAGCCGTCAGCCTTGGCCGTTGGCCACGCTACGCGAATGGCTGATAACTGATAACTGATAACTGATAGCTGATAACTGATAACTGATAGCTGATAGCTGATAGCTGATAGCTAATAGCTGAATGCTTTTGAGCTTAATGCTTTTGATCACAAGAAGAATACTCAAGGGGCACAAACTCTAACCCAGACTCCTGGTTGGGACAAGGCACCACATGGACTAAGATTTGTGAGGGATTCTTACGATTACCGTTAGCCGGTTCAAACTCAATTTTTCCCGTTACCCCATCAGCACTAAAATCAGGACTTTTCAAGGTTTTCTGCATACCAAGACGTGTGGGATTCTTCTGTTTTTCGATAGCTGTAATCAACACACGAGTTGCATCATAGGCTAAAGCAGACCAGGCAGTTAAGGAATTAAAAGATTTTCCCCATAAGGTTTGAGCATCTTGATTAACTTGTGGGTTAGCACTGTTTAGGTGATGCCAGGAAACAGACACCACAAGGTTCTCGAATAGATCGGGTTGTTTAAGTGCTAGTGTTTTTGACCTGGCGATTCCCGAGGAACCCACCATCACATTACGACCATTGTTTTCCTTGATCATATCGATAGCATTAGTGACAGCATTGGTGACTTGACCATCAGGATTTAAAACAATAGCTGTGTCCTGGGTTTTCCCAATTTCCTCTATTGCTTGCTTAGGGTTAAAGTTGGGCTTAGATATATCGTAGTGTTTGATATCGACAAGTTCTCCTCCTTGGTTAGTAAACTGCTGTTTAAATTCTTGCCAGAACGAGTGAGTGAATGGACTGCGAGGATTATAAAAAACTGCCGCTTTTTGGTGACCATTTTCAACCAAATAATCAACCAAATATTGGGCTGCAATTTTAGCGGTAGGTACCGTCCGGAAGAAAAAATTTCTAGGGTGCTCTGTCAGTTCTTCCGTTGTGGAGCCAGAGGAGATTAACACTAGCTTATTACTATTATAAATATCCACAGTTTCCATGGTCATATCACTAGCATAGTGACCAACTACCCCTAGGATATCCCGTTCCTTGACTAGTGCCTTTGCCCTTTGGATCGCTTCTGAGGTGATATTAGCATCATCAGCAATAAGAACTTTTAGACCCTTACCCTTGATAGATTTACCGTTTATAACATCCTTTCCTAGTAACTTTTCAGTAAAGTTGTTAGGGAGTTTGTCATTATCCTGAAAAAGCTCTAAGTTAACTTCTGTTTGAGCGTGACCGATTCCTCGAAGAATTTTTTGAGCTAGCTCCCGATGTTTGACAGAGCCATTTTTGTTTCTAACGATGGGCACCGCCACAGCAATGGTGTAGTAATCGGATTTAGTAGCCTCTAAAAGGGCATTATTCAGATAAATTAACGTTTCTGGGTCTTTGTCTTCCTCTTGCCAGGATTTTAAGAATAAATTACCAGCTTTTTTATAGTTAGATTTTGTCCACCAACACCTCTCCCATCGTTGCCAAGTTTTTTGACTAAAAATGGCTAAGTTATCTCTCCAGGGAGTCTGACATTTTGCCATAAATTTAACACCCCGGTGCTTGAAACGTCGAGCAGAGGTTGTATCCAGTATCTCTTCTCCAGAACTAATCTTGTCTCCTAGCTTGTTAGGCTCTGTGGCAATTTTGTAAATTCCGTAAATGCTAAGGAGCGCAACAGTCCCTAACGCTAATTTAATCAAAAGTGTAACTAATGATCCTGACACTGGCCAACGCCATGGTTGTGCTTTAGGATGGTGATAAATCACCGGTAACCAAGTAGCGTAGGGTAATTTTTTATCTAATCGATTCTCTAGATAATGGAGTCTTTTTCGTGCTACTTTAACTGCCTTATGGAGAGACTTTCCTTGAGAAAATTCTTCGAGAAAGAACCTGAGGAAGGTCTGGGCAACTTCATCGGGGACTGGCTCTTTCATAATAATCGCTTGTGGCATTTGTAATCTAGCTAGAGCATTGGCTAAGCCTAAGCCATCACAGCTATTAAATATCGCTAGCTTCAAGCCGTTTTTAATGGCTTCCTTTAGAGCAGGAATTAAATCATCAATGATGAGACTGTCTTCCTGATTGATATAAATTCGACCACTTTCATCATTACATTCGCTAGAACTATGACCAGCAAAAAACAGAATATCCCAGCCCTCTTTTTCCCAAAGTTTATGGTCTAATTCCTCTCGTGTCGGTTCTACTAGAAAGCAGGAGGATGAATCTAAGCTAGAGACTTGCTGCCAATTGTTGTGGTCGGTTTCGATATCAATTCCGTCACTGTTACCAAGAATGGCTAATAGTCTGACTCGATTTCTCAGTTTAGTTTCTGGAGTTGGCTGGTATTCCAAGGGAATTAAACTAAATTCAACGGAGTCATGATTATTTTCCCATACATCCCAGAGGTGCCATGGTAATCGTTGAAGCTGAGGATTATCGGTCTGAATCAATACCCGAATATCACGATGACGGCTTAACTCAGTTGTTAATTGATTTCTGATCTGGTCAAAGCCATCGGATCTAGAATTCAGCCATTGGTTAATATTGTTGCTTAACTCGTCAACCAATTGCTCACAGGATTTCATCGAAGAGATGTACAGTCCTTTGGGAGTTAAGCGGGGGTTTCGGTAAAAATACTCTAAATTACGATATCCTTTCTGCCAATCGGTGTATAGTTGATAAATTTCGGGGTTTGGTGCCAACCGACTCATAATTTTTCCTTCAGCTGACTTGTCTGTTGTTCCCCATGCCAAAGTGACTCGAATTCCCCTGTCTAGGTCACCATCTAGTGTTAGAATAACTACTCTATTCATTTCTATTTATTGCCGTATTTTTGTAGATTGCCAGATCCAATCACCGACAGGAGTCTCCTTGACTCTGATTGACTGACGAAAATTTGCATGTTGATGATTAGCGCTGTTACTCCCTCAGGATTTACTAGGAATTTTAATCCTAAGAATTGTGAGTCAAGCAGCGCTTTGAGTTATGGGGGTATGGGATTTAGGCAACTAGCATACTTGATAGTATATGGACTATACCATATTTTTGAAATTATCCAGAAATATTTAAACTATCTTCACACTAATTTGAAGCCAGACTGCCGCTCTAATGGTATGCGTAGTGCTATATCAGGCTGCTGAGAAAAGCGATTGGCCGTAGGCCACGCTACCCGAACGCAAAATCAAAACACCTTTTCATAAAACCTTGTTTTTGGGCTGAATATAAATATATGGGTAGATTCAGGTAACTAGCATTGTACAGGAAAACACAAACAATGATGAACCTTCAACAAACCCAACTCTATCAACGCCTTCAGGCATTTTCCTTAGATGATCCTGATGCCAAATTTCCCTTTAGCAAGCGACTGGCTCGGGAAAATCACTGGAGTCTTAAATACACTAAGCGAGTGATTGATGAATACAAGAAATTTGCGTTTCTAGCAGTAGTAGCTGACCATCCCGTTTCCCCTTCTGATCCAGTGGATCAAGTGTGGCATCTACACTTGACCTATACCCATTCTTACTGGAATGAATTTTGCCCAAACATTCTACAAATCCCCTTTCATCATCTGCCTAGTGGTGGTGGTGCCAGTGAAAAGTCTAAATTCGACGATTGGTACACTAAAACCCTAGCCAGCTATCACTATTTCTTTGGGGAAGCACCACCATTAGATATTTGGGCACCTGCTGATCTTCATGTTAGTCAGCATGTCAATTTTGTGCGGTTAAACCCTCAGCAGTACTGGATTTTACCTAAAGTTAATTTGCCTAAAGTTAGTTTGCGTAAGGTTAGTTTAGACTCACTACCCAACTTCGGCCTCAACCAATACAGGATGGTTTTCCTATTGTTCGTCTTGGCAGTAACCATCACAGGTTGTGAGTCATTAGTCTTAGTCAATAGCGCAAACCCAATTAATTTCACAGGACTATTATTTCTCGGGTTTTATCTAGTTCTAGTAAGTGCTGCGGTGGTCTTGGCCTACGGTTTACGTTGGTATCTACAACAACCAGCTTCCGATCCTGAGGGGAAATCCATCTCTCTCGATGCCTATGAGACAGGCTATTTAGTTGGAGGTAAAGAGCGAGCTGTCGATACAGCCATCGTTAACCTTGTGCAGGGTGGACATTTAAAACCTGTGCCTGAATACCGAGGGCTAGAATTAGTAAATCCTTTGGTTTACAAAAATGATCCCCTTGAGTTGAAAATTGACATTGGTGCTAGAACTGGTCAGACTATAACTCAAATTAGAGCATCCGCTGCATCCGCTACAGACCAAATACGCGATCGCTTAACCGATCTCAATCTCTTACTTACAGAAGACCAAACCAAATCAGCCCAGCAATATCCCGCACTCCCTCTGTTTGCTGTCTTGCTCCTAGGAATCAGCAAAATTATAGTAGGCATTTCGCGACATAAGCCAGTCGGTTTCCTGATGATACTGTGCCTCATCACAGCAATCATGGGTTTGTTCTTTCTGGTTGAACCAGTAAACCGTAGTGGTTACGGCGATACTGTATTAGACAACCTAAAAGTTAAGCATCAGATGCTGGAAAATGCTCAGAATAATTCTCAAGTAGCCCTGGCATTTGCTCTATTTGGTAGTACAGTTTTGAGCCAAAATGGTCTACAAAACTTGCGAAAGGTATTTAATCCTCCCAGCAATTCTGGTAATAGCAGTAGCAGTGGCTGCAGTAGCAGTAGCTGCGGTGGCAGTAGCTGCGGTGGCGGTAGCAGCTGCGGTGGCGGCTGCGGTGGCGGCTGCGGTGGCGGCTGCGGTGGCTGCGGCGACTAAAGAGTTATAGCGGTTCCCGCGACTGTGAGGTACATCTCGATCAGCCCTACTAGGGGAAAGAAATTTGGTATGTACCTCATCTAACTACAGAATCGCTATAGTTGATCGTTATCCTTCTGTTCCCTGATGGTGCCAAAGCATGGTTTAAGAGTAGCTTTGATGATTGCTTTTGGCTGACCTTTGTTAATCACAGGAGGTGGGATGGAGTAAAGTTATTATCTTACACCATTCTCCCCTCTTTTCTTTATGAGTTTATTCTGAATTTCAAGATTAGCCGAAATTGAGATTAAAAATTGACATTATTGAATTTTTTATTTAGTATAATCAAGGATTTAAAGGCAATCAATTTTGTTCATAGGGAGATTTAGTTTGTAACAAGATTACATTCATTGCTATTCAACCCAAGAGCAAAAACGCCTAATTGAACAAGCTCAATATTGGCGATAAAAACTGATACTGCGTGATTTAAACCTGTCTGGTGGTGAGCATGTCCTAGAACTCGGTTGCGGTGTCGGAGCTGTCTTCGGAATAATTTTGGAAACTTTTCCAGATTTAAGAGTAGCTGGAATTGACCTACAGTCTACCCAAATTGAGTACGCTCATCACTATTTAAATACTCTTGGTTTCGACAATATTGATCTGTGTGTAGGTGACCTGGGGGCGCTTGTCGCCCCCCCAGGTTTTTAGAGTATGTTTACTCTTGTCTAGAGCCAACTCTCAGGCAAATGACGGAAAAACTGGGAAAGGATTATCAACGATTAAAAGCCGGTCTAGAATTTTTTCGAGGTCTTTCAAAGCAGCCAGAAAGTGCAGCAACAATTACAGTATATCGGGCTTCAGGCACACGGTAGTCAAATCACAGACTAAGAGTATCTGATCCAGGACTTACGCAGACACAGTATGTATGTTATATGTTGATCGTTATCCTTCTGTTCTCCTTTCCCTGTTCCCTGCTCCCTATTTCCTATTCCCTGCACGCAGCGCTATAATTGGCTTAAGCTTCATCTTCATTTGCCGCAATAGAAGTGAGCAGTTTGATCCTAATGAAGCCTCCCCCACCTAGCTTTGCTTGAGGTGGGGGTGTCCTATGCTATCGTTTGAGGTTACCCATAGATCACATAAGACTGCCCGACTTCTAGGCAACCGAGTAGAACTTTTGCTACTACGGTTCTCACTGTCATTTCTGCGAGTGAGTTCTTGAATAGCTCTAGCTGCAATGTTGTAACTAGCGCTTAAATCAGCGTTGTATCGTTTACCGTTACTGAACGTAGCTAGAGCGTAATTTTTCCGATCACGCCAAACTGTTCCACTACCGTCATAAGCGTTGCTAGATGTTCCTCGGGCAACTACATCACAAATCTTCCCGCCAGATTCGATCCATTTCATTTCCGTTAATTCTCGAATTATAGACTTTAACCAACCGTGGAAACGCTGTTTAAGATTAGATTTCTTCTTACCACCTTTGGGCTTCCAGTTTTTTAGATATTCAAAAGCGATAACCGAAACATTATACTCAATGCTGATCTCAACAATCCCCTTAGAGACTATCTGGGCTATTTGACGGTTAATGTGGCGACATTTCCGATAAGTATTCCGGCAAAAACCTTTGTGTAACCTTCCGCCTTTACCCATCGTTTTCGACGCTTTTTTTGAGACTGATTTCAGCTTTTTATCACGACGGTCTATGTCTCTGACTGGGTGAATAAATTCACGATAAATTACAGTGCCATCGGACTCAACGACTGAAATAACAGCAGTTTTATTAATTCCTCTATCTACTCCTACTACACGATTAACTTCTTTTTTATGATTAGGTTTGCAATCAAACGGAACGGATAACCACGCTTTACCATTTCGTTGAATCAGCGACGGTTACAGCTGTTTGTTAGCTGGGATAGTATGTCGATTCCTAGTTGAAACGATCCCAACCGTTGTCCATACCCAATTTTTCCCGTTTAATACTTTGATTTGAATTTGTTCGAGGGAATCTAACCGATAACATTGACCTTGACCAAGTGCTGGATAACAGTTAGCTCCAATCGTCATTAATGGTGGCTTAGCATCCCGTCTCTTCCGTGACTGTCCACATTGCCAGTCTCTATATCTCGTTACAAAGCTGCTAACTTGCCCCAAGGAAAAAGCGATAGCAGCACGACGATAATAAGACGGCAATTTCTAAAATACTCGATTAAATATTTTATACTTAGGGTTAGGGTTTTTATTGGTTTGGTGCATTAGCCGTTCTACGGCTGTAACGGCTTCTTTTGTATCTTTGGAACCGATTGTCTCCCAATGGGTAAATAGTATTGAAGTCAAAAACTTACAGGCACGTTGATAAACAGAGATTGTCTCAGCAAACATTAATTGCTGAGGGGCACTTGGGTTAAGACTCCACTTATCGGTGCGAAGAATTTTCTGTGACTTCTTTGCTATCATGGCTACATGATAGAACATGTGTTCTTGTGGTTTCAAGCCGTCTAAGGTCTTTTTCCCATAGCGTTGGCTCGATTGAGATACATATAGTGTTTGTCACGAAGTCTCGTTATCCGGTGAGATCTGGTGATGTAGAGTTAGACATAATCGATCTCATCCATGGAATATGTCAGAAACACCGCTGCCTACTTAAAGAAGCGAAAGGTGACTTAGTTAAAAATGACCAGATCCACTTACTGATAGATTTGGCACCTGATGTATTAATAAGCAGGAAAATTAGGGAGATAACCATTTAACCATTAATAATAAGTTGTTCCTTGACCCCCACTTGAACGAAGTGGGGGAATGCGTCACAAATTTTGTTCAAAATCTCAGGAGCATGGTTAATGGCGAATCACAATCAACCATGCTCTGTAATTCTTCGAAATATCATACATTAGGCAAACCCGATTGTAAACATTGCTTTGCCACCATGTCTATATAAGTTCTCAAATTACGACATCAGAAACTGGCCAAGGAAAGAAGGATTTTGATGTCGTAATTTTATGTCAGTCTTGTTTTAGACTATCAAAGCATCGGCCTGAATCCTTTGTAATCTATCGGTTCCCGCCACCGTCAGCTAAATCTGGAGCAGGCTCATAGGTGAGAGTGGCAACAGAAGAAGGAAGGGGAAGAAATTTGGGTGTAGTTCATCCCAATGTTAACCCCTATAATAACATTTTCGAAGGAAAAAAGCAAAAGATAAAAGGCATATATAAAACTAAAAAAAAGCCATTAAAACTAAAACAAAATAATTAATGTTTTTCCACTTTTTATTGTTATTTTTTGTGGATTTTGACTATTTGATATTGCTAACAATCTACATCGTCAACCCTATACTCAAGCTATTAATTCTATGTTTACCTCAACTCTCGCCAAAGTTGGAGCAGTTTTTGCCACTGCTTCTGCTGTCATGCTAGGTTACACTTCCAACGCACAGGCTGAAATGTTGTTTGACCGGGGACTACCTACAGAAAATCTCAATAATATTTCTGGAGCAAACCGCAGTAATGTCCGTTGGGCTACAGATGCCCAGAACCAGGGCTTCTTTGGTGATGATTTCACTATCGGCAATGTAGGAGACACTTTTGTTATCGATACCATCCGCACTTGGATGGTACCTGGTATGAATATTGGTGACCCAGACAACTTGGGGGATTGGTTTGAGAGCTTGACTCTGTTGACAGGTTTTGCCGCTGAGGAGGATATTTCTCCCTTCGCCACTGCAACCTTAGACCCTAACAGTAACGTGACCAGCAACCCAGATATTACCATTACCCAAGTCCCGTACCTAGATGCTGCTGGCTCGATATACGATAACTTTGGTGATTTCGTCAATATTTGGCAAGTGGATTTCAACAATCTCAACTGGACTATCGAAGGCGGTACAACCTATAAATTCGGGGTGCGGGGTGTTGGTCGTCAGATCCCTGATTTCGATCTTTTCTATCCCTCGTATAACCATGCTTCCAACGCAGCATTGAGTGGTTCGCCCCAGGATGGCGCTGACAATCGTTACTTGCAGTTTGATGCCTCAGGTAACTTCGTTGATATCGTCGATAGCAATGGTAACGGCTGGGATAAGTCTTCGGATATTAATGTGCAGATTTTTGGCGAAGCGACTCCTAAGACTTCTGTACCAGAACCAGGTTCTGTATTAGCTTTACTGGCGTTTATTACCTTTTTAACTGCAGGTTCACCAAAGAAGCAATAGAAATCAAAGTAAGCATTCAGCCTTATGGGATCAGTTAAAGTTAAAATAAATCCCCTACCGAGGTGAGAGGTAGGGGAGCAAGGTATTGTCTTGAACGCAGACTGAGAGCTAGTAACTTGTGTCTAGAGCTTGTGTGTCTAGAGCTTGTGTGTCTAGTAACTTGTGTTTGGACAAAAACAGACTAAGCAATACTTTAATTACAATACTGTTTGCTCTGTTTGTGTCGCCAAAATGGCTCCAATTTCAAAAAAGGGAGCTTCGGAGTAGGGAAGTCGGAAGTGGAAAAAAATCCTGTATACCTCATGACTATCAGAACCGCTATAACCAGTGGGGATAAAAACAGATGCGTTCCCGTAGGGTCGGCTTTGCCGAATCGCATCCCCAAATCCCAATCATGCCGAAGCAGTACCCGAAACGCCCAAGCCAGAAGCAACTCAGTCCCCTGTACAGCCGAGCGCATTATCTGAAGCATCACAGATAGAAGCAGCACCCGAAATGACCCAACCACCAGAAGAGATTCAACCGCCAAAAGAGTCGAGCCAGCAACAGCAATGGGTGGACAGTCTAGCGCCAGACCTAGCTCAACTTTTGTCAGACGTGCGTTCGCGTAGCGTGACCTACGGTCAATCGCCCTTATTTTGCTTGATACGGCAGAGATGAATGGTGCAGATTGATTTTCAGATCACCGTTTTCATCGCGAACATAACCAAAAGAGTATTCTACCTTGATCTCGCTACCGTCTGTTTTGGTGAAAAAATACTCACCCATCGACATGGCTGTATCGCAGTGGGTAATAATTCCTTCATTCTCAAAGCGCACATTGTTATAGGGCGCAAGAGCAAAACCTTTATCTTCGCTGATGCTGCCGCGGACAAAATAAGACAAAGCCTCTTTCTCCGTGCCTCTGAACGGATCATCGCTGGCCAGTGTTGGTTTGAACAAAACCGTACCAAGATCATAAGCATAAAGCCTGTCAAGAGTACTTTGTGCTTCTGCTTGTGGGTTTTCTGCCTTGCCAATGGCGACAATGGCTTGGCCCCAGCTTTCCTGTGCAGCTAGAACATCGTTTTTTGTGACAGGATTTTCGCATGGCGCAGCCTGTGCTCTTGGCGTACCTCCAAGGTTCGTGCAACCAGCTATTGTGGTTACTGTGGATAGCATTAAAAGTGCAGAGAAATATGGTTTCATGGTGATCTTTTTATTTTATAAGACTAGGCGTAAATCTCAGTAAAGGACAAAAGTTGCCAAAAGAGCAGCGTGGGCGTAGCGCAATCGGTGCTTTTGAATAAAATAAGCTGTTCGCGCAGCGTGAGCTTTAGCTCACGGCTGTTCCCTTAGCTTGGTCTACGGCCAACGGCTGACGGCACCTCAAGTAGCGTGAGCCAAAAGCTGACGGCACCTCAAGCAGCGTGCGCGTAGCGCATATGCCGACGTTACAGATTTCGCGATCAAGTCGCTCAATCGAGATTCAGCTGTTGAACCGATTTCAACCCCGTAGCAATACCACAAATACTCTACCACCATTTTTCTGACATAATCCCAAATAATTGGGGTAAGTCGCTGATTTGAACTCTCCTCGACTTGAAACGTTGAGGATTTTGGGCTGATGGTGTGCAACCCTTGGCTAATCGCTGTTAGTTGACGAAATTATAGCACAGCAACCTATGTATTTTACATTACATTTACAAATATTTACATTTAGGCTAAAATTGATATAATAGAACAGGTTGTGTACATGTGATCTAGATCAGGAGCAACATCTATCGGGAAATCATAGGCTGTTCAGGATTCAGCCAAAACTGTTACGTGATAATAAAATCTGGGAATTCTATTAGAAAGTCCTAGACAGATTGATATGAGGTTACTAAATCCGGAACCAACAGCTCAACTGTTGAAGTCAAGCATAGGCAAAACGTTTACCGTCCAAACCTAGAGTCAGGATATCAGTCCTGAAATCAGAGCGGGGAACAGTTTCAGCTTGACTACCTCAGCTGAAATATTCAACCTTCCCTGCCTATAGACAACAATCTATCCAGCAAGAGCAAAGCATCTACTGAGTTGTTCGGTATTGAGTAATTCTCACTACTGATCACTCAATCTATACTCACTATACTTACTACTCAATACTCACGACTGACGTCTTCTGATGCCTCCAACGGATCTATTTCGTGAGGGTTTCAGACTCGCTTTATTGAAATTGTTACGGATGTCCCTAAGGATTATACCTTATGAATATTACCATTATTGGTTGCGGTTATGTTGGCACAGCTCTAGCAAATTTCTGGCATCACCAGCCGGGTCACCAGGTGACAGCTACCACTACTACCCAAGAACGGGTAGCAAAGCTGAAGGAAGTTGCCTCACAGGTAGTGGTGATGAAAGGGGATGATACCCAAGGGATGCAGTCGGCACTTATTGATCAAGACACTATTCTCCTGAGTATTGCCCCGATCAGTAATAGGCAAGTTGATGCCAACCTCTACGAAGCCACTTACATCCCCACCGCTAGCAATTTGGTAGCAGCTTTAGCAGATCATCCCACCGTGAAGCAGGTAATTTACCTAAGTAGTTGCGCCGTCTACGGTAACCAACAGGGAGCATGGGTAGATGAAAATTCTCCTATCGTTCCAGCGAACGAACATGGTCGGGTTTTGTCTTTGACGGAACATATTTTATTAGGGGCAAGCAGTGAAAATTGCAACGTCTGTATTCTGCGCCTTGGGGGGATTTATGGTCCCGGTCGTGAGTTAAGCAAGCGGTTTGAGCGACTGGCTGGCACGACGCTTCCTGGCAGTGGCGATAACTTTATCAATTGGATTCATCGAGACGACATTGTTCAGGCAGTAGAGTTCGCCAGACAAAACCGCTGTCAAGGTATCTACAACCTAGTTAACGACCTCAAACTCACGACGCGGGAGCTGACTGATCAAATATGCGATCGCTACCATCTTCCCAAAGTGTTATGGGATTCCTCACAACCTAGCTTCCGAACCAATAACGCCCGTGTACATAATCGGAAGTTGAAAGTTGCTGGTTATGAGTTGATTCATGCTCAAACCTTGATTTAAGCAATGCCTAATAATGTGAACTATAATCTAGAAGGTGACTAGCTTTTTATGAATAAACCTTACCGAAATTAACCCATAAATTACCAGAATACTGTATTTATAATTTTGGAAAAGTTTCGTTATTAATTCCCGCGCCCCATTAAACCTTGTTGGGTGGAATCAATTTTTTGAATACAATCAATCTCCGTTGATTGGAGTGCATCTCACTTTTGCAAAAATACGACCATTTAAGTAAAAAAGTTGCAAGCTTGATCTTCCTCCTTTACTGTAATCACAATCACCTTAAGATAGAGCAAAACTTGCTTTCTGATTTCTTTCAAAAGCCGTTCATAGTTTGAATTGTAATTTATTTTAAAATCTTTTCTTTAAATACTTCGGCTAAATTTTTTAGAGATAGGTTATAGTACAGCTGATTATAATTTTTGAAAAGGGTTTTTTCTGCTTCTGTCTTGGGTTGATCTTTTATAGCAGTCGAAGTAAAGCTTAAGACATCTTCTGCTCCCTGCTCCCTGCTCCCTGCTCCCTGCTCCCTTTCAACCAAAAGACTATGTCCTAAACTATACTTCCCTTGCTATACTTTGTTAATATCTTGAATGCAGGTTTGAAAAAACGGCTTAGTACTTTCATTTTAAAGTTTCAAATAAGGCTGACCATCACTATCTTTGCCAGCAATAAAATTGTGATATATTGCTTCAGATAAAATTTTTTTTTCGATTTCCATAAAACGCTCGCATAGTGCAGAAATAAAAATCGTTAAAGTAGTGATTCGTTGTTGACCATCAACAATCTTTAATTCTTGTGATTTGTCCTCCCCAACTAAAACAAGAGCACCTATAAAATGTTCTTCATGGTGAAACTCATGATTGTCTATAATCTCAATATTCGAGATTATATCTTCCCACAACTCATTAACTTCGTCTGTTGACCAAGAATATTCTCTCTGAAATCTAGGAACAATATACTTTTTGTTAGCGGCAAAAATATCATTAATTGTTCTAGTATGTGCATGAAGTTCCATGAGTTATGATCTTGATTTTAACTAAAAAACAACATTAGTAGGGATATAGCAGTTTTTAATTGGGTGATTTACACAAACAAGTTCAGAATTTTAGGAAACAGGTAACAGGAAAAAAATCCTGTGTACCTCATAGGTATGATAACCGCTATCTCTCTGATTGTGATCAGAAGATACAACCTTAGTATTACCAAAAAATTTTGTTTTAACAACAAGGTGTAAAAAGCATTTTACCCGATCAACCATCAACCATCAACCATCAAGCTTCCAACCTTTTAATCTGTCCTGCTTGTACTGAAAGAATCTGAGACGAATTCAGCCATTGGGAATCAAAGGCTCCCAAGTGAGTAGTGGTAATTAAAGTCTGAAACCGATCCTGAATAGCATCCAACAGCAAATTTTGCCGATTCAAGTCTAATTCAGCTAATACATCATCGAGTAGCAACAGAGGTGCTTCTCCTACCACCTCTTCAATCAGCTTCAATTCTGCTAACTTGAGCGCTAATACCAACGTTCGCTGTTGACCCTGAGAACCATAGGACTTGGCTGGGGTCTGATTAATGGTAAACTGTACTTCATCCCGGTGAGGACCAACTAGGGTTCTCCCTTGATGAAATTCAGGAAGGGAGTACTGTTGGATTTTCTCCAAAAAAGCCTGCTTGACTAGATCTGGGTCATCTTTGGAAAGACTGACATTAGGGGCATAGGTAATATCCAATACCTCTGTCTTGCCACTAATACTAGCGTGCCATGCTTGGGCTAAAGGAGCTAATCGTTTTAGCATTCTCTCTCGACGGCGGGTGACTCGTGAGCCAGCGGTAGCCAGTTGGGCATCCCACAACCCTAGCTCGGCATTGTATTGCTTGGATACCGATGCATCAACTTCCCCTTCTTGTTGAAGTTTACGGATTTTTTTCAGCAAAGCATTGCGCTGTCGCAATACTTGGTTATATTGCTGCAAAATGTAAGCATAAATTGGTTCGAGCTGAGTCAGAATCGAATCGAGCCAGGCGCGACGCCGTTCTGGTGCTCCTCGCACTAGTTCCAAATCTAAGCTAGAAAACTGTACCGCATTCAGAATACCTAAAAAGTCCAACTGCCGACGTAAGGATTCTTGATTGAGAGCAACAGTACGTCGTCCTTGAGTGCGCAAGGTTAATCCTAGTTCTACTGAACCATAGGTTCGTTCTAGAGTAGCCCGAATCTCCGCAATGGGAGTAGTTTCTAAGACCAATTCGCGATCGCGTACTGACCGATGACTCTTGAGGGTAGAGAGCAACTCTACTGCCTCCAGTAGATTCGATTTCCCCTGAGCATTATTACCCAGCAAAATTGTCTTGGGAGCATCGAAGTTGACCAGGCAATCTCTGTAGTTACGAAACTGTCGCAGGTGTAGGCTCTTAAGGTACATCCATTTAAGGTTACAGGTTGGGGGTTAGCAGGTTAGTAGGTTAGCAGGTTGAAGGTTAACAGGTTGAAGGTTAACAGGTTGAAGGTTAACAGGTTGAAGGTTAACAGGTTGAAGGTTAACAGGTTGTTCCCCCAAGGCGTCCCTTATAGGGTAGGTTAGCTGGTTGAAAGTGAGCAGGTTCTAGGTTAGCAGGTTCTAGGTTAATAGGTTAACAGGCTTAAGATTAGAAGTTTGATCTGA
>NZ_GL890833.1:18061-54324 GCF_000211815.1 Moorena producens 3L
TAACCTTCAACCTTCAACCAGCTAACCTTCAACCTTCAACCTTCAACCAGCTAACCTTCAACCTTCAACCAGCTAACCTTCAACCAGCTAACCTTCAACCTTCAACCTTCAACCAGCTAACCTTCAACCAGCTAACCTTCAACCTTCAACCTTCAACCAGCTAACCTTCAACCAGCTAACCTTCAACCTTCAACCAGCTAACCTTCAACCTTCAACCAGCTAACCTTCAACCTTCAACCAGCTAACCTACTAACCTTGAACTTTTCCCTTGCTATACCAACGAATAAATAATTTCTCCAGCTCAACCCAAACAAATAGTGACGTACTAAAGCCAATACAGACAGCAAATTCCATCATAGTCAGAGGCTCAGTGCCAAAGAAGTCTTGCAAAAAGGGTACATAGACCAGCAACAGCTGTAAGAGAGTAGTTACAGTAACTGCCAACAGCAAATAAGGGTTAGAGAATGGGTTTAATTCCAGAGTAATGCGTTTGTTGGAGCGCACTGCCAGGGCGTGACCCATTTGAGCAATACATAGGGTAGTAAATACCATTGTCTTCCAGTGAGGGAAGTATCCATAGGCGATTGCCATTAAGGTAATGTTGAAAATGGCAAAAACAATACCAATGCGCACCATATAAGAGCCCAATCCTCTGGCAAAAATACTTTCCTGAGGACTAAAGGGCGATCGCTTCATCACATCGGGTTCTGCTGGTTCCACAGCTAGGGCAAGAGCGGGTAAACCATCAGTGACTAGGTTCATCCAGAGAATTTGTAACGGTGTGAGGGGAACATCTGGTAATCCCATGATCGGGGCTGCGGCAATAGTTAATACCTCACCGATGTTACTGCCCAGGATGTATCTAATAAAGCGACGAATATTGTCATATACTGTCCGACCTTCTTCTGTGGCAGCAATAATGGTGGCAAAGTTGTCATCTAAGAGCACCATATCGCTGGCTTCTTTACTGACATCGGTTCCCGTAATTCCCATAGCGATACCAATGTCAGCTTGCTTGAGAGCGGGTGCATCATTCACCCCATCTCCGGTCATGGCAACAAATTTACCCCTACCCTGGAGTGCCTGAACTATTCTGAGTTTGTGTTCAGGAGCAACACGAGCATAAATGCTGACTTGGTCTACCTGTTCCTCTAGATCAACCTGGGAGAGCTTTTGTAACTCCTGACCAGTCAGTACCTGATCACCATGATTAGCAATTCCCAAATCCTGGGCAATCGCTTTAGCGGTAAGTTTGTGGTCTCCAGTAATCATAATCGGACGAATTCCAGCATTCCGGCACCGCTGAACTGCTTCTAGTACCTCTGGGCGTGGAGCATCCAACATTCCCACTAACCCCAACCACACCAACCCTTGCTCTAAGATTTCATGGTCTGCTTCTGGAGCTGATAAGCGATCTAGGGACTTATAGGCAAAACCTAGCACTCGCAAACCAGCCCCTGCCATTTGGTTATTCTGTTCCAAAATCTGTTGCCGCTGCTCTTCTGTCAAGGGTTGACACCCTAGAGTTCCTGCTGCTCTGTCATCATGATGTACTGATGAAGTACAATGCTCTAACACCAATTCTGGAGACCCTTTGGTCAACATCATGTAACGGGTCAGTTGTGGGTTCTCGGTTGTTCGCGTAGCCTGGCCGAAAGGCCAAGGTTGTTCGCCTTTGGTGTTCGAGTAGGGCAGGTTAGCAGGTTGAAAGCGATCTGGAGAACTATCCCACTGACAAATCACACTCATACGCTTGCGCTCAGAGGAAAAGGGAATTTCATCCACACGGGAATACCTTTGACTCAGGGGTTCCTTATCCACACCCCCTTTACCAGCCAGAGCAATTAATGCTCCTTCTGTGGGGTCTCCTAAAATCTTCCACTCCCCCTGTTCATACTGCAAGATCGCATCATTACACAGAGCACAAGCTAGAAGTAGGGGTTCGAGTTCGGGATACTGTTCTGTAGCAATGGGCTGATTGTCTAGGAGAAATTCCCCTACAGGTTCATAACCATCCCCAGTCACCTGAATACTATAGTTGAGGGTATCCACCCGTTGCACAACCATTTTGTTTTGGGTCAGGGTACCAGTTTTATCAGAACAAATGGTAGTCACACTTCCTAAGGTTTCCACAGCTGGTAGTTTGCGAATTAGAGCATGACGGCGTACCATTCTCTGGGTTCCTAGGGCTAAGGTAACAGTCACCACAGCTGGCAAGCCTTCTGGAACTACAGCCACTGCCATACTTAAAGAAACTTCTACCAGTTGTTGGAACACACTCAAGTCCCAACCGCTTACGCCCAAGCCAATGATAATTACTAGTGCTACTAGCAACAGCGAACCGGTTACCAAGACTTTTCCCAGCTGAGACATGCGCTGTTGCAGAGGTGTCGGTTCACTTTCCACCCCTTGTAGCATCTGGGCAATTTTCCCCAGTTCCGTATTCATCCCAGTACCAGTAACTAGGACTTTACCTCTGCCTTGGACAACTTCAGTTCCCTGAAAAACTAAATTAATGCGATCGCCTATGGGAGTATCTTCTGATAGCTCCACCTCTACGGTTTTATTGACAGCATTAGCTTCCCCAGTCAGTGCGGATTCTCTGACCTGCAAATTCGATGCCTCGATTAGCCTACCATCTGCTCCAACTTGTACCCCAGCTTCCAGCAACATGATGTCCCCTGGAACAAGCTGTGGACTGTCTATCTCTAAGGTACGACCATCCCGCAACACTCGTACCTTAGGAGATGCCATACTTTTCAGGGCTGCTAGGGCTTTTTCAGCACGGCTTTCCTGGAGATACCCGAGGATGCCATTGAGAATCACGATTGAGAGGATAGCAATCGTATCTTTGAAGGGGAATTCACTCGCCTTTTCTGAGGCTTGTTGCAGATTGATCAGATCTAAAATCCCGGAAACTATCGCTACTGCAATCAGCATCAGCAGCATGATGTCCTTGAATTGATCAAGGAACATTGCCCAGGAACTGCGCTTTGCTTTTTCCTCTAACTGATTTAAGCCATAGTATTCCAACCGCTGTGATACCTGTTGAGAGGTCAAACCGACTTGAGGGTCACAGCCGGATTCTGCTAGAGAATTTTCGACAGATTGGTTGTACCACGCTTTTAACGGGTCAGGCAATAAATTAGAATGGGTCAATGGATTCACCGGGAATGTTTGCTTTTAGATGATATTCATTCGATCATAAAAATTTCCTAGGAAGTTTGTAAGCATTCAGCCGTGAGCTTTTAGCTCACGCTACTTGAGGTGCTGTCAGCCGTCAGCGGTGAGCTTAAAACAAGCTATCCGGCTGACGAGTTCAACGGACTGCCAAAGACTATCAATTCCTGGCCGAAAGGCCAGGGAACTGAAATTAAACGAATGCTTACCTCTTTCATTCAAAAGCACCTCAAGTAGCGTGCGCGTAACGCATTAGCTGATAGCACCTCAAGTAGCACCATCTGTAGCGCATTAGCTGTTCACGAACCGTGCGCGTAGCGCATTAGCTGATAGCTTACGGGAGTTTGGAAACCAAGACTATAATCGAATCTAGCGGAACAAAATAGCACCCGATGCAGCAATTGAAGATCTGTTGTTCAAAGTCTGTATTGTTAAGATAGCGAGTTGCCGCTAATTATAGTAATTTAGTCCGTATTTGATCAGGTTTTATATCAAATCCGGATAATTGCCCACAGTTACGATATCTAGAGAAAATCTTTTTCTCCCTGTACCCCTGCGCCCCTGCGCCCCCTGCTCTTTTCACCAGGAAGTATGGGTATTCAACTGGATTTGATATTATTCACTGTTAACGCTCAACGGTTGCCCATTAACCTTAATCGTCAGAGTTTAAATAGTTTAATATTGATAGCGAACATTGAAGTAGAAGCCCTCATCCTGGGCATTGTTACTGCGATCATCCAATTCAAGCAGAGGAATGCCATAGTCAAGTCGCAGATTAAGCCCTGTCACTGGTTGCACAATTAGCCCTAAGCCAATACCCGCTAAAAACCGCTGTGACGGTAACGTATTAGGATTATCAGGGTTATTCCATACATAACCCATGTCGAAAAACGGAATTAGTTGTAATGCGGGGTCATCGTCTACGTCTCGATGTAAAGTTATACGGTCTTCTATAGAAAACCGTACTCCATTGTCCCCTGCTCTGATATTTTGACGGTAGCCCCTCACCGATTGACCACCGCCAAGTAAAAATTGTTGGGGAGGCAATAGGCTATTGGGGGTAAGCTGAACCTCGGTTCCCATAATTAAGAAATTATCCTCTGAGAGAATCTGTAACCGCTGTACTTGACCTACCCAGCGAAAAAAGCGTCCATCAGGTATAGGATCGGGGTTGATAGTGGCATCAAACCACCCAGTTCCGAGACTCAAAAGCGATCGCAAAAACCAAGTTCCCTCCAAATCCCGACGTAGATACTCTTGTTCAAACTTAATCACGCTCAGGGTAGTCGAGCCATCTTGATCTGGACCAAAGCCAAACCCAAGAGGCTCATCACCCAAAAAAGTCTGACCATCTCTGTAGCTGAATCCTAGAGACAGAGCAAATTCTTCCCGAGGTGTGCGGTACAACGGTTGACGAAATCGAATTTCATATAGCTCAGATTCTCCCTCAATATCAAAAACATTGAATGGTGCTTGAGTCACCCGATTACGGTCGATCACTGTTCGCAGTTCTAAGGTACCATTTCGGGGATTGAGGGGAAAGCGATAGCCAAAATCAAAAATATTAGACCCGCCAGTGGTCGAACGGCGATAAGTGAAGGAAATTTCATCCCCATTGCCAGTTAGGTTGAGATGGCGAAGATTAAAGCTGATTCGTTCAGAACCAATACTAGGAGGTGAGTAATTATCAACCCCTACACTTCCTTTGAACGGATTAGCTTCCACAACACGAACAATCAGAATGCTCTGTCCTACTTTTGTTCCTTTGCGGAGGCTCGCTTCTATACTTTCCAACTTTGGGTCAAGCCGTAACAATCGTAATTGTTTTTCCAAATCAGTAGTATTGAATGGTGTTCCGGTACCCAACTGGACACGGCTGCGGATATAGTTGGGATTGAGGCGGCGTGTTCCTTCAACTTCGATCTTTTCTATACCCCCTTCTATAACACGGATTGTAACAATGCCCTTGGTAATGTCAATCGTTTGCTCAGCAAGAAGAATTGCTCTAGTGTTAATATAGCCCTGCTTGAGGTAAAGGGTAGTAATAGCATCCGCGACTTCTCTTAGTTGCTCAATAGTCAGGGAGCGTCCTTGATAGGGTTGTATAATCAGCTTAAACTGCTCTGGTGAAAAGATGGTGCTACCAATGACTTCAATTTTATCAACTTGAATGGTTTTAGAGTCCAAAGCAGTTAGTCTAGCAGGTGTAGTGGCTTGAGTTTCTAGTATAACTGGTCCAACTGAATCTGATAGTATGGGCGCTAATAGTTCAGCTATCTGATTTTGATAATTTCCATCAACCAATTTTACTGACTCCTGAGCGGTTTTATGCTCCTGCTGCTTAAGCAGAAGTTTACTTGCTCTTAGAGATCTATGATTGCTTGGCAAAGAAGTTAGGGTTACTGCTAGGGCATCATTACAACTGGTACAGGCAATTATTAAATACAACGGTGTAAATTTATTTGATATGAATTTATTTAAGAAATACTTTATAAGCACAATTTGAATTAACATCTGATGCCAAAGCAATCCGATCTTCGAGCGCATCGGGTTTTTTATTCTCCTTGGGTGGGGATATCTAGGGATTTTGGGTGACAACGAATGGTCCAAACGTAAACGCCACTAAAAAGCCTAACCCTGATTAGTTCAAAAATTCCAAAAAACTATCACCATCGTCTATCGCAGTTATAGCTTATATCAAATTCGTTTAATTACCCATAATCAAAATCTCTACCCTGTCTGACCGTGTGGTGGTTTTTCCGGTGTCAGTCTAACCTGTGGGTATTCAACAGGTCCGACCCGTGGCGAATTTAATAATTAGATGCGGAAAGCGCACCTAACGGACTTGAGATGAGTTGTTATTCTCTTCAAACCACTTGCGATCATAACCAATTAAGCACACTTGAGGTGCGACCCGTGGCGAATTTAATTCTTAATGGTAAGAGCGCACCTATTGACTTTTGGCAAAAAAATCCCCCGGCTAGTGTCGGGGGAACTCCTTAGAAGTATGAAGTGTGAATTCTGAGGTTATTATAGGCCAATGCTGCTTCTTGAACTATAGCAATCCTAAATAGGTTGTGCTAATTTTATCCAAACGTGATTCTTGCTATACCTGGGTTTCAAGCCCTTGACTTGCCACAACTGATTTAAGGTCGCTATATAGCGTTTATCACAGCTATGAGGTACAGATATTTTTTTCCTTATTACCTATTCCCTGTTTACTGTTCCCTTCACCATGTAAAAGCTGGTTTGGCTTACCCCACCCAACTTCTAAAGTATGGGTGAATAATGATGGGTGGGGAGTATACTCAACAATTGTGTTCAATTGCACACGAGATCAGTATGGCATGATTGCGTCTTGCAGATGAACTTCATATGGATTGAGCGAGTTTCCTTGCCATGCGCTGACACTACCATGATTGGGTAGTCAATTAGGACATCCTGGAAAGACATCTGCAAGCGGAAGGTCCCGTCTGGGTTAATCTTGACTGGACGTCCATCAATAGTAACGGAAGCATCAGGATCGATGCTTCCGTGAATAATTAGCTCTTCATTTGCCACTAAGGACAATTCGGGAGAACGAGCGGGGGGAGCAGAAGCATTGAAACCAGCTCCCGACATGTTTGGAGAAAGCCACTTACCAATACCCGAAGGGAAAGGATTGGAACTTATTGCTGACCTTGGTGCTTGCTCCATAGAACTATAAACAGAATCAGCTACTGCCTGAGCTTCCCCAGATTGAGTTATGCCAAAGATTTCCCCATAGATAGGTCGATCAGGAATTTCCGAGCTACTCCCATTAGCTGTCTGGCTAGGCGGCACAAGTTTTAGGACAGTCTTACCCTGTAGATTATCATCCCAGTTGACCGTGACGAATTGGTCTTCCATCCATTTAGAGGGATAGGCAGGGGGAACATGGATAGGTGCTGAACGGGCCAGAACTAGCCATTGACCATCTTCACAGCGATAACCAATCTCAACTAAATAATCGCGATCGCTAACTGGCATGGGTAGATACCATTCTCGCGCTAGCTCATCACAGGGATATTCTTGGATACTATGGGGACTTTGATAATCCAGTTTGATTGCGGTAACATCATAGAGCCTTAGAGCGAGTTGTTGACCTCCCTGAGAGCGCAGTTCTTTTTTATGTTCATTGGGAATATCCCAATAAGCATAAGACCAATGTGGATCACGAGGCATTAGCACAATCCGGCTTTCACCATAACCTTCTGGTAGCTCTGCTAATCCCTCATCAACAGAAACTAGACTATCACTAGTCGGCTCTTGTTGAGCTAATTCAAACTGGCTTGATTCCTCCTTTGCTTGTGCCTCAATTATCGGCGATGGAGTGGTAGACCTTTTGTGACGTTCTATTGCTTGAATTTCCGCCAATAAGCGTTCTTTACGCATTCTACTGTATCGATATATACCATATTCACTCGCAACTCTACGTAATTGCCGTAGAGTCATTTCTTCTAGGGGAGTTCCTTCTTTTGCCATGATTTCTGTTCTATACGTTGTTAGGTTGCCTGATAGATTACTGATGTCAATCTTGAGGTGCGACCCGTGGCGAATTTAATTCTTAATGCGGAAAGCGCACCTAATTAAAAAAAGTTTTGGTTGCTATGAAACTTACCTAAAGGTCAGACCTGACTAAAGTTTTTATCCTTCTTGATTCCCAGACTTTAATGGAAATTGCCCGTCTACCCTTGCGACATTTCAGTGATTTTTTATACCAACAATATGTTCAAGTCAGCCATCTATAATTTGGTGAAATACTAACAAACCAGCATTTTTATGGGATCCTCTGATCAACTATATATAACAAGGAATTTTTGGGTCAGGTCAAGGGGTAAATAAGCCGATTTTCGGTAAATTCACGCATTTACCAGAAAATCGGGACTCAAAATGTCATGAAATTATCACATCACTCCTCAGGTGCGACCCGTGGCGAATTTAATAATTAGATGCGGAAAGCGCACCTAAGGACTCAGTCATCAATATTATCAAGTTAGGCACCATCAGTGATCCGTATCCAAGAAGGATGAAGCCCTGATCTACTTATCCTTGACACTCTTCATTAATCATTTATCTCTTAGCCTTAATGAGGATAAGCAAGACTATTTGGCTGCTTTCCTCAAGGGTGAGCGAAGCGTGGCAAGGCAAAGCTAATCGCATCATCAATAATCAACAGGAATAATCATTACTTTTCCATTTTCTTTTCGACAGGAATTGACTGGTCAGATATGTTTCTAGTTATCTTACCATCCAACCCTTAATTAACCACTGACCCCCTTGGCGTACTAAGTCATACTTGACTCTTAAGTTGTCATTACTCGAAGCTGCCGGACTCAACATACCATCTTGATATACCTTTGCTTGCTCTTTCACCGCAGCATCTATCACAGCTTGATTAGGATTCGATGTGCTAGTCTCAACTGAGTTAATTTTGACCGTGTGCTTGTAGATCCGGTAATAGTTCTTGGTTTTAGCCGCTTTAGCACTTTTGAGCCAGACAGACAGAGCTGGCTCAGCTAAGATTTTACTAAGTTGCCCTACTTCATGTTTTGGTCCAAAAGCAAGTTTTTTAGTATTTAACCAGGTTTCGATGAGTTGCTGAGCCGTTTCTTGATTTAGAGGACCACTCGGAGCGATCAGCCCACTGCCTGTCGGAGGAATCGGGACTGGAGGTTGGTCAAGCTGAACAAAAGGTTGTTCTCCCTCTAACGGTGGTTTTGAAAAACTTTTGAGAGCTTTATTGAGCAACATCAGCAGGATACCCAGTCCTAGCAAACTTAAAAGACTCAGGAAAATCAGACGTCTTAGTTTAGCCCCTGGTTGGAATCGCTCTGGTGAAGGTTCCATACGATCAGGGGATGAATGATTCAGACTGCTCCGCTGACTTGAGGAGTCTTTGACCAAAGAACCGCCTCTAGACCACCCACCTGAGGCGGTTGAATTGTGACTATCCAGGGTTTTGCCTGACTTCCCACCACCCAGAAAGCTACCTAAGGACTGACGCCTACGACGCCGTCCATGACTCCGCAAGCCTGTGGTTTTTGACTCTAAGTCCTGAGAGGTTTGTGGTTCTGAGCCATTTGATGAGTGGGATATCCCTTGAGCTGTAGGCAAAGTTGATACCCCATTAGTGGTGAAGCGATCGCTATTGACTCGGCTTTGACTAACACCGTTTGCCAACGCCCCACTTGGCCACCTTGACCCCACCGTTACTGGTTCTGCCGTTGTCTGTGAGCCTTGGCCATTGCTTAGTCTATCTTGCCCCAGGATGCTTTTAGAAGAGCCTACCGTTGCATAGGTGGTTGTTTGGGAAGGTACAACCGTCCACTGATTGCTAGTTTCCTCAGATGAATCTGGTAAATTTTCTAGATAGGCTTGTACTTGCTGATCAGCAAAGTATTCCTTCAAAGACACCTTCTGATTGGCCAGATCCCGGAAGTGGGGAAATACAGATTCTTGTAGCCAACGCTCTCCGTAGAGGCATAATCCTGGCAATAAGTCTGGGGAATTTTGAGAATGTTCCCGAATGAAAGCTAGGGGTTCGTATTCCTGGCTCAGTTCCAAGGCACGACTGGCTTCTTCCGTTTGGCCGAGAAGCAGAGCACAAACCCCTTGTTCTAGGTGAACATCCTGCCGCTTACCCAAACGCATCAGCATTTTCTTGGCACGAGCAATCAAAGCCGGTTCTCTGTGGGCAAATCCCCTTGCTAGTAAGGCGTAAACAGCTAGGTATGTAGCAACAGCTGAAGGACGTCGTGCTTCAGCTTCAAATAAGGTTTGCTGTTGGTTGGAGGTAAGATAGCCTCGCAACTGTTGGATAAAGCGTAGAAAGTCATCAATCCCTAAACCAGATTGATCATTACCAGTGCCATCGATCCCTCGACGCTCCTGTAACATTTCTTGGAGCAACCGCAAGCCTTTGCGCCGCTCAATGGCTTTTTCTTCTGGCAGGGCTAATAATTCTAAAATCCGATAAGGGCGAAGTTTATAGAGGTCTGCTTGGATTTCCCCTCGAACACTCGGAAATAAGCCTTCTTGTAGGAGTAATTGTTGTCCAGTTTCTAGGGACATAGCTGCGTTTTCATACTCCCCTTGCTGCCATTCCTCTCGACCTAGCTCTAAGCAGGCAATAGCTAAGGTCAAAACCACGTCGGGTTGAACAAGTTGGGGATCCCCCAATTTCCCCTGACTTAATCCAACGCTGTCACCTTTTTCCAGTAACGGTTGCGCCAGTTTTAGAACCAGTTCGTATTCCCCAAGTTCTTGAAGAATCAGTAAGCTTCCGAGTAATTGGTCGTTATCAATCTCAATCGTAGGAGTTTGAGCTTCGACGGTTTCACCTGTTACTGTTTGATTAGTACCAGGAGCACCCGCCACTGATGGGTGTTGCTCTTGGAGTTGATAAGCTTTGGCAATCAAGCCAGCATCGTACTCCTCTCTTGTTTCAGGGTCACTCAAAACCCCGTAGGCTTTTTCAAGGAGTGTTTTACGAGAGGCTATTGCTGCTTCCGAATACTCTCGGCGCGGTAGTTGTAAGGTACGATCACGATAGGCTTGGCTGAGCTGTTGGGCTGTAGCCTGAATCGGCAATCCTAATATGCGGTAGTAATCGAGCGGAATGCGCACGGTTCACTTCCCCAGCTTTTCGAGCAACTGAATGAGTTGATGATAGCCCATATCGTACTCCCTAAACTGGCTATAGCTATTTATCTGTCACTTTAAAAGACACAGTATCGCAGCTAACCGGTTTTGTCGAGTCGCTAAATACTATTTATTTTAGCAACTGGATCATCTCCTGTGAAGTACCCCAACCTGCAACGCTCACGGTTGGGGCAAACCACTCTCAGGTCAATTCAGGGACGGTCTTATTCGTCTTTTGGGCTTCCCGCGCGCGTCCCCGACGCCTCAAAAAGCCGCGCTAATTTTGGTCTTACTCAGCGTCCACAGGCAGACATCCGCCTTCTATCGACGTATACTTTTACGACAGACAAGTCTTGGAATTACAGCACTGTGGCTAACCAGCCGGGGCTTGTCTCTTTCCTGAGCTCCGCGCTTTACTTTGTATACCTCCAGGTCTAAAAACTGATAGTATATTAGACCGTTTATAAGGTAGCCTTTTAGTCGGTCAGGCGGCTCAGCGACCATCTTCATTTTAGCACGAATCATCACAAGTTATCGTCTCGCTATCCATCCCGGATACGAAACCTGATTGTTGGGTCGCCTTATTACAAAAGCGCCGTTACCTTTTATGCATATCCTGCCGACGCTCAAGCCGCGACCCTACCTTACGGTAACTTCAAGCCCACCTTGGAAGAAGGTGGGTAATTCCGCGAGTTTTGTTAATTAACTTTTACTAAACTAAACAGTATTGATTGTCAAGCAGTAGTGTGATTCTCACTCAACTCAACTTGACCTAACTATTCGCTCTAGGCTTGACCTAAAAGAGAAATCCTAAAAGAGAAATCCTGTAGGCTTGAGTGAAACTTTATGATAGCTTTGCTTAAATTGGCTAAACAAGTAGTTTGGCGAAATGCCAGTATAGTGTTGCGACAAGTATAGGACAAATTAATGGCTCAGGAAAGAACTTTACCTAAAGTAGAGGATTACAGCCCCATTACCAGCGCAGAAGGATTACTCCTTTACGAGGATATGATGCTCGGGCGCTTGTTTGAGGACAAATGTGCTGAAATGTACTATCGGGGCAAAATGTTTGGTTTTGTCCACCTCTACAACGGTCAAGAGGCAGTGTCAACAGGAGTCATCAAGGCGTTGCGTATTGGTGAAGACTTTGTTAGTAGCACCTATCGTGACCACGTCCATGCCTTAAGTGCAGGAGTGCCAGCACGGGAAGTGATGGCAGAGTTATTTGGCAAAGCCACAGGCTGCAGCAAGGGGCGCGGTGGTTCAATGCATATGTTCTCACAAGAACATAATCTCCTGGGAGGTTATGCCTTTGTAGCTGAGGGGATTCCCGTGGCCACGGGTAGTGCTTTCCAAAGTAAATACCGTCGCGAAGCCTTGGGTGATGAGAGTTCTGATCAAGTCACCGTTTGCTTTTTTGGTGATGGAGCTTGCAATAATGGTCAGTTCTTTGAATGTTTGAATATGGCAGCCCTTTGGAAATTGCCCGTTATCTATGTTGTGGAAAACAACAAGTGGGCAATTGGGATGGCTCATGAACGGGCAACATCCCAGCCAGAAATTTACAAAAAAGCCAGTGTATTCGGTATGGCTGGAGTAGAAGTCGATGGCATGGATGTAATGGCTGTCAGAACTGTTGCCCAAGAAGCGATCGCTCGGGCTCGTGCAGGAGAAGGCCCAACCCTTATTGAAGCCCTGACCTACCGCTTCCGAGGTCACTCTCTGGCTGATCCCGATGAACTCCGCTCCAAAGAAGAGAAGGAATTCTGGTTAACTCGTGATCCCATTAAAAACATGGCAAGTTACCTGACAGAAAATCATCTAGCTACTCCCGAAGAACTCAAAGCCATTGAGAGCAAAATCCAGGAAGTCATTAATGATGCAGTTGAGTTTGCCCAAGCCAGTCCTGAACCTGACCCTAGCGAACTACATCGCTATGTTTTTGCTGAGGATTAGTTAACTGAACTAGGAAGTGTGAACTATGAAATACTTCACGCTTTCTTAGTCACGGTCTCAATCCTAGGAGTGCCATCGGTTTCTACCCAGGCAATGTAGGTGATACCGTGACCCAAGGCGTATGCTCTAATTTGTGCTGGTGAGCGTCCCCCTAAATCCATCTCTACCCTGACCAAATGCTCAGAATCTCTAAGTTTCTGGGCATAGGTAAAAGCTACCGCCTCAGCCTCGGGAAATTCTGGCACCACTAACCAATCACTAGCTGGTGTCCGACTGGGTAGTTGATTACTCGACAGTAAGACATAATGAAGGTCTTCTAGGTTGAGGCAAAAACCAATTCCAGGGTAGGTTTCTCCTTGAGGATGATATAGACTCAGCAATTGATCGTACCGCCCTCCCTGGCCTAAAACTCGGCTAGAGCCCTCGCTACTACTGACTACTTCAAAGACAATACCAGTGTAATAGTCAAAGGTTTGTACTAAGGTCAGGTCAAGAACAATCGGTAAGGGGCTAGCGGAACTACTATTTAAAAGTTCCACCAGGGATTTGAGATTGCTCACAATCTCGTGTTCTGATGAGTCTAAATCCAAGCTGGCAACCTTTTGCAAAACATCAGCAGGGTCTCCCCTCAGGTCAAAGAGAAACAATGCCCGCTCTCGTAATTCTGGGGATAGGGGTAACGTTTCTAGGCTAACACGGTCAAGATAGGCAATGGCTTGACGAACCTTGTCTTGCATAGGTTTGGGGAAGGGAGACAAAAGCGATCGCGTTAGCCGAGCTTCCCCCAAAATCAGGTGCCACTGCTGCAACCCTAAATTATTAAGACAATCGGCTAGCAACAGCAGAATTTCCCCATCTGCCAACAGCCCACCAACTCCCAATAATTCTACTCCCGACTGGTAAAACTCTAGTTGACGTCCGTGGTTACCTATAGTTGGTCTGCGAAATACATTGGCATTGTAATAGAGTCGCTGGGGTAAGGATAGGCAGGCTTCACTATTACTGCCAGCAATACGAGTGACCATTGCTCTGGCTATGGATGCCGTTAATTCTGGACGTAGCCCCAGCGTTCCTTCCTCAGCATCGTGCAACTGGATGACCGTGGAACGTTCGACAGCTCCTCCTGCCATCAAGGTATCCAACCATTCTAGAGTTGATGTGATAATCCGGTGATAACTCCAGCGGTGAAATACTTGCTGTAAGTGGTTAGCAATCCAGCGTTTTTGGGTAACTTCTAGGGGGAGTAAATCCCTTGCCCCTGGGGGTGGTTGATGAATCATTACTTTTTCTTTCCACCAAATAAACCACCAAATAAGCCACCACCAGATTTATTGGACGGTTTCCCTTTAGCTGCTTCAGGCGAAACCTTTGGCTGGCTACCGGCACTTTTCGGGGTTAATTCATTTAGAATCTGTTTCGCCTTCAATGCTTTTTCGTTCTGAGGGTTCAATTGCAACGCCTTATTAATGTGTACTTTAGCCATTGTCCCCTTATTTTGCTTCAAATAAGCAATTCCCAATAAACTATGGCAGTCGCTATTGTTTTGGTCCAACTTCAGAGCTTCTCGCAACTCCAAAACTGCCGCAGCAAAATTGTTTTTCACCAAATATCCTTCAGCACGGCGGATATAGCTATCCACTCGTGATACTCCCTTAGTCCCAACCGACCCTCCCTGTGATGTGGCACCGGTAGTAGTCTGACTATTTGGCTGGGTCACACCAGTTGCTTGAGTTTTCACAGGGGTTGAGACAGAAGTTTTTACCGTTTCGCCCTTACCACTTTTACACATCAAATAAACTAGGTTAAGTTCACTGATTTCGGCAATTTTTGCCAAGGCTTGGTCAAGGGCTTGGTATTGCTCTGATGCTAGGTGGTCAACTGAGGTTTTGTAAAGATTATCTAAATTTGCCCCTGCTTGTAATAATTGCTTAGCCGTTGCGCTAGCCAGGGAAATTTTATCTCCTTGAGCCCCTAACCGCTTACTCAAGTGACTTAGACTAGCAGCATAGTCACGATGACCTCTAGAGAGCTGTTCATAAGCAGGATTAACCAGCCGTGTTAACAGCAGATTTGCTTGATTTTTTTCCACTTCGGTACTGGCTTTGCAACTGTCGGGATGCAAACGTCTAGCAATTTGAAGGTACCGTTGACGGACTGCCTTAACATCCGCATCAACTGGAATTCCTAAAACTGCGTGGTAGTCAGTGAAATCAAGCTTGAAGAGTCCGTATTCAATTTTCAAAGACATAGGCAACTGTCCCATCTCAACTGCTGCAAGGCTCGTTTCTAGTATCTCTTAGATTAGATAATCTGGGTTTGTTTCGGCAATAAAAAGCAGCTGCTTCGTTGAAGAAGCAGCTGTATCTATCTTTTATGCCAATTAGAGTGCTTTAATTCATTCGGTAGGCTTTAGTAATCAAAATCGCCACCCATACCAGCACCAGCAGCAGTATTTTCCTTAGGCTCAGGCTTGTCTACCACAATACACTCGGTGGTCAACACCATACCTGCGATGGAAGCGGCATTTTGGAGAGCAGAACGAGTTACCTTAGCTGGGTCAACGATTCCAGCTTCAAACATATCTACAAACTCACCATTGGAAGCATTGTAGCCGACGTTAAATTCTTTTTCTTTAACTCGCTCAGCGATCACCGCACCATTTTGACCAGCGTTCTGGGCAATTCGCTTCAGAGGTGAAGACAGGGCACGAGCAACAATCAATGCACCGGTAAGTTCTTCAGCCTTCAGGTTCTCGTTTGCCCAAGTTTCTAGGTCAGGAGTCAGGTGAGCTAGAGTTGTACCACCACCAGGGACAATACCTTCTTCCACAGCTGCCTTGGTAGCGTTGATGGCATCTTCCAGACGCAGCTTGCGGTCTTTCATTTCCGTTTCTGTAGCAGCACCGACTTTAATCACAGCGACACCACCAGCCAGTTTAGCTAACCGCTCTTGCAGTTTTTCTTTGTCGTAGGAAGAATCCGTTTCGTCCATCTGACGGCGGATTTGCTCACAACGACCCTTCACTGCATTTTCGTTACCTTCAGCAACGATAGTGGTGTTGTCCTTAGTTATGGTCACACGACGGGCTTTACCCAGCATTTCCAGCTTAGCGTTTTCAAGCTTTAGACCTGCATCTTCGGTAATTACTTGTGCACCAGTTAGGGTAGCAATGTCTTCCAGCATAGCCTTACGGCGATCGCCAAAGCCAGGAGCCTTGACAGCTGCCACATTCAAAACACCCCGTAGGCGGTTGACCACCAAGGTGGCCAGGGCTTCTTTCTCAATGTCTTCAGCAATAATCAGCAACGGCTTGCCAGAACGAGCCACTTGCTCAAGTACTGGCACCAGGTCTTGTACCAGGGTGATTTTCTTGTCAGTGAGTAGGAGGTGAGGTTCTTCTAGAACTGCTTCCATCCGCTCAGTGTCAGTAGCAAAGTAGGGAGAGATATAGCCTTTGTCAAAGCGCATCCCTTCGGTAATTTCTAGTTCAGTGGTCATAGACTTCCCTTCTTCAAGGGAAATCACGCCCTCTTTGCCCACTTTGTCCATTGCGTCAGCAATCATCTGACCAACGGTCTCATCGTTACCCGCAGAGATAGAACCAACTTGGGCAACGGCTTTAGAGTCTTCTACTGGGCGGGCATGTTCAGCAATCTTGTCCACCAGAAACGCAGTAGCTTTATCAATACCCCGCTTCAGGGCGATCGGGTTTGCACCGGCAGCAACATTGCGCAAGCCTTCTTTGACCACAGCATGAGCTAGTACCGTAGCGGTTGTAGTCCCATCACCAGCAGCATCATTGGTTTTTGAAGCTGCTTGCCGAATCAGAGAAACACCAGTGTTTTCAATGTGGTCTTCCAGTTCAATCTCTTTAGCAATGGTGACACCATCATTAACAATTTGAGGAGCACCAAACTTCTTCTCTAACACTACGTTGCGACCTTTTGGTCCAAGGGTGACAGCTACAGCTTCAGTCAGAGTGTCCATTCCCTTTTCTAGGGCGCGACGAGCATTTTCGTTGTAAATAATGCGCTTAGCCATAGGTTTTGAGTTCAGTTCCTAACGGTGATTAAGGTTGAAGATAAAAGCCTTGAAGGTAAAAGGGTTGAGGGTTTAAGGGCTCAACTTGTTTGCCTTCAAGGTGTTAGCTGACGACTGCCAAGATGTCTTTTTCTGACAACAAAACGTACTCTTCGTTCCCTAACTTAATATCGGTACCAGCGTACTTGGAGTAAAGTACCTTGTCCCCTACTTTGACTTCGAGAGCAGCGTGAGAACCATCATCGTTGCGCTTCCCAGGTCCGGTGGCTACAATTTCCCCAACTTGAGGCTTTTCCTTAGCGTTATCGGGTAGTAGAATACCGCCAGCAGTTTTTTCTTCAGCGGCGCTTACCTTAACAAAAACTCGATCCCCTAAGGGCTTAACGGTGGAAACACTCAGAGTTACAGCTGCCATATCAGTTTTTCCTCTCTACTTCATCTGATTCATCTGAGCCGATTTAGCACTCTCAGCTCCTGAGTGCTAATTTACTCAAAATCAGCAGTACATGGCAATAAATACCTCTGTACGGGTTCCCGAACTCATAGCAGGTTAACAGATAGCAAATGCACGGATCAGATAGCTTTGGGTTATTATCTGTGTATCAGTATCGGTATGGTGTAGCTTGTCCCTATTTCATCAGGTGCGACCCGTGGCGAATTTAATTCGCCGACGGCAAGGGCACCTAGAAGGTTTTACATTAGTCCCAGAAATTGGTTAAAAAACCAGCACTGCAACCAATGGACTGCTGACCACTGACAACTAGGACAAGCAAATAGATATAACAGATAGGTTGTTACTCTCCCCCTTTAAGCATTCAGCTAATGCGCTACAGATGGTGCTACTTGAGGTGCTATCAGCCGTCACTTAATCAACGGTCGGTAGTAAACAAGCACCGGGAGTGCTGGTACGGCTGGTTGAAAATCCCTGCTCGTTTTACTGATCCAACGCCGTGCAGTTAAAGCCCCTGCTAGCTGATAGCTGATAACTGACCGCTGATAGCTGACCTCGCACTTTCAACTCATCCTCACACAAAAGCCCTAAAACTCATGCCAGCAGACAAAACTGAGCCTGAAGCTACCCAAGCATCTAATTCTGATAATTCTGATAATTCTGATAATTCTGATAATTCTGACACTTCCACTATCGAAGCATCAGAGCAAATTACCCTAGCTGCTAACATAAAAAGCTTAGGGCTTAATCAAATTCAGCGCCACATTTTCCTGTGTGCTGATCAAACTAAACCGAAATGCTGCTCAAAAGAAATTAGCCTTCAATCCTGGGAATATCTCAAAAAACGCCTTAAAGAGCTAAAACTAGACCAGCCCAAGGATGTTCAACCAAGTTGCATTTTTCGCACCAAGGCTAATTGTCTGCGAGTCTGTACCTATGGTCCTGTCATGGTAGTTTACCCAGACGGTGTTTGGTATCACAGTGCTACTCCTGAGGTGATTGAACGCATTATTCAAGAGCATATTATTGGCAACCAAGTTTTAGAAGACTATGCTTTTTTAGTTCATCCTTTGCCAGAAACTCTTCAACCATCTGCTTTAGACTACCAGGCAATGGAAGCAGCTCCTCCCCAACCCCAAGCAGGTTAACATCCTAGTTGTAATGAAGCCCACCTTGGCGACGCAACGGGTTCTAAAATCTACTGACTTGGCCAGCCTAGGGTTCCCGGTGCAACGTTCAAGTTAAGTCTTTTCCTTACCAACCCTAATTCTTACCAACCCTAATTATGGTGAGGTAGGATTATTGGTTGGAGAGTTAAAGCAGCTTGGTAACTTCCAGGCATTAGAAAAGGCAAGAGGTACTACCACTATTAACAAAATTAAGCAAGCAAAGTATAAAAAACGTTACAGTTATGAAGGACAATGCTGTAAGAGAGCAACAAAAACTGCTGCTGATTGATGATGACCCCAACCTCATATTGCTAGTCAAGGACTACCTAGAGTTTCGGGGATACGAGGTGATGACCGCTGAACATGGGAAAGAAGCTCTGGACATTTTAGAGCAGGATATTCCTGATATGATTATCTGTGACGTGATGATGCCAGAAATGGACGGCTATACCCTGGTAGAAAAGGTCAGAGATGATTCTCGCACCAGCTGCATTCCGGTACTATTTCTCTCAGCCAAGGGTCAAAGCCAAGATCGAATAAAAGGACTCAATAAGGGTGCGGATATTTATATGGTTAAGCCCTTTGAGCCAGAAGAACTGGTAGCACAGGTGGAATCTTGCCTCAAGCAAACTGCTCGTATGATGCAGCTCACAGTTTCTAATCCAGACAGCGCACCCAGAATTAACGTTCCTTACGATGTTGATTTGACTCCTACTGAGCGGAAGGTTGTCCAGTTTGTGGCAAGAGGTATGGCAAATCGGGAGATTGCTCAGCAGCTGAATGTTTCTCAGCGTACCATAGAAAGTCATGTGTCTAACATGCTAGGGAAAACTGGTCTCCATAACCGTACTGAATTAGCCCGTTGGGCAATTGAAAATAGTATGGCATAACGCTCCATACGCTCATTGGTAAAGCCTAGCAAGCCAACCTTGACCGTTCACTAATCACACAAGGACTAAGCTCGTGAGCCCAGAAACTATTGTTAACAATCCCACCCGACCGGCAGAGTCAGCTCCGGCTGGGGGTGCACCTTATGACCTAACTGAATTTGATGCTAGGGTCATGAAAACCTATGGACGCTTTCCTATTGCCTTAGAGCGGGGTGCCGGTTGCCATGTCTGGGATACTTCCGGGCGAGACTATCTTGACTTTGTGGCAGGGATTGCTACCTGTACCTTAGGTCATGCTCACCCAATTGTGGTAGAAACGGTAACTCAGCAAATCCAAAAGCTAAACCATGTTTCCAATCTCTACTACATTCCAGAGCAAGGGGCATTAGCGAAGTGGCTCATTGACCATTCTTGTGCAGAACGAGTATTTTTCTGTAACTCGGGAGCGGAGGCTAATGAAGCTGCTATCAAACTGGCACGGAAATATGGCCACACTGTGCTCGATATTGAACAGCCAGTGATTTTGACCGCTCAGGCCAGTTTCCATGGGCGAACCTTGGCAACAATCACAGCTACTGGCCAGCCTAAGTACCAGAAAAACTTTGACCCCTTGGTACCTGGGTTCGAGTACGTACCCTACAACGATATTCAGGCATTGGAAAATGCGATCGCAGATATTGATGAGGGAAATCGCCGGGTAGCAGCAGTGATGCTGGAACCATTACAGGGAGAAGGAGGTGTTCGGCCAGGAGACCTAGACTACTTCCAGCAAGTTAGAGAGATCTGTGATGAAACTGGCATCCTGCTGATTCTGGATGAAGTCCAGGTGGGTATGGGTCGCACTGGTAAATACTGGGGCTATCAGAATCTGGGAATAGAGCCAGATATCTTCACCAGTGCCAAGGGATTGGCTGGTGGCATTCCCATTGGAGCAATGATGTCTAAGAAATTCTGTGATATCTTCCAACCCGGAGAGCACGCTAGCACCTTTGGTGGTAATCCATTTGTCTGTGCAGTCGCCCTATCTGTAGGAAAAACCTTGGAACAGGAGAATATTTTGCAAAATGTTCAGGTGCGGGGTGAGCAGCTGCGCACCAGACTAACAGCGATCGCTCAGAAATATCCCGAAGTTATTGACGAAGTGCGAGGCTGGGGTCTAATTAATGGGCTTGTACTAAAATCAGATATCGATCTGACTTCCGTGGATGTAGTTAAAGCCGTTATGGAACGAAGTTTGTTGTTGGTACCAGCAGGACCAAAGGTAGTTCGCTTTGTTCCACCCCTAATTGTGTCAGCTCAGGAAGTTGACCAAGCGGCTCTTATTGTAGAGCAAGCCTTACAAGCTTTAGCTTAACCGTCAACGGTCAACCGTCAACTATCAACAATCTCGATAATCTTGACTTTAACTTGACCCTCACCTAACTGAATTTGTAGTTCTTCTCCAGGAGCCAAATGCCCTGTAGACGAAGCAATGGTTCCATCTGAGGTGCGCACTAGTGCATAGCCTCGTTGTAGGACTTTTTGAGGGTCAAGGGTATTGAGTTTTTCCTTGAGAAGTTGACAGTGCTGGATCCCTTGGCTCAGACGCTTTGATGTCACTTGCAACAATCGCTGATGCTGAAATGCCATCGCATTTTGTTCCTGGTGTAGTTGTTGGTCTAGAGCTAGGTGTCGCAATCGTGTTCGTAGATGGTGCAGTTGATGGCGAGATGCCTGTGTGATTTGAGTCACCGCTTGATAAAGGCTAGTCTGCCGCTGTTGATGTTCAGCATAAAGGGTGATCAGTTCTGGTACAGCTTGTTCCGCTGCTGCTGTCGGGGTGTGAGCACTGTAGTCAGCTACTAAGTCAGCTAAGGATTCATCCCGTTGATGACCAATACCGGTGATCACCGGTATTGAGCATTGAGCAATTGCTCGCACCACCCGTTCATCATTGAAACAAGCTAAATCCTCTGATGCTCCACCCCCCCGAGCTAATATCAGTAGTTTGGCTCTGCCATCCCGCTCGACTCGATCAATAGCGTTAACTATTGATGCGATCGCAAGTTCCCCTTGAACCTGAGCCGGTGAAAACAAGACTCGTAAACCAGGATACCGTTGCTGTAGTGTACGTTTAATATCTCCCCAAGCAGCCGCTTGGGGAGAGGTAACCACAGCAATAGTTTCAGGATGAATCGGCAGGGGGCGCTTTCGTTGTGGGTCAAATAATCCTTCGGCTTCAAATCGTTGGCGTAATTGGCGTGAGCGCAAGGCTTGCAACCCCTCACCCGCCGGTAAGGCTTGCCAGACATTCAGCTGATACTGTCCCCGCTGAGGATAAACTCGGAGGCTGCCCAAAATAATCAACTGTTCTCCTATTACTGGTAGTTGCACCAGCTTGCTTAACTGGCTCCTCCAGGCTACACACCGTATCGTAGCCTTGGCATCTCCGTCTTGGAGGGTAAAAAACATCCCTTTTGGATGGTGGTTACTACTAGAGACTTCTCCAATCACCCAAACTCTATGGAGTTGGTCATCTTCCTCTAACAACTCTTGGATATAGTCGGTTAACCCAGCAACCGACACAATTGCTTCTGAGAATAGGGAATTGATTGTAGATGAGGCCATTGTATCGGTAATCGTTAATAAATTAATAATTTTTCACATCATGCTCTTGAATGTTTCCTAGTGACTGATCGCGTAGCGTGGCCAAAGGCCTTTCAAGGCTTTTGCTGATTATATATAATCAATTTTAGTTAAATCCTGAACAAAAGTATTTCCTAGTGGGTAGCCCATGCCAAGATTGATACCCATAGCAACAGGTGCGCGCCCGTTCGCGCCCCGCGTATCCTAAGGAAAAGGTAAAGCGGACCTATGAGAAAATCCCACTAGTTCCTTTAAGATCATTTCTTTACAAGCAAGTACTTTTGTACTATACTTTACTCAAGTAACTGATCCTCCTCAGCATTCCTACCCAGCTTAACCAAGCAGTGTTGCAGAGAGCTCAAGGAGCTTAAACAGTTAAAATGGATCAGTAACTATAGTCTGGCCTGATCCTTGCATTTAAGAGCCAGAAGGATTGAACAACACCAATCTTAACAAGGGATGGGATTTACCAAACCGTTGGCCTAATATAGAGTATCAGTCAGATCGGTGAAAACCCCTAATTTCAATAAAATTAAAATTTACAGCACAGCTGTTGTTGAGGTATTTTCCCTCCTCCTGTGGCAATAACTACCACAAAGCGTGTTAGTCCAATCCTACTTTTAAGGTTGCGTGTAGGCGGTCTTTAACTCCTTGAGCAACATCCCCTCTCAATTCCCCATGTTTCTTTAGGGGGAGAATTCAAACTACCTAATTAGTCCCGATACAGTAAACTTTTTGAGGCATCCATGGCTACCCCAATCACAAACAGTCCCGAAAAAGAAAAAGCTCTGAACCTGGTACTAAAACAAATTGAGCGTAATTTTGGTAAAGGTGCCATCATGCGCTTGGGTGATGCCACCCGCATGAAAGTGGAAACCATTCGGAGTGGGGCAATTACCCTAGATTTAGCCTTGGGGGGTGGTCTGCCAAAAGGTCGCATTATTGAAATTTATGGCCCAGAAAGCTCTGGTAAGACAACCCTAGCCTTGCATGCCGTTTCAGAAGTGCAAAAATCTGGGGGAGTTGCAGCGTTTGTTGATGCAGAACATGCTCTTGATCCCACCTACTCGGCAGCTTTGGGGGTTGATATCGCCAACCTTTTAGTATCTCAACCTGACACAGGGGAATCAGCCCTAGAAATTGTGGATCAACTGGTTCGTTCTGCCGCAGTGGATATTGTTGTTATTGACTCTGTAGCTGCTTTGGTACCCCGTGCAGAAATTGAGGGGGAAATGGGTGATAACCAAGTGGGTTTACAGGCGCGGTTGATGAGTAAAGCGCTCCGCAAGATTGCTGGTAACATTGGTAAGTCTGGGTGTACTGTTATTTTCCTCAATCAGCTACGACAAAAAATCGGCATCACCTATGGTAGCCCAGAGGTGACTACGGGTGGTAATGCACTTAAGTTCTATGCTTCAGTTCGCCTGGATATTCGTCGAATTCAAACCCTGAAAAAATCTAACGAGGGGGAATATGGGATTCGTGCCAAAGTCAAAGTTGCCAAAAATAAAGTTGCCCCTCCTTTCCGCATTGCAGAGTTTGACATTATTTTTGGCCAAGGGATTTCCCGCTTAGGGTGTCTGGTGGATTTAGCAGAACAAACCAAAGTCATTCTGCGCAAGGGAGCCTGGTATAGCCACAATGGGGACAATATTGCTCAAGGTCGGGATAATACAGTTAAGTATTTGGTTGAACATCCCGAGTTTGCTGAGAATATTGAGCAGCAAGTACGTCAACAACTGGACATGGGAGCAGTAGTTTCAGCTAACTCAGTGGCTCCTGTGGATAGCAAGGAAGCAGATAGCATTGAAGCAGGAGAAGAAGAGGCTTAATCTATCAGCATTCAGCTATCAGCATTCAGCTATCAGCATTCAGCTAATGCCCTACGCGCACGCTACGGGAACAGCTTTTGAATCAAACAGGTAAGGATTGGTTTAATCTGAGTGAAGTCACAGGCTGGAAGCCTGTGCCACAAAGCTGAGTGCTGACCCCTGACCCCTGACCCCTGACCCCTGACCCCTGACCCCTGACCCCTGATAGCTGAATGCTTACAATTTACTTTTCTTGAGTGTACTTTCTAATCAAAAAGCGGTCTGTTTCTGGTGGCTCTACAGACGAGTATCATGGTTTTCCTGCTATAACTTGCGTTCTGCCTTATTTTCCAAGCGAAATAGCCAAACCATCAACATAACTACACCAATTTGCAGAGCCAAGTTAGGCATGGCAGTAGCTACAGCTTTACCAGCAGCTAACTGGGCTAGAAAAACCATTGCACCGATAAAACCAGAGGCACCGAAGGCAATATAGATAAACTTTCTTAAGCCTCGGTAGGGATGTTGGGCTTCTGCTTTTAGCCTGGCATACTTCTCGGGATTGATTTTTTGCCCAGAGACTTTGGGATTGGGGTAAGGTTTTTTTGAGTTCGAGTTGGTCATGAATGTTTTACCCTAACTTACCTGACTGATTTGCTGTAGTAATATTTGCTATATTAATAAACTGGTGCCGATGTAGCTCAGTGGTAGAGCATTCGATTCGTAATCGAACGGTCGGCGGTTCAAATCCGCTCATCGGCTTTGGGTAAGCAATCAGCAATCAGCAATCAGCAATCAGTTATCATTTATAAACTATCAGTTATCAGCTATTAGTTATCAGCTATTAGTTATCAGCTTATGGGTTAGGTTCGAGCGATTAAAGTCACAGGGTCGAAGCCTGTGCCACAAAGCTGACGGCTGACGGCTGACCACTGACCGCTGAATGCTTACCCAGCTTTTATGCCAGTTTTAAGGATATTAAAGGTTAAATGGGAGCCACCTTTAGGTATGATCTTAAAAAAGTATGAAGTTAGTCGTGTCGCAAAATCAGATGGTTTTTGATCTAGATTCCCAATTCTAGAAGTTTCACCATCAGACCAATGTCTCATGTACTACTTCATCTTCCGTATTTCATATCTTCTTGGGAGAACTCAACATGGCAACACTCAAAATCATTGTTTATATAGTGGTTAGCTTCTTTATTGCCTTATTTGTGTTTGGCTTCTTGTCAAACGATCCATCTCGTAACCCTAAGCGGAAAGATTTCGAGTAAATAGCGTTCGCGAAGCGGTTCCAAAGGAACATCGCATTATCATGTCAGGTCTATCAAAGACCTCAACTAGAGATAGCCACGGCTCGTGAAGACGGGATTATCTAGACAAAACCACGCTCTTAGATGAGGGTGGTTTTGTATTTATGCTTAATTAGTTGTAATATGGGCTGTCTTTGTCGATAACCGATTTGGAACTACAATCTTGGGGATTGAGTCAAGGATTGTTGGTCTGAATAGTAAAACACCAGCCAATTAGTGAAAAATGCCCCAGCCAGTTCAGCCGCCGGTCGTACCCGCAATTATTCAAACCGTTAAACCTTCCCAGACCACTAGCCACCTCGATGAATTATCTCAAAGAATAACCGTTTCGGCACCGTACCAAACACAGCAAAACCAGGTACTGCTCAAACCCTACCCAACAGGAGAGCTCAAGATTGAGGCTTTCCCAATATTAGCCACAGACAAAAGCGCTGCTAGCTTAGGTCTACCAATTTCCCGAGCAGTTGGCCAGACCTTGCCAAGCATAACAAACAGCCAAGACAATTGGCAACTAGGGCAAGGAAAACAGTGGCAACAAACTTTTCTAAAACCAGGAATCAAGCAACCACTCCATCCTGATTTAACCTCCTTACTCAATAGTCCAACTCCAGAAGCACCATCAACTCTGGAACCGGAATTTTCGACTAGGGTTTCTCCTAGGTTTTCCTCGTCGGTTACTTCTGAGACAGGGGTTGCTGATTCTGGGTATAATGCGGCCCCCCTAGCCCCCCAAGTTTGGGGGGAACAAAACCTTCAAAGTACTCCAAAATTAGGCGTTGCTGATTCTGGGTATGATGCGGCCCCCCTAGCCCCCCAAGTTTGGGGGGAACAAAACCTTCAAAGTACTCCAAAATTAGGCGTTGCTGATTCTGGGTATGATGCGGCCCCCCTAGCCCCCCAAGTTTGGGGGGAACAAAACCTTCAAAGTACTCCAAAATTAGGCGTTGCTGATTCTGGGTATGATGCGGCCCCCCTAGCCCCCCAAGTTTGGGGGGAACAAAATCTTCAAAGTACTCCAAAATTAGGCGTTGCTGATTCTGGGTATGATGCGGCCCCCCTAGCCCCCCAAGTTTGGGGGGAACAAAATCTTCAAAGTCCCCCAAACTTGGGGGATTTAGGGGGCTTTCCCAAAACCAGACGATCCCACATTAATACTTCAATTCACCAAAGCCAACCTAATAGCCAACCTGAAATTAAACCTGAAATTAAACCTGAGCTAAGACCTGAGCCTGGGAATCAAGAAAGATTCTTCGCTGTTAACTCTTACCCCAAACGATGTTCTACTCTCGAAACCTTACCCAGGCCAGATGACCCCTTGAGCATCAATCCAAATTGCCCTTTGCCAATTCCTAGGAGCAAGCGTATTATAGCTCAAGAGCGGGGGGGAGAGACTAGAGAATTTGAGTTAATCATCCCTGAGCAATCTAACCCACCTTCCCTAGAAGAGACTGCACCACAATCAGACCAAGACTTGTCTCAACGCCAATCTGGTTCCGAGTTAGATTCGGAGGTTACTGCTCCCACAAGTACCTTCGATACTAATGAGCCAGACATACTTGAATTGACTTCAGACCGTCAGGAGTATGACGATACTAGACAAGTGATTACAGCAGTGGGTAATGTTACCTTGCGGTTTCAAGATGCCTTACTAGAAGCTGACCGTTTGCAAGTAAACTTGCCTAATAAGATTGTGGTCGCGGATGGGAGTGTGGCTCTCACCCGTGGTAACCAGGTGCTAGAGGGAGAGCGCTTTGAGTATTATTTTGTTCAAGATACTGGAGTGGTGTTGAAGGCTAGGGGAGAATTTGTCAGAGCAAGTTCAGATTCTGGGCAAACCACCCCAACTCAACCGGTCAGCCGCAGAATTATTAATAGCCAGCCCTTAGCTGGAATTAGTAATCCCGGAGCCTTTGCCATTGAGTTTGGTGCTCGGGTTATTCCCAATACTGAAACTGGGGCAACCACAACCGCTATCGAATCTCCCGACATCGAAGGGACTATCAATCGATTCCGCTATGAAGCAGACCGGGTGGAGTTTGATGGGTTAGAAGGAGTTGCTACTAATGTCAGAATTACCAACGACCCCTTTTCCCCACCAGAATTGGAGTGGCGCACCAGAAATGCTCGATTTCGGCGGATTTCCCCAGAAGTAGATGAAGTAATTGCCAAGAATCCTCGACTGGTGTTTGATCAAGGGTTTTCCTTGCCTACATTTCGTGAACGGTTTGTGATTGACCGCCGTGAGCGGCAACCGAGTTTATTGGATTTTGGGTATGATGATGACGACCGGGGTGGTGTGTTTATTCAGCGTGGCTTCAAGGTAGTTGAAACACCCTCGGTCAGGTTTAGTCTAACACCACAGTTCTTTCTTCAAAAAGCCATTCTTGGAGATAATGATGAAGATGAGAACAATGATCCAGAAGGTGGTGGCGTAATCGATCCGGCTAACTTTGGTTTGCTTGCTGACCTGGATGCTTCCTTAGGGCCACGCACGACACTAGTAGGTTCCGCAGAACTCACTAGTCTGGATCCTGATGATCTAGAAAACGAATCTCGGGGAAGTTTGCGGCTCCGACAAACTATTGGTAACACATATCCTCATCGCCTGACCTTGGAATCCAGCTATCGCGATCGCCTTTTCAATGGGTCTTTGGGTTTCCAAACCGTTCAGAGTAGTATTGGGGGTATATTTGAATCACCAACAATTCCCATCGGGCAAACTGGTTTGACCATTCGATATCAAGCTGGTGTTCAGCATATCAATGCTAAGACCGATCGAGCAGATTTGCTACCTCTGCCACCTCGGGATAACAATCGGATTAGTTTGACCCGTTATCAAGGGAGTGCAACTTTAAACTGGACACAACCCCTTTGGCAAGGTAAAACATTGCCAGCAACTGCGGAAGAAGGTATGCGCTATACACCAGCACCAATCTTACCCAATGTTCAACTAAATTCATCCATTACCGGTGTGGCTAGTGCCTATAGTAACGGTGATTCTCAAGAATTTCTCCGTGGGAGCATTGGCTTAACTGGGCAATTCGGTCATTTTTCTAAACCGTTTCTTGACTATACCGGTTTTAATATTGGCTATAGTCAAGTCGCCTTAGGAAATACATCACCATTTTTATTTGACCGAGTTGCAGATACTCGAGTCCTTAATGCTGGTATTACCCAACAACTCTATGGTCCATTTCGAGTGGGTTTCCAGACTTACCTAAATTTAGATACAAATGAGGAAATTAGTACTGATTTCTTTTTAGAGTATTCTCGTCGAAGTTACAATGTTTTATTGCGCTATAATCCAGTACAACAACGGGGTTTAGTTGGTTTACGAATTAATGATTTTAACTGGACAGGTGCCACAGAACCCTTTGATACGTTTAGTAACAGCTGGGAGGATGATTAGGGAGGTCAGCCGTCAGCCATCAGCGGTCAGCCGTCAGCCGTCAGCTAAAAGCTCACGCTACTTGAGGTGCTTTTTAGCACAGGCTTTGGCCTTTGGCCACGCTGTGCGAACGACGCTGTGACTTTCGTGACTATTAAACCAATCCTTACCTGTTTTATTAAAAAGTTCCGTAGCGTGCGCGTAGCCCATAAGCTGATAACTGAAAGCTGATAGCTGTTCGGTGTAGCGTGCGCGTAGCGCTTAAGCTGACATAGGGAGTAGGAGTATGAAGTAGGGTGAAGCAAATCGAATGGCTCTGATAATTATCAGAAACGTTAGAATTATTTGTGTGGAAAAAGAAACCGTAAACATTCAGGTAAGCTATCAGCTAATGCCCATAAGCTGATAGCTGATAGCTGACGGCTGAATGCTTACGATAAACCCTACCCAAATTAAGCTCCTGGATAGGTTGGGCATCTCAGATGAAGACTAATAAGCATCGGTCAGTCTGTGGGAAATTCAAGCAGCGGTTAAATAATGCGATTAAACGCTGGTTTAATTCCCCTAAAAATCGTCATAGCAGCACCACACAACCGATACCTCTTTCTGTGGGAGAGCCTTATTCTCCCTACAAACCTCCCTTAACTACTCAGGGACCTAACCACAGCTACGGCGTAACTAATCATACCTGGCCCCCTGGTTATCGGCTCCAAAAGGGTAAGTACACCATCGAAACAAAACTAGGAGAAGGTGGACTGGGTATTACCTATTTAGCCCGAACTAAAAAAGGCGATCGCATTGTTATCAAAACTATCGTTAATCATGTACTCCGCCAAGATAATTTATTAGAGTATTGGAAAATTTTCGCCAATGAAGCGGTAAAATTAGCCCAATGTAGCCGTGGGAATCCTCATCTAGTCCGTTTATCTGAAGAAATCATCCGAGAAGGTGAACTGCCCTGCCTAATTATGGAATACATCGAGGGGGAAACCTTGTCGGATATAGTTAACCGGCAGGGTGTGCTCTCAGAAGAGAAAGCCTTGCTTTATATCCAGCAAATTGGTAGCGCCCTCTGGGACATTCATCAGCAAGGGTTGCTCCATCGGGATGTTAAACCCAATAACATCATGGTGGGTCACGATGGTTCTGGTGCGGTGTTGATTGATTTGGGTATTGCTACTAGGTTTGTCCCTGGGGTTACCCAAAGTCATCTTTGTGCTGTGACTCCAGGTTATTCTCCTCTGGAACAATATCAGTTCCGAGGGCAACAAGGTCCCTACACCGATGTTTATGCTTTGGCCGCTACCTTGTATGTTCTCTTAACTGGAAATGAACCAGTACCAGCTGACGAGCGGGCTGAGGGAGCTGTATTACCAGCACCAAACTATTTTAATCCCCAGATTAGCGATCGCATAAATCGAGCCATTATCCATGGCATGAATTTGGTGGCAACCGATCGCCCTCAATCTATACCAGAATTTTTAACGTTACTGGGTATTGAGTTACCAACTAATAATAGTAACTATAATAGCACAAATAACAGCAATATTCAACCACAGACAACCGCTAAAGTTGAAGACTTTTATATAGAACGTCCTCAAGATGCTGAGTGTTATCAAAAGATTTTACAACCAGGAGCGCTAATTCGGATTAAAGCACCCAAGCTGATGGGGAAAACCTTACTCAGTAATCGCATTCTTACTTATGCTAAGTCTCGGGGTTATGGCACGGTTTATTTGAATCTGAATCAATTACCTTGCCATGATTTGGATGTATTTTTACAGTCGTTTTGTGTGCGAGTTGGTGACAACTTGGGATTGTCAGACCAGTTGGATAAGTATTGGAGTAAACGATTATATAGTAAAGTAAATTGTCAACGATATTTTGAGCAGTATCTGTTAGCGTCTTTATCCAGTCCTATAGTTTTGTGTTTGGATGAAGTAGACCGAGTGTTTCCTTATCCAGAAGTAGCTGGAGAATTTCTAGGTTTGTTGCGCACGTGGCATGAGGATGGGAAAAATAATCAACTTTGGAATAAATTGCGATTGATTGTAGTTTATTCTACCGAAGTTTATATTGAATTGGATATCAATCAGTCTCCTTTTAATGTGGGAGAAGCAGTAGAGTTATCGGACTTTTACTTAGATAAAGTTCAGAGTTTAGCTGGGCGTTATGGTTTAAGTTTATCCATTGAATCAGGTCAAAAGTTAATGGGTATGGTAGGCGGACATCCTTATTTATTGAACCTGGCTTTCTCTACTCTTAGCAAAAATCCCAACATGACCATAGAGCATCTTTTAGAAACTGCCCCGACAGAATCAGGGATTTATCGTCATCATTTGCGAGAACTTTTAAATAATCTGATTCTCCATCCCAATTTACTGGAAGCTTTCAAAAAATTACTGACAACTACTAAAGCTGTGCGTCTGGAACCTAAGGATACCTATCTCTTAGAAAGTCTGGGATTAGTCAAAGCAATCGGTAATGATTGTATTCCGAGATATAATTTGTATCGTCAGTATTTTAGTAACAGGATTTTATAGTTAGGGAGCAGTCAGCAGTCAGCAGTCAGCAGTCAGCAGTCAGCAATCAGCCGTTAGCAGTCAGCAGTCAGCAGTCAGCAGTCAGCAGTTAGCCATTGGTTGGAAAATGAAAAGTGAAAACTGATAGCACCTCAAGTAGCGTGCGCGTAGCACATAAGCTGATAGCTGATAGCTGATAGCTTCTTTATTCCCTACTCCCTTTCCTACCATGACCAACCAACCAACAATCTATCAAGTTGGGGGAAGTTTACCTCAAGATTCCACAACTTATGCTGTGCGCAAAGCTGATGACGAAATTTTTCAGGCTTTGATGGCTGGGGAATTTTGTTATGTGCTCAACTCGCGACAGATGGGTAAATCGAGTTTGCGGGTACAAACTATGAAGCGTCTCCAGAAAACAGGAGTAGCTTGTGGTTGTATCGATTTTACCATGATTGGGAAAGAGAATATCCCCATAGAGATGTGGTATTCAAGCTTGATAGTGATGCTGGTGGATGAGTTTAAGCTATCAGATAAATTTGATGAAGAGGCTTGGTTTAGAGAAACAGAGCACATCACTCCCTTGTTAGGGTTTGGCAAGTTTATTGAATCGGTATTGTTGGCAAATATTCCGGAAAGTATTGTTATCTTTCTAGATGAAATTGACAGTATTATTAAGGTAGCGTTTAAAGATGATTTCTTTGCTTTTATTCGCAGTTGCTATAACAAACGAGCAGAAAATACTGCCTACAATCGCCTGAGTTTTTGTTTACTGGGAGTAGCAACTCCAGCAGATTTGATTCAGGATAAACAGCGCACTCCGTTTAATATTGGTCGGGATATTGAACTGACTGGATTTACCTTTGAGGAGGCGAAAACACCACTGCTCCCTGGTTTGGTAGGGAAAGTGGATAATCCTGAACAGGTGTTAGGTGAGATATTGACCTGGACGGGGGGACAACCGTTTCTGACCCAGAAGTTGTGTAAGTTAATGGTGGAGCATGCTCTGGCTTCCCCCTTATTAAGGGGGACGGGAGGGGGATCCATCGATAGCACTTCTGGAGAGGGTACCCCCCTAACCCCCCTTAACAAGGGGGGAACTTCTGGAGGGGGATCCATCGATAGCACTTCGGGATTGGGTACCCCCCTAACCCCCCTTAACAAGGGGGGAACTTCTGGAGGGGGATCCATCGATAGCACTTCGGGATTGGGTACCCCCCTAACCCCCCTTAACAAGGGGGGGACTTCTGGAGGGGGATCCATCGATAGCACTTCGGGATTGGGTACCCCCCTAACCCCCCTTAACAAGGGGGGAACTTCTGGAGGGGGATCCATCGATAGCACTTCGGGATTGGGTACCCCCCTAACCCCCCTTAACAAGGGGGGGACTTCTGGAGGGGGATCCATCGATAGCACTTCGGGATTGGGTACCCCCCTAACCCCCCTTAACAAGGGGGGGACTTCTGGAGGGGGATCCATCGATAGCACTTCGGGATTGGGTACCCCCCTAACCCCCCTTAACAAGGGGGGAACTGGAGTTGGGGGAACTGGAGTTCACACAACTTCAGTTGAACAGGTCGCCCGTAGCCAGATTATTGACAATTGGGTATCTCAGGATAAGCCAGAGCACTTGAAGACCATACGCGATCGCATTCTCAGAAATGAGCAACGGGCGAGTAGGCTGTTGGGATTGTATCAGCAGGTATTAGATCAGGGTAGTCTTGCCGCTGATGGCAGTGAAGAACAGACGGAATTAAGGCTATCGGGGTTGGTGGTGGAGCGGGATGGGTATTTAAAGGTTAACAACCGGATTTATGGCAGTGTTTTTGATCGTGATTGGGTTAAACAAGAATTAGCCAGACTGCGTCCCTATTCTGAAGCCTTTACTGCTTGGGTTGAGTCTGGGTGTCAGGATGAAGCTCGTTTGTTGCGGGGGGTGGCTTTACAGAATGCTCAAGCTTGGGCGAAGGGTAAAAGTTTGAGCGATTTGGATTATCAGTTTTTGGCGGCTGGTCAGGAATTAGACCGCAGGGTATTGGCAGAAGAAAGTCGGATCTTAGCTAAGGCGAATGATACCTTAACTGAGGCTCAAAAGAAAGCAAAGCGAATCATCAGCATAGGTGCTATTCTCATGGGTTTGTCCTTAATTGTGGCTGTGGTAACTGGGATCAAAGCTAGAGAGAATTTTAAACAATCAAAGGAAGCTCAAACAGGTACTCAACTAGAACAACAAGCGCTTAGTATTTTACGGCGGTTACCAGGGGATAATGGTTACTATGGCAATCGAGAGCTTTTATACTCAGCTATGGAGACTGGGCAAGAACTATATAATATCGTGAAAGATGGTCGCCCTTTCGATAACTATCCTGCCATCAGTCCTCTGTATGCTTTACAGCAGAGTCTTAGTAAATTCAAAGAAAACAGACTATTTCGAGGACATCAAGGCCCGGTAGAAAGTGTAAGTTTTAGCCCCGATGGTCACATGCTGGCTACGGCATCAGACGGTAATATCAGACTTTGGGATTTACAGGGCAATCCATTAGCACTGTTTCAAGGACATCAAGACTGGGTAAGAAGTGTAAGTTTTAGCCCCGATGGTTACATGCTGGCTACGGCATCATATGACAATACTGCTAGACTCTGGGATTTACAAGGAAATCCATTAGCACTGTTTCAAGGACATCAATCCTCGGTAAATAGTGTAAGTTTTAGCCCCGACGGTAAAACCCTGGCTACGGCATCAGAGGACAAAACGGTCAAACTCTGGGATTTACAGGGCAATCCATTAGCTGTGTTTCAAGGACATCAATCCTCGGTAAATAGTGTAAGTTTTAGCCCCGACGGTAAAACCCTGGCTACGGCATCAGAGGACAAAACGGTCAAACTCTGGGATTTACAGGGCAATCCATTAGCTGTGTTTCAAGGACATCAAGACTGGGTAAGAAGTGTAAGTTTTAGCCCCGACGGTAAAACCCTGGCTACGGCATCAGAGGACAAAACGGTCAGACTCTGGGATTTACAAGGCAATCAATTAGCTCTGTTTCAAGGACATCAAAGCTTGGTAACTAGTGTAAGTTTCAGCCGAGATGGTAAAACCCTGGCTACAGCATCATGGGACACTCTCAGAGTCTGGGATTTACAGGGGAATCTATTAGCACTGTTGAAAGGACATCAAGACTGGGTATTAAGTGTAAGCTTTAGCCGAGATGGTAAAACCCTGGCTACAGCATCAGCAGACAAAACGGTCAGACTCTGGGATTTACAGAGCAATCAATTAGCTCTGTTTCAAGGACATCAAGGCTTGGTAACGAGTGTAAGGTTTAGCCGAGATGGTAAAACCCTGGCTACGGCATCATGGGACAAAACGGTCAGACTCTGGGATTTACAGGGCAATCCATTAGCTGTGTTGAGAGGACATCAATCCTCGGTAACGAGTGTAAGGTTTAGCCGAGATGGTAAAACCCTAGCTACGGCATCAGAGGACAAAACGGTCAGACTCTGGGATTTACAGGGCAATCCATTAGCTGTGTTGAGAGGACATCAATCCTCGGTAACGAGTGTAAGGTTTAGCCGAGATGGTAAAACCCTAGCTACGGCATCAGAGGACAAAACGGTCAGACTCTGGGATTTACAGGGCAATCCATTAGCTGTGTTGAGAGGACATCAATCCTCGGTAAGTAGTGTAAGTTTTAGCCGAGATGGTAAAACCCTGGCTACGGCATCATCGGACAATACTTTCAGAGTCTGGGATTTACAGGGAAAGCAATTAGCACTGTTTCAAGGACATCAAGGACATCAAGGTCCGCTAACTAATTTAGTAAGTTTTAGCCCCAATGGTAAAACCCTGGCTACAGTATCAGGAGACAACATGGTCAGAGTCTGGGATTTACAGGGAAAGCAATTAGCTCTGTTTCAAGGACATCAAGGTCCGCTAACTAATGTAGTAGTAAGTTTTAGCCCCGATGGTCAGATGCTGGCTACGGCATCATGGGACAAAACGGTCAGACTCTGGGATTTAGAAGGAAATCAATTAGCTCTGTTTCAAGGACATCAAGACCGGGTAAATAGTGTAAGTTTTAGCCCTAATGGTCAGATGCTGGCTACGGCATCAGTGGACAAAACGGTCAGACTCTGGGATTTACAGGGCAATCCATTAGCTTTGTTTAAAGGACATCAATCCTTGGTAAACAATAGTGTAAGCTTTAGCCCCGATGGTAAAACCCTGGCTACAGCATCAAAGGACAATACGGTCAGACTCTGGCCAGTGGAGGATTTAGGTCAGATGCTGGTTAGGGGCTGTAAGTTGCTTGAAGATTACTTTGTGGAGAATTTTGAAGCTTTAGAAAGCTTAACTACATGTCAAGATTCAGTGGACAAAGTAGCAGTAGCTCCCGGTCTTGTTAAGCAAGGTGAGAAGTTAGCAAAAGAAGGGGATGTCGAGGGTGCTATTGCTAAGTTTAAAGAAGCCCAAGAATGGAATTCTGACCTAGAATTCGACCCAGAGAAAAAAGCCAAACAACTAGCAGCACGCGCTAAACTTGAACAAGGTGATAAGTTAGCAGAAGAGGGGGATGTCGATGGTGCTATTGCTAAGTTTAAAAAAGCCCAAGAATGGAATTCTGACCTAGAATTCGACCCAGAGGAAAAGGCAAGAGCGATCGCTAAAGTTAAACAAGGTGAGCAGTTAGCTCGAAAGGGTCAATTAACCAAAGCCCTATCTCTCTACAAACAAGCACAAAAACTAGATCCAAACCTAGAAATTTCTGCTTATGATTGGAACTCAATCTGTTGGTTTGGTAGTCTCCATGGATATGCTGCTGAGGTGATTGATGCTTGTGAAAAAGCAGTAGCAAAAGATCCTGAAAATGGAGGTATTCTGGATAGTCGTGGTTTGGCTAGGGCCCTGACTGGAGATACCGCAGGAGCGATATCAGATTTTCAGGCATATGTAGACTGGAGCGATCATGATGAGTCGAAAGAACAACGGCAAAAATGGATAGATGAGCTTCGGGCTGGTAAGAATCCTTTTACGGAAGAGGTGTTGAAGAGTTTACGTTGGGAGTAAGGGTAGGGAAGGTAAGAGGCAATAGGCAAGAGGGAAAAAATCCTGTGTATCTTATAGTTATGAAAAACCCTGTAAGAGAAACAGGCAAGATGCCTGTTCCACAACATTTCTGACTCCCGATTCCCGATTCCCGATTCCCGATTCCCGATTCCCGATTCCCGATTCCCGACTCCCGATTCCCGACTCCCGAT
>NZ_GL890834.1 GCF_000211815.1 Moorena producens 3L
CAGCAGCGTCTGGCTCTGCCAGTAAGCGTGGCCCACGGCCTTAGCTCCCATTAACCGGCGTAAGTACCTCACCCAATTGAGAACTGCTATATGCGATCGCATTTCAAGAGCCCATGATTGGACAGCAGCAAAGGGTGGCAAGGATCATGCCTACCCTTTTGATTCCCCCTACAATTGATTACTCCTGCAACAGAGTCTTAGACACAATTCTGGTTTTCTTACGATCAGCTTCTGAGAGGTCTTCCCCAGTTTGCAAAATCGTAGCATTAGTTTGCAGTACCGTTGCGGCTCCTTTATCCCCCATCTGGATAGCAGTTTTTGCCGCAGTTTGTAACATGGTGGCAGCCCCGACGCGATCGCCCTGCTGTAATTTCGTTTCCGCAATTTGAGTCTGACGATATTTAGCTAAAGCTAGAATATGCTTCTGTACCTCAGGATTGGGAACTGGTTGATAAGCCTCCTGGAAATTTGCCTGGACTGGCACGATTTCCGAGAGTAACTCTTGGGCACCACTGGATGGATCATCATATTTGACTTGTACATGGGCAATGGTTTGACGACCCTCTGGCATTTTCCCAACATACAAGTTAGCGAGAATCACCCGTTGTGAATCAGTCATCAAATCTCCCAAACGTACCATAAAGCGATCGCCTTCTGATTGTGCTGGGAGTTCAATCGCATCTGGTTCTACTTGGGCGATGGGTTTGAGTTCTGCTAACCGCACTTTTGGCATTAAATCCAACAACAGATAAGCATTAGTTAAGCCAACAGACTGCATGCGGTTGAACAAACGTGCAAACTCACTCAGGGCTTGCTCTGGTTCTTCAATGTAAGACAAGCTACCAGTAGCAATATCCGCAATTTTTTCCAAAATATCTTGGTTCCAGTTGGCACCGAATCCCAGACTGTTGATAGTCAAGTTATTTTCAGCAGCCAGTTCAGCTAATTTTATGCAGCTTTCATTGTTTCCATGTTCGTTTTCCCCATCAGTGAGGAGAAACACCTGAGATACCGTGTCTTGTTTAGCTTTAATTAATTCTTTAACCCCTAGCTTTAGACCTTCATCAATGGCAGTACCCCCATCAGCCCCAAGTCGGTTAATCTTTCGTTTGATTTGGTCTAGGTTGCCCATCGGTTGATTGCGAACCAGCACTTTCGCTCTGTGGTCAAAGGCCACAATCGAGAGGCGGTCATCCGGTTGCAGGCGCTCAATTAACCCTACTGCTGCTTGCTTGACAGTTTCCAGAGGCTGTCCATGCATGGAGCCACTGTGGTCGAGTACCAGACACAAATTCAACGGTACATTTCGACTGGAGGAAGCAGCGATCGCAGAAATCGCCATGGATAACTGACGCTGACTACTCGGTTGATTAGCATCAATATTAGTATCGTTAAGGGCTGGGTGCAAACCAACTTTCATTTTAGATAGCTCCTCAGGCAGCAAGGGTAATTGATAATGGGTGTAGGGGCATCAGCCAACATGGGTCGAGCCATTGAGCTGCTTACAATAACCCCATATAAGGCAGTTTTCCCCCATGTTACAGTTTTTACCTTTCGGGGGCTAACCGGCACGAATAAAATCACGAAGAAAGTATGGCAAGCTACACTGGTTAAAGATAGTGCCATTATTGCAGCCCCAAATATCATGAAACGACCCATCCAGGCTGTTCAATCTACCTATTATGGTAGACCTGCCTACCGCACACCGCCACCAGACTTACCCTCGCTGTTGTTAAGTGAGCGGATTGTATATTTGGGTATGCCCTTGGTGAGTGCGGTAACAGAATTAATTATTGCCGAACTGTTGTATTTACAGTACGACGACCCAGACAAGCCAATTAAAATTTACATCAATTCCACCGGCACATCCCGTTACGATGGCCAACCTGTGGGTTTTGAAACCGAAGCTTTTGCCATCTGTGACACCATAAATTACATCAAGCCCCCTATCCACACTATTTGTATTGGTTCAGCCCTCGGGATGGCAGCCATGCTCCTCTCCGCAGGAACCAAAGGCTGTCGGGCAAGTTTACCCAATGCCACTATTGTCCTACATCAGCCCAGGAGTTATGCCCAGGGTCAAGCGACGGATATCCAAATTCGTGCTCAAGAAGTTCTGACCAATAAGAAGACGATGCTCGATATCCTGTCTCGCAATAGCGGTCAAGACCAAGAAAAAATTGCCAAAGATATGGATCGCTTCCTTTACATGACACCTCACCAAGCCCAAGAGTATGGTCTGATCGACAGGGTGCTAGAACCTCAAGAGCTTGATACTCCGATTCCTGCTGGTATTACTTAGGTCGTAAGCTATCAGCAATCAGCAATCAGCAATCAGCAATCAGCTTATTCGGATCAGTAAAACCAGCAGGGATTTTCAACCAGCCGTATAAGTGCACCCGATGCTTGTTTACTACCTCCCGTTGATTAGCATGATAGCTGACGGCTCACGGCTGATAGCTGAATGCTTACATAAATTGATCAATCTTTACATGCCCTTTTCCACAATCTAGTACTAACTCGGAGCAAATTATGCCAATTGGTGTGCCCAAAGTTCCCTACCAGATGCCAGGAAGTCAGTATACTGAGTGGATTGACATCTACAACCGTCTCTACCGGGAACGGATTATTTTTCTAGGCAAAGAGGTGGATGACGAAATCACCAACCAGATCATTGCGGTAATGCTATATCTCGACTCTGAAGATAATAGCAAAGATATTATCCTCTACATAAACTCTCCTGGTGGTTCAGTCACCGCAGGCATGGCAATATACGATACCATGCAGCATATCAAATCCGATGTAGTAACCGTTTGTGTTGGTCTAGCTGCCTCTATGGGGTCGTTCCTGCTAGCTGCAGGTAAAAAAGGAAAACGAATAGCTTTGCCTCACTCCAGGATTATGATTCACCAACCCTCTGGGGGAACCCGTGGACAAGCTACGGATATTGAGATTGAAGCTAGGGAAATTTTGCGGATCCGCCATCAACTCAATGAAATCTACGCCCAAAATACCGGTCAATCCCTAGAGAAAATCGAAAAAGACATGGATCGGGACTTTTTCATGTCAGCGGATGAAGCCAAGGAGTATGGCTTGATTGACCAAGTCATTGATCAGAGAGCACCCTAGACTGTTGCTCTGGTAAATTTGATCAGGACTTACGCCGCCAAGCCGGTTATTAACGGTAATTACACTTTGATTTATCATCAAAAACCGGGTTGTAACCGTCTTGGTGCGTAAGGGCTGTTTGATGATCTGGTGATGAAGTAGTATAAAGGGAAAAGTAGTAACATTATTCAGCAGGGTACTCTATATATAAAAAGCAGATAAGTCTGTCTAAACGCTTATTGATTACTTATCCCATTGATGAATCTGGCTGATTGTTATCGCTTATTGGGTGTAGGTCCAGGAGCGAAGCAGGTTGAAGTAAAGGAGTCTTATCGGCGTCTGGCACGTCGGTATCATCCTGATATTAACCCTGGAGACAAGCTTGCCCAAGAAAAGTTTATTCGGTTTACGGAGGCTTATAAGCTTCTCCTCACTGCTATTGATGAGTCTGACCGTGAACCAGTCTTAACCTCCGCCACTAGCTTTGGTAATCACAGTAATCAGCCTGGGGACTCACCTCCGCCAACCTCAACTTGGGTCACGCCTAAGCCACCATCCGTTGAGTCCAATCAACCCCTCTCAGCAGTTGAACAACAGCTGAAGTGGGATTCCTATCATCAACTCCAGCAATTGCTTCGGGAGCGACGGTTGATGAGAGCGATCGCATTAGTAGAAGCCTTGGCTCAAAGAATGCCCCAAGACCCAGAAGTGCGTCAGTGGCAAGCGATCGCTTATCAAAGTTGCGCAAGACATTTGGTTAAACAGCACAAGCTGGATAAAGCTAGAAATTATCTCAAAAAAGCCCTCAAGACTGACCCCTACAATAAGTCTCTCTCGGCTGAGATAGAACAGGATTTTCGTTTGATCGAGCAGATGATATAACGCTACGCGCAAATCAGAAAAGTGAAATGGTTTTCTAATAAATATCTTTAGAGTTAGCATTCAAGTAAGGACGCTTGATATCAATTCCAAGCAAAGAAAAGTTGTGGAGGATAAAATTCATCCGACCTTCTGCAGAGTCGTGACCTTGTAGCCAAGCTTCTAGTAACGCATTAGCAACAATTTGGCAGCGATTCATCCCAAAATCTTCTTTAGGCGTAAATTTATAATCAGGTTCTTCTGATAGAGCCAGTCCTGGTAACAGCTGCTTCGTAAACAGAGGCACCCCTTCCATAAAATAGGCTTTGTGTTGAGTATAAACAGTCTTAAGGATGGGTTTAACTGTTTTATAATTGCCCTTTTCAAAGCACAGAACCCCTGAATCATAACGCCCGTAGTCAGAAGGATTGTATAGCACCTTAAACGTGAACGGAATTTTGACTCGGTTCAATCCCTCAGTGATAGCTTTCATAACAGCAACTGCACCTTCAGGACTCAGATTAAAATAGACATTTACTGTCTGGTGTTCACCATCTGAATGGCAAGGATTAACTCGACCAGCATTCCCAACCGCTACATAGAATCCGTTTTGCACTAAATTAGGGGGCATCCGGATTGCCACTAAGCTCCCTATAGTAGCAGCCCTATCAATCGGTTGTAAGTGGAAATCACGCCTAATGTGCAGAATTAGACCCTTCTTTTCCACAGCCAGACTACCATCACTTTCCTGCCTTAGCACTAACCACCCTGGATCAAAGTAGCCTTGAGAGTGATTACTTTCGCACAATCGCTGGCAAAACTCTAGGTTAAGCCCCCTTACCGTATTGTTCTCCAAATCATCGTCAAGTGCCCAACCATTTGAATTGTGATCCGCTGGAAGAGTAGTTTGATAAGAGCCGTGGTAGTAGATACGGTAGAGAAACGTTCGTAGTTGCAGGCTTAGATAGGTATTCTGGATCTTTAAGGGTAGTTGCTGAAAACGAGCTACCACTTCATCAGGAAGTTCCAGGGGTTTGTACTCTGGATGAGTAATATAGAAATTAGATTCAATCTGAACATTGTTAAGAATGTCATAAAAAACATCAAGCAATCCAGGTATAGAAGAATCGAGTCGTTGATTTCGTAGAGTATCCAGTAATTGCATAATCAAGACCAATAGACTTAGGCAGGAATACGGCTAGGAAAAGTGAGTTCAGATTCTGTGATGCCAAAAACAATCGAGATTGATTGCTCTGGATGGCATAACAAGGTCTTAGCAACCTGAAGCATACAGATACCTGTGTTGTCAAAGGGTTTGAGGTGATTGATCTTTAAATGAATTTTGCGAATCAAGACAAACCCAGCAAATTGCATCGCTCGTCTCAAAAAATTCTGACGTCGCTCAATAATTTCTGGAAAGTGAGCCAAATAAGCTTGAGTTAGAGTAACAAGGCTAGGTTGAATTACCTCAAGGGGAGTTGTGGCTAGACGCAAAGCAGTTTCAACATCGATTGCTGTACTGATCACCAAGCTACTCAGCCAAATTTGTAGATAGCTGGCGATAATGGTTCCTAAATCTAAGCTCGGATCTCCCCAAGTGAATTTCTCCCAATCAATTACTCTAACCATGCTTGTCGCTTCTGGCTTGTTTGTAGAGAGGCATTGCTCCCAATCAAGGTGCAGTAATATGTTTTTCAGTTTTAGGTCATTGTGGATCAAACAGCAAGGCTCCCAAACTTGGTTAAGTTCTGCGATCGCTTTCCCTAAACTCTCGTAGCGCTGATAAAGTCTAAAAAATTCAAGAGAATCTTCACAATAGACCCCAAAAACTTCTGGTTCAATTCGTTCTAACCTTTCAAGAAAGTCAACCTCTTCATCAATCGGTAGCTGTTTAGCATTAGAGTTCAAGAAGTCTTTATATTCCTGACAGTCTAGAGTCGTGCGATGGATTGTGGCTATAGTAGCTCCGATCTGGCTAGCGATATCAATAGGAAAAACCTGATCTTTACTATAAAAATACGCTAAATCAGAATAGTCATTAAGATAGTTAAAAACCAGAATTGAGCGAATTAAATCAAAATGAATCGCCTCGGAGATTAGTGGGCGAATAGAGCTTAGATCTGGAAACTCTTGTAAAAACTCATAAAAAAGCCATTCGTACCAAAAATCACCATTAGTTTTCCCTTCATGATCGTGACGCTCTTGCTTAATCAGAAAATAGCGATCCTCTGTGAAACTCACGAGCAAATTAAAGTTTTTGCCGGATTTTGCTTCAATCTGGAGCAGAGATTGCTGATTTTGCTCACAAATACCCTCTTCGATTAGATACTGAAAAATGTTTTTAGAGCTTAACAAAAAAGTCATTAAAAACTACGGATTGCAACTAATGGTTGATAAATTAACCCAGGATAACGCTAGTCATATGAGATGGGAATTGGGAAGAAGCGAATGGGCAATGTTAAAGAAATTATCCATTACTCATTCCCTAATCAGGATGTATTGGTAGCAAGTAAAAGCGTGAATTGGTATTAACTAGAGCTACCACCACGCTTCTGAAAGAATCCTGGAATTATGAAGATAAATTTGTTGAAAATGTTAACGTTTTGGTTAACGACTGCAGTACCACCCTTCTTAGGGATCGCGATCCCTTCCAAGTTCACGTCATTACTAATGATAATAGGCTGGCCATTGCCGAAAAAGTCATTAAAGTCTTTGATGTTAGCGGGGCGGCGTTTGCGGCGGCGTCCGCTACTGTCGTCACCTCCTTCAATCTTGTTGAGCTGATCTTCCGACACATCTGTCATGAAGTCCAAATCTTTGATAGAATCGATGAAGCTTTCCGAAGTTGAAAACAGAGCCGAACCAGCAGGACGCTGATTATAAATTTCCATCTCATCCATATTGAGTACTCTCCCTTTTCAAAAGGTTTAATTTGGGTGAAATTAGCTCTAGAGAATCGATCCAGTAATGACGATTATGGGTAGGCATTAAACATCAGGGCAATCATATATATATCGCCCAAAGTTTAGTTATTCGTTCCGCAGCCAGTAAAGCAGTTTCCCTTCCCAGTTAGGAAGAGTTTTGTTCCTAAACCCTAGAGGTTTGGTGAAGGGTAAAGTAGACTTTGCCAATCCAGAGTAAAATCCTTCACCTATTCTTACTCGATTAACTCTCTAGTGCCAAATTTATTGATGTAATGATTGGTTGTTGAAACCAACCTAGTTGTATTTAATTTAAGATAACTATATAAATTCCTGCTGTCTCGCCATTGTGGCGCAAAGGTTTTTTGAAGGTTAACCGGTTGAAGGTTAACCGGTTGTTCGCCAAAGGCGTTCCCGTAGGGTAGGTTAACAAGTTGAAGGTTAACCGGTTGAAAGTTAACAAGTTGAAAGTTAACAAGTTGAAAGTTAACCGGTTGAAGGTTCTTCACTGTTGAAGGTTCTTCACTGTTGAAGGTTAACCGGTTGAAAGTTAACCGGTTGTTTGCCCTGGGCATCCCTTGTAGGGTAGGTTGAAAGTTATTTACTGTTGAGGGAACAGGGAACATGGAACAGAGGGTTAACAACTTGAAGATTAGAACCTGCAACCTGCAACCTGCAACCTGCAACCTTAAACCTTCAACCTGCAACCTTCAACCTGCAACCTCCAACCTGCAACCTTCAACAACCTGCAACCTTCAACCTGCAACCTCCAACCTGCAACCTTCAACAACCTTCAACAACCTTCAGCAACCTGCAACCTTCAACAACCTTCAACCTTCAACCTTCAACCTTCAACAACCTCCAACCTTCAACAACCTCCAACCTTCAACCTTCAACCTTCAACCTTCAACAACCTTAAACCTTCAACCTTCAACAACCTTAAACCTTCAACCTTCAACAACCTTGGCCAAAAGGCCACGCTACGCGAACAACCTTGGCCAAAAGGCCACGCTACGCGAACAACCTTCAACAACCTTAAACCCAAATAACCTTAAATCTTGCAAGTTAAACCACCAGTCTTTTGGCTAAAGCGTAGGTTTTCGCCATAGTCCACCGGACAATCAATCACCGTAGGCACATCTTGAGCTAATGCTTCTTGTAGGGTAGGAATCAACTCATCCACTGAATTGACACGATAGCCTTTTAGTCCCATACTTTCAGCAAATTTGACAAAATCTGGATTGCCAAAATTCACAAAAGCCGACTCACCAAAGTGATTTTGTTGCTTCCAATCAATCAAGCCATAGCCACCATCATTGAAAATCAGTGTCACAAAGGCAGTCTCTACTCTTAGTGCTGTTTCAAGTTCCTGGCAATTCATCATAAAGCCCCCATCACCAGTCACTGCCACGATATTCCGATCTGGGTAAACCAGCTTAGCCGCTACTGCTCCTGGCAAAGCAATCCCCATGGCTGCGAAACCATTAGAAATGATACAGGTATTGGGACAATCACAATGGTACTGACGAGCCATCCACATCTTGTGAGCTCCTACATCAGAGATCACAATATCTTCTGGTTCCATGACCTGGCGTAGGTCATAGATCAGTTTTTGCGGCTTGATCGGAAAGCCTTCATCATTAGCATACTGTTCGTAGTCCTCTCGGATTTCCGACCGCAGTTCAGCAGCGGATGGTATCGGTTTACCTTCCCGGTCTCCCTGCTTCATAATTTCCTTGAGAGAGTCAGAAATATCCCCCACTACCTCCACTAAAGGAATGTAGCTTTTATCAATTTCTGCTGGACTGGCACCGATATGAATAATGGGAATCTTGCCCTCTGGATTCCACTTTTTCGGAGAATATTCAATCAAATCATATCCCACCGCAATCACCAAATCCGATTGCTCAAAAGCACAGGTGATGTGGTCCCGTTGTTGTAATCCCAGGGTCCACAAGGCCAGGGGATGAGTATAAGGAATACACCCTTTACCCATGAAGCTATTGACCACTGGAATATTCATCCGGGTGGCAAATTGGGTTAGGGCTTCAGCAGCATTAGCACGAATTGCGCCATTACCCGCCAAGATTAGGGGATTTTTCGCCTTAGAAATTGCCACAGCTGCCTTACCCAAACTACGGAAAGACGCAAAGGTTTTTTCCCGACCATCTTTGCCTAGGGGTTGGCTATTGACTGGCATGGCCGCAATGTTTTCTGGCAAATCTATGTGTACCGCTCCTGGTTTTTCGGTCTGAGCGAGTTTAAACGCTTTACGGACAATTTCTGCGGTCGTATCAGGGCGGACAATTTGCCGGTTCCACTTAGTCACTGGAGCAAACATTGCCACCAAATCCAAGTACTGGTGGGACTCAATATGCATCCGGTCTGTTCCCACCTGACCAGTTATCGCTACTAGAGGTGCTCCATCCAAATTGGCATCAGCAACCCCAGTCATTAAGTTAGTTGCCCCTGGACCAAGGGTAGACAGGCAAACTCCAGCCTTTCCTGTCAGCCGTCCGTAAACGTCTGCCATAAAGGCTGCTCCCTGTTCATGACGAGTGGTAATAAATTGAATTGAAGAATGTCTAAGAGCTTCTAGAACATGGAGATTTTCTTCTCCAGGTAGTCCAAAAACGTACTCGACTCCTTCGTTTTCTAAGCAATTTACCAATAGTTCAGCGGTATTCATGTCACCCATATCTAATCATCCCTGGTATATATAGTTTTGGTATCAAAATAATCTTTGATTGTAAAAATTCCTGTTTAGATTTCTTTTGAGATTCCTTTTTAGCTTTTTCTATTAGCCTTCGTCCATATTTGTTATTAGTTCATGACAAGCGATGCAGAGGTGCGACCCGTGGCGAATTTAATTCGCCAACGGAAAGCGCACCTAAGCGGTCTTGGGGGTTTCCCCCATGAGCGACTGCATCAAGACAAGGATTTAGCATTTGAGATCCGGTGCATCCCAATTTTTCAGAAGTCAGTAGGGATCGAGCAATGTTAAAGCAGCCTTTGATAAGCTTTTGATAACTATCAAAGAACGGGAATACTGAGTTGTATAGCCATTCTGGCTTCTATCCGGGGAACTTTAATAAAAGTTAACAGTCAAAAATTGATGTAAAAAAGTTAAAAATGTTACATAAAAACTTCCTATTTTCCCCTTCACCAGCACCACAGGGACGGATACACAGATAGCCTCACCAACAAGGTTAATTTTAAGAATAGTGCTGAGTCCTGAGTCAGAAAATCCGTCAGTAGTAACTATCACTGTTCAGGATTCAAATAGAATTGCTATAGGCTAATGGTTTTAGGCTAATGGTATTAGGCTAATGGTTGTAAGCATTCAGCAGTCAGCCGTCAGCTGTCAGCTTATTTTATTCAAAAGTACCTCAACTAGTGTGGCACAGGCTTCGACGCTGGGACTTGACCCATAAGCACGGCTGATAGCACCTCAAGTAGCACCATCTGTAGCGCATAGACTGTTCGCGTAGCGTGGCCGTAGGCCTTTAGCTGTTCGCGTAGCGTGGCCGTAGGCCTTTAGCTGATAGCTGAATGCTTACTAATGGTTTTAGCCTAATACCTAGGATTTTTACTTCACCCAAACAGTTTTGATGTTTACGAACTCATGTATCCCTTGAATGCTTAGTTCTCGCCCATAGCCAGAACGTTTGATGCCACCGAAGGGTAAACGGGGGTCGGATTTGACTAAGCCATTGATAAACACTGCTCCAGCTTCAAGTTCATCAATCAGCCTGGGGATTTGCTCCTCATTGGTTGTCCAGGCACTAGCTCCTAATCCAAATACTGTGGAATTGGCAAGCTTAATAGCAGCATCAATATCCGGAACTCTAAACAATAGGGCAACAGGGCCAAAAAATTCTTCGTTATCAGCTGGAGTGCCTGGTGGGAAGTCAGTTAGAATTGTGGGGGGGTAGAAGTTACCAGCGCGATCGCTTAAAGGATGGCCACCGATAAGAACCTTTGCCCCTTGTTCAATGCAGGCTTGTACCTGTTGGTCTAAGTCTCTAAGAATACCAGGGGTTGCCAATGGGCCAATATCGGTATCTTCCGCCATGGGATCTCCCACTTTCAAGGCTTGGAATTTGTCCAGTAGGCGTTGCTGAAAGTCCTCGGCTACTGCGTCCACCACAATAAACCGTTTCGCTGCAATACATGATTGACCGTTATTGAGCATCCTAGCAGTCACACCCGTGGTAGCTGCTGCTTCTAAATCGGCACTTTCTAGGACAATAAACGGGTCACTTCCCCCTAGTTCCAGGACAGTTTTCTTGATTTGTGTCCCAGCCGCTGCGGCTAAAGCTGCTCCTGCTAGCTCACTACCAGTTAGGGTGGCAGCTTTGACCCGTGGATCCTGAATTACTGCCTCTACTTGGTCAGCACCAATCAGTAAGGTCCCAAACACCCCTTCGGGAAATCCTGCTTCAACAAAGATTTGCTCAAGGGCTAAGGCGCATTGAGGCACATTAGAGGCGTGTTTTAGCAACCCCACATTTCCCGCCATCAATGCTGGAGCAGCAAAACGGAAGACTTGCCAAAATGGAAAATTCCAGGGCATGACTGCTAGAATTACTCCTAGAGGTTGGTAGCGCACAAAGCTTTGGGTGGCATCGGTAGAGGCTGGGACATCTGCTAGGAATTCAGCTGCGTGTTCAGCGTAGTACCGACAAACCAAAGCACATTTTTGCGCTTCTGCGATCGCACTTTTGAGGGGTTTTCCCATCTCCGTGGTCATCAGCGTGCCGAATTTGACTCGATCCCGCTCTACAATCTCCGCCGCTGCGTTTAGCCACTCTGCTCTTTGCTCCATTGATGTTTGGCAGTATTGCTCAAACGCCTCTTGGGCAACTGCTAGCTTGGTCGCAATCGACGACGGACTCTCTGGCTCAAAGGTTTTGATGGTTTCCCCGGTTGCTGGGTTAACTGTAGCGATCCCCATGGCTTCCTCCTCCCCCCAATGGGGATAGTACTTCCAATTCTTTGATTATAACTAAGTATTTTCACTATGACTTATTTTTGCCAAAATGGCTTAATAGTTTGATATACTTTTAAAAATCGTCAACCCATTGCCCTATAAACTACCAGTCAAGCAAGTGTTAACCTAATATCAAGTTTTATCCTACTACCACGAAATTTATCTCACCAGTTTTTAAAACAGTTATCAACCAAATTCTAGGGATTAGAGCTTAGGGGTTAGGGATTAGACATTAGGCATTTAGGGGTTAGGGATTAGGCATTTAGGGTAATGGTGTTAGGGATTAGAGATTAGGGGTTAGGGATTAGGCATTAGGCATTAGGTAAAATACAAGCAGTTGACAGCCTCAGTGCTTGACGCGGAGCTAGGAAACTAGGTCAGACCACAAATTCTAGGTATTAGGTGTTAGGTATTAGTTACAACAGGGGCATTTGATAACCTCCTTGCTAAATAGGCTTGTCAGAACCCCCTTAGCCATTAAACCTAGTCCTAAGTAGTCGGACACAATTAAAGTTAACTGTGAGGACTTCGGAGCAGGTAGCTAAGGCCGTGGGCTACGCTTTTGGGCTTTGCCCGACGCTGCGCGAACGCGAACGGAGCAGGGAGCTTCGGAGCAGTAAGGGTTTCAGTCTAAGTAATATTTCTTAATACAGTGATCAAAATTTATGTCCGACTACTTAGAACCTTAAATTAGTAGTTTGATAATTTAGTCGATTATACTTAACTGAGATAAGAACTAATGACGAGAGCTAGATTGTGCCGTATTTAATTGCTAAATCAGAGCCGAATAACCAAGAAAGTTATAAATTGAGCAGTGGAGCCAATACCATAGGACGGGAAATAAAGAATAGTATTACCGTAATTCATAAAAGTCTTTCCCGTCATCATGCTCAGCTCACACTCACGAATGATCGGGTTATCCTAAAAGACTTAGGTAGCCTAAATCACACGTTTGTTAATGACGCCAAAATTGACCAGTGTGAGCTCAAAGACGGAGACTTAATACGTCTGGGCAGTGTAATCTTTGAATTTGTGAGTGATGATGGCAGAATCACCCCAAATATCTTGAAGGATAATGATTCCAACTTTTCGATTGTCAGCAGGTTATCCCCAGAACAAACCCGTGTCGAAATTCAGGAATTACTGCACCATGACAGTTTAACTTATAAAGGCTCAGCCCTGAAGCTGCGAGAGCAAGAGACAGGTCAACGCTCAGTAGACAAGTTAAAAATCTTATTGGAGGTGAGTAAGCAACTTTCCTCTCCCGATGAGCCTGATCACTTGTTGAGAAAAATTCTTGACCTGCTGTTCGAGATTATGAATGTAGACCGGGCAATCATCCTCATGGTTAATCAAGACACGGGAATGCTAGAGGAAAAAGCTGTCAACTCCCGAACAGGCATACCCACCCATGAGCGATTTTATAGCAAACGAATTACCAATTTCGTACACCAGAAGGGGGATGGGGTTTTAATTGCTGATGCTGCCATTGACCAACGATTCAGTAATTCCCAGTCAGTGCTCCAGCAAGAAATCCATGCCTCCATGTGTGTACCTCTAAAACCGAGAGAGGAAGTGATTGGGGTATTGTATGCGGATAATCTCTCTAGAGCCAATATTTATTCTCAAGAAGACTTGGAGTTTTTGACGGCTCTAGCTAACCAAGCTGCGATCGCAATTGACAATGCTCAACTTTACCAGAAGATGCAGGAAGAAGCAGTAATGCGGAGTAAATTTGAGCTTTTCTTTCCGGAAGCTGTGAGTAAAAAGCTCAAGGAAGAAGGCCACTTAGAAATTATAGATACCGAAGTAACCGCCCTGTTTGCCGACATCAGTAAATTTACCCAAATGTCCTCTCGGATGAAGCCACGCCAAGTGATTGAGATGCTCAATGAATACTTCCAGGTGATGGTAGAGGATATTGTGTTTAAATACGAAGGCACTTTAGAAAAATATATTGGGGATGCCTTACTGGCTGTGTGGGGAGCCCCCTATTGCCAACCGGACGATGCTGACCGAGCCGTCCAAGCTGCGATCGCAATGCAACGAGCAGTTATTCACCTAAATCAGGATTGGTTCCAGCGGCGCAATTTAGAGATTGAAATCCACATTGGACTAAATACTGGCAAAGTAGCAGCAGGTAATATCGGTTCACACAAGCTGATTCAATACGCTACTATCGGTGACACTACCAATGTTACTAGCCGCATCTGTAGTGCCGCTCAGGAGGGAGAAATTCTAATTTCCCAAAGCACCTTCGACAAGCTGAGGGATAAAACTCTACCGTTGGAAAAAATGTCCCCGGTTAAGGTTAAAGGTAAAGACCAGCCCCTGCAACTGTATCGCCTACAGTGGGATACTTAATTCCGGGGAAGCTATAAAAGTTAAAGGTTACAGGTTGAAGGTTACAGGTTGAAGGTTACAGGTTGAAGGTTACAGGTTGAAGGTTACAGGTTACAGGTTACAGGTTACAGGTTACAGGTTACAGGTGATTAAACCTTCAACCAAACAACCTTCAACCTTCAATCTTCAACCAAACAACCTTCAACCTTCAACCTTCAACCTTCAACCAAACAACTAAACAACCATCTCCTCAGGTTGGAAACCTAAAATCCAAATAGCCCTTTAAAATATCATGTGTAAAACTTGTTGTGACATGGTGGGTGCATAAATTGCCACGGCTGACCAGATAAGTAAATATAGATACCTAGCAAAAATTGACTGTTGCTAGAACTCTATTGACTTTATGCCTAAGTCCTGTACCTGCTCCTACCTTCCTCCTGTACCAGCGTGCTTCTGATGAGTCTGTGCATTAATCCCAACTGCTCAAATCCCCGCAACCCTGACAGTAAACTATTCTGTCAGAGTTGTAATTCTGAGTTGTTGCTGGAAGGGCGCTATCGAGTGATCAGTCAACTGGGAAATGGCGGTTTTGGCAAAACCTATGAAATTGTTGATCGTCAAGGCAACCCTAGAGTTCTGAAAGTTCTCATTAAGAATAGTCCCAAGTATATTGAACTATTCCAAAGAGAAGCCGAAGTCCTCGGCCGACTAGAGAATAGTGGCATTCCCAAAGTAGAACCTGATGCCTACTTCACAGTCTACCCCAGAAACAGCGACGAGCCAGTTCATTGTCTGGTGATGGAAAAGATTGAAGGATTGAATCTAAAGCAATACATCCAAAAGCGGGGTGCTCCCATTGACCAGAAAATTGCCATTCGGTGGCTGATCCAGCTAGCTACCATCTTACAGGCAGTACACAGTCATAACTTTTTCCATCGGGATATCAAGCCCTCTAACATTATGCTCAGGACAGATGGACAACTGGTGTTAATTGACTTTGGCACTGCCCGGGAAATTACAGGTACCTTTGTGACCAAAAAAGCCACTGGTATGGTAACAGGGGTAGTTTCCGCAGGGTATACACCACTAGAGCAGCTTAACGGTCAGGCAGTCCCCCAATCAGACTTTTTTGCTTTGGGGCGCACCTTTGTTTATCTACTCACTGGTCAAGACCCGAGTAAATTTTATGAATCCTATAATGATGAGTTAAGCTGGCGCGACAGTGTTCCGAATATTTTGCCACAACTGGCAGATTTCCTCGACTATCTGATGGCTCGTTTACCCAATCAGCGTCCCCAAACTGCTGAAGAAATTTATCAGCAGTTAGTAGATATTAACAATGCGTTGTATCCCACCAAGATACCTTTCCATACCAAAACTAGCCAAGCCTCCAAAGAAACAAAAAGCCATAAGTCAAGAATCAGTAATGGTTCTTCCCCAAGACGGCCAGCCAGTACAACTCAACCCTGGGTTGGTCCTACAGCACTGCCAATTTCTTCTGCCCCTAATCGGAATAGTAATTTACTAGACCCCAATTTTGTAGCTCTTTGCCAACAGGAACTCGCTGAGTTAATTGGCCCGATGGCTACCATTGTCTGCCAGCGTACTCTTGTCCAGCATCCTAACTCTTCCGCCCAAGAATTTGTAAAAGCTTTATCTCAACAAATTCCCAATCAAAAATATGCCCAAGACTTTCAACGGCGTTTAATGTCATCGGGTCAGTTATAGCGCTACGCGCAAGTCAGAAGTGAGAAGTCAGAAGTCAGAAGTAAGCTATGACTAAGTTTCGGAGATTAGGACATTCCTAATCTCAATGGGTAGTGCTATATAAGTAATACTTAGTAATCCTTCAGGCATCAGTTGAGCAAGCAATTAGTAATTTTGGATTACTAATTAGTTTCTGAATTCAGCATATTCATCGCCATTTCTAAACTAACTTTCATCCGATTCAGAGATTTGGCGAGTATACCAATTTCATCATCTGAATCATGGTCAAATTCTCCAGCCATATTGCCAGTACTAACTTCCTTAGCTAATTGAGCCATCTGCTTAAGAGGTTTGGTCACCGATACCTTTAGGAAACGATTAATCAGCAAGATTGCTACCAGGAAAAAACCAGTAATAATCCCAATCACCAATACCTGTAACTGCTTAGCAGAATTAAAGATTTTAAACGCTGGAACTGATACAATTTTGGCACCAACAATTTCATCGAACTTCCAACCAAAACCATGCTCATCACCGTAGGTAGCAATTTGGCTAGCAGGGGCGGCTTCAGGAGTACTGTGGCATCGTAAACAGCTTTTTTCAGAAACAGCGAGAGGACGGGCAACATAAAAAATTTTTCCACTAGGAAGGGAGCGAAAACCGGTTTTTTCTGTTAGCTCTGGCTGCTGTCGAAAACTCTCCACGATTTCAGTCTCGAAACTATCAGCTTTATCTCTGAGGTTAGTTGGATTAAGGGTCGCTTCTTTATAGAAAAAATCACGATATTGCTCACGTTTACGTAAATTTTCAAAAACTTCCCGAGCTGAATAAGCAGGTACTGTTTGGGGTAAAAATCTGTCTTCATTTTCTAATCGATCAGCTAATTCTGGATTCACTTGATTATTGGTATACTCCCGCACCGAACCCATGGTTTCGATCAGAATTAGGGCTTGGTCAGTTACGACTTTTTCCCCATAGCCTTCTAAAAGTTGAGACAAAACCAAGCCACCAGTCAGTACAAGTCCTATAAAAATGGATAGCAATAGTAAGTTTAGCTTGATTCCTAAATTAAGTTTTTTTAACATTAGCCATCTCCCATAGTATCATTAGTGCCACAGCTGTTTTAGTTCTTAAGGTAATTAATTATGTTTTCCCGCCGTCTATTCTTGTTGAATCTTATATTGATTTTCACAGCTTGTAACTCACCCG
>NZ_GL890835.1 GCF_000211815.1 Moorena producens 3L
CGCGGCGGGTGTGGTGGTTACGCGCAGCGTGACCGCTACACTTGCCAGCGCCCTAGCGCCCGCTCCTTTCGCTTTCTTCCCTTCCTTTCTCGCCACGTTCGCCGGCTTTCCCCGTCAAGCTCTAACACCAAGTAGAATGCGCGAATTGGGAATTTAGCAACAGATGTGTAGGGTGTGTTAGGGGCGGGCTTGCCCTAATTTTCCACTTCGTCGCCAGTATTAGAATAGCCCGCCCCGTAACGCACCACCAAGTAGAATGCGCGAATTTAGAATTAGGAATTTAGAAAAAATTATCTGTACCTGATAACTATGAAAATTGCTATATAGCAGTTTTCAACAATTCCTTAGCCCATATCCGATTTGTTTCTGATAAAGCTGGTACTGGCTCTTGGTCATAATCGAGTTGATAATCATAACCCCCTCGCTCATAAACGCTATTAATTATAGCTTGTAAATCTACTATCGCTTCAGAATCTTCTGGACGTAATGGTAGGGAAAAAGCTGGTAGCTGCTCTGGGAGATTATAAGTATACAATTCGCCTCGTGGACGATGCTCCTCTCGACTAACCAAAACACGATAATCGCTATCGATAGTATTATCTAAGAGTGGCATTGGTTTCCAGCCTCTGAGCAAATCGATTTCCACTAAATTGGTCAAGCTTCCTAACACCCGTTGGCGTTTTTTTAGGTAAGTTTCTCTCCCTTCACCAGAGCGCTTATTTACTGGAGATAAAACTTCGATAGCGGTTACCACAGCACCGGTAGTCATATCTCTTACTTCCAAATACCCTTGCTTGATTTGTTCAGGCATAGGAACCATTACTGTTACTGGTTTTGTGGTTGGTGACGCAACAGCAACCTTAGAGCTGGAAGAATCTTCAGTATTCGGTTGACGTTTAACAGTAACATCAGGAATTCCCACTAATAAGACGTCATCTTGGTTACTTTTATTAACCTGATAAATTCGCTTTTCAATAGCTACTTTATACTTCGGACGTACCTGAGGAATTAAAGACTCAGCAATTAAACTAATCAACCAATGATGTACTTCTGGCCATAAATCCGGATGCTCTAAATACGGATCCATACCGGGAAAGATTGACGGCATCCCTTAACCTCCCATCAGCTCTGTCTTCTAGGTTAACAGAGGGATTAGGGAGTCGGGGTAAGAGAGGGAAGTGTGGGAGGTGATCCCAGGTGTGGGGAGATGGGGGGATAAGGAGTTAAATGAGCAACGGTTGTGTCCCCCCCTGATTAAGAATTCCTAGTTTCCATGGTGCGTACAAGCTGCTCGCCCGATACCTACACATAGCAATTATAAATCAGTTGTAAAATCGGCAAAATCTGAAATTATTGCAGGGCTTGGGTTATAGCGTTGGCTAAGGCCACTATATTTTATGACTCATATGAAATTGCTATATATAGTAGTATTATTACAAGATGTCAAATGACAACTTGTCATTCACTTGTAACTATCTCATTAGAGTCATGACAGATAACAAAGATTTAACAGGACTTTCCCGCAGAAGTTTTCTTGTTGGTACAGGCAGTATCCTCTTGGCATCAACATTGCCCATAGGACAGGCCTCTGCCCAAACAACCACCTATATCCGCCGCAACTTATCAGATCCATCAGCACCCCTGAAGAGTTATAAAAAAGCAATCAAAGCAATGTTGGAGCTGCCGCCCTCCGATCCTCGAAACTGGTACCGCAACGCCTTTATTCATATCCTCGATTGCCCCCACGGCAACTGGTGGTTCCTGCCCTGGCACCGAGGCTATCTTGGTTGGTTTGAGAAAACCTGCCGCAAACTCAGTGGCGACCCCAATTTTGCTTTGCCCTATTGGGATTGGACTGAGCAACCCTCTATTCCAGAGGTCTTTTTTGAGGGGGTACTTAATCCCTCCCATGAAGCCTTTATTTCCAGCTACGAAACTTTTAAGCAACAGTTCCAAGATCCCATGAGTGATTTTTGGAACTCCCTATCTACAGATCAATTATGTCAACAGAAATTGCGTAGATACTGCTCAATTGATGATGTTTGGCAAGCTATAGAAAACCCAAAGGCTCCGATGTTCTACCCTGACGACTATGCTCGTGCGCTAACCGAGCTGTGCTCTGATTTCGACTATCACACCAGTATAGCAGTCTCAAAAGATACTATTAAAGAAGCTCTTGCTCCCAGCAATTTCATAGAGTTCGGTAGTGCTGTCGCCGAGTGCCATAATAGCCAAGAGACTAGTTTCGCCGTTCTTGAGGGTCAACCCCATAACCTCGTCCACAACAACATCGGTGGTTTCATGGAGGAATTTCTGTCCCCTGTCGATCCGATTTTCTTCATGCATCATTGCAATATAGATCGACTATGGGATGTGTGGACCCGTAAGCAAGAAAATTTGGGTTTTCCGACCCTACCTAAAGGTGAAAAACTAGCCAAATGGCAAGCAGAACCCTTCCTGTTTTTCATTGATGAGAATGGTAATCAAGTTCAGGCAAATACGGCGGGGGATTATGCTACGATTGGCGACTTCAATTATTTCTATCAGCCTGGCTCTGGTGAGGACCTGCTTTCAGCATACCAGAAGGTCAGGACCGAGCCAATAGTCTTTTCTGGTGAAAAAATCAGTCGCTCGTTGAACTTCAAGCAGTTATCCAAGAGGAATGTTAAAGTTCCTCAGGAGATCCTTAAAGCCGCTGTGGCAAGCAGCAATGGATCCAGTATTGTTCCTGAAATTACAAGTATTGTTGCTGAAATTACAATTAACGTTCCAGCCAATTTGCGGGATGTTAGATTTAACGTTTTAGTCAATTCCCCAGAAGGACAAGACAGGATTGGGTTATATAAAACTCACCTTGTAGGAGCGTTGGAGTTGTTCGGCACACTCCACCACAGCGGTCCTGTAACCTTCACCCTTCCACTGACTCGTGCATTGAAGGCTTTGGCTAAGAAGAAGAAACTAGATCTAGATATAGATCAACCTTTACAAGTCGGCCTTGTGCCGGATAGCAAGAGGATCAGGTGGGATTCCTTAGAGGCAACCCTTGAATCTGTGAATATCAAAATCTTCTAGGACACTACTGTTATGGAAATGATGCTGAAGCGCTTTACTTTAGTAATTTTTGCCAGTCTATGTCTGTTTCTTGGGGGAGGGATTCAATATTCCCACGCTGCTGATTTGGCGGGGCAGGTGACCTTGGCGTTGCCCCGCACTCCAGCTCACGATGAGGCAGTCAGAGTAAGGATCTCTGCGGGGGTTCTACCTCGCCGTTCCAGTATTGTGGTGCGGTCGATGGATGGTAGAATTCTAGGGACGGTTTCTCCTTTTGGGGTGAGGCCAGGCCAGCCTTCGGGAGTTTACACGATTCCCCTGCCGGAGAGGGTTTTGAAGGATGGAAAAGTGTCTTTAGTGTTGCAACTTAAGCAGAAGGGTGCGAAGGGGGTTCGTGCTCCCAGTGCAGAAGAGTTCTTGGGGGCAGAGTTGGTTTATATTCCCATTACACCTTTTGATTAGACCTGGAATTTAGGCAAACTGAAATAAGCCAAATCAACCAGGAAGATTGGCCTTGAGGACACAAGAAAAAGCCTGATCCATGAGAGGGTAGCTTTTGGGTCTAGGCTTTTTCTGTATCAGTTCAACCAAATAGGAACCTAAAGGGCGTAAGTATAGCAGTCGCCAGGGTAATTAGGACATGACAAAAGTCTCAAACTACAGTTTGGCTTGAGTTTAACTTCTGACTTCTGACTTCTGACTTCTGCTATACCTCACCCAATTAAAAACTGCTATAATCCATTCCCAATTAAAATAAACGGTGCCCAATAAAAGGGATGCTCCAAACCATACTCTACTTTGGTAATTAAAGCAATTTGAGCTTGTCGGAGGGCTTCGGCTTTAGTAACGTTCCCCTGTTTCAAGACCTCATAAAATTTATTCATCAAGACTTGGGTACCTTTGTCATCCACGCTCCACAGGGATGCGATCGCAGCATCGGCACCAGCATTTTGCATCAGATAACCAAAACCCAGGATTTCTTTGCCATCCCCCAATTCTCCCCCTAAGCCGGTCTGACAGGCACTGAGCACTACTAAATCTACATTGGGGAAATTCCATTGTTCCACCTCGTCAACGGTAACATGACTGCCATCACCAAACAGAATAAATGAATCTTGTTTAGTTTTCTCGAACACAGCGTGGGTGGCTAGATGCACAATGGAATAGTCATTCATCTGATAAATGGTATCCTCATGAAACTGTTTATCGATGAATAGCTTAGTGTTGGGAAAGGTTTCTGCCAGACCCTCAACTTCTGGTTTGGTAAACGCTAAGGCTGGAAATTCATGCTGTTTATCCCCGATCTCAATCCTATGCTCTTTGGTGACCGCTGCCGCAAACACGTCTAACTGTGGTGTGGGTTTATTATCTAGGGATGTTAGGCTCAGAGCAGTAATCTGATTAACTCTCAACCGCTCAATTAACCATTGCTCGCCATCATACAAAGCCCCCAGGGGAATATAGCGCAATTTGCCATCAGGAGCATAAATAATAGTTTTGGCATTAGCTTTGGCTAAGTCAGCTTCAATCGGTTTAATTAGCCACTCGTACAGTTGCTCGACGTAAATTTTGTAATTATTGCTCCCATTGCCAACGGTTTGGCGGAAGTTGTCAATCGCTCTTTCCACGTTTTTTCGGTTTGCCTTAACCGTGCGGTGAATTGGGGGAGCATCAGGGGTGACTAGGACTAATTCCAAACGGTCATCTAATACTAGGGGATAGAACATAACCGCATCCTGTTCCAATTGCTGGAGTTGCTCTCGTAATCGTCGATCGTAATTCTTTAGGTCTAAGTTTTCTGCTTCTGTGGTTTCCCTCAATTGTGCCAAGGAAGCTTTTACCTCTGGACTCTTCAGGGAATCTTGAAAGTCTTTCCTGAGCTGGGCTTGATTTTTCCTAAGTTGAATGATTCGCTGTTGCTGGGTTTGGGTGCGCTTATCCGTAACAATAGTTTCCAGTTCACTGAGTTCTTGATCCAGGGCAATAGCTTGGTCGATAATTGGTTGGATACCCTTGAGGATTTCCTGTTCTTCAGTCAGTTCTGTAATGCCATCAACGGTGTTATAATTCCCTAGCAGATTACTGAGGTAATCCTCCAACTCCTGGACTTTCAGTAAATCGAGCACCCGTAGGGCTTCTAACACTCGATCTTTTTGCAGCAGTAAATCAGCCAAGCGCCGATAGTCTTGGGCAAAAGTGTTGGTAAAGGATTGTTGTTGTTCAATGGGCAGAACTTTTAAGTCTTTGCGGATCCCTTCTCGGACATTAACCGATTGTTTAAAGAAGGTAATCGCTAATTCCGATTGGTTTTGGCTATCATACAACTTACCGATACCAGCCAGAATTTTCCCTTCCGTTAAGCGAGTGCCAAGGGTTCGGGAAAGGGCTAAGGCTTGTTGATAAGCTGCTAAAGCCTCGGGATAGTTTTCTA
>NZ_GL890836.1 GCF_000211815.1 Moorena producens 3L
TAAGACCAAATTTGAATCGACTTTGCGATCGCGTCAGCGCTTTGAAAACCAAAAAATTGTCTATTCCACCATTTTGGCAGAGCGTTCCCAAATCACATCAGGAGCTAATCCTCCCAAGGTAACGGTGAAGTTACCAGAACAAGTGCGTATTGGTCAGCGATTTAATTTTGATGCCATTGTCCAGGAACCCCTCGGAGATGATTTGCTGCTGGGAGTGGCTATAGAAGAATCAGTCAGGTCACAGCGCTATACTAATCCCACGGAGGTTGACCTGGAATCTTTGGCTGCCGGTGGAATTTTTAAGATTGGCCGAGCCCCACTGTTACCAGAAGACCGCTGGATTTCAGCTATATTAATTCGGGGGGATGGCATGATTATGATTACTCGACGGTTACATGTGGTTGAGTAATTAGGTTTGAAGGGAGTAGGGAGTCGGGAGCGGTGCGACCCGTGGCGAATTTAATTCGCCTACGGAAAGCGCACCGAGGGAGTAGGGAATCGGGAGTAGGGAGTAGGGAGTAGGGAGTAGGGAGTAGGGAGTAGGGAGTAGGGAGTAGGGAGTAGGAAAATAAAACAGCCATGCTTCCCATGAGCTAGTGCATCAAGATAGAATCAAATCTTATTACTATTCCCGATTCCCGATTCCCGATTCCCGATTCCCGATTCCCGATTCCCGATTCCCGATTCCCGATTCCCGATTACCGATTCCCGATTCCCGATTCCCGATTACCGATTACCGATTACCGATTCCCGATTCCCGATTCCCGATTCCCGATTCCCGATTACCGATTCCCGATTCCCGATTCCCGATTCCCGATTCCCGATTCCCGATTCCCTACAGATTTTGCCCCCAAAAATTTTTTCTGATTGTTTTGCGAAAAGTTTGGTTCACAGGCGCTGTAACAAGTAGCCAATAAAATGGCGATAATCCTCTCCTGTTTTAGTTTTTGATTAACTGTTGGGACACTGTCCCAGGTTAATAGGAAAGCGTTACGCCCCATATGGGGCGTTTTTTTTTAGGTAGATCCCAACAGTTCAATCAGTTACCCACTTTGCCAATTCATCTAGGGTAACTTTCAGCAGGTCACACAATGCCTTGAGCTGATTTGGGTACAGTTTGGGGATATGCCTGCCCGCTTCCCAATTTTGCACCGTGGTAACGGTTACGCCCAATTCATGAGCGATTTCCCGCTGGGTGATATTTAGGGATTCTCGTCTTTTTTTTAGGTTGTCCCCTAAATTAGTCATTACTGTCCTATTTAAAAGTTAACATAATTAAGTTTACTGAGTTATATGTTACCGCTAATCTCACCAAAAAAAATGGGTCTGTTCGCGTAGCGTCGGCTTTGCCGAAGCCCCGTCCTTCTAGGACGGCTTTCTTTG
>NZ_GL890837.1 GCF_000211815.1 Moorena producens 3L
AGTAAAGTCCAACTAATTTGTTATAACTTGTTATTGATTCAGCCACAGACTTAAGGGTTTGTTGAGCAGACTGAGCTGCCATCGCTCTATAGTGAGGGTTCTCTTTTAGTTCTTTACAAAGTTCTGCGTATTTTACCCCGCACTTATAGGTCTTCCACCCAGATCTCAACACATCCCCTCTCCAGAAAGTAGTATAAGCTTCTGGTTGTTGCTCCAACCAAGAGTAATGTTTTTGCTTCGCATAATAAGTTGCACAATTCCCTAGGCTATTAGCATTCTCGCATTGGAACAACCAAAAGGCTTTTTCCTCCTCTGAAAAACTAGCTTTGACTGGAATGGTCTTGTACACTTGTCATCACCTCCTTGTTTTTTTATATACTCTTAGTAGAGAGGTTGGTTCTGAAGATGTCAACAATAAATGAGTGGAAAACCAGAAAAAGAATGCGGGGAGTACCCGTACATCATTATGAATTGAAGAAGCCCCATACCGTTTGGCTAACTGGGACTACTTGGAAGTGGCTTCAATTATCAGCTAGAGAATCAAATACCAGTGTGGGAGAACTTGTATAAAAAATTATTAGATCTGAAATAAAGAAAGACGCTTAGAGACACGACTGGGTCAACCCAGTCTCTCTGTTTCACCCTCGGTCTAAAGACACAAGGCTCTCACATTTCAAGAAGTTTTGGTAGACCACAGCGCTGGTGAGTAGGCGCAGAGACTTAACATTAGGCATCGGGAAACTATTGCTATTCTCGCCAGTTTTTTTCTTAGATGCCACCATGCTCAAGGTCTGGCGCTCTTTAAATGAGCGATAATTTTCTACGCTGAACTCAACTAGCATCACTAGGGTCTCCCATGCTGACTTAGGGATTATCCATTAACTTTCGTCAATGGTAAACAATGGTAAAGGAATGATTTAGTTGATTATAGGAAGCTAGTTAGTAGAATGCGATCGCATTCGTTCCTAGTAATACCAATTACACAAAATATTGGTACACCTTAATCCCCTATATCACCGCCTTACATTATCAGTTTATCACCTTATGACCTAATTCCCGTATCCTCTGTAGCAAAAAGAAATAAAATTGTTATCATTTAGGTTGTAGGGTGGGCAAAAACAGTTTATTTTTTTTAGTATTAATGATTATCTTAATTTGCCCACCCTACTTGAATTGGTATTTATTTGACTTTTATGGTGGACAAAAACTGTTGGATTATTCTGAATACTCTAGATTATCTTACTTTGCCCACCCTACTTGAATTGGTATTTATTTGACTTTTATGGTGGGCAAAAACTGTTGGATTATTCTGAATACTCTAGATTATCTTACTTTGCCCACCCTACTTGAATTCCTAAAAAGGAAGCTCATCATCCATTCCTATTCTCAGTTTATTCCCTGATTTGTTAGGTAATTCAATAACACCTGCTATCAACTTCCAACAAGGATCACCATCCTTTTTCCAATCATCAGGTCGCCAAGGCATGCTGAGACTAACCGTAACCAAACACTGATTTTGTGGTCGATAGCCTAACTCTAAATGCCTAACAAATACGGGGTCAGTAATCGTAGCAGTCAATTCTTGTCCACAATCTGTTACCAGTGAACCTTCCCATTTTTCTACACCCTTATCTCTGACACCAATAGGTTGAACCAAGAACTCCACAGCTTTCACCAGTTGTAGTGTACAGCGTTGCTCTACCGGTAATGACTGCAAGAAATTCACGGTTACATAGCGCTCATTATTATGGAGAATGTATTTTTCCCGGCTGCAAAACTTATTGAGATATCCAGCGGGAACTTGTCCTACTCGTCGCCATTGTCCTGGTAATACCAAAAGATTTTCATACTCAAAGCCAAAGTCGGGTCCAGTTTTAGCCAAAGGAATATCTAAAATATCCAGTAAAGTTGGTTCCCTTCCCGCAATCTGACGCATTGGTTTCGGAATGCGACCATCCGGTAAATCAGATACAGGACGAATCCATTGACGTTTAAGGGAATTAATTCCAGCGATACATCTCTCGCCATGCTTCCAGGAGTTAGCCAAGCAAATAATCTGAGTCATGCTGCTATCTAATCCCAAGTAAGGTTAGTTTAGACGTAAGCATTCAGCGGTCAGCGGTCAGTGGTCAGTGGTCAGCGGTCAGTGGTCAGCGGTCAGCGGTCAGTGGTCAGTGGTCAGCGGTCAGCGGTCAGCGGTCAGCTTATTTTATTCAAAAGCTGTTCGCTGTAGCTTCGCCACAGGCGAATGCCTGAGAGCTGAGAGCTGAGAGCTGAGAGCTGAGAGCTGAGAGCTGATAGCTGATGGCTGATAGCTGATAGCTGAGAGCTGATAGCTGATAGCTGATAGCTGATGGCTGATGGCTGAGAGCTGAGAGCTGAGAGCTGAGAGCTGAGAGCTGATAGCTGATAGCTGAGAGCTGAGAGCTGAGAGCTGATAGCTGATAGCTGACTGATGCTTTTCTATGGTCTTAGCAAAGGGGATTTGGGATAAATCATAGGTGAACTATTTTTATAGTTCCCAATTTTTGACTCAGATATTCTGCTACTAAACGGCGATGACAGTTATGGGGAGTAGGTTCACTACACAGCAAACAGCTACCATCTAATAAATCTGGTGATACTGTCTTTTCGATTTCACGCTCTGTAATTAATTGTAAGAACTGTTTTTCGTAGGTTTCCCAATCGCCATTATTTTTTTTATAGGTATTTAGGATATCCTTGGTCGGAGCCAATTCTAGACGATGTATATAGTCAATATTCCCAATTTGCTGCAAAAAGTATTCAAAATCCGTCTTTTTTGTGAAACCAGCTAATTGAGATTTATTATTCAGTCTCGTATCGATAACTCGCCTTACTCCAGCATTAATCAGAAGCTCAAAGAACTGTTGAGCACTCTTTTTAGTAAACCCAATTGTAAATAAA
>NZ_GL890838.1:0-16692 GCF_000211815.1 Moorena producens 3L
TTTTTTGTGAGTGCTGCAATTAGGATGCCTGAAACTCAATCTGTTCCGCGTGGCCCCAGAATGCTTCGAGATTATAGAACTTGCGTTCTTCAGGCAGCAAGATATGGACAATCACGTCACCGTAATCTTGAAGTATCCAGATTCCCTCTGCTTTTCCTGCTGTTCGCACAGGTAAACGGTTCCATGCCTCTTCTACTTGCTGTTCAATCCACTGAGAGATTGCCCTGACCTGTACCCTAGAAAACCCGGTCACAATTACAAAGTAATCTGTGATGTAAGATACCTCTGAGACCGACAGAATCACCAGATCTGCACCCTTGCGGTCATCTGCTGCTTGAGCAACGGTTAATGCTAACCCATAGCTAGCATCCTGGTTTTCGGTATCAGGGGTTACTAAGGTGGAGGGCTTATTATTTTGATCTCTCATTAAGCGTTTAATTCCTCGCTTTACAAAACAATCTGTTCTAATAGTAATTAAGTTTTCTTGTGCTTAATCACTTGCTGTACAATTCTTTTCATTTCTTTTCGTTGCTTCTTCATTTGACACTCACACTGCTGTTGACGAAACGTTCCTTAAAGCTAGGCACATGGGACTTTAGGTATTTACACAATCTTTCTTACCGTCTCTTTTAGCTGTTGTCTTCCTGGACATCTGTTGAGCCCAGTTGCGAGTCAATATCATACGTTGGTGAATGGGACGAGGACTCTCTAGCAGGAATTTTAAAGAGTAGTCACAGGCTAACCAAACAGTTTTGTATAGGTCTTGCTTAGAGAGATTTCGTAAGGCTTGTAAATCCGGTGTCTCACCACGACCTGGCTCAATAGTATCAGCAATAAACACAACACAACTGAGGGGGGTCATACCCTCACGCCCTAAGGTATGGAGAGCGATCGCTTGCAATACTGCTTCATCTTTGACTCCAAATTGCTCTTGGGCAACAATAGCACTGACATCTGCATGCAATAAATGAGGCGCGGCTTCACAGACTGGATCGACTTCTATGCCGTTATCTCTAGCCATTTGCAACAAGCGCTCAGGCTTAAAGCATTTGGCTAGGTCGTGCAACAACCCTGCTTGAGCTGCCTGCTGAGCATTGAGATGATGAAGCTCAGCGAGTTCAACAGACATCTGTTCAACCCGCAATATATGCTGTAGCCGAGAAGACGGTACATTATCTGCTAACCAGGTCAACACCTGATCACGCATCACCTTAAAAAACTCCTAATAAGTAACACTGGCTAATTAGTGTTTAAGAAAAATTTAACAGTTTTTCTTTAGCTAGAGGATACTAACCCATACGTCTATTCAAACATTTTCTCAAGACTTTAGCAATAAAATGTTAAAGGAAAGGGAGTAGGGAATCGGGAGTCGGGAATCGGGAGTCGGGAATCGGGAGTCGGGAGTCGGGAGTCGGGAGTCGGGAACTTGACAACAAAAATTCTCACAATTCCTAAAGGTATTGCTATATAGGGGTTTTTAACTTAATGAGGTACACAGGATTTTTTCCCTGTTTCCTGTTATCTGTTCCCTGTTATCTGTTATCTGTTCCCTGTTCCCTAAAAGCTTAGGTGCGCTCTTACCATTAAGAATTAAATTCGCCAAGGTCAAGCGCACCTCAAAAATTTGTAGCTTACGTAATTGAAAATTGCTATAGTAATCATTTAGGATTGCTATAGCAAAAAAACCTTAGCTATCAGCTAAATCGGGAAAGACTTCTCGCACTGCTGGATGAACCAACTGGTGATTCTGGACATTAACGCCCTTGGCTAAAGCGGGATTATTTTCCAGAGTGCTCAACCCCTGATTGGCCAGACTGAGTACGTAGGGGAAAGTACTATTGTTTAGAGCCACAGTTGATGTGCAGGGAACAGCTCCAGGCATATTAGGCACCCCATAGTGAACCACACTCTCCTCGATATAAATGGGATTGGTATGGGATGTGGGTTGTAATGTTTCAATACAGCCTCCCTGATCCACAGCAACATCTACAATCACTGAGCCATTAACCATTTGTTTGACCAGAGAGCGCGGCACTAAAATGGGGGCGCGACGACCAGGGACTAACACTGCCCCAATCAGGAGGTCAGCATCAGTAACAGCTGCCTCAATTTCTGCTGAATTGCTGTAGAGGAGTTCCACTCTTGAGCCAAAGATGGTTTCTAAATAACTCAACCGTTGAACATTAATATCAAAAATCTGTACTCTCGCTCCCATCCCCACAGCTATTTTGGCGGCTTCTGTACCGACAACTCCGCCACCAAGAATTACCACCTTACCTGGTCTGACTCCGGGAATACCCCCCAACAGCACCCCTCTTCCCCCCTGCTGACGCTCCAGAAATCTGGCTCCAAATTGCACGGAAAGACGACCAGCAATGATGCTCATCGGGGTTAGCAGCGGTAGGGTGTGGTCTGGGAGTTCTACGGTTTCATATGCGATCGCAATCACCCCCGATTGCAGCAACTTCTCGGTTAAAGGGCGGTCAGCGGCTAAGTGTAGATAAGTAAACAACAGCTGTCCTTTTTGAAGCAAGGGATACTCTGGCTCTAAGGGTTCTTTGACTTTGACTACGAGTTCCCGATTCCAAGCCTCAGCAGCCTCTAAGACAATTTTGGCTCCCTGACGCTGATAGTCCTCATCGGTAAAGCCAGCACCAGTGCCAGCATTAGTTTCAACGAAAACTGTATGACCCGCTTCTTGTAAAACCCTGACACTACTGGGGGTTAATCCCACACGAAACTCTTGATCTTTCGTTTCTTTGGGAACACCTATTTCCATGCTTTTACCTCTTGGGATTACTGGTGCTGTATCTATATGTGATCTAAATGTTAAAATTAGTGAAGTTAAGTAACTCTACTATAGCTTGGCAACTTTTATCACTATGACGCAACCCCAACCCTCTAAAGTCCCTCAAGTCCAGTCACCTAAGTTTGGGTTTAATGATTACGCAGAACGCTTGAATGGTAGAGCTGCCATGATTGGTTTTATTTTGACTCTGGCAATTGAATACTTTACTGGTCAAGACTTATTAACCTGGTTAAGCTTACACTAAAACTAGTCGGAGAGTCGGTCAGTGGAAGAGTCGGTTAGAGAAAAAATCCCTTTAGCTACTGGCCTACTCCTGTAAGCTCAAACATAACTGCTCCCATCGTTTCAAAAATTAGCAAAATTGATCTTGAATTTCCCGGTTGCTCTGGGGATATCGAAGAATTATAGATATCAGATATATCTCAGTAACAGTATAGAAGTCCCCCAACTAAGTTATTGCTCTAGTTGGGCAGTTCTGGCCTATTCTGTTAAAAAAGAAGTAAATCTGTGAAATAGAGTAAGTAGTAAGCCGTGATAAATGCTTTATGGCATCGAGTGTTGAAGTCAGCTTATCGTAAAGAGCCAATCTCAGGCTTCATCGTGATTATCGGAGCGGTGGATGCTGTCATTGGTGGTGTAGGCGGACGCTGGTCATTATTCAGTTTTGGACTGATGATGGTGGGAATAGCAGTGGTAGTCCGTTGGTGGCAAAGCCAAAGTCAGCAAACTGAACTGGCTGAGCAACCTGTGGAGCGGTATCTTCCCCCCAGTTCTTCCCGTCCACCATTACCAATGTTGAGTGCTGTCAAGCGTCAAGCACCTCGACGTCAACCACCTCGATAGGTCAGGCTGTTTTAAGATCAAACTGTTCATCCCTAAGGGAATAGGGGAAACAAAGGGGAAAGCATAGTCAACAGTGGTCAGTTACCAATTACCAATTACCAATGATCTTGTCACCAATTCATCAGAGGACTGGCTCAAAATTGGTCAGGTAGCTAGTCATAGCGGGTTGCCCGTGAAGACCATTCGCTATTACGAAGAGATTGGTCTGCTTAGGCCAGTCACAACCCGCTCCCCTTCTGGCTATCGCCTGTTTACCAACCAGGTGCTGAATCGACTGGCTTTTATTAAACGCGCTCAATCCCTAGGACTTAGCCTTAGTGAGATTCAAGACATCCTCAAAATCCATGACTTTGGTGAGTTACCTTGTGGAGCAGTTAAGCAGCATCTACTGCTCAAAATTGAGGGAATCACTGAACAAATAGAAGCATTGGAACTACTAAAGTCCGAGTTGTTGGGTATAATCTCCGGTTGGCAAGAACATCCCCCTGACGCGGTGAAAAGTAAGACGATTTGCCCTAACCTTGGCCAATAGGCCACGCTACGCGAACAACAACCATGAAAAAAATACCGTTGGCGATTTTGGGAACTGTGCTCGGGATCATGACAGTGGTCACCAGTACCACCTACGCTAGGGAATCAAGACTGGGGCTAATGGTTGCAGCTATACCGGAAATGGCTTCATCCCAGGCTCAATCTTGGAGAACTCCTCAATTGGTGCGTACCATTACAGCCCATTCTACCGCTGTGGATGCTCTGTCATTTAGTCCTAGTGGGCGAGTGCTACTCAGTGGGGGGAGCAGGAGTGATGCCCATCTGAAATTATGGTGGCTGAAAACCGGTCGTGAAATTGATAGCCTGCGAGTACACCAAACCTCAGTGTCTGACATGGCTTTTAGTGCTGATGGGACAATTCTGGCTAGTGTCGGGGAGGATGGTGGGGTCAACTTGTGGCAATGGAATCAGCAAGACTACACAGGAGACTATACCCGTACTTTTCTAGGGCATAGAAGCAATTTGCTTTCCCTAGCTATGACCTCAGATAGTAAGGTGTTAGTGACTGGGGGATTGGATGGTATTCGGGTGTGGGACCTCAGAAACCAACGTCCCCTTTACACTCTGGCAAATTTTGATCATCCAACCTATTCCCTAGCGCTTCATCCCAAGGCCGAAACCTTGGTCAGTGGACTCAAAAATGGCACGATTAAAATTTGGAATCTGAACACAGGACAACCGCTTTACGTGATTCGAGCTCATCAAGGTATCACTAGTGCCCTAGCCTTTACCCCTAATGGTAGAACCCTAGTCAGCAGTGGTTATGACGGTAAGATTAGGGTCTGGGATACAAAGACTTGGCAGCTTAAGTATACCTTGGCCAAACATACTGGCAAAATTCGTGCGATCGCAATTAATCCAGTTAATGGCACAATTCTGGCTAGTGCTAGTCGTGATGGGGTTCGGTTGTGGAATTTGAACACTGGTAAGCAGATTGCTTGGTTGACTGGACATCAAGATTGGGTACAATCCGTTGCCTTTAGTCGGGATGGACGTTTACTGGCTACTGGGGGATTTGATCGGACGATAAACATTTGGCAGGCGAATACAACAGAGGTAGCAGTGACTCAGTAAGGGATTTGCTTGTCAAAACAATATCAATTACAGTAGCGTGGGCAAACTTCCATTATCTAGAATACTCAAAATAACTAAACTAGTTTTGCCCACCTTACAAGCTAAACAAGATCATGACAGATAAATCGAATAATCTTGCTATTATTCATTTCGATGGTGTCAGCAAAAGACGAACTAATCAGTCCGCCTGTGGTGCTATAATTCAGTATCAAGGTGAGGTTTATCCAGTGTCTCAATACGTAGGATTTACTACCCAAAACCAAACTGAGTATATGGGACTAATCCTTGGACTACAGAAGACTCTAAAGCTTGGAGCAAAACAAGCCAAAATCTATGGAGATTGCGAACTAGTAATTAACCAGCTCCATGGGGATTATATGGTTAAAAACAACAATTTGGTTAGCTTTCATACCCGAGCAAAAACCCTTCTTGATAAACTTGATTTCTACGAATTAATCTGGATTAACAAAACCCAAAACCTTGAAGCTGACCAGTTAGCTAATGACTGTATCGATTTGGAAAAGTCCTAGAAGTAAACGTAAGCATTCAGCTGACAGCTGTCAGCTGAATGCTTACCTCAGTTATCTTTTGATGCCTGCTCCTCTTGCAACAGTTGCTCTTTGGAATCTGCCCAGTAGGCAGCGTAAGTCCAAACTTCCTCGTTATCGTTTTCTTTGCTTTCTACTGACCATCGATAAATAGCTGATTTCGGCTCAACCCCAATTTCTATAAGCTTGGCACCCATATAGTACTCCATCTGGTTTTTGGTCATATACTTGACCCCAGTAGGCTCATTCTTTTTTACGGTTCGGGACATGAAAGCCTTGGTATGTTTTGCCATTTTGTTTCTGTTTTGGATTTGAATATTAAGAATTGCTGATGTCTTGCATCCGTTCTTGACTAATCTCTAGCAAGACTTAGACACAATTCTTAATATTCTAATGCTTGAAGCGAGAAAAGAGTTAGGTAAAGTACCCTACTTCCGGTATTTTCGGGCTGCGCAACGGCTGAACACCTAGTGATGGGATGGGCTTGATTGTTGCCAGACTTTGCTGCTGCTGTACCATGGGATTGACCTTTGGTCACGCTATAGGCATTGCCGACGCTGCGCGTTCGCGTAGCGTGGCCTACGGCCAAACGCGATTGACCTTTGGTCACGCTTCGCGATCGCATTAGTCGCATTAGTATGAAAAAAAGGATGAAGGTCAGCAGTTGCATTCAGACCAGTCTACCAAAGGCACTGCCAACGGCAATTGTGGCTTATCATCCAGTGGCCAGATCCCTCAGTGTTGAGGAACTAATCAACCGCAATTTCCATCACGAGTGAGGTGCACAGGATTTTTTTCCACTCCCTCCTTCTCGTGCGGTGAAACCACTACTAACAAAACTCTTCCCCCTACTCCCTACTCCCTACTCCCTACTCCCTACTCCCTACTCCCTAAAACCAATGTATCTGGGAAAATTGAACCTTAAGCCGGTCTACTGGCTCTTAGGGCTAATCTTGGCAGTCATCCTCCTATGGGCACTACCCAAGCCCTGGCACGCTGCCAGTTTATCCACTGACCCGAAAGTATTGCATGTCCTCAATCGTGTTAGTTTTGGTCCTCGCCCTGGGGACATCGAACGGGTGAAATCCATGGGGGTTGATGCCTATATTCAGTCCCAGCTTTCCCCAGAATCTATCCCTGAACCGCCACAACTGAGGAAACAACTCAATAATTTAGAAACCCTGGAACTGAATCCAGTGGAGGTATGGAAAGGCTATGCACCACCACAAGGTAAAAAGAAACGGCAGCTGAGTCAGCAACAGCGCAAGCAGGCTCAAAAGCGATCGCAAATACCTAGGCAGCAGGGATTGGAAGCCCGTTTAATCAGAGCGATCGCTAGCCCTCAACAGCTTCAGGAAGTAATGGTAGACTTCTGGTTCAACCACTTCAATGTTTTTGATAGCAAGGGATTAAATCGGATCTGGGTTAGTTCCTTTGAACAAGATGCCATTAGACCCCATGCCCTTGGTCGTTTTCGGGATTTGTTAGGTGCTACAGCTCACCATCCCGCCATGCTTTTCTATTTAGACAACCACCAAAACACTGCACCAGGAAGTCCAGGAGCTCGTGGTCGATACAAAGGGCTGAATGAAAACTATGCTCGGGAACTGATGGAACTCCACACCCTAGGAGTAGATGGTGGCTACACCCAAGAGGATGTAATTACCTTAGCGCGGATCTTGACTGGCTGGACTACTGACCGTGAGGGTAAGCACGGTGACAGTAGAGGATTTTATTTCCAAAGTAAGCGCCATGATTATAGTGATAAGATTTTGCTGGGTACACCGATTCCAGGTAGCGGCAGCCTAGAGGGAGAGCAAGCCCTAGATCTGCTGGCTCGTCATCCCTCCACCGCCCATTACATTAGCTACAAATTAGCCCAGTACTTTGTAGCTGATCAGCCACCAGCAAAGCTAGTAGACACTCTAGCCCAACGCTTTTTGAAGACCGATGGGGATATTCGTAAGGTTCTAGAAACCCTATTTCAAAGCCCTGAATTTTGGGATACTCAGTATTACAACAGTAAATTTAAATCCCCCTATCACTACATCATCTCAGCAGTGCGAGCTACAGGCAGTAAAAAGCCCAAATGGAAAACCCTCTCTGGTATTATCCGTCAGCTAGGAATGCCCATCTACGGCTGCCCAACTCCCAATGGCTACAAAAACACTGAGAAGGCTTGGCTCAGTCCAGATGGGATGATTCGCCGGGTCAGCTTTGCCACTGCATTAGCCAATGGTAATTTCGAGCAGCGTCAACCTAAAGAAAAGCGTAAACCTGTAGATGCTGTCCAACTCAGGAAAACCCTAGCCAATCACTTTTCTGACCAAACCAAAGAAGTCATCAACACTAGTCCAGCCAAGCTACGAGCCGCCTTGATTTTAGGCAGTCCAGAAATGATGTATCGGTAGTATCTTAGGGAACAGGGAATAGGGAATAGGGAACAGGGAATAGGGAATAGGGAATAGGGAATAGGGAGTAGGGAGTAGGGAGTAGGGAGTAGGGGTAAGAAAATTGACTGCACCTCATAAGTCTGAATAAGTCTGATAAACGCTATCTTTTTTGAAGAAAAACTGATTAATTATGACTTGTTATTTAAAATTTTTAAATCAATGTTTAAGTTGAAATTTGCAATTTTTATATAAGCTATTTAGAGAATTGAAAAATAGCTCATGAAACCAAATCCTGATTTATTATAATACCAAAAATTCCTTGAATCTCTTTCCTAACTCTTCCCAGATCCGCTGTTCCCAGATCCGCTGTTCCCTCTTCTTTATTACCGATTCCCGATTCCCGATTCCCGATTCCCGATTCCCTAAAAAAATCTACCTCACCTCATTGAAAACCGCTAGATAAAACCAACAATGAAAAGACGCAAATTATTAAAACAAGCTAGCTTCCTAACTGCTGGGGGAATGATCTCTATGGGGAGTTGGGTAGCCAGAGGATTAGCAAATACAGCAAATGCTAATCACCGTAAGCGACTGATTGTTATTTTCCTGCGGGGTGGCATAGATGGACTGAATGTAGTTGTGCCATACCAAGACGCTGATTACTACCAAGCGCGACCGAGAATTGCGATTCCTCGCACCGGGGAAAAAGGGGGAGTCTTGGATTTAGATGGTTACTTTGGCTTACATCCAGCTCTAGCTGATCTGATGCCTCTTTGGAAACAGAAAAGTTTAGCCTTTGTTCACGCCAGTGGTTCACCAGACTCCACTCGCTCCCATTTCGATGCTCAGGATTACATGGAAAGTGGCACCCCAGGGATTAAGAGTACAGATGATGGCTGGATGAATCGACTATTAGGGACAATTCCCAAGGAAATACCAACTCAAGCGGTGAATATGGGCACAACAACGCCACGGATTCTATCCGGTCAGATGCCAGTGGCTAATTTACCGATGGGGAGAAATTATAATCACAAGCTGCCTGTAGACCGTCCCCAAATTGATGCTGCTTTTGATCAGCTCTATCGTGGTAATGATGCGATTAATCTAGCTTATCAGGAAGGAAGTGAAGCACGGAAGATACTGCTGGCTGAGCTAAAGGAAGAAATGATGGCAGCTAACCGGGGAGCACGACCTTCCTCTAAATTTGTTGGTGATAGCCGCAAATTAGCCAAGCTGATGGTGGGGGATGCTAAGACCCAACTGGCATTTTTGGCCTTAGGTGGCTGGGATACCCATGTTAACCAGGGCCGTAGTCAAGGACAGCTGGCTCGAAAACTTAAGCCTCTCGGACTTGGGTTGGCTACTCTAGTCAAAGCCTTAGAACCGATTTATGCCGATACTGTGATTGTGGTGATGTCAGAATTTGGCCGTACCCTGGCAGAGAATGGTAACAAGGGTACTGACCATGGACACGGGAATGTGATCTGGGTCTTGGGTGGAGGAGTTCGCGGTGGTAAGGTCTATGGAGAGTGGCCCGGTTTGGCTGAATCCCAGTTGTATGAAAAACGGGACTTAGCAGTAACTACGGATTTTCGTGACGTGCTGATGCCTGTGCTCAGGGAACATATGGAGATTGGAGACTCGAATTTAGCCCAAATCTTTCCTGGTTTTAGGTCTAATCAGAATCTGGGGCTTCTGTAGGGAAACAGAAGTGTCGGGGGAGGGGAGTGCGATCGCACCTCAAGCAGCGTCGGCAATGCCTATAGCGTGACCTAAGGTCAATCGCGTTTTAGTTGATGCCTCGACAAACAGTGCGATCGCGAAGCGTGACCAAAGGTCAATCGCTTTTTAGTTATAGCAGTCGAAGTAAAGCTTAAGACATCTTCTGCTCCCTGCTCCGAACGCGCCCCGCGTGGCCTACGGCCTCAGTCCCTGCTCCCTTTCAACCAAAAGACTATGTCCTAAACTATACTTCCCTTGCTATAAAACCTCGACAAAGACTTCGTACGCTTTTTAGTGAAGCCTCGACAAAGAGTGCGTTCGCACCTCAAGCAGCGTCGGCAATGCCTATAGCGTGACCAAAGGTCAATCGCTTTTTAACTGGAGTTTAGACTAACTGGGGTTTCCCAAGAATGCGATCGCTAATCCAGAATGCGATCGCTAATCCAGAATGCGATCGCTAATCCAGAATGCGATCGCTAATCCAGAATGCGATCGCTAATCCAGAATGCGATCGCTAATCTAGAATGCGATCGCTAATCTAGAATGCGATCGCTAATCTAGAATGCGATCGCTAATCTAGAATGCGATCGCTAATCTAGAATGCGATCGCTCACCCAAGCAATAGTGTGCTCTGAGGGGGTTCCCTGGTCGCCCGAGGCTTTGTGAGTCACGACTATGGTCGTCCGGTAGTGCATCAGCAAAGTGTGGGTATGCCGCGCAAGTCATTCCAACTCCAAGGGGCGATCGCTAACCCAGACCTTTGTGCCGCCGTATTGCCAAAGCGACTATGAACCCAAATCCAATTGAAATAGCTGACTACCAACCTTACTGTTGCCAAGGTCTGCTCCCAGACCTTGGCAAATTTATTCTGTCGCCGATGCCCGAGACCCGTCTGCTGTCGGACAATCCCGTTAGTTCGCTCTAGTTGTTGGGTCTGCTCTTTACCGATGATGTGTCTTACTTGTGGAGGTAAAACTCGCGCTATATCCACCCCAATCATCAGTACGCCATTGTTGACAATCGGTTTTTCCTTCTGTATTCACTATTAATTCTTCGATGAATTGGTCAGTATGTTTACCTACTCTAGCTGCCAGAATTAAGCCCCTTGATGATGCTTGAGTCATTCCAATCCAACAGTCTCCTTCTTTCAATTCATTGGACTGACAGCGAAATTGTTTTTTTGGACAAATGACCAAAATTCATCACCGCTGATTTGTGAGGTTTCAATCTTCTGTACACGGGCATTATGAATCATTTGTCCAATCACCGTAGCTGCTCGCAGCAGGCGTTCCTACCGTATTGTAGGCGAGATTAGTCGTCCGACTGACTCCTCTCAAACTACTTCCCTCTGCATGAGCCTGTAGAACCGTGTGAATTGTTTCGGGTTCAATTTTTCGGCGATAGTAAAGAGTATCAAAAGTAGAAGTGAACGTTTGTTGGCACACTCGACAGTAGTACCGTTGGCTTCCCTTACTAGTTTTGACCTGTTTATGGGTCTTATGATGACCCCATAGATGGCATTCCATCATTCATAGGACTATTTTTGGACAAGATTCATCTTACCACTCCCACACTTCCGCATAGGCACTACCGAATTTTGCTCATGGGGTGCAACAAGTTTGTGGAGAGCAAGTGCGGGGGTCGGTGATTGAGCGAACATCAAAGGAATTTGAAACATTACCAAAACGATGGATCCTCGAACGGACATAAGGCTTGCTGAATCGATTTCGGCGTTTGAGCTGCATATTATGAATTGTACACAACCATTGCGTGAAGGGATGATTTACGGGGAGCTGATTCGTTTAATGACTCGCCGACTGGCTTGTTAAGGTTTTGTTTACAAATCAGCTCTTACTAGACGATCCTTCTCCCCTGATCTTGTGTCTTATCCAAGATTAGGATAGGCAGCAGTCTGAAATAATCCGGAAAATGTCTGAAGCAACCCGCTCCCAACCATAATACTTTTCACCCAGATGGCGTCCGTATCGACCCATTTGTTCAGCTAACTCTCTATTGGACAGTAAATAGTTAATTGCTCCTGCAAAGGCATCGGGATTCTCATAGTCACTGATCAAGAGACCGTTCATATCTGGGATGACTACTTCTGGGTTTCCTCCTCGCATTGTGGTAACTATACAAAGACCTGTTGCCATTGCTTCATAATGAACTCGTGCTAAAGGTTCTTGCCATTGAGATGCACAAACAAAGATGTCACCCATGAGGAAGTACTTCTGGACTTTTGCAGGTGGAATAAAGCCAGTAAAGTAAATTGATTCTTCATAGGTTTTTCCTTGTTCTTTCAGTTGACGAACATATTTATTTTCCTCGTTATGGCCGTACCATTTGCTACCCACCATAAGAAGAAATGTTGATGGGTGTTGTTCTAGAATTTGGGGTAGGGCAGAAATCAGGATATGGGGTCCTTTCTTAATACTTAATCGACCTACATAGACAACGATTTTGCGATCGGTCAATCTGTGAGAACTTAGCAATTTTTGGCGACGTCTAGATCCTTCCGGTGACCATCGGGACTGAAACTTCTCTAAGTCAACGCCTGCATGTACGGGGTGAAGTTTATGTCGGTATTCAGGGAAGAGATCGGCAATTCCATCAGCAATAAATTTGCTGACTGTTATGACTCCTCTAACCTTCTCTAGACAACTCTTAGCAACCTCAGGTTTAATCTTGTCCTCATGAAACATTTCATTGTGCATGCTCAGGATAAACTGACTACTAGGGCTAGCAGCAGCAATAGAGGGTAAGTATTTAGGGCGATTGTAAAGAATGACTAAATCGAACCTTTCCTCAGCTGCAAATTTAGCAGCTGCTTGGTAGTAAGCCTCAATATCACCTGTCGGGAAGCGCTGGTAGCTGACTCCATTCAGCACATGTTGATTGGGCAAATCTGAATCAGTGACAGAAAAAACACTAACGTCATGAAACTTGCTTAGATAAGGTAGTATTCCGTCAATATAAGTCTGGATTGCACCTCCTCGAATACATGGAACAGGAAGCTTCTCAGTGCAGATTAAGAGGATCCTCACTACTTTGACCTCATAACTTCTCAAATTTGATTACTTTTCTCTGACGACATGATTACTCAGCTATTTGCTGTCCTTAATTTAGGGGTATTGCAAACCTGGTTTTCAGTTCGCTTAGAGTGGTAGCTTGGTTAGACGTTGGACACAACGACTTCTTCACCAAACTTAGTGGTGACGGGAGCATCCCATTTTGGAAACAATATTACCCAAAGCAACGATATTTCAAGGGTTTCAGCCCCCTAAAAAGAGCTAACGTGCCAAATTGGGATGCTCCCGTGGTGACTGCTGATAGCGGGACGCAATCTGCAACCTGATTTTGGGTTTTGTCGAACATCCAAACCTTGAGATCAATCAATGCTTACTAATCCATAATACAGTGTGTTTGATTTTTTTACACGCTAAATATGGATTTTATTGCCTTGATTCTCAATGTTATTGTGCCCCCAATGATTTTAGATCACGACTTACCTAAAGACACCAGATATCGATTAGATTCTGAGCAGAATCAATTCATAACTAAAGAAGGTTTTTTAAGTTCTTTAGTTAAATATGAAGATAAACTTTGGTTCTTAATTTTATCAACTGTACATTGATTCAAGTAAGCTAGTATTTTCAGGAAATTCCACACCAAAATAGCACAAGCAATAGGATTTATTTGCAGGGTAATCGCATTTAAATTTGTCAACTGGGTATCAAAAACCTAGGACAGTTTTAAATCATACCTTAATCCCTTCTTCGGCTCATGAAAGCGTCATAAAGAGTTGGCACAATAGGTATGATTATTGGCAGGGTAAGGACGTGCTTCGTAGTAGTTTCCTCTGGCTCTATGGTTCAATTCTCCCAGCACTGGTCGAGCGGTCTCTAACTAGCATAGTTGCCGAGCAACACTTTGAGCAGCATTGTCATTGTCCATAGCCGCACGAAGCGCGTTTCATGGCAAGACTTTGCTTTGACGGTTCTCGTTTGAGTAAATTGAGCGACTTGCGTCGCAAAAGCCCCATATAATCCTGTCCATGTCCGGTACGAAGACGGCTGTGGTCTTCCCTAAATGTGACATCGTTCCACCCAAGGTCGGCTATGTTCAATCCCCCAATGGGAGCGGATTGCCCTTGCCAAAATGGTGGCATCAACTCTATCGCTAGTGATGTAAAAACAGACCTCTGTAGTTGTTTTGTTCCAGAGTTGACCAAATCGTTTCACCATCACTACACAGGTCTTGCCCTTCCATTTCGACCGATGGGGCAAATCGGGTACTTGAGTGATGGGCACTACCCAGACTTGCCGATGTTCAATGGGATGATGGCCAGCTTCTGTAGACTCGTCATAGCTAAACTCAATGCCCTCCCACTGGGTTGTCTGTGCCGCCTTAAAGAAAGCCTCCACTCCCAAGTGGAGTTAATCTTGATTCCCTTTGAGTGCCAGGATATAGTCTCCACCGACCGTAAGGATTTGGGCGGCAATATTGCGCTGGGTACCCATGGCATCTAGGGTAATAATTGCACCTTGAATATCCAGTAGGTTCAGCACCACGGGAATGGCTGTGATCTCATTTGATTTGCTCTCCACCCGTTGTTGAGCTAACACCAGATGATGTTCACTCGCCCAGTCACTCACCGTATGTAAGGCTTTGAGTTGCTTTTCCCGATCGTAGGAACCCCGAGCCGTTTTACCATCAATATTGATCAGCTTAATCTCTAGCTGGTTGGTAATCTGCTCCACCCAACTATTGAAGCATTCATGCAACTGAGTTGGGTCAATCAATGCCAAGACTCTCGAAAAGGTATCGTGAGATGGAATACCATGGGGCAATTCCAAAAACGTCTCTAACCATTGCTGTTTCGCTTTGCCATAGGTAATTGCTACCATATTATCTGCCCCAGACAGCACCGCCAAGATGGCGATGGTCACAAGATCTACAAGTTTATGCTTGGGTTCCCGTTTGACTCTCGGGTCATCCAATGCCTCAAACTGATTAATCACGCTATGTTTGAGCTGTTTCATCTGAGTTGAAAGGGGGGATGGGGTGGGAGTACTAAAATCAATAGACATCAGGGCCGTTGAGAATGTGAACAGACTGATTTAATCTCTATCCAATTTCCTTGATTCTGGAGAAATTGTCTAGTCTGAATTGAGCCAAAGCAAACCTCTGCGCCAACGTCTATTTTGTCAAGTACAATTTATACAAAATAGCTGGGATTACCCTGGATTTATTTGGATTCGAGATTTACGACACTGACAAGATTGTATGCCAGTCAATGTCTTGATGCAATAGCGAGTGGTTTGGGGAGCATCCCAATTTGGCACGTTAGCTCTTTTTAGGGGGCTGAAACCCTTGAAATATCGTTGCTTTGGGTAATATTGTTTCCAAAATGGGATGCTCCCGTGGTTTGAAGTTACCGTAAGAGAGTGGAGCCTTATTAAAAAATATTTAACCCTTTTTTGCATAACCTGCCGACATTAAAGGCTCCACTCTCTAAGGTTTCGTCTCCGGGGAAACCACGGCAATAGCGAGTGGGGGAGACCCCCACCTCATAAGGGTAGGTTTTTTACAAAGACCTCAGGTGTGGGGTGTGGGGCGTGGGGTGTGGGGTGTCTCATAAGGGTAGGTTTTTAACAAAGACGTGAGCTGTGGGGTGTGGGGTGTGGGGTGTGGGGTGTGGGGGATAAGAAAATATACTTAATTTGTCGTTAAAAATCATCATTGTCTTGATGCAATAGCGAGTGGGGGAAACCCCCAAGACAGCGCTGCATCGCTTCTTCAGGTGCGACCCGTGGCGAATTTAATTCGCCAAGGTCAAGCGCACCTAAGTTGTTTTCCTTTTCCTCTCCCTCTGGGTCGCCCCATGTTTTACCCTAATGTAAAAAACCTACCCCTGTGAGTCCTCTGGGACGGGAGAGGTCAACTAAGCGTGGAGAAGGAGTAAGACCAAAACTTGGACGTCCGTCTAAGTTGAGGTGCGACCCGTGGCGAATTTAATTCGCCGAACGCGCCCCGCGTCTCCTACGGAGAACGGAAAGCGCACCTTCGGCATTCTTCCGTGTTCCCGTAGCGTGGCCTACGGCCAAGCTAGAAACCCCAACTTACTTCGTTTAAGTAAGTTGGGGTAGTTCACGGGTCTACTTGAACATGACCAGTACAATAATTAGAGGTTCCTATTTATCTTCAATTAACCTGGTTCGATGGGGCATAAAGCCCCCGATGCAGATTCATTGAAGTAATCAATAACAATAGCTTTGCCAAAGGAGGAACTCAATCTTGGGTTAAAGTCAAGCGGACTTGAGTTAGCAACTCAGTTTACCCCTGAAAAACAAATCTACGAAGCCCATGACAGAAATTCGTATTGCTCCTCAGATCGATTAGAAACTTACCAATCTTTCTCGCTTTTCTTCTTCACCACAACAATTACTGGTTGAGCATTTTCTGCAACCTCACCACTCTCTTTCAATTCTCCAATGACTTTAGCAATCCTCTTAAAAAGCTTACCCTCACCATATTGCAAATCCTTAATATCATCCTTCTTTGCCGATCCCATTTCTAGGATAATGGTGTTTTCTTTCTGAAGTGTACTCATGGAAGTTCTCCTAACTAAATTTTAGCAAGCTTTATCAAAAGTTAGATCGTGCCCAGCTCCGCCCTTGTAAAAAACTTCAAAGTGATGTAATGAACATTCCAAAAACTTTTGAAGAACTCAAATCCTTTTTGGATTCAA
>NZ_GL890838.1:16712-54618 GCF_000211815.1 Moorena producens 3L
TCGCCTCGTCGAGACGCTTTGCTTGTTTAAACATAGCCTTCTCAAGAGGCTTTAAAGCTGCTGCCTGCTTCTTCTTCTTCTTTTTCTTGCTCTTCTTACTTGTAGATCCAGACAAGAGCTCAGGTGTTCCTCCAAAAGAATCTTCACTGCGTAAAATGACAGCGCTCTTAATTTCATTATCAGCCATAACTCTTAAGTTCCTAGATTGATTTAAGTACTACCACTAATCTTATAGCATAAAACCTCACCGGTCAATAATTAAACTGACGTGAGTAGCTGAGGTGGTGACATGAGCCCCAAAAAGCTTACTCTATAAGGCTTTGATGCCAATGGGCTCATGGAAGATACAGTCGGAAATTAACCCTCAAGTCATTGTCTTGATGCAAAGCGCGAGTGGGGGAAACCCCCTGTTCCGAAGCTGCATCGCTTAATGGCAAGCTCAAACCCTTATAACTACGTCCAAAGTCAGCCCAAAACAGAATGTATATTTTAGGTGCGCTTGACCGTGGCGAATTAAATTCGCCACGGTCAAGCGCACCTGAAGTAACTTATGGGCTGAAATTATTATCCAGTAAGGATTTAAGCTTGTATGTCACCCCCCCAGCGTGAGTAGGGAAAGTGCATCATTTCATAAGTAGGTCGTGCAAGAAAAAAGGAGGTATGTTACAAATTCTAAAGTGTTGCCGAAGAAAGGAGTCAGAGGTATGGGAGCCAGACTGAGAGTGTTTCTCACCCAAGAAGAAGAAAGAACGCTCACCGGAGTTGAGGAGGGCCACCACCGTCAGTTAACGATTCAAAGATTGGCCGTAGGCCACGCTACGCGATCGAGCAGAAGCGGTTCATTTAAGTCATCAAGGCGCTTTATGTTGAACAGATTTCCACTCACCTGCACTCGACAGCTAAAACGGTTAGGAAGACACGCTTTCGCCTGGAAAACGAAAAGGTAGGGTATACTACAGATTTTACATAGTTTTAACGTCGTTATGCTTAAGGGTACGCCCCCATGAAAGAAACAACCCCAGCAGCAATGCCTCCCTGTTTTAACAAAGGTGAGTGTAAGTTCGATGATTTATTGAGGAATTAGCCGAAGAAAAGAGAGTAAGGAAACTACATAGAGGGATTATTGGGAGAAAGTCAACGAAAAAATCTATCTCAGATAGCGAGAGACTCCGTAGAGGTAACTTACCACAGAATACACCATTTTCTGACCGAAGCACCTTGGGAGGCAGAGCAAATAAATGGACGTCGTTTAGAGCTGATTTCTAAAGGTAGTCTAAAGAAATGGACTACAACTGTGGTAGTCCTTGTAGATTATTACCTGGACTTCCTCTGGCATTTCTCCATGAGCCGCTTACCTAAGATTGCTAACCCCCATCGCCCAAACTATCCTAGTGACCTCAGTGATGCGGAATGGAGCATCATTGAACCCTACTTACCGAGTCCTAAAGGGTTCGGTCATCCCAGAACGGTTAATCTTCGTGAGATTCTTAACGGGATATTTTACGTACAACGCACGGGCTGTCAATGGGAAATGTTGCCTCATGATTTACCGCCCTATTCTACTGTCTATAAATACTTTCGCAAGTGGCAACCGCTTTGGCATATGGCAAGGGATTCATGACAAGTTACGAGGCCAGTTACGCACCGAATCAGGACGTGACGAACAATCAACGGTGGCGATAGCCGATTCTCAATCGGTGAAGACCACAGAAAAAAGGGGGATGTCTACGGCTATGACGGTGGCAAGAAGGTTAAAGGCCGTAAACGCCATATCGTCGTAGATTCGCCAGGTTTGCTGATTGGTATGTTAGTGACCGAAGCAAACATGTCAGAGCGATTGGGAGCTGTTGTTGTTTTTAATGAGTCGAAAGAAGCTCTCTCCAAGTTGAAAGTGGTTTGGGTGGATCAAGGGTATTCGGGAAAGAATTTTGCCCATGCGGTCAAACAAGTGTGTGGTGAGTCAGTGCAAGTAGAAGTCATAGAACGCAAGTCAAAGGAGTTTAAGATATTGCCAAAGCGTTGGATCGTGGAACGCACGTTTGGGTGGTTGAATCGATTTCGCCGTTTGAGTAAGGACTATGAACAGTATACACAGATGAGTGAGGCGATGATTTCTGGTTCTCTCATTCGCCTGATGACAAAACGACTAGCAACAGTTTAAGGTTCTGTTTAGAAATCAGCTCTTAGAGGTGATGAACAAATGTACTCAAACCAAATTAGCCAGGGGATTTAGTCTGTCAACGGTAGGACGACTATTCCCAGGTAATTTCTGGTATTTGCTCGCAAAAGCTGTAAGTGTATCCATCTTTTCTGTGGACTCTTATCAGGTTTTTGACGTGCAAGCTTATTGCCTTTTTCCCCGGGACTGTGTAATTGAAAGAGTTACTTTTGCTTATGGGGTTAACTCTTCCGAACTCCCCAGTCAGGAGGTTTTTGGCTATATCTCCACTACACCAACCTTTGTTCGCGCAGCGTGGCCTACGGCCAATCGGCTTTAATGGGTTGTGTCTGATGGGATAGCCATACTTGTTGAGTGCTGCTTTTTGCCTACCTCCTTGGCCAAAACAAGTTACTAACAGTGGTTGGTTTGTCCTTAACTGCAAGGCTTCAATATCTCCGACACAGGCGGCATCAATCCAATGCTCCTTAGGAAAGCCCAGCTTAGTCCGGTTGTACTTGGTCTGCGCACCCGTTCCAGCAACCACGGGCTTTATCTTTTGAAGTACTTTCACTAACTTATTATACATCTCCATAATACTATAAAATTCTAAAAATAGAGTATAATGGACGTAAATATCCATAGATAAGCGGAAACAATGAGTAATTATACTTGGGATTATATTCAAAAACATCCTAAACAAACCAAAGTATTATTAGGAATTGATTATGATCAATTAACAAAACTGATAAAACAAGGAAAGTTTGGTAGTGATAAACATGTAGTGATGGCCTAATCAAACCGACAAACATTGATTATAGTGATGAATAAAATTCCAAATAGCTCCTAAGTGATTTTCTAATTTTTTTGAAAATGACAAAGTTTTTCTTACCAGACGACTAATCCTTTGTCTTAAGGTATTATTTAATCTTTCAATATGATTAGTTTTAGCAGTTTTTTTTGCTACTGGTTTGTGACGTTTTTGTGGTATTACTGTTTTATAAGCTTCCCAAAAATCTGTATAACACACAGCACATTGTCAGCTGGAGGGAAAGACTGCCATAATTTTTTTGCCGAGTATCGAGTACGATCACCAATATAAACTCCAATTATTTCTCTAGTTTTTTGTTCGCGTAGCGTGGCCAACGGCCATCAATTGCCAACCAAATCCATTGGAGACGAAACCTTAGAGAGGGTCGCCTTATTTCATATAACTTAAAACTCTTACCCATAACCTGTCCCTATAAAGGCCGGAGATGAAACCTTAGAATAAAGGAGCCTTAATCAATAAGTTTTAACCCTTTTATGTATAGCCGAGCAACCAGAAAGGCTCCTTTATTCTTACGGTAACTTCAAACCACTCTCTTACGGTAACTTCAAATGCTGATTATCTTTATTGTTAACAAAAGACCACATTTCATCACATTCTATGGTAATTTTACATGCATGGTTTTTCGGACACCTTGATTTTTCGGGGAGTTTCGGCATATTTTTTATTAACATAATTTTGGAGCCATGTTTTTGAAACTCCAACTGATCGTGCAATGCCAGCTAAAGATATTTTTTCAAGCAAGAGGTCATCTATTATCTTTATTTTTTTTCGACAAGGGTATCGGCTTTTTTGTAGGATTTTTTATAAACTGCTTCTTACAGTTTTTACACAGGTATTTTGGCTTTTTATGATGAGTGCTGCCATTTTTAACTGTTCGCTCACAATTGCAGTAAGGGCAATTAGGTCGGGTTATTAAATCAGGTTTTGCATTCATTGTTTACCAGGAATTGTTTATCAAAAAAGCATTTTATTACTAATAAAAAAATAGCAGTTTCATAAGATTTATTCAATCAATATTTATAATAGATTATATAAGTATTGCTAATAAATTTACAGTCAACTGACTCTATTTTTGAGTAACAAATGTCTTATTTAGGCTAAAGTAAATGTTGTATCACTACATGTTTATCACCACCCTATTTTGAATAAAATGTACTTGACTTGAACCGAGTGAGTAGCTCTCGATTTTGGGTTCTTCCGAACCTGGTGTGCTGGATAAAACCCTGTAGCCCTAATCTGGTAATGGATGGCGAGATTTGAAGTCAGTTTTGAGCAGTTTTAGCCTAAAACACCGCGCAGCATAGGTTTGAGCGATCTTTTACAGACTAAGTTCCGAAGAACCCGATTTTGAGTCTAGACAACAACAAGGAAATCCAGGAGATTAGAGGAGAACCCTTTGAACGAGGCCAATCTTGATGTCCCAAGGTTTTGCTCCGATTACTTCTTCCTGGCCTTGCGCCACCACCAAAAAGCTCAAGGGAAGCATTATGGAAGAATTCATTGGCTTGGATGACCCACGAACGAAACGTCAACCTCAACATCTACTCATTGATATCCTGACAATAACGATACTGGCAGTCATAAGCGGCTCGGATTCCATGGTAGCAATAGAGACTTATGGCAAACGCAAGCAGAAGTGGTTAGAGACGTTTTTGGAGTTACCCTATGGGATTCCTTCCCATGAGACGTTTTCAAGAGTCTTGGCTCAGATCGACCCACAGCAGATGCGTGAATGTTTTTTATCGTGGGTTAGTCACTTGAGTAGAAAGCTTGCCATCAACCTGATCAGCATTGATGGTAAGACCTCGAGAGGTTCCTATGACCGAAATCAGGGAATCACAGCCTTACACACCATCACTGCATGGGCGAGTGAGCATCATCTGGTGTTAGCCCAACAAGCAGTGGAGCAGAAGTCCAATGAGATTACAGCTATCCCGGAACTATTACAGTTGCTAGATCTAACTGGAGCAATTATCACTATTGATGCGATGGGAGCACAAAAGAAGATAGCTGCCCAAATTGTGTCACAGGGTGGGGACTATGTTCTGATGCTCAAGGGTAATCAGGACAATCTTTACAAGGATGTCAAAGCCTTTTTCAAGCAAGCTCAAGCCTTCGATTGGCAAGGAATAGACTACAGCTACACCGAGACCACAGAGGCAGGCCATCATCCCATCGAACATCGTCAGGTTTGGGCAGTAGGTTTGGGCAGTGTCCATCAACCAATGTCCAGCGGTTTTGGGGTGCCCAACAGTGGAAAAGTTTCACGACAGTAGTCATGGTCAAACGAGAGCGACAACTGTGGAATAAAACAACCACACAGATCTGTTACTACATAACCAGTTTAGGAGCTTCGGCCTTAGTCTTGGCCGAAGCGATTCGCTCTCACTGGGGCATTGAAAATAGCTTGCATTGGGTGCTTGATATGACCTTCCATCAAGATGCTAGTCGGATTCGCACTGGACATGGGCCTGAGAATATGGCTGTATTACACCACTTGTGTATCAATTTACTCAACCAAGAACCCTCAAAACAGAGTCTGGCGATGAAACGCTATAGTGCTGCGTTAGATAATGACTATGCTCTGAGTGTTTTGTTGGGGCATGATGTTGTCTAGAGACTCCCAGAAATTGTTACTCCTTCAGAAGACAAAGGAGGAAAGCCTGATCAAGTTCATTACGGCCTATATTAATCACCCTTGAAGCCAGTCATAAATTTATAGCAGTCGCCAGGGCAGTTAGGACATGACAAAAGTCTCACACCCTTTGTAAGCGCAAGAGTTTGACTTCTGACAAATGACTTCTGACAAATGACTTCTGCTATAAATCAAAGGTGTGAAAATTGACTCTGGGTTTGGGATATAGCACCCTTGCCCATAAGTTAGGACATTTTTGAGGGCACCGGTCCGACCACTTCACCATTTTCTAGTCCTAACAAGCTCAAATAATGCTATATCTAGGAAGACTTAATTTAGCTGCGATTACCCTGGGGTTTATGGGTACAGCAAAAACAGCATCGAACTACAAACTGCTACAAAGATTCTTCCGAGACTTTGAGCTGGACTATACCAATCCTAAATGAATTTGGAGAAAAGAGTTCTGTAATGGGTTATAATTTAAAGTGTATTGGTGTAATGAATATATATTAATATTATGACCCTGGAAGAATTAATGGCCAGTAATCGGGATCCCATAGAACTCAAACGAGCAATAGCGATGAAGATGCGCCTTCAAGGTCTCAAGCATCGGGAAATTCAACCAGTATTGGGAGTTCAGTCAAGCTATATAAGTCGTTGGGAACGTCGCAATCGTGAGCAAGGAGTGAAAGGTTTAGAACTAGCCTATAAAGAGAGTTTAGGATATTTAAAGCACTCACAGTCAACAGAAGTAATCCAGCGGATTAAATCTAAAACCCAAACAACTGTATGGGAGGTAATGGACTACATCGAACAGAGTTATGGTGTAGTGTATTGCTCATTACAAAGCTATTACGAATTACTCAAAAAAGCTGGGATGAGTTGGCATAAAGGTAAAAAAGCGATGCAGAGGTGCGACCCGTGGCGAATTTAATTCGCCTACGGAAAACGCACCATTACGGTCTTGGGGGTTTCCCCCACTCGCTATTGCATCAAGACAAAGTCCCAGATAAAATAGCTCTGTGGTGGAGGAACAAAACCAGATGATCGCCGATTGGTTCCTCACCCATGATCAAGACATTAGTTAATCATGGTGAGCAAAAGGAATAGTGAGCAAAAGGAAGTTCACTGTCTCAGATTTGCTCCCTATGCACCAGGAGAAAATCCCATTGAAAATATTTGGGGGCATATCAAGCAACTTTTACGCCATATCCATCTATGGTGTCGCTCTTTCACCATTACAAATAAACTCTTTGAATTATTTATTGAGTATCATTTATTCACTATGCCTGATTTAAGTACTTATGAGGCTTTCTCTGATATCATTTAGGATTGGTATATAATGGTATCAACAGCACTAGGCACATATTTTTGCACCAGGTTATGTTTTTTTTTGAACTTTGAACTTTGTAATTTTCTGAATCTCCTTCAAGGAAAAATTGATATTATTATATCGTTGGTAATTATTTTGATGTTGATCAGTTTCTTTATTTATGTCTGCCAATACCGCAAACTCATCCAAGATGCACTGCAGTACTTTTTAAAGAGTAACAGTTTCAGTAGCGAAACTATCTGCCTAAAAATAGCTAGTTTTTGAGAAGACTACATTCAGGATTTCATGATAGTAAGACTACGAGATATCAATAATTATTATTTAAATTTATTTTTGGCTGCTTATAATATGATCAAGAAAAAAGATATTCCTACTCCTCTTATTGATAACAAACAACGAAAGCAAGTTAAAATAGCTGAAAATTTGGAAGTTCGTCGTTTTTCAACTCTCTACATTATCCAACGATTTATTATTTACTATTTAGGTATACAACGTCGCCGAATTACAAATAAGCCAGATATACAAAAGAATGCGAACGAGCTACGTCAGATATTTGAAGATTTGGGAGGCTTCTGGGTAAAAACGGGTCAGTTGTTAGCATTGCGGACCGATATTTTACCAGATGAGATTTGTGATCAGTTAATACGTCTTCAGTATGAAGCGATTGGATTCCCTATGGCTATAGTTAGATCAACAATTGAGTCAGAGCTAGGAGCACCCATGGAAAAAATATTTCAAGATTTTGATGAGACTCCTTTGGCAGCTGCATCAATTGGTCAGGTTCATAGAGCAACGTTGCGAAGTAAAAGAAAAAATGTTCCGGTAATCGTTAAAATTCAACGTCCAAATCTAGCAGAAGCATTCAAGCGAGATTTGGATTTAATTAAAGTCGTTGCCAAAGTTTTAATTTCTTTTAATTTTATGAGTTACCTACGTTTAGATGAAGCAGTATCGGAGTTAGATAAAATTTTTAATGAGGAATTAGATTATCGCTATGAAGCATCTAATACTCGTAATATGAGAAAAACACTAAAGCAGCATAAAATATATGTTCCAAAGATTTATAACAAATATTCTAAACGTCGAGTTTTAGTTATGGAATATATCGATGGAGTTCTTGCCTCTGATTATATTAAAGTATTGGCTAGGGATCCCGTCAGAGCCTCTCAATGGCAGGATGAAAATGACTTTGATCCTAAAAAAGCGGGTGAAACGATGTTTATTTCATTACTTCGACAAGTATTTGAAGATAACTTGTACCATGGAGATCTACATCCAGGCAATATTATTTTCTTGCGTCGGAGCAAAGTTGCATTCATTGACATGGGTAGCGTGGGATCCCTGGATAGGGAGTTGAGGGTAACTTATAATGAGTATACGAATGCATTGTCAGATGGAGATTTTGCCAAAGCGGCTAATTATATCTTGCGGTTGGCTGTTGATATTCCCAGAGTTAATGTACCTAGAGTCAGGGCAGAGATGTCGAGTGCTATAGAGGTTTGGTCCACCAAAGCCCAACTTAAAGGGATAGAGTATAAAGAAAAGTCTTTTGGTGGGGCAACCGCTGAAGTATCTAAAGTGATTGCCAGATATGGTATCCCAAGTAATTGGACTTTTCTCAAAGTGACTCGATCTTTTTTAACTCTAGATGGTGCACTGCAGTACCTATTACCTGAATTTGATTTCTTCAAGACATCTAGAAAATATAATCGCCAGTCAGATCGACGTGCTCTCAAACAAAGTTTAGAGCCAAAAAGTATTAGAACTTCGATTAACCAGTTCTTTGACACTATTAGCGAGTACAATAACCTGATTTTACCTGAGTTGCGACAACGAACCATCGCATTTGAGTTAACCAGTAATATTTTTGCACTGTTACTGGTAGTAGGTTTTCAATCTCTCGCCTATTTACTCCTAATAACTGAACCAGTTGTAGTTTATAGTTTCCTTTATCAACATTATTTTAAAGCGATTGAACCTATTCATACTCAACTGGCTGACGAGTTTGTTCAACAAATTCCCCATCTTCCATATCTGCAATGGATTGGTATTTTTATACTGATTGGCCTCAGTGCTAGAGTACTGCTTGCGGGAGCAAAAATTCTGGAGCGTAAAGACTTTCCTCAATCGGTAAGGGGGTAGTTAAAATGTAAGGATTCAGGTCTGGCGTCATCAAGTTATTAGGGGATGAAAGGCTTCGTCCCCAATGAATGCACCGAATACCTTGATTGTTCGGCCTTTGGCTTGTAAGCATTCAGCCATCAGCCGTCAGCAGTCAGCCTAAGGCTCACGCTGCTTGAGGTGCTTATTTTATTCAAAAGCACCTCAAGGAGATTCATCTACATGCACCATTAGCTGTCCTTTCATCCATTCCCGCAAGCGGTCAACGCTACCTTTGACCGCTTCTGCCATTCTGGCATTGGTAGCGACCAAAGTTCCCACTCCTACTTCAATGGCACCCAGTTCCCGCAGCAGTTCTTGCTGCAACTCAATCGGAAAGATGCCCGTAGTGCGTTCGCACCTCAAGCAGCGTCGGCAAAGCCTAAAGCGTGACCAAAGGTCAATCGCGTTTTAGTTGATACCTCGACAAACAGTGCGTTCGCACCTCAAGCAGCGTCGGCAAAGCCTAAAGCGTGACCAAAGGTCAATCGCGTTTTAGTGAATGCCTCGACAAACAGTGCATTCGCGTTTTAGTAGTTGATGTAGGGTGGGCAGTGCTTTCGACCGATTCATGTGGTTAGCAATCGCCAAAGTAGGCACTGCCCACCAACGGATTAATCACAATCGGACCAGTGCGTTCGCACCTCAAGCAGCGTCGGCAAAGCCTAAAGCGTGACCAAAGGTCAATCGCGTTTTAGTTGATACCTCGACAAAGAGTGCGATCGCGAAGCGTGACCAAAGGTCAATCGCGTTTTAGTTGATGCCTTCACAAACAGTGCGATCGCGTTCACTTACATTCGGGTTATTCCTTAGATAATCCCCAGCCCAATCGCAACCACGTCGCAGTAGCTCATCTAGACTACTTAGAGCTAGATCGATATTCCATAACATTACAGTTTTATCCTCACTAGCCGTAGCAAGAGTCTTGCCGTCAGGGCTGAAGCTAACACTATTGATCGCAGCACCACTACTCTTGAGGGTTTGGAGTACTTTACCCTCCGGAAGACTCCAGAGTTTGACTGTCCCGTCACTACTACCACTGGCAAGTATGGTACCGTAGGGGATAAAACTGAGGCTATTGACTACACCACTATGTCCCTTAAGAGTTGCCAGTTGTTGACCTTGCAAATTCCAAAGTTTAATAGTTCCATCCAGACTCGCGGTAGCAAGGGTCTGACCGTCACGGCTAAAGCTGAGGCTAATCACCGCAGCACTATGCCCCTTGAGAGTTTCAAGTTCTTCACCGCTCAAATTCCAGAGTTTAAGGGTTCCATCCTTACTAGCAGTAGCGATGATTTTGCCATTAGGGCTGAACTTGACACTGTCAAAATCATCGTTATGTCCCTTGAGAGTTGCCAGTTGTTGACCTATTAAATTCCAGAGTTTTACGGTTCCATCGTTACTAGCACTGGCAAATAATTGTGCATCAGGGCTGAAACTGACGCTGTAAACACTAGCTTTATGGGCATCAATAGTTTTGATTAGTTTACCCTCCAGACTCCATAGCTTTACCGTTCCATCCAAACCAGCACTGGCAAGGAATTTCCCATCAGGGCTGAAACTAAAACTTATGATTGGATTTTGATTTTCTTCTAAGGTCTTCACTAGTGTACCGTCTAGTTTCCAGAGTTTGACACTTCCATCCAAACCAAGACTGGCAATGACATTATCATCAGGGCTGAAACTAAGACTTATGACTGCACCTTGATGTCCTTCTAAGGTACTGACTAGTGTACCGTCTCGTTCCCATACTTTAACAGTTCCATCGAAGCTAGCAGTGGCAATTGTGCGACCATCGGGACTAAAGCTGACGCTATCAACCACAGCCTTATGTCCAAATAGGGTTTGGGTTTTGAGATCATAGTCCTCAACGCTCCAGAGTCTGACGGTCAAGTCTCTGCTAGCGGTAGCTAAGATATTGCCATCGGGACTGAAGCTAATAGTTGTAATCCCTCTATTATGACCTGGCAAGATTTGGAGTTCCTGACCTTCCCGACTCCAGAGCTTAACAGTTCCGTCAAAACTGCCAGTAGCAATTGTCTGACCATCAGGACTGAAGCTAACGCTGCTGATTGTGGCACCAGAGCTTTGGAGAGTTCGCTTTTCCTGACCTTGAAGATTCCAGAGTATGACAGCTCCATCCATATTGGCAGTGACAAGGGTCTGACCATCAGGGCTGATACTGATACTTGTGACTCCAGCTTCCTGTGCTTGAAAGGGTTGGCCAATTGGATTGCCTTGTCTGTCCCACAAACTCACTGTTGAGTCGCGACTAGCACTGACAATAAGCTCACCGTCAAGAATGAAACTGAGACTTGTAATATCTGCTTTTTGTCCCAGGAGAGTGCGGATTTCTTGTCCCGTCTCTAGATTCCAAAGTTTAACTGTACCATCAGCACTGCCAGTGGTAAGGGTTTTACCATAACGACTGAAACTTAGGCTTTTGACTGTACCTGTATGTCCCAGGAGAGTGCCGATTTCTTTTCCGGTGTTTAGATTCCAGAGTTTAACTGTACCATCAGCACTCCCAGTGGCAAGGAGTTGACCATCAGGACTGAAACTTACACTGTTGACATAAGATGAATGCCCTACAAGAGTTCTTAGTAATTTACCGTCTCTATGCCAGAGTTTAACGGTGTCATCAGCACTGCCAGTAGCAATAAACTGCCCGTCAGGGCTAAAACTGACGCTATTAACCCAACTTTCATAACCTTCCAAACGATTGCTCTCTCTGACTGCATAAATCCCTTGCTGTAATGCAGCTAAAGTCTGAGTTCGGGTATCGGTTCCTACTCCAATTGCTGACTTAAGTCGTTTTCCTGCTTTTAAAGCTTCTATTAGTGGAGCGAGTGACTCTCTATTTGCACTATAAAGCACTTCTGAGGATTTAGTAAGGGCAATAATTTCATTATTTTTGGCTCTTATGAAAGAGAAGAATGTGAAGGATGCTAAGACTGATAGAGACATTATTGCTACAGTTGAGCTCAAGAGTGCCCTCCTATATATCTGATTCCGCTTGACTTCGATAAGTTTTCGCTGTTCTCTCTCCTGTTCCAACTCAGTAAGTAATTCAGCACCTTGTTGTCTGCGAATAAAAGTAACGAAATAGTCATGTCCCAATTGATAGCGGTCAGCCGGATGTTCTGGCACCAATAAAACCAATCCTGAGCTTACTAAAATCCGTAAAATTAAATCTATTATTTCGGTTTTTAATTCTAAATCAGATACTAACTCTGCCTTAGTCTTGAGCAGTCGAGTGTTTTTTTCGTCAGTAAGTACGTACAAAATTTGCTGAGATAAAGATTTATTTTCAGGACCACATTCTGAAATCACTTCTTCAAAAAATCGCGTAAGTAGCTCTTTATAAGAACCAAATTTTTGATATTTATCTAAAGTTGTAATGTTCTCATTTTGCAATTGATAACCCAAAATCTGTAACTCAATTGGACGGATTTCACCCAGCTCTCCTGCTAAATCATTAACAAGTTTATGACTCAAAGCAGCTTCTAAATAAAACTGAGCTTTATTTGTTAATTTTTGTATAAAATTAGCACTATATTTAATAGGAAAATTTCCTAGATAATAAATAATATTTTTGCTTAATATGTCATTGATAGTATCTAATTTTTTTGAACGCTCAAATTGTAATAAATAGTGTAGATATTCTTCTCTTAATGACAGAACAACTTGAGTATAAGGAATATCGTCAATTGCTGTTTTCAATAATTCAAATAAAAGATTACGATCGACTATATCTGGGACAGCAACAAATAATTCTTCAAACTGATCAAAAATTAAAACTGTTAGTAAATTTAGGTTATAGTTTTCTTTCAACCGTTGCAAAATAGTCGTTATTGATTGTGGTTTAACAAAAAGACTAAACCCTCTTGCTTCTAGCTCCTTAAGCAATAATTTACCTAAATCTCTAACCCAGTCAGTATAGACTCGTATGACAATTGGTAATACATCTCGTTGACCAATGGCTCGCTGCTTGAGAATTGGAACTAGTCCTGCATAGATTAAGGAACTTTTCCCAACCCCAGATGGTCCATAGATAACGGTTAATCTATGATTAGGATTGCCAATTCTTTCAAGTAAATTATTGATATCTTGTTGTCTGCCAGAAGCGATGATTTCGTCTGCAACCATTTCAGGCTGGTCAAGGGCCGGAAGTTGAGACTTAGTTCTCCTTCGTTTTGGCTGTAATCTCCCTGTACCGATAAAGGCTCGCAAGCCAAACTGTTGCTCAATGGATAGTCGTTCTTGTTTAACTCCAAAAGCAGCTAGATAGTCACCCTTTTCAAAGTATACGTCTCGCAAGCTTGCCAAAATTCTAATATAAAGCTCTGGAGCATAATGGGCTGGAGTTTCTGCTTTGGCTCTTTCGAGATACTTGATACTCTCTTGATACTTACCAAGACCTTTTTCTGCTCTTGCTAATAATAATAAATACCAAGCTTTATCAACAGATTGCATCCCATCTAATTTTGCTTTATGCTCGGATGAAGTGACTGTTGATTCATCCAAAAAACTAGTTTTCAGGATGGAGAGTGCTTGCTCTGCTAATCCCTTAGCTTCAGTCCAAGCTAATTTATCTAAAGCCACCTCGGCTAGAAAACCATAATCTTTCGCTAACTCAATTGAATTACCATTGGCTCTATGGAGTTTTAGAGACGTTTGGGCTAAGGTTTCCAAGTCTGCCCATCGATGTAAGCGTTGCAAGACTCTGGCAAATTGAGTAATCAATCGGTTAGCTAAATCCAGAGAAGATATCTGAGCTAAACTATCAACACATTGTTCAACTAAATTTTGTCGTTCAGGTTTTCCATAAGGACACAAACCGATATGAAATAAAACCATGCCTTGCCAATCGAAGCGGCTTATTTTTTGCCATATATATAAGCTTTTTGTAAAGTAAATTAACGATTGTTCAAACTGTTGTTTAGCATAGTAATTTCGACCGATCATGAAGTAAAAACTAGCTGCTAAATCTGGATCTATTTCCTGGTTATGATGTTGTAAATCTTGCCAAGCTAAATCAAATTCGGATAGATAATCTATTCCCCGATTCAGCTCATACAAAAATTTGTCAGGATCAGAGTCTGGAAAGTTAGTCAATATCTCCTTGGCTTTTTGAGAGAGAGTATAGATTAATTCATAAGATAAGGAATCAGGAGGGGTTTGAAACTCCCTAGTTGTGCCCCAACTCTCGAAATCAGGAGCAACCCGAAGCAATTTGGTTTGAACTTCATCATTAATCCACAGCACTAGGGGGAAATGGAAATTTTTCCGAAACTCTTCCCGAACTTGGTTAGTGGCAGCCAGCAAGGTATCAATATCATCAACTGCCTCTAAGCCAAACACCATCATAGCCCCTGGCTGCTGATCACCTAATTCCTGCCGAATCTTGCTATAAAGTCTGCTATCAGACTTTTTTAGCACAACGTCGCGGATTTGAACAGAACAGGTTTCTCGGAGCCCCTCAGTCATTTGCTGCTGTACATAGGTATAGTTACAGTGTGCAAAAATCAGCGAAAATTGCCCCTGAGAAGCTTCAATTGCCCAAGCCAATCTTTGCAACGCACGGTCGTTGTAGGCAGCAACCTCTTTGGTTTTATCGGAGGCACTCATATATCGCAAAGGGAACAGGGAACAGGGAACAGGGAACAGGGAGCAGGGAGCAGGGAGCAGGGAGCAGGGAGCAGGGAGCGTAAGCATTCAGCATTCAGCAGTCAGCGGTCAGCTTATTTTATTCAAAAGCACCTCAAGGTGGCACAGGCTTCTAGCCTGTGGTGGCACAGGCTTCGACGCTGGCACTTTCCCCATAAACACCTCAATTAGTGTGAGCCTAGCCCATGAGCTGATAGCTGATAGCTGATAGCTGATAGCTGAATGCTTACCAGGGAGCAGGGAGCAGTAGGAAAGAGATCGAAACAGTTTTTGATGTTATAGCACTACGCATTAAGGTGTTTGACATTGATACAAGCAGCAAAAGCTGTTTTATTGAACTTTTGCCTTTTGCCTCTTGCCTCTTGCCTTGCGCGTAGCGCTATATAATAAATCAGCAATATTGTTCATAACCTATTTATAAATGCTATGGCTGTAGTTCCTTAGCTTCTGCTAAAATTGGATTAACATCAAACCAAGGTTCTTCTTGATCATAATACTCGTAAACAAAGCGACTGCGGATTAAGATTTGATATCCATCATCTCCAGTCACTTTCTTATCCTTAGCTACTTTACGCAGTAAGTCCCACTCATCATCAGTGATTGCTAACACAAGTTTATGATGCTGAGCCTTAATCATACGTTCTAGACCATTACGGGAAAGGGGTAGTTTTCCTTCCTCCATGATCCATTCATTGAGAAACCGGAGTAAATTCCGCACATGACCCCCACTAGCACTACATAAACGGTCTAAGGTTTCAGCACTGTCAAAAATTGCTGTAATTTTAGTCAGACGCTGGTTTGGCTCTAAATCTGGAAAAGCTCTTGCCAGCACCATCTGTCGCAGCAGTGCCATGCCTTCTTCATGTTTGCTACCGTCCCGTAAATGCACAGGTACCATTGGCAGGACTTTGGGGTCTGTCATAAACCGTTCAGTCACCATCCCAAAGTCATTGGAAAACCGCAGTGACAATGGAATAGTGTAAATCACGTGACAGCCCAGTCCCCGCAACTGTGCCCCTCGATCCGCAAACAAATATTCTGGCTGAAGACGACCAAAGGGCTTTTGAATAGAATCTACCCGGTCAAGGTTATCAACAATAACTACTAGTCCCTTTTTTCCGGTCTGTTTCAATTTCTTGATAGCAGGCTCCAGCACCTCCTGATTAATTGCTTCAATAAGTCCATTGGTTCGAGGCTCTAGATATCCTCTCAACTTATCCCGCTGCTTAGGGCTAGCTTTGGCTTGGCTTGTAATGGTGGCAATCCCTACAGAGAATTCTACATCCGATAGCTCCATCGGTGTTGTTAAGATATCTTTGACTTCGCCAAATAACTTCTGGAAGTACCCTGGTTGAAGGCTAATGCCAGCGCCTTCCAGACTTTCACTGACTCGACGAGCGATCGCCAGTAAAATATCGCTAATATCAACATCACTCATTTCCAAGTCTCGGTCGGACTCAAAGTAAACCACATGAAATCCTGACCGTTCTAAATCCACCTTTAACCTGAGCAACTCCGTAGACTTGCCGCAGCCAATATGCCCAGTAAACAGTTCACAGGTTGGCTGATTTGGTGAAAAGATAGCAATCTTTTTTCTAAGTTTTTCAATAATATGACCGCCGCGTACTGAAGAGAAATCAATGTAATACTTGCGATCATCCTCATTGTCCACCGCTAAGGTTTTACTGGGGTTGGTAGCTCGATAAAACGTTTGTAAATCGGTCATCTTACTTATTAGTTATTTTGCCCCTATTCTGTACCAAGCTGCGGTTGGAACATGGAACGGTTCATCCGAGCTGGCCTTATGCACCCACTTTACCTTAGTCACTATTATATAGCAGTTCTAAATTTGGTGAGGTACTTTCGTTCTAGGTTTTAGGGAGCAGGGAGCAGGGAGCAGGGAGCAGGTAACAAGGAACAGGGAACAGGTAAGAGTAGGAAATAATTCCGATAAATTTTTGTAATGATGCTAAATAAGCCTTAAAATTTAGGCTCAGTTTTTAAAAACTGATTCCAGTTTTTTGATTCAACAAAATTACTAATTATCGGTTATAATAATTGTGAGTTACAGATGATTTTTTACTATTCCCTGTTCTCGATTTACTCTTCTATGTTCCCTGTTCCCTATTCCCTGTTCCCTTTGCTATAGTTTTTAGGCTGTTCCATGACCAGAAATGTCCATGACCAATTTGCCAAACAATGTCTTAAAGAACTCCTCGACCCCCTGGGGAAAGTGGAAACGAGCTGGAAAGTGCCTGGGGAAGTTCAAGAAATTGATGTTTACTTTTTGCCATCTCAGCCACTAACCACCAATGGACAAAGCCTAGGATTACTCGGAAAACTGGCCACAACCCCTGCAATGTTTGAACCGTTCCGCAACCCAGTCACTAAATTTGATGTGCTTAGTTGTATCGGTAAACTGGCGCAAGTTCATGGTCAAGTTTTCCGTCAGGCTAAGCGGGCTAATGCCCAAGTTAGGGTCACCCAACTGCCTCGTTTATGGATTCTCTCCCCAACGGCTTCCGAAGAGTTTTTAGAAAGCTTCCATGCTCAACCAGATCTAGTTAATTATCCCAGGGGTATGTACTTTCTGGGTAAATCCTTGTATACCGCCATTGTGGCGATTCACCAACTGCCGGTTACTCCGGAAACGTTATGGTTGAGAATTCTCGGTAGAGGTAGAGTGCAACAGTACGCGATTGAGGAGTTGAAATCCCTACCCAGCGGGAGTCAGTACAAAGACAATATCCTAGAATTAGTATATGACATGCTGGCAATCTTAGAGGCACGTATCAAACAAAATCAAGACCTTGAGGAAGATGACCGGGAGTTAATCATGCAATTATCTCAGATATATCAACAACGACTGGAATTAGCTACCGAGCTTGGCAAACAAGAAGGACTAGTCCAAGGCAAACAAGAGGGACTAGTCCAAGGCAAACAAGAGGGACTAGTCCAAGGCAAACAAGAGGGACTAGTCCAGGGCAAACAAGAGGGACTAGTCCAAGGTAGGCAAAACGAACGCCGTAGTATGGTCACTTACTTATTGCGTAGCCGTTTTGGTGAACTAGACCAGGAACTGCTAGCAATCATTGAGCCATTGATGGCACTCTCTCCAGAAGAATTTACCCCCCTACTCTTACAATTGTCTCGACTAGAATTATTGACTCGATTTGGAGAGCGAAATTAATAGAGGCTGTGGTTATTAATCCCCAATGTCGTGCCGGTTGACTAGCTCGATCATCCGCTTATTACTTAACTCGTAATTAAATACTAATTAAATCAATAGTCCTGAGGGTGTTCCATGACCAGAAACGTCCATGACCAAAAGCCCATCCAATGTCTTAAAAAACTCCTCGACCCCCTGGGGAAGGTAGAAACGAACTGGGAAGTGCCTGGGGAAGTTCAAGAAATTGATGTTTACTTTTTGCCATCCCAGGCACTAGCCACCAATGGACAAAGCCTGGGATTACTCGGAAAACTGGCCACAACCCCTGCAATGTTTGAACCGTTCCGTAACCCAGTTACTCAATTTGAGGTGCTCAGTTGTATCGGTAAACTGGCCCAGGTTCATGATCAAGTTTTCCGTCAGGCTAAGCGGGCTAATGCCCAAGTTAGGGTGACAGAACTGCCTCGTTTATGGATTCTCTCCCCAACGGCTTCGGAAGAGTTTTTAGAAAGCTTCAATTTTCAACCAGATCTGGTCAATTATCCCAAGGGGATCTACTTTCTGGGGAAATCCTTGTATACGGCAATTGTGGCGATTGACCAACTGCCGGTGACCCCAGAAACCTTATGGTTGAGAATTCTCGGTAGAGGTAGAGTGCAACAGCAAGCGATTGAGGAATTGAAATCCTTACCCAGCGGGAGTCAGTACAAAGACAATATCCTAGAATTAGTATATGACATGCTGGCAATATTAGAGGCACGTATCAAACAAAATCAAGACCTAGAAGAAGATGAGAGGGAGTTAATCATGCAATTATCTCAGATATATCAACAACGACTGGAATTAGCTACCGAGCTTGGCAAACAAGAGGGACTAGTCCAGGGCAAGCAAAACGAACGCCGTAGTATGGTCACTTACTTATTGCGTAGCCGTTTTGGTGAACTAGACCAGGAAATGCTGGGAATTATTGAGCCATTGATGGTACTCTCTCCAGAAGAATTTACCCCCCTACTCTTACAATTGTCTCGACTAGAATTATTGACTCGATTTGGAGAGCGAACATAGTCGCTAGGGAGTATGTTCACAAATCAAATGGAAATGCTATAGGAGCGCTATAGCTTTAATAACTTGTAGTAATTTAATCGATGACTCCGATTCCATCAGGTTTAATACTGGCATCAACTGATAAATCGGAGGATTGCCAGCTTGGATATAAATAAACTGATAAATGTATCCGTTAGTCGATAGTCCCCAAACTGAGTCTTGATGGTCTAAACTCTTATAGGCATAGGTCAGTAATTGAGGTAACCCAACGGATACATCAACACTACTGTTTTTAGTTTCGATAACTAAGACCCAAAACGATACTTGATCTACTGTCTGTTGAGCTTTGTTAATTGCTAGAATATCTAGTCTGCCAGTAATTTTGGTATCCTGGTCTTGAATATCAATATCAGCAATTCCTTCTTCCAAGGAAATCTTTATTGGAGAGCGATAGAAGCCAGCTAATCGCAGTAAGGGAAAAACAGTGAGGGCTTTTACCAGTCCTTCAGATACTTTACCCGCGATCAAGTAATTATCAAAATCAGTCCGAATTTGTTCCAATTCCCGTTGCTCAAATTCAGTGATAGTGTCTAGGGATAACCGGGAAGTTAATGAACTATTGTATTGCCGTTGAAAGCCAAAGGTATGATGCACATCTTCTAGAGATAGGTGACTAGCTTGTAGAATTGTCATAAGTTTATAGGGTTCCGTGTATAAATTGTATAAATTGTGATAATTATTGTTCCGAAGTTCCCTACTCCCTACTCCCTACTCCCTACTCCCTAAAACCCAATAATTTGTACCTCACCCAAATAATAATGCTATATCAGTTATCAATGCTAACGGCGTTGCCACCATACTAACCCAGCTGTAGTAAACCCGACTAAGGGCATAAGTAACAGGGCAGTCCAACCCAGTAACTCAGCCTGGATTGCTGTTAGGTTAATCCGTCGATTGTTTTGTTCTTTAGGGCGGATAGATAGGACTTGATCATCTTGCTTGCTTAACCAGCTAATCGTATTGAGAAAAACATCACCATTTAATTGCTGATCAAACCAACCATTGGTGGCAAAATTAGAGTTACCATAGACTACTAGACGAGATGAAGAAGTCTTTTTGTTACCATCCTCTTTAGGAGTCCCTTGATCAATCCCTTCGGCTTTGCGGCTTAATGCTACACCTAGGATTAACGGACCAGGGCGATCGCTTTCTGGATTCAATTCCAGTGGCTGCTGTTTAGGATTGCTCTCAGCCCAAGTTCTGTCATTGGTAATCAGCAAAGGAGTCTCCTGGATACCATCTACTGGGGTAATTAAGAGCGATCGCGCCCAGGGATAAAAGGAAAATCCGTCGCCAAATTCCGTGGTAATGGGATGATTCCCGTAGCTGGTCACCATTGGAGTTGCTGCACCAAGCACTAAGGAACGTTCTGGAGCAGACGGGTCAATCACTAACCTACTGTCTAGCTTAATTCCCCAGTCTTTGAGAAAGCTATCCAATTCAGGATTAGTATCAGGGTCGAGCATCAATAGTAAGCTACCACCCTTGGATAGATAGTTACGTAACCCTTTGACTTCTTTTTCTAAAAATGCTCGCATCGGACCTGCACTAACCACGATTGAGGCATCGGCTGGAACCTCTGAGCGTTCAGCTAAGTTAAGGGGTTGAACCGTAAAATTTTTATCCTCTAGAACACGTACAGCCTCAGATAATCCCCCTTCTACTTCTGCTAAGGATTTTTCTCCGTGACCTTGGAGGAAGTAAACCCTAACCGAAATTTCCCGAGTCAGAGTTTCGATACCACTAGTAAGACTAGCTTCTGACAGAGGTTGGGTATCATTAACAGCTTGCAATAATTGTTGCTTGTCTTTATATTGTAGATAAACTTCTCCGATAGACTGAACACCAAATTTCTGAGCTAGTGCTGGTTTTAGCTGAGGGTCAACAAACTGAAATTCAAAGTTTGACCCATACCGACGAAAGTTCTCTAACAACTCTCGGTCATCTGGATTGGGTTGTGGATTAAAGATCCAAACCTTAAGGGGCTGTCGTAAATTTTGCACCACTTGCTGGGACTGGGGTGACAGAGTATATAACTGATTTTCTGTGAAATCGATGCGTTGGGTATAGCGCACCCCTAAAAAGTTAATCAGCCCTAAAATCACTAACATAGCTACGGTAGAAATAATAGCATTGGTTCCGACTTGGGTAGAACGGCTTTGCCAAAATTTCGGGGCCAACTGGGCTAAAAATACTAGCCCCACAAGACTAATGACAATACCAGCAATCAGTAACCCTAATGCGTCTGGGGACCATTTTTCAGTAATAATCCTGACAGTGATTCCCGCCATGGTCAGTAGTGGCCCGAGCCAGAAAAGGTAAAGGAGATACTTCTTGGTTTTGCTTGTCTTCATCTCAAACCTCACGGGAGCTGCAACTATCATTACTTACTGATTGTAAGCATTCAGCTTAACCCGCTAGGTATTAGGCATTAGGCTTAGGGGTTAGGCTTAGGGGTTAGGCGTTAGCGGGTTTCACAGGGGAATTATGCGATCACATCGAACTTGAGAGGGGAATTATGCGATCGCATCGAACTTGAGAGGGGAATTATGCGATCGCATCGAACTTGAGAGGGGAATTATGCGATCGCATCGAACTTAAGATGGTAATTATGCGATCGCTTAGCAGCTCAATGGTTAGCATCGCGTAGCGGCTCAATGGTTAGCATCCCATGGAACTTCAGCGGGTAATCATAGGACAGCTATAGAGTGGAAAATTAAAATAACTAATTTTCATAAGTCCTAATTATTTAGCTATCAGATAATTATTTAGCTATCAGGTATCAGCACTCAGCACTCAGTACTCAGCATTCAGTAGTGATTCCACACATCCAGCCACACTATTAGTTCGGTTTATAAATTGGTGAATAAGTTGACAATATTTTTATCCATAAAAAGATTATCCTTCATAGTTTTTTTGTAAACTTTGTATAAAGGCTTTGCTTAAATATAAAGTTTGTATAAACTTACTGGGGGGCCACAAGTGCTCCACAATACTTACCAGCTCTAGCTTTCAGGTCACTATCAGCGCAAACTCTAAATAGACTTGGGGTTTCAATTACTTAAAACTCAATCCGTTATTATTTTGTTGAAGTTGGAGTACTATAAAGCGTATACATTTTGTAAGTGATGCACAAACCTACATTCGATGAGCGAATTTCCGGATTTTTCTAACTATGGCTACCAAGTCAAAAAACGATTAGGTCAGAACTATCACAGTGGTCGAGTAACTTATCAAGCCATCCATCTTAAAACTAAGCAAAAAGTTGTAAATCAAGCTATTCAATTTGCTCAATATAACAGTAGCTGGCATGGTTACCAATCCATTGAAAGTGAGATTAAGGTACTAAAACAGTTACACCATCCTAGGATTCCTCGCTATCTTGACTCCTTTGCTCCTGAGGGTGGTGTTTGTTTGGTACAGGAGTACAAAAACGCTCAACCTTTGTCTGCATACCCAAGCTTTACACCAGAGCAAATTCAGCAAATTGCCGTTCAAATGCTCGAAATTTTGGATTATCTCCAACATTTTTATAATCCGATAATTCACCGAGACATTAAACCAGAAAATGTTTTGTTAGATTACAGAATGCGGGTTTACTTAATTGATTTTGGTTTAGCAAAACTTGCCTATAGTTCAATTGCTGTAAGTACTACGATGGCTGGCACAGCTGGATTTATGCCACCAGAACAATTATATAATCAACCCCTCAATAAAGCATCAGATATTTATAGTTTAGGAGTGACACTGATTTGTTTAGTAACAGGAATTAAAACAGCGAAAATTAGTAATTTAATTGATTTAAGCAATCATCGTCTAAAATTCAAGCATTTAGCTTCAGGTTTTAGCAAAGAATTTCTTAACTACCTAGACAAGATGGTAGAACCTGACCCTAAAAAGCGTCTTGCCAATCTAGAACGTATTTTTAAATCGGTTCCATCACCACAGTCAATTCAAAGAAAAGTAATAGCCGAGTTTAGCAATAAACTGAAAGTAAAGAACCTGAATAAACGACTAAGTTCTGCTATAGTTACTGTAATTAGTTTAGGGTTAGGTCTTACCTACGGATTAAACCAAATTGAGCAACTAGTAGTAAGTAAAATTCAACAGCATTGGAGCAATGGAGACTATGAAAAATGTATTAACTTAGCTCAAGAAGTTCCGGATTTTTTGAGCATCAATGAAAAATCGATATGCCTCTTAAATGACTGTTCTGTCGCACAACTAAATCAATCCACTAAACTAGTAGAGAACCCCAGACTTATCTATAAAGCAATTACTGAAGCTAAAAAAATACCTTCTGAGAGTAATAGTTACCAAGAAGCACAACAGTTAATTACTCAATGGAAGCAATGGCAAAGTGAGCAAAATTTAATTCAACAAGCTCAACAAGACCTAAAGAAACGTAAATGGCAACAAGCCAAAGCAATGGCAGCACAGGTTAAGGCTGAACGTTTCCAGGAGCAAGCAATCCAAATTATTAACACTGCTGAAAGCAAACTAAAAGCTGCTGAATTAGAAAGACTAGCTGCTGAATTAGAAATACAAGGAGAAAACCTGATTATCAAGGCAAATCACTATGCTAATCAGCGACAGTATAGTCAAGCAATATCCATCGCCAAACGGATTCATAACCCTACGCCATCTTATCAAGAAGCACAACGATTAATTGCTGAATGGCAAAGCCAAATCCCTCAAGTTTTTAGAAATTATTGGTCATCCCCACAAGTTAATGGCGCTCGCTTCGTCGTTGATAAGATAGAAAAGTGGAAAAATGGCCAATTAAAAATTTATTTTAAAGCTTATAATTACAATAATAAAGATAGCCGATTTTCAGATTTTATCGCCGTTGATAACTTAGGAAATAATTATAGAGGTTATTCAGGCTCTAGTTGGGATGGAACAGTCATGGCTTCTAGGACACCAACTAAAGGTTATATCACCTTAAAACAACCCCTAGATCCGAATGCCTCAGTGATTACACTTAGTTTTCGTCGTGTTTATACTTATAATCCAGGAATTAAACTAATCACTCTCAAAACACAAGGAATAAGAGTTAAGTAGTGGCAGGTTAGCTAAAAACTATAGCGCTGTGCCCAGGGAATAGGGAACAGGGAATAGGGAACAGGGGGAATAGTCTGGGGAGAGGGGAGCAGAATTTGATGCCCATACCAGATTTAAACCAATGAGTGCAACTGGCAACCCAGAAGAAGCCTTAAGAATACTGGCTAAACTTGATGCTTTGATTGATGCTCTGACAGACTAGACTTCGCGGCAGTTGTCGGGAACAGAGAACTTCGGCTCTCGGAAATTCGGATGAAGAATTGACGAAAACATGATCATAAAAGTGATGCAGCGCTATGTGATCAGCTTTTTCATTCCCTGTTGCCTGTTGCCTGTTGCCTGTTGCCTGTTCCCTGTTCCCTGTTGCCTGTGTTAAACAACCAGGGCATCTGGTAAACTCTCCTTCTTAACCGCAGGATTAGCGGCAGAATACTCTCCAAAGCGCCAGCGTATAGGGCTAGCATTAGTTGTCTCTAAGACCTGGTCAATATGAAACTCCACTAACCGTTGCGCTCCTGGAACGGTAGTGAATCGTGACTGATCCCAAATCACCTCGGCTGTTCCTGTTAGTTGTAAGGTATTGCCTCGCTCAAAATCGATGAACAGCAGACCAGCATGGGGATTCACTGTCAGGTTACCTAGGGTTTGAAACATATTATTGCCAGCATAATTGGGAAACACTAGCTGATGATCACTGATCACCTGGATAAATCCCGGATATCCACCCCGATGAGAGGCATCTGCCCCAGTTTCTGGATTGAAACTGGCAATGAAAAAGGTATCAGATTGGGTAATCCAGTCTTGCTCGGTTGTGGTCAAAGCCTCAAAGCTGCGAATTTCATTTGGCTGCGTTGACTCAGGGGTATCAGTCTCTAGATGACGCAGCTGGATGTATTTGGGACAGTTGAAAAATACCTCAGTGGTCTGCATCATAATCTGCCCTTGGCCTTCTACTCTAGCCAAGCCATTCATCCGCAATCGTTTACGGCTAGTCAGGTCAATCACCAGAAGTCCCAGTACTCCATTTTTCACCAAGTTTTCGTACAACGGATCCCCATCGATCGGGATACAGTTAATCTCAACAGTTTGATGATCTAAAACTTGGACAAAACCAGGTTGACCAGTCAGCAGTGATGCCCAAACCAAGCCATTGGTATCCACACTACTAGCGATCGCTAATTGTTGGGTTGTCAGGAGCATCTGAGCAGCCGGTTTGATAACGGGAGTAATCATTGAGCTGAGTTTCTCAGCTTCTTCCCTTACCCCAGACCGAGTTTGAACAGCAATCTCTCCAGTGTGAAAGCTCATAATCTACTCCTTTGGGGATAGTCAGACAGAAAACAGCAGTTTTCTTGTACACAGAATTTCTGTATATGTCTGTATCTAATCTGTCTGTCTTTAAAATATAAAACTGTCCAGATTTGGGCTAAAGAACACTATCACCCAGCACCGGACAGGATATAACCAGTCAGGGGTGTTAGGTCAATAGTTGCCTATCCCTGAACTTTCTATAATGTCAGACTACTAGGAAGACAAGAGCAAAATGTCTCAGTTTTTGTCTCAGTTTTGTCTGGTGTTGTTTAACTGACAATGACTAGTCTTAGTTCGATGTCAGAAATTGCTGTAAGAAATTGGTAGGTTTTGAGGAAAGCATTCAGCTATCAGCCTTTGGCCACGCTACGGGAATGGCCACGCTACTTGAGGTGCTTTTGAATAAGCGATGCAGAGGTGCGACCCGTGGCGAATTTAATTACGGGTCAAACGCACCATTACGGTCTTGGGGAGGCAGCGCGGTCTTGGGGGTCCCCCCCACTCGCTATTGCCGTGGTTTCCCCCACTCGCTATTGCATCAAGACAACAGGTAAGCATTCGTTTAATCTGAGTTAAGTCTGCTGACCGCTGACTGCTGACCGCTGACCGCTGACCGCTGAATACTTACATACTAAGAACGCTGAAATCTCAATGCATCAATAGACTGAGCAGTTAGAAAAATACCGATAAAGATGTAACTCAAAAACAGAATTATACTACTAGTATCCAAAACACCCTGAATCAGATTTTTATAATTTTCCAACAACGATAAATGACCTAAGGCTTCTCCAAGCGGTCCACTAACATTTTTAGCAATCAAATCAATCACCCAAAGTCCCAAAACCAAAGCAAAGGTGAGGATTGCTGACAAAATTGAGCTATCAGTTAGGGAAGAAATGAACATCCCCAGAGAAAGCACCGATGCTGCCAGTAAAATTAATCCAACGTGGGCTAGTAAGGGTAGGATAGGTTGAACGGGGGGGTCTGTAGCACTAAATGCGATCGCTTCATAGGCAAGTAAGGGTAGCACCATAAAGCTATAAAATGTCACCACTCCCAAGAGTTTACCCACGGCTACAGCCCAATTCGTTAGTGGAGAAGTTGCCAAAAGTTCCAAAGTCCTGCGCTTGCGTTCCTCAGCATAGAGTCCCATCGACAGAATTGGTAACACAAATAACGACAGTGAACCCATCACTTCCAAGAATTGACGCAAAAATACATAGGCAACATCCACTGGCGGTATCGGTAAACCCAATTGTTCTGCCGTTGCCACTTGGTTAATAATCCCCTCTTGATCCAAAAGAATTTCCACAAAAAAGGAGCCAGACAGCCACCAAAATACACCGGCGATCACATAAGCGAATGGTGAAGCAAAATAGCCCTGTAATTCTTTACGAAAAATGGCTAATATATTGCTAATTATAATCATTTTTTTATTGTATAGAGTAATTTTAAGGTTGAAGGTTTAAGGTTTAAGGTTTAAGGTTTAAGGTTCAATGGTGAAGCTTCAATGGTGAAGGTTAGTTAATTAAGTTGAAGGTTTAAAGTTGAAGGTTAGTTAGTTAAACGATTACTATTATTTAGTTTAATGTTACTTCTTTAAAGGGGGAAAAAATAACTTTCATCCTTCATTATTAATCCTTCATTATTAATTCTTCATTATTAATCCTTCATCCTTCATCAGACTCCTGTAAATCAGGATCTGGTTGAGGCAGTGGTTTTTCGGTGGTAGTCAGTTTCAAAAAGACATCTTCCAGAGTAGCGCGAGTCCGTCGCATTTCGTATATCCCTACACCAGCTCCCACAGTCACAGCTGCAATATCCCGTGCGGGTTCTGCTCCCGGTGCTGATACGATGTGGAATAAAGATCGTCCGCCAGGTAAATTGTGATCATTAACCAGTTCCACCAGGCAAACTCCTGGTATAACTTGTAATAATTTCTGTAACTCCTGTGCATCACCATCTATTTCTAATTCATAACCTGATCCCCCGGTTAACTCCGCCAGTAACTTTTCTGGACTATCTGTTGCTACAATTTTGCCTTCATTGATGATAGCTACCCGGCTACAGGTCATACTCACTTCTGGTAGAATGTGGGTTGAGAGGATAATAGTATGGTCACCAGCAAGGCTCTTAATTAAGTTACGGACATCAATAATTTGCCGAGGATCAAGACCGACTGTAGGTTCATCTAAAATGATGGCCGGTGGGTCATGTACAATCGCCTGAGCGATACCCACCCGTTGACGGAAGCCCTTAGAAAGCTTGCGGATCAGTAGCTTGGCCTTGCTCGTTATGTTACAGCGCTCCATGGCAGTTTTGACCTTAGTAGTGCGATCGCCTGCAGCAACACCTTTAATACGGGCAACAAAGTGCAAAAATCCTTCAACGGTCATGTCCGGATACAGTGGCGGAAATTCCGGTAAATAACCAATTCGGCGTCGTACTGCCATAGAATTTTCATGAACATCATAATTAGCAATTCGGGCAGTACCATGGGTTGCTGGTAAATAACCTGTCAAAATTCGCATGGTAGTGGTTTTCCCTGCACCATTCGGTCCAAGGAACCCTAGGATTTCTCCTGGTTCAACCCTGAAAGTAACATTCTCTATCCCTGGGGTGGTGCCATAGATTTTGCTTAGATGCTCTACTTCTATCATATTTTTAAGTATTACGTGTTAAGTATTAGGTATTAAGTATTATCTGTTAAATGTTAGGTGTTGAATATTAACTATTAAGTATTGTTAATAAACTATTAAGTTTAAATTATTACCTGTTAAATATTAGGTGTTAAGTATTACGTGTGAATTGTTAATTGCCATTTACTGACTAATATGGTTAAATCTATTATTCACGTTAACCCAGTCACTGGTAAGGATAGCGATACTGGTGATACTGTTCCGTTTAAAACCTTGACTAAGGCACTTTCTATTGCCACTGCTGGAACTACCATTCACTTAGCCGCTGGTACCTATAATGCTGCTAGGGTCGAAGTTTTTCCTCTAGTTATTCCTAAGATGGTAATGGTTCTCGGCAATGAACCGACCAAAGGTAAGGATATTGTGATTTCCGGCAGTGGGAACTATGTCAGCCCCACGTTTAATCGTCAAAATATTACCATCCGTTTGGATTCCAAGGCCCAATTAAGAGGAGTAACGGTTACTAATCCGGGCAAATTGGGGACAGCGCTCTGGATTGAATCTACCTCACCGATTATTGCCAATAATACCTTTACTCGCTGTGGTCGTGAAGGGATATTTGTTACTGGCACAGCCAAACCCATGATTCTGGATAATGTATTGATCGCTAACGCTTCCAGTGGCATCTTTCTGGTGCGTAATGCCAAAGGGGAAGTGCGAGGCAATGTTTGTCAAAAGACTGGTTATGGGATTGCCATCAGCGACTCGGCTGCACCGTTAATAGCAGATAATAAAATACTAGGTAACCGAGCTGGAATCGTTTTGATGCGTCAGGTGCAACCAGTATTGCGTCGTAATCTGATTGAGAACAATACTCATGGTGGTTTAGTGGTTAATGGTAGGGCTAGACCAGATTTAGGCAATTCTCAAGACCCAGCGGGTAATATCCTGCGCAATAATGGTAAGGCTGATCTCCAAAATAGCACCTCTGTCAGCTTAGTTTCGGTGGGCAATCAGCTCAATCCATCTAGAATTGAGGGTGCGGTAGAGTTACGTTCATCTCAAGTTCCAGTCCGACAGACTGGTCCATTTCAATTCAGTGATTTGGCAGGTCATTGGGCAAGCCAGTTTATTGGAGAATTAGTGATTAGAGGACTAGTTAGTGGCTTTGGAGATGGCACATTCAAGCCAGAAGCCAACCTCACGCTTAGCACAGTATGCAGCAATTATTGCCAAAACATTTGAAAGCCCACGGCAGGTGGGTAAAGGCAGAGGGGAGTTTGTGGATTCGAGCGCGAAATTTTGGGCATCACAGGCAATTCGGAAAGCAGCAGTTATGGGTTTTATTTCCGGATTCCCCGATCGAACATTTCGCCCCCAGCAAAATCTGACCAGAGTGCAAGGTCTGGTATCCCTAGTGAAGGGTTTGGGGTTAACAGGTGGTGAGTCTAGCGAACTCGGGTTTTATCGCGATCGCACTCAAATTCCCAGTTATGCTACCCAAGCGGTAGCCACAGCAACTCAAAGACGAATGGTAGTGAATTATCCCCAACCCAATCAGCTCAATCCCATGAGGCCGATTAACCGTGCTGAGGTGGCAGCATTGATTTACCAAGCATTGGTAGCCACAGGCTCTGCAGATGCGATTGGCCGTAGGCCACGCGGGGCGCGTTCGCATCTCCTTATATTGTTAACCCTAACCCTGACATTACCTCCTTTAGCGATATACCTGGACACTGGGCAGAAGATTTTATTCGCCGCCTCGGTAGTCTAAACCTGATTAGTGGCTTTGCCGATGGCAGCTTTCAACCAGATGCCCCTCTAACTTGGGCTGATTAAGCTGCCCTACTGGTGAAAGTGTTTGACCCCAATCCAATCCGTCCAGTTACCCAATTTATTGATGTCCCCCTGAATTTCTGGGCATTACCAGCTATCAACCAATCCTATCGTGGTGGTTTTCTCTCTCGATACCCAGACCAAACCTTCCATCCTCAGCAGACCTTGCGCCGTGTTGATTTGATTGCCTCTCTAGTCAATGGGCTGTCTTTAGCCAAAACTCTAGGGAAGTCAGTGAAAGAGTCTTCTGACATTTCTAAAATTTATGAAGATTGGAAGGATATTCCTGCTTATGCTACCGAAGCAGTTGCGTACGCTACCATCGCCAAAATTGTCGTTAACCACCCCAACCCAACCCTGTTCCATCCCAAGGGAGAAGCCAAAGCGAGCTGATGCGATTGGCCGTAGGCCACGCGGGGCGCGTTCGCATTTATCGATCAGGCCTTGGTGAAGACAGGACGTGTCACTGAGTTCAACTCACCGTATAGTGTTGTCATAAGTCCTAAGTCCTGATTTCACTGACCAACCAACTCACTACCAAAACTAGTTGCAGGTTCTAGGTTACAGGTTGCTGGTTGCTGGTTGCTGGTTGCTGGTTACAGGTTGCAGGTTGTAGGTTACAGGTTGCAGGTTGCAGGTTACAGGTTGCAGGTTGCTGGTTGCAGGATATAGGTTATATTACCAAGCGACGTTGCCAGAAGCCGCTGTGCGTCAATAATTTGCCACATGTGCGACCTTTCCACCTGGAATCGTACCACCTTCCCACCTTGAGCCCTTTTACCCATGACCAATGACTCAGATTTAGCCATTGCCTATGCCCTTGCCTTGCTCAGTCACTATGGGTTTGAGCTCAGGGGTTACACTGTAGAAGAATTAGTCAATCTATGGCTTGAGAACTATCCTGCCAATTGGGTGCGTCTAGCGGTGATTGAGGCACTTTATCAAGGGCGTTACAAAGCGATATCTGTAGAGCAAATTTTGGCAGTCTGGTTACGACGAGGACAGCCTATATATCGCTTTAATCATGAGTTTGAGCGGATGGTTTGTCGTAAATTTCCCCAAAATTTAACCGCTCCGGTTGATAGTAGATCCACAACCGAGAGCTTAGAACTAAGTTTACAGTGGGTAGACAATGTTGCTGAAACCTCTCTAGGTACTAGTTCCGATGAAACTACACCAGAGCAAGGGATGCTTGAGTCAAAGACACTCCAAGCACCACCAACAGGCCAACAGGACACTTCCCCCCCAGCCAAGAGCATATCATCCAAAATACCTGAAAAATCAGTCAAGCCCAGAGAAAGCTTCCCAAAGCCTCTGACCAAAGCCCGTGCTAGTCCTAGCTACAATGTAGATTGGTCAAGTTATGAGCTTAACAAGAAGCCAATTCACCAATTTCATCCACCACCAGACTCTTCAGATGTCTACCAAAAGCTGAAGGCAGTTGTCCAGCACCAAGACTCTGGTACAGTCACAGCTACCGTAGTCGATAAGCAGGTCAGTGATTCAGCGGAAGATCAGGAGGTTGAAAATAGGTCAGAGGCACAGAGTCTTTCTCAGGCCACTGTTAACTTGGATCAAAGTTAACCATCCCACGATTAATCCCCGTGGGATGATTGGCCGTAGGCCACGCTACGCGATTGACCTTTGGTCACGCGGGGCGCGTTCGGAGCTAATCATACCAAATCCTCCCTGATCCCCCTATGGCATACCCCATTGTGATTAAATTATTTTTTATAAACTTTCATCAAACTATCAAGTAATCTTCATTAATATTTAATATATTAGGTATATATCTAGCGATTAATTTATATAATTAATTCCATTATAAAGTCCTTTAGTCACAGTAAATAGAGGTAAATTGGATGCATGAAAAAAGTTTTTATTTTCCCCTATTTTCTGGTTTAATAGCCGGACTAATTTTTGGAATACAGCTGACATTATTTGCCCAAATAATTTTTGAAAACTACTCTGCCCGAGCCTGTGCTAAGATTCCTGATGGCAAATTTGCTGTTTTTGTACCAACAAGTTATTTATTGAATAAAATAAATCTTAAACGAGTCGTTATATCTAACAAATGGGCTTACAATTACAATTGTAAGCTATTTAAATCAAAACATGATTATATTAAAAATTCTCAGGTGATTAAGTCTGATTCATTTATAAAAGATAACTATGCCCCAGCCGGTTATATACAGGTGCCATCAGAGAGATATATGCTCAGGAAAGTGTGGCGAGGTACCCTGATTGGCTATTTTTCTGAATATGAGGCAAATTTAGTCAGGAACAAAGTCCTGGAAAGTGCTTACAGTAAAGAACCAAAACCTATCGATAAGCCTTTTGTAGTCAATAACATAAATACTAATAATTGAGACTATAAGCATTCAGCGGTCAGCGGTCAGTGGTCAGTGGTCAGCGGTCAGCCGTGAGCTTTTGGCTCACGCTACTTGAGGTGCCTTGTGGCACAGGCTTCGACCCTGGGAGGTAACTCAGATTAAACCAATGCTTACCTGTTTTATTCAAAAGCACCTCAAGTAGCGATGCAGTCGGCCAAAGGGGGTTTCCCCCACTCGCTATTGCATCAAGACAGCGTGCGCGTAGCGCTAATCGCTGTTCGCTGATAGCTGATAGCTGATAGCTGATAGCTGATAGCTGATAGCTGACTGAATGCTTACCTTTCAGGTAACACCAAGACGAATTTCTGTGGCCAAAGAAGCCATGGTTAATTGCCCCCCCTGCTGGAGAACGTTAGTTCGTAAGCGAAAGTTAGGGCTAGCAAACCAAAAACGTTCTTCAGCATATAGAGTTTTCCCCTCTGTAATCATTGTTAAAACATCATCCTGGCTGATACTGTAACGACATTTTAGCGATGCAGTCGGCCAAAGGGGGTTTCCCCCACTCGCTATTGCATCAAGAAAGGAAGTTTCTTCAACATCACCATTAGTTCGCAATAGTTTGCCAATGTCAGGATTTTCTGGGTTGGGAACAGCTACAACAACAGTGGAACCAGTTTGCTTTTTCTGCTCTCCTACTACTGTACCGTCCCAAATCACTTTTAAACCAAATATAGCCATACCAGGCTCTATTTGGTATTGTTTACAGAGTGTTATCACCTCTGGGGCATCACCAGATAGCATTTCCATAGTGATGTTGGACTTACCATTTTTCATGGGTTGAGAGGTAATATGATTACTAGTACGTTGAGAAAACCATCTGCCAGCACTCTGCTCAAAAAACTCTTTAATATCCATTGGCTAAGATTGTAAAAATTTGTGGTAGATCGTGGTAGATCAGTGATGTTGGTAATTGGAATCAAGTGGTGCACTGTTGATTCTATCGCGCTATGATTAGCCCAATTACCAGGATGCTACACTAGCTTGAGGCTTCAGACAAACGCAATATAGCCATTTGAGCAGCTTCAGACACTTGAGGATGGCTGTCTTTTGCCAAATACTTTAATGCCGAGATACTTTTGTCCTGACCCAGTTGACCGAGGGCTTCTGCTAAACGTTGACGCACTATCCAATCCTCTGACTGGGCAAAGCGTAGAATATCGTCTATAGCTTCTGTAGCTTTGATTTCCCCCAAAGCAGCAATAGCAGCTTGTTGGACTAGTACTTCCTGACTATCTAACGCCTTGGTCAGCACATCACGAGCACGGGGATCTTGGAGATTACCTAGGGAAACAGCAGCACTAAAACGTACCAACCATTGAGTATCTTCGTAGAACGCCCTAACTAGAGGTTCAAAGGCTTTGGGGTCACCTAGATATCCCAAAGCCCCAGCAGCAGCAGCACGAATTCCGTAATCTGGGTCAGTTGCCATGAATTTGACCAAAATTGGGTAGCATTCTTCCGTAGGCTTGACTCCCAGGGCGAATATAGCCATAGAGCGAACTGGTAAATTGGGATCATCAAGTACCTTTTTAATTAGGGGCACGGCATCACTGGCTTGAACATCCCGTAGTGATGCCAGAGCCATCAAGCGATCGCGCATGTTAGGGCTTTCCAGCTGAGCCGAAAGTTGTTCTAAATTAGAGGACATCGTAGTTTGTTGGGGGTTTGGTTGACAATTAACCTCAGGGGAGTATGAGCAACGGTTGTGATCCGTTAAGAATCTACTCAGCTGTCTGGTAAAGTAATCGTTCTGACCTGCTTGCTAGATCAATGTTTCTACACAATTGTCGCTCTGAGTCATAGTTTTGGGAATGCTATGGCTGTATATATGGAAATTTTTTAGTCAACTAGCTATGGCAAATCAATTCAACTTTCTGCATCTGAGTACAGGTAAGAATAGAAAACAGGCTGATGTGAGAAATACAACCACCCCAGTCACTACAGCTACATTTGCTGATGGTAACTGTTGAATTGAGAGCTGATCGTTCGATTTTGAGACATCAATGATGAGATTAGAGCAGTTCCAGATTCTACGTGAGCTTACAGTCGATGAAGCAGCTTGTGAGCAGCTTCAAGAAATTTTATTAGCTCAGGAAACCAAATACCAAAAGGCACAAGAGCAAATTCACTTTCAGGCTTGTTTATTAGATAACTTACCTATTGGGGTTATTGCCATAGATATGGATGGAACAATTATCCATTGGAATAGTTATGCCTGTAAGCTATATCAATGGCAAGCCCAAGATGTTATTGGGTCGCAGCTATCCGAGATCATGTTTCCCCCTAGAAGTCATGCTGCCATCAAAGAAATTTTTGCTCAATTGTCCCAGTTAGAGTTTTGGCAGGGTGAGTTGCTCATTCAACGCCAAGACGGTAGCCAATTGGCTAGGGATTTTAGGATTAGTGTCCTGGAAGATCAGGTAGGGAAACAGATTGGTTTTGTAGCAACTGTCGTTGATGCTAAAGAGGGCAAACAGGCAGAGATTGACCGTAGGTCACGCTACGCGATTGGCCATAGGCCACGCTACGCGAACGCACTGTCTAACCAGGTGGCTCAAGATAAGCTGAGGCAGGCAATGGGTGATTCCCTTCGGGAAAACTTTGCAGCCCGCATTCGTAAGTCTTTAGATGTGGAGACAATTCTAAATACCACAGTTAATCAAGTTCGTCGATTGTTACAAGCAGATCGGGTAGCAGTTTATCGCTTCGAGTCGGATTGGAGAGGTAGATTCACAGTAGAGTCTGTAGAATCACCCTGGCAGCCGATTACAGGTAGGGAAATGTATAATCCCCACTTCTGGGAAACCCATGCTAATCAGTACCGGTATGCTCCAATCCAAGCGATTGAAGATATCTATTCTGATTCTGGGGGCTTGTCCTCCTATGAAGTTAATTGCCTAGCTCAGTTTCAAGTCGTTGCTAACTTGGTAGTTCCGATCATTTGTGACCCTCAACTAGACCAAAACCAACCTAAAGACTCACCTCTGTGGGGACTACTGGTTGCCCATCAGTGTAGTAGACCACGACAGTGGCAGTTTTGGGAAAGAAATTTGTGGAAATCAGTAGCAGACCATGTAGGAATTGCGATTCAGCAGGCTCAAATTTATCAGGAAAACCAACTCAAAGCCCAACGGGAAGCAACGCTCAATCAGTTTACTCAAAAGATTCGTAGCTCTCTTGATTTAGAGCAGATTTTTAGCACAGCCACTCAAGGAATTAGTCAGCTGTTGGACGTTGACCTAGTAGAAATTCAAGAATATCTGCCACAGCGGCAGGTTTGGTTAACGGTATCTCAATGTAGTAAACACCCTAACTTGAGTAGCCCTTTGGGGGCTGAAACTCCCGATGCGGACAATGAGATTAATCGCAAGATCAAAAATCTCGAAGTGGTGCGTATTAACAATAGCTGCAACTTAAACCTTGAGGATAGTTGCCATGGGTTACTTGTACCACTAAGGTTTCAAAACCGCCTTTGGGGAAAACTGTGCCTGATCAAGATTGATAGTGATTACCAATGGTCTGATGGCGCAGTGACTTTGGTGCAGTCGATGGCTGAGCAACTTGCGATCGCAATTCAGCAAGGCCAGCTTTATCAGCGTCTGGCTAACCTCAACACCGACTTAGAACGGCAAGTACTTGAGCGCACCCAACAACTACGAGAGAGAATCCAGGAACTACAGAGACTAAACATGCTCAAAGATGATTTCTTAAGTACCGTTTCTCATGAACTGCGCACACCTCTATCCAATATGAAAATGGCAATACAGATGCTCAAAATTGCTCCGGAGAGTCAACGACGACAGCGCTATACAGAGATTTTAGAATCTGAGTGTTACAGAGAAATTGAACTAATCAACGATTTACTCGACTTGCAGCGTTTAGAAACCGCCTCTTATCAGGTTTCGAGAACAGTAGTAGACTTGAAAATATGGTTACACCAAATCATTGATTCCTTTTGCTCCCGTATCCAGGCACAACAGCAAATCCTGAAGTTGACTCTGTCAGATAATTTGCCATCGGTTTTGATTGACAAGACCAGCTTCGGGCGAATTGTGACAGAACTGTTCAACAATGCTTGTAAATATACTCCAGCCAACAGGCAGATTATTCTTGAGTTTTTTTACCAAAACAATCAGGATTTGGTCGGATCATATACCGTACCCAAGGTAATATTTAAAATCAGCAATCAAGCTGAGATTGCTGATACGGAATTACCCCACATCTTCGATAAGTTCTATCGCATTCCTAATGCTGATCCTTGGAAGAGAGGTGGTACAGGATTAGGTCTAGCTTTGGTAAAGGAGCTAGTCAAGCAGCTCGACGGCATCATTCAGGTAGAAAGCTCTCAGAGATGGACTACATTTACCGTGCAAATTCCGGCTCCTCAAGGCTCCGAACTCAATGGACACGACAACAGTTTGACGATCAAGTTTTAATCTACCTTCTATGCTTAAGGGAATGCTTGGTCTGTTGCCCAAGGCTATGTTTTGCCTAAGGGTAGCGGTTAACTGATAGTTGAGTTGTGCTACCCTAATCGCTTGTGACTTTCCCGGTTTGAATGGAACACCATTTTCTTAGTCTTCATGTTCTTCAAACTGATCTACTAATTCCGCTGAAGGGGGTCCAAAAGCGGTGTAAATGGATATACCAGTGATACCGATCACAAAAACAAGGATAACAATGCTAAGGACTATTGCGGGTTCCATGGCTGAAATAAAATATTAGTTTGTTTTCTTTTTGAGACTCTGCTCTCTAAAACCTCGACAAACCTCCACATTTAGCTGACTACTTGAGGGAGAGCATGGGAGCAGCTACCCCTACCTGTGCTTTAACGATCAGGCCAAACGCGAGCTAAAGGGGATCTATTGTTAGGAGTAGAATCAGAGTCAATGGTAGCTTTTTTTGATGTTGTCTTAACAAATTTTAGTTTTATTGCTTTTTTTTAAGAATAGCACATAATCTTAACACTGTTAACAGACATGGCCAAACTGATAAATACTATACAGTGTTAGACAGTGTTCGACAATATTTTAGATTTTCGTGTACTTTTGTTGATGTTTGTTGATAAAAAAATCCTAGTCCCTCAAAAAGATTACTTGTGGTGAACGGCAGGCTTGACAAATATAAGGTACTGTGTTAATAATGTGTTAATTGTCTTGGGAAAAGGTGACGTGGCGCGTCATCACTGGGTATGTAGCCCCACATCCGGCAAATATAAATTTGTAATTTCCACGACCCTTACCTCACCAGGTACTTAGGCAAAAACCACGCTTTGATAGTCCTGCAAGTTAAACATGTCTTAAGGATGTGCAGCTGGCGCAAACTCTCTCAAACTATTGCCGAGTCTGGATTCATTGAATTCAAGCGGCTTGTTGAGCATAAATGTCTTTGGTTTAGTGCCTCCTTAGTGTAAGCTGATACATGGTATCCATCGACTAAGGTCGGTAGCTCACAAAATTTCCAACCTACACAAGGCTTGGGGTCTCCCGTTATACCCGTGTTAAGCAGCGTCTGGCAGTGCCAGTAAGGGTTAGCGGGTTAGAAGTTACCGTAAGATAGGGTCGCCTTTATAGGTGATGCTCGCCCATAGCCGCTCCGCGAA
>NZ_GL890839.1:0-17036 GCF_000211815.1 Moorena producens 3L
TACGGTCAAAGCGTGTTTGATGCGAGTAGCCTTACCAACGCGATCGCGTAAATAGTATAGCTTGGCTCGACGTACCTTGCCTCGACGGATTACTTTTATATTAGCAATTTTTGGAGAATGGAGTAGAAAAACCCGTTCCACACCAACCCCTTGGAAAATCCGGCGTACTGTAATCGTTTCATTAATGCCACCATTGCGCATGGCAATCACAGTGCCTTCATAGGGTTGAATCCGTTCCTTATTACCTTCTTTAATCCGTACCCCTACACGCACGGTGTCACCGACGTAGATGGTAGGGACGTTGTCCTTAAGTTGTTCCGCTTCTATGGAACGAATGATTTCTTGAGCATTCATGGTTTTTGCCTAAAAGCACCAGTTTTTGATTATATCCCAAAGAAAGACTTGAAGTCTAGAATTTTTTGGGAAAAGGTAGGACTTCAGCACCACTACCTGTGTCTGTGTCTGTCTATTTGGTGTAAATAGCTGATCTCGTAGGTGTATCTACTCTCTGTTGCTTGCTTTTTTTGCCTTGAGTACTCAAACGTACACCTATAATACCAAGGGCTAGTAAACCTAATGTAGCAGTAGGTTCATCAACTCTAGCCTCAGAGGAAAATCTAGCCTCAGATGACACTGGATACAGGAACTGGCGACCAGCGTAGTCATCGTTAACCAATGGGCTAAGGTTGGTGACTGGGTTCCCTGGAGCTATACCTAGTCCCCGGGATTCCATCAGAATATCTACGCCTGGGGTGTCAACACCAGGATCCTGATCTGGAACTGTAAACAATGAAAATGGTGAAGCAGCTGGATTGAGGGGATCGATTAGTTGGGCAATCGGGTTGCTCAATGTGGCTAGAGCTGTGGCGCTAGTACTGCCATCATAGTTGTCGTCGATAAATCTATTAGCACTGATGTCTCCTTCGATGTCCCCTAATCCAATGGCATGACCGATCTCGTGGGTCAACAATCGCCTGAAAAAGTCGAGGGTATATACTGTTCCGGCATTATTGTTGAAGGTCATATCTGCCCCGATAATGGCGCTTGAGCCTGCGTAATTTTCCGTTCCAGAAGTGAGAGTTACAGTATCGTTGATGTAATAGAAAAACGATTCACCTTGGGGTGAGGTATTTCCAGGATTCCAGAAAGTTGCATCTGTCGATGCCAACAGGTCAATCTCGGCACCATCTGGGTGAACGCCTCCTGTACCGGTTCCTATTACTGATGTCTCTAAATCTGCTACAAATGACAAATCGGTACCTAACCCAGAAACTGGGTCAACTACAGTCCAGGCGTTGAACGCAGCCTCAATGGCATTTTGAAACTCGTTGACACTAGGAACAATATCCCAGGTGAATAAATCTCGGTAAGCTTGATAGGAACCGCCCTGTAGTGAGTATCGCAATCCGCCGTCCAAGGAACGATCTTGTCCTTGGATAGTCCTTGGAGCTGCATCCCATCGGGAGCCACCTCCGAGTGTGTTACCAGACCGGTTAAAAATTACAAAAGCGTCAGAGCGTCCTGGGTTAGCAACTTCAATGGCGGCGAAGCTCAAAACAGACCCTAGGATGGCTAGTGATAGGTTTTGTGTCAGTTTGAGTAAATCCATAGGTTGTTTGTTTTTGGAGTTTGTTTTCATAAGATTTTTGATTTTCATACATTAAAATCTATTGGCAGATTAGTTTGCTCAATATCAAATGACCTGTTTTTTTGAAATCCGCTTTAATTCAATTAAATATCAAATTTAATTGAATAACATCAATAAAAATACGGAAATTTTATAAATCTAGTAAATTTTATGATTGCGAAATATAGCAGAAGTCAGAAGTCAGAAGTCAGAAGTCAGAAGTCAAACTCTTGCGCTTCTTGATGCAGTCGCTCATGGGGGAAACCCCCAAGACCGCGCTGCATCGCTTACAAAGGGTGTGAGACTTTTGTCATGTCCTAACTGCCCTGGCGACTGCTATATTAAGTAATCGGTATCGGTAAATTGGTATGAGTAAACGCAAAGACCCAAAGAAGACGAAGACTAAATTTTTTAGTATTATTGACACATTGATTCACAATTTATTCACAATGAAAGAAAATTAGCCGTAAGCATATGCGCTACGCGCACGCTGCTTGAGGTGCCGTCAGCGGTCAGCCGTGAGCTAAAGGCTCACGCTACTTGAGGTGCTTATTTTATTCAAAAGCAGCGATTGCGCTACTTGAGGTGCTGCGCGAACAGTAGCTTGGCCACAGGCCCAAAGCTGATACGCGACACGCTGATACGCGACACGCTGATAGCTGATAGCTTACAATTAGCGATCGCTTTCAAGATCTAATCCCTGAATAACACTCCAAGCTTTGAACACATTACCTTGCATCAAGGCAGCTATACCAGATAGGGCTTGTAGTTCGGGAATAGTCCGGTTGATTTTAAGGGCAGGTTTCAGGGCTTTTTCCCCATCTTTTCCATCCCAATCATAGAGATAGACGAAGGCAAGATAAGCGTGAGCATAGGGATTTTGGGGGTCAAGTTGGGTGACTCGCTTTAATGCTGCGATCGCACCTTCTACATCTTGCTGCAATACCCTACTCAAGGCCAGAGCATAGGCCAAGTCTAGGTTATTCGGTTCCGATTCCAGCCGATAGCTTAAGGCTAAATCTGCTTGTTCTAAGTAGTCCTGAATCGGATCGTACTGGTTAATGCGGGCAGTTTCTTCAAAAACTGGTTCTAGGCCATTGAGTCCTTTAGGTAAATTAGTGGATAATATCCGCATTTGGGTGATTAAATCTAGTTCTGGTGCAGGTATGGGGCTAGCTGCGGGATCGATGGTCAAGGTAACTGTTGGTACTTGTATCGGATAGGTTTCGCCAGTTTGTCGATTCAGGTAAGTTGCTTTCAGGGTGTAGCTTCCAGCTGGGATATCTGCTGGGGGAAACATCGCCATCCGTTCAATGACTTGAAATTGAGAATTGGCAGGTGGTAATTGGGAAGAGTGTAGTTCTCCCATGGCAATACCATGGTCGTGTAACCATCGGTGAGTTGTTCGCCTTTGGCGTTCCCGAAAGGTAGGTTGAAGGTTGTTTGGTTGAAGGTTAGTTTGGGTTGAAGGTTGAAGGTTAGTATCGGTTGAAGGTTGAAGGTTAGTTTGGGTGGAAGGTTGAAGGTGAGTATCGGTTGAAGGTTGAAGGTTAGTATCGGTTGAAGGTTGAAGGTTGTTTGGTTGAAGGTTAGTATCGGTTGAAGGTTGAAGGTTAGTATCAGTTGAAGGTTGAAGGTTGTTAGGTTCCAGGTTAGTATCGGTTGAACCTTGGCCAAAAGGCCACGCTACGCGAACAACCTTCAACTTGTTAACCTTGGCCAAAAGGCCACGCTTCGCGAACAACTGGCCCACCTTGGCCAAAAGGCCACGCTTCGCGAACAACTGGCCAACCTTGGCCAAAAGGCCACGCTTCGCGAACAACTGGCCAACCTTGGCCAAAAGGCCACGCTTCGCGAACAACGGGTCAACCTTGGCCAAAAGGCCACGCTTCGCGAACAACTTACCAACCTTCAACTTGTTAACCTTGGCCAAAAGGCCACGCTTCGCGAACAACTTACCAACCTTCAAATCTACCGGTTGCCAGGTTAGGATAACGATGCCAGATTTTAATTGCTCCCAAGAACCAGTCCACTGATAAGTTACTGGTACAGGTACTCCAGCAGGAGATGTTTCTGGTATGGTGACTTGCTCTAATTTAACTCTGGGACTTGAAGTGAGAGTAGTGCTCAGTGAACCATTGCCATTGAAACTAGTGGGTTTGATGGATGATTGGTCACCCACAGGCTTTATCGATAATGGTTTTACGGCTATTGGTGGCTGCCGCTTGTGATACAGTTTCAGTTGGCTAGCATCGGGTAATTCCCAAGTCTGGTGTAGCTCAAACTCTGACCCTTGCTCAACTGCCTGAACAATAGCTGCTTGGGATTCTGGGATTGACCCTTGGGCACCAGTTTTAGTGAGGAACCAAGAAAGCGATCGCATATCCTGTTTCACTTGTTTGGCTTGGGTTCCCACTTGACGCCCGTATACTTGGAAATTGGCTAATGCACCATAGTAATTGAAGTTGTGTTGGTTAATGTCTGGGGTTGATGGTAATACTCCTAAGTTAGAGCGCAAGTAAGGTTGAGTCTTGATGATTTCAGCAATTACCTTCCGATGAGGCCATGGCTGTCCTAAGTAGGGAAAATGTTGTACACGGGGACTAAGTAATTGAGTCAATCCTCTACCTCCTAATGGAAATAGATTCAACATCATCAGTACAGTTGCTAGCCCTACCGTGCTCCAACGCATCGGTTTACCCCAACGATTAGTCCAGCAGGTTAAGCCATAAGCCAGAAACAGTGATAGCACTGGAACTAATGGCAAAATATAGCGAGCATCTTTATTAATATTCAATGAACACAATAGATAACCACCCACTATGAAGACCCCTAGCCAGGTTAGTGACCAGATGGGGGGATGGGGGGATGGCAGATTGTTCGATTTTGCGATCGCGGATTGCTTGAGCCCATACTTGAGCCCATAAATTAATAGTCCTACTATCGGTATTAACAACAGCGGCCAAGAGATCAGGTAAGGTAAGATTTTCCAGTAGTAAACCCAAGCATCAAGGGTATTGAGGGCTGGGTCTCCTTCTGCGATCGCGGAATCAATGGTTGCTCGCTTGCCAGAGGTCAATATCAACAACCAATTAATCCGGTACCATGGACCAAATAGCAAAACTGATACCAGCAAACCCCCGATTAATTGAGCTAACCTTTGCCATTGCCTCTGCCACAGAACCCTCACCCCAGCCCAAGCGATTGGCACGAATAGAAAAAATAAGGCGGTTTGCTTAACTAGCAACGCTAATCCTAAACAAAGCCCAAACCCCAACCCCCACAACCATCCTTGTCTTACTGTGGTTCGGGATAAGGGTGTCTTGGCCCTTGCCAAACTCCACCACACTGTCAGAGACCAAAAACACAAACTGACTACTGTGGTTAAGGGATAATCCAGCAAAAATTCTAAACGGTAGCGATATAGTCCTGGTAACAACATGACTAAACCAGCAGCCCATAACCCTACCCGGCGGTTAAATAACACCAGCCCTAATCCATAAACTGAAGCAATTAACACTCCACTACATAAAACTAGCGCTATCGTAGCTAGCTCTGGTTCGGTTCCAAACAGCTGCTGAACCATTGCGGCAATAATATAAGTCAATGGCGGGACTTTTGAGGAAATTGCCCAAAAACTGCTCCACCACTCCCCAGAGAACCACTCAGGATGCTGCAACGCTTGCCAGTAATTCAAGGAACCGGTCAAATAATCCGCCTGGTCCCAAGCTGGAACAGAGTGATCTAGGGCAAACCAAATGCGATCGCAAAATCCACTCCCTAGCCAAATTAGTCCTAGAATTACTGGATCTCTCAAGCGTCTTTTCATAGTGGTGAGTGCTAGGTGCTCAGATGAATTAGCTACAACAATCTTACCTGTAGTGATATTGACTTATTATAACAATATTGTTATATTAGGATGGTGTGCTGTGCCGGAAACCCGTGTTGTTTTCTTCCAGGAGGAGGATGGGGAAGTTCCAGTCCTAGAATGGTTGACGCAACTTTTGCAGTCAGACCGTAAAGGTTATGCCAACTGTGTTGCCCGAATTAAGCTACTTGCGGCATCTGGATATGAACTGCGTCGTCCAGTGGCAGATTATCTGCGTTCTGGTATTTATGAGTTGAGGGCAAAGCATCGTCGTGTGCAGTATCGTATCTTGTATTTTTTTTACGGACAGAATGTGACGATTCTCGCCCATGCTATTACCAAGGAACAAGCAGCAGTACCGGACATTGATATTGAAAGGGCAATCTTGAGAAAGGGTTTATTTGAAGAAAACGCACATGTTCATACCTATGTAGAGGAGGAAGAAAATGACTAAGACTTCTGATGCGATTAAAATTCTTAACAAGAAAATTCGTACCGACCCCGAGATGGAGGAAATGATAGCAGAAGCTTCTCTTAATGCAGAGGTGGCACAGTTGATTTATGAAGCCAGAACAAAAGCGGGGTTAACCCAGAAACAGCTTGCAGAACTTGTGGGTACAAAGCAGCCTGTGATTGCACGACTGGAAGATGCTGATTATGAAGGACACTCCCTTTCGATGTTGCAAAAAATCTCTCGCGCTCTCAATCACCGGGTAGCGATCGCGTTTATCCCTACCGCAAATCTGATTCCATAGACCATTTGCAAATATAGCAATTCTCAATTCGATGACGTAATTTCGTGTAGGGTTTTAGGGACTAGGGAGTAGCGATGCATCACGATTACCTATTTATTGTCACCTTTTTAGCTCAATTATATTAACTCATTTACCATCTTCACATGAACAATACCAGCCTCCTCAAAGGAGTCTCCCATTATTTCAAAACCTAACTTTTCATAAAGCCCTTTCACATACTCTTGAGCATGAACTACCACTACCTTAATTCCAGCTTGGTCAGCTAACTCTAATGCTTTAATCATCAACTGTTTCCCAATGCCCTTACCTCTAGCATCAGACAAGACAGCTAACCGTTCTATTTTTGCCGTTTTATCATCTAGATATCTTACCCTAGTTGTGCCTACTGGCTGATTATTCCAATAGGCTAATAAATGCTTCGCTATTTCATCCTTACCATCAAACTCTAAATCCGCTGCTACCCCTTGTTCAATCTGAAAAACCTGCACCCTGATTAACGTAATTTCTGATAATCGTTCAGTATATCCAACAACTTTAATAGTCAACTCATCCATTTACTTATTCCAATTATGTAAGCATATGCGCTACGCGCAGGCTACGCCAACAGCAGTCAGCCGTCAGCCGTCAGCTTAAAAGAAACCTCAGCACTTCAAGTAGCGTACCCATAGCCCATAAGCTGATAGCTGAATGCTTACCCAATTATTAACTACTTAAATTATAATATAGTGGTTTCTATCTTAATGAGGTACACAGGATTTTTTCTTTCTTCCCTGTTCCCTGTTCCCTGTTCCCTGTTCCCTGTTCCCTGTTCCCTGTTCCCTGTTCCCTGTTCCCTGTTCCCTGTTCCCTGTTCCCTAAAACCCAAGGATTTGTATCTCACCTAATTTAAAACCGCTATACTTAAAGCCTTAACTTACCGAGGGGCTTGACACTCGACTCATCAAACCACTCTATTTTAGTACTATACTTTTCCTCAAGTCCTTGTTGCAAATTTTCAGATGGATAAAATAGAAACACATCACTAAACCCTTGAGGAATATCGGGAATATTAGGGGGAATGACTAACTGAAATTTTACCTGAGGATTTAATAAATAACTAAGAGAAATCACATCCCCAGGATTCACTGAAGAAACATTGCTAATTACCAGAGGTCGATCAGTTTGATTAATAATCCTAGCGATAGTAGGATTGTTACCCCCAACTTGCTTGTTCCACCAGATTTCTGTTTGGGAAATAATAGCACAAGAGATAACTCCCCCTGTAAGCAGCACAGCTATTATTCCTTTCCAGACCTTCTGTGTTCTTAAATTAGCCTTTATTAAGTTAGCCCTGGATAGAGACCCAGTTATATACATACTAATTACATAAGCAACAGCCAGCTGCACTCCGATATAGCAAGGTAGAAAATACCGACTACTCACTGAACGTCGTCCTCCCCAAATTAAGTCTGGTAAGATTAACCCTAATGCAGTAATAACGATTAACGTTAAAACCAGTAACCAAACTCGCTGGGTAGTATAACGACAGATAAAATAAATTGCATATCCCACAAAACTTCCTAAAATTGGTGGAATTATATAGGTAAATGGATGCTCCAGTGGTATTCCAAAATCAAAAAAGATAAAACTAAGGTTTATCCCCCAGATTTTTACCAACAATGATAAAGGGACTTGAATAGTTGTCCAATGGGTTTTATGCTGAATGACAGCTAAGTTAGTAACCACCACAACTAACCAAGGGGAAAAGGCTAGAAACCCGGCACCAGATGCTATGAAATAAGCAAAAATAGTTTTATTAAAGCGAAACCGTTCTATAATAAAGACATAAATTCCATGCCCAATGGCAACAAATATAGAAAAGAGAAATGTGTAAAGACTAAGGGACAAGGTGACAGCATAGATTACCCATGACCAGAGGTAGTGTGTTACTTTTTTACTATCCTTAGTTTTGCGGATAGCTTGTAACAGAGACGCACAAGATAGGATAATAGTCAGTGTCCATAGACTATATTCTCTTGCTTCTTGAGCGTAGAGTACATGAAAGGGAGATACCGCCAAAAGTGCCACAGCTACCCATGCCACTAAAGGGGATTCAAATAATTCTAAGCATAGCCAATAGATAGCTGGGAAAACCAGCAGGCTAAACAGAACAGATAAACCCCTAGGGTTATTGACAGCAGCACCAAATAGCTGCCGCCAAAACCGCGCCATTAAATAATAGAGGGGTGGATGTTCTGGGTTTTTAGCTAAGGCATGAATAGTATCGCCTAAATCTTTTTCAGGATTAGGATGCTGATACTTTTGTAAGTCTTCAACACCAATCACCCTACCATCAAAAACTTCCTTAATTACTTCATATCCAGTGTAGCCAGAACTCCGAATTGAGGTATAAACCTCATCGTGCCAGTATATTTTATGGTTTAGATTGAAGCAGCGGAAGAAGATTCCTAGCAGTAAAAGGACGATAATTAAAAATCGCCATCTTAGGGAAAAATACTGCTTAGATGGTTTCGTCATATATTAAATTGGTGGTTGGGATTCCATTCACCAGTATTTTAGATAGAAATATTGTAGATATAAAGGTTAATGGTTTTTGTACTTAATTCCTAACGTCTACTCCCTACTCCCTACTCCCTACTCCCTACTCCCTACAACCCAGTGCTTTGTACTTCACCGAATTGATAAATGCTATAATTTGTGACTACCTGTTTTTTTGGGCAAAATCTGGATCTTTTGGATTGGAAGTAGTAGCTAAAAATAGCTGTGGTAGTAGTAATCCAGAATTAGCCTTGTAGTCAGCAAACTCTGGATAGCGGGAGAGAGACTTATCTTTTTTGAGGATATTGGGAATAAATATACCTGCCATAAAACCTGCCAAAATCAAAAAGGGTAGCCAGTGCTGAGCTAGCATGGCAAAAGCAGAGTAGATCAGGATTTCTCCCAAGTAGTTTGTGTTTCGACAGCGAGCAAAGAATCCTTCTGTGATTAATCCAGGACGATACTTGAGAGTATAGTATTTCTGGGCATCACTGGCATAGTGTAGAAAGACTCCCATGATATTCATGGAAATGGCAGCAGCGACCAGGGGTAAGGGAGGCTCAGAACCACTCCTGATCAGAATAAAGGGAGCAACCCAGTAGAGCATTAGTATTCCGAAGCCAAGAATTCCCATGCCAATCGGTATTTCTTCCTCCCACTGCTTGTCTGGATAGATACGGTCTTTGAGTAGCCACATCACCCCATAGGTACCATGGAGGGCTAGGTAAACCCATGGCCCAAGGGTGAAATTCTGGTAGACAACCATTAATCCCAGCACTACTGGAGCGGTAAGTCCTTTGGAAAGATTGATGAAGTGCTTGATTTTCATAGGTAAGGTGTCTTCTCGATTAAAGGCTTGCTAAGTGACTACCGTAATTCTACGGAAATTTCTGATCGTGTTTCCACAATTAACCAGTCTATCAGTGGATTGAATTTAGTGTTCAGGAGTAAGTGACTAAGTACCTGGACATAAATTATATTAACTATATTAACTTTTTGAAAATTACTCAATTCATTGCTGTTCAAGGTTTTCCGGTCACTATTTTATAATTTACCTAGTCAAAATTAATTGCATACGACTACTTATATTAAAGGTAATATCACTACCGCAATTCTACGTAAACTTGTTATTTTTTAATTAAAAATTACCGAATAGGAATTTTAAAAATAATGATTTATTGTATTAATATATACTTGCTATCATTATTTTTAAAATAATTCGCGTATTTATCAGTAATTTGTCTTAAAAATCCTCTGATTAATGCAATCATGATTTATGATTAACTAGAGCTTTTACATTTGATTTGTGAACAAAGTACCCTATTGAAATACTAATTTCATCTAGTTTGGCGTTCACGAATCATTTAGGTGCGACCCGTGGCGAATTAAATTCGCCAAGGTCAAGCGCACCTTTAGAAACCCTATAGCAGTTTTCCATCGGGTGAGTTACTTTCCTCCTTAGAGGTTGTCTGAGAAGTCTCATTTGCTACATTCAAGCCCCCTAAATCCCCCAATTTTGGGGGACTTTTACCAACAAATTGATTCTTGTTCCCCCCAGAATTGGGGGCTAGGGGGGCAAAATTCAATATCAAAAAACTTTTCAGATATCCTCTTAGTTTTAGGGAGCAGGGATTAGGGAGGAGGGAGCAGCGATCCAGGGCAGTCTTCGGGAGCCAGTGCGGTCTTGGGGGTTTATACCATGAGCAACTGGCGTGGTTTCCACGGGGCTTACAAGCAAGGTTCGTTCACCTAGTGTCTCCGAGAATCGCGGTGTTCCGCACACAGAACCCAAACCATGAGCGACTGCATCAAGACAAGTAAAGGAATTTCAAAATGTTATGTTTATTATTGATCAAAAAGAAGCCAGTCAAACCATTGAGTGGCTGGATAAATCTACAATTATTTTCCAAAATAAACTATTCACTATATGTTTTTATATTTCCCAAAGTTTTTTCAAAAAATCCTTTCATTTCTGTGGCGAACTCTCTGAGAAATATCCGAATTTTTATTTGCTAGTAGAACCTCCGAATTATCTGACAATTTGGATTGAGCAAAAACAGGTAACTTTAGCGGACGAAGTTTCTAGTTCACCAATAAATAGTGCTCAACCATTATCCACTGATTATTTATCACTAAAAGCAGCTAGATCTGAAGCGGAAACTCCTAGACATCTTGATGGTAAACAATCCAGAAATCATAACCAGTTGGCTACGCCAGGTTTACCTGATTCACTCCCGGAAGATATTTCAACTTCCGAAGCTTCGATAGTAACTCAAAACCCCGGATACTGTTACAATCCGACAGAATCTGATTCCCCAGCAACTCCAAAATTAGCTACTGGTAATCTCAATCAGGAGCAAGAGATTCCGGAATCTGAATTCCATGTGCATCCTAGGTGTCAGCAAATTACGGAGCAATCTCTTCAACGGCTGTCTAAAAAGAAATATCGAGGAATTTCTTACCAGGAGCAAGATGTCTTGAGCCAGCTACCGGAATCGGAGTTATCTCCCAATTCTGAGGCTTCCAATTCTGAGGCATTGGATCAAAAACGGTCTAAAAAAACCTATCGAGGGGTTCCTTTCCGTGAGGGACTTACGCCCTGGGTTGCCCGGGAGTAGGTAAGTCAGAAGAGGGAAGTCAGAAGAGGGAAGTCGGAAGCGGGAAAAAATATTGTGTACCTCATAACTGCGATCAACGCTATATTTGAATAGAGTAGATCATGATCAGATACCCAATTACCAAGACAGAAATGTAGCGATTTCTGGAAGCGGAGACAAGGAAGCTTGGGTTAATTCTCAAAGTAGCTACATTTTATGGTTGACAAATCAATTGAGTTGTGATATAATAGTTATTGATATTATTTACTCCATCCTAAATACTTTGTCTTTACCCACATAGGCGTGAAACCGTTAATTGACTGGGCAAGACTCCAGCTCGATGCCCAAAATCCCAGGATTAATCAAATAAATTTTCAATATATTGGGTCAAGGATGTAGCCAAATCTGCGACGCAATTGACTACATTCTTCCGTTGACACTTTGAGAGCAAAATTGCCACAATCTCACCAGCTATTTCCAAAAATAGATCAAGTAGGGGGTAAACTACCCAAATGTTAATAATTGATCAAGAAAAGATTAATCAAGAGATTCAGTGGCTGGATGAATCTACAATTATTTTCCAAAATAAAATATTCAAGAGAGGTTTTGATCTTTCCCCAAATGCTTATAAAAAATCCTTAAAGTGTTGTAGTTGCGAAATCTGTGAGGAATTTCGGCCTCTGTATTTAGTTTTAGAACATCCCCATTATCTGACAATTTGGATTGAGGAAAAAGAAGCAAGTTTAGCCAACAAAGTTTTTAGTTCACCAATAAATAGTGATCAACCTAAATTCACTGATGTTTTATCACTAAAAACAGCTAGATCTGAAGCGGAAACTCCTAGACATCTTGATAGTGAAGAATCCAGAAATCATAACCAGTTTCCTACGCCAGTTTTACCTGATTCACTCCCGGAAGATGATGTTTCAGCTTCCGAAGCTTCGATAGTAACTCAAAACCCCGGATACTGGCACAATTCGACAGAATCTGATTCCCCCGAAAATCCAAAAGTACCTACTGGTAATCTCGATCAGGAGAAAGTGGTTTCTGAGACAGCAGTCAGTGACCAGAACAATACACCAAAAGCTGAGGGCGACCTGAATCCTAGTTGTCAGCAAATTACTAAGCAATCTGTTAAACGGGTGTCTAAAAAGAAATATCGAGGGATTTGCTATGAAGTGGAAGCTATTTTTCTCCAGTTACCGACCGATGCTCAAGGGTTTGTTATACAACGGTCTAAAAAGAAATATCGAGGGATTTCCTACTAAGTTCATAGGTAAGCATATGCGCTACGCGAATAGCTCTCAGCGGTCAGCTCTCAGCGGTCAGCTTAATATAAACCTCAAAAGCGAGAATTTAATATTGATAGATTAATGAGAATTGAAAGTCACCAGAAAAGTCTATCAGCTTTGTGGCACAGGCTTCGACCCTGGGACGCACATAAGCTGATACGCGACACGCTGATAGCTGAATGCTTACCTAGAAACTATTCCATTCCTTCAATGGGTGCAAAGCCTTGTCGTTGGATATTTTCAGTAATAGTACGGGGTTCGAGGAATTGCACTAGATAATCGGGACCTCCTGCTCTTGAGCCTACTCCAGACATCTTGAACCCACCAAACGGTTGCCGTGAGACAATGGCACCGGTAATATTGCGGTTGATATATAGATTACCGACCTCAAGCTCGGCTGAGGCTTGTTCTATATGGGATGGAGTGCGAGAATATAAGCCTCCGGTGAGGGCATAGTTGGTACTGTTGGCAATATCAAGGGCTTCTTGGAAATTCTTTGCGGCCATTACTGCTACTACTGGACCAAAGATTTCTTCTTGGGCAATGGTGGCGTTGGGAGAGATATCGTTAAAGATCACTGGACCAATAAAGTATCCGGTGTCAGGTGCTGGCATTTCTAATGCTACGTTGGCTTCCTGACGTCCTTTTTCAAGGTACTCCCGAATGCGATCGCGTGAAGTAGCATCTATCACTGGACCGACCTGGGTACTGGGTGCTTCTGCTGGCCCAATGTTAAGCGATCGCGTTGCTTCAACTAACCGTTTTAGGAAGCTCTGATACACTGGCTCCAACACAATTACTCGGGAGCAAGCGGAACACTTTTGACCACTGTAGCCAAATGCTGATTTGACGACTCCAGCTACGGCTTGGTCGAGGTCAGCACTTTCATCTACGATAATTCCATTTTTACCTCCCATCTCAGCAATGACTCGCTTGAGATGTTTTTGACCTGGTTGCACGATGGCGGCATCGGCGTAGATACGACAACCGACTTCTTGGGAACCGGTAAAGGCAATTAGATGGATATCGGGATGCTTGACCATATGGGCACCGACGGTTGAGCCTTTGCCTGGAACAAATTGAAATACTCCTTTGGGTATCCCGGCTTCTACTAAAATTTCAGCTATTTTTGCGGCAATCACTGAGGAATTTGCTGCGGGTTTGAGTAGCGTACAATTTCCTGCCACTAGGGCTGCTACAGTCATGCCTGTAGTAATAGCCATGGGGAAGTTCCAGGGAGAAATTACTAGAGCAATACCTCGGGGTTGATAGACATAGCGATTGGTTTCTCCAGCAATGTCGTAGTTATATCCATCGGTTAGCCGTTCCATCTCTGATGCGTAGTAATGACAGAAGTCAATCGCTTCGGTGACTTCTCCATCGGCTTCTCGTAATGGTTTCCCAACTTCCAGACAGACCCATGCTGATAATTCAGCACGGCGTTGTTCCATCAAGTCTCCTGCTTTACGTAAAATACCAGCACGTTCCCTTGCAGGTGTACGTCGCCAACTGGGAAATACTGCTTTAGCTTTTGCGATCGCTAATTCTGCTTGTTCTACAGAAATTAATCCAATTTTCCCGATCACGACCCTAGGGTTAGAGGGATTAACAGAATCTACTGTGTCTGTTGTAGACTGATACTCCCCATTGATTAAGGGTAAATAGGTCTTACCCAGTTGTTGGCGAACGGTAAGTAAGGCTTGTTTGGCTTTTTCTCTGGCTTCTAGCTGAGCATAGTCTGTATTTGCAGCATTGGTGAATGGGTTAGGAGGTTGAAGGTTATCGGGTTGAAGGTTAGGAGGTTGAAGGTTAGAAGGTTGAAGGTTGGAAGGTTGAAGGTTAGTTGGTTGAAGGTTAGTTGGTTGAAGGTTAGTTGGTTGTTCGCCTTTGGCGTTCGAGAAGGGTAGGTTAGCAGGTTGTGAACTTTCAACCTTCAACTTGCCAACCTGCAACGGTTCGTTATTCAACTTGCCAACCTTCAACCCTTCAGAACTTTCAACCTTCAACCTGCCAACCTGCAACGCTTTTGGTGGTGCAATCAATTCCTCTACGGGTCTATCTTCTAAGCTTTGTCGTAGGAAGGAACTATTTGCGGTATTTTCCAATAGCCGCCGAATCAGGTAAGCCATTCCTGGTAGTAGTTCTCCATAGGGTGCATAAACCCTGACCCGATGACCCTGATTGACTAAGGCTTTGGCGAGTTGGTCTCCCATACCGTAGAGGACTTGCATCTCAAAGCAGCGGCGGGGGATATTGAGATTTTCAGCAATTGCGATCGCATAAGCTTGGGAGCGCACGTTATGGGAACCGATAGCGCTATAGACATACTCGTGGTTTTCTAGCAGCAGCTTGGTGATACGCTCAAAATTGGCATCCGTAGCGGCTTTCTGGTTATATACTGGTTGGGGCCAATGGTTTTGCAGTGCTGTTATCGTCTCTTGGTCCCAATAGGCTCCTTTGACCAAGCGTATGGTTACTGGATTACCCCGCTGTTTTGCCCAGGCAATCAGGTCTTGACAATCTTGTTGTGAGTCTCGCAGATAGGCTTGCATGGTAACACCGATATCGGTGCGTGGGCGAAACTCTTCTTCCATCAGCAAGTCTTTGAGTATGGAGAAAGTAATGTCTTTGTATTCATACTGCTCCATATCAAAATGAACCGCCGCTCCTAATTCTTTGGCACGGCGGAGCAATTCACGGATGCGATCGCACACCCGATTTTGGCTACCCTGAGGATCAAGAGAATCAAATTGAGAGTAGAATGCTGTTAGTTTAACCGATACTTGCACTAATGGCAAGGATTTACCATCAGCAACGTCAATTTCCTCTACCGTAGACCACTGTTTGGCTGCCTCAGTGAGTTGTTCGATCAGTTCCAGATAGCGGTCTAGATAAGACTGAGCTTCTGATTCTGTAATTACTGCTTCCCCCAATAAATCTAGGGTAAATGCCATCTTCTGGTTTCGCAGGCGTTTAATGGTTTTCAGGGCCTGGTTGAGATTTTCCCCAGCAATATACTTTTGGGCTAGGGTGGCTACAGCAGCAGATATGGTTTTGGCTGCCAGTTGTCCTGGTATGGAGTCAGGATTGGTGAAATTGAGCATTCCCTTAAGGGCAGCAGGCAGTTCTACTGACTCATCCCCTAGGTATTCTTGAAAGTGACGAGCCACTTCCGTTTGGCTAAGCAGTGCCGGTAGGGTATCGATGAAGCGAAATAGCTGCACCCGTAGTCCTGGATTACTCATTGCCCAGGCTAGTAACTTATCATCCCACCGCATTTGGTCTCGCATTTGGGCAAGAAAGGAACCTTTCTCCCGAGTTGCGGCTAGAAGTTCTCTGGCAATTTCCTGAGTTTTAGCTTCGTAAGTGCTTTTGGGGATTTCTATAACCACCGGTAGTAGACTCCTGTTCTAGACTATGGCAGTTTTTGATAAAACAACCATTATATTCTATTTTCTCTAGTTAAAGCAATATCTGACCTGAGTCTTTAGAGGGATTTGCTCATAAGCATTCAGCAGTCAGCCGTCAGCTTTCAGCTTTCAGGTATCAGCTATCAGCTATCAGCATTCAGCCATCAGCATTCAGCTTTCAGCTTTCAGCTGTCAGCCTATGGGCTACGCACACGCTACTTGAGGTGCTTTCAACCATTGGCCTGTGGCCAATGGCTGTTCGCGTAGCGTGCGCGTAGCGCTAATCGCTGTTCGCTGATGGCTAATAGCTGATGGCTGATAGCTGATAGCTGATAGCTGATAGCTGATAGCTGATAGCTGATAGAAAAGCCGGGATTGATAATCGTGATATTTTTGTCATCATAGAAGTAACTCCTATTTAGGTGGGAGGAAAGCCGCGCTGGTGGTGGTTAACAGTTATGACCAGCGCGGTTATTAGTTTCAGTCGTCACCTTCTATAGTATAGATAAATCCTCTAAAAAATGCAAGGGGTAATTCAAATTATTTACATTTATTTATGAATAAAAAATTTGACAGTTTATATATTAAAATCTGTGTAGTATATAGCTAGTTTTTTTTGGTTATAGCAATCGTAAATTAATTGTAATATTTTTTGTTACGTGTTACATATTTTCTGTTCCCTTTTCCCTACTACCTCCTCCCTACTTACTGCTCCCTTTTTAGATCAATCCTATGTTTACATTTAAACTAAAAATGCTATAGGATAGTATCAATCATCATTTACAGACTAGTTATGTTAACCCTCGATGAAATCGAAACAGCTATTCGACAATTACCGAACAGCGAGATTCGAGAGCTGGCAGCCCGCTTACAAAATTATTTAGATGATGCGCGATAATAGGTGGGACCAGCAGCTAGAATCTGACCTAAAATCAGGAAAGCTAGACAC
>NZ_GL890839.1:17056-18555 GCF_000211815.1 Moorena producens 3L
GGAAAGCTAGACACCCTTATTGCCAGAGCCGAAGCAGATATTGCTAGCAATCAAGTTAAGGAGCTTAATGAAATCCTTTACGACAGGTGCGACCCGTGGCGAATTTAATTCGCCAAGGTCAAGCGCACCTAAGCTGATTTTTGGATAAATGCTATAAACTAGATTAACCATAAATCTAATCAAAAAAGTAATCATCATGAATTGGAGAGAATACATTCATTCAAATCCCAACATTTTATTAGGTAAGCCAGTGGTTAAAGGCACTCGTTTATCCGTTGAGTTTATTTTAGGCTTGTTTGCTGCTGGTTGGACAGAGTTACAGATATTGGAGAGCTATCCAACACTAACTACAGAATCAATCCGAGCAATCTTTGCCTTTACTATTGAATGTATGCAATAGCTCCCTAAAAAATCTACCTAACCCCATTAAGATGTAGGGTGGGCAGTGCCAAAGATAGATAAGAGCAGCTGGGGATAGCATTAGTAGGCACTGCCCACCGCCCGAATTAATCACAATAGAATATTGATGTAGGGTGGGCAGTGCCAAAGATAGATAACAGTAGCTGGCGATCGCATTAGTAGGCACTGCCCACCCTACTAACTAACTCACTAAAACCCAGATCTAGGGTGGGCAGTGCCAAAGATAGATAAGAGCAGCTGGAGATAGCATTAGTAGGCACTGCCCACCGCCCGAATTAATCACAATAGAATATTGATGTAGGGTGGGCAGTGCCAAAGATAGATAACAGTAGCTGGCGATCGCATTAGTAGGCACTGCCTAGGCTGTTGAGTTTGAATCCCTTATGCCGATAAAAGTTCATGCAGTTTATATGTCAATTTTTGTAGTCTGAAAAATAGCCCGACGCTTGGCCAAGGGAGATTCTCCAAAGTGCTGTCGATACCAATGTTGGACATCACAGAAGGAAACTGTTTCCATGGCAGTTTTAACAAGTTCAGAGGTCAACTGGGTGGTGAGCAGAGGCAGTGTCAAGAGTAAATGCCCCATATGCTTCAGGGATGACCTTTGGGAAAACAGTTTATATTTACCAAACACAGACTCGATGAGATCAGAAGAGGCAAGTAGGGGCTGATTAGGAGGCAATGCTGTGGTTTCATGGTCAATATAGGCAATTAACTTGGCCAAAAAGTCCTCTAATCGTTTCGATAAGGTTAAATCAGCTGTTTGTTTGATAAAGTCTGTTTTCGAGTGTTGGTTAAACCCTTGATGCTTAAGCTGGTATTGGAGGGTGCGCACTAAGAAAAGCATCTGGTTGAAGGGTTCGAGGGCCTCCTGATAGTCCGACACCCAACCCAATTTTTCCTCAAAGTACCGTCTACCGAGGTCAGCGGTTTGGCAAATTAAGGAACCAACGTCACAGAAAACTGCCTCTGAAAGACACCCTTTGAGGGCTTCAATAAAGGCTTTCTGGTCAGGGAAATGGCTTTTGTTTAAGGGGTTTTAAGGCCGCATTGACCTCAGTAGTCAACTGCTCACTCAA
>NZ_GL890839.1:18765-59832 GCF_000211815.1 Moorena producens 3L
TTGATGGTATAAGCGAATGCCCTTATAGAGATCACTGCCTTGGTTTGAGACAAGCTGTAAGGGGACCCCGACCTGGTCACCAACCGCTTCGAGGATGGGGTAGATCAAGTCTCCTTTAGTGCTCTTCATGACCTTTAACGCTAGTAGTGACAAGTCCTGATAGCACAATTTCCCAGCTGATTGCTCGACGATTTGCTTCCACCGAGCTTGGCTGATTCCTAACACTACTAAGCATTTGTGAGCCCCTAATTCCAGGGTAAGATCGGCAATGTATAGCCAGTCGTGACGATACTCGCACGGACGCTGTAGCAAGTATAGTCCCATCCGCAATACCCATTGCCGAATACTACTATAACTCGGTAAAATTTGACCGATGAACCGACTCAATAGGGCAAAATTTTTCGAGGCTCCCCGGAAACTGCTTAAACTTTCAACCACAAACGAGATGGCTAAGCTAATCGTCAATGCTCCATAATGGTGGCTGGCTAACAGGGTGCCTTGGGTTTCAACGATCCCAACGGTGGCAGAGCCGCCTAAGGACGGGGGGGGACTGCTGTCTGATCAGACAGGGGGCTAAGCGATGGGGATGAGGTCTGTTGACGATACCCTCGCACTTCCTTTTCCGCTATCTGGGCTCGTCGTTTCCACAGGGCTCGACTTTTCTCTAAGTCCCGAATCCGGATTTCTTGTGCTCGCAATTTCTTTTGCTTCTCACTCGCTCTTTGCTTCCAACGATCACGGCTTTGCTTAAATAAATTGGCCAGACGCTCAATTGAGCTTTTGTATCCTTGTATCATGGGCAGATCCTGGCAACCTCTTCACACAGATTATGCATGAACTCATCCCATCAATCAAGTCCTAGAGTGAACAGCCTAGGCACTGCCCACCCTACTAAACTCTAAAATATCTAAACCCAATTTAAAAATACTATAATATACTTTAACTTTGAGTAATCTTGTTCAACTATGGAACCATTAACAACTGTGAGTTTACCTATTGCTACTGTTGGTATTCTGGTAGCGACTAAAGCCGTAGAAAAAATCGGGCACAAGGTAGGGGAAGCTCTCTGGGACACACCTAAGCGGTTGTTTCTGGAATTATTCAGAAAACAGTCTCCAGATACAGTAACTGCGATCGAGAAAACCCCAGAGCAATCTCTTCATTATGCCAAGGTGGTATTGGAAGTAGAAGCAGCAGCTAAGCAAAATCCGGAAGTTGCCCAAGCTATGGAGCGTTTAGTGACTACTGTTGATGCTCAAGCTTTGCCTAATTTAGAGCAAATTATTCAAGAGATTACTAAAGCATTGGAATCCCACCAAGCTACGCTACTAGTTAAAATTACAACATTGAGAATATGAATAACCAAACTCGATTCAATCAAGCTCCCCCACTACCTCTGTATTATGTGGAACGCCCGGAAGTTAGCCAACGACTAAAACAAATCCTTTTATCCCAAGAAACATCAAAAGCTGGCACCTTAGTAGTTAGTGCCATCTATGGCTTAGGAGGAATTGGAAAATCCACCATTACTGCTGCGTTAGCCCATGATCCAGAGGTTCAATCCCATTTTACCGATGGTATTTTTTGGGCAACCTTAGGTCAGCAACCTGATATCTTATCCTTTCTAAGTAGCTGGATACAGCAATTAGGAGATTATGACTTCAAAGCGATTAACATTGATAGCGCTTCTTTACAATTAAGAACGTTATTATCCGATAAAAAAGCCTTGCTAGTAGTGGATGATGTTTGGCATCCTGACCATGTTGAACCCTTTCGAGTCGCTGGGGATGGCTGTCGGCTTTTAGTAACTACCAGAGAAGCCCAGGTTGAAGGTGCGATTGCCTATGATTTAGACGTGATGACTCCCAATCAATCCTTGGAGTTATTAATGTCTTGTTTACAGCTGTTTTCAGATGAATCGACCTCACTACCTTTAGCTACAAGCCCCCTAAATCCCCCAATTCTGGGGGACTTTAACTCAATTTCCCCCCAGAATTGGGGGGCTAGGGGGGCGGGGGACTTTAACTCAATTTCCCCCCAAAGTTGGGGGGCTAGGGGGGCGAAAATTGCTGTAACCAACCAGCTAACTAATCAAGACCTGGAATATGCTGAAACCTTAGCCAAAACTGTGGGATATTTACCCCTGGCCTTAGAATTAGCTGCTGCCCAAGTTAGAGATGGCATCTCTTGGCAGGAGTTACTGGATGAGTTACAAGATTTAATTGTTGGCATAGAAGCCTTGGATAGATTGAAAGCAGAGGAAGAGCCAAGTGACGCTAAGCGCAAAAACTATAGTCTAGTGGCTTCCTTGAATCTCAGTTTAAAGGGATTATGCGACGACGAGAGGTTGAAAAACTTTGCTTGGTTAGGGGTACTGCCAGAGGATGTTACTATTACTGAAACCATGGCCACAACGTTATGGGACTGTAATTTAGTTGAAGCTAAAGATACGTTAAGATACTTACGACAAAAAGCGTTATTACTACCAGGTTTATCTACTACACCAGAAACTAACTATCGCCTCCATGACTTGTTACATGATTTAGCCCGTCGTCTGGTACAATCAGAGTTAGGATTATCAATTACCGAAGCTCATCAACAATTATTAGAACGTTATCAAACTAAGACCGATAAGGGATTATGGCATACTTTACCCGATGATGGTTACATCTATAGTCACTTATTCTGGCATCTAGAGAAAGCTAAAAAAATTAATGACATTCATCAACTCCTGAAAGAAGAAACTCCAGCAGGAGATAACGGTTGGTATTGGCAGTGTGAGAGACAGGGGAACACTGCTAATTTTATCAAGGATGTATCGAGAGCTTGGGCAATAGCAGCAGATAATTTTACAGAAAATCCTACAGAATCGATTAGTTTACAGTGTCGGTATGCTCTGATTACCACATCCCTCAACAGCTTGGCTGGAAATATTCCTCCAACGTTAATGGCAGCATTACTGCAGAATAAAATCTGGACGCCAGCTCAAGCACTAGCTTATGTGCGACAGAATAAAGATTATAGTAGTCAAGTAACGGGTTTGGAGGCAATTAGTGAGTATCTTCCCCCTTCTTTATTATCGGAAGCCTTAGATTGCGCCAGAGGGATTTCCAATGAATTATCCCGAGTTAATGCCTTAGTCACCTTAGCCCGCCACTTCCCGGATGTGTTACCGGAAGCCTTAGATTGCGCCAGAGGGATTAAGTCTGAATACTACCGAGTTAATGCCTTAGTCGCCTTAGCCCCCCACTTACCCGATGTGTTGTTACCCAAAGCCTTAGATTGCGCCAGAGGGATTTCCGATGAATACGAACGAGCAAAAGCCTTAATCACCTTAGCCCCCCACTTACCCGATGTGTTACCAGAAGCCTTGGATTGCGCCAGAGGGATTTCCGATCAAAACTGCCGAGCCAGAGCCTTAGTCGCCTTAGCCCCCCACTTCCCGGATGTGTTACCAAAAGCCTTAGATTGCGCCAGAGGGATTAAGTATGAATACCACCGAGCATTTGCCTTAATCGCCTTAGCCCCCCACTTACCCGATGTGTTACCAGAAGCCTTAGATTGCGCCAGAGGGATTGAGTTTGAACACCACCGAGCCTATGCTTTAGAGCGCTTAGCCCCCCACTTACCCGATGTGTTGTTACCCCAAGCCTTAGATTGCGCCAGAGGGATTGAGTCTGAATACTACCGAGCATTTGGCTTACAGCACTTGATTGAGAACTTAACTCCTTCGTCAGTTGATTTTCCTCTTTGGCAAGAAATTCTTGATAGTTTAGCTAGTCTAACCCGTCCCAATTTTCTTGAAGCTCTTCCTCAATTAGCTCCTTTAATCATTAAGTTTGGGGGTGTTGAAGCCCTAAGAGAAACGATGGCAGCGGTTGAGGATGTTAGCGGATGGTGGAAGTAAAGGAAAGGGAGTAGGGAGTAGGGAGTAGGGAGTAGGGAACAGATAAGAGGCAAAAGGCAAAAGGCAAAAGGCAAGAGGCAAGAGATAAGAGTTAATCAAGGATAGAGGAATTATTATTAGCTTTACTGGGTGTGGGGCGAACAGGTATTAGGATTCAGTTGATGCCTGTTCCATGGGGAATAATTGCGCTGAAATAAAGTTCAGGAAATATAGAGTGCGTTCGCATCCCTCAATTCAAAATCTAATATCTTGCCATCTTCGAGTAACTTCATAATCACACAAATCAGAACTCAGTACATAAACCCCTCTAGCTAAAAGAGAGTAAAGCGATTGCTGACATTGTTGTGCTTCTAATTTGTCATTGGGAGAAGATAGCAACCCTAAAACCCCTGTATCGACAAAAACAATCATTCTTAGTTATATAGCTTAGAGCCTTCTGGACGAAAACTATCAACAATTTGTTTAAATTTTTCTAAATCTTCCTGTCTGATTTTAGCTTCTTCTTGAGTGATTTCCTCTTCGAGGCGTTTTCTTAGCCATGCCAGAGCAGGTTGATTGAGTTTAATTTGTTCTTCAACAGTTTTACCTCTATATTTTAAGTAGGGAGCAAAATGACTTTTAGTATTCCTTGCCATAGATTTTAACGCCTTGTTTACTTCATTCAGTATAGCGGTTTTCAATAGGGTGAGGTACTGTAGCTTGTAGGGTGGGCAAAAACAGTTTGGTTCTTGTGAGTATTCGAGATTAGATTAATTTGCCCACCCTACTTTATTGAGCTTGTAGGGTGGGCAAAAACAGTTTGGTTCTTGTGACTATTCGAGATTAGATTACTTTGCCCACCCTACTTTATTTAGCTGTAGCTTGTAGGGTGGGCAAAAACAGTTTGGTTATTGTGACTATTCGAGATTAGATTAATTTGCCCACCCTACTTTATTGAGCTTGTAGGGTGGGCAAAAACAGTTTGGTTCTTGTGAGTATTCGAGATTAGATTAATTTGCCCACCCTACTTTATTGAGCTTGTAGGGTGGGCAAAAACAGTTTGGTTCTTGTGACTATTCGAGATTAGATTAATTTGCCCACCCTACTTTATTGAGCTTGTAGGGTGGGCAAAAACAGTTTGGTTATTGTGACTATTCGAGATTAGATTAATTTGCCCACCCTACTTTATTTAGCGCACTCGTGCCAATATCGCTTCCATCTGTTGTAGGGGCACGGCACCAGAGAAGGCTTCACCATTCATAACAAAGAAGGGTGTGCCGCTCAGTCCCAATATTTCTGCTAGCTGCATGTCTTCTGCAATAGCACGATCAGCTGCGTTCCGATCTCGGTTAAACTCCTCTAGGTCTAAATTTAGGTCTTGGGCAATGGCAAGATATAACTCTTCTCCTAATTGCTTTTGATTGGCGAAGAGGGCATCATGGTACTGCCAGAATTTGCCTTGTTGAGTGGCGGCCCAAGCTGCTTGAGCGGCTGGCAGGGCTTGGGAATGAATGCTGGTAAGGGGGAAGTGTTTGTAAACTAAGGTGACTTCATCACCATGGTTTGCTATAAACTGGTTGACGGTGTCGTGAGCTCTGGCACAGAAGGGACACTGAAAGTCTGAGAATTCTACTAGCACAATTTTATCTTCAGTGGAGCCAGTCGCGGGAGAGGAACCAATGAAGGCTTGGGGATTGGTTTTGAAGCCCTGCAAGATTGCTTGCTGTTGCTGCTGGCTTTCCCGTTCCAGTTGCTGCTGGTATCTCTGGACCGATTCTAGGATTACTTCTGGGTGGTTGCGGATGACTTCGAGTATTTGTTGTTCTAGTTGAGGACTAATCTTGGAGGCTGCTGTGGCTGGCAGTGACCAGGTTGAGAAGCACAGGAGTAGTACTAATCCTGTCAGTGATAGGGCTTTCTGGAAAATGCTAAGGAGCTTAGTGAACATGATTGTCTTAAATGGAACCAAGGCATAGGGTATCTCACATCAGGCAACATCGGCAACGGATTGGTATAGCGCTACGGGCAAGGCAATAGGCATGCTAGCAATAGGCAAAAGTTTACTAAAACAGCTTTTGAGCTTGTATCAATGTCAAACACCTTAATGGGTAGTGCTATAAGGGATAGATTAATAGATGGGAGTGTCGGGAGTGTGGAGATGTTATTATAATTTTTGCCTAATTCCATGCATTGAGATGCACCCTCCAGACGTAATCCTGGCATCCCATAAAACAGGAAGATGTCTTCCTCTGTGGAAGACATCTATAAACTTCTTGATAGTCTTATTCTCTCTCAAGAAATCTATTATAAATCAGGGTTATTTGCACAAAATGTATTGATGTTTGTGGTCAGTAAAATAGCTCCACATACGACGCAAGTCGTTAGTACCAGTGTTAAATTTATGATCGATATCATTAACTCCTGTCACATACCAGCCAGACCATGAACCATTGAACCATTGAATTTTATAGGCAACAACATCACCCCCTAAAATCTGATGGTCGATCTCTGTATTTAGTCCTTTATACCATCCAGGATTTTTTCCAGTTGGAGGTAGACCAGACTCATCAGATCCTTGCAATGTACAAGCAGCTTGAGTGCGAAGTTCATGTTGGATGCAGTCACGTCTACTACACCCATTAGCGGCAAAGGCAGGCTGGGCTGGCAATATGGTTATTGCTGCAAGAATCAAACAACTTAAAACGATCAAGATACTCTTTTTTTGATTACTCATGACTCTGGTTTACTTTTTACTTCAATTAGGTACTCACGGATGCAAATCAGGTGAATAAATCTCACTGACCTTGAACCCTCTTCTAATATCTAAAAAGTATTCCTAGATCGGCAGTACCCTTAAGGGTACTATTGCCAGGAAAGAAAAATTCCTGGGAAGACCACAGGCGGGAAATGAAACAGGCAAGATGCCTGTTCCGCCTCGTGGCCAGGGTTGGGACAGACCGCCGGGAAATGAAACAGGCAAGATGCCTGTTCCACCAACAGGCTCATTCCACCCACCGGGTCAAACAGAATCCCCCAAATTCAATTCGGGGGAGTGGCTTAAGGTAAGGATTCAGCCGTCAACCGTCAGTGGTCAGCCCTCAGCCCTCAGCGGTTGGCCTTTAGCTGATAGCTGATAGCTGATAGCTGATAGCTGATAGCTGATAGCTGAAAGCTGATAGCTGATAGCTGATAGCTGAAAGCTGATAGCTGATAGCTGAAAACTGATAGCTGATAGCTGAAAACTGAGAGCTGAGAGCTTACGGCTCAAGTCATGATTTATTCCGATTGCAACGGTGCATCCAAGACTTTAGTAATGCGATCGCGTGCGCCTTCTAAGTGGGCTAAGCTAGCAGTATCAAGGTTTTTCCCTTGTTTGTTCAAGGTCTTTGCGATCGCATCCCGCAATTGACGGAGTTTATACCGGGCTAAGACCCGAGCATCCTCGGGAGTATTAAAGGTTTGGATAGCAATAATAAATTCAGGGAAGGTGCGGGCACTTTCTAGACTATTGGAATTGCGCAGTGCCATGTTCACTAAAAGACTCATATACTGCCGTTGCAATCCCCGACGCAAGCTAGAGATTGGCTCAATCTTAGCGTTACTATCTAGTTTCCAGATGCTATCTTGAACAGTGTCAAACACTTCTGCCATGGTCAAGGCTTCCCCGGAACTAGTTTTCAGTTGAGCATCCCGCAAACGAGCCAACCGTTCTGATGAAAATAAATCCCCCAGCACAATGGTTTGAACTAACATCACTCGGTCATGAATGGGATAATCGAGGGGGAAAATAGTGGGAAAAGTACCCCAGTGAGTCCAGCGAGATGGGGCTAACTGGTTGAGGAGTTGGGGTGAGAAGTTAAAGGTATCTTCAGCAAACATATACTCCCCGAGCATGGCTAAAGCCTGACGCTGTTTTTCCACAGGGATGGGTTCAAAGGGGAGTGTGCCAGTCTTGCCACCAGTGTAGTTTCGATTAAAGGTTTGTCCCCCAATATAACCAGTAAGGGACATAGCGTTTTCAAAGAAATAGGAGAAGACCGTATCAAAGCGATCGCGTAAATCCCCAGCACTTTCGTCAGGCAGGAGGTAACTGGTGTTCAACCGTTTCCAAATTGCCTTAGCATTCTCCATTTGCCACTGAGAGTAGCGCAATGGATCACCACTCAGGTCCCAAACCTTAGCTTCTGGGTCAATAAAATCGAAAGTATCCTCATCTGTAGCATAGGATAGTCCTATTTCAGATCCTTCAGCAGCAATTTTGCGCAGTGTGCGTAATTCTTGTTGAGGAGTCAGAGCATCAATAGGACTGTAGCCATACTTAATCACCCACTTATCATAGGGACCAACCACTGTCGAGAAATAATCTCCCTGTTCCATTCCCTCTGGCGCTAGATTAACTGGTACATAATCCATGACTGACCCGACTAGCCCTTGGTTGCGGGTAATCTCAGTATTATTCAATTCCTCTGGACTCAACATGGTGCTGCCCCGGAAATTGTGGCGCAATCCCAGAGTATGACCAACTTCGTGAGCTGTCAGGTAGCGCAAATACTGATGGATGAAGGTTTTCATTTCCTCACCACTGGGCAACTCGTGGTTTACCATCGATAGAGACAATGCTCCAAATTTAGCTTGCTGAGCTGATGCCATGCCAAAACAGAACTCATGGTCTGGGACTTGGGTTAGTCCGGTTAGGAATTGCCCAGCTGGTAGGTTCAACTGAGCCGCTTTGCCAGGATTGCTCTTGAGGATTTCCTGCCATTTGAGGTAAGGACTTTTGATGCCATTACTACACAGGGAACCATTAAACGGGAATTGGGATAACCCAGATAATGCCTGGGATTGAGGCTGGGAAGCAATAGCCTGGTATTCGGCTTTGATCCAGCGCACCGCATTAGCATCAATAATCACGTCTGCATCCAAGATTTCCCCAGTCAAGGGGTTCACTCGGGATGGACCCATAGCGATAATGCCTGGGAATGAGGGAAAAGAATTGGACCAGCGAATGGTGTTGTAGCGAATATCAGCGGGGTCCCAGGTCGCATCATCTGGCATTTGCCGCACTTCAATGGCATTGTCAAACCCTGCCTCCCGAAAGGCTTCATTCCACATCAAAACCCCCTCCCGAATTGCATCTCGGTACTCCAGAGGTACAGTATTTTCAATCCAAAATACAATCGGTTCTTTTGGGGGGGATACAGTAGCAGTAGGGTCTTGTTTTTCTAAATGCCAGCGCCTGATATAACGGATAAAGGGCTGTTTCCGGTTTTGATTGGATAGATTTTGATAAGCACTGATGAAATAGCCTACCCGTTCATCGGCGAGTCGATGACGGTAACCATTGTTGGTCGGTAGTTTAGAAAAGCTATAGCGGACACTAAGATTAAATGCCCGTTGATCTGGCAGACTCCTTAAGGGAAAGAATAAATCTCCTCCACCAGAAAACCCATAAACCGACTCAATCTCTACATTCAACGGAAATGCTTGAGCATCACTGACATAGGATTTTTGAGGGTCTACTCCATAACTGCCTCCTAATATCCAAGGAAAAGCCGATGATAGTCCAGAGAAAGACCCATCGCTGACGAGGAGTTGTGTTAAATCCACCAACAGAGTTTTTCGTTCTGGATGAATACTAGTAATGGGCAGGGAATATAGCACCGAATCACTAAAAGAACGCTTAACAGAACGCTCTTGGGGGTCACCGGGTCGAGTACGGAAGTAGATATTTGGTATGACTAAATCTATGGTCTTCTGTCGGCGGCGGAATTGGAACAAAAAATCATTAACTGGCCAACCTGTTTGGAGCCCCAACTCCCCAATTCCCGAAGCAAGGGTGACAACACATAGGAAGTTTTGATTTAGTTGATCGGGCTCAATTTCTAAATAAACTTTGTCTTTTTCTTTATTGCGGTAGAGGGTGAGTAATCCTGCTAATTCTTCGGCATCTTCTACGACCTTATCAAAGGGCTTTAACTTGGAATTACTACTATCTGAATCGGATAAATCCTCTGAGGGTGCCTCTGAGGGGCCTTCAGCAATTTCAGGAGTTTGAACTTGGTTATGGGCTAAGGTTAGTTGGGGCGAGTCAACAATCTGTTGACCCAACTGTTGATCCAAAGTATTGCCCCTTGGAGTAGATAGAGCTATGGTTTGGAGGTACAAAGGGGATAGTACCAAGACGAATGCACACACACATAATATCAAGAACTTTATTCTTTTCATCGATTAATCACTAATTTTTTTTTTACGAAAATAAAGAGGACTGATTAATAATTATCATGGTTAGGAATCATGAAAGCTTAAAAATTTAAACTTCATCACTTCATCTCATAATTACCAACTTCCTAAATTTGACAATTAATTATTGATTATAGCGTTTATGACACTTATAGCAGTCGCCAGGGCAGTTAGGACATGACAAAAGTCTCACACCCTTTGTAAGCGCAAGAGTTTGACTTCTGACTTCTGACTTCTGACTTCTGACTTCTGACTTCTGACTTCTGACTTCTGCTATATAATGTCCCTTCATTTTTTTTATCCCTACTCCCTACTCTCTACTCCCTACTCCCCAAGACGAAAGTACTTCAACCAATTGATAGCTGCTAGAGTTACAATTGATTAGTTGTTGATTAGTTTAATCTTTATAGCTTCTGATTCCTAAGTATTACTTAAGTATTACTATCAATGGGAAGCACAGAGCAGAGCCATGGTTTTAGATGTTCTATTTATTTTTATTCAAGATGGTGTGATTTTACTATAGTGGTTTTACTATAGCTTTTTTTAATTAAATAGACGAATCAATGGACTAACCCTTCAAGCACCCCGAAATTTCCACACCTTGGGTTAGTCTAGATCTATTTTTCCTGTACTTTGAGCCTTGGCAGTTCAAAAAAACCTAAGCATTCAGCCGTCAGCTAATGCGCTACGCGCACGCTTGGCCTTGGCCGTTGGCCACGCTACGCTAATGGCCACGCTGCTTGAGGTGCGAACAGCTATCAGCTATTAGCGAGTAGGCGCTTTAACTGCACTGGGTCGGATCAGTCAAACGAGCAGGGATTGTCAACCAGCCATACTCGTTCGTAAGCTTGTTTACTACCTCCCGTTGATTAGTTAATTAGCTGACGGCTGACGGCTGATAGCTGAATGCTTACAAAAAAACTGTACAGTGACTTCAAGTCAAGCTATACTTTGAGCAGTCAGCTTTCAGGTATTTATTAGTCAGCCCTTGCAGCTGACTACTTAAGCTCAGAAGTATAGTTGACTGAAAGTAGTGTCAGCTAAATTAGGTAAGCATTCAGCAAATGCGCTACGCCCACGCTACTTGAGGTGCTGTCAACAGTCAGCTCATCAACGGCAGGTAGTAAACAAGCACCAGGGGTTATGCTACGTCTGGTTCAGAATCCCTGCTGGTTTTACTAATCCGACCCCGTGCAGTTAAAGCGGCTGATACGCGACACGCTGATAGCTGATAGCTTAAACTTGATTAGCAGCCAAGCTATTGATAACACTAGACACCAAAGTCAGAACGATGGCCCCAAAAAAAGCTGGCCAGAAACCGTTGACCATAAACGCAGCAGGAGTGAAATAGGATGCCAGGGATAGGGTGATAGCATTAATCACCAACAGAAATAGTCCCATGGATAAAATTGTGATGGGCAAGGTCAGAATCACTAGAATCGGTCTAATGATGGCGTTCACTAAACCAATGACTACTACCGCTACAGCAGCTGCACCAAAACCACTAATGGTAATTCCTGGTACCAGGTAAGCAGTAATCATTAGTGAGATAGCACTTAGCAGCCAAGTCAAAAATATATTAAGCATCGATCTCACAAAAATATCGCTCACTATGATTTTAGCGATTCTGGCAAGATTAGCCTGTAAGCATTCAGCCGTCAGCTATGAGCTATCAGCTTTCAGCCATCAGCATATGTGCTAGGCACACGCGATCGCGTTCAGCTATCAGCTATCAGCTTTCAGCCATCAGCATATGTGCTAGGCACACGCGATCGCGTTCAGCTATGAGCTATCAGCTTTCAGCCATCAGCATATGTGCTAGGCACACGCGATCGCGTTCAGCTTTCAGCTATCAGCTTTCAGCCATCAGCATATGTGCTAGGCACACGCGATCGCGTTCAGCTATCAGCTTTCAGCTTTCAGCCAACGGCTGAGCACTGACCGCTGACCGCTGACGGCACCTCAAGCAGCGTGCGCGAACGCGCATATGCTTACCTTTGGTATAACTCAAGTGATTATGCATCACAGTATGATTAAATTGGACGATTGCAGCAATAAATCTTTATGTTTTTCCGGCTACTGGTTACATTCTTATTTGCGTGCTCTGTTTTTTGTTATCCCTTACCCGTTCACGCCAAGAGTATAGCCTGCGATGGGAAACAACTCGTGGGAGCAGACTTATCTGGTGAAGACTTACAGAAAGTCAAAATTACCTATTGCAATTTGGACCAGGCTAACTTAGCCGATGCCAAATTGATCCAAGCATCTATCAAACATACTACCCTGAATAATGCTAATCTCCATGGAGCAGACTTGACCAAGAGCGACACCTACAACATTAGCTTCAATGATGCAGATTTAACTGATGTCATCTTTACTGGTGCCTTACTGCAACGTGCCAGTTTTGATGGGGCTGACATCACCGGTGCTGATTTTACTAGCACCCTGATCCAACCGGTCAGAGAACGGTTAAAACTCTGCGATGTAGCAAGTGGGGTGAATCCTACAACTGGTGTGGTGACTCGTGACTCTTTGGGGTGTTGGTAAGGTCTTGACTGTTGAATGTTGACTGTTGACTATCAAATAGTCAACAGTCTTGATCGATGGGGCTTACTTGACCGATGGTATGCTGGATGGTGTGCAAATTTGATAACTGTTTGCTAGAGGAAGGTGCATCTGAAAACTGGTGTTGTGACTTGTGAGTCTTTGGGATGTCGATTAAACGAGTAGGTGTAATTGGTGGAGGACAACTGGCCTGGATGATGGCAATGGCTGCCAAGTCTTTGGGTATTCGGCTAGTGGTTCAAACTCCTAATATTACTGATCCAGCTGTCTGTGTTGCTGCTGAAACTATCTTTGCTGCTATTGATGATGGGGTGGCTACCGAGCAAATGGCATCTCGCTGTGATGTGATTACCTTTGAGAATGAATTTATTAACCTCCATGCCCTGAAATGTCTGGCAAAGCGGGGAATTTGCTTTCACCCCAGACTAGAAGCTTTAGCGCCACTGTTGGATAAATATCACCAACGCTGCTATTTCGATCGGATTGGTTTACCCCAGCCAGAGTTTATCAGTCTGGAGGGGGAAGTGGGTAAGCAGGAATTAAAGTCCCTAGCCTCTTCTCGAACCCCCATCAACCTGAGTCAGTTAGAGTTTCCTCTGGTGCTGAAAGCGCGACGCCAAGGTTATGACGGCAAGGGTACGTTTATTATTAAAGACAGTCATAGCTTACAGGAAACTTGGAACCAGTTAAGCAATCAACCTGTGGTGCTAGAAGAGTTTATTCCCTTTGAACGGGAGTTGGCAGTAATGGCTGCTCGTTCTGTAGATGGGGAGGTGGTGGTTTACCCGGTGGTGGAAACTCAGCAGGAAGAACAGGTGTGTCGGCGAGTGATTGCACCGGCCCAGATTAGCCCAGATACGGTGGCGGAGGTGAATGCGATCGCAAAAACTCTCCTGACTAGTTTAGAGGTAGTGGGAGTCTTTGGGATTGAGTTATTCCTGACTAGCAATAACAAAGTTTTGGTTAATGAAGTGTCCCCTCGTACCCATAATTCCGGTCATTACACCATTGATGCTTGCGAAACCTCTCAATTTGAGCAGCAACTGCGAGCCGTGGTAGGTTTACCCTTAGGTAGCCCACAGATGCATTGTCCCAGTGCAGTAATGGTCAATCTTTTGGGTTATGAATCTTCCCAGGATGATTACCAACAGAAACGGCAGACCTTAGCCAGTTTACCAGGGGCGTTTGTCCATTGGTATGGTAAGACTCAATCCCGCCCAGGACGTAAGTTAGGTCATGTTACGGTTTTGAATGATGGGAATTCGGTACAAGAGGTAATTGAGAAGGTTGAATCGGTTTGGTATGGCTAATACTCAGAATTAAGAATGTAGAATGTAGAATGTAGAATGTAGAATGTAGAATTAAGAATGTAGAATCTAGAATGTAGAATCTAGAATGTAGAATGTAGAATGTAGAATTAAGAATGTAGAATCTAGAATGTAGAATCTAGAATGTAGAATCTAGAATCTAGAATCTAGAATGTAGAATTAAGAATGTAGAATTAAGAATGTAGAATGTAGAATGTAGAATGTAGAATGTAGAAGTCTCAATTCTCAATTCTAAATTCTAAATTATTAATTCTTAATTATTAATTCTAAATTCTAAATTATTAATTCTACATTCTACTACTCCCTACTCCCTTTGCTAAAGCAGTAGATAACTGGCGTAAGCGATCGCTAACTTCTAAATTGACTTCGTGAGCCTTTAAATGTTCGGGCATTTCAGCCATTAGTAAGGGATTTTCTTCTAACCATTCATTCTCGGCTACTCCTCGCCACACGGCTTCATATTGAATAAAGCGATCGCGCAATTGATCGAGTTCTTGTAGGCAAAATTGCTCAAACCCTGCGGCCTCAAAGATGGCCGAACGCAAATAGGTTTCAAACGCTGTGATATCCGTTTCAACTTCCAAGATTACCTCTTCCACTGAATTGGTAGGTTTTGGTGGCACATCCCCAGAGACGTCACGAATACCTAATAGCTCATGGCGCAGCTTGGGATCATAGAGCAACTTTGACCCACGATTTACATATCGTTTTAGCACGCTGAAAGCCTTCTCTTCCCCACTGTAGTAATTATCGACTAGTTCTATATCGGCTCCCAGTCTTTTCACAATACGCTGACGAGTTTCACTCCCTAAAGGTCCACGAATTAAGGAGTCGGCAACGGGACGGGCAAAGCGAAGAAATAACGCCGTCAAACTTCGACTTAAGACTTCCACAAACTCCTCGGGATTACCAATAAGTCGCTGCTCTAATTCCTGGGTTTTCCAGAGTAACGTGGTCAGATAGTCAACTAACTTTAATGCTTCTTCCTTGATTTCCAGAGCAAGGTTATGAGCAATATCTCCTAAGAAAATGCTAATGGTAACAGAAAGTTCTTCCCGCCAGCTATAGTCAGTTACTTGCGAATTAAATACACCAGCATTAGTTTCTTTAAATATTCGCTGTTTTCTTTGCTCAGTATTGGTTCTAATTTCTTCAATTTTGGTTGCGATATCCTGGAGGTACCGAGACCGAAATTTTTCTACGACATCTGACTTTATAGATTCTTCCCCTGCTGCCGTAGACTTGCGAATATTATCATTATAATAGTCGCTGAGGTCTGCTTTAATGGTTTTCCACTTTTCTTCCCACCACTGGGAAAATTCAATACGCCGTTGATTTTCTTGTAATCGCTTGGCTTCCGCTGGATTCTCAGGATATCGCTTACTAACGATATCAAAAATTTCTTTTGATGTTGTTAATATATTTTCAATTATAGCCTCACAACGTTTCTGTAAAACAGTAACCCGTTTATTATTAATATAGTCAGTAATACGAGCCTTGATTTCCTGAATCCCAGTCGCGTCTTGTTTTAAGACTTCCTCATTTTCGATACCTGTCACAGAGTTAAGCTTAGTTAAAATTTCTTCAGGACTGCCAACTGATTCCAATGTTTGTTGATTAGCGAAGCCATTTAATACTAAATAAGCTCCCGCTGAACCGTGTACAATTTGCTCAGGAGATAATTTAGCTATTTCATGCCATCTATTTGATGCTTCATCAAGGTGTTCTTTAAGAGCTGCTGGACTAGCCAACTGATCAATCCGACTCAAGAAAACGAAAAATTTATCTGCAACGTTTACATTCTTATCACCCTGCTCAGTAAACTCAACAATTTTAAGTTCGTAGCCCTTGGGACTAGGATCTCGCTGTACCAAAATTACAGCATCACAATCTGACAGCATTTCTCTAGATTCTTCTATATGCTTGGCTAAACCTGAGTCTAATCCAGGCACATCATAGAAAACAATACCTTCAGCCTGGGCGAGTTTATTGGTATACAGCCTAGCTTCTAATACTGCATGGGCGTATTGCTCATCAGCAACATACTTGTTCAGGTCTTTGTTAATGTCTTCTAGGCGAGTAAATGGGATAGTTTTCCGACCTTCGCTACGAACTTGTCTTAAAGTGTCTTGATACTTTCGGATTGTCTCTAAATCTTGTTTGGCTCCATCACTATGTTTAGAATTACTGTTGGAAGCTGACTCCAGTTCATGCAAAAGACTGGTAAATTGTTCTTCGGTTTTAGGCTCAACTTCTAGCCTTTGCTGAGAATCTTGTTCAACGGAATAAATTTGTGTCGTTGTAAAGGTACAACGTCCTGCTTTTGCTGGCAGTAAATCACAATCTAACCAGGCATTAACAAATGTACTTTTTCCCGCCTTTTCCAAGCCCACAACAGCAATCCGAAATTCTCGTTTCTTCAAGCGTTCAAGCTGACGACGAGCGGGTTTTTCTTCTTCCAACAGCACCTCTTTGAGGTGAGCAGGAACTCCCGCTTGAGGAAGCCTGGCTAAATCAAGGGCGTGGCGCAGCACAGTTAAGGCGTCACCCAAACGAATTTCATAATAAGATGAAGCAGTTTTCCAATCCATTTTTCCAATCTATTTTATAGCGTTTATTGCATGTATGAGGTACAGTAAGCAACCTCAAAGTCCCCCTTTTTAAGGGGGATTTAGGGGGATCCCTTGGTACCTCATGGGAAATAGAATTGCTATAATTACTTAAGCACAAATAAAGTTTTCTAAACCATATAGGTTAATAAGACGAGCAATTTTATCGATTTTAGCATCACCATCAGGTAGATTTTTTCTAAGCTCGAACTTTGTTTTTTGACCAATTATATTCTCACCTCCAGGAATTCTCAGCTGGATGTAGGCATCTTCATCACTCGAATAATTAATACTATCCGGACTGAGATTGAGGTTTACTATTTGGTCAATAGGTTGCCCTGAACCATAACATAAAAAATAAGAAGCAGACGATATCAGTTCTTTAACACGATTTGAGGGAATCAGATCATCTTGATTCTTCAAGTCACTTATCTTCAAGTCACTTAATTGATGAGAAGGAACAACTAAGCACAAAATAGATTCTTTTCCTGTAGAGTCTTTTGGTTGCGGTGACAGTGGTGGTGTATATTGCTCTGGTTTTTCTTGGGTTTTAAAAATCACTGGTTTCAGAAAAGCGTAGGAGCCAATAACTATAAGAGAGATGAAAAGTATAAAGATAATTGTCAACCAAGGCTCAGGAGTAACTCGTAAACACTGCGTCAACGGATCCTCTTCTGGCAACGGCTTATCTAATACTTCTTTACATAATACTTTTAATACTCTATCCATATTATTACTCCAATGATTGTTATCATCGTCAATGAAATACTTTTTCAAAAACTGAAAGTCTTGTGTGATGGTCGAATCCTGAGTTATATTGAAATGCTCACAGATTTCCTGGTAGTTGTCTGGAGACAGCTTGCTGATTGCTGTATACATACAACCCTTGGCTTTTGATTTGTAGCATTTCTCAATTTCACTATAAACTTCGTCGAAGCGGCTTCGAGATTCTTTATCCATTTGGTTATCATACTCTTTAAGGAAAATTGGAATATTGATCAAGTTGCTTCCCTAGCTTACAGAATAGAGGGAAACTACCTCAGCACTTTTCCAGCTTTCTTAATATTTTCCTTAAGTTGTTTAGCTTCCTGGTGTAGGGGATTCCAGATCGATAAGTCTTTTTGTAAAGATAGTTGAGCTTGATCATAGGCTTTATCTAGCCGCTCTTGATAACGGTCTACAATTTCTTTTTGAGAAGACTCAACCTTTTTTATAAACTTATTGGTTTGACAGATAAACCAATCCGCAACCTGACTATAAATTTCTATTTCTGCCTGATTTTTTTGCCATAGCCAGTCTTTATTGATGTCTTCTATTTTTGGTAACTGAGCATTATCACTAGAGCGTGGTTCTTGTTTAATCGTCTTTACTTTTCTTTTAAATAAAAATAAAGTTCGCTTGAGTTCCGTAACTTCAACGTCTTCTAGCCATGTGCCTTCTATAATTGCGAATCCAGCTTCAAACTTAAATTTTGGCTCAGGTATACTATCAATTATCTCAAGTTCTGATCTCGAAAAGCTAATGGCTAAATTGGGGGCAATATTCCCCATTCCTTCCTCAAGAAGAGACAGGTAATAATCCAATAAAGTCTTCAAGGCATCAACTACCCCTCTCATCTCTCGATCTAATATTTGTTTGACAGCTTCATTCATCAGACCCTTCAATGCACTAGTCAATTGATTGAGTTTATCATTAAGCTTCCTTAAATCTTTTTTCTCTTGCTCAGTACGTGCTTCGATCTTCTTCCCATTTTTAGTAGGATATTCTAAATCAATTAAATCTATAATTACTCCTTCTAAAAGATTCAACTTGTCCGGATCAGCTTCTTGAAGCACTTTGCTATATAAACATATTTTTCCTGTATCCAAAGACTCAACCGTTGGCGTCAATATTTCCTTTACTACTGCTTGCTCTACTCCTCTTCTCCATCGATAGAGCGATATTAAACTGTTTGCGCGCTCTTGGTAGTCTCCTTGCCTGAGTTCTTCAATGATACTTTCGACAATTTGCTCCAACTCATTCCTAGGATCTGAAGTAGTATCTGAAGAGTTATTATCCTCGGAAAAACTTTGACCGCTCTCTTCTCTAAAACCCTTTAGAGCATTTTCAATTTTTTCAAAAGGGTCTCTTAGTTCTTGAGCTTTTTGTGAAATAAACTGACTGATGTCTTGCCGAATTTGGGCGATATTATCACATTCTTTTTGGTAGTCTTCTTCTTTACTATTAATGAAGGCATAAGTGGTTTGTATAGCCCACTCTGCTACTGCATTAGCTGCTTTAGCTTTAAAGCGGTCTACAATTTGTGGAATAACTAATTGTGGAAAGTTTTCATCGATATGCTCTTTCAGGTATTTGTGAAATTCGTCTGCGTAAGATACTTCCCAAACAGCGTCTGAAACACGTTTACGTCCTTGTGAATCCCACTTCTTTGCCAGTCCAGGTAAATCTTCTAGGATATCTTCTGGAATTAAAAAATTAAAGCGCTTGTTTATTTTTTCAGATGCTTGAGTACTTTTTTGCTGATTATGACTCTTCATTTGAACCGACAATAGAGCTGGCAATGCACTCATTTTTATTACTTGTAAAGCACTAATATCTTCTTGATATTCTTCTAGCTCCTTGGTTAACTTCTGTTTGATATCGTGAACAGTTCTTTTGAAAAAAAATCTTTCACTATCCGGCCAATCTTTGTCATCCCGAAACACATCAATTCGATTCAGAACAAAAAGCATCCGGGCTGGTGAGCCTCCTAGTTCTTTGACCTGATCAACGACTTCTTGGAGTAACTGACTAACAGTATCTTTATTGATTTCTGCACTATTATAGGTAACTATACATAAGGCTTCTTTACATTTTCTAATCACAGAAGCATTCCCTTCATCACCCACATGGGCTAAACCGGGAAGATCCATGATTCGCACTTTGGTTTTTTCAGGCAAATCAAGCAGGTTAGGATCGGCTACAAGCCGGAAAGGATAATATATCGTTGCTTGTGGACAAGCAACACTGGTTTTTTCGTCTCGATTAGCTTGAAGATAGGACTTCATGACTTGGTCTAAACGGTCATAAATGTCTTCGTCGGTAAGATTGCGCCATTCTCCACATTCCCAAAGTGCCCCTGGGGTCTGATCAATTTTCAGAGATTTCGTTTCACTGTATTCTACAATCACAACCCCTGCACTCATTTCTTGTACAGCAACTGGGAGAATTTCTGTGCCACACAAGAAGTTGACCAGGGTACTTTTACCACTGCTAGTTGTCCCGGTTGTCGCTAAGGTAAGAACCGGTTCACTGAGTTCTTTAACTAATTCACTTACCGCCACCTGGAATTGGCTGTTTAAATCTTCGAGTTCACTGTAGTATTCTGGGGGTAACTGCTCACGGATATGCTCATGAAAACTCCCCCATTCCTGGTAAACATTCCCGATTGATTCTTCAACAGCTTCAAACGTCTTTTTGATGTTGCTTCTCATTATCCTCAAAGCCTTTAGTGTTGAGTTGTAACGATGGTAAAGCACCCTATAGTTCGTGTTTATTTTTACCTAATTCTTTAGTTAGCTTTTGAATAACTATTACTATAATAATAGCGTTTTTTAACCCAAATTTGTCAAGGTAACTGGCAAATTGAAATATTTCTTAATCTAGGCAAAGACATAGCGCTACGGGCAAGGCAACAGGCAACAGGCTAAATTTTAGCATAACAGCTTTTCAACTTGTATCAATTTCCTAACCTGAATGGGTAGTGCTTTAAATGAGATGTAAACCTAAAAGGTATTTTTTGACTGTCCCATAAAACTCCAGACCTCTTTACCCTATTGCCTTTTGCCTATTGCCTTTTGCCTTTTTAAGCAATCCCTGTGTTTACAACCCAGATATAAACCCGCTGATTATGTCTGTGATGGACTGGTGGTTTCAGGGTCTAAGGGATTATCTGAGGTGGATTTCTGGGTAATCCAAGCGGTAATAATATGAGAAAGTAGTCCGATTGGTCCTGCAAATAAGCATAGAATTAGGGAGTGAATAGTCCAAATACCAGCCTGTTGCCCTTGGCAATAAATCCAACGGCCTACAAACAAGTCCAGAACTAGGAAGTGTATCCAGCCAGTAGCAGCAACGGTTTCGTCACTAAAGAAACGGGCAATATCGGCTAACTGAGGATTCGATAAGGCTTGGGCGGATTCTGGTGTAATACTATTAATAAATAGTTGACACTCCCCGTCCTAAAGGCGCGGGGATTCTTCGATCATAGACTCGGCTTGCTGAACCTGGCCGGAACCAAGAACAGTAGAGGCTAAATCTCCCGAAGCGTTCGGATCTATGATCCAGGTTCCGGTGTGCCCCACCGTACCCAAGGCTTTTTTAAGGATATTGACTGCGGCGTTATGGTCTCTGTCCAACTTACAACCACACTTACAAATGTGAGTTCTAGTTGATAATGATTTCTTCACTACTTCGCCGCATTCTGAGCAGTTTTGGCTTGTATAAGCAGGATTTACTGCTACAGTCACTCTGCCAAACTTAGTTCCAAAATGCTCCAGCCATTTCCTGAATTGATACCAACCAGCGTCATTAATAGACTTAGCAAGACAATGATTCTTTACTAGATTCTTGACTCTTAAATCTTCGTAAGCGACCAGGTCGTTAGACCGGATTACGCAACGTGCCAGTCTCTTAGCATGTTCTATGCGCTACGCGCAGGCTTCGCCAACACGCTGCCTACTTATTCTAAGATGATGCCTTCCTAGTCTGTTAATGGCTTTCTTGCGGTTAGCAGAGCCTTTCACTTTCCGAGATACTCGACGTTGATAAAACTTTAAGCGTTTTTCGCCTTTCCTATAGAATCTAGGATTTGGTTCTGTGTTTCCGTCAGAGTCAGTATAGAACTCCTTTAGTCCCAAATCTAGACCAACGTTTCTCTTAGAAGGGTCTAAGTCTTCTTTTATGTCAACTGCTACGCAAAATTGAACATAGTAGCCATCAGCGCGTTTAATTATCCTTACTCTTTTGATTTGTTTTTTGTCGAATTGCCACAAATCCCAAGTTCCCTTGAGCTTGAGCTTTCCGATGCTTTTCTTGTCACTGAAGGTGATAGCCTTATTATCAGAGGATAGCTTCCAACCAGACTGCTTGTACTCTACAGACCGGCAATGTTTTTGAAATCTAGGAAAGCTCTTTTTTCCAGGCTTGTTCTTTTTGCAGTTGTCATAAAATCGAACAATCGATGACCATGCACGTTCAGAAGCTGCCTGTCGTGCTGTTGAGTTCAGCTCATTAGCAAAAGGGAATTGCTTAGCCAGTACTTTACAATACTTACTAAGGTCATATTTCCCAGTCCCTTTATTGTCCATCCATAAACGAAGACAAGAATTGCGAACAAATTTAACTGTCCGAATAGCTTCATCTATGGCTTTGTATTGACTTTCTTTCCCGTAAGCTTTGAACTCAATTATGATCATTGACCTAAGGTCACGCTCCGCGAACGCCGAATCGCATTAATCTGTTGTGTTAATCTGTGGTGTTAATCTGTTCTGGTTCAGTTTCCATAGTTGGATGTTGCTTAGACCAATAACATTGTCATTGCTCGTCCCAAACCCGATCACTGGGCAGATTTTACTATTAGGTCGCCCCTGGGGATAATTTTAAACAAATTCCACAGGTCTTGTGGAATTTACGGTATAAATATTCAACGGTGAAGGTTAAACAAATAAATTATAATAAATCCGATGATTAACAACCATGACGGCTCTCTAGCCACTACACTAAAGCAACGGCGTCAAAAACTGGCTCAGCTGGTGGATTTTCCAGTAATTCTCTGGTCTGGACATCCTAGTCCTCGAAATTTCCGAGCCAATTCGTTCCCGTTTCGGGCTAGCAGTCACTTCCTGTATTTTGCTGGTTTACCCCTAACTAATGCGGTAATTGGCCTCAATGATGGCAAACTGGATTTATTCATGGATAAGCCAGCCCCTGGTAGTGCGTTGTGGCACGGAGAAACCCCTTCACCTGAGGAAATTGCTGAGATGATTGGGGCTGATCGGGTTTTTCCCCTCTCAGAATTGCAATTGCATTCTCAGGGAGCAGCAACCATTGCTGTTCAAAATCCCACTACTTACAGCCAACAACAGGAACTATTAGGTCGTGCTGTGGGAGCCGCTGATGCTCCAAAAGGGATTGACTTGGATTTAGCGAAAGCCATTATATCCCTACGGTTATACCATGACGAGGGGGCATTATCGGAGTTGTGCCAAGCCGCTGAGGTTTCGATTGCTGCTCATAAAGCCGGAATGGCAGCTACTCCCAAGGCTAAACTAGAAGCGGAAGTGCGGGGAGCGATGGAAGGGGTAATTATTGCCCATAATATGACCCGTGCTTACACAAGTATTGTTACGGTTCATGGGGAAGTGCTCCACAATGGTGAGTATCACCATTCCCTGCAACCGGGAGAGTTACTGCTGGCGGATGTAGGAGCAGAAACCCCTATGGGTTGGGCAGCGGATATTACCCGTACTTGGCCGGTGACTGGAAAATTTTCCCCTACTCAGCGGGATATATATAATGTCGTCAAAGAAGCCCATGATTTCTGTATCGAGAATCTTTACCCTGGGGTGGAATATCGAGAGATTCATATGACAGCAGCAGGGGTGATGGCTGAGGGATTGATAGATTTGGGGATTCTGCGAGGAGACATCTCGGATTTGGTAGCAATGGATGCCCATGCTTTATTCTTTCCCCATGGTGTTGGTCATTTGCTCGGATTAGATGTCCATGATATGGAAGATTTAGGGGATTTGGCAGGGTATGCACCAGGACGGGAAAGAAGCGATCGCTTTGGCTTGGGCTTCCTGCGACTAGACCGACCCTTGGAAGCAGGGATGTTGGTCACAATTGAACCAGGATTCTATCAAGTTCCAGGGATTTTGAATGACCCAGAGCGACGCTCAACCTACAAAGATATGGTGGATTGGGATAGATTGGCACAATTTGATGATGTGCGGGGGATTCGGATTGAGGATGATGTGTTGATTACCGAGACAGGAGCAGAGGTGTTGACGGCTGGGTTACCGACTGATCTAGAGGCAGTTGAGGATTTGGTTAGGGGAGTATAAGTTTTCGGGTGTGGGTGAACGGGTTAATGGTGCTTTGACACTCCCCGCCCGCTTATGGACGGGGATTCTTGCTTCTACGAGGTGACTTGTTTAACCAGGCCGGAGCCAGAAAAAATAGAGGTCTCATCTCCACAAGCGTACTTGGTCTATGACCCAGGTTTCGGTGTGCCCCACCGTACCTTTTTTTTATATATAGATAGATACTTTTTTAATCTAATTTTTTTCATAGACGTTTAAGTCGTTAGACCAAATTACGCAATATGTATCTCTTACATATTTTTTACGTTGCCTACTTATTTTTAGATAGTATTTATCTAGCTTTTTAGTTTATTATTTAGATTATAATCATAACACGCTCTGTGAAAACTGTCAAGTTTTAGCTGAAAAAGAAAGCCGTCCTATAAGGACGGGGCTTTAAACCCAAATTTTTTGGTAAGCTATCAGCTATCAGCGCTCAGCATTCAGCATTCAGCATTCAGCTGGCGGCTGAATGCTTAGATGGTGATATTAAGAATAATTTTGATAAGACTTGATTAGATCAGGTTTTTTCTATATTTTAAGCCCGTTTATTGCATTTATGAGGTAGGGTTATAAACCTCAAAGTCCCCTTGACAAGGGGAATTTAGGGGGATAGAATTGCTATATATAAATCAAAATTGCTCCCTTATCATAACTTGAATCAATAAACAAGATCCAGGTGCGATCAATTTTTGGGGTGGGATTCACTACACTGTCTGAGATAGTCAACAGTTGTGAACAATTTGCCTTGGCCTACGATAATATTTGTAAATACCTAGCAGAAGAATACCCATCGGAATTTTTTCAGTGGCTATTGGGTAAACAACCTAGAGATATTCAGGTACTTAAAAGCGATGCAGCGCGGTCTTGGGGGTTTCCCCCATGAGCGACTGCATCAAGACAGCGAATTAAGTGCTGAACCAATTCAAGCTGATGCTCTAACTCTACTCCAAAGTACTAACCAAATTCTGCACCTAGAATTTCAAACCCTACCCCCATCCGAGCCACCATTACCATTTCGAATGTTGGACTATTGGGTCAGACTACACCGCAAGTACCGATGTCCAATTGAGCAGGTGGTAATTTTTCTAAAGTCTACGACCTCAGATCTGGTATTCAATAACGAGTTTAGGGATATTAATACCTGGCACCGTTATCGAGTAATTCGTCTGTGGGAACAAGACCCTCAACCACTGTTGGCCAATCGAGCTCTGTTACCCTTGGCAACTTTAGCTAAGAGCAATAACCCTAATCGATTGTTAGAGCAAGTGGTTGTGGAAGTGGATAGAAGCGATGCAGCGCGGTCTTGGGGGTTTCCCCCATGAGCGACTGCATCAAGACATTGAAGAAAAACCATTACGGGGAAATCTAGCGGCCTGTGTGGATGTGCTGGCTGGTTTACGGTTTGAGAAAGATTTAGTGCGTCGATTGTTATCCGAGGAAATTATGGAAGAATCAGTCACCTATCAAGATATTATCCAAAAGGGACGCCAGCGCGGCAAGCAGGAGGAAGCCCGATTCATTGTGATGCGTTTACTAACCCTGAGGTTAGGTTTACTTGACCCTGTGCTCCAACAGAAGATTGAGGGATTATCCATTACTCGATTGGAGGAATTGAGTGAAGCGTTGTTGGATTTTGAGACAGCAACGGATTTAGCGGTTTGGTTGGATCAGCAGCAGTAGTGCGTTCTTTATTCTTACGGTAACTTCAAGATCTGTTGCATTTTTCCAGGGATTCCGCTATAATGTTGATATTGGTAGCGGAAGGGTCGATGCTAACTCAAGTTAATAATCTTCGTTTAGACAGGCAACAGATTTTGGCTCTCAGGCAAATGTGTCATTTGAGCAAGAATATGTTCAACGTGGGTTTATATAACGTCCGTCAGTATTTCTTCCAGGAACGCAAACATTTGCGGTATGAGAGTAATTATTATCACTCTAAAGAGAATGAAAATTACAAGTTACTACCGACGGACATTGCCCAGCAAACCTTAAAAATTGTCGATAGATCCTTTAAATCTTTTTTTGGTTTACTGAAACTAAATAAGAGTGGAGGTTATCAAGAAAAAGTAAGACTTCCGAATTACTTACCAAAGGATGGACATTTCCTCTTGGTTATCCCAGTGAGAAAGCGCGACTGGGAGAAACTCCCGGGAAAGAACTGGTTATTTACCGTTCCTATGTCTCGTCAATTTAAAAAGGAGTACGGGGTAGTTCAGTTTACTGTCCCAGAGAGGCTAAGGTCTAAGACTGTCAAAGAGATACGCATACTTCCTAAATACAAAGCCAGGTATTTTGATGTTTGTTATTGCTACGAATATCAGCCTGAGGTAAAAGTAGAAAAAACTAGTGAAATATTGGGAATTGATTTAGGACTTGATAATTTTGCTACATGTGTTAGCACCACTCAAAAGTCATTTATTATTGACGGTAAAAAGATCAAGGCTGACAATCAGTTTTACAATAAGCGTAATGCCAAACTTCAGTCTATTAAAGACTTACAAGGCATTAAGATATTGACCAATCGACAAGCTAGGTTGCTAAGAAAGCGAAATCACAAAATCAGGGATTTCACTAACAAGGCGGCTAGATATGTCGTGAATTGGTGTAGAAGAAACAAAATCAACAAGATTGTTATCGGGTACAACCCCGACCTAAAACAAAGGGTCAACATGGGCAAGCGGAACAATCAGAAGTTCACCCAGATTCCGATTTATACGTTTAAGGACAAGCTGGAAAGCCTCTGTCAGCGGTATGGGATTGAATTAGTTGAGCAAGAAGAATCTTACACCAGTAAAGCATCTAGCCTGGACAAGGATGAATTGCCCGTATGGAATGCTGATAACCCAAAAAGTTACACATTCAGCGGTAAAAGAATAAAGCGTGGATTATACCGCACTAGTAAAGGTTGGTTGATCAACGCTGATTGCAACGGAGCACTAAATATAATCCGTAAACACACAAGTAAGCCCAATGATTTTATCGGAGGGTTTAGAGGCTGTTTGGCTCAGCCGTTAAGGGTTTTATGCTCTTAAGAATCCCCCGCTATAATCTACGATTTAGCGGTGGGAGTGTCAAGGTCCGATTACCGATAGCAGTGGCTTAGACACCTTAAAGACTTACTTAGATCAACTGGAAAAATTGGCATTGACTTGGAAAGAAAAGTCTCTGACTCAAGAACAAGTGCTGGCCAACTATTCCCAAATACCTGCTGCTTATAAGAATTATAAATTTCAAGGATTATACAAGGATAATCTTGAAACAGCTTATAAGCAAATTACCGTTGAACGTTGAGGGTTTCAGGGGGAAAGTTGCTGAATTATTCCAGGATAATTGAGGATATCATAATAAGGTAAGCTATCAGCTATCAGCTATCAGCTATCAGCTATCAGCTATCAGCTTATGGGTTAGGTCCTATGCGTCGAAGCCTGTGCCACACTACCTGAGGTGCTTTTGAATAAAATAAGCTGACTGCTGACTGCTGACTGCTGACTGCTGACTACTGACTACTGACTGCTGACTACTGACTGCTGATTGCTGATTGCTGACTGCTGACTGCTGACTGCTGACTGTTAACACGATAAAAAATCCTATCATGCTATCATGACTAATCAAGAAGAAGATCCATTAAAAAGCAAGCTAGAGAAAAATTTGCAAGAGTCCCAATGGCTACAGAAATTTAAACAACTGAGTCAAGGACTAAGCCAAATTAAGACAGAAATTCCTCTAACTCAACTCTGTAAACTAGAGTGGGTTACTGCTACTGATAGCTTAATCATTCACTGTCCAAATCTAGAAGTCAGGGATGGATTGTGTAAGCTTTCATCCCAGATTGCCCAAATCACTATTGGGGCAAAATGCTTTATTATTAGATATGCCGACTATGAAGATATTTCTATTAAGCCAGTGTAATTATTCCCTATCATGCTATTAGCTATCAGTTATTAGCTATCAGTTATTAGCTATCAGTTATCAGCTATCAGTTATCAGCTATCAGCTATCAGCTTAAGTCTATCTTTCATATCTTTCGCAGCTACAGCGTAGCCTCCGTCTGCACCATCCACAAAATGTACTTGGCGTCCATGGCGCTCAAATACCAGACAGGTCATCAGTGCTCGGTCTGAAATATGCAGACCATACACTAACTTACCTTGTTTATAATTCTTTTCCAAATAGTCTGTTAATTGTTTTCGTTGTACTTCATTGCCAGCAATCACCATGCGCAAGATATCATCAAACTTTCTGTAATCCGTTGCTGCGATCGCATTTAGTTTATAGGCTCCCCAGTCTCCATCTGGTAATGTCACCTTTAACTTCATCAACAACCAGCCCAAGAGATTTTCCAAGCAGATTTTAGCAAAATAGAGCATCCTATGGCTCAGCTTATTCGACTGGGCGCACAGGCGAGTTTCAGGACTTAAGTTTTGATAACTAAACCCTAGATTTAAATAGTTTTCATCAACTGGATTTAAAACCTCTTCACTTCCATAAATAGTGTCAATTTTTTCAATAATTTCTCGATAAGTCAAATTAGCGAAATCTCGTTGATTAGACGTTGCTTTAACAATCAAGCTGATCGTTTCACCATATTTACTAGGAATGTCTTGCCAGCGACACTCTAAATTAGACAAATCAGCTTTAGCCTTATCAGTAGGATTTTTGTAAAGGTAGATGTTAGTTGTATTTGGATGTTTAATCAATTCAGTAGCATAAGTCAAACCATCTCCAGTAAATATAGCCTGATAATAGTTTTCAGATACCTTGAGCTTCGCTAATTTAACATCATAATCATTAACTCTCACATCAGACATAGGTACTGCACCCACCCGCAATTCCATCCCAAATTCTCCCCTGGCTAGCTGACTAGTCGCTAACAACGCTTCCCGAGCAAGGGCAAACAGAGAAGGAGGAATCAACAGAGTTGCACCATCTCCCCCAAATACAAAAGGAATGTCTAAATTACCTGCTATATTTAAAACAGCGACAATGGAGCAGGCTCCTAATAGGTTAACCTCTTTGTAGCGTCCTGATTCGATAGCTTGAGTCGAACCAATAATATCGCTAATTACAACATACCAATCCCTGGGAACCGATTTAAAATTCTGAGAGTCAGTAATATCGATGAAGTTTTCTAAAAGGGGTAAATTAGCATAAAAAAAGTCTGTAGTCATGGTTTAATCTAAAGGAATAACAAACCTTTTTAGTAGGGTGATAACACCCTGAAAGGCACTTAGATAAAACCAAGCTAGCTGCTACACCCTAGCAACCGTCAACTGTCAAGGGTCAACAACAAGGGATCCTTATAAAATAAGCAAGTTAACTATTGATTTTATTAACCATTTGTGTCTGAAAACCAGAAAACCACTCGTTCCCTAGCTGGCATTGCCGGGATTGTCGCAGTAGCCACCATTATTAGTAAAGTATTTGGCTTAGTCCGCCAACAAGCCATGGCAGCAGCCTTTGGAGTTGGTCCGGTTATCAATGCCTACAGCTATGCTTACGTGATCCCCGGCTTTTTATTAATCCTCCTCGGTGGCATTAACGGACCTTTTCATAGCGCCTTAGTTAGTGTTCTCGCTAAACGAGATAAATCAGAAGCCCCACGGCTGGTGGAAACAGTAACTACCTTAGTCGCGTGCATCCTGTTACTAGTAACCATTGCTCTAGTGCTATTTGCTCCGGTCTTAATTGATGTTCTAGCACCAGGGTTTCAGGATACTCCAGAAGGGTTACAAGTTAGAGCGATCGCAATCCGGCAATTACAGATTATGGCACCCATGGCAGTGCTAGCCGGATTAATTGGCATTGGCTTTGGTACCCTCAATGCTAGCGATCAATACTGGCTACCTGCCGTCAGTCCCTTATTTTCCAGCATCACCGTCATTGTTGGCTTAGGAATATTAGCCCTACAGTTGGGCAAAGAAATTAGTAATCCCGATTTTGCCATGATCGGTGGGATTGTCTTAGCTGGGGGTACCCTTGCTGGAGCAACTCTTCAATGGGTAGTGCAGCAAATCGCTCAGTGGCGCAGTGGCCTAGGTAAAATACGCCTACGATTTAACTGGGGTATCCCTGGAGTCAAAGACGTGATGCAGGTCATGGCTCCGGCCACCTTTTCCTCTGGGATGCTGCATATTAATGTCTACACCGACTTATTCTTTGCCTCCTTCCTCCCCCAAGCCGATGCTGCTGCTGCTAGCTTAAACTATGCCAATCTTTTAGTGAATACCCCCCTAGGCATTATCTCCAATGTTATTCTAGTTCCTCTACTGCCTGTATTTTCCCGACTAGCCGCTCCCGAAAATTGGCCAGAACTCAAGCAACGGATTCGCCAGGGAATTCTGCTCAGTGCCTTGACAATGTTACCTTTAAGTGCATTGATGGTGACCTTAGCCATGCCCATCGTGCAGGTAGTGTATCAGCGTCAAGCCTTTGATGCTAATGCCTCTCGGTTAGTAGCATCAGTGCTCATGGCTTATGGGATGGGCATGTTTGTCTACTTGGGACGGGATGTGCTAGTGCGGGTATTTTATGGTTTAGGAGATGGACAGACACCCTTTCGTCTGAGTGTGATTAATATTCTTCTCAATGCTGTACTAGATTATTTTCTAATCGATACCTTTGGCACACCCGGTATTGTATTTGCCACCATTGGTGTGAATGCCTTTTCCATGGTAGTGCTGTTATGGATATTGAACCGCAGGCTAAATGGCTTACCTTGGCAAGAATGGATGTTGCCAATTCTCGGTTTAGCAGTAAGTAGTGTAATCGCTGGTGCCGCCAGTTGGGGAGTCAGTTGGGGATGTGAGCAAGTATTAGAAACCAGTATTATTTGGGTAAAATTGCTGCAATTGAGTCTAGCTGGATTAGCAGGTTTAGGTATATTTGGTTTGTTAGCAACTCAGTTGAAGTTACCAGAGGTGGATATGTTTGTAGCTCGTGTGCGCCAGAAGCTGGGTCGTTGACAGTATTTAATCCTGTTTAGGTCTTCAACCTTAAACCTTAAACCTTCAACCCGATCACCTTCAACCTTCAACCCGATCACCTTCAACCTTCAACCTTCAACCTTCAACCCGATCACCTTCAACCTTCAACCTTCAACCTTCAACCTTCAACCCGATCACCTTCAACCTTAAACCTTCAACCCACTTTCTCGTATCCACTGCAAATGCTGGGATAATAACTCATTTAAATCATAACCTTGTTGAATGGTTTCCCTTGCCTTAGCGCGAATACCAGCCATCTGTTCTGGATGGTCGAGAGCTTCCTCAACCCGATCGGCGATTTCCTCTGGCGAGAAAAAGTCTACTAACAAACCATTAATCCCATCTTCAATCACCTCTGTCACTGGGGGAGTATCAGACGCTACTACCAAACAACCTGTAGAAAGGGATTCTAGCATCGACCAAGACAGAACAAAAGGACGGGTGAGATAAATATGAACAGAGGAAGCTTGAAGGACTTGTAAGTATTCTGAGTAAGGAAGTAAACCAGTAAAGTGGACTCTGTCTAGGTCAAGAGGGACTTTTTCTAACATCAAGTCTTTGTAAGTTTTGCCATCCGGTAGGGTTTTACCATAAGCCACCCGATTTTCCCCGACAATCACAGCATGACACTTAGGACGTCGCTGCTGAAGCATACCGATTGCTTCGATCAATTGGGGAAAACCTCGATAAGGTTCCATGCCCCGTGCTACATAGGTAACCAGTTCTTCCACCTCAGACAGGTCTAAGTTTATCCGTTTTAGTACTAACTTTGCCCCTGGATTGGGTTTAAAGAACTCGGTGTCTACCCCATCATGACGCACGGTAATTCTGTTGTGGAAGTCGGCTGGAAATTGCTGGCGCTGCCAGTAGGTAGGAGACAATCCGCGATCGCAACTGGCTAGGTCTAACAAAATCGGGGCATTTTTCATCCGAATCCGGGCTTCATCGTCAGCGTTGAGGGGCTCGGATGGATCAAAATCAGCATCTGTGCCATGGGCATGATAAAACCACTCGAAGTAGCAAAGTAATTTTGCTTGGGGGAAAGCGTCTTTAATAAATAACGTTGGGCCCCAACCCGAGTGACCATAGACCACATCAGGAACAAATCCCTTAGCCTTCAGCTGATTGGCTAAGCGATAGACAGCTTGACCCTGAAGTACGGCATTTTCTAAGGGTCTAACATAGTGGTGAGTTTCTGGACGTATTTCCCTAGAGGTATTGTAAAGAGCTTTTACAACTCCAGGCAGTTGCCCTTCCTTGCGCCTGGTACCAAACATAACCTGGTTGCGGTTATCTTTAGCTAAAGCAGTTGCTATGTGGCGAAATTGGGCAGGGAAATTAGGATGTAGGAATAGAATACGCATGGACAATAGCAAATGGCAAATGTTACAAGGCAAATGGTAAATCGATTTTTTCTTAATTAACCATTAACCATTAACAATTTGCCATTGATATACTGATATACTAGCTGTTTTGTGGTTCTGGAATGGTAATATCTAAGACGGTGACCTCCTCGGAAAGGCTAGTCAGGGCTGGTTTGATTTGGGAAGCATTGCCTACAACTACCGTAACAATCTGATCGGGTTTGAGATACTTTTCCGCCACCCGCTGTATATCCTCAATCGTAGTAGCTGTCACTGCCTTTTGATAACGGAAGATGAAATCCTCTGGGTAGCCATAGTATTCATAGCGCATCAGCCGAGATAAGGTTTGCTCTGGCTTCTGGAAATTAAACACAAAGGAGTTGAGAACGCTTTCTTTTGCCTTAGCCAATTCTTCTGAGGTAATCGGACTAGTGCGCAGTTTCTGGATTTCATCTAGAACGGATTTAATAAAGGGTACGGTGGTTTCAGAGCGAGTTTGTCCCCCAGCAATAAATAAACCCGGATAGTCATAGCGAACACTCCAAACCCCGTAGACCGAGTAAGCTAGACCTTGACGCGATCGCACTTCGTTAAATAGTCTGCCCCCAAATCCATTCATCACCTCATTTAAAACAGAAAGGGCGGCGTAGTCAGGGCTATTGAGCTTGCCCCCGATATGTCCCATTTGAATATAACTTTGGGTCAGTTGAGGTTGATCCACAAAAAATATACCCCCTAACTGAGCCTGGGATGCGTCTGGCACCTTTGGCTGTGTTGGGGCAGAGGTAGATTTCCAGCTACCAAATTTCTCCTCAATTAGCGATCGCATTTTCTCGGAGTCAAAATCCCCCACAATACCCAGTATCATATTTTCTGGATACACATACCTCTGTGAGAAAGTGATTAAATCATTACGAGAGATATTGTCTAGATGCTCATACTCTATCGTGCGGGCATAGGGGCTAGTGTCACCGTAGATCAGTTTCCTAAATTCACGAGAAGCAATATCACCGGGATCATCATTGCGCCGGGCAATTTGTCCTGCTAGTTGCTGTTTAGCTAGGGCGAGCTTAGCTTGAGCAAAGGCAGGCTTTTGAATAACTTCAGCAAACAAATCAAAGACCAAGTCCAAATCTTCGCTCAAAGCACTAAAACTCGCCCTGCCAGAACTAGTGTCAATACTAGTTTCCACCGAAGCTGCCTTTTCTTCTAAGAGCACATTTAACTCATTGCCTGAGTGTTCAGTGGTACCCCCAGTACGCATCACAACTCCCGCCATAGTGGCTAAGCCAATTTTTTCAGCAGGCTCAAGGCGATCGCCCGTGCGAATTATTGCGGTACCACTTACCAAAGGCAGTTGATGGTCTTCGATCAGATAGACCACCATCCCATTATCTAACTGATAGCGAGTGTAGTCCGGTAGCTGAATTGGTGGTAACGGGTCAAAGTCTAATTCATCGTAATGGCGTGGGGTATCAGCTATTGCTGGTAGACGAGACACAAGCACTACCACTAGCATTGTCACCAATAGTAGCCCGATCCATTTCAGGTATTTGGGATTTTGGCTTTTCGATTTTAGATTGGTCATTGCTAATTGGATCAATAGTTGAAGGTTAGAAGGTTGAAGGTTGAAAGTTACCAGGTTGAAACCGATCGCGTGGCCTTTTGGCCAAGGTTAACCAGTTGAAGGTTGAAGGTTAACCAGTTGAAGGTTGAAGGTTAACCAGTTGAAGGTTGAAGGTTAACCAGTTGAAGGTTGAAGGTTAATCAGTTGAAGGTTGAAGGTTAACCAGTTGTTCGCCAAAGGCGAACAACATTTTTGAATTAAGAATGTAGAATGTCTAATGCGCGAATTTGGAATTCTACATTCTGCATTCTACATTCTGCATTCTGACCGACAACCTTGAACCGTTCAGCTACTGACTTGGTAAAATGCGTCCAATCGTACGGTTTTCTGGTCTAAAGGTTGCCTGAGCCACCCGCTGAATGTCTGCTGCACTCACTGCCTCTATATCTTCTATTTCCTTAAACAAGTTACGCCAATCACCCGTTTTGACCTCATAGGTTGCCAAATTTCTGGCCATACCCATATTGGAATCAAGCGATCGCAATAGGCTAGCCCTTGCCTGAGTTTTTACCCGTTCTAATTCTTGGGGTGAAACTAGTTCAGTTTTGAGCTTTTCAATGTCTTCTGACAATGCACTTGCCACCTCTTCCACCGTGTGTCCTGGTGCAGTTAGGGCATAGAACAACATTAAATTAGGATATTTATCACCAGGAAAGCCACTAAACCCTGCCGCCGAGAGGGCTACTTGTTTCCCTTCTACCAGAGACTTATATAGGCGAGAGGTGCGACCATCACTGAGCAAATTGCCCATAATTTCATAAACCACATGGTCAGGATGGGTAATCCCTGGTCGATGGTATCCTTCCAAGTACCAGGGTTGGGAGGGTAATTTCAAGGTAACTTCCTTGGTTTCGGACTGTGGTGGTTCTACTGTAGTGACTTTAGGAATTTCCCTTTGATGGTTGTAGCGTCCAAAGTAGACTTTAGCTAGCCGTTTCACCTGCTTTGGATCCACATCTCCCGCAATAGCTACAGTTAAGTTATTCGGACTATAGTAAGTGTCAAAAAACTCCTGGACATCTTGGCGAGTAAGATTGCGAATGTCTTTGTTGTAGCCAATCACCGGACGCCGATAAGGGTGCTTGGTATAGGCAGTATCCAAGAACGCTTCAATCATTTGACCGATCGGAGAGTTATCAGTGCGCAGACGACGTTCTTCCAGGATTACCTCTTGTTCCTTATAAAATTCGCGAAATACCGGCTCAAGGAAGCGTTCCGACTCTAAGGACATCCACAGCTCTAATTTGTTTGATGGCAAGCTGTAGAAGTACACCGTATAATCCGTAGACGTTGCCGCATTCAAGCCCACGCCTCCTGATTGCTCAATAATCTGACCCAACTCGTTTTGCTTGACATACTTAGCTGCCTCAGCTTCGACTTGGGCAAACTCTTCCTTTAACTTAGCCACCTCTGCTTCATTGCCAGTGGCTTGATACTCTTTAATTTGTTTCTTCAACTCGTCCAACTTGTCCAGCAGACTTTTTTCTGCCTCATAGTTGGTAGTACCAATCCGGGTGGTACCTTTAAATGCTAAATGTTCTAAGAAGTGAGCCACACCGGTTTTGCCATCCGGTTCATCCACACCCCCTACATCGGCATAGGTAAGAAGAGAAACTACTGGTGCTTCGTGGTTTTCTAGGACAATGAACTTCATGCCATTATCCAGGGTAAACTCAGTTACCCGTTGGATCACCCGGTCTAGATAGGGTTGGATTGAGGTTGAGGGTGATGCTGGGGTTTCAGTACGGGCTAATGCGATAGTCGAGAATGTTCCCCAGATTAGGATTGCCGCCCCCAGATAAGATAAAATCGATAGGGACTTGATAGATCCTGTCTTGAATAAGCACCGAAGTGGTCTTAAGTGATCAGCAACACGCTGGAGAAACACGACCAATCCATTCTGTTTAGTCATACAAGGGTGGCAGTAACGAACTTACAGAACTCTCCCACAACGCCCACCGCTTTCTAGGGTGGGATTTAGTGGTACCGCCTTTAGGCGGCGTGAGGTTAACAACTAATAAGCTAGCGTCTCTTCATCAAGTGTTTGACACTCCCCGCCGAAGTAAGAACGGGGATTCTTAGTTCTACGACACGCCTTAAAATTAGCTATCCTGAAAGGCAATATTCAAGCCAAATACCCGTTCAATCAGCAACCAAGCATCAAGCCTAACTTAACTAATCCCAGTGGGCTTATCTCCCTAAGCGCTAGGTACTAGGAGTGTCTAATATAACTGTTTCTCCCTTCCCTCGTTCCCGTGTGCCCCACGGTACGTTATATATTTTGAATTTGCTACTTTACTGGTTTTCGGTATCCGTTAAGACCCATGGGTTTTAGCGGTGCGACCCGTGGCGAATTTAATTAGCCGACGGAAAGCGCACCGGCGAGGTTTTTCGCGCCTCGTGTACTAGCATCGCAATGGTCGTTATTGAATCAGGTAGTACCGACGAATCCTACCTGTGCGCTTTCTACGCAATTATTGTATTATAAACCTTTGCCTTGACAAATTCCGGAAAAATCGCCCGTTTATGGGCACCTCAAGTAGCGTGGCCAAAGGCCAGCTTGAAACCCAAATTTTTGGTCACAATCAAGGCATGATTACCATCACCTACTACTAGAAGCTCAAGCCAACTCTGTCTCAAATTTGACAATTATGGGGTGAAGTGTTGGACAATTTGGATAATAGCGCTACAAGTTTCATTTTGACACCCATGGGAATAATAAATCAGCCAACTCAGTCAGAGACAGAGACCAGGCAACGTATCCTGACAGCAGCACGACGTTTGTTTGCCAGTCGAGGTTATAACGGGACAACCACCAGGGAGTTAGCCAGTTCTGCTCGGGTCGCTGAAGGTACCCTATTTCGTCATTTTGAAAACAAAAAGGCCATTCTGATTGAAGTCGCCACCCAGGGTTGGATAGACATTCTCACCGATTTGCTCACAGAACTCAGTGAAATGGGCAGCTATAAAGCAGTAGCACAGATGATGCGGCGGCGAATGATGCGTATGGGTGAGAATGCGGATCTGATGCGAGTATGCTTTATGGAAGCCCAATTCCACCCAGAATTGCGCGATCGCATTCAGTCAGAAGTGATTATTAAAATGACGGATGTGGCTGAAGCCTTTTTTGAAACCGCCATTGAGCGAGGCATTTATCGCCCTATGAACCCCAAAATTTTGGCTCAGGTGTTCTTGGGCATGTTTGCCGTTGCTGGTTTCAGCCACAATACCATCCTCGATTCAGATGCCTCCCCCAAAGAGATTCAGGAAATGGCAGAAGGCATTGCTGATATTTTCCTCAATGGAGTGTTGGTTAAAGAATAGATAAGGAATGCCTGAAAATAGCAAATTGAAAATGCCAAATGACAATTAACAATCAAGAAATTACTAGTAGACATCTCCAAAAATTAACCTCAAACCCTTGCACTGCCTGGGTCAAAACCGAGTTTCTGGAGATGTCTAGTGACTAACTAAATCTCGTGCTTGTTTAGTCCATCGTGCCACCTGATCAACACCAGGACAAAGGTCTCGGCGCTTCATGGTTGCTACCTGTAGGCGTAAAATATTTTGGTGCAAGCGGTGAGGGGGAGTCTGAGCTAGTTGGGTTAAAGAGCATATTCCTGCATGTAATACTAGTCCACAATATTGGCAGCCAATGCTAGGGATACGGGCTAAATCTGCTAGGGCTACCCATTTATTGACGTACTGAGTCTTTACCTTTAACTGGTTAGCTAGCGCTTGTTTAGCTTGGCCAGTGCTTGCTTTTTGGAGCAATTCCCTAGTGGTGGTAATGCCCAATTCTTTGAGTTTTGATTGATCTTGAATACTTAATCCGGGCAACTGCTCAATTGACCAGTGACTGACTTGGGTAGTTCTCGGAAGTTTGGATTTAGTAGACATCTAGACTACCGGGAAATGATGCTTCTAGATTAATCCAGCCTAGAGCGAACCGCAACAGGGTAATCATACCTTATGGCAGTTCTCTGTTGGGTGAGATACCTCGCCCTTGGGGTTGGGAGTAGGGAAAGGGGAGAGAGAGTGTGGGAAGTGTGGGAAGTGTGGGAAGTGTGGGAAGATGGGGAAATGGGGAGATGGGGAGTCAGATCAGCAACTGGAGTGGAAACCACGCTCAACCTTCAACAAACCACCATACATCAGTATCCGGATCTCGGTTCGGTGGAAATGAATACTGGCTTAGTGTCAAAACCGGCCAGATTACATTTGTGCTTCCAAGAAACTGATGCAACATATATGGACTTCTGTGGATAAGCTTGGTAAAGCTTTACTAGGGCATATGTGGAGAAGTGTATACCTGAGCCTTCAGGATGCGATCGCTCTGCTTGTAATCCTCTATATTCCTAGTTTAATCGGGCAGTTAATTCTCTCCAACAGCTTCTTAGATTTTAGTGTTTGTCTAGATAGTACCATTGGTGTCCAATTTTATGCCAGCTTAATCATCGGTGCCGCTAATTTTTTGCTCTGGATCCTAATTGCGGGTCGCATAATTGGTCGTTTGTGGGCACATTTCAATAATTTCTAATCTAGAATAACCTTTAATTATAACAGTTTTAAATCGGTTAAGGTGCGCGCCTCCTAGGCCGGGGAACCCGGCCTTGGGTCGCACCTGAGGTATGTTCCTTGTTGGTTTTAGAATGAAGTTAAGCCGTAACAAACTTACTTTAGAGCAGGAAGCCAAAGCTGGATTGAATTCCCTACTCCAGCAAACCGCTCAAATTGGTAGTTTTTTTTTCGTCTTGCTGTTACTCAGTCTTGGTAATCCTTCAGGATTAGTCGTCAGTTTGAGTTTTTTTTGGGGAATTGCATTTGTGGCTTGGCAAGAAAAGCAGCGACTGACTGGGAACGGCAAAAGGCAAAAGGCAAAAGGCAAAAGGTAATAGGGAAAGGAAATTTATTGACCTGATCTCAACCTAAGGGACTTGCGTGTAAAAAAAATACCAATTAAAGTAGGGTGGGCAAAGTAATATTATATAGTATAATCAAAATAAACAAACTGTTTTGCCCACCCTACTGGGAACGGCAAAAGGCAAAAGGCAAAAGGCAAAAGGTAATAGGGAAAGGAAATTTATTGACCTGATCTCAACCTAAGGGACTTGCGTGTAAAAAAAATACCAATTAAAGTAGGGTGGGCAAAGTAATATTATATAGTATAATCAAAATAAACAAACTGTTTTGCCCACCCTACAAGCTAAAAACTGACTGGGAACGGCAAAAGGCTTGCGTGTAAAAAAAATACCAATTAAAGTAGGGTGGGCAAAGTAATATTATATAGTATAATCAAAATAAACAAACTGTTTTGCCCACCCTACAAGCTAAAAACTGACTGGGAACGGCAAAAGGCTTGCGTGTAAAAAAAATACCAATTAAAGTAGGGTGGGCAAAGTAATATTATATAGTATAATCAAAATAAACAAACTGTTTTGCCCACCCTACAAGCTAAAAACTGGTATTTTATTTTTTGGCTACTCCCTAACCATTTTTGAATTCAAAAGGCAAAATTAAGAATTAAAACAGGTATAGCTTTCTAATTTTGAATTGTTGAGACCGGATACAGGCTCCTGAATTCATTTGGGTGCGGCTCTTTTAAAAGTACGGTAGACTAGATCTCAGTAAAACTGACAAATTAGTCAGAGTAATAGTTTGAGTCAATACCTCCTGGTGGGTGACCAGCTGAAAAAGTCAGCAGTAGTTCAGGAAAAGTTTGGACCTATGCAACCATCGATCTCAAATGAAGACATGTTTTTCTCACAAGCGCGAGAGCTATTTGAAGAAATAGTGGACTGGCTGGGTTCAGATAGTGTTTGCGGTTTACAACATGGGGAATTAGAGAGTAAACTGCTTGAAAACGGATACGAACTATTAAGACGACTGCTGCAAGGTTACTTCGACAGACGAAGTGATGACGAGATCGAAGGAGAATGCTTAGGTAACGACGAAGCCAAGAGAACCCATAAGAAGAGATTTACAAGGAAGCTGACAACAATATTTGGCACGATCATCGCCAATCGAATCGGTTATGGTGGACGAAAAATAACTTCCCTCAACCCACTCGATGCCGAGTTAAACCTACCAGTAGAAAAATACTCCCACGGACTGAGAGAGCGAGTGGCTGTCGAAGTAGCTCGTTCAGGGTTTGGCGAAACAGTCGAAATCATACAGAAAACAACAGCCGCAAAAGTTGGTAAGCGACAAGTTGAACAATTGGCTGATCAAAGTGCTTGTGACTTTGATCAATTCTATGCTCATCAACAAGCACAATCGGTTGAATTGAAGGAGACGGGGGAAATAGTAGTTATTAGTGTGGATGGCAAGGGTGTTGTCATGCGTACAGAAGACTTACGTGCTCCCACGCAAAAAAGAGCGCTGGCAAATAGCAAGAAGTTAAATAAACGATTAACTAAGGGGGAAAAACGCAATTCAAAGCGAATGGCAACAGTGGTTTCAGTTTATACCATCAACCCTTTTGTTCGTACACCTCAACAAATTGTCAGCACAGAAGAAGAACACAAAAAAATCAAACGACCCAAACCAATCGGTAAGCGTGTTTGGGCAAGTTTAGTTAAAGAACCATCACTTGTTATAAAAGAAGCTTTTGACGAGGCATTACACCGCGACCCCAATCAACACAAGCGTTTTTGCGCTCTGGTCGATGGTAACAAGACACAATTATCGCGCTTTGAAAAAATTTGCTCGCGAACACCATCTCAAGTTAACGATTGTCCTGGATATTATTCATGTGATTGAGTATCTGTGGAAGGCTGCATTTGCCTTCTATTCGGACACTAGTCAACAAGCCGAAGTTTGGGTTAGTAAACGTTTACTGCTGATCCTTGAAGGTAAATCGAGTACAGTTGCTGGGGGTATGCGTGGTAGCGCTACAAAGCGCCAACTTTCTGCATCACAACGTCAGCCAGTGGATAAGTGTGCCAGATATTTACTCAACAACGCTGCTTACCTCAAATACCACGATTACTTGAAAGCTGGTCTTCCCATTGCCACTGGGGTTATTGAGGGCGCTTGTCGTCACTTAATCAAAGACAGGATGGACATTACCGGGGCTAGATGGAGTCTTATGGGTGCTGAGGCGGTTTTACGTCTGCGCTCGCTTTATGTTAGCGGTGATTGGCAAGAGTATTGGCCCTTTCACTTAAAGCAAGAGCATAAACGTAATCACTTGTCTTTGTACAAAGATGGCCTTCCTTTGATGAAACGACTAATTCAAGCTCGTTGCTCTATTACTGCTCCTCCTACTCTTCCGATACCTCTCTAAACCTGACCAAACGTCTTTCCAAAAGAGCCACACCCAATTCATTTATGGGG
>NZ_GL890840.1:0-16228 GCF_000211815.1 Moorena producens 3L
TAAACACAATGGTTTTTCCGCCATGATGATTTCTACCGCACAAGCCGCTGAATTACTAGGTGTCTCTGCCACTCGCGTCCGTTTCCTGTTGAGCAAGGGCAGAGTCAAAGGAGCTTATAAGGTCGGTAGAACTTGGGTAATTCCCTTATTTGATGGCATGCCAGTGGTCACTCCTGGTACTCGCGGACCAAAGCGGAATTGGTCAAAGCGCACAAATTACACTAAGGCTGTCATCCACGTTAATCAAAAAGTGATTCGCCAAAATCACAACACCGGCGAACGCAATCCCGTGATTACGGTAAAACGCGGATCTAAAAACACTTACGGTCATACCGTAGAAGTCAATGGCCCCTGTCGGGTCATGTATCGCCCAGATGATCCCCTAAAGTGTGGAGCACGGGTATGGATTGAGACGATTTCTGACTTTAAAGTGATCGCCTAAGCTGTTGTGAATTTAAACTAAACTACTCCCGACAGATCAAGCTTGCCTGGCCAATTTCTTCCAATTCAACCGCTTTCAACAATCGGGACCAAGCCTCAGCAAACGTAGCATTTTGTGGATTACTACAACGAAGTTTAGCTGCTTGATTCAAGGCATCATACCAAATGCCATTTTCAGCATAAACTGTCATTAGCTTCTGCTGTGAGTTTTTTGTATCTAACTCATACTTAAACTTTGGCAATTCAACCCGTTTCAAGAGTCCTCTAATAAACAAAACCGAGTCATCGTAAAACGAATCTGGAGAATTACAATCAAGGATCAAATGCCAGCGATACCACTTACCAACCTCTAAGGAGTAGGGAAGAGGTATGCTAAACACACCAGACCGACTTGGCAAAGTAACAGGTAAATATTTTGGAGCAAGCTTGGTGTTAGTTTTTGAATCCTGCAAGGAAAATTCCCCAGAAAGCCCCCTCTCAAAACTTTCAGATTGATAGGAAACATTAACCCAGATAGTCGGAGACTCATTAACTGTCAATCCCCTACTATCTTTATCGATCACAGGTGTCATCGTAAGGTTTCCTCCCGTTTCAGAAACAGCCATAGGACAATATCCACGATTACCTGTACCTCGCCTACGTCCGCTCGGCGCATCACCTGAATAATCTGGCTGTTTAAACTCTACTGCTATAGATTCAGCCCTATTGCCAGTGGATTCCATCAATTGCGCTTGTGCTGGGTAGCTGGTGAGAGTCGCCAGAGCAAACGCAATCCCATAAAGCAGTTTAATTTTAACCATTGTCAACTCCGATGCTTTTGCCAAGGAAGATGCTGACTGGGTCTGAGAAGTTCCCTTTTTGCATCAATCCTAGTTTCACATCTGATTGGAACATGCTGTATAACGTACTACCAAAACCATACCCACCGAAGTAAGCACCAATACCATTGCTGAAGGCACCAGCGGTATCCAACCCCCTTGCAAAATCAACAGATAACAAATGCCATACAAAGCACCAAGTGCCACTCCCGTCGGGATTACCAAGCCACTTAGGCAATGCATACCCCTAGCCTGGCCTGAGCGGAATCCCATTACTAAACCAATTACACTTCCTACCACAGACCAACCCCAAATCCACAGCACTTCTGTTGATTCTGACCAAACCCACAACAAGGGTCGATTATCCAGAACCGCACTCAGGATTTGACTTACCATATGTCCTTGAATCACCACTCCTGGTGTTCGCTTCTGGCTCAGGCGCTGACTGGCACTGTAAGGGGTGAGCCAGTAATCACTACTGGTATTAATTGGACCGGCTATACCAACAAGAATAATCCGACCCTTCAGTTGGGACCTGCGCTGGGGCGGAATCTTATCATTGAGAATATCGCCAACATCGACTGTTGGTGCAATATCTTCAACAGAACGACGGGAACGGTAATTTAGCAAGATTTGTCTACCTGCTGCATCCACTCTGTGGTAGCCACCGGTATAGGAATTTAATTCCTTCAGCACAACAGTTTTACCGTTACCCAAATGTGGCCGATCAATCCATAATTGCTGATTTGATGTGTAGCCCCATGGGATACCCTTAGCATGTAGATAGTATAGGGCTAGTAACAAGCTAAGGTTATTCTTAGCAGTACACTTATCCGTGAGGTCTGGTGAGTTCAGAGATAACAGATGGCGACGGAGGATTCCCCCCTGGTCAGGTAAAGCATCACTAAAACCAATCCGATCTGGCCGAATTTCCAGGGGTGGAGAAATCCCTTCGGTGTCCCCAGCCTTAGCATCTTTAACTTTACAGATACCAAATAAATTCTTTTGTCCCAGGTAAGTTGCTAGTTTAGGGTAAGCTGGATCCACCGGAAAATCACGATAGATATCTAAGCCAATCGTTACTGGTTCATACTCCTGGAGTTTCTCAAATAGCCGAGTAAGAGTATGGTCTGATAACGATGCCCTATGCTTGGGTTGCTGTTCCTGATTTTTAATATCCTCTGGAGTAGCCTTAACAATCAACAGACGTTCGTCCCCCATTTCATAGGGTCGTTGTCCCATCAGTTGGTCAAAAGCTTTTAGTTCAAGCCCTTCCAATAGTCCCAACCACCGCAATCCCATCACCAAAGCCATGGCGAATACACTAGCCTTGAGTAACAAAACGCGATCGCACCATAGTGACCGAATCAGACAAAAATGCCAAGGTCTGTAGGATCTGTTATGCGATCGCAAAAAGGTCTTAGTCTTTTGGTCTGAAGGAGTAAGGGAGGTACTGGGTAATGAACCTTCACCCTCTACTACAGCCGATCGCATCATCTTTTGAACCTCTGAAGAGGTTTGTGACCCATGAGCCTGACTAGAGCTACCTGAAACAGAAGCCAATTGATTGCGATCGCGCAACTGTTGCCAAGTCGGCGCAACAACAGCTGGATTTTGGCAAATCACTGGTAACCAGCTAGCACCAGGATAGTTATCTTCCCAGCCTTGCAACCGTTCCCTAGCTTCCCGCACTGCCAAATATAAGGATTTTCCACCAGCAAATGCGGTTAAAAAGTACTTCAAAAACTCCTGTGCCACTGGATCTGGTACCGGCTCCCGCATCACAATCAACTGAGGAATATGTAAATCAGCCAATTCCCGTGCTAATCCCAAGCCATCGCAAGAATTGAAAATTGCCAGTCTCAAACCACGGGTAATAGCTGCTCCCAGACCATGCTTTAACTGGGAAATCGTTAACCTATCAGTTTGATTAATACTTATGTAACCAGTTTTAGCATCCGCCGCACTCTTGCTATGTCCTGCAAAAAACAGGATATCCCATCCCTGTTTATCCCAAAGCTGGTGGTTAAGCTCTTGGCGTTGTGGCTGCACCAGAAAAACCGTTTCCGCCTCCGGTAACTGCTCAAGTAAAGCCCGGTCTTTTTCAACCTCAATCCCTTCACTATTTCCTAAAATTCCTAATACCCTAACTTGACCCGTTGACTCTCGATCTGGCGTCGTGACTGGCTCATACTCTTGGCTACTCAACGCCACTTCTGTCAGGGGGTAATCTTCAAATAAACGCCACAAATGCCAAGGAAATCGTCGCACTTGGTCATCTTCCGCCTCGATAATCACGCTAATTTCCTCAGACGGAATTAGTTTAGTTCGCACTCGCCGTTCAATGTTGCGAAATTCTTCAGCATTGAGCCAGGTATTAATTTGCTCTTCTAACTGTTGAGACAGATTCCTAAACTCAGCTTCTGAAACATTAGTGATACTAACGTTATGAATTTCCAGACGGCGATCGCACCTGAAGCCTCCGTAGAGTGCTGCATACATTAATTGCCAGCGTTTGTAGAGTTTAGGCAGTTCTGGTGCAGCAGGCAAACCTCCAGTAAACTGCATCAGAGTACGATGATCCCTTTCCCAAAGTTGAGCTATAACAGTAGGAAAACCTTCCTGACAATTACCATTTCCCAGTTTTAAGACTACTAACTGACTCATCTTTAAATAGTTTGTCAGGGCTACATCCGTCAGGGTTAACTAAGGTCTGAAATTTTAATGGTTGCTTGGAGTTGAATGTTTATGGGGGTCTAACCATTAAAACTCTTGCGATAAGATAACATTACTCGATTGTGTTTGTCAACTCTTCAATTGGTGGTATTAAAATGCTATAGTGTAGTTTTAAGATTTTATATCTAGCTTGATATCTAGCTTGATCCACAGTTCACTGATTCAGCATCAAGGGATATCATAAAAATCAGCTTTTCAGGCAAACTCCACTTGTCACGTGACCGTAATTTGTGGTATACTGTAAAGCTAGTGACTAGAAAACTATGGGCGATTAGCACAGTGGTAGCGCGCTTCCTTCACACGGAAGAGGTCACTGGTTCGAACCCAGTATCGCCCATTCTATCTTGGTGTAGGCAATCAAATAGTTAACCAAAACGAAAGGTCTCGTTGAATCAAATCTTGGAGTTTGAGGATATCATCACGATAAAATTCCAGCAACTGTTGCCGTTCCTCTTTAGAAAGAGCAGCTTTTTTCTTATCAGTTGAGTTCATGTTGATTAGCGCTGAACGAACAGTTTGCCTCACCTCCACTGGCAGGATGAACTTTAGTCCAGAAGCTATCATAGTTCTGAAGGGATTTTGTTTCCGCAACAGATCATTAACCAATTTTAGTTTAGGAACTTGAGCCACTTGCGCTTTTTTCGATACATCCGGGATAAACGTTTCATCTACTCCAATGAACCGATACATATCCTGGATCAAAGCCACGGGATTTTTACATAAATCATCGTACAGATAAACTTTTATTTTATCTCGATTAAACGTTTCAAAAAAATGACTCAATTGAGAGGAGTAGAGTCCTTTTTTTAGGGTAAACGACCCCTGAGAGCGAAACTTAAGCTGTTCCGCTAAAGGCTGAACCTTACCCGCTACATCCGTCGCTTCCCGAACATGCATTAAATAATCCGAATAAGCTCGGTCTATGGGATTTCGGAGAATAGCAATCAGTTTAACATCGGGCAAATAACGCGATATTAGCTCACAAGATGATTGATAATGAAACAAATAATTAGGGGATGCTTCCCCAATCGCTATTTCATCCTTAACGTCTTGGAAAAGTTGACAATATTTTTCAAAGGTATCAATTCGATTTTTGTTAGGAGTTATGATGTCTGGAGGTAACGTTTCCCAATCTTTCTCCAAAAAATTGGTTTCCTTAACCGGACTCATATAAACTTGAGGGTGTTGGGTTAAGTAGTTATAAATAGAAGTTGTTCCTGCCTTCTGCACACCTATAATTAAAAAAGTCGGTAATTTCATTTTATTTCTGGGGAGAATAGGGAATAGGGAATAGGGAATAGGGAATAGGCAAAAAATCCTGTGTACCTCATTACTATGAAAACTGCTATAAGTTCCTACTAAGATAATACCCACGTTGAAAGTGGATATCACCAAACGTGATCAAGAAACTATAGCAGAAGTCAAAAGTCAGAAGTCATTTGTCAGAAGTCAAACTCTTGCGCTTACAAAGGGTGTGAGACTTTTGTCATGTCCTAACTGCCCTGGCGACTGCTATACTATCAAGAAAGTACTATAGCAAAGGAAACAGGGAGTAGGGGTAATAAAATTGAATGTACCTCGTAAGTATAGGAAACCCTATAAAAATCTTTACCATCTTCCCATCTCCCCATCTCCCCACACTTGCCACACTTGCCACACTTGCCACACTTCCCGACTCCCGACTCCCTGATTAAGGGAACTGCTATAGTTACTGTTGAGGTTAATGTAAATTATTTACTCGCTTCAACCCAGCAGAGTTCTGGTCGTACTCGTCTAGGTCAACTGAAATCGGCTCAACATTCCAGATTTCCTGACAATACTCCCGAATCGTGCGGTCTGAAGAGAATTTGCCCATATTCGCCGCATTAATAATCGACATCCGAGTCCAGTGATTCTGATCCCGATAGGCTTGGCTTACTTGCTTCTGGGTATTCACATAGGACTGGTAGTCTGCCAAAAGCAGGTACTCATCGCCGTACAGTAGGGAATCCACAAGTGGCTTAAACAGGTCGGGATTACGGGGATAGAAGTACCTAGAGCCAATCTGATCGATTACCTGCTTGAGCTGTTTATTGTTGTTATAGTATTCTTGTGGGTTATATCCCCCAGCCTTGAGAGCGTATACTTCCTCAGTAGTTAGACCAAACAGGAAAAAGTTGTCTGCTCCTGCTTCTTCTCGGATTTCAATATTAGCACCATCCAAGGTACCAATCGTTAACGCTCCATTCATGGCAAATTTCATATTGCCAGTCCCAGAGGCTTCCTTGCCAGCAGTGGAGATTTGCTCTGAAAGGTCCGCTGCTGGGTAAACCTGCTCTCCGAGGGAAACCGAGAAGCCTTCTAAGAAAACTACCTTTATGCGATCGCTTACATCAGGGTCATCATTGATCACCTCTGCTACCGAGTTGATCAACTTAATCACCAGTTTAGCCAAGTAGTAACCCGGTGCTGCTTTGCCAGCGAAAATAAAGGTTCGGGGCAAGATATCGATCGAGGGATTCTCCTTGATCTGGTTGTAGAGAGTAATGATATGGAGTACATTCAACAACTGACGCTTGTACTCGTGAATCCGCTTGACTTGGACATCAAACAGGGAATTAGGATCAACCTTAATATTGTTGTGCAGCAGAATATAATCTGCCAGGTTTTTCTTGTGCAGCTGTTTAATCTTGCGCCAGCGTACGCAAAACTCAGCATCATTAACAAACTGCTCTAACTGTTTGAGCTGGTCTAGATCAGTAACCCAACCCTCTCCAATTTTCTCAGTAATCAGTTCCGACAGTTGAGGATTACTCAGCAATAGCCACCGACGGGGTGTGACCCCATTGGTCATATTAATAAACTTATTTGGCCACAATTCATAGAAATCTCGCAGCACATCCTTCTTCAGCAATTCCGTGTGCAGTGCCGCCACCCCATTAATAGCATGGCTACCTACGCAGGCTAAATGAGCCATCCGCAAAGACTTCTCAGGTTCCTCGTCAATCAAGGACATTCGTCTGAGCCGGTCATTATCACCTGGATACTTCAGACGCACATGATCCAAGAAGCGACGGTTGATTTCATAGATAATCTCTAACTGCCTTGGTAAGAGTCTCTCAAATAGGCTAACTGGCCAGCGTTCCAAAGCCTCTGCTAGCAAAGTATGATTAGTATAGCCAAAAGTGTTCTTAGTAATATACCAAGCTCGATTCCAGCTCAATTTGTACTTATCCAAGAACAACCGCATCAGCTCCGCCACCCCAATCGATGGGTGAGTATCATTCAGCTGAATCGCAATTTTCTCATGGAACAGGTCGAAATTACGATTAGTTCGTCGATAATTATTAATAATGTCCTGAAGAGAACAGCTAACAAAGAAATACTGCTGCTCCAGCCGTAGTTGCTTCCCTTGGGAAGTGTTATCATTGGGATAGAGAACTTTCGAGATATTCTCGGAATAGATCTTCTCAGTCACAGAGCCAGCATAATCACCGCTGTCGAACACCTCAAAATCAAATTCTTCACTGGCACCAGCACGCCACAAACGCAGGGTATTGACGGTATTTTTCTTGTAACCAGGCACTGGTATATCGTAGGGAGTACCCAAAACCTGCCACTCGGGAATCCAACGTACCCGATAGCGACCTCCCTCATCCTTGTAGGATTCTGTCTTACCCCCGAAATTCACCTCAACTGTTAATTCTGGGCGTCTGATTTCCCAAGGGTTGCCGAACCGTAGCCACTTGTCAGGACGTTCAACTTGAGCACCATCAATGATCCGCTGGTCAAAGATGCCGAATTCATAACGGATCCCATACCCAACAGCAGGAATTTCTAAAGTTGCCAAGGAGTCCAGGAAACAAGCAGCCAAGCGTCCTAAACCTCCATTTCCTAAACCAGGCTCAGCTTCCAGCATTTTCAGGTCATCTAGCTCCAGCCCAGATTCGTGGAGAGCTTGGCTGAGCCGATCATATATTCCCAAATTGAGCAAATTGTTAGTGAGCTGGCGACCCATCAAAAATTCTGCTGACAGGTAATATACAGTCTTAGTATTTTTTCTAGTATAGGTTTCTAAGGTTTTAATCCACCGCTGGAGTAGCCGGTCTCTTACCGTATAAGCCAGAGCCATATAGTAATCGTAGGGTGTAGCCAAAAACTGATTTTTACCCTGGATATAATAAAGATTGTCAGCAAAGGCTCGCTTAAGGGTTTCCACCGACATACCTGTGCGGTCATCTTCTACCTTAACCTTGATTTGTTCTGTGAGGTTGGTAGGTTCCTTCATAGTGTGGCTCATCCTGACCAAAAACTTGTCACTCTATTATGGATTCTCTTTTGCCAGAGAGTAAGCATGGTCAGTGACTGCTGCCATTAACCCCAAGGGCGTAAGTATCTGACCCAATTGAGAACTGCCATAGGCTATGTTACCCTAGTAAAAATTTCACAGCCTCGCTCCAATGACACCGGAATGGGAAGCCCTAATCGTTGGCATTAACCGTTATCCAGAATACACCAACTTTAACGACCTGACTGTTGCTGCATTAGATGGGGCAAATGTCGCTCAACGATTAGAGCAGTATGGCTATGAACCGTTTCGGATTCAGGACTTACCCCTTGGGTTGACCCAAAAAGGAGCAGGGGGAGTATCCAGCACAGGACTGGTAAAATTAGAGGAATTAAGGGAAGCAGTCGCTAATCTGTTTAATCCTCCACCTCCCAACCAACCCCCAGAAACCGCCCTATTCTTCTTTTCAGGCCATGGCTGTAGACAAGAGGTGGATGGACAACAAGACGTTTTCTTAGTCACTAGTGATGCCTTTCCTGATGTGGGAATTTATGGCTATCCTCTGCGGGAATTAGGTCAGCAAATCGCAACTAGCCCAGTCAAACAGGTAGTGATTTGGTTAGATTGTTGCTACAGTGGCGAGTTACTAAGCTTGCTCCCATTTATCCCAACTGATAAAGCTTACTGCTTGATTACTGCCACTCGTTCCTATGAACCGGGAGTAGAGATTAGCCATGAACAAGGAGTATTTACCAAGGCGTTACTGGCAGGGTTGAATCCGGAAAATCACCCGGATGGTATTGTAAATAGTCATAATTTGGCCTTGTTTATTGAGCAGCGGATGTCAAGGACTGGACAACGTCCTTTAATCGCTAACTCAAAACAAGCCATTCTACTGACTACCCAGTTTCCGAAACTGAGCTTTCAGGATAAATGCCCCTACCGGTCTCTGTCTTATTTTACCGCATTACCAGAGGATGCTCTGGTGTTTCACGGTCGTTCTCAGTTGACCCAGCAGTTAATTGAGCGAGTTAAAACTAAAGACCGTCTGCTGGTAGTGTTAGGGGCTTCCGGCAGTGGCAAGTCTTCCTTACTCAGGGCGGGTTTATTGTATCAGCTGAAGTTAGGTCAGGCAATTGCTGGAAGCGATCGCTGGCATTATCTAGAACCTTTCACTCCAGGTGTTGCACCAAAGCAAAGGTTACAGGAGGTGCAGGAGTTGGGAAAGCTTTTAGACAACAAGGGAGACAATTCTAGTCTTACTCTAGTAGCGACTTCTGAACCGGTGGTCATGATTATTGACCAGTTTGAAGAGTGCTTCACTATGGGTCAACCTGACCAACGGCTGGAATTCTTTAACAGTTTAAGTGAATTATTAGACAACAAAGACAATCTAATTGTGTTAATTGCCATGCGCTCTGACTTTCGGGGGCGGTTGCGAGAGTATCCTCAATTAGTAGAGAAGATCAATAAACCATTAATCAATGTAGACCACTTGAACCGTCAGGAAATTGAAGAAGCGATCGCTAAACCAGCTGAATTAGTAGGATTAGGGATTGAGGGCAGATTAAAACAGCAACTGATTAACGATGTGGAAGATTATCCAGGCAGCCTGCCCCTGCTCCAATATACTCTGACGGAATTATGGAAACAGTCAAGACAGCAGCAGGAAAGGTTTTTACGGTTAGAAACCTATCAACAGTTAGGGGGAATTGAGGGAACTCTCGAAAAGAGAGCCAATCAGGTATTTGATAGTCTCTCAGCGGAAGAACAAAGTGTGGCTAGGCGTTTGTTCTTGGAATTAACTCAAGTCGGAGATACTCTCGATACCCGTAGACGAGTAAGCCTGGGGGAGTTAGTCAATTCTCACCACAGTTTAGAACTGCTCGATGCTGTTAGCCAGACCTTAGCCAGTTCAGAGAACCGCTTGATTACTAGAAGCCATCAAGAAAATTCCCAGGATGTGGTTTTGGATGTAGTTCATGAAGCCTTGATTCGCCACTGGGGAAGGTTGCTGGAGTGGAAGCAGAGTTACACAGAAGGGATGGTAGTGGAACGCAAGCTGGAAGCGGCGGCAGAAGAATGGCAGCAGAAGGGTAAGAAGCGTGATGATGCCGGTGTACTGTTGCTTGGGGGGAAGTTAGTAGAAGCCCAGGAGTATTTGAACGAGCATGGCAAGTTGGGGATGTTGAATGGGCTAGCCGAGGAGTATATTCAGGTAAGCCGTCATAAGCACAAGCAAATGACCCGTAACCGCCGGTTAGTAGCGGGAGCGTTTATTGGTGTGTTGGTATTGGGGACAGTTGTTTCAACTAAACAGGCGAGAAAGGCAACCAGAAGTGAAATTGAAGCCCTTAGTCAACTTTCAGAAACTCTTTTTGTTTCAAAGCAACCCTTTGATGCTCTAAAAGAAAGTTTAACGGCAGTAGGAAAACTCCAAAAGGCAAAAAGGGTAAAAGGTGATACTACAATACAGGCGATCGCTAAGTTGCAGCAATCCCTCTATGGAGTCAACCAGTATAATAGCCTGGATAAACATACTGATACTGTCACTAGCGTGACCTTTAGCCCAGACAGCCAAACTATCGCTTCTGCTAGTAGTGACAAAACCGTGAAACTCTGGAATCTCCAAGGCAAAGAACTGCACACCCTCAAAGGCCATAGCGCAGATGTCACTAGCGTCGTCTTTAGCTATGATGGCCAGACTATCGCTACTGCTAGTTTGGACAACACCGTGAAACTGTGGAATCTCCAAGGCAAAGAACTGCAGACCCTCAGTGGACATAACGAACCTGTCACTAGCCTCACTTTTAGTCCAGATGGCCAGACTATCGCTACTGCTAGTTTGGACAACACCGTGAAACTGTGGAATCTCCAAGGCAAAGAACTGCACACCCTCACCGGACATAATAGCGCACATGTCTATAGCGTGGCCTTTAGCCGAGATGGCCAGACTATCGCTTCTGCTAGTGATGACAACACCGTGAAACTCTGGAATCTCCAAGGCAAAGAACTGTACACCCTCACTGGACATAGCGCACCTGTGATTAGCGTTACCTTTAGCCGAGATGGCATGACTATCGCTTCTGCTAGTTGGGACAAGACCGTGAAACTTTGGAATTACGAAGGCAAAGAAATACACACCCTCACCGGACATAGCGCACCTGTGATTAGCGTTACCTTTAGCCGAGATGGCATGACTATCGCTTCTGCTAGTAGGGACAACACCGTGAAACTGTGGAATCTCCAAGGCAAAACCCTCCACACCCTCACCGGACATAGCGCACCTGTGATTAGCGTTACCTTTAGCCGAGATGGCATGACTATCGCTTCTGCTAGTGATGACAACACCGTGAAACTCTGGAATCTCCAAGGCAAAGAACTGCACACCCTCACCGGACATAATAGCGCACCTGTCAATAGCGTCGTCTTTAGCTATGATGGCCAGACTATCGCTTCTGCTAGTGATGACAACACCGTGAAACTGTGGACTCTCGAAGGCAAAGAACTGCACACCCTCAAAGGCCATAGCGCAGATGTCACTAGCGTCGCCTTTAGCCGAGATGGCCAGACTATTGCTACTGCTAGTTGGGACAAGACGGTGAAACTATGGAATCTACAAGGCAAACTCCTGCACACCCTCACCGGACATAGCGATTGGGTGAATAGCGTCGTCTTTAGCTATGATGGCCAGACTATCGCTACTGCTAGTGATGACAACACGGTGAAACTGTGGAATCTCAAACGCGAATACCTGCACACCCTCAAAGGTCATAGCGCACCTGTCTATAGCGTGGCCTTTAGCCGAGATGGCCAAACTATCGCTACTGCTAGTTGGGACAACACCGTGAAACTCTGGAATCGAGAAGGCAAACTCCTGCACACCCTCAATGGCCATAACGCACCTGTCTATAGCGTGGCCTTTAGCCCAGACGGCCAGACTATCGCTTCTGCTAGTTGGGACAACACCGTGAAACTGTGGAATCACCAAGGCAAAGAACTGCACACCCTCAAAGGCCATAGCGCACTTGTCACTAGCCTCGTCTTTAGCGATGATGGCCAGACTATCGCTTCTGCTAGTAGGGACAACACCGTGAAACTGTGGAATCTCCAAGGCAAAGAACTGCACACCCTCACCGGACATAGGGATTGGGTCAATAGCGTGGTCTTTAGCCCAGATGGCAAGACTATCGCTTCTGCTAGTTGGGACAAGACGGTGAAACTATGGAATCTCCAAGGCAAAGAACTGCACACCCTCACCGGACATAGGGATTGGGTCAATAGCGTGGCCTTTAGCCCAGATGGCAAGACCATCGCTTCTGCTAGTGCAGACAACACTGTAATTTTATGGAATTTCGATCTAGATGATTTAGTGGCACAGAGTTGTAAATGGCTCGATGATTACCTACTCACTCATGAAGAGGAAACAGAATTAAGGAAAATTTGTGATATGTAGGGGAGTCGGAACCCACCCCTAACCCCTCCCAGGAGGGGAACGGGAGTCGGGAGATAGGGGGTTAGGGTACAGTTATATAAAGTATCATAAAGTCTATCAAAGTCCCAAAGAATTTGTTAGAGTAGTGAGATGACATTAGTACCACTCCGTAAGGCGGTCGAACTTACGGGACTCTCTCAAACCACATTGCGAAAGTACGCGGACAATGGAACTATCAAATGTGAGCGAACGCCAAGCGGATATCGACTGTTCGATACAGTTAGTCTTGCCACTTTGGGAAAACGACAAGCCCCTGAACCAGTCACAATCTGTTACTGCCGAGTCAGTAGTAGCAAACAATTTGACGACCTCGCCAGGCAAGTCGCGTACATGCACTCGCTCTTCCCAGAGGCAGAAGTCATCAAAGACATCGGCTCAGGACTCAACTACAAACGAAAAGGTCTTAGAGCCATACTGGAACGACTTATGCAGGGATGTCAGCTCACGATTGTTGTTGCCTGTAGAGACAGACTTACCAGATTCGGTTTTGAACTGTTTGAATACTTGGCAGAACTCAACGGTGGAAAGATCTTGGTTCTCGACCAACCTGAAAGTTGTCCAGAATCCGAACTTACCGCAGATATTCTCTGAATCATTCACGTCTTCTCTTGTCGCGTCCACGGACTCAGAAAGTACGGGGCAAAAATCAAGAAAGATTCGGATATTCCTAAGTGCTGAGCAGCGTTATTTAGTTCGTAAGTGGTTTGGAGTTTCTCGTTACGTTTTCAACAAGACCGTTAAAATACTTCAAGATGGGGAAGTAAAGGCTAACTGGAAAGCCATCAAGACTGGAATATTAAACGACCTTCCCGAGTGGTGCAAGGAAGTGCCTTATCAAATTAAATCGATAGCGATAAAGGATGCTTGCACCGCCGTGAGGGAGGCCAAGAAAAAGTACAAAAAGACTGGACAAATCAATCGAGTTAGATTTAGATCTAGAAAAAATCCTGTCCAGTCTTGCTACATCCCTAAGTCAGCAGTCTCAGAAAAAGGCATTTACCATACAAAGCTAGGAGGCTTGACTTTTTCTGAGGCGTTGCCTGACAACAGGGGCGACTGTAGATTGACCAGTAACAATGGGGATTATCACTTGACGGTTCCTCATCAGACTACTCAAAAAAATGCCGAAAACCAAGGTAGAGTGGTAGCGATAGACCCCGGTGTTAGAACATTCTTAACGTTTTTTAGTGAGAATTCTATAGGCAAAATTGGGCACGGAGACTTTTCTCGCATTCAGCGACTTTGCTCTCATCTTGATAACTTACTTTCAAAAATAAGTAAGACCAAGAGGAATCAAAAACGACGAATGAGAAAAGCGGCTAGGCGAATTGTTATTAGGATTCAAAACCTAGTGAACGAACTCCATCACAAAGCTGCTAGGTTCTTGGTAGATAGCTTTGATGTGATCCTACTTCCAACTTTTGAGACGTCTGAAATGTCTAAAAAAGGAAAAAGGAGGATCAGATCAAAGACAGTGCGGAACTTGCTGACATTTTCTCACTTTAGATTCAAGGAGTTTTTGAAACATAAAGCCTCCGAAACTGGAAAAACAGTAGTAGATGTCTGTGAAGCCTATACCTCCAAGACTGTGAGCTGGACGGGAGAAATGGTAAACATTGGTGGGAGCAAGGCTATTAAGTCAAAGATTGATGGCCTAATAATGGATCGCGACATCAATGGCGCTCGCGGGATATTCCTAAGAGCTTTGGTAGATACACCCTGGCTGCGAGAGCAGCTTGCATTGGTGGGCTAAGGTCTATCTAGTAGACTTTAGTAGCCAAAAAGTATCGGAATTAGAAAGACTTGAGCAGAAACAGATTCAATGGGTCTTGACTAATCTCTTTGACATAGGACTCACTGAGATAGGAAGCATATTCAGGTTGTTTAGCAATATAGGTTTTGAAAAAAGCGGTACTAAGTGCCATCAGGTAAGGACGAGCGATAGCAGGATCTGGCCCAATCAATTCAGGTGGAACCGGTAAGACACCCTCTCCTGCCCCACCCAGGTAGGAAAAGTGAGTACCTCCTTCTGTCACCACTAGATATTTTTCTGGGGTAGTTAGCCAGCTGAAGGGGGTAATTTGTTGTTCTACAGGTGGCGCAAAGATGTCTCTGATACTTGACACCATCATGACCGGAACCTGAATTTGTGACATCCCGGCTTCACCAAAAATCGGGTTGCTCAGCGGATTAACAGCAATCACCGCTTTTACCCGTTCGTCTCCCAAGTTATAGTCTTCTGGGGATAGTTGAGTACCTCGACACTGGAGTAGCAGGGATACATCTAAGGATAAATTGTTCTGTCGAGCAGTATCGCAGTCACTAGTAAGCTGTTCAAAATTGAGTTTCGCCCCTCCTAGAGCAAGAACAGTATAGCCTCCGAAGGATTGACCAATTACTCCCACCTCTTCTAGATTAAGCCTGCCAAACTTACTCGGGTCAGAATTAGCTTTAGCCGAAAGTTCATCTAACAAATACTTTACATCCAAAGGACGATGGATGATCGCAGTAGGATTGAGGGGAGTTGCGAAGCCAGCAAAGATTTGATTAATGCGTTCGGAACTAGTACCAATGTGCTCCGGGACCGCAACTGCAAAACCGTAAGATGCTAAATGTTGTGCTAGATAGGCAAAGGTATTGCGGTCTGAAGCCAAACCATGGGAAATAACCAGAGTTGGAATCGAGCCTGCTATCCCTCCTTGGTTTGAAGACCTAGGTAGATAAATATCAACGGGAAACGAAGCTTGACGCTCAGAATTATAAACCTCAAAGCTTTCTTTACGCCAACCTATTCCTCCAGGATTCCTGAGATCTGCTTGTGCTGATAAATCAAACGATGTTGATCCTTCTCCCTGTATTTGTGCCTGATTTTTAATGGCACCAAATACAACATCATTTACCACAAATAGCCGTGATATCTCATCAGTAACATCAGAAATTAGTTCCACATCCAGGTAAATAGTTTCTAGGGAAAATTTACGCAATACATTAATAACGCTCAAGCCTTCTGGATCAGAGGCTGCCGAAATTAAAGCACCCCGTAAGGGATAGAAACCATTGCGATTGAAATCTGCTTTTATTACATTCCCCAATCGGCGCAGTAAGGTTTTGCCCACCGGTAAGCGAGTGAACAAATAAACATATCTGGGAGAAATATTAAATCGACTGTTTAGTAGAATCCGCAGTGTTGCTAATTGTATTGGTGTAGCAAAGTTGGCATAATAGGCAAATTGCCTGGTCATTGTGCCATCTTTAGCAAAAACTTCCAAGTCTTCAATCCCAATATTAAATTGTCCAAAGGGAGAAACAAAGAAAGTAATTCGCTCTGCTCCTAGGGCAGGAATTGCACTGAATGTAGATACTAGACTCAAGCCTAGGGATAGGGAAAAGCGAGTTAACCACTGGCGCAGTGGGTTAGAATGAAAGGATTGGGTAGTCACTTTAGCTGCTCGGGAAAGACCAGGGGAGTTG
>NZ_GL890840.1:16586-17531 GCF_000211815.1 Moorena producens 3L
GAGTTTGAAGACACGCCCTAGCCATTTAGCAATAAGCTTACCATAAATGTCATTATACTAGTTATAGTGTTTATTGCATTTATGAGGTACGCTTATCAAGCTCAAAGTCCCCCTTTTTAAGGGGGATTTAGGGGGATCACTTTGTACCTCATGGGATATAGAATTGCTATATAGTGTTTATTGCATTTATGAGGTACGCTTATCAAGCTCAAAGTCCCCCTTTTTAAGGGGGATTTAGGGGGACCACTTTGTCCCTCATGGTAAAGACAATTGCTATAACAATTAAAACAGATAAATCCTCGTATATAAAAAGGTTGATAGTAATGGGTTTACGGGAAAGACTACTTCGGCGATTTCAAAAACAGGAAAAACCAGAGGAAAAACCAGAGGATATCCAATCCCTCGACTCCCTCGACCAGACTTTAGAACAACTCGACCAGACCTTAGAACAAAAACCCCCTGGGCGAATTCAGTCACTACTGAGCAAATTACCCAAACCAGGCACTCCTAAGGACACCCCAGTAACGGTAAGCAATCCAGAACCAAGCAACCCTGGCAAAATTAGAGGTAGCATTAGAGGGATACTCAGCAAATTTCAAAAATCTACCACTGAACCAGACATCCCCCAACTGTCTCAAAACTCAGCACCAACCAACCCTGGCAAAATTAGAGGCAAGATTACAGGGATACTCAGCAAATTTCAAAAATCTAGCACTGAACAAGAAATCTCCCAACTGTCGGAAAACTCACCAGCAAGCAACCCTGGCAAGATTAGAACACTACTGGAAAAATTACAAAAAAATATCTCCCCCAATGACATCCAGAAAATTGACCAGAGCTTGGATCAGATGAACCGGGGGAGGATAAAAGAAATATTTCACAAATTGCTCCAAAATACCAAGCCAGAAGACATCCAAAAAATTGACCAGAACTTAGAACGGATGA
>NZ_GL890840.1:18648-141427 GCF_000211815.1 Moorena producens 3L
TGTAGCTTCAAAAGCTAGCCCACAGGTAATCCCAGCAAACAAACCAAAAATTAACAAAAAATACGGTGGGTCTGGCCAAAAATTATACACAAATAACTCCTAATCTTCATGGTTTTACTGCCTGTGAAGATTATGACAAAGAATGACACCTTATCCAATAGCAAAGGGAACAGGGAATAGGGAATAGGGAATAGGGAATAGGGAGTAGGGAATAGGGAATCAAAAATTCTCACAATCCTGTTTTATTCAATAGCTGTTCCCGTAGCCCATTAGCTGTTGGCGTAGCCTGCGCGTAGCGCATATGCTGATAGCTGAATGCTGATAGCTGAATGCTGATAGCTGAATGCTGATAGCTGAATGCTGATAGCTGAATGCTGAATATAATCTTATAGTTTCCTAGGGTGGGTTAAGCGCAGCATTGATTTTTTTTCGGGCTGTAACCCACCAAATCCTATAACGTTTGGAAGCGCTAATTAAATAACAACAAGTAGTGAATAGCCAGGAGTCAGTAGTTACGATAAGGATATTCCTTATCGGCCAGTTGCTCTGACACACTATTTGGTACTCACAGCAGGAGCTTTCGGTAAAATAGCCCCAATCCCATCACTGGAAATAGTACTTAGTGCATTCAAAGCTACATTGAATAAACGTCCTGGTGGTAAATCATCTTTGACTAAGTTCCACAGACTCTGAATTTCTGCTCCATGGAGTTGGTCATCTTCGGTTAACGCTAACAACAGTTCACGTCGCAAAAACTGACCTTCCTCAGACAAGAGATACTGCAAACCAAGTTGAGCGGTTGGGAGCAAATCAAAGTTCTGATCAGACCGAGCGATCGCAATCATATTTTCCAGTCGTTCCCACTGGAATTTACCGTCTTTGAACAACACCTCAATCAAACGCCGCCGCATTTGTGGGGTTTCACCGGTAAGCAGACGCTGAGCTACATAGGGGTAGGAAACCTCGACAATTTTGAAGTTGGGATCTAAGGTCAGTGCCAGTCCTTCCTGAGTCACCAGAGAACGGATAATTAAGGAAAACTTGGCTGGTACCCGGAAAGGATAGTCGTACATCAACTCTGAGAACTGATCTGTGATCGTCTTGAAGTTGAAATCCCCGACACTTTCACCAATTGCTTCTCCCAACACTGCTTCTAAGGCTGGGATAATCGGCTGGATATCTGTGTTGGGTGCTAGGAAACCTAATTTAACAAAAGCCTGGGCTAATGATTGATAATCTTTATTAATTAGATCAACGACACAGCTGACAAGAGTTTCTTTGGTGTCCTGATCTAACTGATCCATCATACCAAAGTCAATATAGCCCATGCGTCCATCCGGAAGGGCAAATAAGTTACCTGGATGAGGATCAGCATGGAAAAAGCCATGCTCTAACAACTGACGTAAACCAGAGGTGACACCGGTTTTAATCAAGCTTGCGCTGTCTAGTCCTAAGGCTTCAATACGTTCTGTGTCTGTTAACTTGAAGCCATCAATCCACTCTAGGGTGAGGACACGGAGACTGCTGTAGCGCCAGTATATTGCTGGAACCTTCACAGTGGGGTCGTCTTGGAAGTTTAGAGCAAACCGTTCGGCATTGCGACCTTCATTGAGATAATTAATTTCCTCAAAGAGCTTAGTACCAAATTCATCTACAATCAAAGTTAGGTCATGACCGAGATTGAGTGGTAACCAGGGAGCAATCCAGCTAGCTGCCCAGCGCATCAAATAAAGATCTAGGGTGAGGATAGGGCGTAAATTAGGACGTTGTACCTTAACCGCCACCTCTTCACCGGTGTGGAGTTTAGCCCGATAGACTTGACCGAGACTAGCGGCTGCTACAGGTTTTGGGGAAATTTGGCTAAACAGTTTTTGGATGGAGCGCCCTAACTCTTGCTCGATTATGGACAATGCGATTGCATTGTCAAAGGGAGGTAGCTGGTCTTGTAGTTTGATCAGTTCATCTAGAAAATCTTGCCGAATCAAGTCAGGGCGGGTGGAAAGAGCTTGTCCGACTTTAATAAAGGTTGGACCGAGGTTAGTCAGAAGTTCCCGTAGCTGTGTGGCTCGTTTTAACTTATTTTGCTCAGTCCGGTTGCCCCATTGGTCTAACTTAAAACTAAAAACAAAGCTAGCGAAACCCCAGACAATCCTCAGGCAACGCCAAATCACTACCCAAGGTCTGGAACGGTAGTAGCGCGCGATCGCTTGTGGATCATAGTACCTTTGGGGTTCATTAGACCGCTGTTCAGGAGATACAAGTTGATGCTGACTCACGCTGAGTATAGGCCTCTCTAATAAATTTATAGTTTTTTATCTATCTTTTGCTTTTTATTAAATAAGTATACACAAGTACATATACAATAACTCGGTGTTTAAGTCCAATAGTTCATGTAGGGTGGGCAGTGCATCAGACAGATAATGAAGCTTGCAAACCACGTTGGTAGGCACTGCCCACCCTAGGATGAATGACAATGGTGCAAGATCTCACTTTAAGTCCAATAGAGGGTTTAGGGCAGGTTTTGCTACCAGGACAATAGAGAGTCCCATAGAAACCTACACCAGAAACTTGCCCATTTCCTGAACTGGGGAATTAAATTCGCCACGGGTCGCACCTCTTGATGCATATATCTATAAATTTGTCAACTTCTATTATTACATTAACCGAGGCTCTAGCTTGAGATTTCAGCTGTTATTTCCGTGTTATCACCGACAGTCTTTAAATTAAAACTTCAGCAGAATCCTCCATGACGGGGCTAAATCAACAAAGCAACAATGGTGTCATATCGATTCCGGTGGTATCGTAGCGAACAAGCATGGGCAATCTGTTGATTTATCTACGTTGATTTATCTACACTATGCTGTTTCCACGATTGCCCGCAGCAAATCGGCACTACCGGATTGGATACCAGTTACAGACGCACGAAAATGCTTTGCCAGCAAGCAACTTTCCCTGGATTATGCAAGATTCTCCATCTTTCCCTAACCCTTCCCAAGACATTCGGTTAGGCTGCCTACAGTGGTTTTATAACTTACCACTAAGTAGTAAGCTGCTTACTGGTTTGTTTGCCTCTGAGCTAATTTCTCTGATTGGATTCTTCGGCGTCGCTGCTTCAATGATCCTAACAGGAGGGCAAATCGAACTACGAGACCAAGCTGAGTCTGAATTAGCAATCACCGAGACCAACTACAATTCTCAAATTGAGCAAACTAAGCTGGGCTTCCGTGGTCAAGCCGATAATGCTGCCATCATTGCTGCTGCGATCGCTGATCATTCTGGTCAGCCCATAAAACCAACCCTCAAGGCTGAAGTCAGACGGGTTCTGAGGAACGAAATTAAAGCCCGCAACATTGAATATGGGACTTTAGTAGGTACCAATGGCAAGATTATTGCTAATGCCAACGCTGACCGGACAGGAGAGAGGTTTAATCCTAATCAATTAGTCAGTCAAGTTTTCCAGAATCGAACGGCGATTGGGACCAGTCAAATTGTCAGCTGGGTTGAGTTAGCTAAGGAGTCACCTCAGCTACCGAATGGTTTTGTTGAACAAGACTCCCTAATTCGTTACACACTCACTCCAGTCACGAACCCAGAGACTGGAAGTATTGTAGCTGTCTTGGTATCTGGTGACCTGGTCAATGGCAAATTGCCCATAGTTCAGACCACTCTGCGGGGGGTGACAAAGGCTATAGTGCAATCTACTATCGTCAGAGTTCGGGGGAAATTTAACTTAGCCACTGCTACTTTGGATAACAGTGAAGGTTTAAGATTTAGAGCAGGGGGAATCGAGTTTAGATTTAGTAAACGGGTCCCTGTTGGAGAAAGCAGTTGCCCAAACATCAGAGGTAGTTTACACACGGCAAACCTTGGGTAAACAATCTTACACTATAGTCGCTAAAGCTCTAACTAATTTTGATAGTGAAGCGACCGTAGTGTTAGTCAGAGGAACTACTGGATCCTCCTTCAATCAATTTCTTAGGAATAATTTAGAACTTGAGCTGACCGTCCTTGCTATTGCCTTAATCGCAGATGTCTTCTTGGCTATCTTGCTTGGACGAGCAATTGCTAAACCACTCAAGCAACTACAAAAACTACCCAAGAATTTGCTGCTGGCAATTTGGAAGCGCGAGTCGAGGTGTGGACGAAAGATGAAGTAGGGCAACTTACTATCAATTTCAATCCTATGGCTGACAGTCTGTTGACTGTTTTTAAGCAAAGGGAACGTTATGCAGCTCAGCAATCACGACTAAACAGTCAATTGCAGCAAGAGATTGCAGAACGTCTCCTTACTCTGGAAACACTAAAGCTGATCGATTTTTCTCTGGATCGGGTAGGGGATGCAGTTTTTTTATCAAAACAGATGGCGGATTTTGTTATGTCAATGAAGCTGCTTGTGATTTCCTTGGCTACTCCCGTGAAGAACTACTGACGTTGCACGTTTATGATATCGATCCCTTACTGTCAAAAGATAACTGGTCGCGGTTTTGGGAAAACCTGAAACAGCGAGGTTCTTTTAAGCAAGATTCAGTACATCGCACTAAATACGGGCGAGAATTTCCTGTAGAAATTGGGCTTAATTATTTAAAGTTTAATTATCAAGAATATAACTGTGTTATTGCTCGCGATATTACCGAGCGTAAACAGGGAGAAAATTTACTGAAACGAACTAAATTTCTGTTAAAAGCCCAACAAGAGGCATCAATTGATGGTATATTAGTTATTGATGAAAACCAAAAAATTATATGGCATAATCGGCGTTTTGGTCAGATGTGGAATATCCCAGAGGAGATTCTCAACTCTTCTGGTGACGACCAAAAACTTTTGAAAAGTGTGCTATCTAAGCTAAATAAACCTAAAGAATTTATCCACAGGCTGAAGTATCTGTGTGAACATCCCAGCGAAGTAAGTCGTGATGAAATTTACTTGAATGATGGTCGGATTTTTGACCGTTACTCTGGCTCTGTGGTGTCTGAAGCTAGTGATTACTATACTAGAATCTGGTATTTCCGAGATATCACCCAGAGAAAGCAAGTAGAAGCCCAAGTTACTCAGCTCAATCAAGAGTTGAGTAATCATGCCTTGGAACTAGAAGTAGCTAACACAGAACTGGCAGCAACCAAAGACTTTATCACGAACATAATTAATGCAGTATCCGATCCAATTTTTGTAAAAGATAAACATTATAAATGGAAATTTTTTAATGATAGCTTTTGTGAGTTTATCGGATATTCTAGAGAGCAACTATTAGGTCATTCAGATTCGGAATTTTTCGTATCAGAAGAAGCTGAGGTTTTCCGAAAAACCGATCAACTCGTCATGAAGAATGGTGTCGTTAATGAAAATGAAGAATACTTTACTGATGCTAACGGTATCCTTCATTTCATTTCTACCAAGAAAACTCGTTTCTTCGATTCCAAAAATAATCCCTATATTGTGGGGGTTATTCGAGACTTGACTCATCGGAAGCAACTTGAAGACCGACTGGCGAAACTTAATGAATGCTTTCTTGACTTTGGTAGCAATCCCGACAAAAATATTAATCATCTGGTAGCCGTTTGTGGGCAATTACTCAATGCTAGTTTCGCTCTCTATAATTGCCTGGAATACAATCAACTGGTGACATTAGGACAGTGGCAAGTCCCGCCAGATTACCCGACTATGGATAGCGCAAAAGGACGTATTTGCTACGACGTGATCCGACAAGGAACTGATGAGTCAGTGGTCAAGCAGGATCTCCAGAATACAGCTTATGCTCAAACTGATCCCAACATTACGGCTTATAATCTGTGTACTTACATCGGTATTGCGGTCAAATGGAACAAAAAGGTAATGGGTTCCCTTTGTGTTTTGTATCAGCAGCAGGTAGAACCAAGTACAGAAGACAAACAACTGCTTAACCTGATTGCCAGCGCTATTGGTGTAGAAGAACAACGAAAACAGGCTCAGCAGGAACTTCAGGATAGTAAAGAGCGATTTGCTTTAGCTGTAGAAGGAGTAAACGACGGGATTTGGGATTGCAATCTCCAAACCGGTGAAATGTATTTATCCCCTCGTTGGAAGAGTATGTTGGGGTATAAAGATGATGAAATTACCAATACGTTTGAATCCTGGACACAGATTATTCACCCAGACGACTTAGAGCAAACCTTACTCAGTTTTAATAATTACCTAGAGGGCAATTTTTTTCAGTATCAAGAAGAGTTCCGTGCTTTACACAAAGATGGCTCCTACCGTTGGCTGCTGACTCGTGGAGCGGCGCTGTGGGATAAAACAGGTAAGCCTTATCGCATAGCAGGTTCTCACACCGATATTTCAGAGCGTAAAAAAGCAGAAGAAGCTCTCAAAAGTCAGTTAACAGCTCTAGAAGCAGCTACTGATGGCATAGCATTAGTTAATCCAGCAGGTGAATACTTTTACCTCAATCAGACTCACCTGGAATTGTTTGGCTACACTCAACCGAATGAACTGGTGGGTCGGCAATGGCATATAATTTATCCACCAGAAGAAATTGAGCGTATTGAGAAGTCAGTTTTTCCCCAATTGTTTAAAACAGGAAAATGGAGTGGAGAAGCCACGGCTGTGCGCAAGGATGGTAGCACATTTGCTGAGGAATTTTCTCTAACGTTACTTGAGGATGGTGGTTTAATCCGTGTCTGTCGAGATATTACACAGCGCAAACAGGCTGAAGAGCAGATGCAGCAAAATCATCAAAGACTGGCTATGGCTAATGCCCAGTTAGAACGGGCTACTCGTCTCAAAGATGAGTTTCTTGCTAGCATGAGTCATGAATTACGTACTCCCCTCAACGCTATTCTTGGTTTATCAGAAGCTTTGCAAGAGGAAGTGTATGGTTCGATTACAGATAGGCAGCGTAAGTCTCTCAGTACAATTCAGGGCAGTGGTCAACATTTGCTAGAACTAATCAATGATCTGCTTGACCTTGCCAAAATTGAATCTGGAAAGATGGAACTCCACATCTGTGCTGTTTCCCTCCAAAAACTCTGCAATTCCAGCTTAATGTTTGTTAGAAACCAAGCCCATCACAAAAATATTAAGCTGACTTCTCAGGTAACTGAGAAACTATGGGAAATAGAAGTGGATGAGCGACGTATCCGACAAGTCCTGATCAATTTGCTCAGCAATGCTGTGAAGTTTACCCCAACCGGAGGAAGCGTTATTTTAAAAGCTGAGGAAGACTTATTAAGAAATACTATTTGTTTTAGTGTCATGGATACTGGTATTGGCATTGCTAAAGAAAATATGCCTAAGCTATTCCAATCCTTCGTCCAAATTGACAGCCGTCTGTCCCGTCGCTACGCCGGTACAGGTTTGGGTTTGGCTTTGGTGCAACGAACCATAGAAATTCACGGGGGTAGGGTAGATGTCGAGAGTGAAGTGGGTCAAGGTAGTTGCTTCAGAGTAACTCTGCCGATTAAACAAAGCGGTGAGCCAAACGGAGAATACCAGAGTGATTTGGGAGACCTAAGCCAATTTACTCAATCCGCCATCTCCAATCCCCAAGTGCTGATCATCGAAGACTCTATTACTGCAGCTGAAGTCATTTCTCGCTATATCAGGGAAATAGGGCTACAAACCTTGACTTACCCTGAAGGAGAAGGAGCACTCGAGCAGGTTATACAGGTCAACCCAGGGGTGATTATTCTAGATTTGCAATTGCCGAAGGTGTCTGGCTGGAAGGTTTTGGCTCAGCTAAAAGCTCATCCCCAAACCCAACACATCCCAGTGATGATTCTTTCTGTAGTGGATGAGCGATCGCAAGCGTTGGAGATGGGTGCTTCTGAATATCTGGTTAAACCAGTCTCCCGCCAACTGTTGCGCTCAACAATTAGCAAAATTTTGGGTCGTTTAGAAACACCAGAGTCAGTCAACCATGCTGAAACTGCTCTGGTGGTTATGCCTCAAACAGCTCCAGAGTCACCGTTAATCTTAATTGCAGAGGATAATGAAACTAACATTAAGACGATTTGGGATTACTTGCTCAGCAAAGGCTATCGGTTGATATTAGCCAAGAATGGCTGGGAAGCGATTAGCCAGGCTAAAGAGTACCACCCACAGCTGATTATGATGGATATTCAGATGCCAGATATGGACGGTATTGAAGCGATTAAGCGAATTCGAGACAATCAGAAGACTAGAGAAATTCCGATTATTGCCGTAACAGCACTGGCGATGCCAGGGGATAAGGAGAAATGTCTAGGAGCTGGCGCGGACGAATACATCTCTAAACCAGTGAGTCTGAAAAACTTGGTCAGTACTATTCAACAGTATGTTCATGTAGAGGTTAAGGATTTGCAATTAGTTAGTAATTAGTTATTCGTGATTAGCGTGATTAGTCATTATTTATCAGTCCCAAGTAGGTTTAAACATACTAATCAATCGTATATAAATTAATGGTATAATAATTTATATTAGCCAAAATAAATCCCAGATATCTATATTTAATATGGTGAACTATTCAAGCGCATAAAGGGTGTTATTGATGGATAGTCAAAACTCTATACTAGTAGTTGATGATGAACCCTGTGGGTTTGATGTCATTGAGGCTCTGCTATTCAAGGAAGGTTACAACTTGAGCTATGCCTCTTGTGGTCAAGAGGCATTAAACGGTCTAGAAAAAATTCAACCGGACGTAATCTTATTGGACGTAATGATGCCAGAACTTGATGGTATAGAGGTTTGCCATCGGATTAAGTCTCACCCAAAGTGGCACCATATCCCGATTATTATCGTAACGGCTCTCAATTCTAAGGAAGATCTTGCCCGATGCCTGGATGCAGGAGCCGATGATTTCCTAGGTAAACCTGTTAGTGGAATCGAACTGCGATCTAGAGTGCGTTCGATGTTGCGGATTAAAAAACAACATGATGAACTAGCTGCTACTCTACAGCTGAGGGAAGATATGTCTCATATGATCGTGCATGATTTGAGACATCCTTTGGCTAATATTATCATATCTTGTGAGATTTTGCAGCAAACTGAACTCAAAGAAAAACAGCAAAGAAAGACTGAACAAATCTTGAAATCAGCTCTCCAGCTGCGCTCAATGACGGATAACTTATTGATGATGGCGAAGTTACAATCGGGAAAACTTACCCTTCATCGAGACTTGGTGGATTTCAATGCACTCGAACAAGAGGTAGTCTTAGATTTCCAAGCCATTGCTCACGAGAAAAACATTCAGCTAGTTAGCGATATACCAGAATCCAGTAATACTCTTTTAATTGATGCTAATTTAATCCGGCGTGTCTTAGATAACTTGCTCTCAAATGCCATCAAATTTTCTCCTTCACAAAGTAAAATTATACTGCAAGTAGATTATCCAGTATATCCCGAACCCCAAGCTATAATTCGCATTGCTGATTCTGGACCTGGGATTAATGAAGAATTGCGAAAACGTATTTTTGATAAGTACGATGTGGGAAATTTAATGACTGGAATTTATCAAACTGGTCTGGGATTAACGTTCTGTAAAATGGCAGTTGAAGCCCATGGTGGTAGAATATTTGTAGAAAATAATCAACCATCAGGGTCAGTGTTTACTGTAGAAATTTAAGTAGAAATTGTAAGCATTCAGCGGTCAGCGGTCAGCCGTCAGCCTTGGCCTTTGGCTGAGAGCTGAGAGCTGAGAGCTGAGAGCTGAATGCTTACGAAATTTAATTAGAAGCTGTAAAAGAAAGACTTCATGCTTGATTAGATTTGGCTTCCAAGTTTTCCAGGCGGCTTTTGAGTTCCTGATTATCTTTTTTAAGTTTGTCAAGTTCGTCCCGTAGCTGTTTAATGGCTTTGTCAGAGCCAATGGTTTTCTGGACTTTCTGAATGGCTTCTTCTGCAATGCGACGAATTCGCCCATCAGGAGTATGCTCTAAAAGCGATCGCAAAATATCCATGGCTTTCGGAGTTTCCATTTTTCCTAGGGCACCAACTATGGTCACTTGAGTCAAATAGAAGGTTTCACGGGACAGTTCTTCTAATTGCTCCAGGATCGACTCTATTTTATTGGGAGTCTGACCTGTAGAAATCTCTCCTAAAGCTCGAATCGCTGTTATACGAAGGGGTTGAGGTATGCCAGGAGTGGTATATTCTAAAATTACGTCTAAGGCAATAGGTGAAGATTTAATTTGACTTAAGCCACCAATGGCACCGCTACGTACTACTTCATTCCAACCACTCCGTTCTTGAAGTACTTTTGTGAGCAATTGGATTACTTCATCTTCTCTATCCTTAAGGCTTGCCGAAACCATTCCCCCAAGTGACCTGGCTGCTGAAGCTTCTACGTAGTAGCTGGCATCCCCTTTTTCTAGTAATTGCTTGAGAGCATTGTAGCTTTCTGGAGTCTTCACGTCACCCAAGGCTTGGACAACGGCACGACGCACACGGGGATTTTGAGCGGACAAGCCAGCAATTAAGGCGGCTTCAGCTTGATCTAGTTTTACCTTAGCTAATTGTTTGGCTATTTCTAAACGAACACCCCAGAATGAGTCACTAGTAAGGGCATCAGACAATGCTTGTACTGCTTCTAATCCTCCCTTTTTCGCCAAGGCTTTCCCTGCATAGATACGGGAGATGGGGTCTGGGTCAAATTTCAGCTGGGCTTTGAGTTCGGCTATTGGGTATTCTAGGGAAACGGTTTTCAGGTAATTATTCCCGTGGTCGAAGCTAATTAAGTTAGGTTTTTTCGCCAGTGGGAAATAGAAACTTTGTTCCCGTTCATGAACCCTGACCGTAAATTTCTGTAGACAGGTTTCATTAGAGGTTTTCACAGGAGAATCGTCTTCGAGCTGGGTGTAACCAAAGGCAATCGGGATTTTCAGGTCAAATAGCTCACTATCGCTACCCGTTTTACTATCTTTTGCCTGAGTTTGGGTTACTGTCAGTTTAGCCAACTGGCTATCCCCATCCCAGGAATAGGCAACTTTGTAATCAGGATGACCCCCCCGGAAGACGTACTGGTCAAATAGGAATAACAGATTACGACCGGTAGCTTTTTCAATCGCCCTTAGCAGGTCAATGGTTTCTACGGTTTTGTGAGCATTATCTTGAACAAAGGTTTGGATTGCTTTCCAGAACAAGTCTTCCCCTAACTCTGCCCGAATCATATGATAGACGCAAGCACCTTTTTCATAAAGGTGCCTATCGTAGAGTTCAATAGCTTCTCGATAGACATGGGTAACCATGGGGCGGCGGTAACGGGAACTATCTTCTGATATATAACTGCGTGCTTCATTGAGTAGGTAGTAGGCAGCATCATCTTTACCATACTCATTTTCGGTCCAAAACACTTCTGTGTAGGATGCCATGCCTTCCTTAATCCAGGCATGGGACCAGTGTTTAATCACCACTAAGTCCCCAAACCACTGATGAGCAAGTTCGTGAACCACAAGGCTTTCAGTCCGTTGGTTATCGATAGCTGCTCGTTCATCGACCAAGCAACGGTCTGTTAACAGAGTGGTGGAGGTGTTTTCCATACCACCAAAGATGAAGTCATCTACACAGACTTGGGCGTATTTCGGATAGGGGTAGGGATAGGCAAAGGTTTCACTCAAGAACTCTATCATTCCAGGAGTTTTGCCCATGCTGCGGCGAGCATCCTCCTCTCGCCCCTTCTCCACGTAGTAGTTTACTGGTTTGCCCTGCCATTCATCCCGAATTTCCGCAAAGTCCCCTACGGCTAGAGTCATCAGGTAAGTGGGATGAACTTCTTGCTGCCGCCAGTGGTATATCGTTTCATTGCCGTCTTCTTCTGTAGCAATTAGTTCCCCGTTGGAGATAGCAATCAGGGGTTTTGGCAATCTAACGCGGATTTCGGAGGTAGCAAGTTGACCAGGATAATCGAAACAAGGGAACCAGAAGCGAGAGTCTTCATCTTCTCCTTGGGTCCAAACTTGGGTAGGTTTGTTGGGGTAGTGCTGGTTTGGATGAATGAAGTAAATACCCCGCTGGGGGTTGTCTACACTGTATGCGATCGCAATCTTAATCGCTTTTCCAACAACAGCGGGGTTAAGTAGGTGGATCTGTAGTTGTTCCCCGTCATAGTCAAAGGGCTGGGGGATTTGGTCAACCTGCACTGAGGCGATAGTCAAGTTGACCGCATCAAGTACTAGCTGTTTAATGCCATTGCGTATTGGTTTGAGGGTGATGGTGCAGGTACCGCTAACCCTTTGGAGGGGGATATCCAGAGTTAAATCCAGGAAAATATGCTCCACTTGTCCTGGGCGGTCAGGATTGTATTGGGGTCTAGCACCAGGTAATTCAAACGACTTGTGAGTTTTGCTTTCGGTATCAAAATACGACTGGGACATTAGTGAAGTTGTAAAACTGAACAGTGTGGACAATAGGGTTAAGTGGAGCTCTTGGAAGTTTCCGAAAGGAAAAGGAATCGACCGCTACACAAAGTGCGATTGATCTATTCTAAATTAACTGATCTGTCGATTAATCCTGATCAGGTCAGGTTTTAGGGAATTTTGAACAGCTACAGACCTTGAGGGAAGATTACTGGTTTGTGAGTGTCTGTTAACGGATTGCTTTTGGGCAATTAACAATGAACGATCAACAAGCTATTCAGCTGATCACCGCACTACCCATCCCTTGGAACATCAACCATGATAATAAAAAGTTGCTAATAAAAATTGCTAGCAAAGCAGTAACCACAGCAGTGGTGGTAGATTGACCCACACCCTTAGCCCCTCCTGTAGTGGTTAACCCCCAGCTACAACCAATCACAGCAATCAACAGCCCAAACACTAAAGATTTAATAGCAGCAGAGAACAAGTCCCAAATTCCTAGGAAGTTACGAGCGGAATCAAGAAACACAGACTGGGGAATACCATAAAGATTTTGAGCCAGTACCACTCCTCCTACCATACCAGTCACAATTGCGAGAATGGTCAACACTGGCAGCATCAGACAACAAGCAATAACCCGAGGAATCACTAAGTAATCAATCGGGTCAGTCTTGAGCATATACAAAGCATCAATTTGCTCTGAAACGCGCATCGTACCAATTTCTGCAGCAAATGCCGAACCAACTCGTCCTGCCAAAACCACAGCAGTCAACACCGGAGCCAATTCCCTAGCCAAAGCTAGAGCCAAGACTCCCCCAATGGCATTCGTGGCACCAAAATTAATGAACTCTCGTGTTACCTGAATGGTAAACACCATACCGATTACAGTAGCAGTGAGCAAAGCAATTATCAGAGACTCTGGTCCAACGGTTACCATTTGCTCGATAGTATTGCGGCGGTGAATCTTCCCAGTCAGTAGATGAAGTATCACTTGCCCAGCTAAGAAAATCGCCGCCAGTAAACGCTGACTCCATAACCCGAGGCTGGTAGTTTTAGCCATTAGTCGATCATTTCCCATCATTCGCTTCCACACGGAAACGCTCAACAAATGTCCGCAACTCTCCCGCCACACCCACCAAGTTTTGCAAAGCTCCAGAAACCCTTTGGGCTTCTTGGGAGGTTTCTTGAGCAGTTAACTCAACGGATTGCATCACTTGGGCAACAGCACGGGATGTTTCAGTTTGCTCGATAGTATCCGCAGTGATGGCACGTACTAAAGCATCGATCCGGTTTGCCACTTGCACAATATCTTCTAGCGATCGCTTGGCTTGTTCTGCTCGTTTAGTACCTTCAATCACCTGTTGGGTGCCTTCTTCCATAGCTGTCATAACTGAACCGGTTTCACTCTGGATTTGCAAGACAATATGTTCAATATCCTTGAGTGCCTTGGCTGACTTATCAGCGAGCTGTCGTACCTCATCCGCAACAACAGCAAAGCCTCGACCAGCTTCTCCAGCTCTTGCCGCCTCAATACTAGCATTGAGTGCTAACAAATTCGTTCGGGAGGCAATGGTAGAAATCGATGTAACAATTTTAGAAATTTCCTGGGAAGATTCTGCCAAACGCTTGACTTTACGAGTCGTTTCTGCTACAGTCTCACGAATTTGCAAAATTCCTGCCACAGTGCGCTCCACAGCCTCACCACCTTTGAGAGCAGTAGCCGAGGCTGAGCGGGCAACTTCCTCAGCTTCTCTTGCACTCTCTGCCACCCGCTGAATAGCATCGGTCATCACCTGTACAGAGTTCAGGGTCACCGCCAGTTCCTCAGCTTGCCGTAAAGCATCAGAAGACAAGCTACGGGCAAAGGACTCACTATCGGTGGAACATTTGGTCACCTGACGGACTGCCTGCTTGACTTGTTGTACAATTTCCCGTAGGTTTTGAATGGTCAGGTTGAAGGAATCAGCAACTGCCCCCAACACATCCGCAGTTACCTCTGCTTGTACCGTTAAATCCCCCCGTGCTGCCCCTTCCACATCATCAAGCAATCGAATTACCTGGCGTTGGAGGTCTTCTTTTGCCTGTTCTTGCTCTTCTGCCTTTCGTTGTGCTTCCGTCATCGTTGTCAAGATGACTCTAGCCATTTGGTTGAAACTATGGGCTAACTGACCCAATTCGTCCTGGGAATAGATCGTAGCATGGGCATTGAGATTACCCTGAGAGACTCCTTCAAACTGGGTTTTCAGGTTTTCGGTACTACGTCTAATCTGCCTAGCTGTAATATTTCCCACAGCCAGAGTAGTACCAAAACTGGCAACACCAGCGGCTAGGGTCATCATAATACTAGTATTTCGCACGTGGTTTTTGAAGGATGGATTATCTCTAACCATGTATTGTGCTCCAGCACTCACCCCCGCTACCACCACCATTGAGACCGCGCCAGTAATCAAGGCAGTCATCCAATTCTTCTGGTTGACAGGAGCGTTTTCTATGGGAGCTAGTCGACCTTGGTCAATACTAACAACCAGCTCTTTGTCAATGTCTTTAGTGGGATTATAAATAGGGATTGGCTCGGTGGCACTACTAAGGCTAAATAGCTCCTCATTCCCAGTGGCTGACGGATAATCATGACTGGGTACAGCACTAACACCACTGGTGTTCATCTCCATTGACCCAGTACTTCCCAGTGTTGAGCCAGTAGTGCTTAATACATCAAAATCACTATTGTCATCACTCTCATTGGACAGTGGTTGCTGATCATCAACAGAGAAATCAGGGATTGAATCTAAATCATCATCAAATAGGTCAAACTCATCTAAAAAACCCTCTTTTACCCCTTGATGTGCTTCAATTCCTGACAAGATTTCCTCTTCTGATTCCGTTACATCATCCATTGTCCAAGAATCATCATCAAAGGATTCCAAATTAATTTGGTCTGGGCTTGGAGAGTTTAACCCATTGTGTTCATAAGCTGAGTCCAAAAGTTGCTCATCCGAGCCATAGTTTCCCGATAAATAGGGTTCAGTAGAGTCAGGAGCCTGATTGAGATATTCTAAGTCCTCTTGATTGTCAGCATAGGCTTGAGTATCCCCAGAAGTTGGTTTCTCTGTTTCCAAAGACTGCTCGGTCCTGGAATAATTTTCTTCGGTAGTCGGGGTAGGATCAGAACTTGGAGTCGGGGAAAAATTCCCCTCAAGCTCTGGTGAATTCATTAACAGGGTTGCGGCTTCAACAAAGGAATTCTTTGATTGCTCCTCGAGATCACTAAACTCGTAATCTGCCAGAGACTCTAATTCTTCTTCAGCCAGGACGTTAAACTCAACTGTGCTAGATTCACTAGTTAACTGTTCTGAACCATAAGAGAGCTCTTCGTCTAAATTCTCCTCAGGAGACACCATAAATGTTTGTAGACCCTCCTCTTGAGAGAGTTCAGGAAAGTGTCCTTCTGTGCCATTGTAACAAGTCTGACTACTGACAGCATTAACATCGAGTTCTAAATCAGAGCCAATTTCCCAACTCTCTAAATCCTCACTGTCTTCTTCTAAGTCACTGACCATACTAAAAGGGTCTAGATTATCAGCAGACTGTAACTCTATGGCTCCTTCATCACTATCACTAGTGGAATCTTGAAAAGACTCCTTAAAGGGTGAGGTGGATTCTGAAGCAAAATCATCAACCCCTGTGTTATCAAAACTTAAGCTTTCCGGGTCAAATTCACTGATATCATTAAAATCAGCGAAGTCTTGCCAATTTCCTTCTGTGGGTTCTGCACTCAACTCCTCAGTCTCATCTAGTTTCACCTGTGATGTATTGACATCATCAGGTGATAACCCAGGATCTTGATGACCATTTGTGGATTGCTGGGCGTACTCTAGACCGTTATTGGCATAATTAACAAAATCCGGCTCAGAGGTCAGATTGAGTACTGATTCATACTGTTGCCGAGCCAAATCGTACTGCTGTAGACCATAGCAGTAAATATGACCCCGCAGTAGCAGCGCACTGGGTTCATTGGGGAAATCCTCAATCAAACGATCAACGAGTGTTGCCGCTTCTTGGTATTTGCCCTGCATATAGGCTTTTTCGGCTTCCCCATACAGCTGGGGGTAATTTATACTGGATGCCATTTACCTCCTCCCGAAGCATTAAAAATTAATATTTAATAATAATTAATCCAACTAATTTTTAATGTTCAATTTTTAATAATTATTTTTAGGCTGCCCACCTTGCTGAGCGTATAATCGCCACATGATCAAGTAGTCGCAGAACCTGATTAGACTCAATGTCTAGCAACCACTCACCGCGTAAGAAAGGAGTCATACTATCGGCAACATTGGTAGGCATATGTAACTTTTCCACATCCAGCCAGTCTGTACAGACAATTTGTTGAACTGCCAACCCCAGCATAGTGTCTTGATCTTCAATAGCAATAACAGGGATTTCTATACGGTCTGTATTTAAAACCGTTTTATCCCCCAGAAACTGACCCAGATCTGAGACCCAAATTACCCGTCCACGTCGATTGAAGGTCCCCAACAATAAAGGGGAAGCATTAGGAATAGGAGTAATTTGTTCAGGGGAGGGGTCAATTACCTCTTTGATACCAGTAGCCGGCAGAGCAAATTCATCACCAGATGGCAGATAAAATCGCAGGTATAGTTCGCCTTCAGGACTTTCCAATTCCTGCAATTCTGGGGCTTGTTCAAGAGCCGAGTCAGTTACAAAGTCCGAATTAGCAACCATTCCCGTCAAATACCAATATATTTATCTTCTGAGTAGCTGTCTAACTGTTCCAATCAACTCCGTTGGCTGAAAAGGCTTCGCAATGTATGCATCTGCACCTTGCCTCATGCCCCAATAGCGGTCAAATTCTTCACCTTTTGAAGAACACATCACCACTGGCACATTCTGAGTTTTGGGGTCAGCCTTAAGACGCCGACAGACCTCATAGCCATTCATGCGTGGCATCACTATATCCAAGACAACTACATCTGGACAAGACTCTAAAATATGTTCTAAAGCCTCAACACCATCACTGGCAACATCCACCTTCAAACCACTACCTTTAAGGAGGTCTGAGATCATCTGCCGTTGAGCAAGGCTGTCTTCTACAACTAAAACTTTACTCATAACTCCTAGCTCGACCCTCGGGAAAGGTCGTGAAATTAAACCACAGCCCGATTTGGGTCTATAAATTAAATCATGATTACAGTATCCCTCATCTATCGGTGGTGATAGCAAGAAAGACTATATTTTTCTTGAATTTGTGGAAGCTCCTAGCTTGACCAGTGGGTTTAATTAGGATAGTGTTGGTTAATTAACTGATAGGTTAGACGCCTCTATTAATAACTCAAAGGCTGACAGAGCAATATTCTCCCCTTGATCTAATTCTTTGCTCAGGGCATTACTACCTTGGTATTGTTCTAGATCACCTCGACCAAATGTATTTCTCCAAAAGCATCAATAACTCATGATCTCCGAAGGGCTTGGTTAAGTAGTCAGTTGCACCTACCATTCGCGCTCTGACCCGATCAATAAAGCCATCTTTGCCTGTGAGCATGATGATGGGGGTTTGCCGAAATGCTGTGGATTGGCGTAACATGCCACAAAGCTCATAACCATCTAGGTCGGGCATTACTAGGTCACAGAGGATGAGATCGGGTTGGAGTTGGAAAACCTGACTCAGAGCCTTTAGGGGCTTCTGTATTGCTGTGACTTTATAACCTTTGGCTTCTAGGGTATATTCCACAGCTTTTCCAACTGCGAGATCATCATCAACACAGACAACAGATCGTGTAACTTTCTTGAACTCCCATTGCTCTTCAATGGCTGGCGTATCTGCTTCTTTGGGGGTCACCATTTGGATTGACCCCTGTTGTACATAGGGATGAATAGCCCGAGCTACGGTGATTAGGTCGCGATGGAGATAACGGGACAACTGGCGTAGAGAAGTTTTGCCATCTACCCAACTGCTTATGAGTCTAAAGGATTTTTCCGGCAGTGTAGCCTGTAACTGGTCATGGGCAGTAATCATTGGACACTGATGGGGAGATTGGATATGAGGGCACAATTGCTTCCACTCCTGCACCTGCTTCATCATCTCTCTGACCAATGGTTCTATTTCTAAGGTAGTAAGTTGCGGTGCTAATGCCGGACCAATTTCAAATACAAAGTAGCCATGGTGAAGGCTCAGCAAATCAAAAAGGGTTTCATTAACCATGCTTTGAATGATGCTTCGCCCTTGGTTTGGTGTGATCACATGCTTTTCTAACAAAGCCCAAAGGTAACCATACTCTAGAGCATTGGTAGCCGCAATCGACAGACTTTCCAATTTATCGAGAGCATCATTGGCTTTATAGCGGCGTAGATAATCATGCAGGCGCGTCAAGCTCCCATCGCTGTCAGCAGCATAGGCAATCTGGCCATTCAGGAAGAATACAAACCAATACGGACGCGGACTTGGTAGTTTTGGCTGCTGGTAAAGTCTAGCTGAGGTAAAACGATTGCTGCCACTATTGCTAGCCTTGCTACTAGGGTGAGGGCTGTATGCCTCGACTAAGAGTTCCCCGGTTCGCTGACCTAGCTCGATCAGTTGCAGGATGCTACGGATATCAATTTCACTCAAAGTTCCCTGCATTTAAAGACAATGTGCTCCTAACAACCTGTTGATGTATCTGAGATTATGACCTGTCATTGAGTTAAAGGATGCCCATACACTGGTACTGATCTATCTTTGCTCAAGAAATGGCTTAACTGTACACTGAAAATATCCCCAAAAATGAGTTGGTAAGGAATGACTTCTGTAAGCCAACTGGTCGAAGCTTACCATGGCTGGAGACAGCTAAGCATGAGCGAAGTACCTGATTAGCGGTAAGAGTGGGATTTTGACGGTTACTGGAAAATTAAGCTAAGATGTCTAAGGTTATAGGTTAGGACTTTAAACACCATTGGATAGCATATAAGCATATAAATTAAGTATATTTATTTGAAAAAAAATGAGCGACGCATTCCCCGGAGACGAAACCTTAGACAGGCTCGCCTTATTTCATATAACTTAAACTTATGACTCACAGGCTGTCGCGCCTATCGCTCAACTGTCTTACGGTAACTTCTTTCACCTCGTTCAGGTGGGGGTTAGGAGCTCCAAAATGTGATATAATCGCATCATCTTGAGCGGTACGGCAAAGGAGAGAAAAGATTCTGAGCAACCCTGAGGCACGACCTCTCTACGATTGGGAAAATTAACCTATAAATCCTTTGTAGTCGGTTCATAAACGTCAGACTCTCAGGTAAAAGCTTCATTGAAGTGCGGCTCGTTCCAGCTAAGAGCCTTATTACATAAGGGGTATGAGCTGGGGGAAAGAAGGACTAAAAAACCTTCAAACCTAACTGACTGTTTGGATGGCGGTGAAAACCCGACCCCTTCAGGAGTGAAGTGACACCCGATCTGGCCACACCGAGACAGACGGCATTCTGTCAGAGTGACGCTGGCGACAGGGCGCAATCAGACATATTTCAGATGTATGACACTGGCGCTAATGGGAAGATGTCATGGGTAGATTAACGAAAGTCCTTAAAAAGTGTCTAAAAGCTAAGCCGCAATCTGATCGAGCCAAAGCGAGACTTCATCCTTTTATTCTCACGGTGTATTTTGAATGACAACCGTAAACTCCGAGAAGAGGATAGGCAAATTGGTTAGAAGTTACCGCAAGAATAGTGGAGCCTTTATAGTTAGTCGGCTATGGGTAAAAGGGTTAAAAATTTTGTAGTAAGGCTCCACTATTCTAAGGTTTCATCTCCGGACTGCCCTAAAACCTCATAACAATCTAACAGTCGGAACGAGTAAAAACGACAGCAACAAATGAGTCTAAGGAAAGGTCGAATCCTTAGTAAGTTATGCCAAACCTAATCCTCACTGTCGGGTAGGATGTAGCCGGAAACTGGCTACGGGTATTCAGAAAACACGAACTCTAGGAGAGCATAGGTAGACCCATGTCAAACAGATATAGCGACCTTTGGAAAGGACAAAAGTGGAAGAAACTCCGCCAAAATCTATTCCGCCTACAAAAGCGAGTGTTTAAAGCAGTTCGAGATGGCGACCTAAAGAAGGCGCGGTCACTCCAAAAACTGATTATGAAATCCCGTGCAGCACAACTTTTGGCAGTCCGTCAAGTGACACAGCTAAATAAAGGGAAAAAAACGGCGGGAGTTGACGGTAAGTCAAGCCTCAACTACCGGCAGAGATGGGAACTGGTAGAAACATTGAACGACTTTGCTTCGGACTGGAAGCATAGCCGACTCCGCGAAATCCCCATCCCTAAAAAGAACGGGAAAGTAAGGGTGTTGAAGATACCTACCATCGCTGATAGAGCATGGCAATGTCTAGCCAAATACGCTCTGGAACCTGCCCATGAGGCAACGTTCAGTGCCTATAGTTATGGATTCAGGCCGGGAAGAAGCGCACAAGATTCTCAGAAAATGCTATTCCTAAACCTGTGTTCGACTAAAAACGGCATACAAAAAAGAGTCTTAGAACTAGATATCAAGAAGTGCTTCGACCGAATAGCTCACACCACCATAATGAAGGAATTAATTGCACCTTCAGGCTTAAAATACGGGATATTTAGATGCCTAAAAGCAGGAACACATCCCGAATTCCCTGAGCAAGGAACTCCTCAAGGCGGTGTAGTTAGCCCGCTACTAGCAAACATAGCACTGAACGGAATAGAAGAATTAGACCCCAAAGTCAGAAGCATTAGATATGCCGATGACATGGTAATAATTCTAAAGCCAAAAGATAACGCTGAGAAAGTTTTAAATAAAATCAAAGCTTTCTTAGCAAAACGCGGAATGGAAGTCAGCGAGGAAAAAACCAAGCTAACTAAGACGACAGACGGGTTTGATTTTCTGGGGTGGTACTTCCGTGTCCAGAAAAACGGAAAATTTCGATGCATTCCCTCAGAGGATAATCATCGAAAAATACGTGAAAAAATCAAGCACGTAGTCAATAACTCGAACTATGGTGCCGAAATAAAAGCACAAAAAGTAGCCCCGATCGTACGTGGATGGAGAAACTACCATAAGAACTGCTATATGAGTAGTTCCAGGGATTCTCTATGGTTCATGAGAAATACGGCTCACCAGAAATTCCGCAAAGAAAAAAAGGTAAGTCGCTATAAAGCTACTGAACTATGTAAGAAAGCATTCCCGAAAGTAGGATACAGCCAAAATGAACACGTTAACGTTAAGGGGACTAAGTCACCTTATGATGGTGACCTAGTTTATTGGAGCAGAAGGAACTCGAACCTCTACTCAGATACTACCTCAGCAGCTTTGAAAAGGCAAAACCATTCCTGTGGATTTTGTGGACTAAGATTCCTAGAAGACGAGGATGTACACCTTCATCACATAGATGGAAACCACGACAACTGGAAATCAAAGAATCTAATAGCAGTACACAATAGCTGTCACCAGCAAATTCACTGGAGCACTCCTAAGGGAGAGAAGATCTAGGAGCCATATGAGGGGAAACTTTCACGTATGGTATGACAGGAGAGGTGCCCTCCTTAATCGGAGGCATCGACTCTAACTAAGCCCCATAGCGGAAACGAGGGGGAACATGCCAGCAAAAGTCCTGGATGTTCGGCGAGGATGCCGCCTGTCGCGAGGGATAAAACCTTGTAATCAAGACGGATACCCCCACCTCGCGAACGCAGGTGGGGGAAGCATTCAGTAGGGATTAGGCACAAGGGAAAAAAGTGATGGGGTAAGATGTTATGTTCAATCTAGAAAATTCGACCCTCTGGGTGGATAAAATCTATGGTTGGGGAAACTAGACCGGTTGGGGAAACTAGACTCCCCCTGTGGGAAGATTCCTAAGACTATCCTCATCAATCTATTTCTATTCTGCTCACCTTTATTGACTGGTAAATCAGGTCTGGGCAATACCTTAAAATAGGTTAAGTGTCTAAATATACTGACTGCCGTCATCCTTTAAAGGATTAATAGCCTTAAGGATCAAAACTAGGTCGGTTGACCAATAATCTCCGAAAATTACCATCCTGCAACCCCAAAGGGGTTAAGCGTTCAAATGTGTTAATCAAGAATTGGGCACAATAAAAGTAAAAGAGGACGATCAGTGTGCTGTATCTCGCAGAGGTAAGAAAGCAGAAAACTGGGTTTATGGGTAGAGCTCAGGCCGAACTTAAACTGCTGGCTTTTCAGCGGACTGACCAGAGTTGGAATAAGGTGTCTGGGGAGGAAGTGCTTCCGACAGAACAAGCCAATAACTTTGGTGATGGTGCGTTGGTGATTGTTAACCTGAGTGGGAATCGACAAATACAGGGAACAATCGAGGCAGCGGGGGGAAGGTTAGTCAATCTGTTGCAAAATTTCTCTCGCTTGCTAGAAAAGTCAAAAAACCAGGAAGAAGAAATTGAGCAGTGGAAGCAATCTTTGACCTATCAAAGTCAAGAACTCAACCGTCGCGAGATGGAAATGGAAGCGCGGCTTGAGCAGATGCAAACGATGGAGGAGGATTTTTCCAGAATAGAGCAACAACGCCAAGAACTGGAAAGTACTCAGGCAGAAACTGCTAAACTCAGACAAGAATTGGAGCGTAAAAGTAAGGAGCTTGAAGGTGCTTGGGAACAACTCCGGGGACAGCAGCTACGCTTAGAAGAGCAAGTTTCAGAGGGTCAATACTCTGTTGGTTTAGATGCTCAGCAGGCTGGTGTGATTCAGCAATTGCTCAATCGCTTATCAGGAGGATTAGAATCAACACAATCTGTCTGGGAACCACTGAATCAAGCCTTGGAAGTAGTCAAGCATCAGCATTCGGTGTTGGATACTCACTGGCAGCAGTTAAATGAACAGCGTCTATTAGCTCAAAAATTGGAAGCAGACGTTGAGGGTCACGGGGAGGAAGTCCAACATCAAACCCAAAAGTTACAACAATTACAAGCATCCTGTGAACAGGCAAACCGCGAAATGCAAGTGCAGCAAACCAATCTAGAGATCAAGCTCGAATCAGCTAGGATGGTGAGTCTGCAACTCCAAACTCAGCAAGAGTTATACCAAGAACTGGCTCGAATGGCAGCAACATCAGGGGATGTCAAGATTAGCCAAATGGTGGATATTGCAGCACTAGAAAAAATGCCCTTGGGTGAGTTACAGGATATAGTTCAGAATTTGCAGCAGGATTTGGAAAAAGTTGTACGCTTCGTCAATGACCAAGAAGAAGAACTAACACTCCAACACCAAGGGATTGAAGAACTACAAGAACAGATTAGGGTCGCTAGTGAGTATGATCGTATTAGTCTAGAAACCCAGTTAGCAGATGAGCAAGACCGTTACCAGATGCTGGACAGAACCTTGGTGGGTCAACGCCGGACTCTATGGGAACGAGAAGAAATTCTAAATCAGCACCTACGAGTGTTGCGACTGCGGCAAGGAATTGTGGATAGTAATGGTCAACAAAACCAGAAAATTGACTTAGGACCAATTTTGCTCGAACTAGAAGCACAGTGCAAACAACACTCAGATCAATTGCAACAACTAGAACGAGAAATTGAACAGATGCGCCTTAGGGTTAGCGAAGCTGAAGAATTGATGAATCAACAAACCCAAGAAAAGGATGCTAAGCTGGCTCAGGTAAAAAATTGGGAGGAAAGTTGGCTATCCAATCAGGTGAAGGTAGCTCAACTTTGGGGGAAAGTCGATATCTATGAAGAAACCCTACAGCCATTGCAAGATGCTCTCAATGAACTTCGACAGAAGCTGGAGGCGATCGCAAATGCTCTGAATCAAATCCAGGAAACAGGTGATTCTCAACAACAAGCGATCGCTCAAATATCCCAAATCATCAGTAGCTTAAGCCAATCTCCAGAGTTGGCAGCTTCTTAGGTTTAAGGTTTAATATTGAATGTTGAATGTTAGAATGTTGCTCCCCCAAGGCGATTCGTTGTAGGGTAGGTTGAAGAAGAAAAATTTATCAGAAACTAAGAGATAGAACTGTTTCATAGTTCATACTTTATAGTTAATCTTTATAGTTAATACTTCATACTTCATACTTCAGTATTAAGAATAATCCATTCTTCTTCTACCAAGGCTGTTACTCCACCAGGAAAGGATGACGTTCGAGAGCAGTTGGGAGCAGCAATTAAACCAGTCACGGCTTCGATTTGCTCAAAGCTGAGGGCTTTGGTTTGGTTTTCCTGAAGGAACTTCCGAATCACACGACGTTGCAGAGCTAGGGGAGCTTGCTGTAATACCAGACGATTCAATCGTGGAGGGCTATTGCTAGCAGGATCTTCCTCGACCGTAGGTACTGCCATGGCTTGCTTCTGGATTTGCTCAGCAGTGTTTTCCAGATATTCCACGTCTGCTCGCAAGATTTCAGCAATTTGGGACAAGGCTGTCTCAACTTGTGGGTTGAAATGGGTTTTTAAATAGGGGATTAGCTCTTGGCGGATGCGGTTACGGGCATAGTTAAGGTCTTGATTGTAAGCATCCACCCAAATGGACAGTTGCTGCTGCTCGCAAAACTGGAGAGTTTCGCTACGGGATGTGTCAAGTAGGGGACGCACCAGACGTACTCCAGGAGCAAGAGGTCGTTCCCAGGTCAAAGCTTGCAAGCCATCAGTCCCTGAACCTCTGATCAGGTTATAGAGGACTGTTTCAGCGCGATCGCTTTTTGTGTGACCAGTGACAACAGTGGCGTAACCTTGAGTTTGGGCAATGTCAATCAGGGCTTGATAACGCCACTGCCGCGCTGCTGATTCGCTCTTTTTCACTTCAGGGGCAATTCGTAGATGAAATGGAAGCCCCCAACTTTGAGCAATTTGCTGTACATGAAGGGAAATTCCCTCATCATAGGTCCAACGGTGGTCACAGTGGGCGATTCCTAGCTGCCATTTCCACTTGGGCTGTAAATCTAGCAGTAGTTTGCTTAGGCAAAGGGAATCTTGCCCACCGGATACGGCTACTAAAACCTGCTGATTCTTTGGTAGTAGCTTCTTTTGCCGCAGGGTTCTATGTAGCCGTGCATGAAGAGGTGTCCAACTCGGTATCTCAGACATTAGAGTGGTTATGAATAGTTATCCAAAACTTTGACCAAAAATTTGGGTCTCAAGCCCCGTCCTTCGTCCGACGGCTTTTGTGCTATAATATTACGTAGGGTTATCCCACGTCAAAATGATCGTCTTAGAATTTAAGGTCAAAGGGAATAAAACTCAATATGCTGCCATTGATGAGGCGATACGCACTGGTCAGTTTGTACGAAATAAGTGCATCCGTTACTGGATGGACAACAAAGGGATAGGACAAAAAGACCTGTATCGCTATAACACGTGGCTGAGATCTGAATATCCTTTTGTCACAGACTTAAACTCTCATGCCTGTCAAGCTTCGGTGGAAAGAGCTTATAGTTCAATTTCTAGGTTTTACGATAAGTGTAAAAAACAAGTCCCTGGCAAAAAGGGTTATCCCAAGTTTAAAAAGTTTTCTCGGTCAGTTGAGTATAAAACATCAGGCTGGAAACTTTCAGCTGATACCAAGTATATAAAATTCTTAGACAAAAAAGGTATCGGGAAACTAAAGCTTAAGGGAACCTGGGAGTTATGGCGTTACGACCAAAATTTGATTAAACGAGTTAGATTGGTTCGTCGCGCAGATGGCTATTATGTTCAATTTTGTGTAAAAGTTGAGATTAAAGAATCTCTAGATCTGTCCCATACCAATGTGGGACTTGATGTGGGTTTAAAAGAATTCTACACTGATTCAAAGGGAAACACAGAACCAAATCCAAGATTTTATCGTAAGGGCGAGAAACGGTTGAAATTTTATCAACGCCGAGTTTCTCGTAAAAATAAAGGCTCTGCTAACCGAAAGAAAGCCATTGATAGACTAGGTAGGCAGCATCTTAGAATAAGTAGACAACGTGAAGAACATGCCAAAAGACTGGTTAGAAGTTACCGCAAGAAGAGTGCAGCCTTTATAGTTGGTAGGCTATGCATCAAAGGTGGCAGGTTTTGTTGTAAGGCTGCACTCTTCTAAGGTTTCGTCTCCGGCACGTTGCGTAATCAGGTCTAACGACCTTGTCGCCTACGAAGATCTAAGAGTTAGGAATTTGGTTAAAAATCACTGTCTCGCCAAGTCTATTAATGATGCAGGTTGGTATCAATTCAGAAAATGGTTGGAACATTTTGGTACTAAGTTTGGTCGGATAACTGTTGCAGTTAATCCGGCTTTAACCAGCCAGAATTGTTCCCAGTGTGGTGAAGTTGTCAAAAAATATTTGTCAACTCGAACTCATACCTGCAAATGTGGTTGTCAATTAGACAGAGACCACAATGCAGCCATCAACATTCTTAAGAGAGCCTTCAGTACGGTGGGGCACACCGGAACTCGGATCCATGATCTGTTCGCGTAGCGTCGGCGAAAGCCGATACGCTTTGGGAGATCTGTCCTCTACTCTTCCTGACTCCGGTCTGGTTGAGCAAGACGGGTCGTTGAGCAAAGAATCCCCGTCCTTTTAGGCCGGGGAGTGTCAAATTTTGAATTTTGTAGGTCATGGATAGCCTAGAATCCTATAAATTCTAAACGCTCAAGGTTGTTAAAAGCTTTGAAATCGGCCTGTTCACTACGATGCTCCCATGTCAACATTTACCAATAGACTATTAGTTCAGCTTATTTAAGCTCATTCATTTCTTGCCAGACATCATCCATTAGGGAATTATCATCACCGTTTTCTGATTCCTCATCAAAGGAAATATCGTCCAGTTGAAACATATCTTCATCACTATCATCAGACATTTCACCGAGATCAAAATCATTACTACTGTCTGTTGATACTGCTGACAAATCCAGCAAATCTTCTTCCGCTGCTGTCGGTGATTCTACGAACTCTATATCTTCGTCAACACTATCGGAAAAGTCTCCTAAATCAAAATCATCTTCTTGACTAGTTGGGGTTTGTTCAAAACCAATATCTTCCTCACTTTCCGACTCACTATCGGAAAAGTCTCCTAAATCAAAGTCATCTTCAGTACTGCTTGGGGTTTCTTCGATAGCAATATCTTCCTGACTATCGGAAAAGTCTCCTAAATCAAAGTCATCTTCAGTACTGGTTGGGGTTTGATCGATAGCAATGTCTTCATCTGCATCAAGTGTTGGTTGAAGTTTCATCTCATCGGAGATAGCAGTTGAGGCATCTTCCTCCAGTGCTTCAGCTACTGATATTCCAGTAGCAGTCACAGCGGCTGTGGCTGCTCCAACTCCAAGCTCCAATCCAGAATCATTGCTAGTTTGTGGCTCTGGGAGGTCTGGCTGTTCTGCTACCTGGGTTGATGTGCTTTGCAATGTTTCACCACCAATAGCTGATATATCATCAACTTTATCCTGAGTCTCGACAAGGCAAAATTCTAGATTAAGTCTTACCTTGCCTTGCTGCCAGTCATTAGCAGCAAATTGCAACACTTCACAAGGAATACCCGATTCGCTAAACCAACTTTCCTGTTCTGGAGTCCATTCATCCCCTAAGACTTCTACCAATTTCTTTTTGATAGCAACTAAGAATTCACCGACCCTAAAGGTACGGTTACCAATAAAGATTTGAGCAGATTCATCCACTGATAGTACTTCACCAACAGCGAGTGGCTTGAACTGATTATCCACGACTATTTTCCCCGATCAAACTTTTCGATAAGCTTCCATGCCTAGAGGGCAGGAGTTTCATTGCCCAACCATTGAACTAACTATTCCTTTGAGGCAAAGGTCGGTTTCCTAGGGTTAATTCCCCGATGCCTCTAGGCATTAAAGCGGGTTTTCAGTAGAAGCAATTTAGGGCATGCACTCAATCACGGAAATATATAGTTCTTAGAAGAACCAGCCGTAGGAATGTAAGCCTTTACCCAATAGATTGACTCCCAGATAGCAAACCCAAACAACTAGAAGTCCTGTCCCTGCCAAAATTGCTGGTCGGCGTCCTTGCCAGCCACGGGTAATGCGGGCATGGAGATAGGCAGCAAACACTAGCCAGGTAATTAATGCCCAGGTTTCTTTTGGGTCCCAACTCCAGTATGAACCCCAAGCCTCGTTTGCCCAAACGGCACCGGCAATAATCCCAATGGTGAGCAGAGGAAACCCCAGCCCAATAATACGATAGCTGATATTATCGAGAGTGTCGGCAATACTAAGCCTCTGGGGTGAGAGGGTGGGTGCTGTGGATACCGATGGTAGGGGTGAGTCGGGGGTAGTTACTAAATCGAGCACTGCTGTAGTACTAGCTGCATTACTCTGTCCCAGTTCAGCTAAAGGGGATGAGGTATCAGAGGTAACTACAGCCTGAGAAATTGGATCATTACCGTTGCGCTGTAGTTTAAAATTGGAATTCCCTGGTAAGTTATTCGGTAAGTTATTCTTGCTGCGATAGCCACCAGTACCGACAGAACTTCCTCGCAGTTCCACGTTCTGACCACGGGTAATCACTAAAAATGCGATCGCTACCAGGGCACCTACCATCAGGGTAGCGTAACTAAGCATCATGATACTAACATGCATCATTAACCAATTGGATTTCAGAGCAGGTACCAATGGAGCGCTTTCCTGCATGTCTGGTGGTAGGGATAGAGCGGCAAACGCGGTAATTCCCATGGCGACTGGTGCAGTAGCCACCCCTACCAATCGGCTGCGACTCATGTTTTCAGCAATTAGGTGAACTGTGGTAATTCCCCAGGTCAGGAAAAACAGGGATTCATAGAGATTACTGATCGGGAAGTAGCCTGCCTCTAGCCATCTTGCTCCGAGTAAGGTAGCAGTGCAAAGGTTGGCGGTTGCCATCCCTGATATTCCTAAGGGTGACAAATAAGGAATTTTAGGAAAAGCGGCTCCTACCCAGTAAATTAACATCGTCACAAACAGGACGAAAAAGGAAATATTATCTAATTTGTTCTGGAGTGTAACCAGATCCATAAAGCGTTCTCTCTCAAGTCTTGTATAAAGCTTATATTATTGCAGCATTACTACTATCCTATCGGTTCGATGTGCCCCTTTTGATAGAGTGCTAGTGGGTTAGTGTGTGAGTTCGTCTTTAGGGCAGAAATAGTTTAAGTTCAAAAATCGAAATAAATGTAAGGCAGACCACTCTGAGGAGCAAACAACCAAACTACGTAGAGACCTACTGGTACCAACAACAACTTCACCGGCCAGTTGAGTTGTAATTTCAGACCCCTTCGGATACTGTAAACCCCAGCCATTGAGGCTGCTAAGCTAACTAACAGGAGAAGCACCCAGAAGCGTTCCATACCAATAGCGGTTAAGTAGACTTTTTGACCAAATTGGATGTCAGCTGGGTGACCCCAGAGATTCTGGATGACTAAACTGGCTTGTTTGAGATTGGGGATGCGGAAAAAAATCCAGGCAGTAAACACCATAAATTGGGTCAAAAACCAGCTTACCAAGACCCCTGACCAACTTTGCCACCAACGTTTTATCCCATCTCTATTTTCACAGAAAGCTTCGGTCAAGCGATGAAGGACTAAGGCTAGACCATGCAAGCCACCCCAGGCTACAAATCCCCAAGCTGCTCCATGCCAGATACCAATAATGACCATTACGATGAATAGGTTAACGCAGGTACGAGCAACCCCTTTACGGGAACCGCCCAAGGGAAAGTAGAGATAGTTACGGATCCAATCCCCTAGAGTGATGTGCCAGCGACGCCAGAAATCCGCAATGCTGATACTGAAATAGGGAAAATCAAAGTTTTCTGGAAGATTAATGCCCAGTAACACTGCACTACCACGGGCAATGTCTACATAGCCGCTGAAATCGAAATAGAGTTGTAAACCGTAGGCAAAGATAGCTAACCATAAATCTCCACTACCAGCCCGTTCTATATTGCCAAAACACAAATCAACAAAAATCCCAATGTGGTCGGCTAACAGTGCCTTTTTAATCGCACCAGATGTAATCAACCAAAGTCCTTCTGTTGCTCGATCAAGACTTGGAAATTGTAAGGTTTTAAGTTCAAGGGCAAACGGATGATAACGAGTAATTGGACCAGAAATAAGTTTAGGAAAAAACAACTTATAAGCAGCAAACTGGAGGAGATTACGAGTTGCTGGAGCCCCACGATAGACATCAATGAGATAAGCAATGCCCTCAAATATAAAAAACGATATTCCTAGAGGAACAATTAAGTTATCCCTAATCCAATTCGCCCCATCTTGGGCAATGGTAAAGTTGATGATTACTGCCAAATTTGACAACAGAAAAGGAATATACTTGAAGCCGAGCAAAAAGATAACATTTAGGAAAATACCTAGCCACAGTAGTCTTGACCGTCGGTTATTCCAAAAACTATCAGCCAATAGCCATTCTTCATTGGAGAGATGATAATTCGTAGCATGGGAACCAGAAACTGTATTCGTTCCAAGTGCTTGTCCAAAGTAAAAATTAATTAGGGTAATCAACACCAACAGGGGAATGTATTGGATTTGTAGTGAAGCATAAAATATTAGACTGCTACTTAATAAAACCAAAAGTTTTAGTTTGGGAGAACCTGTGGCAGCTGTAGAAGATTGCACCAACCAGTAGATTCCCAAAACTGCTAGCAAGAAACAGCTGTAGGTAATCGAAATAAATGACATTTTTTAAAGATCAAGGGTGAAGGATGTTTGCCTGATAGTGTGTAAGCATTCAGCTATCAGCCATCAGCATATGCCCGTAGCGCATATGCTTACATATCGTTTCCGTTTGAATAGTTATAGCGGTTTGCGTGTAGGTTAAGTATAATTACGAATCTTGACTACTGACTACTGACTACTGACTACTGACTACTGACTACTGACTACTTGTTGTTATTGTAATTAGCGCGGGTTGCAAACCGCTATATAATTATTGGTTGTTCGTTAATTTAAAACTGATTAATAATTAATTATTAATCACTAATGACTAATGACCAAGGCATCATTGGATCTTTAGCCAACTGCTTAGAAACTTGGTAAGCACCATAGCGGTTGAGATGGCTGGGGTCGGAAAAGTAGTCATGTTTAGTTAGCAACATCTTATTGAAATCTCGGAAAATCAATCCCCCTTCTAGATCAAAGTTGTACATGTATCGCTGAAATTGTTTATCATATTTGCTCCGCACTGGATCTAAATATTCTTTAGTCAGGGGTAGGTTGACCATAACGATACTAAGGTCATGCTTCTGGGCAAATTCCAGCAAATTTCTTAGGGCTTTGTCTTGCTGACCTCCTAGCTGAAAATACCGGTAATCACCATCATAAATACCGGGAACTTTAGGATGTTTCTGGTAGTAGGTAGCGGTGTTAAAACGAGTTGACAGGGGAAGGAAGCCATCAAAGTCAATTTTCCAGGTTGGGGATAATGTCTTTTGAGGCTTTTTGGCAGTCTCGGTTGTGTCTAGTTGGAGGAACTTTTCTAGGTCAACCAACTTTTCCCGTAACAGAGATTTGAGCTGGCTTCGGTGAGGATAAGTTAAGGAAATTTTGGCTATTGACTGATTTAGCCAGTCACTGATTAACTGATAACTATCATTAAAAACCTCTAGAGGTTGGTCTGTGGCATCTGTCGGTAATAGTGGTTGTTTAGTGCGGTTCGGAAAAACTCCTGCCATTAGAGCTTGGTAGCCTGGTGATGCGATAATCGAGTTGTAGGTAGCATCAACTCGACCATTGTTAAAGGCTCTGACCCCATCAGCCCAAATAATCAATTTAGGCAGTTGCTCCGGAGTTAAGACGCGCCGAACCATGAAGTCTACTACCTGAGCTGTGGCACCATTAACCCCAAAGTTAAACACGTCAATGCCAGGATAGCCCTGTTCTTCCAAGGCATTTTGGAGGGCAATGGGATCGATTCCCCGCATGGCTCTGGAACTGCCCATAATCAGTACATCAGGGATACCACTCTGAAGCAGGCGTTGTTGGTACAGAGCTAGCTTTTCATCTAACATCTGGTTATTGAATGAAGGATTGGGCGATCGCGCTGCAGCCAGCATGGCTGCCATGGTGGCATTGCCGTTTTCATTCACAATCACCATGGTATCCCCAGGAGCAGTAAACCCAGAGGTGTTGAAGTTTTCAGTCCCGAGACCCGCCCCTTTTTGCAAAGATATTTGGGGCAAAGCAATGGGTTTGGGTGATGAGTTCGTCACTGCCTTTACTTCTGCTGATGGTGAGGCTTGAGACTGTAGCAGCTCACTAAAGCGCCAATCTGTGATCAGTGTTAGTAGTAATCCTGCTACGCCCCATACCATGCCTACTGCTACGCCTTGGATAGACAATTTTCCCCTAGCCTGTCTCTTGTCTGAGAAGGCTGCCATGTCTTGGTTTTCTACAGTTGGTACAAATAGCTGAGAGTAGCATAGCAAACGCTGGAGTATGTAAACTAAACCATCAACTGCTCCTTTGAAACCCTGGTTGAGATCGTCGTGGGTTAGATCACGACGCAGTACTGGTTCCCCACTGGGAGTTACCAAATCACTCAGGTAGGCATCTGAGGCAGCAAACTCTGGGGTAGCTTCTGGGACTAGACGCTGTCGATGAACAAAATCAACTCCATAGTTCCAGGAGGGGGAGGTAGCACCAGCGCGACGTCCATAGAGCCGCAACCCAGTAATTTCCGACATAGCCAGCTGCTCTAGGAAGCGGGTAATTTTTCGAGTGACCTTAGATTTTCGAGGACAGACCGTTGCCTCGCTCATGATGTGCAACAAGTCTTGTTTACGGCGAATTTTTACCCTTACTCCACCTGTTACCAATCGTTGGTCAATGTCGGGATTAAGTAAGCGTTCCAACAAAAAGGTCAAGGCATCGTGATGCCCTGTTTGGGCTAAGGAATAGGTGGATTCTCCTAAACTCTGGTGGTCTGCTGCTGGTAAGTTGAGCCAGTGAATCCAGGCTGGGGATTCGGTTTCTGGCAGTAAGGAATTGTTGGCAGCTTGACCATTCTTTCCCAAGGGGGGTTGGAGAGAGTCAGCTTCCTGAGACAGTAAGGTTTGACTAGGGAACTGACTTGACTCTACACCATAAATAGTGGCACCCTGGATACCTTGAGGAGCGATTAAATCGAGTATTGAGGCAATGGTACTGACTAAGGTTTCTTTTTCTGGGGCAATAGTTTTTCGGCGGTGGATGAAGCTAGAAAATACATGTAGGGTGGTTTCTTTAAGAATGGCTCTAACGGTTATTCCTACCGCTGCTAACCCCTGATTTAATAACCGCTGGATTGCTTCTACATCTCCCCAACGAGCCCATTCCTTGAGGACTTCTTCTGGAGGGGTCAAATCTACTCGCAGCTTCCAATCAGGAGTGGCTTCGCCACTTACCTGAAAGCAAATCAGGGCATCTCGAAACCCTTTGAGTTGCAAGGAATGTAACCGGTCGATGATGGGCTCAGATAGTAAGGAGGGATCGGGGCTGTAGTTAGAATTACAAATTATCCAGAGCCGTCGGTTAGGGGGTGAAGGGTGAAGGTTAGTTTGTTTAAGGTTAGAACTTGCCCCGGAAAATCTTCTAGCTTTGGAATCTTGGTGTTGGATCCGGACTTTAACACTGACACCTAGGTAACTGAGGGATTCACTGAGATAACGAGCGATCGCATCTGGAGAACCAGAACGGGCAAGACTTTCGTTTGAGACAGTTAAGTCCGCATCAGTATCAGTGGTTATGGCGTCGAAAGACGTCTGGGAAGATTGGTTAGAAGCATTAGTGGCATCATCGGTCGGTAGTTTGATAGCGATTTGCTTAATCCAGTCTGGACGCTTCTGCCCCACTCGACGCCCATAAACAATTATTTGATAGATCGGGTTTGCTAAGTCTAGGGGAAACTGAACTTCTCCCTGTTGCAGTTTCAGGGCTTTGATAAGGCGGTTGACTAACTTATTGGCTTCTACTCCCTGAGGGTGTTCACACAGAATGTGCAAATTGTTCCCTCGCAAACGGATTCGTATGGATAACCCAGGTTGCCTAATGGCACAATAAGCCCACTTGGCAAGGGAGGGCGGAGGAGCTTTTGGGAGACTCTGATCGACATCCAACATCACAAATTGATTAACTGGACTGGTAACGGAGGAATGATTTCTTCATATCTTAGATGCTCGCCTTGATTTAAGCACAATTTTCTGAAGACTACTTATTTGTTGGGCAAATAAAATTCATTTAGCTGACAATAGAGGTTGAAATCCTCAGCAGCCCAGACTCTAAAACAGGGGGGCTACACAAATGAACGCTGACAAAAGCAGCTTTGAGACTCAGTAGGTAAATCCCAGGTAATATTGGAGTCAACAGGACTTACGCCAAACTGGGAAACGCCCTTATCTAGTAGTCTCAGGAGGGAGACCCTACAAATAGATAAAAATCGAGTTACTGTGGAAGTCTGGCTCTTGTGCCCCGATGTGAAATTTTTGGCTTTGTTTAGTTCATTTGTACTAAAAATAACCCAGATGTCTTCTTCTCAACCAGAAATACCAGAAATCAGGTCAGCAGACCTGTTTAATTTAGAAATGCCCACAAAATTCTTCGTAAGTCTAGGGACTGCTCCAATGCTTTTAGGTATACTCTCAATACAAGCTATGGGTTCATGGTTAGAAGCTACAGGTATTAGTAGTGAGGAAGTGTTTCGAGGGCAGAGATTGCCTGTTCTCCCTTTCCCAGATTTGGAAAGGGATGATCAAGATGATCAATAGTTTAAATTGACTTCAAATTTGCTGTTGTTTTTGCTATGGATGTACTACAAAGTTGCTCCTAGTCGTGGATACTGCCATCGGGCAAAACTGCCCCCCTTAGGTTTGCCCCTGTCAGTTTCACCAAAAGCTTACCATTAGAACCCACTTTAGCTCCACTCAAATCAGCTCCACTCAAATCAGCTCCACTCATGTCAGCTCCAATCAGATTAGCCTCTCGTAAGTTAGCATTACTGAGGTTAGCTTGAAATAAATTGGCTCTAAAGAGATTAGCACCTTCGAGGTTAGCCCCGGCAAGATTAACCCGATGGAGAAAGGCATCTTTTAGGTTAGCTTGACTTAAGTTAGCGGATTGGAGATTCCGATTTGAGAAGTCTCTTTCTTTGAGGTCTGCTCCCCTAAAATCAGCACCACTCAAGTCAGGAGGGGCTTTGGGAGCCCGAGATTGAGCGGTCGTGGATGGCTGGGTTCTAGAGTTACCAGGGGGCTGGGCAGTCCGAGCTTGGGCTGGAGTAGTCCGAGATTGAGCCGTCGTGGATGGTTGGGCTCTAGAGTCAGCAGGGGGCTGGGCAGTCCGAGCTTGGGCTGGAGTAGTCCGAGATTGAGCGGTCGTGGATGGTTGAGCTCTAGAGTTACTGGGGGGCTGGGCAGTCCGAGGTTGAGCGGTCGTGGATGGTTGGGCTCTAGAGTTACCAGGGGGCTTGGGAGTCCGAGGTTGAGCGGTCGTGGATGGTTGGGCTCTAGATCGTTCTGGTTGTTTGTATTTGTAATAGTTTGGTGGGTTTGGCTGGGGTGATGGTGGTGGTTTTGGTCTTGGATTTGGATTACGATAATTCCGATACGGTGTTCTGCCCCTAGCTTGTGTTTGTGAAGCAGTGGGTAAGGTCTGATGCGATCGCAATTTTTCTCGTGCCTGATTGAGTAACTTAAGTTTTTCTTCAGCTTTTTGCTTGAGGCGAGGATTATCCTCAGGCACACGATCGGGATGCCAAATAAATGCCAAATCCTTGTAAGCCTGGTTCACTTCTTCCGGTGATGCTCCAGGCTCCAGTTCAAGAACTCTATAGCATTGCTCTAGCTCATTTTGCTTCACCACCATATTATGTGTAACCTAGCGACTTTTCCTTTCTCGACTCTAGACTATCAACTATAGGCTTGCTTGTGTTGTTCCCTATAGTCTAAAGACTACAGCCTAGGTAAGCATTCAGCTATCAGCATTCAGCTATCAGCATTCAGCTATCAGCATTCAGCTATCAGCATTCAGTTACAAGCTATCAGCCATCAGCTAATGCGCTACGCGCACGCTTGGCCAAAGGCCACGCTGCTTGAGGTGCGAACAGCTATCAGCTATCAACCAAAGGCCAACGGCTGACCGCTGACTGCTGACTGCTGACTGCTGATAACTGACCGCTGATAACTGACCGCTGATAACTGACCGCTGACCGCTAACTACGGTTCAATGCCTTACTGCAGGATTGTAGCTACTTCTTTGGCAAAATAGGTCAAAATTAAGTCAGCACCAGCCCGCTTCATGCTAGTCAGGGTTTCCATCATGACTTTTTTCTCATCAATCCAACCATTCTGACCGGCTGCTTTAATCATGGCGTACTCACCACTAACATTGTATGCAGCAACGGGTAAATTAGTATGCTGTCTAACCCGGTGGATAACATCCATATAGGCTAACGCTGGCTTAACCATGACCATATCTGCCCCTTCTGAGATATCCAAGTCAATTTCTTTGAGGGCTTCAAGGGCGTTAGCGGGATCCATTTGGTAAGTCTTCTTGTCACCAAATTTAGGAGCTGAATCTAGGGCATCCCGGAATGGACCATAATAAGCGGAGGCGTATTTAGCGGAATAGGCCAGAATTCCGACATCAGTGTAGCCTTCACCATCTAGAGCTTTACGAATTGCACCAATGCGTCCATCCATCATGTCGGAAGGCGCAACCATATCTGCCCCAGCTGCAGCTTGAGATAGGGCCATTTTTATCAATACTTCCACGGTGGCGTCATTTAGGATAGTGCCATCTTCGGTGACAATGCCATCATGACCATCACTGGAAAAGGGATCAAGGGCGACATCGGTAATCACCACTAGCTCTGGAACTTCTTGCTTAATTGCTCTGATAGTGCGTTGGATTAATCCATCAGGGTTGTAGCTTTCAGTACCGGTAGCATCCTTTAAGTCCTGGGGGATGAGGGGGAAAAGTGCGATCGCATTAATCCCCAGTTCAAATGCCTCGGTTACTTCTTTGAGCAATAAGTCCAGAGAATAGCGGTAACACCCTGGCATGGACTTAACCTCTGGTTTTAGACCCTGACCTTCCATCACAAATACTGGATAAATCAGGTCATTAACCGTCAGTTGAGTCTCTTGGACCATCCGACGAAAGGCTGCTGTACGGCGCAGACGTCGAGGCCGATGGGTTAATTGGAGTTGGTCAGAAGCTATTGACTTGTCGATCAAGTTGGGTAAGGACATAGTGAATCCGGTAGTAGATGTGAACTTGAGTTAAGTCTGTTAAATTCGTGAAGTTCATTATCAAGCATTTTGGTTTCAAAAATTATTCTGCGCAATAAAACTTTGATTTTGCCGGTTTACTTGACTAGTGACGGTGGCTTATCAGCAATTAAGGTAGTGGTTACTTAACGGGAGTAAGGGATAATAGGGTGATCGCTCTGGGGGCAGATCAGCTGCTAGATTTACTGGCAGGACTTCCGCCAAGCTGGACTGGAAACGTTATAACTAGTAGGGTATGTTATTAATTCACCCTACTGGACTGACACCTTTGAATTCAAACTCTTTTGAGAATAGAATTCCAGTTTTTTGACCCGTTGTAGCCGTACATATCCTGATAGTAGGTATCTATCAGATACTCGTCTTCGTGGTTTTGCAACCAATCCCTCAAATCCTTCAGTTTCCGCGCTCCTTCCTCAACTTCGGCAGCATCATCCCAGTGTTTGCGCCAATAATCCCACATTGATTGGCTCGTGTCCTCGACAATTAAGTAGTCTCCACTCTGAAAGCCATTTTGATGAAAATATTCTAGGATACCAACCAGATTGACGTGGGAGTCTTCAATCAGCAACCAAGGATGAGGCAGATCCCAAAGCATTTGACTAGGAAAGGTAGCAGCCAAGTCATTGGAATCTCCCTGCAAAAAATGCACCCGAGAGTCTTGTTTTGCTACCTCGTCTAAAAGGGAGAGATCGATATCCATCGAATAGACTCTACCTTTTATGCCAAATAGTTCCAAATGATCCGCCAACCAAATGGCACTTCCTCCGTTAAATGCACCAAGTTCGATAATCGTTTTTGGTTGGAGTTCGTGGATTAATATAGGGTAAACCCCAATTTCGGTTACGGACTTATTCAGAATTATCCCTTTCCAAGTCTGTAACATGGCATTTTCCAGCAGAGGAATCCAAGCTTCAACAGGAATATCGCATCGATCTGTTCGTTCTGAGATTTTAGCGAATCGGTTGGGTTTTAACCGTTGATTATGGTGTTGTTTTTCTTGGATAACAGTTTTATAATCCATAATTATTGTTTTAACAACTTTATTGGCAATCCTTTTTATGCTAAATCCTGGGTTGGCGACTGAAAATCGAATCGAGCATCGGTCGGAAATCAGACAGAGACATGGTGTCATAATTAGAGTCAAAAGATAATTGATCCCAGCGATCGCAGAAAATAATGGTTTGCTCAAAAGCGGGATGACCTTTGAACTTGTTGCGCTCATGGCGATCGCCACCAATAAAGTGCTGAAAGTAATAGCCTTGAAACACTTCGTGATGTTCTATCATCCAGGCATTTTCCGGAGACACATAAGGCCGTAAAATCGCGGCGGCCACTTGACCGTGATTGTAGGGCGCGAGGTCATCACCAATATCGTGTAGCAGGGCACAAACAACCATTTCTTCATCAGCACCATCCCGGAATGCCCGAGTGGCTGTTTGTAAGCAATGTTCTAAGCGGTCTACTTGACTTCCCATCTTATGACCGCGCAAGTCTAGCAATGTTTTAACAATCCGGTCTGTCAGACTGTTTACAAGTTCTTCAAAACATTGATTCGTAAAATCCCACTGTTCCTTAGTCAGGGTATCCATTCTTGTGTAACCCGTGATAGTCATAATCCCATAATCCTATTGCTTATCTGTAAAAAGACTGAACCTGGTGGAAATTCTGTCGTCCTGCAAAGTAGTTCCAATCCATATATGCTGTTTCCAGGTGTCTAGAGCCAGAACTGGCGTCAAAAGCTTTACGTCCGTGTAGAATTCGGAAATTCTGCACTAACAAGCAGTCTCCAGGTTGCATCCGAAAACAGTATTCGTAAGCCGGTTTTTTTAGGTAGCGAAAGAATCCATAGTAAGCTTCATAAAAGCTTTCCATCTGCTCGAATGGTAAATCTAATCCCAAATTTTTGTGGCTGAAGAATATGTTAGTTACTTCCTCAGTGTCGTTTAGTTTGATAATTGGCTTTGTCTGGGAAACATAATAATCCCAGTCCTGGTAAAGTTGCCAAAAGGTGACAGGGGTTTGAGTTAAAATTTCAAAGTAGTGGGGATGATCTTGACGAAAATCCTGAGCCACACGAAAACCGTCTACTACGGTGGACTCACCCCCACAGGCTTCATTTTCTACACAATAGAGTAGTTGGACAATGGGTGGGGTAGGCAAGAAGGTGATATCGGTATGGGGTGATAAGGCATTACCCGCTGCTGAGAGAGACAAGTCTTGACCATTTGGGATAGCCTTAACTGTGGAGTAGCGTCCGTATTGAGCTAGATAGTAAATTGGTCCAATGGAAGAGACGAAAGTCTCTAACTTCTCCCAAGGCATTTTTCGCAATAGGGTAAACCCTAGGGTAGAAAGTTGATTCATCCAGAATTCAAAAGAACCATTACTATATTCACACCACTCTGGTGGATTGGCATCTAACCAAGCTTTGTCCCAAAGTTGCTTTTCCCTAGGAGATAACCTAGGTTCCGGTTTGGGGTCGTAGGCACGACTCAGGAGCCAAGATCGGGGAAAAATACTGCGGTGGGGAGGGTCTTCATCCCAGTCAATGATGAGTTTTTCATCTTGGAACTGCACGGATTTGGGTTTTGGCAGTTCTAGGCGATCGCTGAGATCGTTAATTTTCTGAAACGAACTAGGATGATAACACCGAGGACACAAACAATGGTCATATAACCAGATGTAATGAAAACGCTTCCCGTCAAGGGTTAGGAAGCGATCGCTTTGAATTAACTCTTTATAGTCTAATTTCAACATTTGTTTTTCTGTTGCTTAGAGTTCGAGCCTAATAACTAGCAAACTTTATAGGCCCAGACTTGTAAATAAATATCTGGTTCGGCTTCCGGTAGGTTAGCAAATGGCTCTCCTTTTTCAACTAACTTCCACTTCCCAGCAGCTTCTAGGGCTGCTTGCTTGTCTTTAAAATCACTATTCTGGTAATAATCGGGACGAATAGTAAAAATGATATATCCCCCTGGCTTAGTAATACGAATTAGTTCATCAAAACCACTGCTGGGAGCATGGCCTAATGTGAACGTTCCGACGCTAATAATCCCATCAAAGGTGTCCGTTGCCAAGGCTAAAGGTTCGCCCAATATTCCTTGGTGAAGTGCGATGTAAACGTTCTTTTTTCTCGCTTCTTCCAGCATCCCTGCTGAAATATCCATTGCCTCTAGATTGCCATATCCGCGCTGATGAAGAACTTGCCCGACTAGCCCAGTTCCCGCCCCAGCATCTAATATCTTGGCTTCTTTAGAAAGATACTTGACCAAAACCTCGACGGCGGGTTCGGGTCCGGTATAGTTTTCAGGCAACAAATCTTGCTCATACTCCTTAGCCCATACATCATACCTTTCGGCTAATTCTTGATTGTTTTGAGAACTGTATACCCAATGTACCGTATCTGTTTTTTTGCTCATACTTTTACTGAACACTATTTTCTACATTCTTAAGAGAGGTTTTAACGTAAGTTGCTAGTTATAGCAATTCTACGACTTGTGAGGTACAAATTTCTGGTTTTTAGGGAGCAGGGAGCAGGGAGCAGGGAGCAGGGAGCAGGGAAGAGGGAAGAGATAAAAAATAATGTGTACCTCATGAGCCCTATAAACGTTATACAAAGGTTAAGTGTTAACACACACCTAAGTCCCCTTGTTCTACGCCCTTGGCGTATGCCCGAAGGGCTATAGGGGGACCAACGGGGGATCTCAAAAGATTAGGTATATAACTAGCAACTTGTGTTTTTAGTCATGAATTAGTTATACTATCCCCCCTCATAAAACCAGGATAGCTCTGGCTTTTTATCATGCTGTTTAGACTCTTTTCATAATTGAATTCCAACACTTTGAACCATTGTAACCAAATAAATCTTGATAGTAAGTATCAATTCGATAATCGTTTGTATACTTTAGCAAAAAATCTTTAACACAATTATTTTTTTCTTGTTTTGCCTCTCCATTATCTTCATCATTAAAACTTTCATTCCAATATTCCCAACCGTATAAGTTAGTATCCTCAACGATCAAGTAATCTCCTGTCTGTAAACCTTTTTGGTGAAAATATTCAAGGATTCCAACTATATTGAAGTGAGCATCTTCTATTACCAACCAAGGGTGGGGAAGTCCAGAAAGCATCTCGGCAGGAAATACTTCATCAATTTTGTAGGAATCTCCTTCTAAAAAATGAATGCGCTCGTCTTTTTTAGCTTTTTCATCTAAAAAAGATAGATTTATATCAACCGAGTAGATCTGACCTTCAATCCCAAACAACTGCAAATTGTCTGCTAGCCAAACTGCACTTCCACCGTTAAATGCACCAATTTCGATAATTGTTTTTGGTCGTAGTTCGTACATTAGCATCGGATAAATAACCATTTCCATGGCGCTTTTCTGAATATGTAAATCTTTCCAATGCTGTTTGTAGCTGCTTTTGAGGAGAGTTTCCCAAACTGGTGTGGGAATATCCCCGCGCTCTTGGCGAATCTCAATACTCGCAAACCGATCTACCCTAGATAACTCTTTTTTATGAGGTTTTTCTTGGCTTAAGCTTTGATAGCCAAATATATCCTGTGCTTTTGACATTCTTTTTCTCCTGTTTTTTTGACCGAACGTGATCACAAATTATATCAATTCCGGCTACATTGGGATAATATTCATTCTGCTTGGGGGAACTTCCGTTCTTAGTTTACTTATCCCGCTCAGCTTTGAGCTGTTGAGCTAAAATCCGAACGTGAGGCTCCATAATCATAGTGAAATGGTTTCCGGAATATGACACTCTAAGGATTGGGTCGCAATCTGGCTCCACCCCCAAGTTGGATCTTCTAGAGTCATTTCCTGATTAGTTGACACTCCCCGCCCTATAAGGACGGGGATTCTTCACTCAACGATTCGGCTTGCTGAACCTGGCCGGAACCAAGAACAGTAGAGGCTAAATCTCCTGAAGCGTTTCGGGGAACCCGACGCTACGCGAACGGGTCTATGACCCAGGTTCCGGTGTGCCCCACCGTACCCAAGGCTTGTTGGAGTATGTTGATTGCGGCGTTATGGTCTCTGTCTAACTTGCAACCACACTTACAGACGTGAGTCCTAGTTGACAATGACTTCTTCACTGTTTCACCGCACTCGGAGCAATTTTGGCTGGTATAGGCAGGATTCACTGCAACCGTGACCCTGCCAAACTTAATTCCAAAATGCTCTAACCATTTCCTAAATTGATACCAACCTGCATCATTAATAGACTTGGCAAGACAATGGTTTTTAACCAGGTTATTTACCCTTAAATCTTCATAGGCGACCAGATCGTTAGACCGGATTACGCAACGTGCCAGTCTCTTGGCATGTTCTTCACGCTGCCTACTTATTTTAAGGTGATGCCTACCTAGTCTATTGATGGCTTTCTTGCGGTTAGTTGAACCTTTCTTTTTCCGAGAAACTCGACGTTGATAAAATTTTAGTCGCTTTTCGCCTTTGCGATAAAATCTAGGGTTAGGTTCAGTATTTCCATCAGAGTCAGTATAGAACTCTTTTAGACCTACATCTAATCCTATAGTCCTTTTAGAGGGGGCTAGTTCCTCTTTCACATCAACTGCAACACAAAACTGAACATAGTAGCCATCAGCTCTTTTTACAATGCGAACTCGTTTGATTTGCTTTATATCAAAGCGCCACAAGTCCCATTTTCCTTTGAGTTTGAGCTTTCCTATGCCTTTTTTGTCCCTGAAGGTTATAGACTTCTTGTCAGGTGAAAGTTTCCATCCAGATTGCTTGTACTCTACAGAGCGACAATGTTTTTGGAATCTAGGAAAACCTTTCTTTCCTGGTACCTTCTTCTTACAATTGTCATAAAATCGGACAATCGATGACCATGCACGCTCAGACGCTGCCTGTCGCGCGGTTGAGTTCAGTTCATTAGCAAAAGGGAATTGTTTGGCCAGTGTTTTGCAATACTTGCTAAGGTCATACTTCCCAGTCCCTTTATTGTCCATCCATAATCTAATGCAAGAATTGCGAATGAATTTGACTGTCCGAATAGCCTCATCTATTGCAGAGTACTGACTTTCTTTACCGTAGGCTTTGAACTCAATTATGGTCACCGGATATCGACCTCCTCCGTTACTATTTTATCTTACACCATTTGGCGACAAATATCCGGGCAGACTCAAAAATAAAAAGCCGTCCTAGAAGGACGGGGCTTTAAACCCAAACTTTTTGGTAAATAATTCCCTAAAGCACCAACCTCACTGGCTCGGAAGAAGTTAATCGGAATTGAATCAATCTTCTGGGGTAGATAGCCAGCACTGGCTTCAGTATTAGCCTTGTAAACTGCCAGAATTCGCTTCAACTCAGTTTGACTCAACATCTGTCCAGACTTTTGCAATTGTTCCAGGAGATAGCTCAGTTGTTCATCCCCATCTAGAGACTGAAGTATTTTTGGCGAAATCTTGAGGTTTTGACCCAAAATGCTTTCGTAAATACTGGCTAGGTTGGTTATGGACTTGGTATAGCAGAAGTCAGAAGTCCGCAAGTCAGAAGTCAGAAGTCAAACTCTTGCGCTTACTTAGGTTTGAGACTTTTGTCATGTCCTAACTGCCCTGTCTTGATGCAGTCGCTCATGGGGGAAACCCCCAAGACCGCGCTGCATCGCTGGCGACTGCTATATTATCCCATTGAGCTGCATCTTTTTCTGGAGCCGGAACCTCTACCTGATATCATGTCCGGTTGAAGACTCAATACATCGGGGTAATGGTTTTAGGTTTTAGGGTAATGGTAAAAGGGCTGATTATTCATCTAATCGCAAAAACCCTGATTGAACAGTATTTTTCAGTTCCGTGCCACCTGCCACCTGCCACCTACCACCTGCCACCTAACACCTTAGACTTTTGTGATGATTAATTATCCGGATTTTATATGAATTCCATAATGGCCAGCAAAGATACTTCCTGTCCTTGATTCCGTAATTGTTGAGCCATCTCAAATGCGACTTTTCCCCCGAAAGAATGACCACCTAGTAGATAGGGTCCGTTGGGTTGAACTGCTTGTAGGGCTTTAATATGGTGGGCAGCAATTACCAATTCTTTTTATTACCATAGAGACCCCGCAGATACAGTTAGCTCCTGCATTGTCATACCAACTGCTTCATCTCGGCAGAGGAAAGCAGCTAGTTCGCCAATTTCTTGAGGCTGTATGATCCTTTTCTGGGGGTAGCTCTGCTTAACTTCTTCAAAATATTCCGCAAAACTTCGACCTTCAGATTCAGCAAACTCTCTCATCGCGTTTTTGCCAAGCTCCGTTTCTACCCAACCCGGACTAATGGCATTGCAGGATACCCCATGAGGCGCTCCTTCTAAAGCCACACAACGAGTTAGCCCAACCACTGCTGCTTTAGAAGCACAATAGGCAGGAACATTAGGATTACCAACTGAGGCAGCAGTAGAAGCAATGTTGATAATGCGACCCCACTTGCGTTCGATCATTCCTGGTAAACAAAACTTGATCGTACGATAAATACCATTGAGATTAACATCAATAATACGATACCAGTCTTGATCAGGATGCTCGCATATTTTATGCAGGTAGGTTATTCCAGCAGCATTAACCAGAATATCGACTTTACCAAAAGTTTTGAATACATTATTGCAAAAAGTCTCAACTGAATCACTAGAAGAGACATCTAGGGTCATTGCTAAAGCCTTAACCCCCTTTGCCTCAATTTCTGTTTGGCAAGAACTTTTCTCAGCGGAGCGGGAGCCAATGGCTACGTTAGCCCCAATTTCTGCTAAAGCAAGAGCGACGGCTTTACCTATACCCGATGTACCGCCGGTTACTATTGCTACGCGACCTTGTAAAAATTTTTCTTTATTCATATTGCTATCCCATTAAATTGCGAAATGATAAAGCTCTTCATAAACTTTCTGCGCTCCCTCAAGCATCCCGAAATCTTCAGGACGAATTTGCACTTTTTTTTGAGTTGGTGGCACAATCCAACTGCTACCGTCTAGAGTTTTATACCATTTAGCTCGACTCTCCATTTCATCAGGCTGACATTCCCTCCATTTATCCTCATTAAAACTCAACATTTGGGGGTCAAACTTAACTCCTATGCGTTGGCAATATTCGGTCAAAACTTTTTGGGTATGGCGACGGAAGGAATTAGCTTCAACAAGGATTGGTTTCTGTTTTAATTGCTTAGTTACTATTTGCCACATTTGTTTCAAGGCATCAAAACCAAACTCTTCATTTGTAGGAGACTCATTTACCCGATACCAGGAAGCCATTACCTGCTGAGGATGACGCACAATGAAAGTATTGATCGCAGAAGCGAGAAAATCCTGAGGGATGTATGGCAGTCCTTGGTAAGCCATCTCTTTCATAAAAACTAGAGGAGCTGCCTCCGCCTTTGATTTTATTTCTTCAAGTACCTGAGTAGGTTGGTAATCTTGGCGCTGTTCACAATCGCCAAAGCGATTGGAACGCCGCCATTTGCTGAAGTAATAAACATCAAGGAATGGTTCATCAATGATTGCTGTATCTGGGCGTTGTGAAAAAGTTCTCTCGAAGGCGGTTGATACAGATCTAGGTGTAGCCCATAATACCACAATTTTGGGTTTATTTACCAAATTGTTAAGGTTTTGATAGTTCATCAAAAAAAAAAACGCTTTCCCTACTATTTTTAGATGATTTATTGTTGATATCACGCTCCTAACAAACCTTGTACACCCAAACTTTTAAATAAACACCAGTGTCTTTCTTTTGATGGGTAATAAATTTCTCTGTCGCTGTAACCATTTCCCATTGACCAGACCCCTCTAGGGCAGTTAGCTTTGGTTTGAACTCGTTACTCTCAGACAGATCGGTAGGCATACTAACAACAATGTATCCCCCTGGCTTGGTAATACGAATCAGTTCGTCAAATGCGTTACTTTTGACATGTCCATAGGTAAAAACCCCAACACTAATGATGGCATCAAAGGTGGCTGAGGGAAAATCCAAGGGTTCACCCAAAACTTGTTGGTGGAAACTGGTGTAAACATTCTTTTTCCGAGCTTCCTCTAGCATGCCTGAAGATATGTCCATCGCCTCTAGGTGATGGTAACCGCGCTGGTGCAGAAATTGCCCAACCAAGCCTGTACCTGCTCCGGCATCTAAAATCTTGGCATCTTTGGAAACATAATTGACCAATACCTCCGCTGCAGGCTCTGGCCCCACATAGCCAAATGCATCATCTAGGTCTTGCTCGTAGTCTTTAGCCCAGATGTCATAGCGTTCAATTAATTCCTGATTATTCTGGGAACTATAGACCCACTGAACTGTATCTATTTTACTCATGTTTTTTCCGATACTATCTTTGTTAACAAGCATCTTGCTTAAGCTCCCAATTTGAGGTGAAATCTTCAGCTAGGCTTTCCCTAGCTGAGGCAGGGCAATAGAAAACACTAACGGGTGCATCTCATTTTTGTAAAAAAGTTGCGTAGGGTGCGTTAGGGGAGCCTCATTTTCCGCCTCGTAGCCAGGGTTTGGAGGAACCGCCCCGTAACGCACCACCGTGTCAAACAGCTTTGAGGAGATGCACCCAAACACTAACCTAATCTTGCTTGTGCTTTATCTAGGCAGTATTGTAGCTGTTGAGCTAAAACTGAAATATGGGGTTCGGTTACCATAGAGAAATGGTTCCCTGGGACAACATGAAATTCTAAGGGTTGAGCAGAAAGTCGGTCCCAGCCCCAGGTTGGATCTTTTAGGGTAGTTAACTGATTAGGTAAATAATCCCCCAAAGCACCAACCTCACTGGCTCGGAAGAAAGTAATCGGAGTTCTATCAATCTTCTGGGGTAGATAGCTCGCACTGGCTTGAGTATTAGCTTTGTAAACCTCAAAGATTCGACTCAGGTCAGTTTTACTCAACATCTGACCAGTCTTTTTCAATCGTTCCATAAAGTAGTTTAGCTGTTCTTCCGAACTAATAAACTGGAGTGCTTCGCGGGAAATATCCAGGTTTTGACCTAAAAGGCCTCCATAGATAGTCGCTAACTCAGCTATGAATTTGGCATTATCCCAATTAACTACGTCTTTCTCTGGTTCAGGAATTTCTACTTGGACATCGACAATGGCCAGCATTGACACTTCCTGTCCTTGATTCCGTAATTGTTGAGCCATCTCAAATGCGACTTTCCCCCCGAAAGAATGACCACCTAGTAGATAGGGTCCGTTGGGTTGGAGTGCTTGTATAGCTTTAATATGGTGGGCAGCAATATCTGCCATACGAGTATAAGGTTGGAAGTCCTCCTCAAGACCAAGCGTACGCAAACCATATAACGGTTGTTCCGAATCTAGATTACGTGCCAACTGCTGGAAGTCAAAGACATTGCCAAGAATTCCGGAAACCAAGAATAAAGGAGGCTTGGAACCCTGGGGCTGAATGGGCACTAAGGTAGAAAGGAAGGAGTCGGTTCCAGTGGAGTTATTTTGGGTTGCTAGGCTTGGCGAATCGAGATCAGCAAAAACTTCTTGGGATAAATAATCAACCATTGCCTCTATGGTTGGATAGTCAAATACTAGAGTTGAACGTAGAGAGCAGCCCACGCTAGATTGGAGATGATTCCTCAACTCCACTGCCATTAAAGAATCTAGACCCAAATCAATTAACCTTTGCCCCAGTTCTATTTGATCTGGAGAACTTAATCCTAAGGTTTTAGCAATTTGGGTACGAACGCGCTCTACTAATAAATCCCGACGTTGGTTAGCAGGAACTGCCTCTAATTCTGTCTTAAAATCAAGATTTGTTTCCCTGACAGTAGTATTTACAGTAGTATTTGGCGCAACATCTTCATAGAAAGGTGGCAGACTGTGGAATTGCCGTAGCCACTTCTGCCAATCCACTGACATTACACCTACTTGTGCTAGATCTTGTTGAAGCAGTTGTTCCAGTGCAAACAATCCCTGCTTCGGAGCTACGTTTGCTAGTCCCCAAGCAGCTATTCGCCCCTGATGGTCAGTACTCAGTTTTGCCCCCATTCCTATCTCACCCCAAGGTCCCCAATTAACGGTTAAAGCAGGTAATCCCAAGGCTTGACGATGAGCTGCTATGGAATCGAGAAAGGCATTAGCTGCCCCATAGCTCCCTAGACCGTGAGAACCTAATAAGGAGGAAATGGAGGAGAAACAGACAAAGAAATCCAAAGGCTGGTTTTGGGTAAGAGCATGTAGATTCCACGTTCCCTGCACTTTGGCAACCAGAACTTGGGCAAAGCGCTGCCAATCTTGCTGCGACAGTCCGCTGAACTCAACAACTCCAGCGCAGTGAACTATACCCCCTAGAGGAAACGAGGATTGCTCTATCTTAGTTAGTAACTCGGTAACTTGCCCTGCATTAGAGACATCTGCTTGGGCTACTACCACCCGAGCGCCTAAGTTTTCTAGCTTTCTTAACTTATGCTCGATCGCTGGTTTAGGACTACTTCGTCCTACTAGCACCAGGTTTTTTGCCCCTTGTTCTACCATCCACTGGGCTACCAGTAAACCTAAATCTCCTAAGCCACCAGTAATTAGATAGCTGCGATCGTTGTGGAACACCAGAGGCTTGTTTGTTTCAACAACAGGGGAGCGAGATACTAGCCTAGCTACATAACGAGCTTGGTTGCGAAATGCTACTTGGTCTTCTTTATCCTCTGACTGAATTTCTGCCCATAGGGTTTGTATCTCATCCACTGCTGGGTTAGGGTCTAAATCCACCAGGACGGAATTGAATTCTGGGTATTCTAAACCAATAACTTTTCCCATGCCCCATAAGGGAGATTGAGCCACTCCAGGTACAGCAGGATTTGCTCCCACTGCTTGCGCTCCTCGGGTAGCAAACCACAAACGAGGAGGTTTACCATCTTGCTTCAGGAGAGTTTGGATTAGATATAAAGTACTGCCACAGCTAATCCTTGAGGCTAACTCTAGGTCAAGGGAGGAATCTAAGCTCCATAGATGTACCACCCCATCAATGTTCGAGATTTTCTCCCAGAGCTGCTGATAGTGTTGAGGGTTAGCAGGGTCTATCCTGAACTTGTGCTCAGCTATCTGTTCGTACTCCTTACCAGGGAAGACAACTGTACATCCCTGGTCTTGGGACTGGAGTAGGGCAACTAACTGCTGGCCAACTCCTTGACTATTAGTAAATATCAGCCAGTTCTTCGGCTTGAGTAGTGCAGAACTCTGAAGTTCTTTGATACGCCACTCTACCTGATAAAGGCAATTCTCTAGAGAGTTCTCGGGGGTTTTTGGTAGTGCTTCGTGGTGGCTTGTTTTACCATTACCATTACCATTACCGTTACCATTACCATTCGGGTGAGGAAGTACTCCCTGCCGATACCAATCGGGAGCCTCTACCCAATAGTGCTGTCGCTGGAAGGGATAAGTGGGTAGTTGTTCCCGACAGCGCCCATAGTCAATATCAAAACCAAACCAATCTACTGATACTCCCTGGACATAGAGTTGACCCAAACTGGTCAGGAGCTGTTGCCAATCATCTTGTTGAGGACGCAAACTAGGAAGCCACAATCCCTGATGTTCCGGTAAACAGTCGCGACCCATTCCCAAGAGGATTGGTTTGGGACCAATCTCTAGCAATACTTCCACACCCTGCTGTTCGAAACTATTCATACTAGCAGCAAATTGGACTGGCTGGAGAATATGACGACACCAATAACCTGGGGTTGCTATTTCTTCCGTTGCTACTTTACCAGTAACATTACTTACAAGCTTGATTTGTGGTGAAGAAAAGCTGATTTGTCGAGCCACTTGCTCAAACTCTGCCAGCATTGGCTCCATCAATGGCGAGTGGAAAGCATGGGATACCGTTAATTTCTTGGTCTTGATGCCATCAGCTTCCAGGGTGGAAATAACTGCATTAATCGCTTCGCGCTTTCCAGAAATGACTATACTTTCAGGCCCATTAATCGCAGCAATAGAAACATCTTTTTCATAGGGTTTAATGGCGGCGATCGCTTGTTCTAATGAACCCAATAAAGAGACCATCTCCCCATCTTGAGGTAAAGCCTGCATTAGCCTTCCCCGTTCCGCAATCAGTTTCAGGCCATCTTCTAGACTAAACACTCCAGCCACACAAGCAGCGACATATTCCCCAACACTATGACCCATAACTACATCAGGTTCTATTCCCCAAGATTTCCACAACTGGAACAGGGCATATTCGATGGCAAATAAAGCCGGTTGGGTATAAGCCGTCTGATTCAGTGACCAGTTATCAGTGGCTAGTGACTGGTCAGAGTCGGGATAAAGTACTTCTAGTAAAGATTGGTCTAGATAAGAGCGCAGGATTTCGTCGCAGCGATCTAGGGCTTCTCGGAAAGTAGGTTGGGTTTCGTAGAGTTGACGACCCATGCCCACATACTGGGAACCTTGCCCAGTAAACAGAAAAGCGATCGCGTTTGGTTTTTGCTGACTATTTACTACACCAACCATCGGTGGTGGGAAAGCTGCCAATTGTTCCTGTAGCTGCTGTTTAGATTCAGCCACAACGGCTAAACGATGGTTAAAGTCTTTGCGTCCTGTATTAGCTGTAAAACAAATATCACCCAACTCTGCATCTTGATCACCATCAAGATAATTCACATAACGCTCTGCCAACTCTCGTAAAGCCTGATCTGTTTTCGCCGATAGTGTCAAAACATGCCACGGGCGCTCATTTTTTAATTTTGCATTTTTAATTTTGAATTGTTCCGGTGCTTCTTCCAAAACCACATGGGCATTGGTTCCTCCCATACCAAAAGAACTCACTCCAGCCCGGCGGGGAGTTCCATTTCTTTCCCATTCAGAAAGTTTTGTATTAACGTAGAAAGGGCTATTTTCAAAATCAATGTTGGGATTAGCTTGTTTAAAGTGGAGCGTTGGCGGTATTTGCTTGTGTTTTAAGGCCAATACTGTTTTAATCAGTCCGGCAATTCCTGCTGCTTCAATCAAATGTCCAATGTTAGTTTTTACTGAGCCAATGGCACAAAAGGGCCGAGACCCCGCGCCGCCGTTAGCGAAGCTCTCCGCCTCAGCGGAGTAAGGCGCAAGGGAACCCTCGGCAAGACCGCCTTTTTTATCACTACTCTTGGCAAATGCTTGGCTTAGGGCTCCTATTTCAATCGGGTCTCCCAAAGCTGTTCCTGTGCCGTGGGTTTCTACATAAGTAACCGTACTAGCATCGACCTCAGCTTCTGCCATAGCCGATGATATTACCTCTAGTTGACCTTCCACGCTGGGAGCTGTATAGCCCACCTTCAAGGCTCCATCATTATTAACTGCAGAACCTTTAATCACTGCTTGGATATTATCCCCATCTTCAATGGCTTTGCTGAGTAATTTGAGGATAACAATGCCAACTCCACTCCCAAACACAGTTCCCTTCGCTTCAGCATCAAAAGCTCGGCAGTGACCATCGTCAGAAAAAATCATATCCTCTTGATAGAGATAGCCCGTCTTCTGGGGAACTGTCACCGCAACACCTCCTGCCAGAGCTATGTCACATTCGCCGCTTTGCAGACTTTGGCAAGCCATATGTACTGCCACTAGGGAAGTAGAACAAGCGGTTTGTACATTAACGCTCGGCCCAGTTAAATTCAACTTGTAAGAAACCCTTGTGGGCAGAAAATCCTTACCATTAGCTAACCTTACCTGAAGATCTAAGGCTGAACCTAAAAAGGTGCGTTGGGGGGAAAAACTGCGGTTAGGATGAACATTGTTGATTAAGTAAGTATTCATGCCAGAACCAGCATAAACCCCTACTGATCCGGAATAGGTTTGAGGATTGTAGCCAGAAGTTTCTAGAGCTTCCCAGGCACATTCTAAGAAAATCCGCTGTTGGGGATCCATAATTTCTGCTTCCTTGGCGCTGTAGCCAAAGAAAGAAGCATCAAACTTCTCAACACCAGGTAAAACTGCCCCCGCATTGACGTAGTGAGGCTGGTTCAATAAGGTGGTGTCCTCTAATTCCAATTCCTGCTCAGCAAAGAAGGAAATGGATTCGATACCATCTCGCAGATTTTGCCAAAATTCATCAATATTCTTAGCACCTGGGAAACGACCAGATATGCCAATGATGGCTATTTCCGTTCCAGTAATGGTACGCCTTTTCTTTTGTTTACGGTCACTCAGACCTAGTTCTTCTTTTTGTACCTTACTTAAATTTTGAGCCAAACGCTGTATGGTTGGGTATTGAAACAGCTTGACAATGGATAGTTGGGAGCCAAACGTTCCTGTTAATTTGTTATAAACCTGGGTCAGGAGTAAAGAATTACCACCTAGTTCAAAGAAATTATCCTTAATCCCCACTACCTCTAACTGCAGAACTTCCTGCCATACCTTAGCTATAACTTGCTCTGTTTCTGACTGGGGCCTCACTAGAGCTGTTGCCAAATCGGGACGAGACCGGTCTGGGGCAGGCAGTGCCCGGCGATTTACCTTGCCATTCGGGGTCAGAGGCATTTCCTCTAGGGTCACAAAGCCAGCCGGAACCATGTAGTCCGGTAGATTTTTGTGCAAATAACGGCGTAATTCTGGTTCCAATTGGCTGGCTACTTGTCCTTGTAAGGGATTATTAGCATAGGCTGTCCAGGGCAGACCAGCAGATCGGGTCATGGGGAACTTGGGCGCAGATGTGCCTTTTTGAAATAAAACATCATAGCAACCCTTAGTTTGGGAGTCAGACCAGTTAATAGCAATGGTATAAGGCAGTTGATCGCTTAATTCCCACCAATCTTCTGGTTCTATGGCATCAACCTTTAACTGTTGGAGGTTTTCCCTTAGTTCACCTACTGTGGCAGTTTCTCCATTGTGCAGCAGTTTCAGAAGCTGAATTTCTTCGGACAATCGGCCATTAGGTACTCCTTTAATACCTAGGACCTCTGGCTGTTCTGCCACCAGTAGTTCCTGGATACCACTCAATTGGTTATCATTACCATTAGCTTTCGCCTCTTCCCAGTTTAACCAGCTTGGCTCTGCTGTAGGAGAAATATCTTTACCGACATGAAGAATCGCATCATAGCGGAATTTGCTCATTTCATTCTGGTAACGCCCCCGCCTGAGCTGTATTTGGACGTCACTAATTTGGGGAAGATGTGCCCCCAAGGCGGTGAAAAAGCCCGGGTCGATGGCCATTTGCCCCTCTTGGACTATGGCTTTGCGCACTCGCTGCAGCAATTGCTTTTTGGTCAAGGAGGTGGGAGCTTGCTGCAGTTGCACAGAGGCGTGGAAAGCTTCTAACAAGGGCAAACTACGTACATCTCCGATGAAAATGCTTCCCCCAGGTTTTAGCAACTTCGCTGCGATTTCGATAACCTCTACTAGGTAATCTATACCGGGGAAAAGTTGCACCACTGAGTTAATGATTAAGGTGTCAAATGCTCCTGCCTCAATTTCCTCAAACGCTTTGTCAGCATAACCCTGGCGCAGCTCTACATGAGACCAACTGCCCTCCAATTTATCCATCTGTTCCTGGATATAGCGCAGGGCTTGGGGAGCAATATCTACACCGCAGTAAGAGGAACAGTGGGGAGCAACACGAAATAACAACATCCCAGTACCGCAACCAATTTCTAGTACGCGGTTGGGTTTACAGGAGAGAATCCTCTCAACTGTCCCCTCTACCCATTCGCGCATGTGGGCGGCTGGGATAGGCGCACCGGTATAGCTGTCGTTCCAACCACTGATGTTGAAGGTGGGATCGGCTTCAGTTGCTTCTTGGCTATAAGCCAGGTTCCACAACTCTTGCCATTGCTCTTGGATAGCTTGGGCTTCGCTTTCGTCTGTATCTTCACTACCTTGGTAGTTGGGATTGGGAACAATATAAGCTACCAGGCGTTTATCCCCTCCTGAAACACCATTGCCTTGGTTTTCCTGGGCAACAACGACACTTTGATTTACCCCAGCATGTCGGTTCAGCACTGATTCGATTTCTCCAAGTTCAATGCGGAAGCCGCGAACTTTTACTTGATGATCGATACGACCGAGAAACTCGATCTTGCCATCGGGCAAGTAACGGGCTAAATCTCCAGTTTTGTAGAGGCGTTCTGATTTTGATTGATCAAAGGGATTGGTAATAAATTTTTCTTTGGTTAAATCTGGACGATTACGATAACCTCTAGCCAGCCCGGCTCCACCAATGTGTAGTTCGCCAGCGACTCCAATGGGGACTGGCTGCAGATGGGCATCGAGGATATAGATTTGCGTATTGGCAATGGGTTGGCCGATTGATTCTGGAGCATCTAATCCTGGTTGGGATTGCCTGCCTTTAGCTACTTCATGGACAGTTGACCAGATAGTGGCTTCTGTCGGACCGTACATATTCCACAGGGAAGCTTTCCTCGAGAGGAGCTGATCCGCCAGTTCTGAGGGTAACGCTTCGCCACCACAAAGGATTTTTAACCCTGGGATACCTTCCCAACCGGATGCTAAAAGCAAATACCAGGTGGCTGGAGTGGCTTGCATCACCGTAGCGTCACTATCTTTGATCAGTTTCCCCAACAACTGCCCGGAAGAAGCTACTTCACGGCTGACCAAAACGATCTTGGCTCCAACACTAAGGGGCAGGTAAAGTTCTAGTCCGGCAATATCAAAGGATATGGTGGTAACTGCTACCAGAGTATCCTGTGACCTTAATCCAGGCCGTTGGGCCATCGAAGTTAAAAAGTTGACTACGGATTGATGAGGAATTTGCACTCCCTTAGGTTTGCCTGTGGAACCAGAGGTGTAGATCGTATAAGCTAAGTTTTCCGGCTTTACGCCACTATCGGTGTTTCCCTGGCTTTGTTGAGAAATTAGTTCCCAATCAGTATCTAAGCAAACTATTGTTAATTTTTCTTTGTCGGCAACTAATGACTCTTGATTGGTAACTAAGGACGAATGAGTCAATAATACTGGTGCTTGGGCATCTTCTAACATATAGGCCAAGCGCTCTTGGGGATAGGCTGGATCTAAGGGCACATAAGCCCCACCTGCTTTAAGGATTGCCAATAGTCCCACCAGCATTAAATGCGTTCGCGAAGCGGCTCTGAAGGAGCTTCGCTCTACACAAATACCCACTAATACTTCTGGCCCTACACCCAGTTCTTGCAAATAGTGGGCCAGTTGATTGGCTCGTTGGTTAAGTTCTCGGTAACTTAGTTGTTCTTGTTCAAATACTACAGCTACTGCATCTGGGGTGCGTTCAGCTTGCTCTTCAAACAACTGATGGATACACTTGTCCTGGGGATAGTCTGCTGAGGTATCGTTCCACTCCACCAGCAGTTGCTGCCGTTCGGCTTCAGTTAATAGGGGCAAGGTAGAAATTGACTGCTCCGGATTGGCAATCATTCCCTCTAGCAAGGAAAGCCAATGCCCCAACATTCGCCTAATTGAGTCGGATTTAAATAACTCTGTGTTGTATTCCCAGCTTAATCTTAATTTTCCTTCTGTTTCTTTAGCTACCACCACTAAATCGCACTGGCTGGTGTAGGCTGAGATTTCTTTGAGTTCTGCTTCACTAATTCCTGTCTGTGACAGAGGGAATGGTTGATCGCACCACACCAACATCACTTGAAAAATCGGGGCTTTTGCTAATTCTTCTGCTAATTCTTGATTGCTGTTAATCCCCTTGAGGAGTTCTTCAAATGGGTAATCTCGATATAAGGCAGCTTCTTCAACGGTTTGGCTAACCCGCTTTAAAACTTCTTTCCCACTGATATCACTGCTTTCATCACTGCTTAGATCTGTCCGCAAGGCAATCGGATTAATCCTAACTCCACCCTTGTGTTCCCCTTCCTGGGAGGTCTTCAACCCCCTGGTTTCTTTTACACTAGTTGCCACAGACCCGATGATGATATCTGCGATGCCCGTATAACGGAGCCACATAATTTTCAAGGCGGCCAGGAGGACGGTAAATGGGCTGACCTTGAAGCGATCGCTTAGGGTTTTTAGGTCTTGGTAAAACTCTCTATCCAGCTTGGTGACTTCTGTTGCTACCTTTACCGATGACACCGATAAACGTGGATAATCTATTGGGATTTCTAACACTGCTAAACCCCCTGAGAGCCTTTGCTGCCAGTAGGTTCTTTGTTCGGTTAGATTGATTTTGGTTCAATCGTTGTCCCTGTAACCATTACACAATCCCAAGTTTTTCAAACACTAGATACCTTAAACGATAATCAGAGATAAATCAAGGGTGAGCTGCTGAAAACTACTCTCAACTCCTTAACTGATAGTAGGGCTGTGACATTGCTCGTCCAAGATAGATGGGGAGATGGGGCGATTGTTATTAAGGGGAATTATCGGGACATGATATTACTCATTAGGTTGAAGCCAAACCGGGAATAGTTTCTAGTTTAGCTGGCTGTTTGGTCGATAATTAGTTATAATTAAAAACTTTTACTTTTTCCCTTTGACCCTGTTATCAACGGTGAACAGGAATTTTGGGATGCTCTGTAGGAGCTGCGAAGCGAAGGCTAATTTCTGGTCAATAAATCTGTCCTAATCGTTTCTAAGAGGGGTAAAACAGTGCTGCTCGGATAGTATAGCACTACGCATTAAGGTGTTTGACATTGATCAAAGCTGACAAAGTGCGACCCGTGGCGAATTAAATTCTTAATGCGGAAAGCGCACCTAAGCTAATGCACGTCAACTTTTGCCTCTTGCCTGTTGCCTCTTGCCTTGCGCGTAGCGCTATACCGACCGATAATTTTGACCTTCGCGCAAGCCTGTGCGCCTTAGCTCACCTTAAACTTTACCCCAGTAATAAGGGAGAGAGGGCTTATTGCCATCAACCCTGCCAAGGATTATCCCACAGTCAATCAATTCCCTTGTTTCGAACTTACTAGACGAGTTAAACTATTAAAGTTCCTGTTCTACCGTAAGCTATTAGATAAAATCCGAGTATGATACATGCTGGTGTAAGTGAATTAAAACAAGCTTTTCATAAGCATCTTGCAGCTCATACCTCTGTTACTGGTTCTTCTTCCTATCTTTTGCTGTTTTATGCTGCGGAATGTGGACTCAAGAGTATTTGCTTGAGAAGAAACAACTTACGAACCACAAAATCCTTTCAAGATCCGATAAAAAACCATGGTCATAACTTAGATAGCTGGTGTAAAGAGCTGAGAATTTCTGCTAGTCAACTTACTGTTAAAACCCAAACTAAAAATAAGTCAACTCCTTCCTTTCGTATTGCCTGTGATGATTCTATTCAAGATATCGGAAAAGCTCATCAAGTTTGGCGATATGGCATTACCATAAAGAAAGAAGATGAAGAACACGTAATCGAGTGGCTCCATCAGCTTTGTAATTGGATTAAAGAGAATATATAACGATGATTCCATCAGATATTCGACTGTACACCTGGGTAGATGTAGAAGAAGTATTGTTGCGATCGCAAGAGCAAGAGCAATGGCCAAAAGACTTAGTTTGGGCTAGAGGGTATTGGGATGAATTAGTTCTCGGTATTCGTCCTGGTACTCAAAGCTCAATCAAAACATGGCTTCAGGAAGTCTACGAACCTCGATTCCAAGATAATGGCCAACAGGGTAATGATTGTATTATCCTCGAAAGTGCCGAGGGCAATCAGCGCACCTTACCGATTATTTTAGAAGAAACAGAGGAAGAACCCCCAACTCCTAAACTTATCCCCAATCTAGCTAGACCTACTGTTATTTGGCAACGAACTGAGAAGCTTCAAGCACCGGATATCTTCCCAGATGATTTACCTCCAGTGCTTGCCTTTCATTCTTTTAAAGGTGGTGTGGGTCGAACGACTCATGCTCTGGCCCTAGCACAAGCTTTAATCAACGCCAAGCAAAAAGTTCTTTTGATTGATGGCGATTTAGAGGCTCCTGGAATTAGTTGGTTATTAGAATCTAGGCTGCCTTATCCTCCTATTTGTTTCGCCGATATTATTGCCTTAATTCATGGAGACCCTTCTCCAGACGCAGAGCAAACCATTGACTTAGCAACCCAAAAACTTCAAAATGCTTTAGTAGACGGAATCTATATATTACCTTCCTTTCGTGTTAATAGCCGATTGATTGGTTTAGCCATTAAGCCAGAACATCTAATTAAAGGCCATAAAAATCCTTTTATATTGACAGATAGTTTAGCTCGTCTCGGCAAAGCCTTAGGAGTAAATGTTGTTTTAGTAGATTTGCGAGCAGGACTCTCGGAATTAGCAGCAGGATTAATTTTAGATCCGCGAGTCTATCGGATCTTTGTCTCTACGTTAAGCGGACAATCTATCAGCGGAACTGGGAGGCTTTTAGAATTAATTGCTAAACTAGCACCCTCGACACGAGATAAAGACCCTTACCCTGCTTTTATTTTGACTAAAGTTCCTCAAGATGAAACAGCTGAAAATTTAATTATCGAATCAGAACAAACACTTTTAGAAGCCATTAAAACCTTGCTAGGGGAAGATAGTGAACCAATTAGAATTACCACCCCATTTACTGAAAGGTTACAAATTTTGTCTAATTCTTGGCAAGAGGTTTGGCAGCACTTGGGAACTTCTCAATTGATTGATTTACTACATCCTTTATTAGAATGGCTGCCTGATAATTTAAATAAATCCAATCCACCAGATGAACCTTTAAGTTTATTAAAGTCTCAAAGAGAAAGCTTGAGAGATATAGCCGAAAAAATGATTTATGCAGAGCATGCTGAAACTGAAGATTTTCTAGTTACTGAATCTTTGGCAAATTTAGCTAATAATTATCGAAACCAGATTCCAATCACTGTCGTTATTGGAGCCAAGGGTTCGGGTAAAACTTATACGTTTATGCAAATTATACGCAGAAAAGAATGGCAAAAATTTGGAGAAGATGTAGGAGTAAGTAATGTAGATAGCACAGCCTTTATAGCACCAATTATCGCTTCAACTAATCTCAATAATAAAGCAAAAGAAATAGTAGATGACGTCCGGAAATATTGTGCTGAACAGATAGGGTTGACACCTCCCGTCAATGACAGTGAGATTAAAGACTATATTCGAGAAGGATGTCAACAGAATTTACATGAAGGTCAATGGCGCGATCGCTGGTTGGATGTCATTGCCAAGAGTCTAGGTATGACAGGTAAAGGTCGCGATTTACCTAAGTATCTAGCTGATAATAAACAAAAAATAGTAGCTGTAATTGACGGCTTGGAGGACTTATTTCAAGAATTTGCTCAGGATAAAGCTCAACAAACTGCTTTACGAGCGTTATTGCAAGATGTCCCTCAATGGCTGGAACAACAACCCTTTCGTGGTTTAGGAATTATTATTTTTGTCAGACAAGATATTTTCAAGGCTTCTGTCCGTCAAAATTCCGGTCAAATGATGTATCGCTATCAGCCTTATGGGTTAAGGTGGAATGAAGAAAGCGTATTGAGATTAGTTGCTTGGGTTGCCAATAAAGCTAAGATTTGGTTAAACTTAAATCCAGACGAGCTTCAAGATATGAATGAAGCAGAACTTACGGAAAGTCTAAGACCCTTGTGGGGCAAAAACCTAGGAAACGATCGCTCTAGACAAGCACGTTCTGCTCCGTTTGTCATTGCCGCATTATCTGACTACAATGGACAAATTCAGTCTAGGGATGTCGTGCGTTTTCTTAAAATTGCGGCAGGACAATCCATTGATGATGATTATTGGCAAGACCGAATTCTAGTTCCCAAAGCAATTCGAGGTTGTTTGGATGAATGCAGCCAAGAAAAAATTACAGAAATAGAGCTAGAAAATGAACCGTTAAAAAGAGTATTTAATAAATTACGTCAATTATCAGCAGATAATAAAAAAAACCCTTTTCAACTAGAAAATATTGGCTTATCTCCAGAAGACATTAGCCTCCTTAAAGAAAATGGAGTCATTATCGCTGACGGCGATAAGTATTACGTTTCAGAAATCTTTCGTTTAGGATTAGGGTTTTCCCAAAATGTTGGCAGACCAAAAATTATGGCTTTAGCTCGTCGAGCTGGACAAGGAATCTAGATGATGCTTATTAAGGGATTATTTACCGCTCCCCTCCTTAAAAGAAGGTGATTGAAACGGTTAAGGGAGCAGGGCTGTTTCAAAATTCAATAAATTAGAGCGAGAGAGGGGAATAGGTTAAACGCATTGGTTCAATAAACTATGAACCCTAACGAATAAACACTCTTCCCCAGACTCTTGCTTTACGAACTAGGCTCTCACAACTAATTCGACCATTTTTGGGCAACTAACTCAGCCAAATCTACAACCCGCTGAGAGTAACCCCACTCATTGTCATACCAGGCAACAACCTTAACCATATCGCCACCCATGACCATAGTTAAGCTAGAATCCACAATTGAGGAAGCATCATGACCCCTGTAATCACAGGAAACAAGAGGTTCGTCGCCGTAAGCCAAAATTCCCTTGAGTGGGCCTTCAGCTGCTTCTTTGAGCACTTGATTGACCTGCTCAGCAATGGTACTTTTCTCCACTTGAACCACCAAGTCAACGATAGACACATTAGGAGTTGGCACCCGCAGAGCAATACCATTGAGTTTCCCTTTCAGTTCAGGAATCACTAGGGCTACCGCTTTGGCCGCACCAGTAGAGGTAGGGACAATGTTGAGCGCTGCTGCCCGAGCCCGACGTACATCCCGGTGGCTCGCATCAAGAAGCCGCTGGTCCCCCGTGTAGCTGTGGGTTGTGGTCATTGTCCCTTTGATAATGCCAAACTGCTCATGCAGTACTTTGGCAAAGGGAGCTAGACAGTTGGTAGTACAGCTAGCATTGCTAATCACGTTATTTCCTTCGTCGGTGTAGTCTTCGTGATTAACACCCATGACATAGGTGGGGACGTCGCCTTGGCCAGGAGCAGTGATTAGCACTTTCTTAGCACCAGCAGCTATATGCTTGCCAGCTCCATCCTGATCTCGGAAGACACCAGTGGCTTCGATAACTAGGTCAACACCCCAAGAGTCCCAGGGCAAGTTCAAGGGGTTCCGGTCGGATACACACTTGACAGTTTTTCCATTAGCTGTGATGGAATTTTGATCACAACTGATATCTGCATCAAGTTTGCCCAGCATTGAGTCGTATTTGAGCAGATGGGCATTTGTCTTGGGATCAGAGGTATCATTGATTCCCACTATCTCTAACTGGCTATTCTCCCGAGTCAGCCAGCATCTCATAAAGTTGCGTCCGATGCGTCCAAAACCATTGATCGCTACTCTAATCACTGCTTCTTGCCCTCTGTAATTCAAAGTAAATATTTTCTTAATGATTCTAATAATATCGCAAAGGTTGAAACAATTTGAAACTTTTACTGAATTAATGTGGTGTGATGTACTCGTTTTGAAGCCAGATGGGTATACTTATCTCCAAAGCTGGAGGTTTTGGGAGCAGAGTCTCCTCTGGGGATGGCACAGATCTGACAGATCTCAATATTGCCTCGGCAACCTGATTTTACTCACGCCATGTCTGAATGCAGTCGCTCCCAAAGCCCCTCTCCCCTAACCAGTCTCAACCGATTAGTTTGGTATGTAAGTCCTAACCCTCATGGTTGGGAGTCATACGGATAAACCCAAAAATCACCACTAGCTCTGTTCTAGTGCTATTTTATGGGTGTTTATGGGTCTTGGGACGTTTTTCCGGATTGAGAACTCTTGTTGACGTGTAATATATACGACAATCTAGGTACTCAAAAATCAGTTATGTAACAGTTACGTTATCAAACTTAAGGTATTATTCCCCGGTTTGACAGTACAGATGTACTTATTTACCAAAAATTATTCCTGGATATGTATTTTTCCTGATATGATAGCGCGTGTTATTGGCAAATTAGGCGTGTGCGGTGTGGTGTGTAAGGAGTTAAAATGCCAAAGACTGTTGATTTCAGTAATAAACCATTTCATTTCATTGGTATTGGCGGAATTGGGATGTCAGCTCTTGCCTACATCCTAGCCAAACGCCAATTCCGAGTATCTGGCTCAGATACTCGGACAACCCATATCACGCAACGTTTGCAAGCAGTAGGTGCTCAGATCTTCAGACAGCAGTGTGCTGCCAACTTAGAATTTTTCCAATCCAGGAACGCACCAGCTTGTGAGGACGTAGCAGCTAAAACGGTTAGCACGAGTTTGAACCCAAAGGCGCTCACAGAAATATCACAATCAAGTCCGACTATATCTGTAGCTGACCCCTGTTTAGGATTGCCTCAAGTTATCTGTTCCACAGCAATTAACCCATTAAACTCTGAGTATCAGGCAGCTTTAAAGCTAGGTTGCCCGATTTTCCATCGCTCAGATTTACTAGCGGCGTTGATTGAAGACTATTACAGTATAGCAGTCGCTGGGACTCATGGGAAAACTACAACCAGTAGTTTGATCGGTTATCTACTGTGGCAAGCGGGTTGTGACCCCACCATGATTATCGGTGGTGAGGTGGATGCTATCGGTGGTAATGCCAGGCTGGGAAATGGACCATTACTGGTTGCTGAGGCTGATGAATCCGATGGTTCATTGGTTAAGCTCTCCGCCGAGATTGGTGTAGTAACCAATATTGAGCTGGATCATCCAGACCATTACCAGAAGTTAGAGGAGGTTGTTGAAATATTCCAGACGTTCGCGAAGCGCTGTAAAAATTTAGTGGGATGTATTGATTGCGAGACAGTGCGATCGCAACTAAAACCGAATATCAGCTATAGTCTACGGCGGGATATGGGGGCAGACTATAGCGTTGATGATGTAACTTATGAAGCTAATGGCACTACCGCCAGAGTTTGGGAGGGCAATCAGGTTTTAGGTCGGTTGGAGCTGAAATTGCTGGGCAAACATAATCTCAGCAATGCCCTAGCCGCAGTAGCAGTAGCACGAAATTTGGGGTTAGAGTTTGAGGCAATTGCCTCCGGGATCGCTAGCTTTGAGGGAGCAAAACGCCGATTTGAGCTGCGGGGCAAGTGCAATGATATTAGTTTTGTGGATGACTATGCTCACCACCCCAGTGAAATTCAGGCAACCCTAGCTGCCGCAAGAATTCAGGTCAACGCTGACCAGCGAATAATTGCAATTTTCCAACCTCACCGATATAGTCGTACCCTGAGGTTTCTCCCCGAGTTTAGTGTTTCCTTTAGTAACGCTGACTTGGTGGTTATCAGTGATATCTACAGTGCTGGGGAACCAGATTTAGGAGAAATTAGTGGGGAAAACCTTTATCAGGCGATCGCATCTAACCATAAGGATGTGCATTACCAACCAACTCTCGAATCAGTGGTAGAGTTTCTCAACCAAATTCTCTATCCTGGGGACTTAGCCCTATTCTTGGGAGCCGGTAATCTGAATCAGATTATTCCTAAGGTTATGGGGTTTTACCAACAGCCTGACAATGGCTTAGTTAAGCAAGATTTAGCCCCAAAGCATCAATAATTGTCAATCAAGCTAGGGAATCGTAACTATAGACCTACCTCAGAAGGTCAGTATGATCTCAAGCCTCTACTATACTCGTGAATCAACTTTCCACGAACTCCTCTGGGTACTCTACCCCCTAGCAATTCTAGCCAATGTGACTGCCAAAAACCGATCGGCATTATTTTCATTGTGTGTAGATCCGACTCTCTACCCTGATTTTCCTGATGATAACTAGCGTGCTAACCCAGAAAAAAACTCCTTCCCAGTTACAGTTGTATATTCCAGGAACCAATTGTCCACTTCAGTCCCAGGTATCCTTAGCCAAACTCACCTCATTTCGTGTGGGAGGTCCCGCTCAGTGGTACGTCGCCCCTCGGAGCCTAGAAGACCTACAAGCTAGTTTCCAGTGGGCTCACTACCAAAAATTACCCCTAACCCTGTTAGGGGCGGGTTCCAACCTTCTAGTCAGCGATATCGGTTTGCCGGGTTTGGTAATTTGTACTCGCTATCTGCGCCATACTCACTTTGATGCAGATACAGGGAGAATTACCGCCAGTGCTGGTGTACCGATTGCCCGTCTGGCATGGCAGGCTGCCAAACGAGGCTGGGAAGGGCTAGAGTGGGCTGTGGGCATACCTGGAACCGTTGGTGGTGCTGTGGTCATGAATGCTGGTGCCCACAAAAGTTCCACAGCTGATCTTCTGTTTCATACAGATGTTCTATCCCCTGATGGCTCAATGGCGCAACTCACTAGCCAAGACCTAGGCTTTAGCTATCGCACCTCAATCCTTCAAGGTAGCGATCGCATAGTCACCCAGGCCACATTTCAGTTAAAACCGGGTGCTGAACCAAAACAGGTGCGCTCACTGACATCGCAGCATTTGTCAAAACGACATACTACCCAACCTTACCACCTACCTAGTTGTGGCAGTGTCTTCCGCAACCCTGACCCCTATGCTGCTGGTTGGCTAATTGAACAAATTGGTCTAAAAGGCTACCAAATTGGTGGTGCTAGAATAGCCGAACGCCATGCCAACTTTATACTTAACTGTGGTGATGCTAAGGCTAGCGATATCTTCCGCATGATCCACCATATACAGGAGCAAGTAGAAAAGCACTGGTCACTGTGTTTAGAGCCAGAAGTGAGGATTTTAGGTGATTTTACCAAAAAACAGAAAAACATCAAGCCAGAGTTAGCCACTTAATTCCCATACGTGGGCGGTGTTCGCGTAGCGTGGCCTACGGCCAAGAAGCTTACCGGGATTTATCCCGGCCATCGTGCTATAATGAAAGTACGAGTAAGGACAAGGTTGGTTGCTTTGATTTTTTGCGCTTTTCGGTTAAATTCCGGCCACTTAAGGGACGGGGAAATCCTACTCCTCAAGACACAGGCAAGTGATAGCAGCAAAAAGTAGCAATTTATCGCCCTAATTTGTGGGTACAACCACTCTGAAAGGTTTTTAAGTTAAAAGTAGCTCCACAGGTTGACTCTTTGTTGATCCGTTCGCGTAGCGTGGCCTACGGCCAGGGAAGTAAGGCGTTTTTGAGTGCGCCACAACAGTATAGTTTGGATTTTCGTCTAAATCTTACTGTAAGCAGTGTCGTTGAGCGTGGTTTCAACCCGAGTAACGACATCCGTTTAGAATCCACGTATTTCAATGCGTGGAGAACTCAATAGCAGTTGAAAGCCCTATCTCTTTAGAGCAGGCATAAAAACCAGCGAGGGGATAAATCCCCTCCTATGGTTCCAGTAGATATACCAAAACCGATCATGTTGGAATCTCAGTTCAAAGCTGATGACCAACATGATCAATTTTTAGTTTATAGTTGTGCTTGGCTAAACTAGAAAAGAATGGCACTAAGTTAACTATATGGCTTCAGCCCATGTATGAATAAGGAGACCGGGAATTTATTCCCCTATTTCCTATTGCTTTTAAGGCCAGGAAAGGTTAGTGGACAGTCAAATAGCATCACAATAGATACACGATAGATACACAATAGATAAAGGTTAATCACCACAGGATTTCTAATGTCAGCGCACCCCTTGCCCATAGACTGGGCTTAGTGCCAACCTGGGCAGCGGTTAAAACCGCGCTTGACGTTTGTTTTTCCTGCCCGGTCATTAGACAGGGGATTTCTAAACTTAACTGGGATTTTTTATGACACAAGACAAAGGAAAAGGATTTGGTCTCGGTCTCGGCAAGATGAAAGAACTAGCCGAAGCGTTCAAAAAAGCTCAAGAAGTTCAAAAGGGTGCCAAAGAGCTCCAGGATCAGTTGGAGCAAATGGAAATTGAGGGAACATCAGGGGAAGACGGTAAGGTGAAGGTGTTTCTCAGTGGCAATCAGGAACCCCTACGTGTAGAGATTTCTGAGGATGCTATCAATCAAGGAGCTGAGGCTTTATCTGAACTGGTGTTAGCAGCCATGAAAAATGCCTATGAGACCTCCACAGCCACTATGCGGGAGCGCATGGAAGAACTTACCAGTGGGTTAAATTTACCAGGTTTATAACTTCATCGGTCAATCCCCACTCGGGATTCCGTAGGAAAAAACTATAGGCATGAGGAAATTAATCATTTTAAATGGTTCCAAACCTCATGCCGAATATCCCATTAATACCTGACTATTGATCAAGATTTGAGTAAAACGAAGCTACCTGTAGCTTTGGCAGTGAAGTAAGTCCATAATATAAGCTCTTAGCCACGTGTATATTGGCTGCTTCTGTCAAGTGAATGGCATCATGAAAGGCGAGTTCGGGAAAGTTTTGATAAATTGTGTACAAGTTGAGAACCTTGATATTTTTGGGAAAGCCTTTCTCCAGTTGCTGACCCGCTACCACCAATTTGGGATAATTGGCTTGCACTTGTTTTTGGTAAACTTTTCCTAACTGCTGCAAAATTTCCTTCTCTGCTGGTTTGATCTTGTTGTTGCCACGACCAGTGATTTCTGGTTGGACAGCAACTAGTAAAGGAATTCCCTGTCCTGCGGTTAAACGCAGCATATGTCTGAGGTTATTTCGATAGCGCGTCAATCGACGTTCGAGTTCATCGGATTTCTGAGGAAGATACTTCTTCAGTGGCATAACGTCCCCCCTCATCACTAGAGACCGCTGACTCACTGATGGCTGAGGCTGCAAGACCCAGTATGTGATTGCTTTAGCGAGATAAGTTTTTGTAACTAAATGCTTCAACTGCTGGGTGAGATAGGTCCAAAAATGCCCAGTCGCGTTTTCCAAGAAGGCTTCTGTGTTAGGAATATCTGTTAAATTTTGGTCACTGGGGGTCATCAAGTCTGTGTATCCACCCAACACTATTACTGCGTCTGGACTGTAAGGTAAAATCTTGAGAGCTAACTGAGCTAGTGCATTGCCAGAGGTATACCCTGGTACGGCGGCGTTGATTACACGATACTTACCATCTCGAATCTTTGGCGGCAGAGCAAGTGCTTGCTTTAATTCTGGTTCAGAAGGGGGTAAGGTCATCGGTCTGTATTTCTGTGGGGAACGCCTTTGCTGTGTTATCCGTTGATTGAGACGAGCTTCTAAGTAGCTGGCTATGGTAACTTGATTATTGGCATTCCCTTGACCAAAAGCTGTCGAGCCACCTAACAAAAAAATCCGAATTTCATTTTTGGGTTTGACCAAGGGAACGGGGTCGTCGTCCCGGAAGCCCTGCTCATTAATGCGCCAAAAATCGCTCTGTTGCTTCCCCAATAAACTGTAACCTACACCTAGATCCCGTTGGACAGCTAGATCACCAAGGTCTGGTAATCCATCATAAAGCTGCTGTGTCTGGTCAACGAACTTGGGACGGTAAACAGTGAAATCTCTGGGTGCCCCCTTGTAGGGAGCTATCTCATTAATTTTGCCGACCGCAGCCAGTAAGAAACGAGCCAACAATTCCACAATCATCAAACTTAGAACTATCCCTGCGAGCATCGTCAGTAGGTTAAACCGTCGGCGGCGCTTGCGGTAAAGGCTACGGCGCGACTTAAATATTAAATCTCTTCCTTGCATAACCGTTAAATTAGGAGGTATCCCTTTATAAGTTGGTGTGTTTAAATCACTGCGTTGCTAGACATTGAACCATGAAGCGACATCGCACCACATAGGTTCAACTATCCCTAAGAGCAATTTCGTTGCTAAACTTAACACGGCGCAGCTCGTAGTTGACCAATTAATATACTCATGCCCTCCTTACTCTTTGTCTGCCTTGGTAATATCTGCCGTTCTCCCTCAGCTGAGAACATCATGAATCACTTGATAGCACAAGCAAATCTTTCTGACCAAATTGTCTGCGATTCCGCTGGTACTTCCAGTTATCATATTGGTTCTCCCCCGGATCGGCGTATGACAGCAGCTGCCAAACGTCGGGGGATTATACTCCAGGGGAAAGCACGGCAGTTTAATCGGTCTGACTTGGAAGAATTTGACCTGATTTTGGCTATGGATCAGCAAAACTACGAAGATATTATCTCTCTTGATCCAGCTGGGAAGTATAAAGATAAAGTAAGGCTAATGTGTGATTTTGCCAGTCATCACACCGAGCGATCAGTCCCCGATCCATACTACGGTGGACCAGAGGGTTTTAATAAGGTGATTGATTTACTGCTAGACGCTTGCGAAGGTCTGCTGGAACACGTTGTTGACAATTACACCAAGACTAGGCAAAACTAAAAACTGCCAAGTACTAATTGCCAATGGTGAACTTAGCTTTTTTGCCATTGGTGGTTAACTAGATTAATTCATTTGATTAAATGGTGTTCTAAGGCAAATCGTAAGAGTTCAGCTCGGTTACTCGTATCAGTTTTTCTGAACAGACTACTAACGTGCTTCTCGATTGTCCTTGGACTCCGGTATAATTGGTTACCGATTTCGACATTGGATAAACCTGTAGCCAGTAAATTCAATACTTGCTGTTCCCGCTCGGTCAGCTGTAGAGCATAAGCTTGGGTATTATTCTCTGATTGATGATTAATATCTACTGAGTTGATTGATCTAGATGCCGGTTTATCAACCGGCTCTTTTGTAGTCTGTGGTGGGAATCGTAACTCCGTATGAATCACTTGCGATCGCACTAGCAAACTTTGAATGACTGCACCCAATTCTTCCATCTCAAAGGGCTTAGGTAGGTAGACATCACACCCCGACTGATAACCCTTGATGCGTTGATTGGTGCTATTGAGTTCGGTTAAAAATACAACAGGTAACAACCGCAATGGGGGCTTCTGACGCACTTTTCTCACCAGTTCATAGCCATCTATTCGGGGCATATTAATATCTGTAACCAGAAGGTGAGGGTGATAAGTCTCAATCATAGACAGCGCTTGCTGACCATTTTCAGCAGTAATAACTGAATAACCTGACATTTCCAGATAATCGCTTACAGACAGACGAGTGCCCAGGTCGTCATCTGCAACCAGAATAATCAATGGCATGGGATAACTATAGTACTGACATTTAGAATAAACCTACTCCTAAGCTAGGTCATCTGGTGCTCAATTGGTGACCAAAAATACTTCGTTCGCGTAGCGTCGCCGAAAGGCGACGCCAGCTCCGTCAGAACTTTCTGGAGATAGGAGTTGCCTGCTAAAATTAATATAGATACCTAGACAACAACATACCTTAGGCTTCAGCAAAGTTGCACCCTTATGATTAATTAGTCAGTGAGCCCCCCTCTTGCCTAGAGCAGCTACTACTCTGATAATCCTTGCATAGCACTTAACGCTTTCCCCAAGCGCTTGACACCATCAGAGCAATCGAGGCGATCTAAATGAACTTCGATAAAGGAGATACTATTGTGGTTAACTTTTGCTTGTTCTAAGGCTTGTTCTAGCTCACCTTCAGTACGCACTTGGCAACTCCAGCTATTTCCAAAAACCTGGGGTAACTGATGATATTTCCAAGGTTGAATATTGTTGTACGAGCCTTCATGGATAGCTCGCTCAATAGTGTACCCGTCATTATTAATTAAGAAGATAATCGGGTTAAGTTGATGCCTAATAATCGTAGAAAGTTCCTGACAGGTCATCTGGAAGGCACCATCACCGACAAACACAACCGGTCTACGGTTAGGAACAGCCAAACCGACTCCTAGACAGGCAGGAACTGAGAAGCCTATAGATGTGTAAAGGGCCTGTCCAATGTAGTCGCTGTCTCCTTGGAGTACCAAATCAACGGTAGCAATTAAAGCATCACCAGTTTCAGCAATCACGATTGACTCATCATCAATAAAGTGAGTCATCCGCTCATAGAACCTGGCGTTGGTTAGCTTTTGCTCAGGTTGTGACTCAAAGCGTTTAGACAAAGACTCTATAGCTGGCTTGATATCCAAGACATCAGACTTTTTCTTCTGAAGTTTGGCAGTTAGACCAGCCATGAAATCCGGTAGATACACTGGAGAATAGAAGTGGTGTTTGATTTTAACTTTGTCAGAATTAGCGTTAATTAATCGGTCTTCCGGCAGTTGGGCAGTGAAACCACCCAGATTAATGTCTGACATGAAGGCACCCAGGCATAAAATACAGTCGGCTGTTTCAACTCGTTGGCGTACATACTCCTGACTGAACGCTCCTGCATAACTACCAATGAATTGTCGGTGGCCTTCCGAGAGAATTGACTTGCCTAACAGAGTGGTAGCGAAGGGATATCCCGTCTGCTCCAGCAGGTTGGTAAGTTGGTCTGCTATACCGTAGCGGTGGAGTTCAACCCCAGCTATAATAACGGGATGCTGGGATTGCTCTAGCAAACTTACCGCCTCTTCAACTGCCTCTGATAAAGCGTTGATATCTATAATTGGGGCTTCTGGCAGGTCACGCTCCCCAGTAACAGGACAAGGTTGATTGACTAAGTCTGAGGGAATTTCAATGTATACAGGTCTCCGGTGGCGCAAACAAGCAGCAATGGTCTGGTCGATTTGCCTTGCCGCTTGACTAGGGCTGGTAAGCCTCACGGCTGCCACTGTAATTTTTTCAAAAATTTCCAGCTGTAGATTGTAATTACCGGCAGTGTGATGTAGGAGTAACTTTTGCTGCCGCTGGGAACTGTTAGGCGCTCCACTAATCACGATCAAGGGGACTAGCTCAGCGTAGGCACCAGCCACAGCATTCACTAGACTGAGTCCACCGACATTATAGGTAACGCACAACCCACCAACACCATTAAGGCGGGCATAGGCATCAGCTGCATATCCGGCATTGAGTTCGTTACAGGTGTAGATTAACTCTACAGAACTCTCTAGCAAGACATCCATCAGACCCAGGACGTAATCTCCTACTACGCCAAAAATATGCTTGACACCAGCGGCTTGCAGGCGTTGAGTAAGGTATTGACCGACAGTTACTACATCAGACTGAGCCATTGCACCTCTGACCTCTTTAATGAAGCTACCTTTATGCCCAGCATTTTAACCAAAATTTGAAAAAACGTTAATTTTTTGTAAAAAACGTTACATTTTAGATATAATCTAACCTTTTATGCTTTTTATTCTAGCAAGTTTCTTGGGTTGACAAGGGAAGCCCAAGGTCTTTTTTGTTAACTAGCCTTAAATTTGACAGTTGGCTGTCAAGGATTAACAGTCAACTGTCAACAAAAAAGGTCAAATGTCTATTAGCTTATACAGCAGAAACTTTCAGACTACTTGGTTGCCCCAGATTCCCTTCTAAGACAATACCCCGCTGGTTATAAGCCAGATGACGCAGCAATTTGTAAATCCCTTCAATTTGGTCAGGGGCTCCCGCTTTCTCAGCTAACTCCGAAATAGATATGGCAGCACTTTCCTGGTGTAGTACCTCCATCACCTGTTTCTGTAAATCCAGAATGGCAGCGGCGGCTTTTTTACCCGCTTCTACCCCAGGTTGGTGATAAGCATTGATATTCACCAAGGATGCATAAAGACCAACAGCACGTTCATACAGGGCAATTAATGCACCCACCGTTCTAGCATTGACCTGACGAATGCTTACGGTAATGGAATCCCGTTGATTTTCATACAACGCTTGCCGAGTACCTTGTAATAAACCTGATAGATAGTCTCCCGCAGTTACACCGGCTTCTACTTCTGGAGACTTCCCTTGTCGGTCTTCTAAGACTTCAATGAACGTGACAAAGAAATTGGGAACACCTTCCCGAAGTTGTTGTACGTAGGCATGTTGATCCGTTGAGCCTTTGTTACCATAAACCGCAATGCCCTGATAAACCGTATTGCCATCTAGGTCTTTTTCCTTACCTAGAGATTCCATTACCAGCTGCTGTAAGTAGCGGGAGAATAGCAATAGACTGTCTTTGTAAGGCAACATGACCATATCTTTCTCCCCCTTGCCATTGCCAGCAAAGTACCAGCATAGGGCAAGTAAGGCGGCTGGATTGCTTTTGAGCTGGGGGCTACCGGTAGCGCTATCAATCTCTTTAGCACCAGCCAGCATCTGACGGATATCAATCCCTTGTAGTGAAGCTGGAAGTAGTCCTACGGCTGACATTTCAGAGGTACGTCCTCCTACCCAATCGTACATGGGAAAGGTGGCCAGCCAACCTTCGGATTTTGCCAATTGATCTAGTTTGCTGCCAACACCTGTAATGGCAACAGCCTGGGCAGCAAAGTCTAGATTCTGAGACTCGTAGGCTGTTTTAACTTCCACCATGCCGTTACGAGTTTCTGGTGTTCCCCCAGATTTGGAGATGACTAATACCAGAGTGCTAGACAATCGGTCTTGGAGTTGGGCTAGCACAGCATCAATGCCAGCTGGGTCAGTATTGTCAATAAAGTGAATGGCTAAAGGAGGATAGTCTAGCCCGAGGGCTTCAGCGACAAACTCAGGACCAAGGGCAGAACCCCCAATACCAATGGAAAGAACATCAGTAAATTTTGGTGCCCTAGGGGGATGGATGGCACCCGTGTGGACATTTTGGGTAAAGGTTTCAATTTTGTCGAGAGTGTTGACAATGTCTTGTTGGAGTTCTGGAGTTGGGGCTAAGTCCGGGTCTCTTAGCCAGTAGTGACCGACCATGCGGTTTTCATCAGGGTTTGCGATCGCACCGTTGACTAGGGCATCCATATCCTTAAATGCCTTTTCCAACTTAGGCAGCATCGCCTCCACAAAGGCATCATCAAACCCCATACGGCTGATATCAAGGTAAAGCTCTAACCCTTCGTGGTAATAAAGCCAATCCTGATAGCGTTGCCAGAGTGCAGCGGCGTCCATAAGTAGCTCTCCAACTTCTGTTATTGTCCACTCACAAGTTTAAGGCAAGCACTTGACATCCTCCCCCGTTAAATCAGAGATTATAACGGGGGATTCCCAAACTTCACAATTTGGGTTTACTGCTTCCAAAGCACTTATCTAGGTTGTTGTCAACCCCCGACAGCCCGCCTACACAGTCATTTTTTCCCACGAGACGAAACCGATAGATAGGGTCGCCTTTATAGTTGGTAGGTTATGCGTAAAAGGTTCAAGTCTTTTGTGATAAGGCGACCCTATCCTTACGGTAACTTCAAGATCTGCCCGACCGCAGTGATACCACGTTGACAAATTACTTGAGCAGCTGAAACATCTCTGTTAATTTCGTAATGGCATTCAGGACATTTGTGTATACGTTCAGACAAATCCTTTTTCCCTGTATGTTTACCACAATTTGGACAAATTTGACTGGTAAATCTGTAGTCAACTTTGCCAAAATATACCCCTCGTTTCCAACAAACCCAAGCTAAGATATTAAATAACTGACCAAAACCAGCCAATACGGGTATGTTTACTTAACATTCCTTTTGCCCAAGTTCTCAAGTCTAAGTTCTCAACAAATATCATTCCGGAGACGAAACCTTAGAATAGTGGAGCCTTAATCAACAAGTTTTAACTCTTCTATGCATAGCCTGCTAACCATAAAGGCTCCACTATTCTTACGGTAACTTCGTTCCCAGCTTGGTCACACAGATGGTAAGCATTCAGCCGTCAGCCGTCAGCCGTCAGCTGTGGGCTAAAGGCCCACCCTAAGCGAACAGCTGACGTAACAAAGATTAAACGAATGCTTACTTGTTTTATTTAAAAGCTCAAAGCTTTGAGCTGATAGCTGATAGCTGATAGCTGATAGCTGATAGCTGAATGCTCACCACAGATGATGTGCTAACTTGAATTGAAAATCTTTTCGAGTATCTGAGATTTTTTGATGAAGTCTTGCAATTTTATGATTAAGTTTATGTCTATTTGCCGACCCTTTTTTCTTTAGCTTCAATCTGCGTTGTAGCAACTCGCGCGTTCCCTAGCGCCGTGCGACGGCGCGGGGTCGCTCGTCAATTTAAGCTTACCGTGCAGCTCGCTTAAAAATCTAGGGCGCTCTATTAACTCATTATCAGAAGTTGCTAAAAACTTATTTAGTCCAATATCAATCCCCAGCGGGTGACCCCATCCTGGTAGATCAGGAACACTGACTTCACTTTGTAAAGACAGCATTGCCAAATAACCACTAGCTCGTTTAACTATCCTAACTTGCTTTATCTTGAATCCATCTGGAATTGGCCGTGATAATCTCATTTTAACTATTCCAATTTGAGGTAGCTTAATCCACTCATTTTTAATTGGATTTGTTTTAAATTGAGGAAATACAAACGATCGCATCCGATCTGGATTTTTAAATCTAGGAAAACCATATCCTTGTTCTTTCATGTTTTTAAATGCTCGATCTAAAGTCTTTAAAACTTGTTGTAAGACCTGAGCATTTATTCTTTTGAGTTCAGGATTGGCTTTTTTGGCTTTAGTTAAATTAGCAGCTTGTATTTTGTATTTAGGATATGGCTGATCTACTGGAATTATATATTCATGCTGTAATGAACAATAATTAACTGCACACTTTCGACTTTTGTACCAATCTTTTCGTTCCCTTAAAGCGTAATTCCACACTTTTCGGCAAACCGCCAATATATCTTCAATGACGGCGATTTGTTTTTGGGAAGGAATCAGTTTGTACTCGTAGGTTAGTGTCAGCATATTTGAATTATAACATAATTCTATCCAGGAATGCCACTTGAGTAGAACTAAGCTTCTGACCGCAATTCACCTCACGCTAACCCGATGGGTATAACGTGAGGTGAATTGCTCCATATTGATAGCCTAAACTACCCCGACTGAACTAGCCCTTAACGTCGGGGCTATGCGCGACTGTTCCCAAAACTTTTTTGGATTTTTAAGCAGGGATTAGACCCACTCAAGGGCTTGTTGAAGCGACAGGCTGTGGCAAAGTGATCGAATCCCTGAGCAACTTACTAGCAGCTATAGTTTCCTGTCTTGCCCATTGATCTGCTGCCAATATATCGTCTAAGGAAGGATTGGAACAGTTATCAGCTTGGTGGCGATCGCATACAGATTCAATACAACGAGGAATATCCAAATAACCAATTTTCTCCTCTAGGAATAGGGCAACTGCCTGTTCATTAGCTGCATTCAATACCGCTGGCATCGACCCCCCAGCCCGACCAGCCGCATCAGCGATGCCCATACAGGGATATTTCTGATGATCCGGTTCCCTAAAAGTCAAATTACCAGCTTTCACCAAATCTAGTGGTTCCCAATCGGTATAGATCCGTTGCGGCCATGAGAGGGCATAGAGTAAAGGTAAGCGCATATCTGGCCAACCTAACTGAGCTAATACTGAGGTATCTTGCAGTTCAATCAGGGAGTGAATAATACTCTGGGGATGGATCACAATGTCGATGTGGTCATAATCCATGCCAAACAGGAAGTGAGCCTCAATCACTTCCAATCCCTTATTCATCAGGGTGGCAGAGTCTACAGTAATTTTACGTCCCATTGACCAGTTGGGATGCTTCAGGGCATCAGCCACCTTCACTGAAGCTAACTTGTCTACGGACCAATCTCGGAAAGCCCCCCCAGATGCAGTTAGGATAATCCGCCGCAATCCCCCTGCTGGCACTCCCTGAAGACACTGAAAAATGGCCGAATGTTCTGAGTCAGCTGGTAGCAGCTTAATACCATGCTTTTCAACTAAGGGTAGTACTACTGGACCACCTGCAATTAGAGTTTCTTTATTCGCTAAAGCAATGTCTTTACCCGCTTCAATAGCAGCAATAGTAGGCAACAAACCCGCACAGCCGACAATGCCAGTAACTACAGCTTCCGCATCACCATAGCGTGCCACTTCTACCACTCCAGCTTCGCCCCCTAAAAGAATAGGTTGGGGGTCAAGGTCAGCAATTGCTGCTTTGAGTTCTGGCAATCTCTCTTGATCACGAATTGCGGCAATCATCGGTCGAAATTGCCGAATTTGAGCGGCTAACATTTCCACATTGCGCCCAGCTGCCAATCCCACTAACTGGAATTGCTCGGGGTATTGATTAACAATATCGAGAGTTTGGGTACCTATTGAGCCAGTGGAACCTAAGAGTGTAATTTTTTTCACAATTTTTTTATAATTACCAACAACTCCCCTATCATACCGGGGCAATGGGAAGCCTATAAGTAACTCAACCTAATTAAAACGATTGGTAAATTTTTCTGATCGTATTGGCAATTTGGCAACAAACCTTAGTGAATATCGGTTTTGATTAAGTTTTACCCCTATTGTGAGTGATCAGCAAGTCTTATGTAGTCAATCACACAACGTAGACCGGATTAATGCGGAATGATATGGCCAACATTTATATATAGTAGTTTTCAATTGGGTGAGGTACAAAGTCCTGGGTTTTAGGGAATAGGGACTAGGGAGTAGGGAGTACGGAGTAGGGAGTACGGAGTACGAATCCCCCCTTGCCACCCTTAATAAGGGCGGAAGAAAATTGACTTTACCTCATAAGTATGAGGAACGCTATATTCTATATATATAGATATATATGATGTGGCGTCTTCCCTATGAAAAGGTATTATCAGTGATTTGAGCAAAAGGTTGCATGAAAATTGAGACACTGGCAGTGCATGCTGGCCATAATATTGACTCAGCCACAGGGGCAGTAGTGTCCCCAATTTATCTATCTACTACATTTGAACGTCATCCAGACGGCAGCTACCCTCAGGGTTATAACTACAGTCGAGACAATAACCCGAATCGGGATAGTCTGGAGAAATGCCTGTCTAAATTGGAGGGGGGAGCAGCAGCCGCCGCTTTTTCTTCTGGTTCAGCGGCTACCTTGAGTATCTTCCAGGCTTTGTCCCCTGGAGACCATGTAGTGGCACCTATAGATAGTTACACAGGAACTGGGTTTCTCTTGCGAGAAGTTTTTGGCCCTTGGAATTTGGCGGTCACTTTTGTAGACATGGCTAATCCTACCACAGTGATGGAAGCAGTTCAACCCAACACCAAGCTGATTTGGATAGAAACGCCTTCCAATCCAATGTTAAGGATTACTGATATCAGCAAGATTGCCCATATTGCCCATCACCATAATGTCTATTGTGTTTGCGATAACACTTGGGCAACACCGATTAGCCAACGTCCGTTGGAGTTGGGGGCAGATTTGGTTATCCACTCCACAACCAAGTATCTCGGTGGACACAGTGATGTCTTAGGAGGTGCCGTGATTACTAAGGTTAAGGATGAATTTTTTCACAAAATTAAAACAATTCAGATGGCTGGCGGTTCAGTAGCCGCCCCTTTCGACTGTTGGTTACTCCTGCGGAGCATTCAGACCTTGCCCTACCGCATGAGAGCTCATTCAGAAAATGCCTTGAAGGTGGCACGGTTTTTAGAAGAACACTCCAAAGTAGAAGCTGTTCATTATCCGGGATTACCAAACCATCCAGGACATGGAATTGCTGCTGCTCAGATGAACTTGTTTGGGGGTATGATTTCTTTCCAAGTTAAAGGAAACAGGGAAGATGCCTTTGCCTTTACTGGCAAGGTGAAAGTATTTACACGAGCCACTAGCTTGGGAGGTGTCGAGAGTTTAGTTGAACATCGTGCTTCCATGGAATTTCCTGGTACCCGAACCCCAGACAATCTGTTACGGATGTCTGTTGGTCTTGAACATACTGATGATCTACTAGAAGATCTTGCCCAAGCTTTAGGTTAGTGAGGAGCCGTTGCACATTTGTGGGATGTTACCATTTTTTGCACATAACTAAAAGTGGCTTATAGTCTACAGTTCAAACTTCCTTCGACAAATAGGTACATCATCCCGTTATTGTGCAACGCCAGTAAGGCAGAAGCTTAATCGCATTACTACTTTAGAGATTTATGAGGAGTTATCGATTCTCTAGCGGCAGCACTCACCCCATCAACGAAAAAAGTCAAAAAGACAAAACAAACCAGCGTCATCCCCACACTCGGATAATCAAAGCTGCTCAGTTGTTCGGTCAACAATACCCCTAATCCTCCAGCCCCAACTAATCCTACAATGACCGTCTCTCGCATACACACCTCCCAGCGATAGAAATATAAGCCAGAAAACGAGGTAAATTCATCGGGAATATCCCATAGAGAAACAAGAGTGCTCCTGGAGTTCCTTGTGCTTTTAAGGCTTCTAAAGGAGGCTTTTCCAAATTTTCATTCATTTCTGCCATCAACCTGCCAAGGATGCCGATATTATGCAATCCTAGGGCGATCGCACCAGGTAAAACTCCCGGAAACATGACAAACATCACAACTAATGCCCAAATTGGGGCAGGAATAGCTCTGCAAAACAGTAGTATGATCCTGGTGAATACTAGGATAGACCAGCCTTGTAAGCCAGCTAATCGGGACGCTTTTGGACTGGGATTGAGCAATCCCCCTGGTAGCAAAAAATTATGGGCTGCCGGAAAAGACAGAACAATCCCTCCAAGACCAGAACCAGCACTGGCCAGGACAGACATAACTAGAGTTTGTAGTGATAACTTCCACAGCTGCGACAAGGGCACAGCCTTAAAATCGAGGGGAAATGATGCTTGGGCAATCTCACCCAAGAGTTTTTGAGTTCGGGGAGACCAAAACTTGCTCACATCAGGACTGACATACAAAAACCCCAAACAGCACAAGGCCACTAAAATTAAAACTACTCTTAAATTAATCCGGCGACGCAAGATGACACTACTGATGTCAATTACAGCGCTTAATAAAACTAGGGCATAGAAAAATGTCCATAGTTGTTCGTAACGAAGAGACTGTAAACTCAGCAAAATCTCATAGCCCAATCCACCAGCCCCAACCAGCCCAAGTACAGTAGCTGAACGAATGGAACACTCAAAGCGATAGAGGGTGTAAGACAGGAGATTTGAAAAGGCTTGCGGAATGATACTGTAAAGAAAGGCCATCAAGGGGGACACGCCACTACTGAGTAATGCCATCAAAGCACCTCGGGGCGTTTCATCCAGAATTTCTGAGAAGACCTTCGCGACAATTGCCCCATAGGGAATGGCGATGGCCATAATGGCCGCCAGAGGATCTAAACCCCAGATACTGACAAAAAAAACCCCCCAGATCATCTCATGAATCGCTCTGGGGAAGGCCAGCAGTCCCCGAATTCCCAGCCAGATGGGTTGTCGCAGAGTCCAGTGAGGCAAGACTGTCAACCACCAAACCTGGGAGGTGATCACTCCTGCCACCACGCCGAGCAAGATACTCAGGAAAGTGCCGCAGGCGGCATAAGCTAGGGTCGTGAGGGTAGCCTTCAAGGTCAGGTGCAGAAACTCAGGACTCATTTCGGGGTGCCAACTCGCCCGCAAGAATCGCAAGAGTTGGTAAAATCCTCCCAGATTAACAAGATCTTGCTCAAAGATACCAGCTTTAACAACCGCCATCCCGATAAAAATGACAAAACAAATTCCCCACAGCAGGCTGCGATTCAGTAATGGTGGACGAGATAAACGTTGAGTCATCTAAGTTATTGCAACGGAAGTATATTAGTTTAATAGTATTTTGGTTTCAAGGGAACAGTGGATAAAGTAACAGGAAACATAAAACGGTTAACAGCGAACACAAATAGATATTTATAGAATACCATCACCCCATAAAAATAGAGTTTAATGGACATAATTAGCCATAGATAAATGGTAAAAATGGTAGTGGGAAAGATGTAATGATTTAGCTAGGTTGTAGTCAAGGCTTCGGGAGTTAAAATCAATACTTTGGTACCGCTACCATCGTTAATAAGGTTCAATTTTTAATCAATTGTTGACCCGCTTAGTCTGATTGCTGTGACTCTATTAAAGATTATTTAGAGATGTCTAATACTAAATCAGGTTTAATAATACTATATTCAAAACAATCAAAGTCTTTGCCTAGAATTGATTTGAGGATTTAGGTAAATAACCTATAATAACCGAATTTGGTATAGTGTGTCTTAAACTTTACTCCGAGTGCTATATAAGTTGAGACGGAACGGTTCCTGAAAATTGAAAACTATACATTGATCAGATCAGTTTCTGTAGCATATAATTTGTCGATCATGGTCTGAGACAAAACCCCTGGAGGAACATCAAAGACAATCTGTCCCCGTTGCAATCCCACCAAGCGATCGCAATGACTGCAGGCGAATTCGAGAGAATGGAGACTAGTTACTAATGTCTTTCCCCCGGTTTCACTTATCTCCTTGAGCAAATCCATAATTTCCCGACTCATTTGCCTGTCCAGGTTAGAAATCGGTTCATCAGCAAGAATCACGTCAGGATTTTGCACCAGCACTCTAGCTAAGGCAACCCGTTGTTGCTGTCCTCCAGACAGTTCCTCGGTGGGTGCATAAAGCTTTTCGGGAATTCCTACCTGAGCTAAAGCCTTGAGAGCAGTGTCTACCTCTTGGGGAAACAATAAAGAAACAAGGGCTTTCATCAATGACCAGCGTCCTAAATGACCCGCATTAACGTTATGAATCACCCGGAGGTTATTGACTAGATTGAACTGTTGGTAAACGGTGCCAAGGCGACGCTGTACCTGACGCAATTGGCGCGGGGAGATTCTAGCTAGATTACGACCTAAGACCCAGACTTCTCCTTTACTGGGGAGTAAGATGCCATTGAGCAGGCGGATCAAAGTACTTTTACCTGCACCACTCGCCCCGACTAGGGCAACTCGTTCCCCAGGATAAATCTTGAGGTTAAGGTTAGTCAATGCCCGAAACTGGCCAAATTGCTGGGATACCTGTTTGAGTTCAAAGATAGGAATTTTAGTCATTGGTGATTAGTGATAAGCTCTTCAGCATTTGGCGTTGCTTAATAATGGAATGATTTGAATAGTTTTGTGGAATGGGCATCTTCCGTGTTCCTGGCGGTGCGACCGGTGGCGAATTTAATTCGACGACTGTAAACGCACCGGATCTTTTCGGGCTAGCAGGATGCCCAGCCTACTCCTATTCAGCGCTAAGATTCAACAACTTCATTCCTTGACTGACGCAACGTCACCTAAAGTGCTCAAAGGGAACAGCGGATCTGCGGATAAAGAAACGGGGAATAACCAATTTAAATGCAGATCAGCTTATTTACTTAATCTTGCCAATTTTCCGTCCAATTGCCTCAATTTCGGAATAGTTGTCATTTTTTGTAGAAATAAATTTAGTAGCTCCAAATAAGTCAAGAATTTCTTTTTGCTCGGGAACATTAGGATCTAGCTTTAACAAGGCGGCTTGAACCCGCTCAACAAAATCATCCCCGTAGCGTTCTTTGACTTTAGGATTAATCACCCAGTGATAATCATAGTAAGCTGGAGTTCGCCAAATCAACTCTACTTTTTTTAAGTCCACATTTCCAGCTGCAACGCGACTCTTCCAGACCTGTTCGTTCAAGGCTCCTACCTTGTAGCTCCCTGCCTCAACCAATTGAATTGTGGCATCGTGGGATTTGGAAAACCCAACTTCACCTTGAAAATCGTCTAAGGTTACCCCTGCTTGTTGGAGAAAATACTGGGGCATCAAGCGTCCAGAGGTAGATGACTCGCTGCCAAAGGTTAAGGTATGACCTTTCAAAACTTTTAAATCTTTAATGTTCTTAATGGGTTTGATCCCACTGCTTTTATTGGCGATAAAAACGGTGTGAAATTCAGCATCAATATCCCGTTGAGCGATCGCTTCAGCCTCTTCTACCTGTAACCGTGCTTGAACCCCAGTCAGTCCACCAAACCAGACCAGATCCAAGTCCCCCACCCGAAAAGCTGTTACCGCTGCTGCATAGTCAATCACAGGCTTGTATTCTACCGGAACCTTTAACTCTGCTTCTAGGTAAGCTGCAAGCTTGCCGTAGAGTCGCTGTAACTTTTCAGGATCTTGATCGGGGATTGCTCCAGTGGTAAAAGATTGAACCTTAGCCCCATTTCCAGACGAAGATGTAGAATCGGAGCTAGGGGCACAGGCAGTAACCGGTAGTAATAGGACTAAAATAAAACCTAGTAAGATTTTTTTGTTCATTGTTTTTTTTCTTGATCATCAAACTGTGAAGATTATACTTTGGCTAAGGTAAAAATTTAATTTTTTTATCCCAGATTCCGCCGATCAAGTTGTAGTATTAAAGTAATACGCTAATTCTGTGTAGCTTGGCGATTTTTTTTACCTATAAATAGTTAATTTTGCTAAATATTAAATTTGGCGCTATCGGTGTTTGATAAGCCACAGATAAAGCCTGATTATTACGTATGACACTGTCAAGTCTGGCATGTGGGTTTTATTGAACCAAAATTTAGATAAACTGAAGACAGCTTTTTCAATTTTTTCAACGGGTCTCATGCAGGCAGCTCCTCAACCGATCACCACAGATTTAGTCTTAGTTGGCGGTGGTCACAGCCATGCGATCGCTCTCAAAAAGTTTGCCATGAAACCTCTGCCTGGTGTCCGTATAACCCTGATTACCGACAATGCCCACACTCCCTATTCGGGAATGCTACCAGGTCATGTTGCCGGTTTTTACAGCTACGATGAAGCTCACATCGACTTGCGTCGTCTGGCGGTGTTTTCCAAAGCCCAGTTATATTTAGACCAAGGGATTGGTCTGGAGTTAACTGAAAAGAAAGTCATTTGTGCCAATCATCCCCCTGTTGCCTTTGATTATTTATCCATTGATATTGGCAGTACGCCAGCAACGGTTGGAACACCTGGTGCAGCTAAGTATTCGATTCCTGCTAAACCGGTTCCCCTGTTTTTAGCAGCCTGGGAGCAAATCGCTGCCCAGGTGGAACAAAATCCCATGGACCCTTTCACCTTGGGTATTGTTGGGGGTGGAGCTGGTGGAGTAGAACTCGCCCTCAACATGCAAGCAAAATTGCATGGAATATTAACCGATGCTGGTCAACCGACGGAGAAGTTACAAGTTCATTTATTCCATCGAGGCACACAACTGTTACCTCAGCACAATAGGTCGGTCAGCCGTCACTTAGAAAAAATTTTCTTGCAGCGAGGCATTAGGCTTCATTTAGGGGAAAGGGTCAGTGAAATAGCTGCTAATGGCGATGACCATCCACTGGGAGCATGCCCAAGTTACACAAACATTAGTAGTGAGAGCATCTTGCTCCCTGGAAATACGGAAAACGAGCAAGATGCTCCCAGTACAAATTTACAAAAATGGGTTATCTGCGACTCTGGCTTAAAAATCGCATGCCACCATGTCTTTTGGGTGACTCAAGCTTCGGCTCCCAGTTGGATTAAAGCCTCAGGACTGGCTACCGATGAGCGAGGGTTCGTTCTCGTTGCCGATACCTTACAGTCGATTTCCCATCCCCATGTCTTTGCTACTGGAGATATTGCCACCATGCAAAACTACCAGCGGCCCAAAGCTGGGGTATTTGCTGTTCGTCAGGGAAAGCCATTATTTGAAAACCTGCGACGGATTGTCTTAGGGCAAAAACTGCTCCCTTATCATCCCCAGGCCCGATATTTAAGTTTAATTGGCACCGGGGACAAACAAGCGATCGCTTCTTGGTCATTTTTGGAGTGGCGCTCACCGCTGCTGTGGCTATGGAAAGACCAAATTGACCGCAAATTCATGGATAAGTTTGACGATTTACCGTCAATGGAAGCGGAACAACCAAGCAGTAGGGGAGATCAAGAGTCCCAAAGACAAGAAGACAATCTCTCCAGTTCCCTGTTGCCATCACCGATTAGCAAACCCAAAATGCACTGTGCAGGCTGTGGTTCAAAGGTCGGTAGTACAATCCTAGAAAAGGTGATCAAACGGCTGCCGATCATGGGAGGAGCCGATATTATGATTGGATTGGGGGACCCAGATGACGCAGCTGTTTTGCAAGTTCCAGCCGGTCAACTGCTGGTACAGACAGTCGATTATTTTCGTAGCTTGATCGATGACCCCTATATCTTCGGTCAAGTTGCCAGCAATCACTGTTTGAGTGACATTTTTGCCATGGGAGCAACCCCTCAAAGTGCCTTAGCCATCGTCACCATTCCCTACGGGACAGACGAAAAGATCGAGGAAACTCTCTATCAATTGATGTCGGGAGCCAATAAAATCCTCCAAGACTGTCAGAGTCCCTTAATTGGTGGTCATACCACTGAAGGCGCGGAATTAGCCTTTGGTCTGTCCTGCAACGGGCTAGTTCATCCCAACCAACTTTTGCGCAAAAGCGGGATGAAACCGGGGCAAGTGTTGATTCTAACCAAAGCTATTGGTACAGGAACACTGTTTGCAGCTGATATGCGCTACCAAGCTAAAGGTCGCTGGATTGAGCAGGCCCTTGAATCCATGTTGCTCTCCAATCAAACCGCTGCCCAAGTCCTTCTTGAATCCGGCGCAACAGCCTGCACTGACATTACTGGATTTGGGCTGTTCGGACACCTGTTCGAGATGGTAAAAGCCTCCCAAGTGGGCGTTGAATTAGACTTAGATACCATACCGATTTTGCCAGGAGCCATAGAAACGGTGCAAGCAGGAATTACCAGTTCCCTACACCCTCAAAATTTACGACTAGCCATCTACATCAATAATGCTACCCAGGCTAGTGATTTAGCCAAATACCAGTTGTTATTTGACCCTCAAACCTCTGGTGGACTCCTGGCTGCTATTCCAGCTGAAAACCTTGATGAATGTATCAAGAAGTTGAAAACATTTGGTCACAAGCAAAGCTCCTTGATTGGTAGGGTTATTCCTGCTCCGGAAAGTATGCCAATTACCCTGAATATTGGCTAAAGAGAAAACGCGAGCATTAAGCTGACCGCTGAATGCTTACGGAACTCCTAAAGCTGAAAGCCCCGTGTTTTCAAACCAGGGATGAAAGCTCGTAGCGACTTTAGTCGCCGTGAATAAAATCTCGACTTTTGCTTAACACTTTTATACAAGCCTGTTAAGATAAATATATATCGAATAAAGTCGAAATTCGGTGATTATTATAGAGTTCAAAGCCAAAGGGAAAAAGTCTCAGTATTCATCGATAGATGAAGATATCCGGACAGTTAAGTTCATCTGAAATAGCTGCATCCGTCTATGGTTGGACAACAATGGTACAGGGAAAAGTGACCTTAGCCGATATTCCAAAATCCTTTACAGAATTTTTTGAGATGAGGTTTTCACAGCAAAAAATATCCCGATTTTCCCATTGAGTAAGAGAGCGTATCCACTCTTAGCAGCACCTGTATCAAAAACCTTGGAAATAATACCAGCCTCTCTAACTTAGGCTTCACAATAAATCCAAGCTTCTAGGGTGATATCTTTGGCAATTTTAAATTCAGGCTGATTTCCCAAATCGATATAATCATCCTGACCATCAAAAGTGAGAACAGTCTGTTAGGAAGACACAGAAGATGCCGAGGGTCTTTTCCTACCAAAACTTCTTGAAATGTGAGAGCCTTGTGTCTTTAGACCGAGGGTGAAACAGAGAGACTGGGTTGACCCAGTCGTGTCTCTTTAGTCTTTCTTTATTTCAGATCTAATAATTTTTTCTACAAGTTCTCCCACACTGGTATTTGATTCTCTAGCTGATAATTGAAGCCACTTCCAAGTAGTCCCAGTTAGCCAAACGGTATGGGGCTTCTTCAATTCATCATGATGTACGGGTACTCCCCGCATTCTTTTTCTGGTTTTCCGCTCATTTATTGTTGACATATTCAGAACCAACGTCTTTACTAAGAGTATATTAAAAAAACAAGGAGGTGATGACAACTGTACAAGACCATTCCAGTCAAAGCTAGTTTTTCAGAGGAGGAAAAAGCCTTTTGGTTGTTCCAATGCGAGAATGCTAATAGCCTAGGGAATTGTGCAACTTATTATGCGAAGCAAAAACATTACTCTTGGTTGGAGCAACAACCAGAAGCTTATACTACTTTCTGGAGAGGGGATGTGTTGAGATATGGGTGGAAGACCTATAAGTGCAGGGTAAAATACGCAGAACTTTGTAAAGAACTAAAAGAGAACCCTCACTATAGAGCGATGGCAGCTCAGTCTGCTCAACAAACCCTTAAGTCTGTGGCTGAATCAATAACAAGTTATAACAAATTAGTTGGACTTTACTATAAAGGAGAAGTTGATAGGCCAAAACTTCTTAGATATAGAAAAAAAGGCGGATTGGCTGCTGTTACTTTTCCTAAGCAAGCTTTGACTTACAGGAATGGGTTCTTCTATCCCTCAATCAGTAAAGAGAGTAAACCTGAACTGCTTTGTGATATAACTTTGTCCCCTCCAGATTTTATTGATTCAGATTGGGTTAAGGAGGTCACTGTCCGACCATGCTTAGGCCAATTATGGATCGACTGGGTCATAGATGACGGGAAACAGCCCATAGACCTTAACCCCAGTCTTGACTACTCTCAAGCGTGGAGCTTCGATCATGGTGGAGATAACTGGCTAACAGGTTTATCGACTCATGGGAAAAGTCTGATTATTGATGGGCGAAAACTAAAGTCAATGAACCAGGGTTATGCTCGTCTAGTTGCAAAATATAAAACCGGAAAGTCTGATTTTTATTGGGATGCTAACTTAGATAGAGTTCAACTGAAGCGAAACAACCAGATGCGGGATACAGTCAATAAAACGGCTCGCTTTATTGTTAATCGCTGCCTCAATGACCGAATTGGCAACATTGTGATTGGTTGGAACGAACGACAAAAAGATTCAATAAATATAGGTCGAAAAGGGAATCAAACATTTGTCGTAATCCCGACAAAGAGACTAATAGAAAGATTGAAACAATTATGCCCAGAGTATGGTATTAAACTGACAGTAACAGAAGAGTCTTATACAAGCAAGGCGTCATACTTAGACGAAGACCCATTACCAAGACACGGTGAAAAACCCAGTGGATGGCAACCTTCGGGAAAAAGAGTAAGGCGTGGACTGTATAGGACAAAGCAAGGATACCTAGTCAATGCAGACTGTAATGGTGCGGGAAACATTGCTAGGAAAGTAGCCAAACAGTTAGGTCTAGACCTAACCAAGGTGGGTAGGGGAGCTTTGACACTCCCGCATCGGTATGACGTTTTTAATTCTCTTAAAAAATCATATCGAATGAGAAGTGTTCGCGAAGCGTCGGCGAAAGCCGATAGCAGTACGGGAAAACCGCTGCTGCGTAACATCCTCATAGAATCCTCCGTGTTTTAACCGGGGGAGATGTCAATATTTGGATCTTCATCATAATAGCGGCCAATATCTACATTTTCTAGTACCCCCAAAGCATCGGGAACCAGTACGGCGGTGGAAAAGTAAAGAGTGACGAGGTAGGAGGCGATCGCCTTCTGGTCAATGCCCATCAACCGCACGGACACACCTGGAATCTCTTCATGTTCGCCAATCAAGCCGGTTTTACGCAGCCCTACCACTCCTTGCTGCGCTTCACCCACGCGCATCAGCAGAATATTGGATTTGCCTTTGGCGTCCACAGCAAGTTTATTACTGGCAATAATGGGAACTCCACGCCAGGTGATAAAGGGCGATCCAAACAGGTTCACTGTGGCTGGGGGAACCCCACGACGAGTGCATTCCCGACCAAAGGCGGCGATCGCCTTAGGGTGGGCCAAGAAAAAAGCAGGTTGTTTCCACACCTTAGCTAGGAGTTCATCCAAATCATCCGGGGTAGGGGGACCTGTGCGTGTTGAGAGTCGCATGGAAGGATCCGCCTTGTGGAGTAACCCAAAGGCTCGGTCTGGATCACCATTGCCATCGTTATTGACAATTTCCCATTCCTTGCGCTCCCTTAGCGCTTCAATAGTCAAGCGCAACTGCTCTTGCAACTGATCTCTGGCATTGCTGTATAGGTCACTGACCCGGGTATGCACCCGCACAATCGTTTGAGCCACCCTTAAGGGATATTCCGGCGGGTTATCATCGTAGTCAACAAAGGTTTGGGTGAGGGTGGGTTCCCCTTCGTGACAACTTAACATGTCAATGTTCTTTTCTCCGTCATCGTTTGCGGCAAAACCCTCTAAAATCCTGACATCCCGTCGGTTGACACGGTAAGTCCCCCCTGACACTTCAACCCAAGGCAATAGCTGGAGCAACCAGCGTGGTGAAATGGCCCGCATTTGCAGCGGGGATTTCATGGTGCAGGCTAGTTTCTTGGCTGCACGAACACTTACACTCTGTTGTGGCTGCTCCGATGTGTAAACCATAGAATCGGTTCTCTTAAACGATTAGCTTCTAACAGTAAACGCATCTAATTCCTAGGATTCCTATATATAGTGTTTTTAAAATTAAATAAACACTATTTTATGTATAAAATTCCTTGTAAACAAACGCAATAAAGCCTGGTTTATTGAAAAATACAGTTTATTGACAAGATGCGTTTACCGTGATTATGATATTTATATTGAGTTTTAGGATAGCTGGTGTTTGGCCTTTTTAATTGCTGCAATCAGCTTATCTACTTCTGCAAAGGTGTTATAAAACGCTAAGGAGGGGCGCACAGTGCTAGTCAACCCAAACCGTTTCAGGGTGGGTTGGGCGCAATGATGTCCAGCACGTACGGCAATGCCTTCACTATCCAAGAATTTCCCCATATCCTCTGAAGAAATATTCTTAAGAGTAAAGGACAGCGTACTGACCTTACCCGCTGCTGTGCCAATCTGGCGCAATCCTGGAATGGCTGCCATTGCTGCTGTAGCATAAGCCATCAATGCTTCTTCATGTTTAGCCGCCGCTTCAAAACCAATTTGATTGATATAGTCAATGGCTGCCCCTAAACCTACGGCTGCTGCCAGGTTGCCGGTACCTGCTTCAAATTTAGCTGGAATGTCGTTAAAGGTGGTTTTTTCAAAGGAAACAGACTCAATCATGTTGCCACCGCCTTGCCAGGGGGGCATCTCTTTGAGTAAAGCTGCCTTACCATAGAGAGCACCAATGCCAGTGGGGCCAAAGAGCTTGTGACCGGAGAAAACATAAAAGTCAGCCCCCAGGTCTTGAACATTGGTTCGGAAATGGGGAACCGATTGAGCCCCATCGACCACCACCGTAGCACCATGGCGATGAGCCATAGCTGCCATGGTTTTGATGGGCAGCACCGTTCCCAACACATTGGAAACATGACTCAGGGCAACGATACGGGTGCGATCGCTGAGCAGTTTTTGATATTCCTCCAGTAAGATTTCCCCTTGATCACTAATAGGAGCAACCTTTAACACGGCTCCTTTCTCTTGGGCTAGCATCTGCCAGGGTACAATGTTAGAGTGGTGCTCTAAAGTAGTGAGCACAATCTCATCCCCAGCTTTAACATGCTTGCGACCATAGGTTTGCGCCACCAAATTAATCCCTTCGGTCGTACCCCGTACAAAGACTATTTCCTTGGCTAAACTTGCACCCAGAAACCGTTGAATTTTCTCCCGAGCGTCTTCGTAGGCATTGGTAGAGCGCGCCGCTAGGGTATGAGCCCCTCGGTGGACATTGGAATTATCCTGCTCGTAGAACTGGGATAGAGTATCGATCACGCTCTGGGGTTTTTGACTGGTAGCAGCATTATCCATCCAGATCAGTGGCTTGCCATGAACCTGCTGGTGCAGAATTGGGAAGTCTCGCCGTACCGCTTCCACATCAAAGCTATCCTGGGGCAGTTGCGAGGTTTGCTGATCAGTGGAAAGCTTGGATGAGCTTGACTCCGCCGGTTTTGAGTCTGGCAAAAAGTAAAACTTAGGTGTGCTTCCAGGGGGTAGAGGCACCGCTGCTGGAGGTTCGGTTAGAGACTGATGCAGATCTGTTTCACTCAGAGCAATGTAACCAGCCCCTTCCTCTAAAATGCTCAGGAACTCGGCACCGGGTAGCATCTCAACCTGGGGTAGAGCCTCGCTGGTGCTCCGTGCCCCAAGTTGTTTGAGGTTTCGGATTTCCCCTTCCCCTTGACCTTGTAGCTCACGGCTCTGGGTTTCTATTGCCCCTCCGAGTTGTTCCGGGGCCACCATGTTGCTACCGGATGGGTCACCAGCAGGTAGCGTAGAGGCAGCAGAGGTTATGGTTGGAGACAGATTCTGCAAAAAGTAATAATCGGAGGAACTTTCCTCAAATAAAGATGCAGGTTGGGAAGAAGCCGGTGTTTTCCCCTGGATATCAGGAGAGGATTGTTGGCCCACTGCACCAGCTTGTTCAGGGTTTAGCACCGTTTTAGCTTTTGGTTCAACCTCCGATCCTAGCTGTTCAGGGTTCTGCAATGCTGTACTGGTAGATCCTGCTGCTCCCATCTGGTCTGAGCCAGATTGAGGAGAAACTGGAAGAGCAGGTTCGGTTGAGAAAATGCCTGCCATGCCTTGCTCAAACAGATGCTGTAATTCGGCTGAGTCGGGTAGGAACTCGCTGAGGCTGAGATCCCCCATTCCTGTCATGCCATTGCCACTGCTTGGAGATTGACTGGGTACTTGACGCCCTGGCCGATTGGCTTCGGTAGCAGCGGTGCTGGGTGCAGTTGTGCTTTTGGTTGCTGCCTCACTGGTTTGAGTCGCAGACAAGTTGGGGGTTTGTGCTGAGGAGATCTCAGGCATTAAGGCAGAGCCAGAGGTACCCCCCTGAGGCACTGGCGTTGATGGGGCAGATGTGGGTGTTTTTCCCTGGAGATCAGAAGATGGCTGACTAGTTCCAGCCATCTGGTCTGGGGTTGACCCCCTCGACAGCTGCTGTTGAGCTTCAGCTCCCAATAGGTCTAGGCTCTCCAGACCAGACATAAGTTGTTGAGCCTCAGACATGATTGGGTCTATTATTTGGCCTAGACCCTGTAGGCTGGACAGCTGCTGTTGGGCATCAGACAGCAATTGCTCTGGACTTTGCCCACTAGTGGTCTGCTGGGGTTGAGCCTCCGGTTGCTTGGGACTCTGGCTGCTGGATTGGGATTGAGCAGCCGCTACCGGTTGACTTAAACCCTGTCCAGTCAACATCTTTGGCATCATGCCAGCCATTGCCTCTGGTGAGGTTAGCGGTTCGGGTAGCTGGGCAAAGAGCTGATTCAATATTTGATCTAACATTTGGGGATCGGATAGATCCCCTCCGAAAGAACTTTCAAGGGGTTGACTGTTCTGAGGCGATGGGGAAAGATTTAAACCTTGTTGTTCAGTCATAATTATGGTATGTCGTAATATCTACGTTCTCCAGAACGCCCAGGGCGTCGGGCACTAGGCAGGCTACGGAAAAATAGATGGTAACCAGGTAAGTGGCAATCGCCTGGTCACTGATCCCCATTAAGCGCACGGACACGCCCGGCACTTGTTCTCCAGGCACGCCAGTTTTTTGTAGACCCACGACCCCTTGGGCAGCTTCGCCAACTCGCATCAGCAGAATATTGGTTTTGCCCTCTTTTACCTTCAACTTATTACTGGGAACTACCGGAACCCCTCGCCAGGTGATATAGGGTGAACCAAATAGTTGAACGGTTGCAGGCGGAACACCCCGGAGCGTACATTCTCGACCAAAGGCAGCGATCGCTTGGGGGTGAGCTAAGAAAAATGCTGGCTGTTTCCAGACCTTGGCCAATAGTTCATCAAAGTCATCCGGTGTGGGTGGCCCAGTACGAGTGGAGATGCGCATAGATGGATCTGCGGCATGGAGTAAGCCATAGGCTTTGTCGGGATCACCATCACCATCATGGTTGATAATGTCGTTTTCCTTACGTTCCATCAATCCTTCAATGGTGAGGCGCAACTGCTCTCGCACCTGATCTGTGGCATTGCTGTAGAGATCACCGACTCGGGTATGAACCTTTAAGATCGTCTGGGTAATACTCAAAGGATACTCCCGAGGTTCATCGTCGTAGTCAACAAAGGTTTGGGTGAGGCTGGCTTCGCCTTCGTGGCCACTTAATATTTCAATGTTCTTTTCCCCATCGTCGTTGGTGGCCATCTCTTGTGTAACTCTGACATCTCGGCGGTTCACCCGGTAAGTACCACCTGAAACCTCAACCCAAGGTAGAAGCTTGAGGAGTAAACGTGGAGTCTTCCCCCGCATTTGGGGCGCTGTTTTAGTCGTCGTCGCTAAATTACGCGCTGTTTGAGTACTTAAGCTTTGTTGCGGTTGGTCTGGTGTATAAACCATCTCTTAAATCCAAGCAGTACATTATTTTAATTCACCTGGATTAATATACTATTCTCCTGACGCGGACAGCAATTTAGAGTAAACAAATCTTGTATCTTGTTAGGTAATCGGTAAGATTTCTTAATTAACCATGGCTTATTGTGCTTGTTGACAAGGGATTTTCCATATATAGTTTTTATGGAATTACAAAAACACTATATATGGAAATATTGCACAACTACAAAAAACTTAATAACGGCAGTGATAACAATCAATTTCAGTACTTAAATAGTCAAATCTTATCACTTTTCCCTGTTCCCCGTTCCCTGTTCCCTAGTTTGACAGGTAAATTTTTAACTTGGTGCAATATCTAAGTATACTCAGCTCTTGCACCTGATCAGACAAAAATAAAAACCTAGTTAATTTAACCAAGGCATAAGTATATCTAACCAGGGCTATTTCATTGCGGAAAATGCGCTCTTTGTTTATCTATTCGAAACTGGCACCATCTTTGTGCCTAAGCTATATTTTAAAAGTAATCAGAAGGATAGAGATTTAGAGCAAAGTTACGATCAACGACAAAGATTTGAGGTAACTGATGCATCCAAATACGTGAAGCATTTCACCAACAAGCAGCATTTTAGACCTTGCTTGTCAGTCAATATAATATAAGGCATCGTGCCGGTTTTGTGTGAAAGACTTTGTGCAAAATTTATCCCACACTCACACTTGGCCGTAGGCCATGGGTGGTCGATCACCCTTGCAGATTTGGGGCTTCTTTTCCTGGAAGCTAAAAGCTGATCAGGTCATCGAGAATCCTAAGTAAGTTGATTTGACTATAACCCATCAGCCCTCTTAGGGAGTGAGGAAAGTGCGATGTTGAGTTTGCGATCGCATCAGGGAAACGATCACAAACCCATAGCTAATCAATAAGCATCCTGTAATTCGTAGAAGTCCGGTGATATGTAATCCTTCCGCAAAGGCCAACCCACCCAATCTTCTGGCATCAAAATCCGCTTCAGGTTAGGGTGTCCTTCAAAAACTATACCGAACATATCGTAGGTTTCCCGCTCCTGCCAATCAGCAGCTTTCCAAATCCAGTACACCGAGGGAACCTTAGGATTATCTCGCGGTAGGAATACTTTTACACGCACTTCCTCAGGCTGATCAGTATTATCACTCACTTTAATCAAGTGGTAAAAGCTCACCAAGTCTGCCCCAGGACCAAAATCATAGCCTCCTTGACATTGGAGGTAGTTAAACCCATAGGCGTACAGAGCAGTAGCAATGGGAAGCCAGACATCTGGTTGAACTTTGAGTACCTCAACGCCTAGGTGATCCAGCTCCATGAACTCATGGTCAAAACCGTTTTCCTTGAGCCATCCGGAGACTTTTCCCGCTTCAACTATCTCAGAGGATTGTGTGGTTTGCTCTACTGGTTTTGACTCTTCAGCCACGCTTTACCTCCTGCTTTTGATAGGATTTGAGTGCTGGTGGTACTGCTATTCCCATCTCCTCGGTCAACTGTTTGGGTGCAGTATAGCGCTCCTCTGATTGCAGGTACTTACCCGTCAAAATCTCTGGTACCACTTTCATGTTGTGAGTGGTGCTGTAGTAACGGTGGGTTTGCTTGAGCTGACCACGCTCCTGAATCGACTCGTTAGCCACCTTTTTGCGAAGCTTGACAATAGCATCCATGATTGCTTCTGGACGAGGGGGGCATCCAGGTATATAGACATCCACTGGAATCAATTTATCCACACCACGGACTGCTGTTGGAGAATCAACGCTAAACATGCCGCCAGTGATAGTACAAGCTCCCATGGCAATCACGTACTTCGGCTCTGGCATCTGCTCATACAGACGAACCAGTGCTGGTCCCATTTTCATAGTTATGGTACCCGCTGTGATAATTAAATCCGCTTGCCTGGGGCTAGAACGAGGAACCAAACCAAAACGGTCAAAGTCAAACCGCGACCCAATCATTGCTGCAAATTCAATGAAGCAGCAAGCCGTACCATACAACATCGGCCAGAGGCTGGAAAGCCGCGCCCAGTTGTAAAGGTCGTCTACTGTAGTCAAAATTACATTTTCCGATAGGTCTTGAGTGACTTGGGTTCGCTCAATCGGGTTAAGAATTTTGTTTGTTTGCTGCTGTTCTATAGCAGCACTATCCTTTGTAAGATTAGATTTCATGACCATTCCAAGGCTCCTTTGCGCCAAGCATAAACCAGAGCAAGCACAAGAATTGCAATAAAAATTAGGGCTTCCACAAATGCCAGTAATCCCAGGCGATTGAAGGCGACAGCCCAGGGATAGAGGAATACAGTTTCAACATCGAAAATCACGAACACCAGGGCGAACATATAGTAACGAATGTTGAACTGAATCCAAGCACCCCCCACTGGTTCCATACCAGATTCATAGGTGGTGCGTCGCTCTGGCTCCCGATGGCTAGGTCGCAAAAGCTTGGAAGCCGACAGGGCTAGTAGGGGCACTAAGCTGCAAGCTAGTATGAAGCCTAAGAGATACTCGTAACCGCTAAGAACAAACACAATTGGTCAGTGCCAGGTAAAAACTGGCGTTAGTACTTCTTTACAAACTTTATTATAGGTGCTCTGCCCTTTTGAACGGTCCTCAGGGATCAGTGGTTGGTTCTCAAAAGCCAATGACTACCATAGACTTCAAGGTTGTTCGTAGTTGAGGGTAATCGCTTTGCCTAGAAGACCCTACCATTTCAAGGGTTGATCAAAAATCCGGTCAGGCATTGGGGAGAAACTCCTGAGCTTAAATCAAAAGTTAAGAAAATCTGACCCTTAGTGTGTGATAATATTTTTTAACATAGTTATTAAGATTTGCTGCTTAAGCTTACAGAGCAATGACTGAACGAGCCCCAGAGCAAACCCTAGCTGAACAAGCACCCAGCAGCTATGAATGCCGTGCTTGTGGCTATGTTTACGATCCGACTAAGGGAGATAGCAATCGCAATGTTCCAGGAGGGACATTATATAAGGATTTGCCAGATGATTGGCGCTGTCCAGTGTGCAGCGCTCCGAAAATTCAGTTTATTAATATTGGTGCTGTTAATGCCCCGTCTGGATTTCAGGAGAATCTTACCTATGGCTTAGGTGTTAACCGCATGACACCAGCACAAAAAAACCTTTTAATTTTTAGCGCTTTAGGATTAGGCTTTTTATTTTTTCTGAGCCTTTACGGTTTGAACTGAAATCAGGGCAGTTGGCAAGTTTATTGAACGTGAGCAACTGCTGGCATCACCAAAGCTTAGATCTAGAAGCCATCGCCCTTGCTGGGTTCTGAAAACCTACGGAGAAAGCTGCCATACTCAAAAAGTTCTGGAAATAATGAGATATTTGATGAAAACGCTGAAACAAATTTTAATATTACTGGCGGTGGCATTAATTTGTGTCAGCTGCAAATCTCCTTCATCCATAAGCTACAATCCTTGGGCGGTTATTTCCTTACCTACAGAAGCGACCATGCAAGACCTTGGCTTTACGGGGGATCTTAGTCATGGATGGATTGTGGGTAGCTATGCCACAATTTTTGAGACTAAGGATGGGGGTAATACATGGCAACAGAAAGGCTTGGATCTCGGAGATGAAAATTATCGCTTCTCCTCTGTAAGCTTTGCTGGTGATGAGGGGTGGATTGTTGGTCAACCTTCGATCATGCTCCATACTACTGATGGGGGGGAATCTTGGTCTCGCATTCTCTTAAGTGAAAAGTTACCAGGTTCACCCAACAGAGTGCTCGCTCTCGGACCCAACTCAGCAGAGATGACCACTGATGTTGGCGCAATTTATCAGACTAAGGATGCTGGGAAAACCTGGAAAGCACAGGTAGCACAGGCGGTCGGAGTCACCCGTAATATTTCCCGCTCTGAAGATGGTAAATACGTGGCTGTGTCTGCTAGAGGTAACTTTTACTCCACTTGGGATCCAGGTCAGAGTGCTTGGTTACAGCATAATCGTTACAGTTCCAAGCGTCTTCAGAATATGGGGTTTACCCCCGATGGTCGTCTGTGGATTCTTGCCCGGGGTGGTCAGGTACAATTTAGCAGTGCTGAAGACCTAGAAGATTGGCAAGAACCGATGTATCCGGAAGTTTCCAACAGCTTGGGATTACTTGACTTAGCCTATCGCACACCCAATGAAATTTGGTTAGCAGGTGGCAGTGGTAATTTGCTTTGTAGCTTTGATGGTGGAAAAACTTGGCAAAAAGACCGGGATCTTAAGGATGTTCCCTCCAATTTTTACAAAATCGTCTTTGTAACACCAGAACAGGGGTTTGTAATTGGTCAGAAAGGGATTTTACTCAAGTATGAGCCGCATACCCAGGAAGCTTAGGGCTTTGAAATCCCTATGATCGATGCCAGTCAGTTTCGTTTTATGTTTCAACATTGAAGATGTAGAAAAAAACGGCACTTAGAACTATTATAGTTATGGAATTCTAAACGGTTGTTGGTAAGAGGAATCTACGATGGCAGGTACAACTGGAGAACGTCCGTTTGGTGACATTATTACCAGCGTTCGTTACTGGGTCATTCACAGTGTTACTATCCCAGCCCTATTTATCGCTGGTTGGCTTTTTGTTAGCACTGGTCTGGCTTACGATGTGTTTGGCACACCCCGTCCTAATGAATACTTTACTCAAGAGCGGATGGAACTACCAATCGTTTCCGACCGCTACAATGCTAAACAGCAAGTTGAACAATTTGCTCCATAGGTGTGACCCGAAAGTGCGACCCAAGGGCGATTTACTCGCCCATGGGAAAGCGCACTTTGAGCGAATTTAATTCTTAATGGGTCAAGCGCACCTAAAGGTTTTTTAGATAAAGGCAGACAATCATGACTAGCAGTAATCCCAATCAACCAGTTTCGTATCCGATTTTCACGATTAGATGGTTAGCGGTTCATACCCTAGCCGTTCCTTCAGTCTTTTTCTTAGGCGCGATCGCAGCCATGCAATTTATTCAACGATAGGAGAAGCAATTATGGAGCGGAATTCCAATCCCAATAGACAGCCGGTTGAACTCAATCGGACGTCTCTTTACTTAGGTCTATTACTGATTTTTGTGCTTGGTATTCTGTTTTCCAGTTATTTCTTTAATTAACTGATTTAACAGATTCGCCTAAATCTCCATCTTAGAGAAGGCTAGGATGTAGACGGGAAAAGACTCTTAGTTAATTCCCTGGTAATTTCCGGTTAATCGGGAATTTACTACTTTACTCCTGATAGGAGTTGCACAAAACCCTTACCACTAGGGAGGCTTTTCAAGGAAATTACTAGTTATTAAGACTAGTTATTAAGCCTTCTATCGTTAACTGCATCTAAAAAAAACTTGATTTAAAATTGGAGGTATAAGCTGTGTCTGGAGGGGGAAGAATTCCTTTATGGATAGTTGCCACTATCGCTGGTACTGGTGTCCTCGTAGTGGTTGGTCTTTTCTTCTATGGTGCCTATGTGGGAGTTGGTTCTTCCATGTAAGGTTGACCGATTTCTCTGATTAACACCCCGGCGAGGTTCCCTCGCCAAGGTAACGCGCACGACAAGAAAGGCGCGAAATTAAACATGAAGTAAATCCACAGGTGCGACCCGTGGCTAATTTAATTCGCCACGGGTCGCACCTTTTTCAGCTTTTATCAATGTCCTAACCTTAATGGGTAGTGTTATAGCGCTACGCTTAGCGTGAGAAGTTAGAAGTCAGAAGTCAAAGGTGCGCTTTCCGTAGGCGAATTAAATTCGCCACGGGTCGCACCTAAAAGTAAGCGATTACTTACGTTTCGGAGTTTAGGAATGTCCTAATCTGAATGGGTAGTGCTATATATAGGAGTCTGTTGACAGGCTTAAAGCCAATTTAAAACAGGTTAAATATTGATTAGACCTCAAAAGTAGTTTTCTGATAGTGTTTGCCTCAATTATTGTCCACTGTTTCGGTGATCCGCTGTTCCCTCCCGACAACTGCCGCGAAGTCTATTATGTTGATCAAATGTTGACCAGCTGATCTGGCAACATCAGTAATAATAAAGCCCCAACTTCCAATAAACAAAGAAGACCCACTATCCCAGCTAACGGTTTTCCTCCCAAACCCGTTATCCAAATTGGTCCAATGCCTGTGTAAGCAATTAACTCAGCTGAGTCCAAACAAGTTAAACCCCAAATCCAACCAGCATGTAGTCCCCATGCTAAACCCAGACTGCCTCCATCCACCCAACGGGCTAGGACTAATACCATTCCCATTAGCCATAATCCTGGTAACTGAGGGATAGTATCTTTTTGTTCCCAAACTAGGTGTAACAGGGCAAAAATCCCACTAGAGATGGCTGCTCCTACCCAGATAGAATAATCCTGCTGTAGTTGATTCACTAAGAAGCCACGAAAGACTAACTCTTCTGTAAGCCCAATCCACAGCCCTAATAACATCACTGGCAGTAATATCGGTCCCAAACGCTGCCAATTTTCATAATTCCACCTCACCCAGCCTAGTAATAATTGCCCAGTAAATACTATGATTAAGCTGAGAATACCTACTCCTAGTCCCAATCCTAGAGACCCTAAAACGCTTAATTTCCAATCCAATCCGTAATCGGAGAAAGGCACCCCCTCTAGTTGAGAAGCTCCCCATAAAATTAGGGGAGCAATCAGGTAAAGTGCTGCCAGTAGTGGTAACTTTTGGTCTGGTGCTAAAGGCTGATTTGGACGCCACTTTAAAACCATAGCTATAGGGAAAGCTAGGGGAAGCCAAAAAACTGCCCAAGCTAGGAAAAAAGTTCCTACCTTCAAAAGAGTAGTTGACGTCATTAATGACACAAACGACCCATTAGTTGCCTGATCAAGAATAGCCATTGGCGAGATTGGCAAATTACTATCAAATTACTATAAGGTCTCAACTACACTATCATAAGCGGCTGCTTTTTTCCTATGCCAAGTTCCCTAAGGACAGAGCACATCGGGCTGGTTAGTAATAGCCTGCTTTACCGACTCCTCAGGTAGTAGAAAGAAGATTTTTGTTTCTACTGTCTTCTTATGGGGCATCCTCCACTATCGAAGGGTAGACATATGATTCTTCAAGGTGATCAGCTTTTCAGCAGATCAACCAGTCCACTTGCTTAAAAAATTGACATTTTCCAAGTAGATGTGGGTCTGTCCTTTTTCCCTCATAGTGAGCTTAGCCCAAGCTTTTTCAGGTTTTTTACCTGCGGTTTGCTTGTGCCTTATGGTACCGATTCAATTATTTTGAGACTCCCCGCTCGCTAATAGATGGGGATTCTTGGCTCAACGATTCGGCTTGCTATGATTGGTTTTAACCAAGCACAGTAGAGGCCAAATCTCCCCGGAGACGAAACCTTAGAGAGGGTCGCCTTTATCGTCGGCAGGTTATGCAGAAAAGGGTTAAATCTTTTTTAATAAGGCGACCCTCTCTAACGGTAACTTCAAACCCAGGGTTTGGATTTAAGATCCAGGTTGTGGTGTGCCCCACCCTACCTTTTTAGAATGGGAGACAATCAACTTTAATACAATATCTACCTTATTCGTTTCATAGACTTCCAGATCCTTAGACGAAACCGAGGTGCACGTATCATTACTTTGAACAGGTTTTTACGTTGTCTATTTATATTCAGGCAAGTTGGTTGTCTCACTTCCTATTATATAGGACAGCGCTAGTTTAGGGATTACCGACAACAGAATAAAAAAATATCCATTGACGAATTTATTCGTCAATTTCTGTTTTATCCCCCGGATAAATCACGGGGGCTTTACCCATCACGTCGGTAACAGATTCTTAAAAGCTCACGTGCCCAAAAAATATTCACGGCGAGGCAACGCTAGCCCCACATGGTCGTTTTTCATCCCCGCTCGCTGAGAGACGGGGGTTTCAAACTCGCAGGATTTTCTGTAAGAAGGATTACTTCAAAGCGGTGCCACCCCGAGCTTTTTCAAAGCGGTGCCACCCCGCACTTTTTCAAAGCGCTAGGTAACGCGCACCAAGAGAGCGCTAGGGAACACGCACTAAGAGGTGGCTTTCTTTGCTTTTTGAGTAGATACCTCTTCAGATTCAAAATCGTTATCCACCTGCTTGAGATGGATATGTTTGTAGCCTAGTTTAATTTCAAATTCATCACCAGGCTCTAATCCCATGGCATGAGTGTAGGTTGAACCAATAACAATTTGACCATTCTTATGGACACTCACACGATAAGTCGGTTCACGCCCCCGACCATCTTTTGTGCCTTCTGGATCCAGGGGAACACCCTTGGCTCCTAAAACCGCATCATAAAAATCTGTTAAATTAACGCGGGTCTGGTCTGTTTTAGTTATAGTGTAATAGCCGCAACGCTTGGCTGTCTCTCGGCGAGGCAAGTGTGATAGCTCTTTTACTTTTTGAAGTAATGCTTTACCAGTTAGGGGAGTACTTGAAATCTCTGGCATAATCTCACGAGATATCCTTTAAACTTCAGAGTGGTCAAGATCATTAATCGCCAAACTTTGGCTCTATTAAAAATATATCGTTAAATCTATCTCAGTTGACAAGATATTTTGGATCATTTGTTTAAATCTTTACGTATTTCAATAATAACAGATCAGACAATCCCTGCCTAAGCCTTTAGGGGCAGTAACATGATAACTATGGAAATAATCCAGGAAACATACCAAAAGGAAAGCACTCTTACACCAGAAGTCAACTAGCGAGCGGTATTGCTTCGGGAGGGACTACTCAAACAAGTATGGCCTAATTATCAAGAGGAACTACTCACCGGAATAGGAGTCCTGTTGACCCTAGCCCTTAACCTTACCGATTATCCTTGTATATGTTGGAATATTCAAGAGCTTAGTTTTATGCAAGTTGATTTCAAAATCATTCGACAGACTCAAAACACTGCCCCACTACTCCAGACTTATAAGCTGGATGTCGAGAAAGGAAACACGATTCTCGAATGCTTGAATCGTATTAAGTGGGAACAAGATGGTACTTTAGCTTTTCGCAAAAATTGTCGCAACACGATTTGTGGTAGCTGTGGCATACGAATTAATGGTCGGTCGGCTTTGGCCTGTAAGGAAAATGTGGGCAATGAATTGGGGAACCAACAGCTGCCAGATGAATCTAAAATTCCGGAGATTACTATAGCACCTCTGGGGAATATGCCAGTAATCAAGGATTTAGTCGTTGAGATGAGCAGCTTCTGGGATAACTTAGAAGCTGTTGATCCCTACGTCAGCACTGCTGCTAGGAAGATTCCCGAACGGGAATTTTTACAGAGTCCTGAAGAGCGATCGCATTTGGCTCAGGCAGGTAATTGTATCATGTGTGGTGCCTGTTATTCTGAGTGTAATGCCAAAGAAGTTAATCGAGATTTTGTCGGTCCTCATGCCTTGGCTAAAGCACAGCGTCTGGTGGTAGATTCCCGTGATAATACCACGGAAAATCGTTTGGAGAAATATAACGAAGGAACAAAAGGAGTCTGGGGTTGTACCCGCTGTATGATGTGTAATGCCGTTTGCCCGATGGGTGTGGCTCCTATGGATCAAATCGGTAAGATTAAACAGGATATTCTTGAAGGTATTGATGACCAAGATAGTCGTCCAATCCGCCACCGCAAAGTCCTAATTGATTTAGTGAAAGAGGGAGGTTGGATTGATGAGCGTAAGTTTGGCTTGCAGGTGGTTGGTAACTCATTTCGAGATATCCAAGGTTTGGCGAGCCTAGGACCACTGGGATTACGAATGCTAGTTCGAGGTAAGTTTCCCTTGAGCTTTTCTCCATCAGCAGGGACATCACAAGTGCGATCGCTAATTGAATCGGTAAAAAATTTGGAGTCTGAAGGATCTGAGCAGCCATGAGTTCTGAAACACCCAATTCTAGTGAATCATCTGAGGAGTCTTTTAACCAACCTGAACCAGCTTTTGGTTGGACTCCCTATGCTGAGCAAATCAACGGCAGGTTTGCGATGGTTGCCTTAGTTTGTATCCTGTTACTGGAATTGCTCACTGGTCAAGGTTTGTTGACTTGGCTGGGTCTACTCTAAGGAATTTCCAACCACTATATAATGATCGGGAGCTTGAGATTTCTTTGCTCTTACCATCACGGTTGTTGAGGGTTGAGGGTTGACGGTTATAGCACTACCCATTAAGGTGTTTGACATTGATACAAGCAGCAAAAGGTGCGACCCGTGGCTAATTTAATTCGCCAAGGTCAAGCGCACCTACGCTGTTGTAGTCAACTTTTAGGTGCGACTCGTGGCTAATTTAATAATTAGATGCAGGAATGAAGTTACCGTATTCAGAGGGTCGCCTTTATGGGTTACTGGCTATACGTAAAAGGGTTAAAACTTTTGTAATAAGGGGACCCTCTTCAAGGTTTCGTCTCCGGAAAGCGCACCTTTGCCTATTGTCCGCCCCCCTTATTAAGGTCTATCCATTAGGCAAAAGTAGTCGAAACAGTGATAGAGACGTTTGATGTAGAAGCAAGTTGTGAACCTTCAAGCAAATGGTAGAAGGTAGAAAGCCCTCGCCAGAGAGTTTTCAAGCCAGGTTCGCCATCTCCAGTACGAGCCAAAAATCCACCCAAGCGTGCAATCCCGCGTCAGAGCAAAACGCAAGAGTAGGAGGTTTTTTCGAGGGGTTTTTGGGTTGAAATTGAAGTCGCTTGAGCTTCCATTCCGGTGGAGAGAAAACAACTTGGCAAGAAGCATCGGGATTAAGTCGAGCTTGATAAGTTAACCACATTAATCGCCAAGCAACAATATTATAAGTAGCCAGTGCTTTGAGTAAACGCTCTCGGGTTTGAAGTTGAAGTTTTTCGCGCGCGTCAGCCACTTTTGAGCGGTTTTGTGAAAGGGTTCGATCAGCAACCGATAGCTATACCACTGCACCCATTGCCAAGCTTGAGTAAAGTTGTCAATGGGTAGAGTGGTGAGCAATAACCAACGAATGGGTGGACTACCATCAGCAGGTTTCTCAGTTTCTTCTACGAGTAGTACATTGATTTCCACTGGCTGGAGATTGTGGGGTTTGGGGTGATGTTGAGGCACTTCCAGAGTGACTCTCATCCCTCGGATTTGTAATAGTGCGCGGGCGAGCTGGACGTTTGGGATTACGCTCTAAGTTGATGGTCATTTTACCTAAGATTGGCCTTTGTTCAATCGTCGGCAAAAGATATCCCATCTCCTCTTTCACCCTGGGGTTATACTGCTCTCGAAGAATCAGTAATTCGCGCTTTGGCAGAGCGCTTTTGGGCGAACAACTCAAAGATATCGGCCTCGCGATCAGCAACATGTATGAGCTTCGCTTTTTCGGCTAGTCCTTCCTCGGCTCCTGTAAGAGTCTCTAACCATCGATAGCTTTCTTTTTCTTGAATCGCTTTTTTCTTGCGTTCTTTTTTCTTTCCACTCCTGTGCTTTCTTGTCCAACTCTGCTGATGTAGCAGTCCCAATGGCTCTCAATCGCGCACTCACCGCTATACAGCTATGAACTTTGATTCGAAGTTGCTTGGTCTGATTGATATATCCCAAACCCTTCGTGGCTTGATGTGTCCTATACTCCAAGTCGGTCGTGTCCTGTATTGCCAGCACTACTCACGGCGACCGACACACCTCCTCACTACGCCTTCCCTGTGTGAAGCCAATAAGTCGGTCCCTTTCACTGTCTTATTTGACCAAAATCTGTAGATACTTTGACTCTCGCTGGCATTTCCACTCGCTTTTGGTACTGTTTCTCCTGGATGCTCACTTAAGACCAGAAGTGTCTTTCTCAATCTTTTTGCGTGGCGTATGTCCTGAAAAATTTCGGATTTATCTCCTGGCTTATCCAATCCTTCATTTGTTCCTCTTCATCCCCTGATTGGCTTTTTCCTTTCATACTCTCACAACCTCCGCCTCACTGTCCACTCCAGCTTTGCTGCACCGAATTAAGCGCGATCGCACTTCAAGATTAGCGATCGCACTTCAAGATTAGCGATCGCACTTCAAGATTAGCGATCACAGTCTTGGGAAACCCCTGTTAGTCTATACTCCAGTTAATAATTACGCTCACCACTCCTCTCCCCATCCTTGCCTACATCAAACGTCTCTATCACTGTTTCGACTACTTTTGCCTAATGGATAGTATTAAGGTAGGGGGGATTCCTCTGGCCTTGCCCGTAGCGCTATATACTACCTCTGCCTGGTATTTCCTCTTTGCCCTGACGAGGTGATTGTTGCGGCTACACAAATGTAAAGACCTAGCATGCTAGGTCTTTACAAGCCTCTGGGGACTGAATTAAACCGGAGTATTGCACCCGGATTGGGGATCAGTTGTGCCAATTAGATGGCATTGCTTAATAATGGAATGATTTTAAGAGTGAGGTGGAATGGGCATCTTGCCCGTTCCTGGCGGTGCGACCCGAAGGTGCGACCCAAGGGCGATTTACTCGCCCTAGGAGGCGCGCACCTTGAGCGAATTTAATATAGGACTTACGCAACTGGCACAACTAATGGTGGGGCTAGACCTGGTTGACTGACAAAAGTTCACATAGCGCGATCGGTGCAGCAATCGGTGTAGCGGCGCGCTACCCAACGGAAGACTCATCCTTTCCCAGTGATGGAAGGTGTTACCTTCTCAAATTGGCTACAAATGCCATATTCTGACTGGGTGACTAAACTCAGACAGGATGACAAGCGAAAACACCTCCCGTCTCTATAATGCCGAAGTTACGTTATTGGGTCAATCCAAACAATGGGCTGATATCAGGCATCTACATACAAGGCGTCTGGATGGTAGTTGGACTAATTCACTCAGGTAGCGTAAATCTGACAAAATGGACTATGTACATCCACTCAAGTGCTGTGTTTGCGACAGTCACGCAACGTCGATTCAGTCGATGGTTGCTTCGGTCCCCGGATTAATCCACAACGGTTATATAGCCCACTGATTCAGGAAGCGAAGAATAGATGGGAAAATGAACTATTGTATCCTTCGCTTGGATACTTCCATGCTGTGGAATCAATATTGTCTGATTAGGGTAGCTGTGGTATATCGAGGAAGAGCAGTGCCAGTGGCGAGCGCGAGTACTGGAGCATTCTTAATGCAGCGTCTTGATAGGCAGCTATAATGACAAAGCTCTTGACAGTGTCGCGATTAATCCCAGATAGAGTTCAAGTTGTACTGCTAGCAGACAGAGGATTCATCAATACTCAGGTGAATGTTGTATGCCTTGGCTGAACTGGGGAACGCATTATCGCATCCGCATTGGTCTGTGATTTCTGGGTCTGGCGACATGGGTTAGGTTGGTCTCAAGTACGAGATTTTCATGTTCTACGGGGTGAAGCTCTTTTACTCCAAAATGTCTGGATTCACAAAACCGAATATGCATGGTGCAGTTAATCTGGGTCTGGCAAATGATGGAATTAGCGGAGAACTTTGGTACATCGTCAGCGACGAACCGACCACCCTTGCTGACATTTCGGGAATATGGCTTACGCTTTGATATTGAAGAGAGCTTTCTTGATGACAAGTCCAATGGTTTTGAGTTGGAAAGCTGTGAGATTCGGAATGCAAAGCGCCTGATCGCGATTGTGTTTCGTCTTGGGGTACGCTACTCTTTATCTCACTGCCCAAGGAACTAAGGTCGTAGCCCGAGGATTACGCCGTTTTGTAGACCCTCACTGGTGCGCGCGGTAACAGTTATCTCATGCATTGGTTGGGCATGGGTATTGACTGCACGCTACTCTTGGTTGGGAGTTGTTTGAAACCCTAATTTTAAGTGGGAAACCCGACCCATCACCAGCGATGGCTTCCCGAAAACAGGACGAGCAGAAGAGGTATCGGCGCTTAGTTTACAGTAAGGTCTTTTGACTATGCTTGTTGAGTTTTGTCAGTCAACCAGGGGGCTAGACCACGGCGAGAGTCTAATAACTAAACTATAGACATAGTAATGTCGGGACGTTTTAGTTGGTTAATTAAGTAATTGGATTTGAGCCCATGCTTAATTTGATAAATTGTTTGACCACTTTTATAAGCCAAATTTTTAAGGAAAGAGCCAAACTAAAATAGCACAAGCAATATGGTTTCTTTGAATACGACCCTTGCGACCTTGACATGATTCAATACCAGTCAATTGTTTTAATTTAAGATGAAACTCCTCAACCTGACATCGAACCTTACACTCTTTTTGTACAACGTCCCTGGAGGCGCGCATTCCAATGGGCAGGTAAACTGCCCTTGGGTCGCGCCTCATAATTCTGAGATAAATCGTTTGTAGCGATGCAGCGCGGTCTTGGGGAGGCAGCGCGGTCTTGGGGGTCTCCCCCATGAGCGACTGCCGTGGTTTCCCCCGGAGACAAAACCTTAGATAGGGTCGCCTTTATAGTTAGCAGGTTATGCAGAAAAGGGTTAAATATTTTTTAATAGCGATGCAGCGCGGTCTTGGGGAGGCAGCGCGGTCTTGGGGGTCTCCCCCATGAGCGACTGCCGTGGTTTCCCCCACTCGCTATTGCATCAAGACAAGGCAACCCTATCTTACGGTAAATTCAAACCATGAGCGACTGCATCAAGACAGCGATAAAATCCGTTTTGTCGGTGGAGACACTTACCGGTCAAAGTTTCACTTTTTTGGAGCAGGTAAATTTGTTAATTTTTACTAATTTACCGGATTTTAACTCTTTTTCATCCCAAACTAATGATTCAATTCTTTGATAATCTTTTTGATTGCCAGTCTCATCCACAAGTCGATTCCGTTTGAGAGGACAATAATAATATTATCCCAAACCATCGATATATAACATTAATTTATTTTTGGCATACCAACTGTCCATCAATACAGTTCTAAATGGCAACTCCTTAGAATAGACAAGGTTTTGGAGCCTATCCAAAACCTGTTCTATTTTTGTCTTACCATCCTAGAGACGAAACCTTAGAATAGGGTCGCCTTTATGGTTGACAAGCTATGCATAGAAGGGTTAAAACTTGAGGCGCGACCCCGTAATTTAATTCGCCATAGGAAAGCGCGCCTCCATTGATTAAGGCGACCCTATTCTTACGGTAACTTCACCGTTATGGGTCATAAATCCGATAGTATACTACCCAAAACTTTTGGGTTTCGTGATTGACCTATAGGCAATTTATTAATCAAATTACTTGGAGGCGCGCATTCCAATGGGCAGGTAAACTGCCCTTGGGTCGCGCCTCGATTAAGCTGTTGCGCATTTAAACTGTGATAACAGCATTGCCTTTGTTTTTTATTTTTCGTACCCATTTTATAATTAACCCTCCTTCATTTAAAAGATGATTTAACAAACATTCTAATTCTTCAATTGATTTGAAAACTCGATTGGCAATATATTCTTTTGCTGAATGCCAAACCAATTCAATTAAGTTATAATCAGGACTATACTCGGGAAGATATTCTAAATAAATATTCGGCATATCTTCTTCTATTTTATGAATATATTCGGCTTTTTTGTGAAAACTAGCATTGTCTAAAATAATGACGATTTTCGGTCCTTTATTAGCAAAGTCTTCTAGTTGATTACCCGCTTCCATCCATTCATTTTCTAGCTCTTTATAAAAGGTTTTTAAAACTTCATAAAAAGTTTGACTATTGCTTTTTTTGAGGAAATCTACAAATCTTTTTTTATCTGAATATCGCAAAGCTCCCATCACATTAACTCTCCCTTGCCTTTCGGGCAAAGCCCGACGCTGCGCGAACGGTCTCCTCTAACTTTTTTTCGCTTTCCTCTTTTACACCAGTTTTTTCTTCTGATGACTCTCAAACTAAATCCGCTTTCATCCCAAAACCATACCTGAAGACGCTCTGGGCTTTCTTTTTCTATTTTTAAATACTCATCTAGTTTCTTTTTAAATGCTTCCCTTTTTTTAGGGTCTTTTTTAGAATCTAAGCTATACTTTGACCAAAGGTAAACATATTTTTTCTTGACTAGTATCCTACGAACTTGAGACCCACTTAACTTGATGCCTGTTGTATCTTCTAAATGAACGGCTAATTTTTGAGCTGTCCATCGACCAAATTCATATCCTAATTCTTCGGGTTCTTTTTCGACTAATTCTAATAATACTTCTATATATTGTTTTGTTGCTTTTTGGTGATTGCCTTTCATTCTTTTATCTTTAAGACTCTCTAAGTCATCTGGATCTCCGTGGACACACCAATAACAGACTGTGTTCTTTGAACAACCCAAAACTTCAGCAATTTCTAACTGTGTTTTTCCACTATTCAACAACAGCAAAATTAAAATACGTTCTCTAATATTTCCATTTTCTTCTATTTTTAAGGCTTTTTGAAGTATTGTTTTTTGCTGTCAGATAATTTTTTGCTGGCATATTTCCTATTATTGGGTTATTTATTAATTTTTATTATACCAATTTAAATGCCGAACAGCTTATACCCTGGAAATTACCACTATATTGTCGTTTAATTATCTCGATTTTTATAGAGTATAGTTTCTCAATTACTGTGTCATCAAAAACTAGATCGGCTTGCTCATTTATTTCAATTAAGTATTTGACATTATCCCACAGTAAGCGTGGGGTCAACTTATCATTTTTTAGATAACCGTTGATTTGATCATGGCTAATCTGCCCTAGGGCGTGTCATCAAATAGGTGTCAATCCAGTTTAAAATAGATAAATTCTTGGCGAGTTGAGTAATTTCAGGAGTGGTACAATGACGCGCCGCTATGCTTTGCGGAATGACCAGTGGGAACGCATCAAAGACTTACTACCAGGACGAAAAGAAACGGTCGGAGTGACGGCTTTAGATAATAGATTGTTTGTCGAAGCCGTGCTGTATCGCTACCGAGCTGGGATTCCCTGGCGGGACTTACCTGAAAGATTTGGTGATTTTCGAGTAGTTCATACCCGATCAACGCCGATGGGCAAAGCGTGGAGTGTGGCAAAGGGTGTTTAAAGTATTAGCCAATGATGCTGACAACGAATACGCGATGATAGACTCAACTATTGTGCGTGCCCACCAGCATAGTGCTGGGGCAAAGGGGGGGATGCCGCTAGCGAAGCGATTGGTCGCAGTAAAGGTGGACTGAGTACCAAGATTCATACCTTGGTGGATGCCCTAGGCAATCCTATTGGCTTTCACCTAACTCCTGGACAAGCCTGTGACCTTGATGGAGCCGATGTCCTACTCAACGAGCTGGCTGCTGATACACTCCTGGCCGAGGCGGGGATACGATGCTGATGAGCGCGTGATTGAGCGACTTAAACAACAAGGTAAAACGGCAGTTATTCCGCCCAAGTGCAACCGTACTGTTAAGCGTGAGTATGATCGATACTTATACCAAGCACGACATCTAATTGAAAACTTCTTTGCCCAACTCAAGCAATATCGAGCGATTGCCACACGCTATGATAAAGGGGCAATAAACTTTCTATCCGCAATTTATCTGGCTGCTACCGTTATCTGGCTTAATTGATGACACGCCCTAAATGTTAGGCTAAATTGGTGAGAGTATAATTGAGGTGGCTACTTAATAAGTATTGACAATAGTTAAGTTTAGTAAATTTCATCAATAACTGAATTTTTTAAGGCACCATCCTCTGATTTGATCAGAAAATTGAAAAAACGAACGACCATTAATTATTATTACTAATCTGAAAAAGGGCTGATGACAGAGGTAGCTTAAATATAGTACATTAGTACTATATTTAAGCTACCCACTGTGCCAGTTGCGTAAGTCCTGTAATAATTAGATGCGGAAAGCGCACCGGATCTTTTCGGGCGGGCAGGATGCCCACTCTACTCCTATTCATTCGAAGACTGACGCAACGCCAATTAGGATGTTGGACGCCTGATTGAGAGCGCAAGCATTCTATCACCCTCTACAGATTAGTCTACAGATTCAAGCTGTCTTACCGTTGGGGAAAGAGCTATGGGGCTTTGAAGTTGCTATCTGGCCATGACTTCCGTCTAGGGTAAGGTCATTGCCTTTAAAGGTTTTTGCCCCACTCCCCTCTTGCTTAGCGATAGCTTCGTTGATGTATATTTCCTGCTTCGGCAGTGGGATCACAATCCCCTCTTGTTCAAATCTTTCTTTTATAATTCGGCTGATCTCACAATAGGCTGTCCAGTAATCCTGTTTCTTAGTATAGGCCATAAACCAAATGTTAACAGCATATTCAGCCAATTCCCCAGTGTCGATCCAAGGTGCAGGGTCTTCCAATACTAAAGGATGAGAGTTGGCAATATCCTTAAGAACTTGGATCGCTTGAGTAATACTATTGCTGTAGCTGATCCTTACCGTGAGGAACATAGCGCGGACGGGGCTACTGGTTTCGTTCTCAATAACGTTACCCCAGATTGAGTTGTTCGGGATAATAATGATTTTATTTTCATAAGTCTTGATTGTGGTGCAAACTAAGTTGACATCCTTAACCGTACCTTTTACCCCAGCTACTTCAATCATATCGCCCACGTCGAAAGGTTTATAGAGCAAGATCATTAACCCATTGGCAAAGTTACCGAGGGTATTTTGGAACGCAAACGCTACCACAAAACCAGCAGCTCCAATCATAGCCATCAGTGGACCAATACTGACCTCTAGGGCAGTGATACCTAAAATAATACCCACCACAAATAATCCTTGACGGGTTATCCTAACCACGAACTGACGGAGCATAGCTGACATATTCGGGAACATCCACAAAGATTTCTCGAGGACTGTCCCTACAATCAGGGAGAGGATGCTAAAGCCAGCGACAATTCCTAAAAATTTGCCAATGTTATTCGCCCAGCGCAGACCTCCTTCTTTAGACTGGAGCCAGCCGACGATGGTAATCCAGGTTCCTTGAGTGTCGGTTACGTCAACCTTAATCCCACTGATTGCATCGATGTATTTGTTGTACAACTCGACATCACCGCCTTTAGTTTCCAGCTCTTCAAGTACCACCTCAAAGCGATCGCTTAAAGCAGTGCGTTCCTCTCGCAGTGTGGTCATGTTGACCAGAACTTGCTTTTTAACTTCGGTCTTCGCTTCCACCGCTTCTTCTAGGTCTTGTTTGGCTTTGTCAAGTCCCTGTTCAGTCTTTTTCTGCTCTTGTTCATCAGTAACGATTTTGTTGCTAATTGTCCCAATCTTTTCTTGAACCTTAGCAACATCCTCGTTTGAAGTTTTTGCTTTATCTTTTTCCTTTTCAGTACTTTCAACTGCTTTATCAATTGCCCCTTGCAAGGTTTTATCATGCTGGGTCTTTTCCTCTTCTTTAACTGCTTCTTCTACTGACTCTTGAGCTTTTTCGAGAGCTTCCTGTGCCTCTTCAGCAGCTTTTAAAGCTTTAAGGCGATCCTCAGCCGATCCCTCAGTCTCTATTTTTTCCTTAGTGTCTGTCGCTTCCTCAAGAGCCTCTTTGGCATCTTCTAGGGCATCAACAGCTTCTTTAGTTTGTTGAAGCTCTCGATTTTTGCGCTTGACAGCAATTTCAGCATCGCTAAGTTCTTTAACTTTAGTTTTAAGCAAGAACATCCACGCTTTAGCTTCACCCTCCAGCTCATCTAATGTCAAGGGCTTGAGCATTAGCTCTAGCTCCTCAATCGGAATAGTTGGATCCTCAGTTGTAATTGCTTTCTCTAAGACTGAATTAGTGGTCTGTTTAGCTTGAGCAGGTAACCACCATGCCCCAACCATTAAGAGACTGCCAAATAAAATGCTAATTTTCTTATGTCGGTAACGAATCATTGGTTTTTCGTGTTAATAAGACGTTAATGAAGATGTAACCTGTATAGTTTGCTTGACTGTTGAGTGTTAACCAATGAAGATGTAACCTGTATAGTTTGGTTCACTGTTGAGTTTTAACCGTTGACTGTCAACAGTTGCTCCCCCCATTACCCCCGAAGATCGGCAGAGCTGTTTGATTCTTGATTTAGACTGAGGGGGGCAGAGCAGCAGAGCAGGGGAACCGAATTTTCCGCAAATATTCGGTTTTGACAGATTCTAATTCTCTGTATTTAACGAAGAAATGACGATCTCGAGGGCAGTCAATAGTTAACGTTTAACAGTAAACACTCAACAGTCAACAAGGTATAGATAGCCTTTTATTGGTTCAAATCGAGCCATGTCCTTATTGTTGCCCAATATTTTCCATCAATAAACATCTTGAACAAAAATTTTGCAAAATCTTTGCTGAATACCGACTCCGCTTTTATCACATCTTTATTTCCCTGGCTGATCATTAATTTTTCATGGCTGCCATCATCCATAGCTTATTTATCGGTAATGGTAGATTTACCAGCCGTATTTGGTATAATCTGCTTCTGTAAAACTCGGTAAAACCATTTATTTTTACTGGGCTGTATTCTTAACAATTCGTTGAATGCTCCTAGAGAAACAGAATACTATCAAATCCGGTTGAATAACCTACTTCCTGGTCAGGAGAGCAGGGGGAGCAGGGCAGCAGGAGAGCAGGGGGAGAAAGATTTTGTCTGGATATCGTAAGTGTGGGCAATTATCCGGAGGTAGTGATAAACATGTAGTGATGGCCAGGGCAAACGCATCTAATTTTTTTTGACAAATGACCAAGATTATGTATTGAGGATTTAACAGGGTGTAAGCTGTCTAAATAAGTAGTGATAGCCAAATCGCTTATTAGAGCTGATTCGTAAACTCGCTGTAATCCTTGTAGGATAAGGCTTGCGCTCAAATAGAACAATTGAACTATTTAATACCCAAAAGACAATCATAGCAAGGCTTTCAGACTTCTTAAGATTTACTTTACAAATCAGCTCTTAGTCTAATTAACTCAAATTACTATTAATTAATAGTTCCCCAAAAAGATTAAAATTTTAATTATGTCAAAATGATGGAAGACTAAAAATAAAATATAATTTATAGAAATACCTGACGGGGGGACAGAGCGGGTATAGCCATTGTTTAGCAAGGGATACAGCAGATGAAGCAAAAAAAAGATAGGTCAAATATAGTAACCCTGACCTATCTACCAAAAATGATAGCGTGCGCCATACCATAAAATCCTACGGTGCGTCTTGCATTTCGAGGAAACCTCGAAACTACGCACCGAAAAAATAAGCTGCATTACACCAGGTATTTGTTCCTGACCTTAGTCGTTGCCAGCCTACAATTGCTCAGACATGTCAAACTAGAAGTGTTAGCTGAAGCCCTGCCGTTAGCTATTTTGTTTGAGAGTCGCCCTTCAGAAATTACCAGTTCAATATCGTTTCAATCTGGTTTCCCTGTGTAAGTGCTCTGGTAGAAGAGATGTTTAAGCCGAACGATAGGATATATTTGGCGTATGACCGCACCAGTTGGGGGGTGATTAATATCTTGATGGTTAGCGTGATCTATGATCATCGTGCCTGGCCGATTTACATCGGAGTTCTTGGATAAAAAAGGCAGCAGTAATTTTGATGAGCAAACAGCTGTTTTGGGAAAAAGTCTTGGGTTACTCTCCAACTATAGGGTGGTGGTGTTAGGGAACCTTGGCCTTTCGGCCACGCTACGCGAACGGTGCGTCTTGCATTTCTCAGACATAAACCTTGGAGAGGGGAGCCTTATTTCATATAACTTAAAAGTATTACCCATAACCTGTCGCTATAAAGGCCGGAGACGAAACCTTCAACAGGGTCGCCTTTATGGGGGAAACGGTTTAGCATAAAAGGGTTGAGTCTTTGTGATAAGGCGACCCTGTTCTACGGTAACTTCAAACACTCTGTTACGGTAACTTTAAATAGTTGATTCTATTGTGTTATCACCATATTTGCTATCGTGACCAAGACCCACGCGGTGCGACCCCGGTCGGGTTTCCCGACGCAGGAAGTTACCGTAGAACAGGGTAGCCTTATTAAAAAGACTTAAACCTATGACTCACAGACTGCCAACTATAAAGGCTACCCTGTTCAAGGTTTCATCGTTGACCTAGGGAACGCGCACCAAGAGAAATGAATCATTATTCCTCATGGCTCTGCTGTTAATAAATTTAAGCCACTTAATAGTTTGACTTGATGAAAACCTTGGCTCCATAACAGCTTGCGTGATTTCGGTCACTATTGTTGAATAAGCGCGGAAATAATGCTAATTTAGCCTTGCCTATTTTTTGGCTTTTATTAATACTTTTTATTAAGTCAACGAACAAATTATAAAACACCATTGGATTGCTAACTTTGCTCGCCTTATAAAAAGTCGATATGTCTACCTCTATGCCACGCACATTCAAACCCTTGACTAAACTAATCATACTATTTTGAATATTATATAGCACAAATTATAACCATTTTAACAAAAATAGTTGCAATCATGGGCGAATTTAATTCGCCAACGGAAAGCGCACCTTTAGGAAAGTATTGAGGACTGGATAATCATCATTAGGTAATTTACCTACGTATCTTTTGACGATTTTTTGAAAATTATATATCATTGAAGCAACATTATTAAATTTTAATTTAGCCTCTATTTTATAAAATTATATGCTATTTGTATAGGTTTTTAACTATCATTCAACATTTCTGAACTAAGCCATGTTCGACTATCTACTCTCAGCGTTAGAAAGACTAAATAAATTACTAGAGCAAGCAGTAATAACAGCACAAGCTGTCTACGGTTCTCAAGCAGCTACTGACCCTTATCGAGGTCTTCGTATTAATCGCGATCAGGTCAAGCAACTCCTAGATCGTGAACCAGGGATACCTTTGTTTGCAGTAGATGCAGAAAAAACTGAGTCCGATCAGACTAACAATACACCATTAAACTGGCTGAAACAGACTTTCGGTTTGTCTGAATTTGATTTAGACGTGATGCTGATTGCCCTGGCTCCAGAAATTGATTTAAGTTACGAGCGTCTGTATGCCTATCTCCAGGATGATGTCACTCGCAGGCGACCTAGTATTGATTTAGCCTTAAATTTACTATGTCCCTCTGCTGAAGCCAAGCTGTTGCAACGAGTTCATTTTGCTCCTGACGCGCCCTTAATCAAACATGGTTTACTTCACTTAATTCCTGACCCTCATCAGGTTAAACCACCAATATTATCCTATTATCTCAAGCTAGACGAGCAGGTTATCCATTCTCTGTTAAAACAGAAGAGTCTTGAACCGCATTTAGAATCTTGGTGTCAATTGATAGATATTCCTGCTGTTGAGGACAAGTTAACGATTAGGGATGACATTAAACACATACTTCCTAAGCTAGTCAAACACGCTCAACATACCAACCAGCCTCTACATCTGTATTTCTCTGGTTTACATTCTACTGAAAAACGCCGTGGAGCGATCACCCTTGCCGCTCAACTGAACAAGCCGTTATTGATTGCGGATTTAGCTCAAGCTTTAGCAATTAAGGAAGAGTTTGACCAACTGCTAAAACTGTTGTTCCGTGAAGCCTGTTTTCACGATGCTATCCTCTATCTAGAAAGTCTGGAAAGTTGGGATGCACTACAGACCAAAGAGCAGCATCTGTTATATAAAAGCTTACTTGACAGACTAACTGAGGCGAAAGGTGTGGTGATATTATCTGGAATACAGTCGTGGGTGCCAAAGTTGACCAATCTCCAGGGTGTGATTACTGTACCTTTTGCTACACCGGATTTTTACCAACGGCGCGTTTACTGGCAAGCTAGTTTAGAAACTAAAGGAATTGTACTTAGCGATCGCGACTTGGATACCCTAGCCAATCGTTTTACCTTGAGTTCAGCCCAAATAGCAGGAGCAGTGACAACTGCTTGTAATCAGGCTTTGTGGCGTGCTGCTGCCGAATTTGAAGAATTGCCATTAAACAGTACAATTAAGCCAACCCTAAATGACTTATTAGCAGCGGCTCGTGACCAATCTGGTAACAATTTAACTGAATTAGCCCGCAAACTTAACCTTAAGTATAGTTGGCAAGACATTATCTTACCCGCCGATCAACTTGCTCAGCTCAAAGAAATTTGTAATCAAGCCAAGTATCGTCATATTGTCTATGAAAAATGGGGCTTTCACCGCAAGCTGTCCATTGGCAAAGGATTAAATGTACTATTTTCAGGTCCACCAGGCACAGGTAAGACCATGGCGGCGGAAGTGATTGCTAATGAACTACAGCTTGAGCTATACAAAATTGATTTATCCCAGGTTGTCAGTAAGTACATTGGCGAGACTGAGAAAAATTTGAACCGCATTTTTATGGCTGCCGAAACAGCTAACGCTATCCTTCTGTTTGACGAGGCAGATGCTCTGTTTGGCAAACGCTCTGAAGTTCGAGATGCTCATGACCGCTACGCCAATATTGAAGTTGGGTATCTGTTGCAGAAGATGGAGGAATATGAGGGGATATCAATTTTGACAACAAATTTGCGCCAAAATTTAGACGAGGCATTTGTGCGTAGGTTAGCCTTTACAGTTCACTTTCCCTCACCAGATGAAGCTAGTCGTCGGCGCATTTGGGAGGGGATTTGGACTGAGGAAATCCCCTTGTCAGCAGATCTAGATTTTGAGTTTTTGGCACGGCAGTTCAAATTGAGTGGAGGGAATATTAAAAATATTGCCCTAGCAGCAGCTTTTCTAGCGGCTGAAGCAGGTAGTGCAGTGATGATGGAACATCTGTTACAGGGAACTCGGCGGGAGTATCAGAAGATGGGTAAGGTATGGAGTGATGGAATGCGATCGCTTAAATAATCCGGCCACGGTCAGTAGTGAGCCAGTTTTACACTAACGACTTACCTAGTGCGATTGTAAGCATTCAGCCGTTGGCCTTTGGCCAAGGCTGATAGCTGAATGCTTACGTGCTATTTACCTGATTAAGCCACAAGTATAATACTGTAATCCTTAGGCGATCGCGAACATATTATTGATCAAGTTATTTCTCTTTATTACTGTTATCTTATTTCTAGAATTATTTTAGCTTCCAAAAGAAGCTAAATTCAATTCCCAGACTGACGCCCTAATTCATACACACCACAGCTCATACAAGCAATAATCCCGATACTGATTGCCCAACTGTGTCCGAGGCTAATTTCCACGGCGTAGTTACAAACTGCACCAATGACTAAAAAAGGCAAAATGCTGACAATTGACGCATAGAAAGCGTTTTGAGATTCTCTGACCTTACGGGTTCGTTCAAATTCCTGAGCCGAGATGTAAAAGAATCCCTCAGCAAAGTTAAACCAGCGGTTCAATTGCTCCATAATCCATTGCCTCAAGGACGAGAGGCTTAAATATAGCGCTAGAGACCACAAAGATGCTCCTGCGATCGCTGTAGTATCCACCTCGAATCGGAAGGGCAAAAATTCAGTCAGCATCAGTTCACGGATAGGGTAGGCTGGGGCAAGTTCATGACTAAGTTAACCAACATTTAACATCTCTATTTGAGTTGATCGCTTTAGTGTTAACGGTTAACGGTAGACACGCGCACAGTAGACACGCGCACAAAGGTTAGTCAAAGGTCAACCCTTAACAAAAAATCTAATCCTTAAATTGTGCAAGTTAAATGTGTATTAGCCTCTTGAGGTATCTTAACAAAACTCAAGATTTTGATAAATACCTAAAACAACCCAAACACCCTGCTGATGGTAGGTGATCTGGAGGGATATAATTGACAATCAAACCGCTAAATCCTTCGCGTAGCGTCGGCTTTGGCGAAGATTACAGCAGGGGATTCTTAAGAGCATAAAACTCTTACTGGCTGATTCAAACAGCCTCTACACCCTCCGATAAAATCATCGGGCTTACTTGTATGTTTTTTTTATGGTTCATGTTTCTAGCAGAGGCTTTTCAGCTTGCACAAGAACCGGTGCTTTTTTCTGCGTAGGAGACGCTACGCGAAAGAGCGCATTAAATCAATTTATGCCAGATTTATACTAGCTAAAATTATCAAGAATCGCAATCAACTTGATCTTCAATTCCCAAGGGGCTGTGTGGGTCACCTGCGTCCGCACTTTATACGCCCCATCTCCCGCACTTGTCTTTGGGCTATAACGGGAGTCCCCAAGGAGTTGAATGATGGAAAGACCCCTAACTAGCTAAAGCCAGACTAGAACTAATGCGCAGTGGTTATTTATCAAGGCTTCTAATTTTCGCTGGACTGAGTTTAACAAGTTCAATCGGTTTAAGTACCCATTCGAGTTTCCCCAGCCAGCCAGTAACTGCATCAGAACCTCCCTCAACCTTGGTAGCCGGAGTAAGAAGTTTTGCCAAAGGGGGTTCCTTTCCCGTAGAAAACTTCCGGGGCTACACCTCTGGCTTCGGTTACCGACCCTCTCCTAGAGGTTCTGGATGGGAATTCCACCGAGGTTTAGACATAGCTGCCCCTGAAGGAAGCTATATCCGTAACTGGTGGAGTGGTAAAGTAATTAAAATTTCTGATGGTACTGCTTGCGGCACCTCAATAACTATCCAATCGGGCAAGTGGCAGCACATCTACTGTCACATGAAAGGATACGCAGTTAAAAATGGAGGTACTCGCTATTTAATTGACAACTCCGGTGGGATTCGGATCAAGGAAGGCCAACTGTTGCCTTCTGGAGCCAGAATCGGTCGAGTAGGGATGACTGGTCGTACCACTGGTCCTCATCTGCACTGGGGATTGAAGTATGGCAAGCAATATGTTGACCCAGCCCAGGTGCTGCGTGCAATGTATAAAACACGAGCTTGATTGGGACAAATGCTAATGGTTAATGGCCATTAACCATTAACCATTAACCATTAACATGTTTCAAACATGCATGCCTTTGATCGTTTAACTAGAAACTACGAAACTACCAATTGTTCCTTGCACATCTGGGTGTGTTCTTCTACAATTTTGCGTAACTGGTCTCCTTCGATAGTTTCTTGATCTATCAACAGGTCTACTAATCGGTCAATGATTACCCGATTTTCCCGGACTAACTGACGAGCATGGCCATGGCAATGCTGCACAATTGTGCGAACTTGGGCATCAATGTGGGCAGCAATTTTCTCTGAGTACTCAGCCCTATTAATCACATTACCCCCTAGAAAGACTTCTCCCCCTGGATCTTCTAAGGACAGAGGACCCAAATCACTCATTCCAAAGCGGGTTACCATCTGCCGTGCTCGCGAGGTAACTTGTCGCAAGTCCCCAACAGCACCAGTAGTCACTTCAGCCTCACCAAAAATTTCTTCTTCTGCCGCTCTACCCCCTAAAGCAGCAGTAATTTGGGCTTTGAGTTGAGCCCGAGTAATCAAACCTTGCTCTTCATCAGGAATATACCAGGTCAAACCACGGGCTTGCCCTCGGGGAATTAGGGTTACTTTCTGTACCGGGTCGTGATCCGGTAGGAGGGTAGAAATTACAGCATGTCCTACTTCATGGTAGGCAATTAATCGCTTATTCTTGCTGTCCACTAGAGGAGTGCCTTCCATCCCAGCTACCACCCGGTCAATAGCATCATTGATTTCGAGCATAGTAATGGCATCTTTGCGGCGGCGGGCAGTCAGGATTGCCGCTTCGTTGAGTAGGTTGGCTAAGTCAGCACCAGTAAACCCAGGGGTACGCTTAGCAACAGTTTCTAGACAAACCTCAGGGTCAATCTTTTTGTTGCGAGCGTGGACTTCCAGAATGTTATTCCTGCCTTTGTAGTCAGGGTAATCCACAATAACTTGTCTGTCAAAGCGTCCAGGACGTAATAGTGCAGCATCCAGGACATCTGGGCGATTAGTGGCAGCAATAATAATAATACCTGTGTTGCCTTCAAACCCATCCATTTCCGTGAGCAATTGGTTAAGGGTTTGCTCCCGTTCATCGTTTCCACCGCCAATTCCTGCTCCCCGTTGCCGTCCTACCGCATCAATTTCATCAATGAAGACCAAGCAAGGGGCATTTTCTTTGGCTTTTCTGAACAAGTCACGGACACGGGAGGCACCAACGCCCACAAACATTTCCACGAATTCGGAACCAGAGATGCTAAAGAAGGGAACTCCTGCTTCACCAGCGATCGCTTTGGCTAAGAGAGTTTTACCAGTTCCTGGAGGACCCACTAGCAGCACACCTTTCGGGATCCGTGCTCCAACAGCAGTAAAGCGTTCTGGTTGTTTGAGGAATGTGACAACTTCTTGCAATTCCTGTTTAGCTTCTTGAATACCTGCTACATCATCAAAGAGAACCCCGGTTTTGGCTTCCATCTGAAACCGTGCTCGGGATTTGCCAAAGTTTAAGGCTTGACCAGAATTACTCGCAGAGCGTCGCAGGATCATCATCAAGCCTGCTAGTAACAACAGAATGAAAAATAAGTTGGCAATTAGACCTAAAGCGGCTGAGTTATCCGCAGAGCGCCTAATTTCAGTGGGAACATTCTGTTGACGGAGTTCCTTGAGTAGCAAGGAGTTTTGATCGAACAAAGCAACTCGTTGAGGAGGTTCATTCTCATTGGACCCCTCTAAGCTAACTTTAGCAATCTTAGTGGCTTCATCGATTTCTATTTTAGTGACGTCCCCATTTTTAACTTTCTTTAATAGCTCACTATAGGTTAGAGATTTCTCTTGTTTAAGCTGTGCTTGGGCTGGGGTACCCAGTATCACCCCTTGCCAAAGGAGCAAACTGGCAGCAATACGCCATAATTTGACTAACTTGCGCTTTTCCTGGGGTTCCTGTAATCTAACCTCAGGATTTGCCAGCGGCTGTGGAGAGGTGTTTACCTCTGCATTACCCATCCATGCTCTCATCCAGAAACGTTTCTTCATGGCTGTTTGCTCTTTGGTCTTGCCTTGACTCAACTCCTGGGTAAACCTAGTTAGGCTTCAATGAATTCACGCCCTTGAGTTGAAATTTCTTTCACTTTCTAGTCTAGCTCCCTAAAATCCGGCTTTAGCTGTAAGAAACTCATCTGAAGTCCGCTAGCATCGGTAACCTGCTCTTGCCTAGATGGGGTTTGCAAACCTCACCCTGTTTTTTTCTTAATCCTCTCTGCTGTAGATACCTTGCCTGGAACATCTCTACAAATGGTAACCATACAACTGGACACGAGATCACTAGTTGACCTTGTACTTTTGAGAGTCAACCATCAACCGTCAACATTCAACAAACATCTGATCAATTACACCGAAGTGGATGTCTTTATTTCTTCTACCTGATCTGAGGGGGTTGGCGGAACCTGGGGGATTTCCATTGGTACATCTTCCTGTTGGAGATCCTCTAGGGTAGTGACAAAATCTCTAATCCCTTGAAATTTTCCATAGACGGAAGCAAAGCGTACATAAGCCACTTCACTCTCCGAACGTAGGTAGCGCAAGACTAACTCACCAATTTCGTGACTGATGACTTCCCGACCAAATCGCTGTTGTAATTCTGCTTCAATCTCATCAACCAATGCTTCCAGGCGTTTGTGGAGAATGCCGGTTTTTTCACAAGCACGTACAATTCCCCGTAACAACTTGGAACGGTCAAATGATTCCCGCTTGCCATCCCGCTTGATCACAGTTATTGGCACAAATTCGATCCGCTCATATGTCGTGAAGCGATGTTTGCATCCCAAACACTCCCGACGTCGCCTCACACTTTTCCCTGCCTCAGTAGAACGAGACTCAAGAACGCGGCTCTCGGTGTGGTGACAAGAGGGGCATCGCATAAGATAATTTTGTTTTCTTGCTGAGTGGACTGATTGGCGGCAGATATTTGGAACGCCCTAAGAGTCGATACTGTCAAAATAACAATTATATGGAAGGTGAGCCGATATAGACCTATCAACTTCCCTATATCCTATAGGGTCATGCACAGGGTATTGCGGCTCAGAGCATCCACAGAACTGTTGAATTTCGATCTGAGTAAATCGAGGTAAACTACTTACCAATCTTAGGCGGTTCCCGAAAAGCAATGGCAAAAAATAGGGTGCCTAGGGCTAAGGTCAAGATTAAGATATAAGCAACTGATTCCATAGCTATAATTGTTGGTTATCTTCTCACTTACCAGTCTACCTTGCATAGACCACAGAAATAGCCAAAAGGCAAAAGAAAAATTTCTTTTCTTCTGCCTTTTGCTTTTAAGTCAAACTGTGATAAGAGATATTTAACCTCTAGATAGGCTCTGTCCTACGGGTACTCTTATCACCAAGCTTCTGGAAGAAGCCCCACTCGACTTGCTCTTCCTCTAGGTCAGGATCGACACCAGCAAACACATCTCGATAGAGGGTGCGTGAGCCATGCCAGATGTGCCCAAAGAAGAACAACAGAGCAAAGACAGCATGACCAAAGGTGAACCAACCCCGAGTACTAGTGCGGAATACACCATCAGAGTTTAAGGTTTCACGGTCAAATTCAAAGCCCTCACCCAGCTGAGCAGTACGAGCGTATTGCTTCACATCGAATGGGTCAGTAAAGGTTTGACCATCAAGAACTCCACCGTAGAAGCTAACTGTGACACCAGCTTGCTCGAAACTATACCTAGATTCAGCCCGTCGGAAAGGTATGTCCGCACGAACTACACCATTAGCATCGGTCAAAATGATAGGGAAGGTTTCAAAGAAGTTCGGCATCCGACGAACGGTCAGATCCCGACCTTCACTGTCTGTGAACACCGCATGACCTAGCCAACCTTCAGCAATTCCATCCCCTTTGTCCATCGGACCTGTGCGGAACAAACCACCTTTGGCAGGGGAGTTGCCTACATAGTCATAGAAT
>NZ_GL890840.1:141447-157401 GCF_000211815.1 Moorena producens 3L
CATAGTCATAGAATGCCAGCTTCTCTGGAATTGATGACCAAGCTTCTGACAAGCTAGCACCATCAGCCAATTCAGCTTGTACCCGTTGGTTAATTTCCTGTTGGAAATAACCCTGATCCCACTGATAGCGAGTTGGACCAAACAGTTCAATTGGGGTGGCAGCACTGCCGTACCACATGGTGCCTGCTACTACAAACGCAGCAAAAAATACAGCCGCGATACTGCTGGAGAGTACCGTTTCGATATTCCCCATCCGTAGAGCTTTAAACAATCGCTCTGGTGGTCGTACTGTTAAGTGGAATAAACCGGCAATAACCCCAACAACACCAGCAGCGATATGGTGAGCGACAATACCTCCAGGGTTATAGGGGTTAAAGCCTGCTGGTCCCCATTCTGGTGCGATGGGTTGAACACTACCAGTGAGACCATAGGCATCAGATACCCACATCCCAGGACCCCAAAGCCCAGTCAAGTGAAAGGCACCAAAGCCAAAGCAGAGTAAACCAGATAAGAACAGGTGAATGCCAAAAATTTTTGGCAAATCGAGAGCTGGGTCGCCACTCCGTGGGTCTCTGAACACATCTAAATCCCAGTAAACCCAGTGCCATACGGCAGCCAGGAACAATAAACCAGAAAGGATAATATGAGTTGCAGCGACACCTTCAAAAGACCATAAGCCAGCATTGGTTACGGTTTCACCAGTGATACTCCAGCCCCCCCAGGAATCAGTAACCCCTAGACGAGCCATAAAGGGCATGACGAACATCCCCTGACGCCACATCGGGTTAAGAACCGGGTCACTCGGATCAAAAATTGCCAATTCGTACAGGGCCATTGAACCAGCCCAGCCTGCCACCAGGGCTGTATGCATCAAGTGCACAGCTAGCAGACGTCCTGGATCATTCAGGACGACCGTGTGTACTCGGTACCAGGGTAGTCCCATTGACTACGCTCCTCCTAATATAGAGTTTTTACTTCGACGCTTCTTTTGATCAGTATGTTAGAAATCGCCTTGAAATCTCCCCCGCTTCAAACACAGAGGATTCTAAGAGTCACGTTGTTCGAGGGGTTAAAAACCTAATCTGACAACGCTTACGGTATGATTTCTTTAATTTGACACTGTTTGGAGAGCTTTCAAGCTCTCCGACCGACCTTGGTTAGGTGTGAACCTAACTGTATCGCTACTTGGGTAGCCACCCTAGATTTTGCCATTGGCAACTTAGGTAGGACAAAGTATGTATGAAACTAAAGTTTGTTTAAAGAAGTGTAACTATTGTTAGAGCCGATTGCAAGCGAACGGTCATGTTCTCAGCTTAGGGTCGGAAGCCTAAAACCAGCTATATTGCGCAAATTTCCCTTGTATTTGCCTAAATTAAAGCAATATAGCTTCTAAAATCTAAAAATTTTCAAATTCAGTCCGGTAGCCTCTTGACTAATTAGCAATAGTCGGACACAAATCAAAATGAAAAAGGTATGTTGAAAGGAAAAAGGCATAAGCATAGGACTTATGGCAAGTTGAGTTCAAACCATATCACCTAAAGCACTTAAGAGGGCAGGGGGAATAGGGGGAAGAGTCCAGAGTTGGGGAAAGCTGGGGCTAAAAGGGTTAGTAAACAGCTAGAGAAAATGTCGCAGAGTCTACCAAAAACTCTTATTATTTGTTAGACTTAAATTAGGGTAACACCGACAGGGATTATTATGTAACTTAAATTAAAGCCGAAAACCAAGGGTTTAATAGTTGCGGTTACATCCCGGTGTTAGACTTTTTTGACATTTTTATGGCGCTCGCGGGATATTCCCGAGAGCTTTGGGAGATACCCCCTGGATGCTATTGCATCTTGCCTTGGCGAGCCTTGGTCTATCTTGGTAGACTTTGGTAGCTAAAAAGTATCGGGATATAATTGGTTGTATTACTCATCCAGTTGTAGTTGCGAGCCAAGAAATTCGCCACGATCACAGCATCAGTGCGGGGGTTAGTGGACAGTATCAAAAACTTGTCCAATATCTACCATAAACTGCCAATCATTGGTAGTATTGACCGATGAGTTGAGTCCTACTTCGTAAGGCGGTCGAACTTACGGGATTATCCAAAAATAAATTGAGGAAGTACGCAGATAATGGCACAATTGATTCACTCACAACAGAAGGGGGGCATAGATTGTTTGACGTTGAAAACTACATCAAGCAATCAAAACCCAAGCATGATTACACAATCTGCTACTGTCGGGTCAGCTCAACAAAACAACGAGATGACCTTGACAGGGAAATCGCCTATATGCACTCACTCCCAGACTGCGAAATCATCAAGGACATCGGATCGGGGCTTAATTTCAAAAGATTTGGGCTTAAAACCATACTGGATAGACTTATGCGAGGAGATCAATTCACGCTTATTGTTGCCTGTAGAGACAGACTCGCCCGGTTTGGGTTTGAACTTGTACAGTACCTGGTCGAATCCAACGGTGGAAAAATCGTGGTTCTCGACAACCATGAAAGTTGCCTACACTCAGAGCTGGTCGCGGATCTTCTCTCCATTGTTCACCTCTTCAGCTGTCGAGTCCATTGACTCAGGAAGTACGGTAAAAAAATCAAAGAAGATCAAGATTTACCTTGATAAAAGCCAGAAACAGATGGTTAATCAATGGCTTGGAGTTTCCCGTTATGTTTTTAATAAGACCGTCGAGATACTTCAAGATGGCTCAGTAAAGGCTAACTGGAAACGGATCAAGACTGAGATTCTTAACAATCTCCCTGAGTGGTGCAAGGCAGTGCCTTATCAAATTAAGTCTATAGCGATTAAGGATGCCTGTACCGCCATCAGGGAAGCCAAGAAAAAATACCAGAAAACTGGGCAGGTCAATCGAGTTCGGTTTAGGTCTCGCAAAAACCCCGTCCAGTCTTGTTATATTCCTAAATCGGCTGTTACAGCTATTGGTATTTATCGCACAAAATTAGGCGAGTTAAGCTTTACTGAATCGCTACCAGATCACATTTGTGATTGTCGATTAACTAGCACCAACGGGAACTATTATCTAGTAGTTCCCTACAAAGCAGCCCCAAAAAAAGCCGAGAATCAAGGTAGGGTGGTTGCGCTCGATCCCGGTGTGAGAACCTTTTTGACATTCTTCAGCGAAAACTCTGTAGGGAAGATTGGTGAAGGAGATTTCTCTGGCATCCAACGCCTATGTGCTCACCTAGACAAGTTGGTTGGTAAAATCAGCTTTTCTAAAGGAAAGCAAAAGCGAAGAATGAAAAAAGCTGCCAGAAGAATGACTATCAAGATACAGAATCTAGTCAATGAACTGCATCACAAGGCGGCCAGGTTTTTGGTTGACAACTTTGATGTGATTTTACTCCCTACGTTCGAGACATCCCAGATGTCAAAACGTGGGAGTCGCAAGATTCACTCAAAGACTGTTCGCAATCTGATGAACTTGGCTCACTACAGGTTCAAGCAGTTCCTCAAGCACAAAGCTTTCGAGACTGGAAAGCAAGTCCTGGATGTGTGCGAAGCCTACACCAGCAAAACTGTCAGTTGGACAGGTGAGCTGGTCAAGATTGGTAGCAGCAAAATTATCAAATCAAAAGTTGATGGTCAGAGAATGGATCGAGATCTAAATGGCGCTCGTGGAATATTTATACGAGCTTTGGTAGATACACCCTGGATGAGAAATCATCTTGCATTGGCGGGCTAATATTTGCTTTTGGTAGATATTGGTAGCTAAAAAGTATCGGCTATTGATATGCACTGGCTATTAGGCTCCAATCCTATGGCTAGGGTTTTTTGATTAACTGCTAACCCTAGCTATAACTTTGATCACAAGTCGCAATCAAAAGTATTACTTCCTCATCTTCCCTATCCTCACCCTCTTCACCCTCTTCTTCCTTGTCCCCTGGTGCCTTTTCCCTGTATCAGTTAACCTTTGCCCCCTACCATGATTTCAGTATTTGTCATCGCTAAGCGTTCGATAACTTGCTCAGCAGTGATCAAGCGTTTTAGGACAACTTGACCAATAGTTTTTGCTGACTCAGGTGAAGTGTTAGGCATGGGTTTGACTTCAACCATAACCACAAGGTCTTCAACCTGATAGAGCCACAATTTTTCTCCTTGCTCTAGGATAGAAAGGTTCATTTGCTTAATTTCTGGCAGGCGTCGCCAAGCGTTTTCGTTCCAAAGACCTCCAAACTCCCAAACGCGCCCGACTATCCAGCCTTCCGATAAAAAGAAATATTTCACGTTGCTCTTCGCTAATCCTGCTCTATATTTCTATTTTCCACTCAAATTGAATTTTTCAGCTTAAATTGACGATTTAATTCAAATTTTATGCAACAACTGCAATTGGTGAATTTCAGGACTTACGCACCAAGCTTGGGGTGCATCTCATCTTTGTAAAAAAGAAGGGAAGTGCCGGAAGTGTCGGAAGCGTGGGGATTTTAGGGAGGGTGGGTAGTGTAGGCAGTTTGGGAATTTTATTAGAATTTTTGTTTAATTGCAAAAATGAGATGCACCCCCAAGCTTGTCGGTTAAGACTAGGTGTGGGGTGTAGTGGAAATTTATAGAATTTGACAAAATCATCAGTATATGATTTACAGCAGTCAGCTAAGGCGCTACAGATGGTGCTACTTGAGCTGCTATCAGCTATCAGCTATCAGCCAATTTCTGATCAAGATCAGGGAGTTATCCTTAAAGGAGGTATTGATATTTTTGTTCTCAAAGGTTAATTTTAGGTAAGCATATGCTTACAAAGCATTTTTACTTGACCATAGTTTTTTTATGTAGCTGCTTTGGGTATCGATTTATGGGTAAAATAATCGATTTATGGGTAAAATAATCGATAATCCAGATAAAAAAAAGGACAATAAAAGCCAATCAAATTCTTATATAACCTGGCTTTATAAGCTGTTCGGCATTTAAATTGGTATAATAAAAATTAATAAATAACCCAATAATAGGAAATATGCCAGCAAAAAATTATCTGACAGCAAAAAACAATACTTCAAAAAGCCTTAAAAATAGAAGAAAATGGAAATATTAGAGAACGTATTTTAATTTTGCTGTTGTTGAATAGTGGAAAAACACAGTTAGAAATTGCTGAAGTTTTGGGTTGTTCAAAGAACACAGTCTGTTATTGGTGTGTCCACGGAGATCCAGATGACTTAGAGAGTCTTAAAGATAAAAGAATGAAAGGCAATCACCAAAAAGCAACAAAACAATATATAGAAGTATTATTAGAATTAGTCGAAAAAGAACCCGAAGAATTAGGATATGAATTTGGTCGATGGACAGCTCAAAAATTAGCCGTTCATTTAGAAGATACAACAGGCATCAAGTTAAGTGGGTCTCAAGTTCGTAGGATACTAGTCAAGAAAAAATATGTTTACCTTTGGTCAAAGTATAGCTTAGATTCTAAAAAAGACCCTAAAAAAAGGGAAGCATTTAAAAAGAAACTAGATGAGTATTTAAAAATAGAAAAAGAAAGCCCAGAGCGTCTTCAGGTATGGTTTTGGGATGAAAGCGGATTTAGTTTGAGAGTCATCAGAAGAAAAAACTGGTGTAAAAGAGGAAAGCGAAAAAAAGTTAGAGGAGACCGTTCGCGCAGCGTCGGGCTTTGCCCGAAAGGCAAGGGAGAGTTAATGTGATGGGAGCTTTGCGATATTCAGATAAAAAAAGATTTGTAGATTTCCTCAAAAAAAGCAATAGTCAAACTTTTTATGAAGTTTTAAAAACCTTTTATAAAGAGCTAGAAAATGAATGGATGGAAGCGGGTAATCAACTAGAAGACTTTGCTAATAAAGGACCGAAAATCGTCATTATTTTAGACAATGCTAGTTTTCACAAAAAAGCCGAATATATTCATAAAATAGAAGAAGATATGCCGAATATTTATTTAGAATATCTTCCCGAGTATAGTCCTGATTATAACTTAATTGAATTGGTTTGGCATTCAGCAAAAGAATATATTGCCAATCGAGTTTTCAAATCAATTGAAGAATTAGAATGTTTGTTAAATCATCTTTTAAATGAAGGAGGGTTAATTATAAAATGGGTACGAAAAATAAAAAACAAAGGCAATGCTGTTATCACAGTTTAAATGCGCAACAGCTTACAACCTATTGGATTGGCTATATATAGACTCCAAGCTTGATATGACAAGCATTTAGTCCTCCACAGTCACCTCATGACGCGCCGTTTACCGAAAAGATCCAGTAATGGCCGTCGGCTTCAGTTCCCAAATAAGGCTGATCCATACGGCAATCAACGAGTTTAATCTTATCCTCAGATTGCAACTGTTTGTAGTAACCCTCAAAGTCGTAGGTGTTGTAATACGTTGTTTTGGTACTCATGATAATAGTTCCTCCTGGCTTTGTGACCTGTGCTAACCATTTCAGAGATTGAGGTTCAACAAAGTCCAGGGCAAACACACCACAGCAGAGGGTTAGGTCATACTGTCCATGCAGAAAAAATGGCAGTGGATGGTTTAAATCAACCCATCCAATTAAGGTTTGGTAGGCTCCAGTTTTATGGGCTTCTACAATCATGCCCTGGGATAAATCTGTCCCATCAATATGCCGAAAACCCTGCTCCTGTAAGCCTTTGCCAACCAACCCTGAGCCGCATCCCACATCAATGACCTTAAAATCAGGATTTGTTGGATTGATCAACACTTTGCCACTGTTGACTATTTCCATCAGATAACGAACGATGTATTCTGGCCCATCGTAGTTTCTGGCTGCAACATCTCGGTTGTAGTCCGGTGCCCATTGATCATAGCGTTCTTGGTGAGTCTGCATAACGGTAGACCTGCTTATCTAGAGAACAATCAAAATTGGTATCAAACATCCCTATTGCTTAACTGGGATCAGTCTTTGAGCTTTTGTCGTATTAAACAATGGACTCTCCATAATCAATTCACCCTCTTCCTTACAGACATCTAGGGCAAAAGTAGTGAAAAAGCCGTAGCCCAAAATGTCGATAAAGGGTTTAAGTTTTTGAACCCTATCTAAATCATAGGTTGAATCTGCTGCGATAAATCTCATCACAAAGGCTCTTCTCCTATTAATGGGACCCTCGGTCAATAGACAAGTCCGATGCATCACCTCCTTGTCAAACAAAAGTGCATCGCCTAATTCAAAGTCATCCGTTTCAGCCTGAGTTCTGAGAATTGTATCAACCTCAGGTGAGTTAACCATCAAAGATTCTAAACGCCCCATTTCCTCTTTCGATGGAGCTGCATCTTGTGCTTGCAAGCCTTGTACATAAGAAGAAAGGATTAATGCATAGTCATAAAGAAATCTTCCAGAAAATTTTTCCTTTGAGACATAGCTCATCCCTCCTGCTTGTGCATTTGTATCTATCTTGGTTAAGGGAATCCAAAGGGTACAGCCAAAATCTTCTAATTGCTGGCAGGCAAAACTCAACATATCGGCGTGCCACTCGAATCCTGAATTGGTGTTTTTCTCTATTTCATAGGCCATGTGTTGAGTAGAGAATAACGAGCATTCGCAAAGCTTCGCGAATGTTGATTGAAATAGAGGATGCTGAATTATTTCGATATCTTCATTGTTTTCCATATCAAATTTATACTTTGAAAATGCATCTTCATAGGCTATTTTTGCATCTTCAAGCTCCTGTGATAAGATTCCATCAAGACATTTTATTGCCTCTGGTGCAAGAAAACCTTTCAGCTTGACAAATCCTTTTTTTTTAAAATTGGCAATATCTTGCTCTGTTAATTTGAAGGATGAAGAAATCATTTTTGGTTCTGTTTAAATTCAAAAAAAACCATCAATATCTTACAAAGATTGAGAGGAAAAGTCAATCATTTTTACCATTAGGTAAAGTTAATTATTATTACGATTGAAAAATGGATCTGATTGGTCACTGAGGCTTCTAGGAAGGGACTTGAGTGTGGCTTGCAGCTTCTCTACCCGCGATTCGCCCAAAAACCAGACATTCCGTGATGGCACACCCCCCTAGACGGCAGGCTCCGTGAATACCGCCTGTGACTTCTCCTGCGGCATACAGCCCGATAATCGGGCGATCGCCTTTCCCCAGAACCCGCCCGCGAACATCAATTTTAAGGCCTCCCATAGTGTAATGCACTTTAGGCCATAATCGAACGCCATAAAAGGGGGAACTCAAGGGCTTGGCATAATCCCGTATAAATTTACCAAACTCTGGGTCTTGATGCTGTTCCACAAAGGAGTTATATCGACTGATGGTTTGGTTGAGTTTCTCTAAGGGAATCTGATACGTGCTTGCTAAAGACGATAGGGTCTCTAATTTTTTCACCACGCCTCGATCTAAATCAGGTTCGATCTCAATGCCAGTATTTTGCATTCCCGCAGTATCCGCAATACCAATACAAGGATGACCAATTCTAACAACTTATCTGTCCACCTTTTGCGATCAGCGAGTTCATTAATAAAGCGTTTTCCAGTAGCCGGATCAACCGCTAATCCATAGGCTAGCACCGTATAGCTAGCAAAGAGTGGAGCAATGCCATAGCCTGTTTCATCTGGAGAGACCCAGGGAGCAAGCTGAATCTGATCCAAATCGAGGCACTGGGCACCAATTCTGATGGCTTCTACCAAGGCTTCTGCGCTGGTATTGGGGACATTGGTGTGATCCAGATTGGGGGGGAGATGGGGAGCGTATTGCTGCCGAAAACCGGTATCTCCGGAGAAGCCCCCTGTTGCTAAAACGACTCCCTGGTTAACGTTAATCTGCTGGATCGGAGCTGATGGCTTGGTTGTTTGCACTTCTACTCCTGTGAGGATCGGATGGGTATCTCTCTGGGAGTTTACCAGTAATTTGCTCAGGCGAGTTTGGGTTCTAATTTCGACCCCGAGTTGCTTGGCTTTAGTCAACAGTGCAGTGATCATGGCGGCACCTGACACGTCTTCTGGTGTGTGGTTGCGAGGTACAGAGTGGCCACCATACTGATCCACTCGATCCTTGAATTTCACACCAAGTTCATTCGTGAGCCACTCAAAAGTGGGGTAGGATTGCTCGATCACCTGTTGAACCAAGCGCGGATTGTTTCTCTGTTGTCCTGCCTGGCACATATCTGATTTCAACAGGCTGAAAGAGTCTTGGATGCCTTCTCTGGCTTGAATCGGAGAACCCACAACGGTCACAGTTCCTCCACTAACAACTGAGTTACCGCCGAGGCTGTTTTCCTTCTCCAAGACAATGACTGATGCGCCAGCTTGGGACGCGGAGATCGCCGCACTCAGACCAGCAAAGCCACTCCCTACCACTACAACATCAGCGATCGCGTTACTAGTATCAGCCATATCATTCACTTGCTCTCAATATATGACTTTTGCCCAAGGTTTTGCTCCATGACTTGCATTGACTGCCGCACTCTTTCTGCCTGGCTGCTGTAGGGATAGTTCTGATTCCAGCACATAGCCTGCTAGCCGGGTTAAACCGGTTTCAATTTGATGGGCAGGGCAGGCAAAATTTAATCGTAAAAAGGCATGATCGTGCTCATGAAAATCAATGCCAGGAGTGGAACTCAGAGCATAATTCTGAGCCAGATGCAGCGATAATTCCATGGCATCTTGTTCTGCCTCTGCCACATCTACTAGCGCAAAAAAGCCAGCTTGAGGGTGAGTTCGCAGTTTTAATCCAAGGCGTTTGGCTGTGCGCTCAAACAGCAACCAATTGTAGCGCAACAGATATCGGTGTTTGCTCACCAATTCATCCCAGTGTTGTATCAGGTTCTCCGCAATCAGTTGGCTGGGTCAAAATGCAAGCACAGTAAGCTTTTAGGGATTGATAGTACACCTGTATGGGGTAACTTCAGTCTTGACAGGACTTGATTTACTCGCGGTGGGATTTTCATCCCTGGCTGACTATGGTTAGTAGTGCAAGATGTGATTTAAAATTGGCTGATATCAAATTATCATTGGTAAATTAACAAGTAATAAGTAACCAGTAAATAATTACTAATAACAAAATACTTTTGATTTAACTTTTGAGTTATCTAAATTAGATACTACTTCAGATAACTCCTGGGGTTCGTCGATCAAAAAATCGGGTTGATATTGAGCTAGGGCTTCTTTATAATTAAATCCCCAACTCACAGCAACTACTTTAATAGTATTTTTATTAGCTGCCTCAATATCCCTAGTTTCATCTCCGACATAGATCACATCAGCAGGATTTAAATTATGTTTTTTGAGGAATTTACGAATAACTTTTTCTTTCCCCAATATGGGACTCCCTGAGTCAACAAAATCAAAAAGCTTTACCCAAGAATTATGGGTCAGAAAAAGGTTAACGTTTTCTGCCGAGTTAGATGTCAATATCCCTAATTGGTAACCTTCAGATTTTAAATCATTTAAAACGTCAATTATTCCAGGAATAGGAGTTAAACTTTGAATATCTTGGCGTAATAGTTTTTGCACCTTTTTTAACAAAAACGGTATTTTAAACCTCGAAATACCCGATTGCTTAATAATTTCCCTAGAGCTTAAATGTCTAATTTGCTCCAATTTTTCAGCTGATGTGGGCTGATATCCAAATTCTCCCGCTAAGCTATTACTAATCTTGACAATGGCAGTAAGGGTATCAGCCAGAGTCCCATCAAAATCAAAAAGAATTACTTTTACACTCATTGAGCAATTAACAATTAACAATTCGCAATTCGCAATTCGCAATTCGCCACCCAAGTAATCAATGACTAGTCAGACTAGTCAACGGATTTTTGAGATGCATCAATATTAGCTTGGGCATTGCGCCGTAGCATATTTGGCTTAATACGCCGCAGCGCCGAAGCTGGAAACCGTCGATTCCACTCCTGATCAGATATAGTAGCTAATTCTGTGAGTCGAGGAGCCACATTCCAAGGGTAGGGCTGAAACTCTACCACATCAGTTTCTTTAGCAAAACGTTGGTTCCAGGGGCAAACATCTTGACAGATGTCACAACCAGCAACCCAGCCTTCTAAATGGGGTTTAATCGATTCCGGCAAGTTTTCAGCCCGATTCTCAATGGTATGATAGGCGATGCAGCGGTTGGCATCAACGACAAACGGTTTGGTAATAGCACCCGTTGGACAGGCTTGAATACAGCGGGTACAGCTACCACAGTGTGAGGTGTGAGGGGTATCTGGGGTCAAGGCTAGGTTAGTCAACACTTCCCCTAAAAATACCCAACTGCCATACTCCCGCGTAATTACATTACCATTTTTAGCAATCCAACCAATACCTGAGCGCTGCGCCCAGACTTTATCTTGTACTGGCCCTGTATCAGCATAGTAACGCACCTGGATTTCTTCTGCTTGTGCTTGTAACCAAAAGGTCAATTCCTTCAATTTTTTATGCATGACCTTGTGGTAATCTCTGCCCCAACCGTAACGGGAGATTTTCCCATACTCAGGGCTTTCGGGACGCTGCTGAGGGGTGTAGTAGTTGAGAGCAACAGAAATTACTGACTTCACCTTTGGCATACAGGCACGAATATCCAAGCGTCGAGGATTTGCCATCCAATCCATTTCTGCTTGATACCCTAACCCTAGCCAAGCCTTCAAGTTTTGCTCTGCTGAGTCATTATGATCAACATCCACAGCTGCAATGCCGACCTTATGAAAGCCCAGGGAGTGAGCTTTCTGTTTTACCTCAGTGCTAGTAACTGATATATCCAAGCTGTATTTACGAAATAACTCTACCTCTAGGGTGTGTTAATAACGCACCTTCACCCAAGACTTTTCATCCAACACCTTTCATCCTTTCCCCAATCTCTACAATAACCACAGTAATGTTATCCCTACCGCCTTGCTCTTTAGCCGCTTCAACCAGGATAACCAGAGCCTGATCAATACTTGAACTCTCTTGGAGAGAGGAAGCAATCAATTCATCGGAAAGTTCTTCGGTAAGTCCATCGCTACAAAGCAAAAGGCGATCGCATAATTTAACCTCTATCGGATAGACATCGACTTTAGGTAAATCCTTTCTGCCTAGACATTGAGACAGAACATGACGCCAGGGATGCATCCGAGCCTGTTTAGCTGTCAGTTCTCCCAACTTAACGGCTCTGGCTACCCAGGTGTGGTCTTCTGTAATCTTCTCTAACTTAGAATTTCGGAACCGATAGAGGCGAGAATCTCCTACATGAGAAAACCAACACTGGTCTTGACGGAACATCACCACTACGGCAGTGGTTCCCATATCTGACCGTTCTGGATGAGTTTGCTGATCGTTGAGGATAGCCTGATTGGCTTGATAGATCGCTTGTTCTAGTAACTCATCAGAAGGGGTTTGAGAGTTCCAATCCTTATTCAAATAAGTCTTAATCGCCTCAGTGGCGATTTTACTTGCCTCTTGTCCACCGGCATGACCACCCATGCCGTCGGCAACAATAAAGAAGCGACCGTCCGGGTCTATGTAGTAGTCATCTTGGTTAACTGTACGTAGTAAGCCCGGATCTGTAATACCGGCGAAGCAACTTTTCATCACATCGGTTGTTTACTGGCTTGATGCTTTAGACATCTCCAGAAACTCGGTTTTGACCCAGGCAGTGCAAGGGTTTGAGGTTAATTTTTGGAGATGTCTTTTCTGCTCGTCCGTGAGCTTCAGTTTGGTTTTGATGGATAGAAGCATAATTATTATCGACCTAATTCAGTTTAATTAAGGAAATGTCCAAAGATGTCCGGATAAATGCCGAAATATCCAACGATTTAGCCTCCTAGTACTTGCTAGTACAGTGGATAGATCGTGGAATAAGGAGTTATTACGACTTTACAACAACTACAACATCCGATCAAACCGGTCAAGCCGTCGGAGCAACCTAATTAAGGCAAATCCTAACATAGCTGCCACCAAAACGACTACCAAGGCTAGTACAACATTACCATTGACAAATAAAATAGTAGCCGAAAGGGTGAACGCACTGATTAATAAAGTATAGTTGGTTCCCAACTGAATACCACTCAGCCGTCGTAAAACCCGGTCTGATTCAATAGAGCGCACTCGAATGCGCAGGTCTCCTCTTTCTAATTTATCAATAGTACTTTCAATGCGCTGGGGCAAACCTAATGCTGTACTACTCATCTGTGCGGCTTGGCGTCCCAGTTCATTAATAAAGCTATTGTTGTCAGGAGTGTTGCCGTTGGTCATAATCTCTAGTGCGAAGGGTTTTGCAACTTCCATAAAATTAAATTCGGGGTCTAAGCCTTTACCCACTCCTTCCAGTGTAGAAAAGGCTCGCATCACAAATGTGAACGTTGCTGGGAATCGAAAAGGCTGGCCATAAGCAATTTCGTAGAGGTCATCGCTGATGTTACTGACCGATTGCTCCTCAAAGGGCTTATCCATGAAATTATCCAGCATGTACTGAACTGAGCGCCTTACCGGTCCCATATCACTCACTGGTGAGAGCGCACCCAATTCAATTAGGGAAGTCACCACTCGGTCGCCGTCTTTTTGGGCAATGCCAAACAGGGTTTCCATCAGTTGCTCGCGCACATTGGCCTTAATCTGCCCCATCATGCCAAAGTCGTAAAATATCAGGGAACCTTGATGACTAACCGCAATATTTCCCGGATGGGGGTCAGCATGGAAGAAGCCATCATTTAGCAACTGCTGTAGGTAAGCTTCTGCGCCCAGACGAGCGATTAATTTGCGGTCTAGACCAGCTGCTTCTAGAGCTTCGTAACTACTAATCTTAATCCCTGGTAAAAATTCTAGGGTCAAAACTCGTGATGAGGTATAGCGCCAGTAGACACGGGGTACCTTCACCCAGTCATAGCTGCGGAAGTTGCGCCGAAATGTATCTGCATTTCGACCTTCATTGAGATAATCAATTTCTTGCCAAAGAATGCGACAGCACTCTTCATAAATCCCGCTCCAGTCCCGACCACGCCCCCAGTCTGGATGGTTTTGAAAGTAATAGGCGATCCCCTTGAGAATTTGTAAATCAATGGTAAACAGTTTTTTTAAGCCTGGTCTTTGGACCTTAATCGCTACCTCTTCACCACTGCGAAGTTGAGCTTTGTGAACTTGCCCTAAGCTAGCCGCCGCCAGAGGAATTGGGTCAAAACCACTGAACAGTTCCTTGATGGGCTTGCCTAAATCTTCCTGGATGATCTGCTCAACTTGCTCGTAACTAAAGGCAGGAACCCGGTCTTGTAGTTTGCTAAGTTCTTCTACGTACTCACTGGGGAATAAATCGGCACGAGTGGAGAATAACTGTCCAACTTTGATAAACGTTGGTCCGAGATCTAAGAATGTATCTCGAATCCAGATAGCTTGTGTTTTGCGTCTATATGCCTGCTTTTGCTCCGTATATCCTCCCCGATAACTCCAAGGTTTCCCATCAAGCCACAACCCAGTCATGAGGGTCAAAACAAAACGCCAAATATCAATAAAACGCCTTTGACGGGAGTAATTTTCTTGATTCCACCGATAAGCTTTTTCGCTGTATGGCTTACCTATAGAACTTTGGCTAGACACATTGCGTTCCTGATCTAGTGTAAGGTTAATAGAGTTTTGAGAAAGAGCAGACACTCGGATTTCTCTGTAAGGTTTTTATCAAAAAAATAGCAGGTTATTAAAAAAAGATTAAAAAGCCTCGAAACTACTCCCTTTTGTAAATAATTTAGGGCAGTAACGATTAATCTTATCAAGATTGCTTGCGATAGTTTTTTAATTCAGTACGCAAGCTGGCAATTTCTGCTCGCAGCTCATCAATCATCGCTTGCAGATCAGCTGGCTTGGATCCTGTTTTACCTGTGTTACTACCTGTGTTACTAATAGTAGAATCAGCTGCTGCTCCGGCTTCCCGATTGGCACTTTCTATTACCTGATCGGTAAACTGCCGCAGTCGATCACGCTGCTCAGCATCAAACTTGCCTAACTCACTCAGGGCATTGGTCAGAGCATCCTCGAGCTGCCGATTAATGGCTTGAGCTGCAGCCCTACCCAGAAAAAAGGCATGAATTACAGAGTTACTCATTGATAAGTTTCTTTAGCTTACGTAACAAATTATAACGTACTTGCCCAGGATTATGAGTGAATTCAAATCTAGTTACTTGCCTCGTATATCCTCAGTTTGTCCAATCTGCCATGTCCTTTTAATTTAAAAATTTATTATTATATCACTTTATGTATTTAAATCTAACAGGACTTAGGAAGTAACTTTTCCTTAGTCGCCCTACTACTTATTAAGCGCGTTTGGTGGCCAGTGTGCTGTAAGTCCTGTACAAGTATGAATATGAATAAACCACCTTGATGAGGTTGAAGGTGTTTCAGAGTTGGGGTTCTGACAAAGGCCAATTGCTGCGAGGAGGGAAGGATTGATCGGTGTGGAAGATGGTAGAACCAGGTTCTTTTTGAGAGTTCATTCGCAGTGCGAAACCAAATCCTAATCCGGCTGAGGCGGCAAGAGCACCGGTCATCAGTAGGGCTTTCAGTGGGAATCCAGCTTTGGTAGTTTTGAGTTTTGAGGTTTGAGTTTTGAGCTTGGCGTGGACAGTTTTGAGAACAGCTAAGGTCTGAGTGCTCAGTTTTGAAGGCTGAGTGCTCAGTTTTGAAGTCTGAGTCTTCAGTTTTGAAGGCTGAGTGCTCAGTTTTGAGGGCTGAGTCTTCAGTTTTGAGGGCTGAGTCTTCAGTTTTGAGGGCTGAGTGCTGAGTTTTGGGGAAATTAATGACTTTTGCTGAGGACTCAGCACTTTCAATTGAGAACTGCTTTGAGGAACTTTCTCCTGAGTTGGCAGCAGCGATAACCAAGCTTCTACAGTTTGAGGACGTTGATTGGTGACCATGTGCAAGCCACGCCAGACTGCTTGTTTAACTACTGGAGTTAGGTTTTGTGGACATGGTGGTAAGTCCGGCAGGAAAAGAATATAGAAACCTTCCTGGGCATGCAATACTTCCCTGACTGGTGCGGGTAAGGGTGGGGTTCCAGTTAGCAAGCAGTAAAAGGTTGCGGTTAAAGAGTAGACA
>NZ_GL890840.1:157749-239013 GCF_000211815.1 Moorena producens 3L
TTTGACGAATGTATGCAATAGCTTGAGCTTCTGGAACCAAATTGGCTTGGATGAGTTCAGCTAACGTCTGCCCCGGAATATATTCCATGACTAGGTAAGGTCGTCCGGCAGCTTCAAAGGATTCGATTACCCTGACTAAATGCTGATGCTGACAGCCGCTCAAGAGCCTACCAAGGGCAATAAATTGCCGCTTGAACTGGTCACCATGGGGATGGTGGCACAGATTGTCGCTGAGGGTTTTGATCACCACGGTTTGACCAGACTCAGCGTTGATAGCTAGGTAGGTTATGCTAAAGACACCTTTGCCGAGCTGGCTATGAAGAACATATTTGCCGTTGTGCAAGACTGTGCCTGCCTTTAAGTCCATGAAAGTTCAGTTCAACTCCCACCTATGCTAACCTTAAGTGGTGCAGAATGGTTGACACGCCCTAGGTTTCGTTCCTCGTTTTTTGAGCAATCTTGGATCAAGGAAAAACCAGGATAACTATCAGCTAAATTATTCAGCTTCATTATTCTATGCTAGGAGTCGTTAATCAGGAGCAAAGATTACCAAGGGTTCCCAATTAGGGTAAAAGCGCTCCAATAGTAGGGATGTCGTAACTCCACATCTGGCAACTTGGCTAAGGCTGGTGGTAAAGGAAAACTGCCCTGATCCGTTACCAACTGCCCTCTCTCCAGACGGACTGTACCCCTGAGCAGATTTAACTGAGCTTTCCGTATCGCCTCGGCTTTCACTGGGACTTCCTGTAATTTTTCGTAAAACGTTGTCATTAGCCCCAGGGTACCCTCATCGCTGACATACCAGAGACTTCCCAATGCGGACTTGACCCCCGCTAGCACTGCTAGACCGGCAAATCCTAATTCGGCTTGCTCGTCTCCTAAGGCAGTACGACAGGCACTTAAGACCAACAACTCTACCTTAGGCTTACTTAAGCCTAGTTTATGGAGCTGGTTAAGTTGCAGCTTGGTATCCCACAGCTGGATGTAGGAATTACTGGGCTTACCGGCTAGGAATTCACTATGGGTAGCCAAATGAACGATACCAAAGGGTTGTGAGGCACGAGCTTTTCTCAAATTTGCTACGGTGAACGCTTCGTTAAGTAATGCCTTTCCTGACCAGAGTTTTTCTGTAACCATCGATAACTCTACAGGAACGGCTGGTAATGGGTTTTTGTTCTTAAAGTAGGATGCTCCCATGGCCAAGACTTGAAATTTCCTAATGTCTACATAGTTCATGTTGGTTAATGATAGAGTTGGCATTAAACCAAGGCTATATCGTTCTACAATAAAACCAGTGCCATCATGGAGTGCTGCCATGGGTAAGGAGCGCAAACCAACGTCCATGATAAAGGCAAGATTATTTATTTTTTTGGCTTTTAGCTCCTGCTCTACCGGACTAATCAACCAACGATACAACTGCTGAGCCAAGGGTAGGTAGACATTTGCGCTTTCGAAATTGGTGATACTCTTTTGGAATTCCCGAGCAACAGAGAGAACTTGCGATCGCGTTGCTCCCTGCACCTGTTTTCTAATTACTGTTCCCGAAGCCGTAACGACTAGTAATTCGAGCTGTGTATCGAGATTTTCTTCCCAGTGTGACCTAGTCTTTTGCCGATTTTCCGTTGTCTCTCGTTCCGGTTTGGTTGACGTCAATCCCTTGGAATTAAATGGCTTTCCCTTGGTAGTTTCCGCTTTAAATCCCGGTTTAAAGAACAGGTAAATTATGGCAGGTTTGAGTCCAGTAATAGTTTCAATTTTGCCTAGGTGGGCTTGGGCTTCTTCCAGGGTAACTATGGGAGTTTTGCTAATGCCTAGATGTTTTTCAAACGCATAGGTGAAGCCTCCCTCAAGTTGTTTAACATCAGCTTCTGCTTCTAGGGTAGAGTTAGATAATTTCCTGGTAACTAGCCGTGGTTCCGATTGTGCCGGGGATTGACTACTATTAGTATTAGGAATCTCTGCTTCTAGGGTAGAGTTAGATAATTTCCTGGTAAATAGCCGTGGTTCCGATTGTGCCAGGGATTGACTACTATTAGTATTAGGAATCTCTACTTCTAGATTAGAGTTAGATAATTTCCTGGTAACTAGCTGTGGGTCCGATTGTTCCAGTGATTGAATACTATTAGTATTAGTAATTTCTGCTATAGGATTTGTTTCTATTGGATTGAAATTCATTTTGTTTAAATTCAGATCAGCTTCTCTTTTAGTAGACTGCTCTTCTATTTCATTGGAGTCGGTTTGAGTTGGCCTATTGGAATTTGGAATCAAATTGGTAGCCATTGCTTGACCTTGGCTAGTCAAATTTGAAGATGGCTCCCCAGTCTTAATTTCTATATCACCTGAATCTGAGATCGTCGAAGTCAAAAAGGATCCTGGGGGAAGAATGGTAGAATCACCTGTAGAAATAGCTCCCTCTGTACCATTAGTACTGCTATTTCCCACCTCAAAGGGGGTTTGCCCGTTTCCCCCATGACCGATGGTGATTTTTCCTCCACCATCTCCCCCAACTGTAGCAATGCTCACTGCTGTTTCTTTGCCCTCGATTTAAGGTATTAAAGGTATCAGTGGCTGTAAACNTATCTTCTGTGGTAATTTCCACATTCCCGCCTTTGCGATCGCTACCACCTTGGGCATTGATCCAGCTAACCTGAATATTACCGCCATCGAGGGTAACATCCCCTCCCTTGCCAACTGTTGCTGATGAGTTAAGCTCTTCCGTGCTCAGAGTCTCAGACGCTGTGATTGTAATCGCTCCACCATCTGTGTTGATATCACCTACAGTGACATTAACGCCATCAATGGTGATCTCTCTACCCAAAGTAGTGATCGATTGGGTAGGATCCATTGAAAAATCCCCACCGTCAATGCCATCAGCATTAGCAGTAAACTTTAGGGATAGGGGATTAGCACCACTAACCCCTTGATCAGAGAAGTTCAGAGAGACGTTAGGGGCAATGGTAATATCATTACTAGCGTTGAGAACAATGTTGCCCAAGACTTGTTCTAGGGCATTCGCGCTAAGGCCAGGTGTCCCCCCATCCCCGGACAAAATTTCCATCACATCAAAACCAAGGGGATTATCCCCTAGCTGCTGACCAGCAATCCCTGTCCCAGGTACAATAGTAATGTTATTGTGGTCGAATGTAATCGTGCCGTTTTGACCAACAGGGGCGGTGAGATCAACTTTTTTGCCATCAAAGATTAAAGTCTGTTGGCTAGATATCTCAACTGTCCCACCATCTGGTGTTTTATCACTTCCGGCCTGTGAAGTTTGCTCTTGAGCGCCACGGGCAGTAATATCCCCGTAGAATGCTGTAGTTTCCTCTGACCAGACAGTAACTCGACCTCCGTCTCTATCTGCCGCTTGTCCATCAACCTTAATCACGGAATCACGGCTGACAAAGGTGCGATTGGCATTTAATTTCACATTGTCTGGATTGTCTTGGGGGTTCTTCCCAATCCACACCTGGCCACCATTACTACCGGAAGAGTTAATCGTGGCATCAATTAGAGCAATGCGATCGCCTAATACTGTTACACTGCGTCGCCTAAGTTCTTGGTTGGAAACATCTAGGGTACCGGACACAATGGTTGTTCCTGTCTCAGTGGGAACTATGGTGCCAGAATCCGTCAGCTGTACTGTTCCATTGGAATTGGCACTGAGTCCGGTCTCAACGCCTTGGGCTGGTCCTGTGAGTAGCTCTGGTATATCTAGTGCGGTAATTAATGGTTGCCCATCTAGTGTACGAGGGGGGTCAATCTCTAGATTCAACAAATTTCCAGATTGAGAAATCTTAACCAAACTTTGCCCTGGTACAGCAGCGATAGTAATATTGCCTCCCGGTGCGTTCAGTTGCCCAGTGTTAATCACACTACCCCCGATCAAGGCGATCCGTTGATTGTCTGGCACTTCCAGGTCACCAGCGTTAATGATACTTCCAGGTTGGGCTAAATCAAAGGCAAAGCTAGTGGGCTCACCAATTAAGTCCTGGTACCTCTTATTGTCACCAAAGGCATCAAACCAATTCCCGTCCTCAAAGCCAATCCCAGTTGCTGTGGTTGCTGTAAAGGAAGCAGGGACATTCAGTCGAGCATCAGCCCCAAAAATAATCCCTGCTGGGTTCATTAAGTATAAGTTAGGGCTCCCATTACCGCTTATGATTTGAATTAGACCATTAATAATTGAGGGATTACCGCCTACGACTCGCCCCAAAATATTCCTAACCTGGGGATTATTAGGGATAAAATTGGCAATCTGACCGGAATCGAGTCCAAATTCCTCAAAACTGTGGAACAGATTCGGTTGATTGCTATTAGAGAGGCTACCACCAGTGATCTCGAAGCTTTGACCATTAGGAGTTACAATTGTCCCTGCACTGTCTTCTGCTGAAGTGATTTGTGCTATTGCTGGTAGCCCACTTGGGGAGAGCAACATGGCTACCCCCCAGGGCATGACTTGAGCTAGAGATAAGCGGTTGAGGAATGAAGGAGAGATTTTTCCCTTAGAGCCTTGAGGGGGGAAAATCTTGCCCTCTAGGGGACTGCACCGCCCTTGGTACTTAGAATTGCTGGGCTTGGGTCTTACTACCGGTTTCCCCATAATCTTCATAGCAACCCCTAACGTTCTCTGTCTATTAGTCATGCAGTGTAGTGTTCATGCACCTAGTTGGAAACAGCTGTAGCACCGATCCACTAGGGTAAGGCCATGGTAATTTTACTAATTTAAAACTAAAATAGCCATGGTAAAATAGCCATGGTAGGATAGCCATCCTTAGTGATCACTGATCACAGTAACAGAATAGGTGTAACTTATGGGATATTCTGTCTAGCTGACAACAGCTAAATGGTTGTCTTGTGGTACCTGCTGAGGTGCTTCTGCAGGTAATCCTACAATATCTTGGTACATATTGATATATTCCCTGGCTGACTTCTCCCAACTAAAGTCTTGGCTCATAGCTCGTTGCTGCAAACTCCGCCATTCTTTCTTGTAGCGGAAACCTTCCCAAGCCCGAACCATACAAGTATATAAATCTAACGGTTCGTAGCGGTCAAAGCAGTAACCCGTTCCAGTTTGGTTGATAGGATCATGGTGGGAAACCGTATCCACCAAACCGCCAGTACGTCGTACAATGGGAATACAGCCGTAACCCATGGCCAGCATTTGGCTAATCCCACAGGGTTCAAAGCGGGAAGGCATTAAGAATACATCACTACCAGCATAGATCCGTCGAGCTAGAGGATCGTTATAGAGGATTTGAGCAGACATTCGTCCTGGATAGCGGGATGCGATTTCCCACAGTTGGGTTTCATAGTAGCGCTCTCCCGTACCTAGGACTAAAAATTGACAATCGGTGTAAGCTAGGAAACCCTGTAAAACTTGCACGAGCAGGTCAATCCCTTTCTGTTCCACTAAGCGGGAAACCATACTGATCAGACAGGTATCGGGATTGATGGCTAAGCCGACTTCTTTCTGGAGGGCTACTTTGTTTTTGCTGCGGATGTCGAGAGTATCAGCGGTGAAGTTGTGAGGAATGTAGTTATCGGTTTCGGGATTGTAACTTTCTGTATCAATCCCATTGACAATTCCAACAGTTTTACCACTGATAAATGACAGCAAACCTTCTAAGGACTCACCGTATTCAGCAGTTTGAATTTGTTGAGCGTAGGTGGGAGAAACAGTATTTACCCGGTTAGCATACTGTACAGCTGCCGCCATAGTATTATGACCTTGCATATACCAGGGACACCAAGTCATTTCTTCTAAGCGCCAGCGCTGGGGGCCTTGATAAGCCAGGTTGTGAATTGTGAAAACTGTGCTGATATCTGATGATTGGTTCATCCAAACGGGAATCATGCCCGTGTGCCAATCATGACAGTGAATAACATCAGGCTTCCAGTAGTTCCAAGCAAACTCAGCTGCACCATTGGCAAATAGGGTGAATCGCCAGTCTTCATCATCTCCAGAGTAGATTTGGCGACCAGCAAAGGCAGCATGACCAAATAAATATAAGGGGACATCAGTCTTGGGTAGTAGGGTTTCAAACACATTGAAGTGTTGAAACATAGCATCACCGGACCAGACTGGTTCCTCTTGAATCTCCATTTTATCGGGCAAAAAGCCGTAGTAAGGCATGAAAATTCGGACATCCTGTCCCAATTGCCTCAAGGTTTTGGGTAATGATCCCACTACATCCCCCATACCGCCAATTTTCGCGATGGGAGCTGCTTCCGCCGCAACGAATAGAATCTTCATCTGTTAGTTGTAAATTATTGGTTGTTAGTGCCTAGGAAATAGCTGCAAGCTTGAAGGATGAAGTGCATTTGATCAAGCCTGAAACATGGAGCAGAACTTTTCAGGAATTGACCTTGAACTCCTATCAGACTTGATCGAAGAACCTTCAGCTTTCCGGCTATCAAGGCTTACTGTAGCCTGAGCAAAAATTCTACGGGAAAAGAAAAAGGCTATGGCTTAAAAAACCTTTTCCTTAGCCTTTTCCTACACTGAAAGCGGATCAGGAAAATTATAAAATCTATAACGCTTGGCACAGGAATTGAATTGACTTTTCAGCTATATTCCTATTCCCGCTCGATTTGAGCCAAAATTTCAGCCAAAATCTCTTGTGCTCCTTGTTTTTTGAGCTGTTCGGCAAGTTCGAGTCCCAAATTTTCTGCCTGACTCTGCTCCCCTTGAATGGTATCTTTGACAAGTTTTTGCCCATCCACACTAGCCACTATAGCTGTTAGGGTTAGGGTATTGCCTTCCAACTGAGTGTCTACACCGATGGGAACTTGACAGCCACCTTCGAGCGCCCTTAATAATGACCGTTCCGCGTAACAGCGTTGAGCAGTGGGGGGATGTGCGATCGCATTGAGCAGTTCTAAGACTTCTTGATCATCCTCACGGCATTCAATTCCCAAAGCCCCTTGTCCCACAGCATGGAGTGATATCTCTGGTGGTAAAATTTGGTGAATGCGATCGCTCATGTCCAGTCGTTTTAGCCCAGCTACTGCTAAAATTAGTGCATCGTAGTCACCAGCATCCAGTTTGGCCAGTCTGGTGTTTAGGTTACCTCTGACATCTTTAAAACTCAGATGGGGAAAATGGTAGCGCAGCTGAGCCAGCCGTCTGAGGGAGGAGGTTCCAATGATCGAGCCTTCTGGCAACGTTTCTATCTGTTTATCAAGGTGCTTTTGGTGCATTACTAAAGCATCGGCGGGGTTCTCCCGTTCTGTGACGCACCCTAACACTAACCCTTCTGGCAATCTGGTTGGCAAGTCTTTGAGGGAATGCACTGCAAAATCGATCTCATCCCTAAGCATTCCCAATTCCAGTTCCTTAGTGAATAACCCTTTATCCCCAATCTTAGATAAAGCCACATCCAGGATTTTATCTCCGTGGGTACTCATGGTCTGGACTTCAAACTCTCGATCTGGAAAATGCTTTTTCAGTTGCTCTTGTACCCAGTAAGTCTGAATCAGAGCAAGTTGGCTTTTCCGAGAACCGATGCGAATTGTCCGGGCAGGACTGGTAACGGTAGAGGTCATAGGGCTGTCAATTTCTACAAGGCAGATCAATTTACTTGTTCTAGACTACCGCAGAAGGTGACGTTTCCGTTTCCATTTCTGTAATTAGCTATTTGTCATTTGTCATTTGTCAAAAACTAAGGCGTAGTATATAGCATTTATCAAATAGGTGAGGTACACAAGTTTGAGATTTTAGGGAACTCGAATCCACCCTACCTTATTAAGGGTGGCAGGGAACTCAGAAGAGGGAACTTCGGATCAGGTAAAAAATCCTGTCTACCTCATTAATATGACAGCGGTATTCGCATCTTATTTTGAAATGCCTACTGGATATGAGAGTCATACGATTAGTATTTTTGCTTAGAAATTTTTAAATCTTTGTTAGGTGCGCTTTCCGGAGACGAAACCTTGAAGAGGGTCGCCTTATTACAAAAGTTTTAACCCTTTTACGTATAGCCAGTAACCCATAAAGGCGACCCTCTTCTTACGGTAACTTCGTTCCCGCATTAAGAATTTAATTCGCTACGGGTCGCACCTTTTGATGCAAAGCGCGAGTGGGGCAAACCACGGCAGTTGCTCATGGTTTGAACGCGCCCCGCGTCGGCAGGCCTTGAAGTTACCGTAAGAGAGGGTGGCCTTATTAAAAAATATTTAACCCTTTTCTGCATAACCTACTGACATTAAAGGCGACCCTCTCTAAGGTTTCGTCTCCGGGGGAACCCCCAAGACCGCATTGCCTCCCCGTGAGGCTACTGCATCGCTTTTGAGTAAGGCTTCTATAATTTAGATACCTTTGCATTGATTAATATGAGAACCACTATAACTCAATACTAATGACTCAAAATTTCACTACTTGAGTGGTGGGATGAGTTAACCTTTATCAGCGACGCCAAAATTTTTTTCAGTGATAGTATAGCGCTTTTTATCCTCATGAGGTACACATTTTTTTTTACCTCTTCCCTCTTCCGAAGTCCCTGCTCCGAACCAGCACACCGTGGCCTACGGCCTCAGTACCTGCTCCCTAAAACCCAAAAACTTGTACCTTACTAGATTAAAAACCGCTATATTCAAACAGACATCATGGCTTTGTAAACAATTGTATAGTCGCTGAGGGGGTGACATGCAAGCTGAAATCCTTACTGGGTAATATTTTCAGCCGATGTGTTACAAAAAGATACATGCTGTTTTGGGCTGACCTTGGATGTAGTTATAAGGGTTTGAGCTTGCCATTAAATCACAGGAGGGTCAATTTGGGAGTTTATCTTTTCTAAGAGAATTGGAATCAAAGGCTTATCTAGTAAGCTTTTCAGGGCTCATGTCACCCCCTCAGGTATAGTCGTTATGTTGAAATATATTGAGTTCACAGTAAATTTTAAGTTACTTATACTATTGTTGTACTAATTGGTTGAGGTGCAGTGTAATTGACTTAATCGGGAAGAGGTAAATGGTGGGAGGGAAAGAAAGGTGGAAATTACCACTAAACTTTCGAAATTTTTCCTAAATTTTGCCAATTTTATCTTGATTATCTAAATTTTACTTCTATGACCACAACTGCCCCAGAAACCAAGGCATATTCGAGTCTAAGTAATAGTGGTTTGTGTAAATAGTTAACGGGTTGACTCGAAAATATTTCCTTTACCCCCACGGAAATTCCTCCCCTAAAACGGTTTTATCCTGACTTAATCAGGGTGCTCGCTAGATTCGCGCTTATATAACATTGATTATTTAATAGTAGGTCACGTCGCCTGCGGTTGCTGAGGAAAAGGACCGTGAGAGGCTGATGGGTGCTTAAAAGTTAAAGATTTGCAAATAAATATTGCAGGAATTTAAGCAATGCCAAGTTTCAACACTGATAACCCCTGTATGCGAGTTGGTATATTGCATTCCTTAAGGGGAACTATGGCAATTAGCGAAGCCGCCCTGGTGGAAGCTGAGCTGATGGCGATCGCAGAAATTAACCAAACCGGAGGAGTTCTTGGTCAATATATCAAACCGATCGTTGAGGATGGGGCATCGAAGTCAGCGGAATTTGAGAGCAAGGCCAGAAAACTGATTCAAGAGGATCAGGTAGCCACAGTCTTTGGCTGCTGGACGTCTGCTTCTCGTAAAGCAGTTTTGCCCGTATTTGAGGTGTTAAATTCTCTGCTATGGTACCCCCTACAATATGAGGGTCTGGAATGTTCCCCAAATATTTTTTATACCGGGTCTTGTCCAAATCAACAAATTGAGCCAGCGGTGAACTGGCTGGTGAAAAATTACGGTAAGCGATTTTATCTGATCGGTAGCGACTATATTTTCCCCCTGACTGCCAACAAGATTATTAAAGCGCAACTGAAACAACTGGGGGGAACAGTGGTTGGGGAAGATTACATTCCTCTAGGCACTCAAGATATGGGTGAGGTGATCACCAAAATTAAACAAGTTCGACCAGATGTGGTCTTCAACACCCTTAATGGTGACAGTAATGTAGCCTTCTATCGCCAGTACAAATCCTCTGGAATTACAGCTGATCAGATTCCGATTATGGCAGTGAGTGTGGCTGAGGCGGAACTGCAAAGGATAGGGGATACAGCGGCGGGACATTATGCCAGCTGGAGCTATTTCCAGAGTCTGGACACTCCTAATAATCAACGGTTTGTCCAGAATTTTCAGCGTCGTTACGGAGCTAACCGAGTGACTAGTGACCCCATTGAAGCTGCCTATGCTCAGGTTTACCTCTGGAAACAAGCCGTGGAATCCGCTCAATCATTTGAGGTAGACCGGGTAAGGGTGGCAGCTTATGGTCAGAAATTTGATGCTCCGGGAGGATTAATCCAAATCGAACCCAATCACCATATTGGCAAAGAATGCCGGATTGGACGGATTTTGCCGACTGGACAATTTGAAATTCTGTTTACCAGTGAACGTCCGATTAAACCCCTACCCTGGTTAGGGGTTGAAACCTGTAACTGTGCCTCAGATGCACGAACTCACCAATACAATGGGTCGGCTAGGGCCACACCATTGATCGAACCCTACAGCACAAATGTGGTGATTGAATTATTGGCTGAGGTTGCTCAATGGATTGAAAAAGCTAGGTATCTAGAGACCAATGCACAAGCATTAGAAATGGCAACGGAACAGTTGAAACATGAAATAGTTGAGCGGCGACGAATTGAAGCAGAACTCCAGAAAGCCTTCGATGAGCTGGAGCTCAAGGTTGAACAACGCACAGCTGACTTAAAAGCATCTAATGCTCAGCTTATGATGGAGGTGCGAGAGCGTGAGCAAGCTCAAGAAGAACTCAGGGCAGCTAAAGATCAGTTACAGGCAGTGTTGGAAGCGGTACCAGGGATTGTCTCTTGGATTAGTTCGGATTTGCGCTACTTGGGTGTGAATCGCCATTTAGCCAAAACTTTTAACTTGTCCTCAGAGGGGTTTGTGGGTCAAGACATTGGGTTTCTTCAGGCTAGCTCAGAGTTTAATGACTTTGTCAAGGAGTTTTTTGCTAGCCCAGAGCAAGATGCTTGCCGAGAGGTTTTTGCTATTGTTAATGACGAAAAGCGAAACTATGTAATTGTTGCCCAGAAGTACCATCAAGGCTCAGCCGCTTTCACCGTTGGGATTGATATTACCGAACGTCAGCAGGCTCTTGATGACCTGCGCAAGACCAAAGATCAGTTACAGGCCGTGTTGGAGGCAGTACCGGGAATTGTCTCTTGGATTAGTTCGGATTTGCTCTACTTGGGTGTGAATCGCCATTTAGCCAAAACGTTTAACTTGTCCTCAGAGGGGTTTGTGGGTCAAGACATTGGCTTTCTTCAGGCTAGCTCAGAGTTTAATGACTTTGTCAAGGAGTTTTTTGCCAGCCCAGAACAAGATGCTTGCCGAGAGGTTTCGGCTATTGTTAATCACAAAAAGCACAATTATGTGATTGTTGCCCAGAAGTACCATCAAGGCTCAGCTGCTTTCACTATTGGGATTGATATTACCGAGCGTCGGCAAGCTGAAGAAGCCCTGAGGCAAGCTGAAGCGAAATATCGCAATATTTTTGAAAATGCTGTAGAAGGCATCTTCCAAACCACCCCCTCAGGACGTTACCTCAGTGCTAACCCAGCCTTAGCTCGCATCTATGGTTATGAGTCCCCAGAAGTATTAATTAATACTGTCACGAATATTGAGCAGGAACTTTATGTTGATCCGAACCGTCGCTCCCAATTCATCCAGTTGTTGGAAGAAAATGGTACCTTAGTGGATTTCGAGTCCCAAGTCTATCGCCAGGATGGCAGTTTGACTTGGATTTGCGAAAATGCCCGTGCCATTAAAGATGAGCATCGCAATCTGCTCTATTACGAAGGTACTGTGGAAGACATCTCTGAGCGTAAGCAAGCTCAGGAAGCCTTGCAAAGAGCCAATGAAGTGTTAGAAACCCGAGTGGAGCAACGGACAGCAGCACTACGGGACGCCAATCATCAACTACGGATTGAGATTGTAGAGCGCAAACACATCGAAGCAGCACTACGTAAATCCGAAGCTGAGTTGCGGGTGCTATTTGGGGCGATGACCGATGTGATTACCGTTTTTGATGCTCAAGGACGATACATGAAAGTAGTCTCCACCAATTCTGAAGTTTTATATAGTCCAACGACCGAACTACTTGGTAAGAGTGTCTACGAGGTTTTTCCCCCCAAGCAAGCTGAACTTTTTGTCACCCATATCCGGCAAGTCTTAGATACTAAACAAACCCTGAATATAGAATACAGCTTACCTATAGGAAATTATCAAGTAGGAAGTATTAAGGATGAAATTAGTTCTAACTCAGACTTGAATGGCCACAAACTTTCGGACTTCGATTCCAAGAATATAGGGCATCACACTAACAAATATTATCACAATTCATCCGATTATGAAAAATTTTCGGAATTCAATGGCCAAAAGCTAGTGGAGCAAACTGAAAAACCCTTTCATACTTCACACTTTAGAGGTGATAATTCCCAGGTGTGGTTTGCTGCGAGTGTCTCACCCCTGCCAAACAATTGTGTGATTTGGGTCGCTCGTAATATTACAGAGCGCAAACGGGTTCTAGATGCACTTCAGGAAGCTGAAGAGAAGTATCGTAGCATCTTTGAAAATGCCGCTGAGGGGATTTTTCAGATTACACCAGATGGGCGGTATCTCAGTGTCAATCCAGCTTTAGCTCGGATGTATGGCTACTCTTGCCCAGAAGAAATAGTGGCTAAAGTGACCGATATTGAACAGCAACTCTATGTCAACCCCAACAGCTATGCTGAGTTTATTGCTGCGGTTGAGGAGCATGGTGCTATCTCTGATTTTGAAGCTCGGGTTTATCGACAAGATGGCCAAATCATCTGGACGTCTCAGAATGCTCGTGTTGTGGGTGATACTCAAGGGAAACTACTATACTACGAAGGCACTGTAGCCGACATTACCAAGGGCAAACAGGCAGAAGCAGCACTGAGAGCTGAACAAGAAAAGTCGGAACACTTGTTGTTGAATATTTTACCTCACTCCATCGCCCAACGATTAAAACAAGAGCCAAAAGCTATTGCGAATCGCTTTGACGAAGTAACAATTCTGTTTGCTGATATTGTGGAGTTTACCAAGCTTTCTGCTCGCATCTCTCCCACAGAATTGGTTAATCTACTTAATCAAATTTTCTCAAGCTTTGACCAACTAGCGCAGCACCATGGATTAGAGAAAATTAAGACCATTGGAGATGCCTACATGGTGGTTGGTGGTCTACCAAACCCTAGGGATGACCATCCAGAAGCGATCGCAAACATGGCATTGGATCTCCAACAGGAAATTAGTCGTTTCCAGCGGCATGATGGGGAACCATTCCGCCTGCGCATCGGGATTAACACTGGTCCTGTGGTAGCTGGGGTGATCGGTATCCAGAAGTTCATTTATGATTTGTGGGGCGATGCGGTTAATGTGGCATCTCGGATGGACTCTCAAGGGGAACCTGGGAGAATTCAAGTTACTGCTAACACTTACGAGCGTTTACGAGACAAGTATTTGTTTGAAGAGCGAGGGATTATTAATGTTAAGGGCAAAGGAGAGATGATCACCTATTGGCTGACTGGAAGAAAGTAACTCATTGTTGAAGGTTGTTCGCCCTTGGCGTCCGAAGTAGGGTGGGTTGAGGGTTGAAGGTTGAGGGTTGAAGGTTGAGGGTTGAAGGTTGAGGGTTGAAGGTTGAGGGTTTAAGGTTGTTCGCGTAGCGTGGCCGAAAGCCCAAGGTTTAAGGTTGTTCGCGTAGCGTGGCCGAAAGCCCAAGGTTTAAGGTTGTTCGCGTAGCGTGGCCGAAAGCCCAAGGTTTAAGGTTGTTCGCGTAGCGTGGCCGAAAGCCCAAGGTTGTTCGCCTTTGGCGTTCCCGTAGGGTAGGTTGACCGCCTGCCGATCTTTGGGGGGATCAAAGCTTGACTGTTAACTAGCCCTTACCTTATTAATCCTCCATCTGCTTCTGCTTTTGGATAGAAATTTTTAGCCAGGTGTTCCTTGACGGAGTCTGATGGGAATCCTAGAGGAATAAATATTTCTGATTTACTAAAATCTAGGTTAACCATGAGCAGAGTTTCTGTTACCCAACAGATTGGTTTGATGTTAGGTATCTCCCTGGTGTTCGGTAACTGTTTGGCCAGTCGCAGTCTTGCCCAAACACTGTTTGAACTTGATGGTCGTGCTTACTTGGTGGGAGCTGATGGTGCTTTCCTGGGTTTAGTGTCTAGTAACCCTGTGGATGAAAAGTCGATTTGTAATCAGCTAGGGGATTATGGTAATCTGTCGGGCGTTGATAGTGTGTGGAATCGGGAGGGAAATTATGGGAGTTCTAAGTCACACCTCAGTGCCTATAACCCCAGCACAGAATTACCCCCTGCAATTTATTACAGAAAGGCTCAAATCGGTTTTTTGACGGTAAACCCACAAATCGAAAATTCTTTTGATCCTGATCTTTTATTTCAGGCTTTCTGCAAATAACAGCTTCATCAGGTTGTCAGGAATCGCCCTTTCTCCCCTTCTTTAACACAATAAGGAGGGGATAAGGGTAAGAAGTTAGGCGCTTTCGCCCTTTGACAACATATCGGTTAAAATATGGCAATTATAAAACTGACTCATCCTAAATCTCTCACTTCCTCATCGAAGTTTGATGTGCATGTTCGTGGCGTGACGTTACACTCACAGCCTGCTACGCTGCATATCGACCTTGAGATTGCGGGGCGGTCATTTTTTTCACACATAACCTATCAATCTATTCCCTCTTGGGATGCCTTATGGGAGCGGTATGATCAGAGCATTGAGCCTGAACTGTTGGGGGCACTTGTGGCATGGGAATGTATGCGATTTTTGGCACTGGGGGGCGAGAAGGTTGTTCTTTGTGAAGGGTTGCAATGCAGTGCGACCGTTCGTGAGTTGTGGACTGATTGCTTTCGTAAACAACTCGGCGAATGGCGCTATCTGAATCAATTGCGCTATCCATCACCGACTTATCCGAAGCTCGTGGTACAAGAACCCATTTCCCAGATTGAGTGTGACGGCTCGACTGCACCTCCACAGGCTCAGTATCCCCGTGCCGAAGTCTCGCCGCCACCACGCAAGAGCAGCTTGTTAACCAATGGTGGCGGTAAGGATACCCTGGCTGGCATGTTGTTACTGAGGGAAGCTGGTGTGCCATTCGACATGTATGAGGGCTATGTGCCAATCGCCAAGAGCAGCATTGCGCTACAGGAAGCCTTGCTTCAGCGGCTGAAAGAAGCGGCAGCCCCGCCAGAAAGCAAGACAATTAAGGTTAAGATTGAAGATAATTTCTTTAGTTGCCCTGATCACGTTTTCGAAGCGATGGGGGTAGAAGCTAAATACAATAAAATTGACTTTATAGTGGGACATACCGCCAATTATATTGGTTACTTTCCTGTCATCCTTTACCATCAATATACCAAAGTATGGTTCAATATCGAACGATCCGCCGATAACAGCATGGCCGACTGGGATGGTAATCCCATTAATCACCAATGGTGCAAAAGTGTTTAATACCAACAAAAGGCCAAGCAGATATTTACACAGATCACGAATTGCCATTGGTTTGAAGGCTTTTTCAGTACGCTTCGCGGACTGTACGACATCTCGATCTATGCCATTGTGGCTCAGCATCCTCAGCTGATGAAAGCGACACATTCTTGCAACTACGGTAAACCTTGGTGCAACCGTTGCCCTAAATGTTGTTTTTGCTACTTGATGATGTGTGCTTATTTTGATGAAGAGTTTGCTCAAGAGGTTGTCGGCTCTCAAATCAGCCTCTTTAAGATCCCAGAGAACAGAACACACTTCGAAAACCTACTCGATCGGGACAAAGTGGCTTGGGAATGTGTGCCTTCCCATGAAGAGTGCCGCTTGGCTGGGTACATGTGCTTGCAAAAAGGGATAGACTATCCCTTTTTGCGAGATTTTGCCCAATTGTCAAAGAAAGAAGCCGATCGACTTTGGAAAACATACACCGAAATTAATTGGGAAGTCGTTCCTAACAAACTTCATTCCGTCCTTTCGGCACGTTTAAGGTCAGCACAACAGTATTCAGAATCCCAATAGCAATGCTAAGTTGTATATTGGAATAGCCGGTGAAGCAAGTGTTTAATTTTACTTACGAATGAAGAAATCAGTGTTGTGGTCAATTGCCCTATTTTCAATTGCCCTATCTGTACCTTTAGTCTTAGCGAAATCTCTGTCACCTGGCTCTGAGTTAGAAACATCTTCCTCAACCTCTTCTGCTCCAAATTCCCCAGATCAAGTTTCCCCTGAATCGGATGGGCTGGCTAACAACGAGGAGACTCCCACATCCGAACTAACCTCTACCGCCACAGATCCAAAACCATCCCAATCTCCTACCCCCAAGGATGAGAATTCTACTGCTTCTAACTCACCACCCTCACCAACCCTAGCCCAAACTAAAGCTACCCAAGCATCAACCGCTAGCAACCAGGGCACGAAACAAGCTACTGCTACTACCAAGGATAAATCCCAGGATAAATCGGATAAATCAGCCAAGACTGAGTCTTCTAATCACAACAACCAGCCGCCCAGCCAGTCTGAAGCGGCTACCAAAAATCAGCAACCAGCAGCAAAGCCATTGAATGATGCTCCGATCCTAGAAATGCGAGTTGCTGTAGCTAATGGTGTTAAGTCTCTGGTAGTGGCTACCTCAACACCGGGTGAGTTGCTGGATGCTAGGGGTCAGCCCCTGGGTAAACTAACCGCCAATCAGGGAAGTAATGTTAAACCATTAGGGGACTATATTCAAATTGGTAACTATAAGACCCCCGCAGGGCTTTGGGTGAAGCCCACAAATGGAGGGTATGTATTAGTAGGAAACCGGTGGTATCGAGGGGATTTGCTATTGATTTATAAGGGAGATAGCATCTTGGCAGTAAACTACGTTGACCTTGAGCTTTACCTGACTTCGGTGGTGGGAGCGGAAGTGTATCCTAGTTGGCCAATGGCAGCTCTCAAAGCACAAGCCATTGCTGCTCGCTCCTATGCTTTGGTTCATGCGATTCGACCCGCTAGTAAATTCTATGATTTGGGAAACACTCAGCGTTGGCAAGTTTACAAAGGAATCAAATATGAGTGGAACACCACGGCTCAGGCAGTTCAAGAAACTCGCGGCATTTTTCTAAGTTACAAAGGTGGGGTGGTAGAATCCTTGTACGCGGCTTCTGACCATATTGTCAAAAATGTATTTGGTGGTCAGGGTATGAGTCAAACCGGAGCTCGTGACTTGGCTAAGCAGGGTTACACGTATCAAGAAATTTTAGGCAACTATTATCCAGGCACTAGTTTGGCTTGGATTGATACTGTTGAGGCGGATTACGATTAGAGTTTTGTGGCAATTCAGCAACCATATTCTGGAAATATGTGGATAGAATAGATATTTTGTTGTTTTCCACAGGGTGAAACTATCATGAGCCGTGCTGAAAAAGTTGTTCTAGCATATTCCGGTGGCGTAGATACTTCGGTTTGTATCCCTTATCTTAAAGAAGAATGGGGAGTCAAAGAGGTGATCACCCTAGCCGCAAATTTAGGTCAGGGAGATGAATTAGAACCAATCAGACAAAAAGCTTTGGACGCTGGGGCAACAGAATCCTTGGTTGCTGATGCTACCTACAGCTTTGTCAAGGACTATGCGTTTCCAGCAATTCAGGCTAATGCTCTTTATGAAAGTCGCTATCCCCTCTCTACTGCTCTGGCTCGTCCCCTGATTGCTAAATTATTGGTGGAAACTGCTGAAAAATATGGTGCAGATGCGGTAGCTCATGGTTGTACCGGTAAGGGCAATGACCAGGTGCGTTTTGATGTGTCGATTATCGCCCTTAACCCCAACTTGAAAATATTGGCACCAGCTAGGGAGTGGGGGTTCTCTCGTGAAGACTCGATCGCATATGGTGAGCGCTTTGGTATTCCCTCACCAGTCAAAAAGTCTTCCCCCTACAGCATTGACCGTAACCTGCTAGGGCGCAGTATTGAAGCGGGGGTGCTTGAAGATCCGATGGTAGAACCACCAGAGGAAGTTTATGCCATGACAAAAGCGATCGCAAATACGCCAGATGAGCCAGAATATATTGAAATTGGCTTTGAGCGGGGTGTCCCCACTATTCTTAACGGTAATCTCCTTGACCCCGTGACTTTTATTAGTCAACTGAACGAGTTGGCTGGCAATCATGGTGTGGGACGGATTGACATGGTTGAGAACCGGGTAGTCGGTATCAAAAGCCGAGAAATTTACGAAACACCAGCCCTATCGGTGTTGATCCAAGCTCATCGTGACTTGGAAAGTCTGACCTTGACTGCTGATGTTACCCAGTACAAGCGAGGGCTTGAAGACACCTACAGTCAAATGGTCTACAAAGGCTTGTGGTATAGTCCTCTTAAGGAGGCTTTGGATGCTTTCATTCAAAAAACCCAGGAGCGGGTATCCGGTACAGTCAAGGTTAAACTTTTCAAGGGTAATGCCATAATTGTAGGGCGTCAGTCAGAGAATTCTCTCTACACTCCGGAACTGGCTACCTACACCTCGGAAGACCAGTTTGACCACAAGGCGGCTGAAGGTTTCATCTACTTGTGGGGATTACCGACTCGGGTGTGGTCAGCAAAAACCAGGAGTTAGTAATTTTGGGTTACGGTAATTGGCTAAGGTAATCCTTAACTACCAATTACCGATTGCCCTTAGCCAATCTCAATTAATCCCCGATCTCCAATTTCTGTCTACGAGACTCCAACCATTTAGGAACAACAATCGAGCCAATCACCAAGATCAGAGCAACAATCGCAAATTTAGATACCGAAGAGATTAATAGTTCCAGAGGTATCAAGCGTCCGCAAAAGTAGGATAAACTTACCATCACTGATGCCCAGATCGTAGCACCAGCGAAATTGCATAAGAGAAATTTCGGGTAAGGCATCTGAACAATCCCTGCCATTGGAGCAGCAAAGATCCGCAGTACTGCCACAAATCGACCAAAAAAAACTGCCTTAGCAGCGTTCTTACGAAATTCGGTTTTAGCCTCTGTCAGTTGTGCTTCTGTGATCCGGACTAAACCCCCAATTCGCACTAGTAATGGCCAACCACCGATTTTCCCAATCCAGTAACCACAGTTATCTCCTAGGACAGCACCAGCGATCGCAGAGCATAGGACTACCCAATAATTGAGTTCGCCGCTACCTGCGAGGAAGCCACCTACCAGGGTAATGGTTTCTCCCGGTATGGGTACCCCAGCGTTTTCCAGGGCAATCCCAAAAAAAACTGCCCAGTAGCCATAGTCGTTAGCTATGTTCTGGACCGTTTCCAACGATAAAAGCTCAAAAGACATCCAGCGTTACAAAAATTAATCCTTTTTAATATCTTGGCTCGATCGTCTCTTTTGTGTCAATTAAAGCAGTATTATAGAAAATACTGGACAAACACAAACAGAAGCAATCCGAGCTTTTATCAAAAGCTTGCTCAGTAAAATTAAAACTTGACTGGCGATTAATCCCATGCTGATATTAGGTGCATAGTGGAGCTTCTCGCCAGAGTAGCTAAAATTCACAAAGATATCAGGTTGGTACCAGCTCACCAGGACGAAGCTTTGCCCACTTCCCAGTTTCCTGCTTAAAGCTATTACACCCCACAACGTCCCATTCCATTTCGATTATATCTTCAGTAGAACGGATATTGACATTGATGGTGGGCTCAACCGCTTCAAAGTTGGGAGATTCCGTCAGGTGAGGTACCTGATGCTGGGTTTCCACAGCATGGTATGTAGTACAGCGGTCTACGTAGTGGCAGTTAATGCAAATACACATTGCTTAAACTCCAATTCCTTTATTTTAGCATAGCTCAAACCAGACATTTCTTGAGTAGCTTATAGGATAAAATAGTTAACTATTAGCTACTTTGTTTGCTACTTTATTTTCCAAAAAATTTCTGTTTCCGATTCCGAAGTTGCGATGTTCTCTATTCGATTTTAGCACATATTGATATATAGTATTCATTCTGAGATTTCAGAAAATGACTAATGACTAATTATCAAACTGCTCTATCACCCCAAAATTGGCCGTTTAACTGGGAGTTACTCCCTTCTGACGCTTGCTTGGTGGGTGGTGCGGTTAGGGATGCTGTGATCAACCGACAGTCGGTAACCCAAGACTTAGACTTTGTTTTACCCACTAAAGCAGTACGGTCAGCCAGCAAGCTAGCAAGACGTTATAAGGCCGGATTTGTGGTGTTGGATGCCCAGCGTCAAATAGCTAGGGTAGTGTTTGGCAACGCAACAGTTGACTTTGCTCAACAGGACGGGGATAGCTTAGAGGCTGACTTACATAGGCGGGATTATACGATTAATGCGATCGCATTTAATCCCCACACCAAGGAATTCATTGATCCATTACAGGGTATCTTGGATTGCCGTAAAGGCATAATCCGGATGGTGTCACCAGAAAACTTACAAAAAGACCCATTACGATTACTGCGGGGTTATCGACAAGCCGCTCAGTTGGGTTTTCAGATTGACCCAGCCACCCAGTCAGTGATTAGAAAGCTAGCACCGTTATTGAGCAAAATCGCAGCAGAACGGGTACGGACAGAATTGGGCTATCTCCTCAAGTCACCTCAGGGTGTACCTTGGCTAAAAGCCGCCTGGGAGGATAATGTGTTACGACCATGGCTGCCTGATGCCACGGCTGAGGGTTTAGAGCACATGGCAGCAGTTGACCAATCCGCTGTGGTACTGGCAGAAACCTGGCCTAAGCTTGGGGTGGAATTGAAATTACAGGTGACTAAGCATTCTTTATCGTTGCTAAATCTGGCTAAGCTAGCAAATTTATTATCATCAATACCAGCAGTTGCTGAACAACAGCTGTTAGCTCTAAAGTACTCTCGTGTTCAGACTCGGATAGTAGTCAGGGCAATCCAACATTTGCCCCAACTGCTGTCTTATACTACTGCCAAGGATATCCCATTACGGGAGCAGTATTTCTTCTTTCTTAACGTTGGAGCTGTCTTTCCTGTGGTAGCGCTTTTGGCAGTTGCCAGGGGTATGGCTGTGGATACTATAGCACCGTTGATTGAGCACTATTTGAATCCCAATGACCAGGTTGCCCATCCGACACCACTAGTTACTGGTAAAGATTTAATCAAATCCCTTAAGTTATCCCCTAGTTCTAAAATTGGTGAGTTACTGACTGAGATTCAAATTGCACGGATTGAGGGCAATATCAATAGTATTAAAGGTGCTCTGGAATTTGCTGCCAAGCTCGACTCAATAAACTGTGGCTCTGAAGATAAAGACAAATAACACATGATATTAAATCCGATTAACTTATTATCATAAGCTATCAGCTATCAGCTATCAGCTTTTTAATAAAATCAGCTGACCGTTGACCCTTCTGTTGAAATCCTCAGCAAAGTTTTTAGTTAGAATTGGAGGCTATCAGCAGTCATTTTGACCGCCGATTGATAATTCGATCCAAAATAAACGCAGCGATCGCACCAACTCCAACACCAATCAAAATATGAAATACCACAAACACTACACTGTATAGTTATTTTAAATAAGGAGGAGACACTAAGAAGCACAATATTCACGAATTACTTCATCCAGAGAAGTGTCTATAGAAGTATACATTCTGGCTCTCTTTAAAGCACTAAAATCATGCTCTATATCATTGAAATCTGGAGAGTATTTCGGCAAAAATAATACTTGATGACCGGCTGACTCTACTAATTCTCTAATTGCATTTTTTCTATGAATTGGTGCATTATCCATAATTAATACTGAAGGAATTGTTAATGAGGCTAATAAATATTGGCTTAACCATCCTTCAAATACTTCTGCATTAAGACTACCACTAAACAAGGGGCTATTAAATCTTTTGATTTCTTCCTTCTTCCTGCTACTAAATTTTCTCTTTTTATTCGTTTTCCTGTTTGTTCACCATACAGTTTTTTCCCTTTTTTTGACCATCCATAAAGGCATGACTGTATTTTGTCAAACCCCGACTCATCAATGAATACAAGGCTTTTAATTCCAGATATTTTTATTAATTCTCTTAATGCTCTTAAATACTTTATTCTTTCTTTCCTATCTCTTTCCCGATAACGAAGTTCTTTTTTTTTACGAGTTATTTTCATTTTTTTGAGTGCGTATAATATTGCACTTGGGCGCACTCCAAATTTTTTGGCTCTCTCTATTAATTTAGCATCTGGATTTTCTTTGACATCTTGTTCTAAGGCTTTCCAATCTAGCTTTCTTTGACGACGTTCTACTTTATTAGCCTTTAGTTCGGAACGATTCAACCACTTGTATATTGTCGCTCTTCCTATCCCAAATACTTTCGCTGCCTCTGTAATTTTTCCACCTTTTTCTATATAGTTTATTACTTTTTTTCTGAAATCTAGACTGTATGGCATTGCTGTCAGTTATTGAAAATATACCCTTTTCATTTTACCTCATCACCGTCTTATCCTTAATTGAAACAACTATAACTCAAGCAAGGGTAGAATCCAGCTTCAGGGCAATCTAAGGATCCCTTCCGGTCTAGTTCGATCAGGATGGCTTCTAGAGGTTGTTTAGCGTCGGTTTGGGAAGAAATACCACTGACCGCTAGGCCAGTACCGACGAAGGTGATCCAAAGTTGTAGTCTTTTCTCCTGTTTCTCAGCTTGTTTGTCTCGGGCTCGATCAGCCTCTTCCTTATCTCTGAGGGCTTTTCCCAAAGCGCGATCGCGTTCTGCTTGTTCAATTTCCACAATACCTCTGATTGAGGAAATCGCTTTGTCTAACAGTGCGGAGCTATGGGCAAAATAGCTTAAGTTTATTTGAATTTGATTTTGATAAGTAGGGCTGATTTTATGCTCAAATACTGACAAAAAGCTTAAATCTTCATCCTTTGGTAATTTTGCTTTAATTTGTTGAAGCTTTTCGGAATAATTGTGAGCATTAATCTTCATTGTCAAGCTATAGCTTTCTAACTGTCTCAGCCAGTCTGAATAGTTCAAGTCTAGCTTCGGCAGTATTCTCAGCTTCTTCTTAAACTCCAACAGTTCAGCTTCAGATAATACAGCAACTTTCGCCCCCCTAGCCCCCCAATTTTGGGGGGAACTTGAGTTAAAGTCCCCCAGAATTGGGGGATTTAGGGGGCTTGCAGCTCTCGGTAGTGAGGTCAATTCATCTGGCTGTAAGCTCTGATTATCTTTACTTTGGGTGGTTTCATTGATAATTTGTTTAATGTCTTGATATCCTTGGTAAGCATCACTATACACTTCCCTGCTGATTTGATAAGCTTTAATTACTTTTTGGCGATCAAAAAATAAATCAATAAAGTATTGATAAAACCAGCAAAAATTTTCCTCCGCTCGGGCAGCATAGTTGCCATTGATATCTTCTCCTAAAAATAGCCAAACAAAAATTTGGCCATAGTCTTGAGATTGATCAGGAATGCCATATTCAAAAATCGGACTATCAAATAATTGACCTTCTTGATAAAGCGGTGGACATTTATCCTGATCGTTTTCCCCCAGAAAATTCTGCACACACTGATCAGCTATCTCTTTCCATAAATGGGAATCTTGCGCTTGCTTCTGGGGTAGCCAAGCAGTTAGCAACAGAATTTGTCCTAGGGAACTGTTAATGTTACTGGGAAGAAAGCACTGGTCTGGATTAAAATCCTTGAATACAGTCAGGTCTACGTCTTCGCTTTTCTGATTATTCTCACGTTCAGGAATCCGAATATTCAAACCCAGAGCATAACTATCATAGATCTGGAGTGGACAAGCTTGACCAGTAATCGTTATTCTTTTGCCATGATTGAGAGATAATTTACCCTCCAAAGGTAAGAGAATATTATCCTTGGTGGCTCCTGTTAGTAAAGCAATGCGGGAACCTTCGGCAACGTCTCTCAGGTCTAGCTTCTCTTGAATTTGGAATTTAGCACAAATCTGATCGTACTTGTGCCAAAGTAGTTCGTTGTCATAGTCGGTGTCTGCTTGGGAATCACTACTAGATAGATTCCTAAGATGGAAGGCAAACAGATGAATATTAGGTGCGTAGATTTTGTGAGTCATTGTTTGACATTTTTAGTAGCTATTCAGCTGTCAGCCGTCAGCCGTCAGCCGTCAGCCTTCAGATTATTTTATTCAATAGCTGTTCGCGTAGCGCATTAGCTGATAGCTGATAGCTGATAGCTGATAGCTGATAGCTGATAGCTGATAGCTGATAGCTGATAGCTCAATGCTTACCCTTGTTTTGATTGCTTACTCTTGTCTTGATTAGTTTTAGCTTTAATAGTTTCTTGGTTGGTTTCTCGCAGTTCAAATAGGTTTTGAAGAATACTTGCTTCGGAATTAGGAGGAGGCTCGGGTGACTTCTTTAATTCCTGAGTAGTTTGAGCAAATTTGCGTATAGTTTCTGTAACTTTTGTATGGTTTTGGAACCAATTTTTGAGTAAATTAACTAATTCGCCTTCTGTTTGAGTGTCTAAAGCTGCTAAAACTTGGTCTAAGTCTTGCAAGTCTTCAAGTTCAAACTTTTCAGAGTGAGTTTTGAGTACTTGCGGAAAAACTTGGATAATTTTTTTAAATTTCATATTTTTTTTGGTTTACTTAACTAAATATATGATTCTCCAATGGCGCAGTAAGCCGCCCAATAATAAGGAGAATAAAAGGGTTTGTAGTCATTTTTAAATAACTCTATTTCTTCCTCCACTTCTTCCTTAAAGTTATTCTCCAAAGTCAACTGTTTAGTTAACTGTTCAGCCCAATTTCGCAAGTCCTGTACAGTGGCATCCCGCAGCCAGAGTTGGGCTTGATTCAGGGCAACTGCTAAGGACATCTGGTTTAGCAGATTCTGATAAAATTTAATCATCAACAACGCTGTAGAAACCTCCTCTACCTTCCATAGGCTACTAACTACTGCTGGACTTCCGGCAACTAAGAAACCACTGGGTAAACCAATGTATTCATCAGTACGTTTGGATTGAACTAATCCTGTTTCGCAAGCAGAAAGGGTGACAAGGCGACATTGTGCTAATTTCTGTTGTGATTTAAGGGCAAAGATGGCATCTAAGGTGAGGCATTTGTGTAAGTCAATTACTTCACCGTCATCCAAAACTAGATGTTGTTCTGGATTTAGTTCAGCCGGTGCAGAGTTGAGGTACGCATCTGCCAGGATTAAGGCGGATTTCTGAGGCTGGTTAAGATTAAAGTAACCGTGACAGCTAAAATGGACACAGTGGTAAGTGTTGAGAGGTTTGCTATCTATGGCAGCTTTGGTGGCAGCGTTTTCCACAAGAACCTCTGTATCCGCTGGATTGAAGTAGCTTTTAATCACTTCTACTCCGATGTTAGCGTAACTTAAGTCACCCGTGGGGTTTTGAACGGCAAACAGGTGGGTAAAGTCCTGGCGTTCTCTGGTTTGAGCAAGTTGGAGTAGTTGACAGCTAGGGGCATAACTTACCCCTGCTGGAAACCGATCCATAAGAATTTGAGATGTAGCTTCTCCCTGCTGACTGTTGATAGGTAAAGCATGAAGGGGGAACAAATGTAAAACCTGATGGGGGATTAAAATTAAGCGATCGCACTCTGGGGCTATTTGCTGAATGATGTCATCAATGTGCAGGATCTCAGCCAGCAAATGTAAGCGGTTACTCAGGTCGTTTTGCCAATCATATTTTTCGTTGTTGTAGGCTTGCCAATATCCATTTTCCCAATTTAGGAACTTGTCGAAGTGGGAAGATCCAAGTTTTTCACAAACATATCTCATTAAGCTGTAGGATCCTGATTCTACCGCCCACCTCAAAAAATATATTTGCCACAATGGGATGCTCTCTTCCAAGTCTTCTAACTTAGAATGCCAAACTATATGGCGGTTGAATAGGAAACACAGAAGCTGATTTCCCGTAATGTAAAATTCTGCAATGGTGGTGCGATCATCCAGCTTCTGCTGAAATTGCTTAAACTGAAAGGTAGAACCGATAGGTAAATATTGGTCTTGTAAATCATTGCGCTGCTGTCGCAACTGTTGGAGATGTGGTGCTAAGACTTTTTGATTTTCAGCTTTGCCATGTTGGATTTGATATTGTCCTGCCGCTATTTCATCCCTGTATTGTTCTAGTTCAGTGACAACATCTGTGGTAAAGATTGTTTTCAGGTCACGGCTGAGGATCTCTTCAACTAAATTGCGGGTTTTGCTCCGTTCCACGTATTCTAGGGCTTGGGTGTAGTCCTTTAACTCTAAGCAGACTTCCACCATGCGTCGATAGACTTTATTCCATTGTTCAGCTAGTCTGGTCTTGTATTCTTCTACTCCAGAACCAGAAATAATTTCATCTCGCAGGAATTCTACTGTTTTAATGGCAGCATCAAAAGCATTGTAAGCTTCAGGGAAATTTTGAGCATCTTGGTAAGCAATACCGAGATGGTTTTGAGTCATTGCCCAATATTCGGGAAAAGCTTGACGGGTGTAAACGTCTTTTGCCGATTGGTAGCAAGCGATGGCATCTTCTAGGTTTTGTGCTTTGGGACCTGTGATTCTTTTAGAGTAAGCATTACCGAGATTGTTTTGAGTCTGTGCCCATTTTTCCGGAAAAACTTCACGGGTGTAAACGGCTAAAGCCGATTGGTAGCAAGCGATGGCATCTTCTAGGTTTTGTGCTTTCTTTCCTTTGATTCTGTTAGAGTAAGCAAGACCGAGATTATTTTGAGTCTGTGCCCATTTTTCCGGAAATGCTTCACTGGTGCGTACTTCTAAAGCCAATTGGTAGCAAGCGATCGCATCTTCTAGGTTTTGTGCTTTCTTTCCTTTGATTCTGTTAGAGTAAGCAAGACCGAGATTGTTTTGAGTCTGTGCCCATTCATAGGGAAAAGCTTCACGGGTGCGAACTTCTAAAGCGGATTGGTAGCAAGCGATGGCATCTTCTAGGTTTTGTGCTTTCTTTCCTTTGATTCTGTTAGAGTAAGCAAGACCGAGATTGTTTTGAGTGATTGCCCATTTTTCCGGAAATGCTTCACTGGTGCGAACTGCTAAGGCCAATTGGTAGCAAGCGATGGCATCTTCTAGGTTTTGTGCCTTCTCTCCTCTGATTCTGTCAGAGTAAGCAAGACCGAGATTGTTTTGAGTCTGTGCCCATTTTTCCGGAAATGCTTCACGAGTGCGAACTTCTAAAGCCAATTGGTAGCAAGCGATGGCCTCTTCTAGGTTTTGTGCCTTCTCTCCTCTGATTCTGTCATAGTAAGCAATACCGAGATTGTTTTGAGTCTGTGCCCATTTTTCCGGAAATGCTTCACTGGTGCGTACTTTTAAAGCCAATTGGAAGCAAGCGATCGCTTCTTCGAGGTTTTGTGCTTTGGGACCTGTGATTCTGTCATAGTAAGCATTTCCGAGATTGTTTTGAGTCTGTGCCCATTCATAGGGAAATGCTTCACGGGTGCGAATTGCTAAAGCCAATTGGTAGCAAGCGATGGCATCTTCTAGGTTTTGTGCCTTCTCTCCTCTGATTCTGTCATAGTAAGCAATACCGAGATTGTTTTGAGTCATTGCCCATTTTTCCGGAAATGTTTCACGGGTGTAAACTTCTTTTGCCGATTGGTAGCAAGCGATGGCCTGTTCTAGGTTTTGTGCTTTGGGGCCTGTGATTCGGTCAGAGTAAGCATTACCGAGATTGTGTTGAGTCATTGCCCATTTTTCCGGAAATGTTTCACGGGTGCGTACTTCTTTTGCCGATTGGTAGCAAGCGATCGCATTTTCGAGGTTTTGTGCTTTCTCCCCTTTGATTCTGTTACAGTAAGCAAGACCGAGATTGTGTTGAGTCATTGCCCATTTTTCCGGAAATGTTTCACGGGTGCGTATTTCTAAAGCCGATTGGTAGCAAGCGATGGCAATTTCGATGTTGCTGGCTTGGTCACCCAAGGGGAATTGCTGAATTACAGTGCTGAAGTTAACAATACCTGCTGCTAAGTATTTCGCTTCATCTGCTTCTGCTTCCGCCAGTTGAATTGTTGCCCAAACCCGCCATAATTCTGCTAACTTCTGATTAAGTTTGTCTGTATTTGCTGCCAGTAATCGGTAAATTACCTGCTTATTACCCCTACTGTTTGCGGTTGCTTGTAGTACCTGCTTTAGAAAGTCAAGTTGGGCATCAGATGTATTGTCAGGCATTGCCATCAACTGCTCTACAATAGCTATTAAAATATTATACTATTTGAATTTAAATGGAGCATTTATATTTGAGTTGTGAACATAATCTCTTAGGTAAAGGCAAGAGGCAAGAGGCAAGGTCAGCTATCAGCTTAAGCGCTACGCGAACAGCTATCAGCTATCAGTTATCATTTATCAGTTATCACCAAACGTTTGACTGCTGATAACTGACCACAATTCAACGATAAATGCTATACTATTTTATATATTTAAATCAAATTTATTGGAAATAAAATAAACTAGTAAAACCCATGACTATTGACCAAGAAATTTTTCAAACAGTTGTGATAATGCCAGAATCCCTGAAACAAGAACTGCTGCATTATGCCAAGTATCTGATGGAAAACTACTCCCAAGATGTTTCCCCAGAGCAGCATTCTGTCAAGAAACGTCGTTCAGGTATCTTAAAAGGAACCTTTGTTCTACCATTGCCTGATGATTTTGATGAACCATTAGAAGATTTTAAGGAATATATGTAATGACTTTTTTTCTGTTAGACACCCATACCTTTATCTGGTTATCTGAAAATGACCAAAATTTGCCAAAGAGACTAAGAGATATGATTGATGTCGCAGATAGCGTTTATCTTAGTATTGCTAGTCTCTGGGAAATTGCGATTAAATTGAATCTTGGTAAGTTATCACTGCAACGAAGTTATCAAACCATTGAATCTGAACTTCAATCATCAGATATTAGTTTACTACCTATTGCATTTATCGACACTCTGCAAATTTCTAATCTCCCCCTACATCATCGTGATCCATTTGATAGAATGTTGATTGCTCAAGCCATGAATAGATCCCTGGTTTTGATTAGTCGGGATAATAAATTTGATGCTTATCCAATTCAAAGGTTATGGGCTAGTTAACTGACTGATAAGGCTGTAAGCATTCAGCCGTTTACCATTTTTAAGAGCATTTTAGCGATTATTATACAGATAATCGCTTTTTTTTTTACTCCTAAAAATCCCCAAAAAAAATTTTTTAAAACCCTTGACAATCAAAATTATAATCATTACAATAATCAATGTAACAAGTTTAGTTTTTGACCTATGCCAGAAGAATTTACTCGGAACTTCAAGAAACAACCTGCTCAACAAACTCTCAAGGGTTCTCGTGAAGCAGTAATTTATAGCATGCAGATGCTTTATTCATTGGGCTATGCGGAGATTGCCGAGTGGACCCCTCTGGAGCCTACTGATGTTCCAGGCGAAGTGATCACAACCATGACCAAGTATTGGTTGTTGCCATAACACCTTGTCTTGATGCAGTCGCTCATGGGGGAAACCACGCCAGTTGCTCATGGGGGGAACCCCCAAGACCGCACTGGCTCCCCAAGACCGCGCTGCATCGCTAAATTTCTGGGGGGGTTTCCCCCCCGGGAGCCTTGGGTTTGGTCTGATAGCATAGGATCACATCCGAATGGTTTCGGGTATTCTTCTGACATGAATCATTGAACTAGCCGTGGATAGTATTTCTACGGCTATTTTTTTTTGCTTTTGGGATGTATATATAAAGGGAATCGGGAATTGGGAATCGGGAATCGGGAATTGGGAATTGGAAGAGTGTAGGGAGTGTGGGGAGTTTGGTGAGTGTGGTAATTCTCTTATTTAGCGTTATGTAAGCATTCAGCTTCGATGTAAGCTAACATTTCATAAAATTTTGAATCGTCCTGATATTTTCCAGCCAATTTTAACCAGGGATTTTCTTGAAATTATAATTCCTTTTGGAGTACCTTAAATACAGCTTTCTTTCCCTCTAAAGGTAATTGCTTTACTAACATGATGACTTGCTCAACTGTTATATCTAAGGTAGGCATACCGATGACGTCACTTTGTAAATTTATACTTGTTTTATTATAGTTTGACCCGGTGGTGCGTTACTGTTTCTTGATAAGCTATTACCAAAGATTCTAACGCTTCAGTTCCATTCTTAACCGCTTCTTCATAAGAATCGCCATGATTCCGCCATTTTTGTCCTGGTAAATCGGGAAAACCAACTAAAAAAAAATTATCTTATTCTGACCATTGAATTATCATTTTATATTTAAGTTTGATCATCATTAAGATTACCCTCTACTTCATCAATAGCTTTTTGTACAGCGGTTTCTATTCTAATGAGATACACAGATTTTTTTCACTCTTGCCTCTTGCCTCTTGCCTCTTGCCTCTTCCCTGTTCCCTACTCCCTACTCCCTACTCCCTACTCCCTACTCCCTACTCCCTACTCCCTACTCCCTACTCCCTACTCCCGACTAATAGCTCAATTAATATAACTTTCCACTAAAGTCAAAATCGCTTGTTCTTGAAATCCATCCGCTAAATCTTTGAGCTTATTAGCAAAAGGCCGATAGTTTTCATGGAGATGTTCTATGAACATAGCGCGATCGCGAATCTTTCTCATACTGCCGAGCATGGCCAATTCGTAGAGTACTTCCATTTCCTCAGGGGGCGGCGGGATAATTGCTGCTGTCTGACTTGAGATAGTGCCATTTTTGCTCAAACCCATGTCATCAATTGGTTCATACACCCACTCAATCGGTAAATATTGCTCCAATAAAGCGAATAATTTATTCTGGTCAATGGGTTTGGACAGAAAAGCTTGACAGCCAATTATCTTACTCTTGTTATGATCCATATCCAGGAAGCTAGCTGAGACAGCAATGATGGGTATGTCTTTAATTTCAGGAATTTGTCGGATTTCGTTAACCGCTTCAAAGCCAGTTTTAACTGGCATGACTAAATCAGTCAAAATCAGGTCGGGGTGAAGTTCAGCCGCCATATATACTGCTTGTTCACCATCCTCGGCGGTGACGATATCAAAGCCGATCGGTGCGAGCATGTTGAGCAAAACTAAGCGATTTTCCAGTTGACCATCCACTACCAATATTTGGCATCGTTTACCCTTGTAGCCCTTAATTTTACCCACTATTTCCGGTTGAGCTTTGGTAACGGTTTTGACCACAGTAAAGGGGATCTCAAACCAGAAGGTAGACCCTTTACCGAATTCACTGGTTACCATCAGTTGACCCCCCATTAACTCCACCAGTTGTTTAGAAATGGCTAAGCCTAAGCCAGTGCGAGCAGAGCGCCGTTGGGTATCACCCACTTGTTCAAAGGGTTGGAAAATTGTTTCTAACTGTTCCGGGGACATGCCAACGCCGCTATCAATGACTTCAAAACGGATAACTGAAGTAGTCTGTTGTTGCTCAATTACAGCAAGTTTCGCCCCCCTAGCCCCGCAATTCTGCGGTGCGACCCGTGGCGAATTTAATTCCCCTACGGAAAGCGCACCGGTGGGGGAAATTGAGTTAAAGTCCCCCAGAATTGGGTGATTTAGGGGGCTTGCAGCTGTCTGTAGTGAGGTCAATTCATCTGAAAACGGCTGTAAACTAACTCGCAACGTTACTTGACCATGGTCAGTGAATTTAACAGCATTGCCCAAGAGATTAATCAAGATTTGTCGCAACCGTTTCTCGTCAGCTTGAATCCCATTGGGTAAATTCCCCACAGGGTCGTATTTGAACAAGATATCTTTTTCTAAGGCTCGCATGCGAATAATACCTACCACACTTTCGATGAAAGTTGGAAAATGTAAGTCACTGGGGTAAAGTTCAATTTTGCGAGCTTCAATTTTAGATAGGTCTAAAATATCGTTGATCAGAGTCAACAAATGGTTGCCGCTTTCCTCAATAATACTTAAACCATCGATTTGCCTGGTGCCTAGGTACCCGTCTTGCTTGAGGATTTGAGAATAACCAAGAATGCCATTGAGAGGAGTATGCAATTCATGGCTCATATTGGAGAGGAATTCGCTTTTAGCTTGGTTAACCGCATCAGCTGCTTGTTTGGCTTGTGCTAATTCAGCAGTGCGTTCGGCAACTTTCTCTTCTAAATTGCTGTAAAGTTGAGCATTTTCTAGGTAAATAGCAGCTTGGGATGTGAGCAGATTTAAGACTTCTAATCTATCTGAAGTAAAGGCTCCAGTGGTGAGATTATTTTCTAGATAAAGTAAGCCAATTAGTTTACCTTGATGGATGATCGGAGTACACATCAGACTCCGGGGTTGCTGACTAATAAAATAGGGGTCAGCAGCTAAGATAGTCTCAACCGTGATATCATTGATAACTAAGGTTTCCGATTTCCGTTTAACATAATTAATCGCACTTTGGGGAATATCTGGGCTTTCTTCCACTGGCATAGATTCAACGAAAGCCAGTTGATTAGAAGTTTCCATAGCCTCGATCACTAACCGGTCACCTTTAACCAAAATTAGAGCGCATTTGTCAGCTCCAGCATTCTCCATCACCACTTGCATCAAAGTCGAGAGCAACTGATCTAGCTGGATTTGCCCAGATAGAGCTTGGGATGCTTTGATCACCGTAGCCAAGTCGAAAGTGGTTGAACCGTTAGTAGTGGTGGTATTAACTCCTTGAGTGGTGAGGTTGGTGATCGTCTCCCCGGTGCTGATATTGATAGTTTTCTCGGTAAGAATAGAACTGAGAAATTGGGGATAGCGAATTTCCAAATCCTCCACCTTAGCCAATGCGCCCCAGCGACTATAGCCATAGTAGGCACAACTCAGGTAGGCTTGGGCAATAGTTTCAAAACCCCACTCCAAGTAGAATTTAGCAGCCAGTTCATTAGCCAGGGCTTCCTCTTGGATGTATTGATTTTCCTTTGCGCCAGCAATGGCGCGCTCATAATACTCCATAGCCTCAAGCTTTTGACCCAAAACACGATAGCGTTCGGCTTCTACTAAATAAAATTTGTGCAAATAATTCATCGGGGCATGGTCTGCCCATTTTTTTATTTTGTCTTGATTGTGGGCTATCTTATCTAAACTTTGTTTTTGTTGAGCGTGATTCTGTTGAGGATAGAGAGCTAAGCGAGTTAGAGAATCGTACCAATAGAAAACTGCAAAAACGAAAACGGCTGGTGCTCCATCTAAATAATTTTCGGTAATGATGGCATGTTGCCAAGCTTGCCGATAATCCTGAAATAGATAACAGAGGAATAATTTATTCAGGTGTAGGGTGTAAATTGCCCTGAGGTTATTGAACTCCTGATGGAGTGGGAGCATGATCTGTTCGTCGTAGACTTCACCCCTTAAACAACAATAATTTTCAGCCTGTCCTAGCAAGTTTAAGACCAATTGCCAGGTGATGGCCGTAAACTGACGTGGCATCTCTTGCTTGAGTTGATCAATCCCTTGATAATATTTAGCACAGGTCTGGTCAAGCTCAGCCAGCTCTTTGCCAAGCCAAAAGGAATGTTCTAAGTAGAACATTGCACAGAAGGCAGATTGGTCAAAATCTCCAGTTTCTACCCCTACAGAGTAAGCTTCTAGCAAAGGGGTTAATGTTTCTTTCAGATGCACTTTCCAGGGCTTTGTTCCGAAATTGACCAGCAACATTACTCCAGATTTAAGCTGTTTCGCATTGAACCGTGCTAATAACTTCAGAGCCAGTTGACCGAATCGATTGTTGCCATCCATATCTCCACAAAGCTGCCAGAGAATGACTGCGTAACCTGCATAGGACACAGCAGACAAAGGACAATTGCCATTTTGGAGGGAGAGATTGACCTGTTTCAAAACGACTAACGGAAACAGTAGAGGATTGGTCCTATAAGCAACTGGCATCAGTCGCCAGAGGATACTCATCGCCGCTAGTTTTTCGGGTGCGGTCATCACCGGCAAATCAATTAAGTCCTCAATCTCTTTACCTTCTAAACCTGACTGTGTCTGGTGTAGTGCCAGCCCAATCTCTTCTGGACTGGGCTGTTGGGGCAGTTCTATCCCCAATAACTTCAGGACTTGGAGCCCGGTGGTAATGGCTTGCTCACCGTGGCTTTGAGCTTTATAGGCTTCAATCGAGACTTCATACGCTGTGATTTTGTCCAGTAGTGTTTTCCCTTGTGCCAACACCACCTGGACCATTTGCTCCATCTGCTCAAAGTCTGTATTGAGGTATGCCACCTCGGCGGCAGCTTGAGATAGGGCTAGGCTTAGGTCATACTGACGTTGCCAGCTATTTTCTCCTAGCAGTTCCAGACCTACTGTTAAATATCTCAGAGCAGCCCCATAGGCCGTCGCCGCCTTCGCTTTTTCTCCAGCAATACGATTTAATTGAGCTAATTCATCTCGCTGAGCTTGATCGGTGATTAACTCCACACCATAATTCAACTGGTTGACAATATCAAAAATCTTCTCTTCTCGTTTTGCTGTCGGGATATTTTTCAACAGCAGTTGCCCAATGGTTAGGTGGGTTAACTGTTTCTGGTCTTCCGGAATCAGAAAATAAGCCGCTTGCTGCACTCGGTCATGTAAAAACTTGTAAGTTGGGGATTGGTGTTCGCGTAGCGTGGCCAATTGCTGATTGCTGATTGCTGATTGCTGATTGCTGATTGCTGATTGCTGATTGCTGATTGCTGATTGCTGATTGCTGATTGCTGATTGCTGATTGCTGATTGCTGATTGCTGATTGCTGATTGCTGATTGCTGATTGCTGATTGCTGATTGGGATAATTTGGCCTCAGTGCTTGATGGTGAATTACTATTAACGGTGAAGAACTTGTAAATTTCAGTGGTGGGTAACACCAACCCTTCTTGCAGGGATTTCCATAAATAATTCGCCGTATCGATTGGGGATTTATCATGAATAATCGCCAGGGTATCCAAATCAAATTGGTGGCCAATACAAGCCGCTACTTTCAAGACATCCTGAGTTTCTTTTGGCAACTTCTGTAACTGAAGTGCCATAAATTCTACCACATCATCCGTGAGGGCCAAGGGTCTAATTTGAGCAATATCACACTGCCAATACCCTTGATCAAAATTAAAGGTGATTAATCGGTCGTGATGGAGGGATTTCAGGAATTGGGTCGCAAAAAACGGATTTCCTTTAGTTTTCTGAGCGACTAGTTCGGTCAGGGGTTCGGCCAGTTCTATCCCACAAGTCAGGGTATCGGCAATCAGATGGTTTAAGTCGGATTTACTCAGGGGGTCGAGGGTAATTGTATTGAGTGAAACGCCAACGTTGGCCATCTCGGACAACGTGAGCATCAATGGATGAGTAGGATTTACCTCATTATCTCGATAAGCACCAATTAGCAGTAGATAGGAGGTATTAGTTTCTGCCATCAACACTTGCAGCAACTTCAGGGAAGCCGAATCTGCCCACTGCCAGTCATCGAGGAAAATCACTAGGGGATGTTCCTTAGTGGTGAAAACTTGGATAAATTTACTAAAGAGCAAATTAAACCGATTTTGGGCCGCCGTACCGGAAAGTTCGGGAGCAGGAGGCTGTTTGCCGATAATCCCTTCTAATTCTGGAATCAAATCCACCATCACTTGACCATTCTCACCCAAAGCAGACAGAATTTGTGCTTTCCACTGCATAAGTTGGCTATCAGTTTCCGTGAGTAATTGCTCCATCAAGTCCCGGAGTGCTTGGACGATGGCACTAAAGGGAATATTACGCTGGAACTGGTCAAACTTACCTTGGATGAAGTAACCCCGCTGCCGCACAATTGGTTTTTGGACTTCATTGACCACAGCGGTTTTACCAATCCCGGAAAAGCCAGCTACCAGAATCATTTCTGTAGATCCTTCACTGACTAGCTCAAAGGCGACCAGTAAGGTATTTACTTCGGCTTGACGCCCGTAGAGTTTTTCCGGAATTACGAAGCGATCGGACCTAGGAGCCGCTACGCGATCGCAAATATCTCGACTGCCCAACTTAATGTCAGCGATCGCGCCAAATCTTTGCAAGTGATAGGAACACTGTTCTAGGTCATACTTGAGTCCCAAAGCACTCTGATAACGGTCTTCAGCATTTTTAGCCATCAGTTTACTGATAATTTGGGACAGGAGTGGGGGAATAGCGGGGTTCAGCTGGTGTGGAGCTAATGGTTGTTTAGCAATATGACAGTGAACCAACTCCATCGGGTCAGTAGTGCTAAAAGGTAACTCTGTGGTGAGCAGCTTGTAGAAGGTTACCCCAGTAGCATAAAAGTCACTGCGGTAGTCAATTCCCCGATTCATCCGTCCAGTTTGTTCCGGAGACAGGTAAGCCAGGGTACCTTCGAGGCAGTTAGGACTAGTCAGGATTTGGCTTTCTTTCGGGAGTAGGGAGGCAATACTGAAGTCAATGAATTTGACTTGACTGGTGGTGGGATTAATCAGGATATTCCTAGGCTTGATGTCTTTGTGGATCACTCGGTGGCGATAGAGTTCATCCAGGATGGAGGCGATTTGAATCGCGATGTGGAGAAATTCCTGAAGTGACTGCTCACGGATCATACCGGGATGCTCTAGCTGATCCGTTATCCGTCTTTGGTGCAAGCTATCAGTGGTATACTCTTCCAGGGAGATGCCACCAAAGTCTTCCATCACCAATACCAAGGTATTGTGGTAGGACTCCAAGCTATAGATTTGGATAATTCCGGGATGGTCAAGATTTTTGGCAATAGTGTACTGATTGCGGAACTGGACAAGTTCCTGGAAGCTGGGATAGGGATTATTCAGCAGTTTGAGTACTACTGGTGTGTGGTCTGAGTTCCTAGTGCCACGATAAACTAGGGTTCTCGACCCATGGTAGACCAGGTCAGTGATGCAATAGCCTTTAATGTTGGGAGCAGTTGTGTTCATGGGTGACATACCTACGTGAGGGTATAGGGCATCTGGACCAATTCAAGCGGACTCACTTTATAGATTTCCCGTTTCCGCCAGACTAGGTAACATTGAGCCAGGCACTCAGCAGCTAGGTGCCATGGAATGCTATCGGATCAAGAAAGCTAAACTAAGGAAAATTACCCAAGTGAAGCTAGCGGGGAATCTCAACCATGCTCAAACCCAAATTAACCTTAATTGCTTTCCTATCAACTACTGGAATTGCCAGTGCTGTTTTGTTGGGTTCAGTTAGTCCAGCTGAATCTTGTATGTACAAGAAGTCGATTAACTACATAAGATCTGAGCAAGTGAATTGGTTACGCTCTCCTTGGGCAGCGGTTATTACCTTGCCAGGACTAGCTATGGCAGCAGCTTTGTACCTGGGTAATCGCTATTACTTAAGCGATCGCCAGTGAGCTTGTAAGCATATGCGCTACAGATGGTGCTACTTGAGGTGCGGTCAGCTGTCAGCCCTCAGCCCTCAGCCCTCAGCGGTCAGCGGTCAGTGGTCAGCCATTCGTGTAGCGTCAGTATTGGCCTTTGGCTGATAGCTGATAGCTGATAGCTGATAGCTGATAGCTGATAGCTGATAGCTGATAGCTGATAGCTGATAGCTGATAGCTGATAGCTGATAGCTGATAGCTGATAGCTGATAGCTGATAGCTGATAGCTGATAGCTGAATGCTTACAAAAAAATTGATTAAAATAGTATAAAATATACTAGTCCTAAATCAGTGGAGAAATCACTATGATTCAACAGGAAGAGGAAGTAACTTATACCCAAAAGACAGAGCGCATCCAAGCCTTTACCCAACTGATTAAGTCAGTGGCTCCACTGATTTGGACTGTAGTAATTATTATTGTATTCATTCCCTTAGTCAGCAAACTTATAATCCCCCATTCGACCAATCCTGCTCAAATTACCCCCTCGACTGAACCAACAGTTGTTATTGAACCTCGTCCCGACTTTAGTAAAGTTAATCAAGCGGTTGCTGATGCCGTTAAAGCATCTCACGCCAGTGCTGAAGGGTTTGCGGCCCAGGAGTTAGATGTTTGGGAAGCAGAGTTAATCCCCCGTGTGGATAGTTTTTTGGATTGGTATTTTGATTATTTCAATCAGAAAAAGATGGAGCTTTCAGTTCCTTTTATGTGGGGAAAGTATGCTATCATGCATCAAATCAATACCAAGCTACCCTCTGGCAAGGAAGCGATTGACGCCAAACTTACCGAGACGTTCCAAAAAGAATTTTCTAAACGAGTACTGGTTCCTCAAAATGCTCAAATGAGGATGGAACTAATCACGAATGATACGATTGAATTATATATGGCTGAGTTGGGCAACAATCTTAGTGACATCCAAAGCCAATATCAAATTCCTCAAGGTCAGTGGGATAGATATATTAACGAAATTTCGACGACAATTAATGATACAGAAGGTAACCTATCCAATATTTCCCTGAAATTGTTAATTGGTGGTAGTGGTTACTTGGTCGCTAAACCTATCCTGGTTTCCATGGGAGGAAAAGTAGCCAGTAAAGTTAGCAGCAAACTAGCTGGAAAAGCCGCCAGTAAAATGGCAGCAAAAACTGGTGGTTTAGTGGCAACGGAGTTAGGAGCAAGTATAATTGATCCCCTGGCTGGTATCGGTTTATTAATTTGGGATGTTTGGGATTACCGCCACACCCTTAAAGTCGAGAAACCTATTTTACGCAGCAATATATTAGGATACTTAAAACAGGTCAAAAAATCTTTGTTGAACAATCCTGAAACTGGGATTATGACAGCAATTTATCAGTTAGAAGATGGGATTTTAAAGTCAGTTGAATCGTAAGCGGTCAGCAGTCAACAGTAAGCTGTCAACAGTAAGCTGTCAGGGGTCAGGGGTCAGGGGTCAGGGGTCAGGGGTCAGGGGTCAGCTTATTTTATTCAAAAGCGTTCCCTTAGGGTGGCCTACGGCCAATGGCTAATAGCTGATTACTGATTACTGATAGCTGATAGCTGAATGCTTACCTTCAACCTTGGCCTAAAGGCCACGCGATCGCTGAAAGCGGGACTTCTTCCATCGCGTTCAACCTTAAACCTTAAAAGATTGATCAATTTGGTCTATAAATGTGCCCAATGCCTTGACATATCGCCACAAGTTAGATTAGACCATCAATAATATGTGCTTATAGTTTAAACCGGATTGGATATTACTCAACCTGGGGCATCCTATGGAAATTTCCTTAATTAAACAAGGGCAATTAAATGCCCAGAACTGGTCTGGCACTGATATAACACCAGACGTGTCAGTGGTGGTACCAATCTACAATGAGGTGGAGAGTTTGCCCCACCTGATTCATGCGATCGCATCCACCTTAACCGATACTAAGCTCACCTATGAGCTTATTTGTGTCGATGATGGGTCCACAGATGGTTCAACCCAACTGCTCAAGGAACAAGTCCTCTCCCGCCCTGATTTGCGAGGGGTAATTTTGCGTCGCAACTATGGTCAAACTGCTGCGATGGCAGCTGGGTTTAATTATGCTCGGGGTCGTGCCATTGTTACCTTAGATGGTGACCTACAAAATGATCCAGCCGACATTCCCATGCTGCTTGCCAAACTTGAGGAAGGATATGACTTGGTTAGTGGCTGGCGTAAAAAACGGCAGGATGCGGCTGTGACTCGTTTACTGCCATCCAAAATTGCCAACTGGCTGATTGGACGCACCACTGGGGTTAAACTCCATGACTATGGCTGTTCTCTGAAAGCTTATCGCTCGGAATTGGTAGCAGACATGAACCTGTACGGTGAGTTACATCGGTTTTTACCAGCCTTGGCATTTATTGAGGGGGCAAGAATTACCGAGTTACCCGTGCGTCACCATGCTCGTCGCTATGGTAGTAGTAAGTATGGTCTGGGGCGAACGTTCCGGGTGCTAATGGATTTGTTGACCATCTTCTTTATGAAGAAATTCCTCACCCGACCCATGCATGTATTTGGATTACTAGGTCTGAGTTCCCTAGGCACGGGCATAATCATTGGGACTTATCTGACCATTCTCAAGCTAGGTCTTAATGAAGATATCGGGGATCGGCCTTTACTAATCTTGGCAGTACTCTTGATCTCGACTGGTGTACAACTGTTTAGTCTTGGTCTACTAGGAGAACTACTGATGCGTACTTACCACGAATCTCAGGGAAGACCGATTTATCGGGTCAGAGAAGTGGTGTCCTTTAATGTTGAACAACCTTAGTGATAAGTAGGTGAGCTTAATTATCCGTAAAATAGCGATTGAGATTCAAAATGCTGAAAACCCCTTTAATAAAGGGTTTCAGCTTTATTTTCGTATTTTGAGTTTTAACGTTTATTTATGCCCACCTACTTATCAATTGGAAATCAAGTTGGTTAGTGGCTAACCAAAGTATCATCGTAAGCATTCAGCATTCAGCCCTTAGCTGTCAGCTAAGGGCTGAATGCTGAGCTCAAATTTAAATGCATATTAGCTTAGCCGCTAACCAAGGCGATTTCTTGAAGATTGGGAATTTGTAAAGATTATATGAAGTTTCTCATCAAGATTTCATTAAGCTCCAGATTACTAGTTGATTTGGAGAATTTATTTAGGTTCTAATTAAAATAGATTTTTTTCATAACACTTAGTTGGGCAGTATGGTTCATCCTCATGGAATAAAGTAGGAGCAGTTTTAGTTTATAGTTAAAGCATTATTTAATCCATTTGTATCGGTGTTTACCATTGAGTCATACATTCTTGCTAAGTCAGGGGTTTTAGTCATAGCTGAAATTAACCACTGGTGATTGTAAAATTATCTTAAGCTCTACCGGAAACTTACTGAGCAATAGTGGAGTTTAAATCAAGCTGGCTTGGAAATGGGGCGCTCTTGATTAGAGTGCTTTAAATATAGGGGGAGATAAACGTGTATTTAACGAGCAAAACTGATCGGCTTACTGATCGGCTTGAGGTCAAAAGCAGCAGGGATGAATTGACTGTCTGGGAGAATCAACCAGTCTCCTATGATGAACGAAATGTCAGTAGGATGAACATTCTATTACTCGCTCCTCATCCGTTTTATCAGAATCGTGGCACACCCATCGCAGTCAACCTGGTTTTGAAGGTGCTTTCTGAACGGGGAGACCAAGTTGATGTCGTGACTTATCCTGAAGGGCGTGACATCAAGTATGAAAATATCAAGGTATACCGAACCCCTAAGCTACCCTGGGTTCGCAATATACGACCAGGCTTCTCCTGGAAAAAAATCGTCTGTGATTTTTTCATGTTGCTTGCTGTAATTCGCCTAGTGACTAAGAAACGCTACGATTTGGTTCATGCTGGAGAGGAATCAGTCTTTATCGGTTTAGGGCTCAAAATCCTGTGTAAGATTCCCTATATCTATGACATGGATTCATCTCTAGCCCAACAAATGATTGAAAAGTATCCTTTGCTACAGATTTTTTCGTCACTATTCAACTTTTTTGAAGGACTGGCTGTGAAGAATGCCAAAGTTGTGGTTTCAGTTTGCGATGCTTTGGCAGCAGATATTCAAAAGTACAAGCCCAGAAAAACTGTAGTTATTCCAGATATATCGTTGCTTAACTCTAATCTTTAACAAATTAATAAAAAGTCTTTAAAGTTAGACTAAATATTTAAAACCTCCATACTTTATAATTTGAGTTAAATAAATTTATAATTATTGTTAATAATGAACAGAACATATTGTTTTGATGTCCTAAGAATACGTTTTATTTTGTAAGGAAAGATAATTCTAGTAAAAATGTGCAGGTTTGTGTTAAATTTTGCTTAAAGATTCAACAGTTTCAAGATTCAACTTCAAGATTCAACTTCAAGATTCAACTTCAAGATTCAACATTGGTGTAACTATGTATAGTACTATTTATAGTAATCTCAGACGTGAGCTAGGAATCCATAATGTCCTCCTGATGTATGTGGGCAATCTGGAGACTTATCAGGGGATTGACCTACTTCTAGACAGCTTCGCGTTGACCCTTGAGCAGACTGATCAGGCTAACTTAGTCATTATCGGTGGAGAAGCGGACGACATTCGGAAATACACGAATAAGGCTCACTGTCTTGGGATGGAAAAACATGTCCATTTTTTAGGACCGAAACCAGTTGAGCATCTGGCTATCTATTTGGAGCAGGCTGATATTTTAGTCTCTCCGAGAATTTTGGGTAAAAATACCCCGATGAAACTCTACTCCTATCTCGATAGTGGAAAAGTATTGTTAGCAACAGATTTACCAACCCATACCCAGTTGCTAGACAATCAGGTTGCTCTGCTGAGGAGGCCAGATGCCAAAGCTTTCGCGAAGGGAATGCTTGCTCTGATCGCTGATGAAACCCTACGACTGAGGCTGGGCAGTGCTGGCAAGAAATTGATTGAGAAAAGGCATACTTATGCAGCTTTTCGGGAAAAATTAAACAGTCTTTATGATTGGCTACATCACGAGTTAGTAGAGCATATAGCCTAAGCAGACAACTAATGAAAAGGAACCTAGTAGAGTTAGCCAGAAACTCTTACGATCTATTAGTCATCGGTGGTGGGATCTATGGAGCTTGCGTAGCTTGGGAAGCAAGCCTCAGGGGATTGTCAGTTGCCTTGGTGGAAAAAGCTGATTTCGGTGGCGCTACCTCTGCTAACAGCTTGAAGACCATCCACGGGGGATTACGGTATCTCCAGCATGCTGACCTGAAACGGATGCGTGAATCGATTCATGAACGCACCAGTTTAATGCGGATTGCGCCTCACTTAGTTCATCCATTACCAGTGTTGATTCCCACCTACGGCCATGGGATGAAGGGAAAAGAAGTGCTATCTGTGGCACTTACTATCAATGACCTAATCAGTTGCGATCGCAATCGCCAACTCGATCCCCAAAAACACATATCCAATGGTCGGGTCATCTCTAAGCAAGAGTGTCAGCAGCTGCTTCCAGGAATTCCCCACCAGGGGCTAACTGGAGCAGCAGTCTTTTATGATGCTCAGGTCTACAACTCTGAACGGTTGACCCTATCTTTTCTGCGCTCAGCTGAGCAAGCTGGGGCAGTGGTGGCTAACTACGTAGAAGTGACTGGATTTCTGCAAGCTGGAAATCGGGTCACTGGTATTCAGGGGCAAGATGTGTTAAGTGGGAATCAATTCGACATCCGCGCCAAGACTGTGGTCAACACCAGCGGACCATGGACAAATCGGGTATTGAGTTTACTGAAACAACCCCAGCAGCAACCCCAGCAGCAACCCAGAGTTCCCCTTGCCAAAGCCATGAACCTGGTGATTCGCCGTCCCCTCTGCCAAACCTATGCTGTGGGTATTTCCACGCCATACTCCTATCGTGACTCCGATGCCATAGTTAACAAGGGGTCTCGCTTACTATTTATTGCGCCCTGGCGTGGTAAATCCCTGGTAGGTACATCCTATGCTGTTTGGGATCAAGACCCGGATAACTTAAACATTACCCAACAGGATATTCAAGACCTGCTCGATGACATCAACCAAGCATGGCCATCGGTTAAACTCAACCAAGCAGATGTAGCTTTCATCCATGGTGGCTTGCTTCCTAGAACTGGCATTACTGAGACAGGATTGCCACAACTGGCTAAACACTATCAACTCTTCGATCATGCCAAAGAAGAATTGCCAGGATTGATCTCAGTGGTTGGGGTGAAATATACCACTGCCAGAGATGTGGCTGAGAAAGTGGTTGACCAGGTATTTCGGTCATGGGGCCAAAAGCCTCCCAACTCCCTGTCATCAGTTACACCAATTTACGGTGGACACATCGAACAATTTGAAGTGTTTTTGCAGACGGAAATCCTTAAGCAACCCTATGGACTGGGGCAGGAGGTAATGCGCCGCCTCGTGTATAACTACGGTAGTGCCTATCAAGATGTACTGCTATATTTGGAGCGAGTATCAGATCACTCCTGTAAACCTACTGATGATTTGGCTGTACTCAAAGCTGAAGTCTTGCATGGGGTTGTTGAGGAAATGGCTCAAACATTAGGTGATGTGGTGTTCCGGCGGACAGAACTGGGTAGTGCTGGTCATCCCGGAAATGAGGCTCTCAGAATCTGTGCTGAGGTGATGGGTGCGGAATTAGGATGGAGTCGGTCACAAATAGAGCTAGAGTTAGACAAGGTTAATCACATTTTTAATATGGGAGGTGCATTAACTCAGGACAAAAGTATTGGAATTGAAACCCTTAACGGTCCAGTGAGTTTAGCCCAGAAGATCCTTTGAGGTTGTGGTGCAAGATTTTAGCTGAATGCGATTGAAGCAGCAGCAGTTTATGGAAATCAGGGAGATTCTAACAAAAATCCATGGTAGCTACCGCTCAAAAGCATCAATTAATCCTGATTGATGGTCACGTTCACCTTCATGACTGTTTTGATATCGATCAACTGCTGACCTCAGCTTGGGAAAATTTCCAGCGATTTTCTGGTCAGGCAGGTGATAGAGAAAATTTTCAGGCTGTATTATTGTTGACAGAAATAGAGCATCAAAAATGGTATAAAAAGTTAGCTGATTTAGCTCAAAACAATAATCAGTCTAGGGTAAGCCAGGGAAAACCTTGGATGTTCCACCGTACCCAGGAAGATTTATCCTTATATACCTGTAACGCCTTAGGGCAAGGAATGTTCTTAATTGCTGGTCGCCAAATTGTGACAGCGGAAAACCTGGAAGTATTAGCGTTGATCACTGACCAAAACCTTGAAGATGGTTTACCCTTAGACGTAACGATTAAAGAAATCCTTGCCGCTGGGGCAATCCCTATACTGCCCTGGGGAGTTGGTAAATGGATCGGACATCGGGGAAAACTGTTACATAAGCTCTTGGAAGACAAGAATTTTCCCAAGCTTTTTCTAGGAGACAATGGTGGACGTCCTGTATTCTGGTCACGACCAGTTTTGTTCAAACAAGCAGAGAAAAAAGGATGGCGGATATTACCAGGAAGCGATCCACTTCCTTTGGCTTCTGAATCTTGTCGTCCTGGAAGTTTTGGATTTACTATCCAGGGTTCCTTGAGTAATGAAGAACCAGGAAAAGATATCAAGGAAATGCTACTCAATCCCCTGACACCTATTCAGGCCTATGGTTCTCTAGAAAACCCCTGGCGATTTATTCGTAACCAATTAGCAATTCAGTCTAAAAAAAATAGCAATTAAAACTAAACAAATGACTAAAGGAATTTAACAGTGGTGTCTACAGGTGATTTTACCGAAACAGCCGATATCGAAACATCTTCTGAGGATTATGCCTCCCGTTTTGCCGGGGAAATTGGGGCTTGGCTACTGAAAGTCCAGGAAGACGCAACCTTGAAAATGCTAACTCCTTATCCTAAAGCCACCATCCTTGATGTGGGAGGAGGACATGGTCAACTCACAGGGGCTCTGATTCAAAATGGTTATCAACTCACTGTGCTTGGTAGTGCGGATGTCTGTAAGGGGAGGATTCAGAATTTTCTTGATGCTAATCTTTGTTCCTTCAAGGTGGGCAATGTTTTGGATCTCCCTTACCCAGACGGAGCGTTTGATGTTGTGATCAGCTATCGATTCTTGGCTCATGTGACTCAATGGCAGTCTTTTTTAACAGAACTAAATCGAGTAGCAAAGCAAGCAGTAATCCTAGACTATCCTACAGTCAGGAGCGTAAATGCTATTGCCCCCTATCTATTTAAGTTCAAGAAAGGATTGGAAGGAAATACACGAGAGTTTATCTGTTATAAAGAACATGAGCTTCTAGAATTTTTTCAATCTATTGGTCTGAGCAAAGCTGAGCGCTATCCCCAATTCTTTGTGCCTATGGTACTCCATCGCACTTTAAAATCTCCTAGCTTCTCTTCATTTATGGAGAAGTTAGCTCGACTCTCAGGCTTGACTAATTTGTTTGGTTCACCCGTAATTTTAAAGCTTACCAAGACTTAAGCCAGATGCCGATTAAAATTAATTGTATAAACTTGCTTGGTTAAATTCCAATATTTTTTAGGTTAGCTAAGACAGTAGAATATGGAAGATACTCAATTCAAACTCCCAACTGGCAGTCGCGTCTTAGTGACTGGAGCTACAGGGTTTACAGGTTCAGTTCTTGTACGTAAATTAGTCGCACAAGGTTTAGATATCGTCGCTATTGCACGTCCTAGTTCTAAAATTGAGCCTTTTAAAGACATTAAAATTGAATGGATTAGAGGGGATGTTTTTGATGAAGAGTTAATCAAGAAAGCCATCAAAGGAGTTAACTATATCTTTCATATTGTAACTCCTTTTCGAGAAGCAAAATCTGCTGACAATGTCTACTACAATGTCCACGTTGTAAGCACACAATTGCTAGCAAAGTACGCTTTAGAAGAGCCAGAATTTCAGCGTTTTGTTCACGTTTCAACAATTGGTGTTCATGGTCATGTCGAAAATCCTCCTGGTGATGAAAATTGTCCAATGCATCCTGGAGATATATATCAAGAAACCAAACTAGAAGGAGAACTGTGGATCAGAGATTTTGCTAAAAAGGAAGGCTTACCAGTCACTGTGGTACGACCATCAGGAATCTACGGTCCTGGGGAGAAACGGTTTTTGAAAATTTTCAAAATGGTTGGCCGTAAGTGGATACCAATAATTGGCAATGGAAGTAACTTACTGCACTTAATTCATGTTGATGATTTGACCAATTTTTTTATACTATCAGCCACCCATCCTCAAGCAGTGGGAGAAGTTTTTATTTGTGGCAGTAAGGAGGCGATAACCTTTCAAAAAATGGTCTCTATTATTAGTGAATACTATGGAATTTCCTTTAAATTCATTAGTTTGCCAGCTGCGCCACTGTTTGCCTTAGGTGATTTTTTGGAATTCATCTGTCGTCCCCTGGGCATAGAACCACCTATTTATCGAAGACGGCTAGCGTTTTATACAAAAGACCGCTCATTTAACACAGCAAAGATGATAAATTTACTGGGGTTTGTGCCTGTCCATTCCGATGAAGAAGGGTTAAAGGAATTAGCCCAATGGTATCTTGACCAAGGATGGATATCTATTAAAAATCCTAAATTAGTTTCCGAACAAAAGTTAACCTAGTTGAGAATAGCATTGATTATGATAGCCAATAAAGAAAAAAAATTGATATCCAAAGTTTCTTTAACAGAGCAACTCAATAAAAAAGATTCTTCTTTATTGAAGAGTTATCAAGCAAAGGTTATAGGAAATAATAAGTTATTATCTTTAGTTCAATATGAATTAGCTACTTTTTTATTTGGTAATCTGGCTGGTGGAGCTGGATATCTATTGAGAAAAAATTTTTTTTCTCCCCTTTTCAAGGCTGTAGGTTCTGGAGTTATTTTGGGGAAGGGAATTGTTTTACGTCATCCTGGAAATATTACTCTTGAAAACCGCATCGCTATCGACGATTATGCTCTCCTGGATGCTAGCGGTGCTGGAGAGGATGGAATAACTATAAAAGACGATGTTATTGTTTCCAGGAATTGTGTGATTCAGGGAAAAACTGGTCCTGTAGTTATTGGTAAAAAAACTGATATTGGATGTAATGCTATTATCTCCTCAGGTGCTGGCATTTTTATTGGCAGTTCTGTCTTAATTGCTGGTAACTGTTACATTGGGGGTGGTCGGTATCTATCAGATCGTTTGGATATTCCCATGATGGAACAGGGAGTTTATTCTAAAGGACCAGTGGTGATTGGTGATGATGTTTGGTTGGGTGCCGGAGCAATTGTTCTCGATGGAGTTCGGATTGGCAAAGGGTGTATTGTTGGTGCAGGTGCTGTAGTTACCAAAAACCTTCCTGATTATGCTGTTGCGATTGGGGTTCCAGCTAGGGTAATTCGAATGCGTCAGCAAATCCAAGTCTAAACGTCAATATTTGTACCATATCTTGGTCTTGTATATAATTCCTTTATTTTAGCAGGTTTAATAAGCTTCCTCGATAAAAATTATGAGTAATTTAAGAGAAGTTAAGTAGATGAATCAAACCAAAAATTTGAGTCTAGCACCGACTTCCCAATCTAAATCAGACCTAGGTATTTCAGAGTCCCCAATCTTCATCTTTGGATGTCCTCGTTCTGGAACTTCCCTTCTGAGTCGGATTATTGGCTGCCATCCACGAATTGCTATACCATTCGAGTCTCACCTCTATAATACGTTTTATCCCTGGCTGAAGTACTACGGTAACCTACAGCTGATTCAAAACCGTGAGCGTCTGGTAGACGATATCCTGACAACCGAGGTCATGAGAGACTGGTCTCCCCCTCCCAATCGTGAGCACACCCTTGAAGCTATCTATAGATTTGACTTTCACGGCATAGTTGATGGCATCATGGGTGCCTGGACTAATGCCCAAGGTAAACAACGCTGGGGAGAAAAGACGCCTGCCCATATTTTCTACTGGCGCGAAATTTTCAATGCTTTTCCCAATTTGCAAGTGCTTCATATAGTGCGAGATGGCCGCGATGTGGCTCTATCCTGGAAGGGTTCTCGCTTTGGTCCAAAGCACATCTACCCACTTGCTCAAAAATGGCGAGAGTATCTTGAAACTGTGGAAGAGTTGAGAACGGCTCTCAATGATGACTCTTTTTTAGAAGTCCGATACGAAGAATTATTGTTGGAACCTGAAGGTATAGTTCGAAAGATTTGCACCTTTCTTAAGGAGGAATTTGCCCCTGAAATGTTGGAATTCCATAAGGTTGGTGCATCCTATCCAACTGACCAGAAAAACCAGAAAAATCTTTCTAGACCTCCTCTGACCAGTAACGCTGGCAAATGGCGCAGTGAAATGACAGAGCGTGAACTTCGTATCTTTGAAGCTGTAGCAGGAGGAACACTTGAGCGCTATGGGTACGAGAGGCAGTGGCATCAACCTCAAATTTCGGGTCTAGAGGTGATGCAATTTCGGTTCCTTGAACATCCACCACGGAAAATACTGGCAATGCTTAAAAACACTAAAGGTCATATCGACGGCATCCGGAGACTCAAGATCTATTGTCGCCTCAGATTGGGAATTTAGCAACTGATAGAAACAGTGGAGGAGATATCTAGTGGCACCAATTAATGCCACCTTCAACAAATTTGTCAAAGGAGCTGGTTTATCCTTCCTTGGTCAAGTCATAAGTACTGCTTTCAAGTATGTAACTCAAGTAGTGCTTGCTTGGCTTCTGGGTGCAGAAGTCTTCGGACTTTACACCTTGGCAATGATCATCTACCAACTCGGAGAACTATTTTCTAGGATGGGGCTTGAAACTGGAGCTATACGCTATGTCTCAATCCATCATGGTACAGATGATAATGGTCGGCTCAAAGGAGTTTTACTACAGGGGATTGGACTACCTTTCCTCAGCGGTATAGTATTTGGAATCGGTCTATTTTTGGGATCTGACCTTATTGCCCAGGGGATTTTTGGTCAACCAGACCTTGCTCTTGCACTGCGGGTGTTCGCGATCGCTCTCCCTTTCGGGGCTAGTATGACAGTAGGAGCATTTGCTACTACAGGATTTCAGATAACAGCATACAAAGTTTATGTTTGGGAGCTTCTGCTACCATTAATTAACTTAATATTAGCTGTAGTACTATGTAAAGTTGGCTGGGGACTGTGGGGGGCAGCGATTGCTTGGCTACTTGCTGTAATCGTGTCTTTAGCTTTCACCGTCCATTTTATTCGAGGTATCTTTCCTGCCCTATTGAGCAGAAATATCACCCCTGTCTTCGAAACCAGGCAACTACTTGCCTTTTCCCTCCCTTTATCTTTCGGAAGTTTTTTGTGGCTGGTGATGCTCTGGACAGACTCTTTAATGCTGGGATATTTTCGACCTGTAGCAGAGGTGGGGATTTACCGGGCCGCTTCCCAGACAGCACTGTTGATGACTCTGTTCACTCGCTCGTTGGTAACAATCTTCACACCGATGATTGCTAACCTTTATAGTAACGGAGAGCTTGAAGAATTAGACAAACTCTTTAGAACTGCTGCCCGCTGGAGCTTCTCCTTGACTGTACCTCTGTTCTTAATTGTGGTAGTAGCTGGTAAAGATATCCTACGTGTTTTCGGTTCAGAATTTGAAATCGGATCGTTACCTCTAACAATTCTAGCAGCAGGGCAATTAGCAAGAGCTGGTCCGGGAGGATTAGCCATGCACGTACTAGCAATGTCAGGGCATCAATATCTCAAGCTCTTTGGGGACGTGGTGTTAGCGATCACCAACATCGGATTAAATATGCTCATGATTCCACGATGGGGACTGATGGGAGCGGCAGTGGCAACAGGAATCAGTATTTTAGCAGTAAATCTGCTGCGTATCTTGCAAGTCTACCTAGTTTTGCATATTCATGGGTTCAACTGGAGCTACTTAAAAACCATAGGGGCAGGAACTCTCGCTGTTTTGATCGGTCTCGGTGTACACTCTTGGGTTTCATTTATGCCTTACCTTCTGGTATTGGTTATTACTGCTGGAGTTGTGTTTCTAGTTTATGTACTGCTGTTATGGGCAATGGGCATAGAGAAAGCGGATCTGATCATCTTGAGAAAGATGCAACAGCGCTTAGGGCTATTGAAGAATTGATAATCTCTATTGATACTATCTATAGAAATGCAGAACTATTTGTACCGATTACGCCAGAGGCGAGTTCAATTAAAAATATGTTTATTATTGATTTTTTATAGTTGTTTAAGCTGGGGATGTGTGGAGCAATCCAAGGCAAAAAGAGGTATTGCTAAAGTGTCGAATTTGCCTTATTCCACGATTAAACCTCAAGTTATTGAACTTAAGCCTGCTGCCAGCGATCGCCGTCTCGGTGGACTGATTGCAGCAGACATCAATGATGATGGTCAGAAAGATTTGATCATTACTAAGCCAGGTTATATAGCAGCTTACAGTCATTCTGGTAAAGCACTCTGGAGCAAGTCAATCAATATCCAGGTAACTGGGAAGTCAGAGAGCCAAGGATTGCCAGGAAACCAGGCCCCCGGTGTCCAAGCAGCTGATGTAGATGGAGATCAAAAGACAGAAGTTCTGTTTTTAACCAAGGACAATACCCTCCATATTGTTGAGGGGTTCAATGGAGAGACTCAGAAAACTATAAAACTCCCATCTCCAGAAGGTACAGAGGGTTGGGAGCACTTAGTAGTAGCCAATTTCCGGGGCAAAGGCGATCGCGATTTACTACTTCAGGCCACTAATGCTGAAGGATACCGTATGGGTCGTTATCTAGCAGCCTATCCCCTAGACAACCTACTCAAAGGTGAAAACCTTCAACCATTGTGGAGCCGAGATGATTTCCTTGCCAATGCTCACAATGGGGCACGGGTGGCAGATCTCGACGGAGATGGCAAAGATGAGGTTTTGGGTGGGACAATCATCTCACCCGACGGAGAGATGTTGTTGAAAATTCCCATAAAAGGTCATATTGACTCCCTGTTTGTGGCTGATGTGCGTCCAGACATTCCAGGATTAGAGGTAGTCGCTCTGGAAGAGGGGGGTGGCAATCGGGTTTTCCTTTATAACCGCGATCGCGTAATTTGGAAAACCCACTACAAGCATCAAGAACCACAAAATGCTGCCATTGGTGATTTTGACCCCCAACGACCGGGATTAGAAGTGTGGTGCCGCAGCCGTTACCAGAAGCACCAGAAACCCTTTGTCTTTGATGCCCAAGGTCAACTGATTGCTAACTATCAAATGGATGATGTTGCTCCCAAGGGATGGACAGACAAAGGTGTAGAGGTGATCGTCCCGATTGATTGGACAGGAGAGTCGAGGCAATTAGTGGCTGTCAAAGAGCGCCATAAACCAGGAGACGTGGGGATTTTCGATGCCCTGAGTGGGCAATTTCTCCATCGGTTCAAAGAACAGGCGGCGAGACTTTACGTTGCTGATGTATCTGGGGATTGGCGGGAAGAGGTGATGGTTCTCAATGGGAATCAGCTGGACATCTACAGCAACCCCGAACCCAATCCCAATCTTGATCGCCCACGGCTATGGACTCAAAACCACTACCGCCGCAGTAAGATGACTTGGAACTACTACAGTCCATAAACTAAAAACCATGGAAAAAAGGTTAGCTGCTAGGAAAAAATTGATTCTTACGATCATTAAATGCGGCGTTTCCATAGCGCTACTGTCTTGGGTGTTGCGCAAGACCAATCTGCCTGACATTTTCCTAGCTGTGAGTTCTGCCAACATTCCTCTGTTAATGGCAGCGTTTGTGGTCTACTTAGCCAGTTACTACATCAGAGCTCATCGGTGGCGGGTACTACTTTTGGCTCAGAATGTGAAAGCTACCATCCCTTACTTGTATAAGTCCTACATGGTCAGCATTTTCTTCAGTAATTTTTTGCCCTCCACCATTGGTGGGGATGCTGTTAGGGCTTATGATGCCTGGCGGTTGGGAACGAGCAAATCAGTCGCACTAGCCACTGTGTTTTTGGATCGTTTCCTCGGTTTACTGGGTTTGATGCTGTTTGGCCTCGGGGCGCTGTTTTTTTCTCAGACATTGATTGCCCAGTTACCATTACTTAATCTGTGGGTGATGCTAGGTACGGCAGCAATTATGCTTGTAGTCTCGATGATTTTCATACCCTCTCAGAAGATTTCAAGGGTTATTAGCAAGATCAAACTACCCTTTTGGCACCCCATAAAAAACAAGGTATTGAATATTATTAAAGCTTTCCTAGCCTTTGGGAACCGCAAACATGCCTTGGCTATGTCTATGGGGTTGTCACTGATGGTGCAAATCAGTGTCATCGCTCATTATTACCTAATTGCAAAGGCCCTGGATTTACCGGTTCCCCTTCTTAGTTTCTTTCTGATCATTCCCCTAGTCTCCTTGATCATGGTGTTGCCTGTATCGATCAACGCCATTGGTCTCCGTGAGAATGCATTTGTATTCTTTTTTGCGGCTTACGGCTACAATATTGCCAGATCCGAAGCCATTGCCTTTGCTTGGCTGGCTTACGGAATCGTGATCATTCAGGGGCTGCTGGGGGGAATTGTATACGCTTTGCGCAAGTAAAGGTGATTAACTCAGATCAGGTGATCGGCTGATCAGGTAAGGTCATGATCAGGTAATCGGATGATCAGGTAATCAGGTGTAATGGTGATCAATAAACAATAGTCAGAGCAATTATAAATTACCAATTACCAATTACCAAATATAAATTACCAATTACCAAATATGAATTACCAATTACCAAATATAAATTACCAATTACCAATTAATCACATGCCATCACCAGTAGGACACACATTTGCCGGTATTTGTGGATTTGTTCTGGCACGCCCTTATGTAGCTTGGCATCAGCAAACTCGGCTGTTGTATGGTTCAGTATTGCTCACGAATTTGCCAGACATAGACATTCTGCCTGGATTGCTGCTGCTGGGAAATCCAGGAGCTTTTCACCGTCAGGCTACCCACAGCTTGATAGTAGCCGCCATAATTGGCATCTTCGTTGCTTGGCTAGTGGGGCGTTGGAAGTTAAATCGGCTCCGATGGGGAATTTGGGCAGCTCTAGTTTATGGAAGCCACCTCCTGTTGGATATGCTAGTAGCTGACCCAACAGCACCTTTCGGAGTCCAGGCACTCTGGCCTTTTTCCCTAGAGTATTTTATTTCACCTATTACCATCTTTGCCCGATTTGATTATTTTAATCCAGAATTGGGTATGGTATGCACCATCTTGAGTATTCCTAACTTCTTGGGAATACTGTGGGAAATCGTAGTACTTACACCCTTGGTAGGACTGGCATGGTATGGGTTTGGGAAAACTGACGGCAGAAAACCATTGGCAAGATAGAGGCCAAGGGTGATGGGGTGATCAGGTGATCAGGTGATGGAGACAATAATAGATCTTTTGCATAAATGTCTAAAACAAGGCTGATAAGTAATATGGCCGTGTGTCCCAATTTACTTTGGTAAGAGGTTAATCGTTCTTTGTTGATGGCGATCAACCATCTTTCCTGAGCCATGATGAACCCTGGTCTGATCATGGTGGTTCTTAATACTGATTCTAGATAAGGTTGGTCAGGTGCATGAAAGCAGAAAAACTTAATTCAACAGAAACCTCAATCCAAGCAGATTGGCTTTGGCAATGGATTCCCATCGCCTTAATTTTGCTATTGGCGGCTGGGTTGTATTTCTATCAACTCGGCACAGAGAGCCTGTGGGTGGATGAACTCTACAGTGTTAATGATGCCAAACGCTTACCAGGCCATCTGGGTCTAATCCGCCCAGTGTATTTCATCCTGCTGTGGCTGTGGATGCAGTTTGGCACCAGCGATGCTTGGTTGCGGGGGTTGTCTGTCTTGTTTGGATTGGGCAGTGTATTTCTAACTTACCAGCTTGGTCGTCGTGTAGGGGGAAAGCCAACGGGCTTGATTGCTGCCCTCCTCTTGGCTCTATCGCCCCTGTTCATCAATTTTGCCCAAATGGTTCGTATGTACACCCTAGGCACTTGTCTCGGTCTAGGTGGTACCCTAGCGCTAGTGCATGCTCTTGAGAATCCTACTACCACCTCAATGGCTTGGTGGGCTAGCCTACGACTGTTGGTAACCCTAACTGCACCACTAAATGCCACCCTGCTCTTCGCGGACATCTGGTTAGTATGGTTTCGGTTTCGCAAGCAACGCGCTACATTATTAGCTTTCGGCAAATGGCTGTTACTGGTAATCCTGTTGTGGTTACCATCTTTGTTATCTCTATTGTCTGGAACCCTGCCCTTCCTAAGCAAGGCTCTTAATCTCATCGCCAAAATTGATCCATCGGCTACTCGACACTCATTTCCCAGTTTTGTGGATGTTTTACGTAAGTTAAAGAATTTTACTGCCTTTCCGTTTCCTTCCACATCGAAGCTGAGTAGCTTGTTTTATCAATCCTACAGTCTACTATTAGCTGGCTTGATCGGTATTGCCATAATCCACAAAAACCACAAACCACGCCTGTGTTGGATTGCTGCTTGGGCATTTATACCGTCAGTGATGATTTTTTTAGTTTCTAAACGATTATGGATAGACCGCTACATACTGTTTTTATCCCCATACATTTTGATTATTCTGACCGCTGGCTTGATGGGATTGTGGCGTTGGAAACGGAGTTTGGCGATCGCAGTAGCAATTATCTATACTATTACCGTTAGCACTGGACTAGTACGCTATTACACCGTGCAGGATCGCCAAGATTGGCGCAGTGTAGCACAAACAATTAGCATTAATGAAAAACCTGGTGATACCATCTTTTTATCCATAGGTTCGCAAAAAATGACCTCAGCGCTGGATCATTACTATAGTGGAGATGCTCCGATCTATTCCCGAAGTAAACTTTGTCCTTCTGATCGAGTCAAAAAGCCAGTCGTAGAGCAAGCACTAAATAACTTGCCACCTATTCCCTCGCGGCTGTGGCTACTGTGCGGCACAGGTTTTGACGAACAAAAGTTTCGCACTGTTTTCAAAGAACATTTTAATCTGGAAAGACACGAAGAATTTACTAACGAGAACTTTTATAGACAGAATGATTTAATGCATCTATTTCTGATCATACCAAATTCTGCCAATTCTACTGATTCTCGCAATTCTACTGATATAAAAAACAAATCAACATCGGTCTAAGCTCTAGGGCTTTGATTATTGAGTTAGTCGGTCTAAGCTCTAGGGCTTTGATTATTGAGTTAGCATGAAAGCCAACAACCACAAAACACCAGCGCTCCTAGAGGGAGGAAATTGGTTCCGACCATGGATGCCCATTACCTTAATCTTAGTATTAGCGACTGGATTGTATGTCTATCAACTTGGTACAGAAAGCCTATGGGTTGATGAACTCATTAGTATTCATCGTGCCAAGCACCTAGAGCAAGTCTTTAATGGTACACGCCCCCTCTATCACATCCTCCTACAAGTCTGGATGATAGTTAGCAGTAGTGATACTTGGCTGCGGGGATTGTGCGTTGTGTTTAGTATTGGTACTGTTTTTGTTACCTATCGGCTTGGTCGGCGCTTAATGGGAGAGTCCACTGGCTTAATTGCTGCCCTAATCGTTGCCCTCTCACCCCTGTTTATCCATCATGCCCAAGAAGTCCGGATGTACGCACCGAGTACATTCTTTGGTGTTGCTGGCACACTGATCTTAACCCACGCCCTAGAACGTCCAACTACTCCCTTACTTTTAGGATGGGCTGCTCTGCGATTCTTGGCAATTATCAGCACACCCCTTAACGTAGCGCTGCTGCTCCCAGACATCGTTGTGTTTGGCTGGAAGTATCGCAATCAACCTCGTGTTTTGTTCCGTTTCGGGGTCGGACTGTTACTGATTGGTATTTTATGGCTGCCATGGGTGTTTCCACTAGTAACTAAGAGCGCCAAATTTATGGGAGGTGTAAAAGTACCCGGTACATCAGTTCGTGATCTCGGTGGACGCACTAGTCCTGGTGTACTGGATGTGATCATGCAGCCAGGTCGCTTGACAGCTTGGCCCTTTGGTCGAGCCAATTCCAATGCCATCTACTGGTTTTACAATGCCTACTCTGTCATGTTGACCTGCTTGCTGGGTGTTGTGCTATTCAACAAACCACGCTCAGCTAAGCTGGGTTGGATTGCGGCTTGGGCGTTTTTACCCTTAGTTCTGTTCTTTTCAGTGTCCCAAGTCTCTCGTTCTCTTTGGGTCAATCGTTACCTACTCTTAGCAGCTCCATACCTATTTATTCTTTTAGCAGCCGCTGGGATCGGCATTTGGCATCGATGGCGTATTGGTGCCTTGGTGATAGCGCTGATCTATGCCATTGCTGTTGGTGGTGGGCTAAAGCGTTACTATACCGTGCTCGATCGAGAAAATTGGCGTGGTTTAGTAGAAACCATTGCGACCAAAGAACAACCGGGTGATGTGATTGTTTGGTCCATTGGTCAGAGAATACCTGTGGCATTGAATCATTACTATCATGGCTCTGCAAGTATTGAGATTAAGGATGTACTCCCGCCATCGGTTAGAAAAAACGATCAGCAAGCGATAGAAGGTTGGATTAGCAGTTTACCTTCAACCCAATCTCGTTTATGGCTAGTTTATGTCAAGTCGTCGAAGCTATTTCGGTCTGTTGTTAAAGAGCAATTTCAGATTAAAACCCGAGAGAAACCCATTGATGGGATAGAAATATTTCTGCTTAAACCACGTTCTGCTGATAAAACGTCTCAGGAGTAGACTTCGCCGCAGTTGTCTATTGAACTAAGCCTAGAACTAGTTATTGCCGGTTTTTAGCGATCGCAATTTCCTGAAATAACTCAAAGCGCAATTAAATCAAGAATGGGTAGTGGTAAAGATGTAGTGGTTTGGCTACGGTCTGGTAAAGCTAACGGGAGCGAAAATCACGTATTGTGTACCACAACCAACTCCCCAAAGCTTTCATAAGGTAGTAGTAGCACCATAGTGACTGGGTTATGGAAATAGTTGCATGAACAACTATCTTTGATATCTTTGATAGTATCTGTCCTGGCTTCTCTCTTCGTACCTTCGATCCTCGAACCTTTGACGGTTATTGTCCCAGTTCATATCCGAACGCAGATCCCTTTCAAATTGCTGCAAAATCCTGCCCAAAACATCTTTCATATTCTCCTTATCGTTATAGTTGTAGGTACGACACTCCCTGGTGTTGTAGTACTTACGGCGGTCTGGAACCCGACGCCGTTGACCTCTGTAGCGGCGACCGTAATATCCATGACGATAGCCACGACTAAACTCGCCCCCTGCGGTGCGCTCTTCATAAGCTATACCCCTGCTGGCATCACGTCGCCCCTCCTGATAACCATCATCGTAAGCTTCACGATGGTTAGCTGCATCCTGCTCAACGTAGTAACGAGGGACACTGTAACAGTATCTGATCTCATCCGCTTTCACTTCAGAAGGAAACAACAGAAGTCCCGAGAGTGTAGCGAACATGAGTAGAGTAGTAGAACCGATTTTTTTCATTGTTGAACCTCGTAATATATTTGGGATATTTGTTCTCTAGATATCCGTAAATACACTGTAGGTTCCATAAATTTCCAATCTCGAAATAAAACTTAATATTAAGAGGACGAAAAGATATAGGTAAACCAGACCAAAAACCTCGGTATATTCTCACTAATTTAGAGAATTTGGCAGCAGCCTTAGATAGCAGGTAAAATTCGATCGCTTGCTCTGTTAACGTGGGATTCAGTGGAAAAAATGACTATTCGGATTGGCAACGGTTACGATATCCATCAATTGGGCAAAGGTCGCCGTCTGATTATCGGAGGTGTAGACATTCCTCATGAATTGGGATTAGTCGGTCATAGTGATGCCGATGTCCTGACTCACGCCATCATGGACGCCATGCTGGGAGCCTTGAGTTTGGGCGATATTGGTCATTATTTCCCCCCAACTGACGAAAAATGGGCGGGTGCGGATAGTTTGGTATTGTTGAGTCAGGTGAATCAGTTGATCCAATCCCATGGCTGGCGGATTGGCAATATTGATTCGGTGGTGGTGGCGGAGCGTCCTAAGCTTAAGCCTCATATTAAGACCATGCGCGATCGCTTAAGTGTAGTCCTAGACCTGAAGCCTGACCAAATTGGCATTAAGGCAACCACTAATGAAAAGTTGGGTCCGGTGGGACGTGAAGAGGGAATTGCTGCTTATGCTGTAACCTTGTTAGTTAGAGATTGATCGGAAATAGTGATTGAATAGTTAATGCGATCGCATTTCCAGATAAAATACTCTACTTCTATAATAATGGTTCAAACCTCTTCTAACTGGCCCAGTTTGTTGCAACAGTTGTTGGATGGGCAATCGTTATCCAGTGACCAGGCATCACAACTGATGCAGGGATGGTTGAATGAAGAAATTCCCACTGTGTTATCTGGCGCACTTTTGGCAGCTATCCAGGCTAAAGGGGTGTCGGCTACCGAATTGGCAGGGATGGCTCAGGTGCTACAATCCCAGTCGTTGCAGAAGACAACCATTAAACACAACCAACCCGTCATTGATACCTGTGGTACCGGTGGGGATGGCGCGTCTACCTTTAATATCTCTACCGCAGTAGCCTTTGTAGTGGCGGCGGCTGGAGTGCTGGTGGCTAAGCATGGTAATCGTTCTGCTTCTAGTAAGGTGGGTTCGGCTGATGTGCTCGAAGCCCTAGGAGTAAATTTAGCAGCAGCACCGGACAAGATTCAGGCAGCCCTGGATGAGGTAGGGGTAACCTTTCTGTTTGCTCGGGGTTGGCATCCAGCCATGAAAGCAGTGGCACCGTTACGGCAAACCCTCAAGGTCCGGACAGTGTTTAACTTGTTAGGACCATTGGTAAATCCCCTGCGTCCCACCGGTCAGGTAATCGGTGTTTATGCTCCCAACTTTGTAGAGACTGTAGCGCGATCGTTGTGTTTGATGGGTACTCCCAACGCAATAGTTCTCCATGGTAGGGAAAAATTAGATGAGGCGGGATTGGCAGATCAAACTGACTTGGCACTGCTATCGGGGGGTGAGGTGCGACTTTTGAGTCTAAATCCGGAACATCTTGGTCTAACTCCTGCCCCTACTGAGTCCCTACGAGGCGGTGATGTAGCGGAAAATGGGGCAATTTTACGGAACGTTTTGCAAGGTAAAGGAACACCAGCCCAGCAGGATGTGGTGGCGTTAAATGCCTCATTAGCCCTTCAAGTCGCTGGTGTTATACCTCTCGAAGACTACACAGCAGGGATTGCTCTGGCAAAGGATGTTATGGCTAGCGGTGCCCCTTGGTTGAAGTTAGAGCAGTTGGTGCAGTTTTTAGCTTGACTGACGAGAATCCCCAGGTCTAACCTGTAAGGGTAACCTGGGATCAATGGCGGAGGGTGCTACCCAATGTCCAGCAGCCGAAGTTGCCTATTCTCTATTGCCTTCACCCAGCGCTAAGCGTGAATGACTGGAGATATTTTCCCCACTCCACTGCCAAAGGAATTTCTGTAAAGGGAATTTTGACTGGATCTATGGGTTTGAGGAATTGAAATTCTAATGCGATCGCACGACCTTTATCCGGTGGTTGCTCTAAGTCAACCACTTGATTATCAACTAGCAAGTTGATTGATTTAACGTCTTTGAGGGAAAAGGTTTCTAGATTTACTGGTTTATTTCTAGTGGGTTTACCCCAAGTCAGGTCACTGCCGTTTTGACCAAGCACCGCATATATATCATACTTTGCCCGTTCAAACTGTTCAGCCCAGCGGCGATAAGCTTCAATCTTTTGGTATTCATTCCAGCCTGACCAGGCAAGCCAGCAAAATGCTGCTAGCAGAGGTAACCATAGTAAACCACGTTCCATTCAGTTTTTTGGATCTTTACAACTAAAAGTAAGTATATAAGCAAATATATAGTTATATCTGCCTATCCTCCCATCATCTATACGTAAGCATTCAGCCGTCAGCCGTCAGCCGTCAGCCGTCAGCCGTCAGTGGTCAGCCGTCAGCCGTCAGCCGTGAGTTTATTTTATTCAAAAGCTGATTACTGAGAGCTGATAGCTGATAGCTATTAGCTGAGAGCTGAGAGCTGATAGCTGACCGCTCAAAGTAGCTTTCTGATTACTTAACCAACCCACTAGGTTTGTTGCCAGTTCATACGGTTGCGAATCAATGTTTCTGTCATCTTCGCTAACTGGTCTAATTTAGCTTTCTTGTCCGTCGCGCTTTTCTCATAGTTCCGCTTCCGCATCAAAGCCGCACGGGCTAAGTCTTCTCTATTGTTTTTAAGAGCTTGAATTGCCACTTGCTGCCAGACATTGATTTCTTTAAGTTCCTGTTTATACTTAGGTTGAATCTCATCCCAAACCACCCTGAGATCAGATAATGCTTGGTTAAGTAACTGGGTTGTATCGTCTTGCTTTGCTCCCTGAAGTGCTTGTTTTATAGCTTCGTACAAACCCTCGATTTTCATATTACTAATTACCGGAATAAAATCCTTGACTTGCTGGCTCTCACTTTTGCCAGTCTTGCACCAATTAGCAAAGTGTTCACAGTTATTAAAAATTAGATTATATTGTCTTTCCCCTAATCGACTTTCTGCTCGACGAATCACAACATCTGGAATTAAACAAACTGAGTACTGCCTGACATAAATTTTTGTTTCACCTAGAGCAAAGGTAGCCAGAGAAGTACGCTCAATTGTTTCAGTATTTTTGCGGTAGTGGATAACACTACCATCTCCACAGTCAATACCATGATGTTGGTAAACCCCCTCAAGGTTAAGAAACTTTTGGAATACGTAAATTTGATCTCCTCGCGCCATTCTTTTCTATTGGTTTTATCCAGAGCTAATCAAATAAAATTCACCAAAACTATCAAAGCCCTCCATTGTCAAAGGAAACATCATCCTTTCTGGGAATTATCGGCATTTGTTCAGAATCGGAAACATCTACTGAATTCTTACCTTGTGGCTGCTGGCGGCTTATGCGAATTTGGTTTAGGCGCGGTCCAGAAGCAGACACAACGGTCAATTCTAGATTGTCATAATTTAAGGTTTCACCGGGTACAGGAATTTTCTGAAACTTGTCCAGCAAAAAACCTCCCAAAGTATGATAGTCATCAATTACTGGTAGGTTTAAATCCAAAAGTTCGTTGACTTCTTCCATATTCATCTGAGCTTGCACCAGGAAGGTATACTCGTCGAGAATTTGTACAGTCAAGTCCTCGCTTATGTCAGATTCAGGTCCATCACCAATAATTTCAGCAATTAAATCCTTGAGGGTGACTAATCCAGCCGTACCTCCAAACTCATCCACCACCATCACCATTGCCAAATGCGATCGCTGCATCATCGGCAGTAATTCACTCAATGGGGTAGTTTCTGGGACAAACTTAGCTGGACAAATCCAGGATTTAATCGGTGTCTGAAGTCCTAGCTTCCCTTTAGATAAAGGTTTAGCCATTTTTTTGAAGTCGATAATGCCACGAATGTCATCTAGGGATGCCCCAATCACAGGATAGCGAGAGTGACTAGTCTTAGCAACTTCCTCTAACAAAATATCGAAGGTTGCTGCATGGGAAATAGCCACAAGACTGGTGCGGGGAACCATTACCTCTGCGGCTGTTACCTCCCCAAACTCAAACACATTTTTCAGTAGTTTTCTCTCTTCTGCTTCCAGTCCGATAGACTCCCGTTCAGTGGTAATAATCAGCTGCAACTCTTCCGGTGTTACACGGCTATACCAACCTTGACCAGAATATTGAACACCCACCAGCCTCAGGAGCCAGCGGGTAGATTGGTTCAAAATCTGGATAAAAGGATTAAAAAACCTGGCAATTACCAGACTGGGTGGTCCAAGAAACCGTGCTAGTTGTTCTGAGTAAAGTAAAGCCAGGGATTTGGGGCAAAGTTCCCCCAAAACAATTTGTAGATACGCAATCAGGAAAAATGCCACCAGGATTGCTAGGGAATGGGTAATAACTGGAGTTAGAGCTGGCGTTATTGGTAGCTTGGCTATCCCAGCTGCTACCAAGGTTGCCATGGTAGTCTCCCCAATCCATCCCAGAGCAAGGCTCGAGAGGGTAATCCCTAACTGAGTTGTAGATAGTAATCGGTCAATGCTCTGTTGCAAAGCCTGAACGGTCTTTGCTTGCACGTCACCCGCATCTACTAATTGGCTAATCCGCGATCGCCGCACGGCCACCATGGAAAACTCAGCCGTAACAAAAAAAGCATTGATCGCTATCAGTAGTAGCACTGATAACAATCCCAGCAAAACCTCTCCCTCAGAGAGGCTAATAGAAGCATCCACTGTTAGAAAAACCATTAGGTTGGCAACCATAGAAAAGGTGAAAGGTAAAAGCAAATAATTTTCATTTTTTGCTGGTTACGGTTGCCTTCTGATGTATCTTCCTAGACCTAGGGCAGCTTGGTATCGATTTATCGCTTACCATCAAAAACTTATCAGTTGTATTATGGGGTTTTCAGTTGTATGACTAGCATTTCCTTGAGCTAGTTCAAGAGTGCCAGTCAAGGGAATTTCTGATACTGGCTGGCGAAACTGGCTTAGTTGCTTGCTCTCAACATAGGCTTTTAGCATAGCGTCAACGTTTTATCCTTAACAACCATTCCCTCGACTTGCTTCGTTATCTAACTACAGGAATCTGAGACATTTTCAACTGTAGTTTTTGATCGGGATAATCGGTCAGTGTCAGGGAAAGCTTTTCGGAGTTCTCTAGTAAAGCTGTCGGTATGCTCACTGTTCCAGAAAATTCCTTGCCATTAGCCGGTAATTCTCCTGGTAAGCCTTCCGTAATTGCGCTTAAGGCACGACCGCGATCATCGGTAACATTCAAAAAGCTGTACAGAAACCTGACTGGATTAGAACTCTGATTCTTCAAGCTGACATCCAACATTAAAGAACCCTCCTGCACACTGGCAGAATTTACCGCTAGGGTGACTCCCTTATCCTGACTTTTAACCGGCAAATTTAGCTTAGGGTTTTTCCGAGTGAAGGATGCCTCTTTAGTCAATACACCAGACGATGACTCCTTCTGAGCTGGCTTAGACCAACTAATTTGCTTAGTTTTCTGGCTGTTTTTCTTAGCCGGAGGATTTTTACCCTTATTGTGTATGTGGGCGTGAACGTTAACCAAGATATCCTTCTCGCTCACAATCAAGACCCCTTCTTTCCCAGAAGAAGACCCCTTATTCCCTGTCAACTTTTTCTTAGGGTTAGTATCCGGTTGAGTAACTCCTTTGAGGGCTTCGTGACCGATAGAGAATCCCCAAAAGGCACTCACGACACCTGCACCTAACATCATTGTCAGTAGAACTATGGTTAGCGCTACAGTTGTGTTGAATTTCATAGCGTGATTAACGTTATTCCGAATTACCGCTGGTTCCGTGCTGTATTATAGTCCTGCTATACAGCTAGATTATCTTATGTTCTGTGAATTATCGGATAAATCGGGAATTTCTAGTTAGTGGTGTTGCAATAACCCGATTCAGGCTACCATAATAGAAAAGGATAACCCAGGGTTGGCCGAGCGGTTGAGGCAGCAAACTCATAATTTGCCCTAGGCAGGTTCAACTCCTGCACCCTGGATTTAACACTTGCGGTCAGCTACTACTATCACCCCATACTGATCTGCCCCATACTCATCTGCGCAGCTGTAGTATGGGCTGCGGTGCCAAGAAAAATTCTTGGTTTTCCACTTGGATTGGTATATCACTCGATTGCTCTAGCAACCGTAGGGAAGTATTGTAGGGGTTTGGTAAATCCAGAGTACGAATAACAGGGCCACTCTCTACCTGCTGCTTTAGTAAATCCCGATAAAGATTACTCACACGCTGAGCATCGCGCTCAAGTGCCAGTTCTGGAAACGCAGGTGGCCATCCAGAGCCGAAAATTGTATCGATTTGACTCTTGATGCTCCTGTTTTCAAAAAAGTTCCCAGAGTCATCAAAAAAAGCGTTTTCAAAAGCCTCAGGTAATGTTAATAGAGGAATTAGCTCCAAGTCCTCCGAATTAGTTTCTGCTATGGCACCACCTGCTCCTAGACTAGCAGTGGCTGCTATAACTAAAACGCTAAACAGCTTTTCCCAACGCATTTGCATCGCAATCACCCGTAGTTTTCCTCAATAGTATCCGATATTAAGGGTAAAGTACCCCAGTCGGTGAAAAGTAAGCATTTAGCTGTCAGCTATGAGCTATGAGCTATCAGCTATCAGCTATCAGCTATCAGCTATCAGCTATGAGCTATCAGCTATCAGCTATCAGCTATCAGCTATCAGCTATCAGCTATCAGCTATGAGCTATCAGCTATCAGCTTATGGGTCCCAGCCTCGAAGCCTGTGCCACTGTACACCGAACAGTTATGCCCATAGCCCACGCTACACCGAACAGCTTTTGAATAAAATAAGCTGACGGCACCTCAAGTAGCGTGAGCTTTTAGCTGACGGCTGACGGCTGACGGCTGACTGTGAAAGAATACCGCATAATCCAAATCAACCGCCACTAGTAGTAGTAAGTTTCATGAACAACCAATTCCAAGCCCTGTCTACCCCAAAGGATTTACCTCTCCTGCGACCTTTTCTGCTGGATTTGTTTTGTAAACTGGCTTACCAAGAGGGTGATTTTGTGCTTTCGTCGGGGCAGCGTAGCTCTTATTACATCAATGGTAAACAGGTCACCCTTCATCCTCAAGGAGCATTGGCAATAGGACGTTTGCTATTCTCAATGCTACCTGCTGATACTCAAGCTGTTGCTGGCTTAACTCTGGGTGCAGATCCCATCGTGAGTGCGGTTAGCATTGTTTCTGCCTTAGAAAACTGCCCTATCCCTGGTCTAATTATCCGCAAACAGCCAAAAGGTCATGGAACCAGGGCATACATTGAAGGTCCTAGTTTGCCCACAGGAGCCAAAGTAGTGGTATTAGAAGATGTGGTGACTACTGGGCAATCAGCCATGAAAGCCGTGGATCGCCTTAAGGAAGCCGGTTACCAGGTAGAGCTGGTAATAGCCCTGGTTGACCGGCTCCAAGGCGGAGCCGAGCTTTATAAGTCCGCTGGCCTAATGTTTCAAGCTTTGTTTTCGATTAATGAAATCCGAGAACACTACCAGGGTTCTCTTGATCAATCCAGTTGACTAATTAATTAGTTATGGCTCAGGCGGGATTTGAACCTGCGACCTCGGGCTTATGAGTCCCTTGCTCTAACCACTGAGCTACTGAGCCTTTTCTTCAATCCTTATCTACTATAACATATCAATGCCAATAATTTCTTTATTGACACTCGCCGTCTTGAAAGAACGGCGATTCCCAGATCAATGAGCTGCCTTAAACCACTGTGTCCTAATCTTTGACGCCGCCAAAAAGTAGGCAGTACCTAAACCAAAAACCCGTCAAGACCAAGAATTTAGTTTAGTTCACAGTAGACCCAGCGGGCAATTCTCGCGATCGCGTTTGGCTACTTGTCAGGAAGTGCCGATAAAAGTCCGTTTCCTTCCTTTTCACCTGGTTTCGGTGTGCCCCACCGTACCGTATTTTTCTCAAGTTGTGATTTTCCTGGGTTCACACGCCAACGTCTAATTGACGATTGGGTTTTTAAAGAGGACTTTCCCAGAGACGAAACCTTAGTAGAGGGTCGCCTTACTACAAAACCTTTTCCCTATGCTGCATAACCTACCGACTATAAAGGCGACCCTCTACTTACGGTAACTTCAAGCCCTCTGGGCATTACTACTTTTAGGTCATGCAGTGGCGGATCTCTCTTCCGGTTGCGCCAAGGCCAAAGGCCACGCGGGGCGCGTTCAGTTTTTCAGCCTGTACCCTATACTTAAACTATACTATAGCGCTAGATAAGTGTCAACTTTTTGTCTCTTGTGTTTTTTTAGGTCTAAAAGCGCGCTAGTCACTTTGATCTGGGCTCGCTTTGTGGCGGAGTTTTCAGTGTTGGGATTTCTCATAAATATTGTCAGAGAAGTTGAGGAAGAGTAGGAAACTTCCCTGTTGCTTACCTTACCCTTTTCCTCTGTCTCCTCCTTCAACCTAGTAATTTTGCCTGATTGGGATACTTCCCTTGAAATCACTCTATTACCGTCTTGTAGGCAAATAGGCGATCGGATTTGCAGCTCCCCGACCTCTGGGATGTACCTCAAAGTGTAAGTGAGGACCAGTGCTATAACCTGTGCTACCCATAGCGGCAATTCGTTGACCTTGGCCAACCTGTTGTCCACGACGCACAAAAATTCGGCTGTTGTGGGCATAAAGGGTCAGACTACCATCAGGATGCTTGATTTCCACCAATTTACCGTAGCCACCTGAATTCCAACCAGCACTGACTACAACACCAGGGGCTGCTGCCATAATTGGTGTCCCAATCGGAGCTGCAATATCAATACCCTTGTGCATCCGTCCCCAACGCCGACCATAACCTGAGGTAATCACACCATTACTTGGCCAGATATATCCGTTAAAGCGGTTAGGGCTATCTGGCAAGTACATATCTGGTGTAGACAGAGGTGGCACTCCTGGTGAAACAGGTTTTCCTACCGGTATGCGGATCATTGGGTTAAATCGTTCCGGTGGGGCAGGAGCTACAGCTATCCTTCTCGGTTGTGATACCTCAGGTGGAGGCACAGGAATGGCAATAGAACTGCGTCGAGTTTTCCGGGGTGGCTGAGGTCTTGGAATAGCAATAGGAACCTGTGGAGCTGTCGGTGGCTGCGGTAATAATAATTCCGACTCTTTCGCACCGGTTGCTTGATTATTCTCAGGATTCCACTGGGGAGTGATCTCGACAGATTTAGACTCCTTGTCTGAGGGATCAGCAACTGGCTCGTTAGTAGGAGTTCCTAGGTTGATTGGTTTGCTTTCCTCTGGGCTGGTTTTATTGTCCCGGATTTCTTCTCGCATCTTGAGAATATCAGCCCTTAATTTTTCAACATAGGAGTTGCGCTGAGAGTTAATAGACTCTAGAGGCTGATTTTCAATCGAGGAAGTAGCTTGAGCTAGCAGACCACTGTCTGAGGTCGATTGAGCCAGAATGGTCTCAGTTACCGGTTTTACTTTAGGTTTTTCCTCTATAGATACGGATGTGACTTGATCTCGACTAGTAGAAGTCTTAACAGAGATAGTTGTTTCTAAATCCAATGGTCGCCCTATTGCTGGCTTCCAAGGTTCAGATTTCGGGCTGTTGCTAGATAGCAAAGTTACTGACGACTGTTGCTGATCGAATGTCCCAACTTGAGGAATTTTCAGCTGTTGATTAATTTCAATTAGGTGAGGATTATCTAGCTGATTGGCTAAGACTAGCTCTGAGCGGGATAAACCATAACTACGGGCAATAGAATCGAGGGTTTCACCAGCTTTGACCTGGTGAAAAGAGTTACCAGTAGATGACAGCCTAGTTCCCACCACCACTGGCTGTGGTACATTTAGTTGCTCTGTAGTTACCTTGGTTGTAGCCGATGCAATTCTTGGAGTACTGACCTTGAAAACTGATGGTTTGACTGCCGATATGACAGTTGTTTCTGGAGTCGGTACTGGAATGACCACCGGTAGTGGCTCAGATCTAGTTGATTGGGTTAAGGCTGGTGATACAGCAACTTTCGGCCTTGGCTGTGGGAGCGTCGCCGGAGCTGTAGGTACCGTAACAATGGGCTGCGATGTTTGTGTTACTGAACCCTCAGGTTTTAGCACTGCAGGGGGTAAAGTGTGTGGGCTAGAACCAAGGGTCGCTGATGCCAGTTCATAAGACTTGTTAAACTCCTCGGACCTCAACTGAACCAGACTTTTGCTCAGACGGTTTCGATGTTTTTGGAGGCGCTTGAGGGCTAGGTCTTGTCTAGCTTTTAAAAGATTATTGGTCTTGTCGGAAACAGCTTGTGATGCATCCGTTGACAGGTTACCCGATTTTGATACTGGTGCAGATGCTAGCAACTGTTTTGGCTCTACACCCTCAGACTTAGATGAGGCTTTGACATCAGTACCCTTAACCTCACCAATGGTAGACTTCCTGGCTACTGGGAGAGTGTCATCGGTTTTGAGCTTGTTAAAATTCCCGTTCCCGTAGCGGAGGCCGTAGGCCACGCTTTCGCCGTAGGCGACGCTGCGCGAACGCGAACGGCTTTGCCGAATCGCAAGTTCTGGGGGTGAGGCTGGCTTTGATGCCACACCCCCTTGTCCCTCCTTAGCCGGGTTTAGCAATGAGGGGCTTGAAACAGCGGTAACCTTAAATTCGGCTGCTGGTAGATTCGTCCCACTTGGGTCAGGAGCAACTGGCTCGAATGCCATTGCTTCATCACCCTGTTGAGGTAATAGTAACCCAGATGCCCCCATGGAAATCGCCAATCCAATCATGGCTGCTGAGGTACGAGCCTTACGGTTCACCTCAAGGGGAATTACTGCACCGACCGCATGATTACTTGCAGGTAGTTTCGATGACGAATCCGATGACTCTGCTGCACAGGTCGGAACATGATTGACCTTATCAGTAAGTGTTCCTTTCAAAAACGTCCTCCTGGTGTTTGACGAGCGCTTAACAGTTCCTGATTTATTTTTTACCAGTCAATGATGTGACTCACTTCTAAAGTGTGATCCAAATCACATCTATTTGGCAGACTTAGCAAAGATTACCGTGCTTCTTTGATTTAGACAAGCTCACATGACTACTAAAAAATTTATTCCTTGACGGCAATAGCTAGATACACCTTGAAGCCATTGATAAGTAATTATCCTTAGACAACTAGGTGGACAACATCCCATAGCAGAGATCTTGTCGGGATTGACCACGGCTGCCGTTAAGGATTGCTGCATATGCTGCATATATATGCATATAAAGTAACTGGCTAATCAGGCCTTCTCCGGGAAACCACCCTCAGTAACCCAATAAAATCGAGCATATTTGCTGATTATTCTGTTTGAGCGCCATAAAAACAGCGATGGTAATCTCGAAGCAACTGACTGGTTACAGCTGAACTCTACGCGAATTTTGGGTAAGACAACAACCGTATAATCCTGTATCAACCCGGATCTTAATCCTGGTGGGTTGCTAGTTGATGGTGTGCTCACAAAATCCTTCAAATCCTCCTTTTATCTACTGATAGTTGGTTTGGTATACTGAACACTCCCCATTTGATATCAGCAAAATCTATCGGTGATTTCTCGGTAATCCTACTGTTTATGATAGAAATTTCTTATATGTCTTAAGTAATTTCAGTCTTCTAGATAGCTGAATTTTTGGTGAGTAATTCTACACACACTAACTCATTCAACCAAGGTGCGTCCGGTCAGCTGTAGGCTGACAGTCCTTGATTCTACCCAAAGATGCTTGTTTTGACGTCTTTCCCTGATTAAAACCGACTTGTGCGACAAAACGTTTTTACACAGTTTAACCAAATCTAAAAATCTAGTTATTGATTGATCACCTAGGGAATTCCCAGCAGAGGGATTGTTTTTCACAAAAATTACACATTTCTACAGACATTTCCTATTTACACCATCAGTAGAGGGTAAATTAGGTATTTTAACTCTAGCTATAGTGTTTAAACCCCTGAAGGGGGATAAGTATTTTTTGAGTGGGGTGATCAGCTGCTCCCCATGTAATTTTTCTATCGTAGTCCGGCAAGAGTAGGAGAAGGCAAACAGCGACTAAAGTCGCTTTCGATATTTCTATTGACAGCTGATTTTATTAGTGATATAATCTAGGTTTAAGGTCAAATTAAAACTCAAACGGTTAAGGCTTAAACCTAAATCGATACAACTAAATCGATACAACTAAATCTATAAGAAAAATCTATACAAGTAAATCTATACAAAAGAAATCTATATCAAAAATTTATACAAATTATACAATACCGAAACCAAGTCAACTTAGTAAGTCCTAATTATTAACACAGAAAACACCTATTCCAAGTAACCCAACTGACGCCTGGCCTCAAATAAGCCAAGGGCAGCACTGACGGAGAGATTTAAGCTGCGCACTCCTGGCTGGGTCATGGGGATAAAGACTTTAGCCTGACAAGCCTCTAACACATGGGGAGGCAAACCTGTGGTTTCGCAGCCAAACAATAACCAGTCCTTGGGCTGAAACTGAAACTTAATATAGTTGTATGTTCCTCTCTTGGTAAAGCCAATCCATCGCCCCTCTTGCTTCTGGTGATAGCTGACAAATGCATCAAAGGAATCATGATATTTAAGATCTACATAGGGCCAATAATCTAGTCCTGCTCGTTTCAAGTAGCGATCGCTAATTTCAAAACCCAACGGACCCACTAAGTGCAATTGAGTAGTGGTGGCGGCGCAAGTTCGGGCAATATTGCCGGTATTCGGTGGAATTTGCGGGTTGATTAAGACAACTTTTACCATGAAACCCTTAATATCAAGTCTGGTTTAATACCCATAATTAAAGAGAGGGTGGGGAGGGTGGGGAGAAAGGTCGGTGTGGGGAGATGGGGAGATAGGGATAAACGGGAGATAGGGAGATTTTTATTAAGGGTAATTATCCTGACATGATATAACACGTCTGACCCTAATCTATATTCATACCAAATCTGGGTCTAAAACCCCTGATTAGAAAACAAATGGGCGATCGCCTATTGGTATTTGAAGTGGTAACAAGTAGCTTTAAAGCTATACTGGGTGTGGGGTGTGGGCGAACGGGTGTGGGCGAACGGGTGTCAAGGGCACCTAAAAGATTTATTTGAATGAGTTCAAGGGATTCAGGTTCGAGGAGCATTGGATATATATCTTAGGTCATAGTACTATAGGCATACCTAAGGTCAATATTTTTGTCTGTATTTCAGATAACCTCTACCTAGTGATATAGATCATATATGTTTTTCTTATATTAGTTTTCGTTGAAGCATATATTAGATATTCTTATATTTCACAGCATTTCACTTGGCAAAAAAATTATTCAATTGAGGCGGTTGTCTTTACAAAAACTCTAAAAAATTAAAAAAAATTCATAAAAAATGCCATCGCGAGGTTAGGGGGAATCCGGATTCCCCCTAACCTAAAATTGCGATGACAACTTTAGCTATTTAATTGTAGTTGAATAACAAAGCTGTTAGTCAGTTAGGCTACCAGGGACTGACACAATTGATCTTCTAGTTGCGACTCTTGCTCAGCCATGGATTGAATGGCTTGAATCATCACTTGGCGAGGATCAACACCCACTGAATGAAGTTGTAACCACTGGCCAGCGGTGTTTCCTTCCCGTAGAATTTTCTTAATCGGTGAGAGGAAGCAACTAAAACCGTGTTTTTTCGCTACCGGCCACACCTCTTGATAAAGTTCCTCAATCCAATCTCTGGCCAGAATTAGTCTGCCATCCTCCCAATGCCTCAGTTGCGCATCCAAACTGGATTCAGCCGCAGCGATTTCATTGGCATCGGTGAGGCCAATCAAGTCAGCTGAACGGTTGTTGGCAGGTATTTTACTTATCTCCAGGGGGTCAAGACTGGGATCATGAATCAGTTGTATCAGGCGTGCTTCCAATAGTGCCATAACCGCTAACAGGGCAATGGGATCGACCATTAAATCACAGATTCTCAGCTCTAGGCGGTTGAGATCATAGGGCCGTCGGTTGCCATTGGGGCGCACAGAGGTCCACAGATGACGGACATTAAACATGGTACCAGCAACGAGTTGCTCTTCATTCCACTGGATAAAGTGACGATGGCTTTCAAATAAAGGAACATCAGAGGGAGTTTTGGGAAACATTCCCCAGCGGGTGGAGTGATAGCCAGTGGTTTTACCGTCCAGAAAGGGGGAAGATGCACTCAGGGCTAGGTATAGTGGAGCTTCCATTCGCACCAGACGACAAGCTCGCATCAGGATTTCTGGGTCAGAGATGCCCACATTGATATGGATGCTGGCAGTAACAACCTTAGTGCCGTAGGTGGTCTCAATGTAGGAATGGTAAGGATTATTGGGGTCAGAACGGTAAAAGCGATCGCTTTTACCTAAGGACAGGGTACTGCCGGGAATTAGTGTATAGTTACCCAAGCTTTTTAAATACTGTCGCAGCTGTTGTCGGGGACGCACTAAAGCACATAAGAGACGGTCATAGCAACATAAAGGAGCAGTGGTGTATTCTACATTGCGCTGATCTGGCTCTCGGACAAATCCGTCGAGGGATGCAACAATCTGATCGGAAAAACCGACAATATCCCCTTTGGGAGTGCCGGTATACATTTCTACTTCAAAGCCTTTGGATAGCAGCACAGTTTTTTCTAATGGGGAATGGTAAATTGGGAGTGGGGTGTAGCGTTGGTCGTAGCTCTAGGGAATGTATCTACCTTATCTAGCTATCAATCCTATCAATAACGACCAAATAATTCCTCCTTCTTTAGTTTGCCATCAAAGCTTACACTGGCGATAGACCTGAAGAGCAGCACGGTGGAGTAAAGAGTGGCGATAGATCAGGGCATCGAAATCATTACCGTAGCCACCACCAATCACACTAGCCACTGGGATGCCAGCTGCTACACAGGTACTCAACACTTGCATATCCCGACGGTAGATTCCTGTGTCGGTCAGGGCTAATTTCCCCAAGTGGTCTTCTACATGGGGGTCAACTCCAGCATCGTAGAGCACTAAATTGGGTTTGAATCCTGAGAGTAAGTCCGGAAGATACTTGGCTAGGGTTTGTAGATAGGCATCATCATCCATCCCCTCTGGTAGGGGAATGTCTAAGTCGCTTTTTTGTTTCTTGCTAGGGAAATTGACTTCACAGTGCATGGAAAAGGTGAAGACACTGTGCTCGTTTTGGAAGATAAAGGCGGTACCGTCTCCTTGGTGGACATCTAGGTCAACAATTAAAATTTTCTGAACTAGTCCCAGTTGTTGGAGAACACGGGATGCGATCGCTAAATCATTAAAGATACAAAACCCTGAACCATAATTGGGAAAAGCATGATGGGTACCACCAGCAGTATTGCAGGCTAACCCTTGGCTTAGGGCGAGTTTAGCCGTAAGAATGGTGCCACCTACGGCAGTACAGGTACGCTTTACTAATGCTGGACTCCAAGGTAAGCCAATGCGTCGCACAGCTTTCGGGTCAAGAGTACCTTCATAGTAAGCTTGAACATAGGCGGGGGTGTGAACCAGGTGGAGCCACTCTAGTGGGGGAAGGTCTGGAGTGTGGAATTGTTTAGGAGTGGCAATGTCTTCTTGTAGCAGTAGTTGGTAGAGTTTCCCAAATTTAGGCATGGGAAAGCGATGCCCGTCTGGCAGAGGTGCGACATAGTCCTGGTGATAGACGATTGGCAAGTTCATGATCAGACAATCCCAGACAAGGTTTTCCAGCTCGCTACACTTCTTGATGCAGTCGCTCATGGGGGAAACCCCCAAGACCGCGCTGCATCGCTTTTTTTAAAATCCTCAACCAAGTCAAAGGAAGCATAACATGAATAACCCTTGGCATAATTTTAAGCAACAGCCTTGGCTAGCTCTGTCGAAAGTAGCTGCCTTCACCACTGTGCTGGTAGTTGCTCTAGAGAACCTGTTGATATGGGTCTTGACTCAATCAGAAATTTTCCGTCCCGTCTCGGTGCTACTATTTTCTCGACCCCTAGTAATAATCTGGTTTTTCGCTGCGACTATAGGAGTTGGGGTGTTAGGAGTTTATATTTGTGAACGTTGGCAGTCCCAGCTACTCCTGAATACCTCTAGTCTCTGGGCTTTAGTGTTGTGCCTTATCGTCGGTCTATTGCTCAAGTCCCAACTTCCAATCCCTCCTGGGCTAGTTGGGTTTTCCATGAATTCTTTGATTGGAGTAATCCTAGGGGTATTTTGGAAAGGTCGTCCTTACTGGCGTTATTAGGATTAAAAACGCGATGCTAACCAAAGAGCTGCTACGGTAAAGCATCAAAAGCATCAACGAATACTATAGCAATCCACTATAATTCCGAAAATTATTGCAGTGGGGAAATATTGCCTGCACTATAGTCTCAGGTTTTTTTAGAAACAATCGCTAATTCTGCTACTAATATTGGACTTTTGACAAAATAGTACCCTCAAAGGGTACTGTCACTATCTAAGGGAGCCGAGACAATAGATTTGTTAGCCCATTGTTTTGAGTAGAAACAAAAGGGAAAACATCAAATTTTCTCCAAAGTCTAAGCAGAATAAAAACAGAAATGTTTACCCCCGATCCCACAGATTTGGTAGCTGAGTATTTATTTGAAACTCCAACTGAAAACGGAGTGATCAGGAACACAGCTAATCCTGGAACCTTTGACGGTATGATCCAGCACGATCCCGATGCCCATCCTCTGGCTCCCTCAGCGGATGTCCCGCCAGGGTTTGTTGGTTCAGCATCCCTGAACTATAACGTTCTCAGACGCTTATCAGATAGCGGCGAATCACCGCAAATGTCCTTTGCACAATACGTTGAGGTTCCCAATTTCCCAGATCTGGCTAACCTGACCGTGGAAACTTGGGTTAAGGTTGATTACATCAAAGCAAACCCAGCCTTTACCGATCCTCCCCAGGGTACTTACCCTGATGGAGAAGTTGGTTTTGGAGCCTGCCCACAGCCCATATGCAAAGCATTTTCCTGGTATCTTTTTCTGAGTACTCTACAAACCGATCGCAATCTGATTCTGACTATCATCCCTAACAATGTCACCCAAGGATTACCGAAGGAAGCAGACGAAACTAGCGGCAGTGGTGGTGTAGTCAGTGAGGATATCGTCCATGGTGGTCAATGGACCCATATGGCTGCAACCTTTGGTGAAGTTGCTCCCGGTAGGTTTATCATGCAGACCTACATCAATGGCATCCAAAGCCACATCGAAGAAGTTCAAGACTTTAACGGCAACATCCGTCGGATTCCCAATCAGACTGACAACCCGATAGCGCCTTCCCCTGGTAGACCCCTACGGCTGGGGCAATTCCGTGATATTCAAGGCAATCTTGACTATCAGTACTCCGGACTTTTGGCTGGTGTACGAATTTACAGTCGGGCTTTGACTCAGGAACAGATTCAAGCTGACTACAGGCATGACATCTGTTCAGATCAAGCACCATTAGGGAAAGAAATCTTCAGACTGGGCTTACTTAGTCTATGGCTGTTGAAGTCTACTTAATTGGGGTCAGAAGAATGTAGAATTTAGAATGAAGAATGAAGAATGAAGAATTAAGAATGAGGAATGAAGAATGAAGAATGAAGAATTAAGAATTAAAAATTATACCTTTGCCCATTCTAAATTATTTTGAATTCCCAATTCCCAATTCCCAATTCTAAATTCTACATTCTAAATTCTACATTCTAAATTTTGCATTACACACTCTAGCAGCTCCCCATGGCATTGCTTTTGAGTGCCACCCCTAACGGAATTTTACTTATCCCTAAACTGGTGCAACCAATTGGTCAAATCCACCTCAGTTTCAAAATCTAACAACGCTTCTCCTAAATCCTCCAACTGGTCAAAGGATAATTCCTCAATTTGATTTTGTAATTGGGGATTTATCTGACCTAATCGACGGTTTAGTAGACGGATAATTAACTTAACCTCATTGCGCTTTCCTTGTTCTAATCCTTGGCGAATAATTCGTTGATAAACTACTGACTCTTGCATCATATCCTCCCGAAAATAAGCTTGAATTAAATTAATAATTTAGAATTAATAATTTAGAATTAATAATTTATAGCAACCGAAGTATAGCGTTTCTAGGACTCATGAGGTACACATTATTTTTTCCCTCTTCCGTCTTGCCTCTTCCGTCTTCGCTGCTTCCTAAAACCCAGAAATTTGTACCTCACAAGTCCTATAAGTGCTATATATACTGATCGCTGTGACAAATCATCCCGCAATCTTTCTAGATTATTACGGTAGGTAACAGTATTAGGATGATTTGATCCTAACTTCCGTTCTGCAATATCCAAAGCCTGGACATACAGGGGTTCCGCTTCATGGTAACGCCCCTGAGCATAGTAGAGTAATCCCAGGTTGTTGAGACTACTGGCTACATCGGGATGTTCTTGACCCAGCAGCTGCTTTCTCATGTCCAAAGCCTGGACATACAGGGGTTCCGCTTCATCGTAACGCCCCTGAACTTGGTAGAGTAATGCCAGGTTGTTGAGACTACTGGCTACATCGGGATGTTCTTGACCCAGCAGCTGCTTTCTCATGTCCAAAGCCTGGACATACAGGGGTTCTGCTTCATGGTAACGCCCCTGAGCTTGGTAGAGATCTGCCAGATTGTTGAGAATACTGGCTACATGGGGATGGTCATGACCCAGCAGCTGCTTTGTCATGTCCAAAGCCTGGACAAACAGGGGTTCTGCTTCATGGTAACGCCCCTGAGCTTTGTAGAGATCTGCCAGATTGTTGAGAATACTGGCTACATGGGGATGGTCATGACCCAGCAGCTGCTTTGTCATGTCCAAAGCCTGGACAAACAGGGGTTCTGCTTCATGGTAACGCCCCTGAGCTTTGTAGAGATCTGCCAGGTTGTTGAGACTACTGACGACATCGGGATGGTCATGACCCAGCAGCTGCTTTGTCATGTCCAAAGCCTGGACAAACAGGGGTTCTGCTTGATGGTAACGCCCCTGAACTTGGTAGAGTAATGCCAGGTTGTTAAGACTACTGGCTACATGGGGATGCTTCTCACCCAGCAGCTGCTTTGTCATGTCCAAAGCCTGGACAAACAGGGGTTCCGCTTCATGGTAACGCCCCTGAACTTGGTAGAGTAATGCCAGGTTGTTAAGACTACTGGCTACATGGGGATGCTTCTCACCCAGCAGCTGCTTTGTCATGTCCAAAGCCTGGACAAACAGGGGTTCCGCTTCATGGTAACGCCCCTGAACTTGGTAGAGTAATGCCAGGTTGTTAAGACTACTGGCTACATGGGGATGCTTCTCACCCAGCAGCTGCTTTGTCATGTCCAAAGCCTGGACAAACAGGGGTTCCGCTTCATGGTAACGCCCCTGAACTTGGTAGAGTAATGCCAGGTAGCCTCGACTAGTTGCTACATCGGGATGGTCTTCTCCCATGCGGCTTTTGGTGATGTCTAAACATTTCTCATACCAAGGTTCAGCCTGGTCATAGGTACCTCGACCTTGATAGAATATTCCTAAGCCAACAAAAGGCAATATTAAATCTTCATCCCTGAGCCAGTCAGTTAGGACTGTGGCAACTTCGTCTAAATGAGGGATGGCGGGGGTAACTACTGCAATCTGATCGCGAGTTGGTGTCTGGGGAATTGTTTTGGCAACAGCCACCATTGTCTTACAAAAGCTTTGCTTGTAGCTATCGGCCTCTGGTAATTGAGCCAGCTTGGTCAGGAAAAATTCTCGAATTAGTGGATGGAGTTGATAGGTTTGCTGTTCAGTCAGTTGCAACAGGTTCAGTTTCAGTAAACTGCGATTGGCCGTAGGCCACGCTACGCGATCGCGTAATTCCTCCAACTCTTCTTGTTCTTCTTCCCGGTCATCTTCAGTTTCGATAACACACTTCTCTACCAGGGACCACTCAAAAGGAGCAGGAGCAAACAGACTCAGACGACATCCCAACTGCTGGACTTCTGGACAATCTTTCAAATCTTCCCAGGATAACTCAAAGGCTGCTGCTACTCCCAACTGGGCTGTCATTTCCCCTTCTTCTGTGGGGTCAAGTAATGCCTTAGCTGCTAATTTCTTTTTCTCTAAACGTTTCTGAACTTTAGCAATAGTTAAGGTCGGATGTAGATCTAAATATCGTCCCACTAACTCTAAACCCAAAGGCAAATAACCCAACCATTCACATAAGGCTTCTGCTTCGGTTAGTTCTTTATCAATGCGCTCTTTTCCAACAAGCGATTGGCCGTAGGCCACGCTACGCGAACGCAATAATTCTAATGCTGCCTCTGGGGATAGTACATCCAAGTCAATTCGTCGGTAAGAAGCCCCTGGACGCTGACGACTGGTGACCAGTACTTTGAAGCGGGATTCAGCTGGAGGTAAATAGGGTTTAATTCTTTGTTTGTAGTCATTGCTGAAAGAAGCCACATCATCCAGCACGATCAATGCTGTTCCCTCTGGCCAATTTCTCCAGCAGTATCTTACCTGCTCGTTGAAATCTAGTTCATCTGGAATGGTTAATCCTAATTCCGTACGCCCAAAACTAACAACTTGAATCCCCAGATCTAGCCCGCGCACTGGAAACCAGCACCTACCACCAGGGTAGTTATCCTGATATCTCAGAGCATATTGTAAAGCTAACTCGGTTTTGCCAATACCGCCCATTCCGGCAATGGCGCAAATGGCTAATCTATCGGTCTTTTGAAGTTCCTCATGGAGCTGCTCAAGTTGAGTGTCTCTACCGACAAAGTAGGGAGTGCCACTATTGATACTAATGTTAGTCGGGGAATTTAAGGTTATTTGTTTTTTTTTGAGGCATTCCTCAATAAATTTCTTGACACCAAGATAGACCAAACTGTTTTGAGAATCTGGTTTACATAGCAGGGTAAGCGCAAGAATCAATAAGCTGTAGCTTATTGAGAAAAAACTGGGTTCATTATCAACTATTAAACTCTATTGAGAATCAAGTTCTACGAGATTATAGGGGTTTCGAGCCACGATCAACCGATATCCAGCCAATGCACATTATGGGCAATTTTTTCTTGCGCTTACCCTGGTTTACATAGGTCAATATGGTGCTTTGGTATGGCAACCGGCTTCACTCCTTCAATGCCTGGGTTGGCACTATCTTCGTCTACAACTAAAATCCCTTTTACAGGCTGGGTTTCATAATAGACTTTGGTGGCAATTTCTAGACTCCGAACGTTTTCTCTATACCACTCATTTAATTCCCGTAACTGAGAGTCATGAGCTTTTAGTTCCTCGACACTTACGGTGGTTCGTGCGAAAACACCAATATTATCAATTAAATTAGCTAGATGAGCACCAGTGTGGGGAGTAGCCAGAAATACTATGCCTTTAGTCTGCTCAATAATCCCTTTATAGTTATCAAAATTATTAGCACTACTAAGCATCTTTTTGACTAAAAGCCCGCCCATACTATGAGTAATAAATACTAATGGACGCTTGCCGAGATCGCAGCTGTTTAACCAATCTAATAAATTACTGGCTTGATCGAAAAGGGGCATACTGCCATTGCTTTGCCACTTTGTTGCTTTCGCGTCATATCCAAAAGACCAGATGTTAAGACCTAGCTGCTCTTTTCCTAACCAAACTGGCCAAAAATTATCATCATTTATTCCATGCTGGTGATGCCACGTGCCTCTGGGATCACCTCCAAGTCCGTGAACAAACACCACATCCATACTGGCTTCTGAGCCCTCCCACCCTGAGATTTTTATCAATCTACTCGAATCGCTCACCAATTAGCCTCCAGTTAACTCTATAGCTTTAACCAGTAGATGCAGAAAATCCTATTTTTATTTATTCTAATACAAAAAAATCCAGGGAGTAGGGAGCAGGGAGTAGGGAGCAGGGATTAGGTAGTAATGGAAAAAGTTATCACAATTTATTTTATATACCTATAATAACTTATCGGATATAGTTTATTTTTTTTTCTGTTTCCAAGGCTATCAGTAAATTAAATCAAAAAAAAACAAACGCTAACATTTTTACTATGTGCCCTGTTTGCGATTCTAACTTCTAACTTCTAACTTCTAACTTCTAACTTATACTTGGTGGTGCGTTACGGGGCGGGCTATCCCAATACTGGCTACGAAGTATAAAATTAGGGCGAGCCCGCCCCTAACGCACCCTACGCACTAAATTATTAATTCTACATTCTTAATTCTAAATTCTACATTCTTAATTATTAATTTTCTTCCATTACCCCTCCAAAAAAAAATCTAAAAACCCTTGACAAATACATTTATAATCGTTATGATTATAAATGTTAAATTCAAAAGTAATTTTGAACTATGTCTGACAACTTTCGCCCAGATCCACAAAACAATCCTGAGGATATCACTCCTAGTAATACTCCTCAGGAACGTTCCCAAAAAAAATACCCCATTAAGCACATTCTGAAGGGGTCCCGCCGGGCAATAAACAACACTATGCATACCCTTTATGCACGGGGTTACGCCGAAATATCGGAGTGGAGCCCCCTTCAGCCGACTGGAATTCCTGGCGAATTCATCACGATGATGACCAAGTATTTAAATTTGGGTTAAACTATTAAGTTATAGGGGGGGGAACCCCCCTGGCCAAAGTATCAGGTTTGTTCGCGTAGCGTGACCTTTGGTCAATCCTATGGGATCATTTCTGGATTGGTTTCGAAAGTTGAGGCATAGCTAAAAATTCCTAGCCGTGGAAGGTATTTCTGCGGCTATTTTTTTTTGAGGTTGTTCGCGTAGCGTGGCCAAAGGCCAAGGTTAGAAGGTTAAAAGGTTGAAGGTTAGAAGGTTTAAGGTTAGAAGGTTAGAAAGTTAGAAGGTTAGAAGGTTTAAGGTTAGAAAGTTGAAGGTTAGAAGGTTGAAGGTTAGAAGGTTAGTTGCGTAGGGTGCGTTAGGGGGGGCCTCATTTTCCGCCTCGTAGCCAGGCTTTGGATAGCCCGCCCCGTAACGCACCACCGTGTCAAACAGCTTTTAGGAGATGCACCCTAAGGTTAGAAGGTTATCAGGTTTAAGGTTAAAAGGTTGAAGGTTGTTCGCGTAGCGTGGCCTATTGGCCAAGGTTAAGGTTAGAAGGTTTAAGGTTAGAAGGTTTAAGGTTAGAAGGTTTAAGGTTATTATCCGAAGATTAGCGTTAATAAAAATCTGCGCTATTTCCCGATTTTCCCATTTCACGATTTGCCCAGGATTCGTGATTGATCCTTGGTGGGCAGTGCATACCTGGGTGTACCCAAACAAATTAATCTTTCTGTGGCACTGCCCACCCTACATCTGTTCTATTGTGATTCATCCGTTGGTGGGCAGTGCATACCTAGGTGTACCCAA
>NZ_GL890840.1:239033-261052 GCF_000211815.1 Moorena producens 3L
TCCTAATTATTTTCTTAGGAATTGTCTTCTACACGCCCATAATGATTGCTGATGCTGTCAAGTTTATCCCTGATGAAATGCTGAATGTGGCTTACACCTTGGGGGCGAATCGGGTTGATGTATTATTTCGAGTGATTCTACCAGCAACTCTACCAAATATTATTGATACGATGCGGGTTAATGTTGCTGGTGCCTGGAATTTTCTGGTGATTGCGGAATTAATTGCTGCTGAAAATGGTTTGGGCTTCAAGATTATCTATTTTCAACGATTCCTAGAGACAGATAAAGTGCTCTTTTGTATTTTAGTGATTGGATTGATTGGGTTGATGCTGGATTTTGCGTTTAGGTGGCTTTTTCGATTAACTGTTCCTTGGTCGGAGCAATTTGTTGAGCGTTAAAGGTTTAAGCTTTAAGGTTGTTCGCGTAGCGTGGCCTTTTGGCCAAGGTTTAATCAGCTTGAATGTTGAATGTTGAATGTTGAATGTTGAACGTTGTTCGCGTAGCGTGGCCTTTTGGCCAAGGGTAAGCATTCAGCTGATAGCTTCAGATATTTTCCCGATTCCCGATTCCCGATTCCCGATTCCCGATTCCCGATTCCCGATTCCCGATTCCCGATTCCCGATTCCCGATTCCCGATTCCCGATTCCCGATTCCCAGCGCAGCTTACCAAACCCTACCTGAGTTTATAGGTTGACTGAGGGTTCCAGGCCCAGAGGCAGTAGTGGATTTTAAAACTGCGATCGCTCTTCCGTATTGAGGATCCTTACTAGTGCCACGCCATCCCGGTTGACTAGATAGCAGTTGCCGTTGCTCAAGGGTCAACTCTTGGCGAATATCGGGCACAATTCCTTTCAAACTAATATCTTCACCACTGGGTAGGTAGTAACGAGAGACGGTCACCGTTAAACCCGAACCATCGGATAAGGCATGGACAGACTGGACAGCGGCTTTACCAAAGGTGCGAGAACCGATAACAGTAGCGCGTTTGTTATCTTTCAGAGCACCAGTTAGAATCTCACTAGCACTAGCGGAGTTACCATCCACTAGAATTGCTAAGGGCAGATTGGTCAAGGCCGTTCGATTAGCCGTGTATGCCTGTTTGCCACCGATCCGGTCTATAGTGCTAACAATTTCCCCCTCTTGCATCCACATCCGGGCAATTTCAATACTGGAAAAAAGCAATCCGCCTGGATTCCCCCGCAGATCTAGGACATAAGCATTCACCTTCTGCTGATTGAGGTTCCTAATTGCCCGTTGCATTTGTTCAGCTGCATGGGAACTAAATTCATTTAAACTGATATAACCCACTCGCAGATTCCCTTCCTGCTTGACGCTGTAACGAACAGAGGGGATTTCTATCTGAGCTCGAGTTAGTTCTATTTCAAAGATGCCCTGTCCTGGTCGGGCAATCCGCAGAGTCACTGATGACCCCACTTTACCCCGGATTAGATTCGAGGCATCTTCGAGACTTAACCCTTTGGTAGGTTTGCTATCTACCGCTAAAATCCTATCCCCAGCTTGAAGACCTCCCTTAAAGGCTGGGGAATTTTCAATCGGTTCAATGATTAACGGGGTCTCCGTCTGCTTTTCTATTTCCATGCGAATACCCACACCAGACAGTTCACCAACAGTTTGGTTTGTCAAGGCTTGGAACTGTTCTGGCACTAAAAAGCGGGTGTAGGGGTCTTCTAAGGTTTCTAGGGCTTTCCTAATCGCTTTGTAGGCTTCTTCTTTTGAAGCGTAGTTTCTGCTCAGGAGTTCATGTCTAGTCGCTTGCCAGTCAACTTGGTTAAAGGTGTTATCGACATATTCCCGATTGACAGTTTGCCAAACTTCATCAACAATCGTTTTAGGGCTATCCTGAAATGCTACAACCACAGAGCTACCATTAATCGGTGTCGCCCAAGACCAAACTGCTGTGGTTGCGATCGCTCCAGTGAAGAGAACACGTTTGAGTCGGGGGAAGTTTGTCAGGGATTGTCTCATGGATATAAGGCGGCAAATTACTTAATTACTTAATTTATTTAGTTTTTTATAATTATTGATGTTTTTGTTGGCCAACTCTAGGATTGCCCATGGCTATGAGCTACTGATACTACTTAGGTGTGACTACCAATCCTACTGATGATAATAACGAAAAAAAATTATTTTCTAGTTTTAGTTTCTGATCTGATATACTAAAAAGATATTCCTAATGTCGGCTGATGCCGCAAACTTAGTCACCAAGTTCCAGTCACTAAGTTTTAGTCACTAAGTTTTAGTCACCAAGTTTTAGTCACTAAGTTTTAGTCACTAAGTTACAAGAGAGGCTAAAGTTTTTAATATACGATTGAATAGTCTAATTATAATATACTGAAATTCAGCAACTATGGCATACTGCCGTTGTGCCAGTTCCAAAACTGAACTGTTCTGGGTACACAGACTGACCTAGCGATCGCAAAATAATCACTAACTTATCTGCCAGCTCAGGTTACCCGATCACGAGTCGGGAGTCGGGAGTCGGGAGTCGGGAATCGGGAATCGGGAATCGGGATGCAGCGCAAACCTAAGGGGGTTACTCCCATGAGCGACTGCATCGCTATTGCCTATTGCTAGCATGCCTATTGCCTTAAAAGGATAAGCAATATTGCTCAAAGGTTGCTGAGAATTGCTCTATCTTGTAAGCAGTCAGCTATCAGCCATTCCCGTAGCGTAACCAAAAGGCCAAGGCGAATGGTCAACTACTGATCGCTGACTGCTGACTGCTGAGTATCTGTCTAACCACCAGCAACAGCTGTGACAATACTCACTTCATCCCCATCGTTGAGTTTTGTTTCTGTATTTTCCAACAACCGGATATCTTCCCCGTTCACGTAGAGATTCAAGAATCGACGGGGTTTACCCTGCTCATCGCACAGCCGTTGTTTAATTCCAGGACAATTACTTTCCAGAGATTCGATCAGTTCAGAAACATTCGTTCCCTGACATTCTACTGTTGCTTGCTCTTGGGTATATTTTTGCAGAGGAGTAGGAATTAAAACTTTTACAGCCATAATCAATATCTTGCTTTGAATTCTCAATTTTCAAGGTTTAATGGTAAACCATCAGCTATCAGCGTGTCGCGTATCAGTTATCAGCGTGTCGCGTATCAGTTATCAGCATTCAGCTATCAGCATTCAGCTATCAGCTATCAGTTATCAGCTTATGGGTTATCACAGGCTAGAAGCCTGTGCCACCACGCTACTAGATCGGTGCTTTTGAGTAAAATAGGCTGACCACTGACCGCTGACTGCTGACTGCTGACTGCTGACTGCTGACTGCTTAAACTAAAACTTGTTGCCATTCCAGACGGTCTAGGGTGTTAGCCCGCTCTAATGCTTGCTCAAAATTGTCTAGTTTTGGTTCAATTACCAAAGGTTCACCCACATAGCCTTGAACTGCTTCTTGGGTCTTCAAGCCATTACCAGTGATGTAGGCTACTGTAGTTTCATCGGGGTCAATTTTACCAGCTTCTACCAGCTTCTTGAGTACAGCAATTGTAGTACCTCCTGCGGTTTCGGTGAAAATTCCTTCAGTTTCTGCCAGCAACTTCATCCCTTCGATAACTTCTGCATCAGTGACGGATTCAATGTTTCCGTTAGTTTTATGAGCTATTTCTAGAGCATAGATGCCGTCGGCTGGGTTTCCAATCGCAATGGATTTAGCAATGGTGTTGGGCTTGACTGGAGTAATAAAGTCCCGTCCTTCTTTGAAAGCTTGAGCGATTGGGGAGCAACCTTCTGCTTGAGCACCACTGAAGCGCACTGATTTATCATCCACTAGACCGACTTTGACGAATTCTTGGAAGCCTTTGTAGATTTTGGTGTATAGGGAACCTGATGCCAAGGGAGCAACAACATGGTCCGGTAGTTGCCAACCTAGTTGTTCAGCCACTTCAAAGCCCAGAGTTTTAGAACCTTCTGAATAGTAGGGACGTAGGTTAATGTTCACAAATCCCCAACCGTGGCTGTTAGCTACTTCACAACAGAGGCGGTTGACTTGGTCGTAGTTGCCTTTGACTGCCATTAATGTGGGGTTGTAAATCAGAGTGCCCATCACTTTACCCGCTTCCAGGTCAGCAGGGATAAACACGCAGCAGTCGAGTCCCGCATGGGCTGCGATCGCAGCAGTAGAATTCGCTAAGTTTCCAGTACTAGCACAGGATACCGTTGAGAAGCCTAACTCCCGTGCTCTACTTAGAGCTACTGATACCACCCGGTCTTTGAAGCTCAGGGTGGGCATGTTGACCGCATCATTTTTAATGTAGAGATTTTTTAACCCTAAGCGTCTAGCCAAGCGAGTCGATTTCACTAACGGAGTCATTCCCGTACCAACATCAATATAGTTATCAGTGGCAAGGGGTAAGAAAGAACGATAGCGCCAGATGGATTTCGGACCTGCCTCAATGCTCTGCCGGGTTACATGGCGTCTAAGGATATCGTAGTCATATTTTACTTCCAACGGACCAAAGCATTCCTCACAAACGTGCATTGCCTTGGGCTCATACTCCGCACCACACTCTTTACACTTCAACTTGGTAAATGCGGTAGATGTCTGGGTTTTGGGAGTAATTGTGGCTTGGCTCATGGGTATATCTCTAATTACGCTCTCTAATTACGTTCAGTCAAGACTTGATCAAAAGTAACATACCTCAAAATGTCCGTCAAACATACCCGACTTTTTTAGTCGGGATTAATTGCAGGGGTTAAAGATTAACCATTAACCAGTCAAAATTACTGTCAATTGAGATACAAACGTTTGGTTCGATTAGTGATACACGGCTGTGTGTAGGGAACAGGAAATAGGCAAGAGGCAAGAGGCAAGAGGCAAGAGGCAAGAGGCAAGAGGCAATAGGCAATAGGCAAGAGGAACCCACCCCTAACCCCTCCCAGGAGGGGAAGGCAAGAGGCAATAGGCACCCACCCCTAACCCCTCCCAGGAGGGGAAGGCAAGAGGCAATAGGCAAGAGGCAATAGTAATCCCCCCGACTCCCGATTCCCGATTCCCGATTCCCGATTCCCGATTCCCGACTCCCGACTCTCGACTTCCAACTCCCTAGTAGCGCTGGTGGAAACCGTTATAGTATCTTTCCGAAAGCGGAAAATCATTTCCAATCTCTCACTATTCGATCAACTATCCTATGGGCAAGATCGCCAGAAAATATAAATTCATCATCATTTGCCTCACTACTCTAATTTTCATTAGTGCTGGCAGTGCCTCTGCTCAAGACACAGTTATCTTTAGCAGAAAAGATATCTTTCATCCCGTTATTGCTAACAACGGTATGGTTTCCTCTCAAGAACGCTATGCCTCACAAGCTGGTTTAGCGGTTTTAAAAGAAGGTGGCAATGCTGTTGATGCTGCGGTAACCATTGGGTTTACCCTAGCGGTAACCTTACCGCGAGCTGGGAATCTCGGTGGCGGTGGCTTTATGCTCTTACATCTGGCCAAGGATAACCAAACCATTGCTATTGATTATCGGGAGAAAGCACCACTAGCTGCTACTCGTGATATGTTTCTGGACAATAATGGTGAGGTTGACCCAGAAAAGTCTCGATACAGTTATTTATCTGTTGGTGTTCCTGGTACCGTAGCTGGGTTAACCATGGCACTGGAAAAATACGGCACTATTTCCTTAGAACGGGCATTACAACCAGCTATAGAATTAGCAGAAAAAGGGTTCCCAGTTTCTGAAGATTTGTTCCGCTCTCTGAGAGACGTTAAGAAACGAATGCAGTCTTATGAGGCGAGTATGGCTATTTTTTATAAGCCAGGAGGTGTCCTTTATCAGGTAGGGGAAATCTTAGTACAAAACGATTTAGCCCGTAGTTTAAAGCTAATTGCTAAACATGGGGCTAAAGCCTTTTATGAAGGTGCGATCGCATCGGCTATCGTAGCAGACATGGAAGCCAATGGTGGTCTGATTACCAAAGAGGATTTAGCTACCTACAAGCCCGTGATTCGAGAGCCGATTCGAGGCACTTATCGGGGCTATGAGATTTATTCTATGCCACCTCCAAGCTCTGGGGGTATCCATCTGGTGCAGATGTTGAATACTTTAGAAGCCTTTCCGATTCGGAAACTGGGACATAATACTGCCCAAACCATTCATTTAATGGCGGAAAGTATGAAGTTAGCCTATGCTGACCGTTCTAAATTTCTAGGAGATCCTGACTTTGTTCCCGTTCCTGTTGCTGAATTAACCTCTAAAACCTATGCTGAACGAATCCGTCAACGGATTAATCCCTATCGAGCAACTCCCAGTTCAGAAATTGCCCCTGGTAATCCTACTCAACGGGTAGAAAGCAATGATACCACCCATTATTCAGTGATGGATAAGTATGGCAATGCTGTTGCTAATACCTATACTTTAAACTTTAGCTATGGCAGTAAAATTACAGTACCGGGAACGGGTATTCTCCTCAACAATGAAATGGATGATTTTTCAGCTAAGCCAGGGGTACCCAATGCTTATGGATTAACTGGAGCAGAATTCAATGCAATAGCACCGGAAAAAAGGATGCTGAGTTCTATGACTCCAACAATTGTGCTCAAAGATGGTAAGTCGTATCTGGTCACTGGCAGTCCAGGGGGGAGTAGGATTATTACCACCGTTTTGCAATTGATTATGAATGTAATTGATCACCAGCTCAATATTGCTACAGCTACTAATGCCATTCGGGTACATCATCAATGGTTACCGGATCAACTTTTTGTAGAACAGGATTTAAATGGTGATACAATCCAGTTATTGAAGTATAAAGGATATAAGATTTCGGTGCGTAATGCTATGGGGAGTACCCAGAGTATCATGTACATTAACAATTCATTTGAAGGTGCATCTGATCCTCGCAAACCTGGTGCCTTAACCTTAGGTTATTAACATAGCATTTACTTTAGCAATCCGTGTAGGAATTGTGGGAGTTTTTGATCGTAAGTTCCCTACGGTGCGCGTTCACCCTTAGCTTTTAAAAAGCGCGGGGTCGCACCGCTCCCTACTCCCTACTCCCTACTCCCTACTCCCTACTCCCTACTCCCTTTGCTATTACATGCCTCCACCTGAGCCTAAGAATAAATGCCTAGATTGCTTAGGGATGAAATTGGAAGGAATGCTGATTCCGCCAAACAAACAAAAACGTAAGTTTTGGCAAAAACCCTCTAAAATGCCGCAGATTAATTTATACCTAACCATCCAATTTAACCAGCAGTGGGAAGAGTTGCTCGAAGGTCGTGTTAAATTTGGACTCAAAGGTGGAGTACTGCGTCTTCATCTCCAACATGGTAATATCCCCTATGAATTCCGTGAGCTTGGTGGTTATATTCAACTGGCAACAGTAGGTAATCAACAGCAACAAGGGCCTAGTTGTGATCTAAACCACCGTCCAACAGACCCTAATGGCAACAGGGAAAGAGGGGGAGGTAATGTTACTCCAGAAGCTACCCAATCGCAATCCCACGAGACATCCCAACTAGAATATCAACCAGAATCCTGCAAGACATCCCACGAGACTGACCAAGTTTCCTGGTGCCACATTACCAATCAAGTTTCGGCAGAAAATCCTGCCTGGATTTTTGAAGAACAGAAGGGGAATGGTGTTTTATTTGGTTCCCTGAATCGGGTAAAGCTAGCAACTGTCAATGTCACTGCTTTACCCTGTCGTATCCAAGCAATCTTTGAAGTATCCCAGCGAGATATTTGTCTAACTGAAGTTGAGGGGTTGTGGTCCTCAAACCTTACCCGCAATAAAACCGTTGTGCTAAACAGACTGATTGTGGAACATTTGTTGGTAACTAGACTTAAGCCCTATCTGTCTCTCATGGAATTGCAATATGGGTGAGGAAAAATCTCAACCGATTCTGCTAAGCCTGATCAAGCGGGTTTTAGTGGCAGAAACAGACAATCTTGAGCAGTTGACCGCAATGGTTGGGCTGAATCTGGCTGAGGACTTCACTGCAGCTGACTTAAGTTACACTGACCTCAGCCAAGCTAGGTTGATGGAAGCGGATTTCAGAGGAACGGATTTCCGGGGGGCTAACCTCCAAGGTGCCAACTTATGTAATGCTGACTTGAGGGGGGCTGATTTCAGTCGTGCGAATCTAAGCATGAGCCACTTCAGGAATGCTAATCTCCAGGGGGTAAGCCTTGGTGGTGCTGACTTGAGGGGGATACGATTAGATGGTGCTAATGTCAGGGATGGTGACCTCAGTGGTGCTGACTTGAGGGGAGCTGACGTCAGGAAAACTGACCTCACTGGTGTTAATCTTAGCGAGGCTAAATTGGGAGGTGCTTACCTCCAGGGGGCTAAACTCAGGGGGGCTAATCTGGGTAGTGCGATTTTGAGCAGAGCTAACCTTCAGGGCACTAACCTCATCCGTGCCCACCTGGGGGGGGCTGACTTGAGGTGTGTTGATTTATCTGATGCTAACTTGAGCCGTGCTCAGCTTAGTGAAGCTAATCTCAAAGGTGCGAAACTGAGGAGAAGTAATCTTAAAGGTGCTGATTTAAGTTTAGCAGACATGACCCAAGTCTGCCTGATTCGTGCTAATTTGAATTATGTCCATCTGATTCGTGCCAACCTACGCAAAGCCGAGCTGATTCGTAGCGACTTAAGTAATAGTGATCTCAGGAGAGTTGATCTTCAGGGAGCTGACTTGAGTTTGGCTATCCTTGAAAATGCTGACCTTAGGAGTGCTAATCTCAGAAGTGCGAAGATGAATCTTACTGAGTTAGATGGTGCCAATCTCAGAGGAGCTGATTTTAGTCATGCTGACATTAGGGGGGCAAGAGTGAAAGGGGCTAGGTTCGCTAAAAATAGAGGTATTTCTAATCAGATGAGAGGGGTTTTGATGCGGTTAGGGGCAATTTTTGAAGATGAATAGCTCTAGGGTGATTATTCCTCGTTAAGTTAGGGAGTATCTTTCAGGAGATTCTAGCGCTGGGGGCAGGGAATCGGGAATCGGGAATCGGGAATCGGAACCCACCCCTAACCCCTCCCAGGAGGGGAACGGGAATCAGGAATCGGGAATCGGGAATCGGTAAAAAGTTATGAAAAAACTTTTTATATAAAGGTTTTAGCAATTCGTCTTGATGCAGTAGCGAGTAGGGTGCGTTAGGCAAAGCTAACGCACCGAGATGATAGCGATCGCATTTTTTCAAGCAACGTTATCCCCTGAGGTACCTAAGGGAATTAGAGGCAGCAGGGGACACAGGGGAATCAGAGACACGTTTGAGGTTTCAGTCTTGGCAGGCTCGGGTGCTTGGAAAGGTTCCTCAAATTGCTCAAAGTGCATTTCGGACACTGGTTCCTGTAACAATTTTTCTAATACAATTTGCGGTTTGACTTCAGCAATATCTTCTTCGAGGATTTGATTCAGCTTAATTTTGTCTTCTATTTCCAGAGTAGTGATTGCTTCGATAATAGACTCGAAAGGAATTAGCATTTTGACAGCAGCTTGTATCATGTTTACCTTCCGGGATTATGTTTATATGATTACTTAAGTTACTATAGTAGCCCCAATTTACCGCTGTGGTAACGGGAGTTTATGTTTATTAACATTTCATTCCCACTGATCATCTTAACTGTTGACTATTTTACCAAAATGTGTTTAATCCAGCCATAAAATTCTACCAGCTATGGTTATTGTCAACAGATCAGGACATAGTATGAAAATGAGCAAAAATGTAGTTAAATATACTCTTAACCATGGAAAACTACTTTTACCTAGCTTACTAAGCAGGGATTATAGGATGTCTGTATAATTACTCTAATAAAAATTTCCCGATCTCCCGATCTCCCGATCTACCCACACTTCCCACACTTCCCACACTTCCCATACTTCCCACAGTTCCCATCTCCCTATTAAACGAATGCTTACTTGTTTTATTCAAAACCTGAAAGGTAAGCAGTCAGCAGTCAGCAGTCAGCAGTCAGCAGTCAGTTTAAAATAAACCTCGTTCCTAGCACAGGCTTTGGCCTTGGCCTTTCGGCCACGCTACGCGAATGGCCACGCTGTGCGAACGACGCTCTCACTTGACTCAGATTAAACTAATGCTTACCTCTTTTATTCAAAAGCTGATCACTAATCACTAATCACTAATCACTTATATAGCACTACGCATTTAGATTAGGACATTCCTAAACTCCGAAACGTAAGTAATCGCTTACTTTTAGGTGCGACCCGTGGCGAATTTAATTCGCCTACGGAAAGCGCACCTTTGACTTCTGACTTCTAACTTCTGACGCTAAGCGTAGCGCTATAGCTGATGGCTGATGGCTGACAGCTGACTGCTGAATGCTTACTTTGGGAGTAAAATCACCAACATCCCTATTAGTTCGGTCGGGTGCGATGGAACCAACAGAAGCACAATATCTAATTCTCAATGCTTTGGATACCTTAGGATTACTAGAAAATACTGTTTATGACCAAGACAATGGCATTTGGTACATCAGCACTGCCAGCCTTCTTCTGCCCTTTGCTATGCTTTTACCAAATGGTGAAATTACCCCGATTACACCTCTAGCCGAATTATGAAGCCCTTAAGTGAATTACAACAACAGCAATATCAACGAATGGTAGAACTCTCCACTCTGGCCCGTCAGCGATATCTGGACTCCGGAGGAGATCCAAACCGAGCCTCAGGGAGTCTACACAATGAAAATTATATGACTGCGGAAGAACAGCAGGAATTCTTGGTATTAGCTAGGGCACTTTCCGGGATATACATTAATAATGGTTATGTTTACTGTCAAGGGCGGTCTTGGAAATTACCCGAAGTGTTGAATCACGACTAGAGGGGGAGTGTGGGGAGAGGGGGAAGTGTGGGAAGTGTGGGAAGTGTGGGAAGTGTGGGGAGACTTAAAAACTCTTGAAAAGATTTATTAAAATAAGCTATAAAAATAAGCTACAATATAATATTTATCTAAATAATTATACCCATTTCCCTATCTCCCTATCTCCCTACTTCCTGCTCCCTGCTCCCTATTTCCCGATTCCCGACTCCCGACTCCCGACTCCCGACTCCCCTACATACCACAAATTTCCCTTAATTCTTCTTCGTCTTGATGAGTGACAAGGTAATCATGGAGCCAATCACAACTCTGTTCCACTAAATCCTCTAGATCTAAATTCCATAAAATTACAGTATTGTCTGCACTAGCAGAAGCAAGAGTCTGGCCATCTGGGCTAAAGACCACGCTATTGACCCAATCGCTATGTCCGGTGAGGGTGTGCAGGTCTTTGCCTTGGTGATTCCATAGTTTCACCGTCTTGTCCCAACTAGCAGAAGCAAGAGTCTGGCCATCTCGGCTAAAGACCACGTTATTGACCCAATCGCTATGTCCGGTGAGGGTGTGCAGGTGTTTGCCTTGGTGATTCCATAGTTTCACCGTCTTGTCCCAACTAGCAGTAGCGATAGTCATGCCATCTGGGCTAAAGGCCACGCTAGTGACATTTGCGTTGTGTTCGGTGAGGGTGTGCAGGTGTTTGCCTTTGAGATTCCACAGTTTCACGGTGTTGTCCCAACTAGCAGAAGCGATAGTCATGCCATCTCGGCTAAAGGCGACGCTATTGACAGGTTCGCTATGTCCAGTGAGGGTGTGCAGGTGTTTGCCTTTGAGATTCCACAGTTTCACCGTGTTGTCATCACTAGCAGTAGCGATAGTCATGCCATCTGGGCTAAAGACGACGCTATTCACCCAATTGCTATGTCCGGTGAGGGTTTGCAGGGGTTTGCCTTCTCGATTCCACAGTTTCACCGTGTTGTCATCACTAGCAGTAGCGATAGTCATGCCATCTGGGCTAAAGACGACGCTATTCACCCAATCGCTATGTCCGGTGAGGGTGTGCAGGTGTTTGCCTTGGTGATTCCATAGTTTCACCGTCTTGTCCCAACTAGCAGTAGCAATAGTCTGGTCATCTCGGCTAAAGGCCACGCTAGTGACATCTGCGCTATGTCCAGTGAGGATGTGCAGGTCTTTGCCTTTGAGATTCCACAGTTTCACGGTGTTGTCCAAACTAGCAGAAGCGATAGTCATGCCATCTCGGCTAAAGGCCACGCTAGTGACAGGTTCGCTATGTCCAGTCAGGGTGTGCAGGGGTTTGCCTTTGAGATTCCACAGTTTCACGGTGTTGTCATCACTAGCAGAAGCGATAGTTTGGCCGTCTGGGCTAAAGGCGACGGTTATGAGATATTGGCTATGTCCGGTGAGGGTTTGCAGTACTTTGCCTTGCAGATTCCACAGTTTCACGGTGTTGTCCAAACTAGCAGTAGCGATAGTCATGCCATCTGGGCTAAAGGCGAGACTAGTGACATCTGCGCTATGTCCAGTGAGGGTATGCAGGTGTTTGCCTTTGAGATTCCACAGTTTCACGGTGTTGTCCCAACTAGCAGAAGCGATAGTTTGGCCGTCTGGGCCAAAGGCCACGCTAGTGACAGGTTCGCTATGTCCAGTGAGGGTGTGCAGGGGTTTGCCTTTGAGATTCCACAGTTTCACAGTCTTGTCCCAACTAGCAGTAGCGATAGTCATGCCATCTCGGCTAAAGGCCACGCTAGTGACAGGTTCGCTATGTCCAGTGAGGGTGTGCAGGGGTTTGCCTTTGAGATTCCACAGTTTCACGGTGTTGTCAAAACTAGCAGAAGCGATAGTCATGCCATCTGGGCTAAAGACGAGGCTATTGACAGGTTCGCTATGTCCAGTCAGGGTGTGCAGGTGTTTGCCTTGTAGATTCCATAGTTTCACCGTCTTGTCCAAACTAGCAGAAGCGATAGTCATGCCATCTGGGCTAAAGGTGACGCTAGTGACAGTATCAGTATGTCCAGTGAGGGTGTGCAGGTGTTTGCCTTGTAGATTCCATAGTTTCACGGTGTTGTCCCAACTAGCAGAAGCGATAGTCATGCCATCTCGGCTAAAGGCCACGCTAGTGACAGTATCAGTATGTTTATCCAGGCTATTATACTGGTTGACGCCATAGAGAGATTGCTGCAACTTAGCGATCACTTGTATTCTAGTATCACCTTTTACCCTTTTTGTCTTTTGGAGTTTTCCTACTGGCCTTAAACTCTCTTTTAGAGCATCAAAGGGTTGCTTTGAGCTAAACAAGAGTTCTGAAGATTGACTCAGGGCTTTAATTTCACTTTCTTCTGCCTTTCTCGCCTGTTTACTAGACTCCAATCCAAAAACCGTTGAAACAACTGTCCCCAATACCAACACAGCAATAAACCCTGCCACCCCTAACCAGCGGTTACGGGTCATTTGCTTGTGCTTGTGACGGCTGACCTCAATATACTCCTCCGCCAGCCCATTCAACATCCCCAATTCACCATACTTTCTTAAATACTCCTGGGCTTCTATTAACCTCCCCCCAAGCAACAGTAAACCGGCATCATCACGCTTCTTTCCCTTCTCTTGCCATTCAAGCGCCGCCGCTTCCAGCTTGCTTTCGATCACCATCGCTTCTGTGTAAGTCTGCTTCCACTCCAGCAACCTTCCCCAGTGGCGAATCAAGGCTTCATGTACCACATCCAAAACCACATCCTGGGAATTTTCTTGATGACTTCTAGTAATCAAGCGGTTGTCTGAACTGGCTAAGGTCTGGCTAACAGCATCGAGCAGTTCTAAACTGTGATGAGAATTGACTAACTCCCCCAGGCGTACTCGTCTACGGGTATCGAGAGTCTCTCCCACTTGAGTTAATTCCAACAACAAACGCCTAGCCACAGTTTGTTCTACCTGGGAGAGACTATCAAATACCTGATTTGCCTTCTTTTCCAGAGTTCCCTCAATTCCCCCTAACTGTTGATAGGTTTCTAACCGTAAAAACGTTTCCTGCTGCTGTCTTGACTGTTTCCATAATTCCGTCAGAGTATATTGGAGCAGGGGAAGGCTACCTGGATAATCTTCGACATCGTTAATCAGTTGCTGTTTTAATCTCCCCTCAATCCCTAATCCTACTAATTCCGCCGGTAGTGCGATCGCTTCTTCAATTTCCTCATGGTTCAAGTGGTCAACATTAATTAATGGTCTATTAATCTTCTCTACTAATTTAGGATACTCTCGCAACCGCCCCCGAAAGTCAGAGCGCATGGCAATTAAAACAATTAAATTGTCTGTATTCTCGATTAATTCAATTAAACCGTTAAAGAATTCCTGGCGTTGGTCAGGTTGAATCATAGTGAAGCACTCTTCAAACTGGTCAATAATCATGACCATCGGAGTTTTACTAAAATTCTCTGGCTGGGCGTTGCTGATGGGAATGCCCCCTAAATCCCCCAACTTTGGGGGACTTTGAAAGTTTTGTTCCCCAGAATCAGCCACACCCTCTCCCTGCTTCTCTAAAAGCTCCCCCTTTTCCAGGACCTCCTGTAACCTTTGCTTTGGTGCAACACCTGGAGTGAAAGGTTCTAGATAATGCCAGCGATCGCTTCCAACAATTGCCTGACCTAACTTCAGCTGATACAATAATCCTGCTCTGAGTAAGGAAGACTTGCCACTGCCGGAAGCCCCTAACACTACCAGCAGACGGTCTTGATTTTTCACTCGCTCAATTAACTGCTCGGTCAACTGAGAACGACCGTGAAACACCAGAGCATCTTCTGGTAATGCGGTAAAATAAGACAGAGACCGGTAGGGGCACTTATCCTGAAAGCTCAGTTTCGGAAACTGAGTAGTCAGTATAATGGCTTGTTGTGAGTTAGCGATTAAAGGACGTTGCTGAGTCATTGACATCCGCTGCTCAATAAACAAGGCCAAATTATGACTATTAACAATACCATCCGGGTAATTTTCCGGATTCAATCCTGCCAGTAACTCCTTGGTAAATACTCCTTGTTCATGGCTAATCTCTACTCCCGGCTCGTAGGAACGAGTAGCAGTAATCAAGCAGTAAGCTTTATCAGTTGGGATAAATTTCAGTAACTCGCCACTGTAGCAACAATCTAACCAAATCACTACCTGTTTCACTGGGCTAGTTGCGATTTGCTGACCCAATTCCTGCAGAGGATAGCCATAAATTCCCACATCCGGAAAGGCATCACTAGTCACTAAGAAAACCTCTTCAATGCCATCCACCTCTTGTCTACAGCCATGGCCTGAAAAGAAGAATAGGGCGGTTTCTGGAGCTTGGTTAGGAGCAGGAGGATTAAACAGATTAGCAACTGCTTCCCTTAATTCCTCTAATTTTACTAGTCCTGTGCTCGATAGTCCCCCTGGTCCTTTTTGGGTCAACCCAAGGGGTAAGTCCTGAATCCGGAACGGTTCATAGCCATACTGTTGTAATCGTTGAGCGACATTTTCCCCGTCTTTAACAGCAACGGTCAGGTCGTTAAAGTTGGTGTATTCTGGATAACGGTTAATCCCAACGATTAGGGCTTCCCATTCCGGTGTCATTGGAGCGAGGTTGTGAAATTTTTATTAGCATAACATAATATCGCAATTTCGAGCACTCGGCTGATCCTTCATGTATAAAGATAGTAGATAGTGATCGAAGTAGTGACAGTGGCTGATGAATACCAACAAAACCCTATTAGCTTTTTTACTTGCTCTGACCGATTTAGACACACCCTTGAGTCAACCTGAGAATAAGAGCATCAAAGAAATTGGCGATCAACTTGATGCCCAACCTCTGGCCTGGGAGAAGTATACCAAACCCAAGCTGCTAGAGATGATTGCCGCCAATCCTGAGTTAAATCAACGTTACCAAACCTATTACAACCAACTTGACACTACGGTCGATATTCCTCCAGACTATCTCCCCACAGAAGCCGAAATCCAGCCAGTCAATACACCTAGCCGTACCTCGATCATGAGAGGACATAAACCTAAGTCATCACCTACAGGCTATGACCAACAAATTAATAATATTGTGATTGTCGTCAGTCGTTCAGAACAGCCACAAGAAGTTGTCCAAAAATTACCCTTGGAAAAACTTAAAGGGTTTTTAGGGGCTTCTAAAAAGTAAATTACCCAATTCGGGAGTCGGGAGTCGGGAGTCGGGGTAATAAAATTGAAGGGTGCATCTGATATTTGTAAAAAAAAAGATAACTGTGGGAATTTTATGATAATTTTTGCCTAATTGCAAAAGCGATGAAGTCGCTACCAAAAATCCTTAAATCCTTATAGAGTTGATTAACTCTTGCCTGTTGCCTGTTGCCTGTTGCCTGTTGCCTTTCCATAAGGTAGTATGTTCACAACTAAAATAAAAATGCTATAGTGAGCGATATAATCTTTCCAACTCTCGATTTATTTTTATATGACTTACGAGATGCTCTCAACCTCACTGAAGCTGAGAAGCAAGAAAAGCAAGCTAAGTTTCGAGCTAAACTCCCAGCAGATAGTAAATTCTTCGATCCTGATCTAGAAACCAAATATTTAGAACTACTCCCTAAACAAAAGTATTATGACTTTACCACAGCAAACGATACCCTAGAAGGGTACTACTATCCTGTCCGCTTAAATGATACCTATGGCTTGCAAATTGATTGTTCCATTAACAATCAAACCGACCCCCAAACCCCTGACTGTTTTGCCAGACTGCGAGCAGAAATTGAATGGAGATTACAAGGGGAAAGGGCGACCCTAGGGCAAACTTGGATGCTTTCTGGATGGTTACCGAAAACGTCGAGCAAAAGCTACGAATATATTGCTAAATCCTGTTATCATGTTTTCCAGACAGCGGCGAATTGGTCACAAGATTTACAATTATTATCACCCCCCGAAAGTTCTAAAAAACAGGAAAAAGACATTACACAAGGTGCTAAGCTTTTCGATAAAGGGGCGAATTGGTCACAAGATTTACATGGAAAAGGCAGCTTATTTGGTGGTGAAGTTTTTGAGCTGTGGCGATATCAACCCCTGAATCAGGTCAACTGCCATGTAATCATTATGCTCTTTTCTGACCAAGAAAGTATGGAAAAAGCAGCGGAATTGTATACGGATTGGATGGGTCTGTTTAGTTATAGAAACAAAATTTTATGGGCTTACAGCCAAAGTCGCTTAATCAAAAAAACCTTGGTAGCTTACTATAAGCAGGTTGAAGCCAATCAGAGACTTATCAGTGACGAAAACGCTTCTAGTTTTAGAGACCAAACCATCGCCGCAAAACTCGATGATATTCAAAAGTCTTTAGGGAACTATACCCTGGATTTGCCTAAACTAAATTTTCAAAACCAAATTATCGAGATTAATTTATTCAATTATCAAACCCGTTTAGAAATCATCAACCAAAAATGCCAAAAATTAGGTGCCGATAATAACCTAGAGTTTTTAGAAACGTTTAGTAAAGAGGTAAAGGAAAATTACCTATTGCAGGTTACTAAAGACTATGATATAATGGAGATGGCATTACGGCTGCTAGAGACCAGGCTCAATGCCATCCGTAGTCAAATTGAGCTGGAAAAAGCAGAACGCGATCGCACTTTTCAGACTATAGTAACGGTAGTTGGTGCGGGGACAGCTGTCACGGCTTTAATGGATTTTGACGCTAAGCAGTGTGAGACTGTATCCACGCTGATCCCACCCTTCAAAAAGAGCTGTGACAACCCTTGGATCAATAGTGTGATAGTACCAGTTGGGCTAATCCTGATATTTGGAGTAATTGCCTTGTGCTTCAAAAAAATCTTATCAGGTAGTAGGTTGGGTTGAACTGAGCTCAAGGAAGGCAGAAGGCAGAAGCCAGAAGCCAGATGGCAGAAGCCAGAAGCCAGATGGCAGTTCCCGACTTTTGGTGGGCAGTGCAAACCCAATGCTATGGCTAGTCAGTGAATCATACGGATGCACTGCCCACCCTACATGAATTCCCGACTTTTGGTGGGCAGTGCTTAGCAATGCTATGGCTAGTCAGTGAATCATACGGATGCACTGCCCACCCTACATCTGTTCCCGACTCCATTATTAAGCAACGCCCCCGACTCCCGATTCCCGACTCCCGACTCCCAACTCCCGACTCCCGCAACAAGTCTAATCAACTGCTCCCAAGGCTTTCAGGGAGGTAATAGTTGCTTTTGTTAAACCAGTAACACCGGCGATATTCATCCCCTCATAGGGTCTAGGCACTCTCAGGGTTTTGATACATTGACCCTTCTCGATATCCCAAAACTTAATTGTGCCATCGTTGCTGCTACTGGCTAGCATTAAACCATCTCGACTAAAAGCAACAGACCATACCACATTAGTATGTCCATGGAGAGTTTTTAAACATTCACCTGTCTGAACATCCCAGAGCTTACAGGTTTTATCATAACTACCACTAGCGATCAGTTTACCATTAGGGTTGAACGCCACTGACCGTAATCGATGGGTGTGTCCACGCAAAGTGTTGAGACACTCACCAGTGCCAACATCCCAGACCCTAACAGTGTGGTCTTCACAGCCACTAGCGAGAATTCTGCCATCTCCACTAAAGACAACGGACTTGATGATATTCCGGTGTCCCTGCAAAGTACTTAAACAGTCACCGGTGCCAACATCCCAGAGTTTAACGGTTTGGTCTTCACAGCCACTAGCGAGGGTTGTGCCATCTGGACTGAAAGCCACTGACCAGACCAAACTCGTGTGTCCTAATAAGGTCTGGAAACACTCACCGGTGCTAATATCCCAGAGTCTTACCCTATCGTCATTATGACCACTGGCTAAGATTTCTCCATTGGGACTAAAGGCGACTGAAAGTACCCACTTGGGTCCGTGGAAGGTGTTGAGACATTCACCAGTGCTAATATCCCAGAGTCTGAGGGTTTGGTCTTTAGAGCCACTAACTAAGATTGCACCATCTCGACTGAAGGCAACAGAAAATATCAAATTGGTATGTCCTCGTAAGGTATCGAGGCATTCACCGGTACCAACATCCCAAAGTCTTACGGTTTGGTCTTCACTGCCACTGGCGAGGGTTGTCCCATCTGGACTGAAAGCAATAGACCATACGCCATTGGTATATCCTCGAAACGTGTTGAGGCATTGACCAGTGTTAATATTCCATAGCCTTACGGTTTGGTCATCACTACCACTTGCTAAAGTTACGCCATCTGGACTCAAAGCAATAGACCATACACCATTAGTATGTCCGTACAACTTATTGAGGCATTCACCAGTGCTAAAATTCCATAGCCTTACGGTTTTATCATCACTACTACTGGCGAGAGTGGTTCCATCTTTACTAAAGCCAATTGACCGTATGCTTTTTGTATGTCCCCGCAGCATCTTAACGCATTTACCGGTGCTAAGATTCCATAGCCTTACGGTTTTGTCATCACTACTACTAGCGAGGGTAGTTCCATCGGGGCTGAAAGCCACTGACCTGATCTGATGAGAGTGTCCTTGTAAGGTGCTGAGGCATTCACCTGTATCAGAGTCCCAGAGTTTGATAGTTTTATCTTCACAGCCACTGGCGAGAATGGCACCATCGGGACTACAAGCTACGGCTCTTACGGTTTGGGAGTGCTCTGGCAAGATGTTCAAGCATTCACCGGTACTAACATCCCAGATTCTAACGGTTTTATCGCCACTGCCACTAGCAACAATTGTGCCATCTCCACTGACAGCAACTGACCATATTCTACTCCTATGTCCTCGCAAGGTGTGGAGGCATTGACTGGTAGCAATATCCCAGAGCCTGACGGTTTGATCTTCAGAGCTACTAGCCAAAATCTGAGTCTCTTCACTGTTACCATCATCTAGCCTAGTAAAGGCCAAAGACCATACCCAACTGGTGTGTCCCTTCAAGGTTAAACGGTATTGACTATCAGCAATTTGCCACAGATGAATCTTGCCCATGCTATCACCTGCAGCCAAAAGCTGGCCATCGGGGCTAAATGATACTGACAAAATACTACCAAAAGGTTGAGTAAAAACTGATTTAGCGATGGTAGCATTAGCGAAGTTTACATCTAGCAACTCTACCCCCTGAAGGTAAGCTTGCAAAATAGTGAGATTAGAAAAATCATAACCCCTTAAATCAGTTTTAAGTTGGCAGAGCAGATTAAGGATATTACCGGCTGCATAGCCTACCCTTGGCACCAAGTTTTCTCTTATTTTCGAAAGACTATTATTTAGAGTTTCCTCAAGACAACTTTGACTACTCAAACTAGCGATTAGCTGATCGATTAATGGTTTGAGGAGCAGACGGGATTGACTTTCCCGAATGTACTGTTTTGCCAAAGCCTTCAGCAAACAATGAGAATTAAACAGAGCTATTTTATCGGTGAGTATTTCCTGACTAACCTTGTCAATTACTTTCTCAGTCATGTACTCGATCAGCACAGGTTGCAGGGTAAAGCCTGCTGAACTTTTTTCCAAAGGTAAACGTCTTTGCAGGGATTGCAGTGTTACTGGTAAATGTTGTTTAGCCACTGGTGAGAGGATATCCTCTCGGAGTTGGGCAAGGGAAACAGCTTCCCGATTAATTGCCAACCAGTACAGAATTTCCTGTTCGTGGTCTGACAAGTGCTCAAAGTGCCAGGTTAACACTTCACGAAAGTCATCGAAGACTGGTTTTCCTTCTGTTAAAAAGTCGCCAATATTACCCAAAAATACTTCATCAATATGCTTGGCAACAATTTCTAGGGATAAAGGATTACCGTTGTAAAATTCAATCAGTTCTTGCCATTGCTGATCTGAACCAGAGAACGAGGCAATGGAATTAAAGATTTTCTTGCCATCTGAAACTTCAAAACCGCTTAATTCCAGGCAACGAACCGGTCGTGTTTTGCCTTCAAGTCTGGCAATGGCGTGGGGCTTCTCTCGGCTGGTGATCAACAAGCAGCTTTGATGGGAGACTTCTCCAATTTTTCGGAACAGTTGCTCATACTCCTCATATCCTTCTCGATATTGCCCAGCCTTGTCACCACCTTGTATAATTGACTCTACATTATCCAGGATTAGCAAACAGCGATGCTCACGCAAATAGTGAAGTAGTCGTGATAGTTGAGCATCTATGGTGTCTGGTAAATTGCTTTCTACCTGGTTGGAGAGAAATTTGATCAGCTCTTCGAGAATTTTTATAATGGGAGGAGCATTAAGTAGCGTACGCCAAATGACGTACTCAAACTCATCCTGAATGCCATGATCTAGCTTGAGGGACTGATCAGTTTTGCCAATTCCACCCTTACCTAGCTTCAAAGAGAGTCCAGTTTTGCCAATTCCACCCATTCCTAAAATTGCCACCACTCGGCAACGATCCTGGAGAATCCATTGCACTAAGGTAGCCAATTCTTCGGTACGTCCAAAGAAAACTGGCACATCCGGCGCTGCTGACCAATCTACTCGATTTGAGGGGATTTTAGTGGTTGTCTTCTGGATTGAGGACTTAGGGAGGCTGTTCTCAATCACATATTCCCAGTTAAGTCCTAAAACTTGGCAAAATACCTGGAAAACTTGGGCATTAATCGGCTTTCCTTGCAAGAAGCGTTTCCAAGTAGCTAGGGAGACACCAGGAGCATAGATTTCTTGCAACCCATACTCGGAGGATGCCCAGTCGATATCTGGATTTAAGATCTTACTCGCCTCGACCAGCCATCTGTGATCCTCTATCGTCCATCCCTTTCGGTTTCGATACTGTTTAATTGTTAGTCTTCCCTGTCGAGACGCTTGTAAAGATGGCAAAATCTCACCTCAGCTATAGGATTTACAAATAGGTCATGAACAATCTTGATGATTTCTCATAACATCAAAAACTCTTTGGAGCTCTTTCCTACTGTTCCCTGTTCCCTGAGCCGAAGTTACCTGTTTCGACGGGTCCGCTGTTTACATCTCAAATAAAAATGCTATATTCAAATCGAAGCAAAACCTAAGCTCAAGGGAATCGCAGGTCAACTCTGGCAAACACCCTTAGGCATATTCCAGGTCTAAGAGGGTATTTTAAAGATGTTGGATCCGACTCGAAAGGCCCCCCTAACCCCCCAAAGCAAGGGGGTAAGTTAGTACAAAGTCCCTAAGATTTGGGATTATGATGGCTTATTACCAACATTTGGTACTTCTCAAACATCCTCGCGACCCAGAGAATCTTAATGCGCT
>NZ_GL890840.1:261072-303235 GCF_000211815.1 Moorena producens 3L
GAAGCGTTCGCTTCCGCGTGGCCTACGGCCTCCAGCTTCCGCGCTTGTGCAATCGGAGCCTCTGTCAGTAGACATACTGCCAAAGTCAGTCACAATATCCCACCAACACTTAGGTGCGCAAGACCCATTAAGAATTAAATTCGCCACTGGTCGCACCTCAGGAAACCTCTTCACAATCCTGTTCACAATGCTTTGCTACTTGATGTTTTAATAATTCAAATTAGAGCCAGCTGAGAGCTCAAAATTATTATACTTTATTATACAAATTGTCAAGTGCCAATTTTGGATCATCTGTTGTGATCACGAGGTGATCCAAACCTGATCCAAAACTGTGTCTAGCACAGCCTGGGCAAATCCGGAATTCTGGATAATGTGTAATTCAGGTTTAAGTAGTCATGGCACAAACAAGGTCAGAACCCCCATTACTGATCCAAGCAATCCTTGAGGGGTTTGTGGATGGGGTGCTGATTCTAACTACTAACCAAGATTGGTTTCATGCCAATGAGTGTGGACGTCGAATGTGTTCTAAAATCACTCAAGGTAGGTCACAGATAAATTCTATCCCTGACCCAATTTGGCGAGTTTGCGAATCATTAATTGATAGTCGTGAGTGGTTTTGCGATCGCAAACTAATTATCGAAGCTGAAATTCAAGTGGATAAGTCAGTTAACTTTCGGGTTAGGGTTAGATGGTTAACGTTAGAGTTATCTCCAGAACCTTACCTCTTAGTAACCCTAGAAGATCAAAATCAATCTTATCAAATTTCCGCTAGCACTGATGCTCTAAAATATGGCTTAACGCCCCGGGAAGAGCAAATATGGTCACTTAAAAAAGCCAACTTTACTTACCGAGAAATTGCCCAGCAGCTATTTATCAGCATCAATACGGTTAAGAAGCACCTAAAAAATATTTACGCTAAACAAAAATAATGATAGGCATCACCATTATTATATAGCAATACTTGTTTGATGGACTTTATTAATTGGTTTTATGGAGTAGGTATTGGTAGAAAATAAATTTAAATTTGTTCAGGTTTTTAATTTATAATTCAACGAATAAAGTTATGACTATATAGCGTTGATTGCAGTTATGAGGTACAGTCTTTTTTGACGTTGATTCCCTGTTTTGATGCAGCGCATTCCTATTCCCTATTCCCTGTTCTCTCTTCCCTGTTCCCTGTTCCCTGTTCCCTGTTCCCTGTTCCCTGTTCCCTGTTCCCTGTTCCCTGTTCCCTGTTCCCTGTTCCCTGTTCCCTGTTCCCTGTTCCCTGTTCCCTGTTCCCTAAAATCCCGAAATTTTGTACCTCATAGCTATGATAATTGCTATAAGTTTACTTAAAAAAATTAATAATTTAAAAAATATGGGATAAAAACTCTATGTCAAATCAAGAAAACCGAAAGTTGGATAAGTGGATTAATAGTAATCCAGATTCAAGAGAATTAAAAAGAGCGCTAGCTGTAAAATTTGCCATACAAGGCTGGAAATATCAAGCAATATCCGAATCATTAAATGTATCAAAGAGCTTCATTAGTAAGTGGAAAAAAAAATTTAATTCAGCGGGTGTAGAAGGATTAAAATTATCTTACAAAGGGGGTAAAGGCTATTTAAATAAACAAGAAAAAAAAGAAGTTATCACTTGGATAAAAAAACGATATAGATGTAACTTTGAGCAATTAGAGGGTTATTTAATTGAAGAATATAATGTAGTTTTTAAATCCCCAACTAGCTATTATAAATTACTTTCTGAAGCCAGGATGAGTTGGGAAGAGTCAAAAAAAAATAATCCTTATAAAGATCCAGATTTATTGGATAAAATACTGAATCGTATTTACAATCAAGCCTAGTTTTACATCTTACTTAAGAATGCTATAATATTTTAATATTAGGGTTTATACAAAAAACTTATAACAAATGAATCCTCACTTAATCTTGCCAGTCGGTACCCAAGTGGTAACTCGTGTGGCTGCTAAAAACTCTGCGGGTGAAACATTATGTGTACAAGGAGCAGTCGGTGTAATAGTCAAGGCACCAACAGATGATTCCCATGCCTATCGGGTGCGTTTGCCTGATGATAGGGAAGTTACCCTACGTCGCCATGAATTTAGTATTCGTAAACACTTCCAAAAAGAAGGGTTACAGCTCTCGGAAGACTTACTCACAGAGTTAAATTTATATGATCATGTTATCTACCGCTGTGTAGTAGGGTCGAGAGCATTTGGTCTCGATGATGAAAACTCTGATATAGACAGACGGGGTATTTACCTGCCACCAGCTGTGGTTCACTGGTCACTGTATGGGATTCCGGAACAGTTAGAAAAGCACGAGACTCAGGAGTGCTACTGGGAGCTTCAAAAGTTTATCATTTTGGCACTGAAGGCTAATCCAAATGTGTTGGAATGTCTCTACACACCACTAGTGGAAACAGCCACTCCTATAGCAGAGGAATTGCTAGCTATTCGAGATATTTTTCTGTCTAAGTTGGTTTACCAAACCTATAATGGGTATGTGATGTCCCAATTTAAAAAAATGGAGCAAGATTTTCGGACTAAAGGAGCAGTTCGATTAAAACATGCTATGCACTTAATCCGTTTATTGCTCTCAGGGATCACAGTCTTGAAAGAGGGGTTTGTACCAGTGAAAGTTGAGGAGTATCGGCAACAACTCCTAGCCATCCGTCGGGATGAAATGCCATGGGAGGAGGTTACGGCTTGGCGATTGAGTTTACATCAAGAGTTTGATGCTGCTTTTGCTAACACCAATTTGCCAGAACGTCCGGATTATGAAGCAGCTAATGGGTTTTTGATTAAAGCACGTCAAAGTATGGTTTAGTTATATATGAATTTAAACCAAAAACTACTATCTGTAATTTATACTCAACCCCATCCACTGTTATTCGCTACCCTCAGTGGAGCGCATTTGTATGGTTTCCCTTCACCAGATTCTGATTATGATTTGCGTGGTAGTCACATTCTGCCAGTACAGAAAGTTATAGGACTAGAGCCGGGACCGGAAACGATTGAAGTTTCGGAAATTCGGGATTCCATAGAACTGGATCTAGTCACTCACGATATCAAAAAGTTCTTTGAGATGCTGCTGAAAAAGAATGGTTATGTCTTAGAGCAGCTGTACTCACCCCTAGTGATTCATACTACACCGGAGCATGAGGAATTAAAAGCGATCGCAAAACAATGCATTACTTGCTACCATGCCCATCACTATCTAGGATTTTCCCGAACTCAATGGAAACTGTTTCAAAAGATGAGTCCATGTCGGGTCAAACCTTTGCTTTATGTCTATCGGGCGCTGTTGACTGGTATCCATTTAATGAAAACTGGCGAAATAGAAGCTAACTTGGTTAAGCTCAATCAGGTGTTCCAGTTACCTTATATTCCAGATTTAATTGCTCGAAAGCTAGCAGGAGCAGAAAAGTCTGTATTGGAAGATACAAATATTGAATTTCATGAGGGAGAATATAGTCGTCTACAGAGTCAATTAGAGGAAGCTTCTGAGTCTAGTTGGTTACCAAAAGCACCATCAGCTAAGGATGCTTTGAATGATTTGCTCTGTAGATTGAGGATGGCAAATTTAAATTGAAATTGCTATATAGCAAAGGGAACATCGGATCTGGGAACAGGAAACAGGGAACAGGGAACAGGGAACAGGGAGTAGGGAGTAGGGAGTAGGGAGCAGGGAATAAAATTTATAGGAAACTCTATAATAACTATTCGCAATTGTGACATGAGATTAAAAGGATTAGCAATTCCTAGTGTTATGGTTGCTCTGCTTGTGCTTGGTTGTGCTAGTGAAAGCCCAGCAGATAAAACCCAGCCTCGGAACGTAGCAGGGGATTGTAGCGAACGCCAATGTCAGGAAGTTTTAGCTGACCTTGGCGATAGTTTTCCTGAACAAATAGCTGAATGGGAAAGGGAGTGTAGTGATAGCAAACATTTAAGTTTAAAGGTTTTTCAGAATCAAGGACAACCCCAGCGAGTCAGCTTTTTTTGTTGGGATAAACCTATAGGAAATGGCAGTCGCACTGGTACATGGTTAGGGGTTTTGCCCTTAGTAGCCAATGATTCTACGTTTGTGAAGCCATTAGTTTGCTCTACTTCTGACCAACAGTGCCAGAAAGTATTGCCTCAATTACGAACAAAGGCTCCAGAGCTAGTCCAGAAAGCAGAATTTAAATGCGCGACTAAACAGGGGTCTCTATTTTTGAGAGTTTCTGAGCAGGAAATCGATATTATATGCGGTTTTTTCGCGACCTCTGTTTGGGATGATAATGGCGATGGTTTAGTGGATAATGAAGACCCAGTTAGTGTTGATATTTCAGTGGGTACTTTTAAACCCTAAGGTAAGCATTCAGCGGTCAGTGTTCAGTGGTCAGTGGTCAGCCGTTGGCCTTTGGCTGATAGCTGATAGCTGATAGCTGATAGCTGATAGCTGATAGCTGATAGCTGATAGCTTACGCTAATTTAGTATAATATCAAAAAATACTCCCAGCTCTTTACTACGATTCCCGATTCCCGATTCCCGATTCCCGATTCCCGATTCCCGATTCCCGATTCCCGTTCCCCTCCTGGGAGGGGTTAGGGGTGGGTTCCGATTCCCGATTCCCGATTCCCGATTCCCGATTCCCGATTCCCGATTCCCTATCTCCCCGAAATTGCTATAATTATCAATTATGACTGCTCTTATTCTCAACTTAGCTCCCACGATTAAACTAACAGATGAACAGTTCTTCCAACTCTGTCAGGACAATAAAGATTTACGTCTTGAGAGTACCAGCAAGGGAGAACTAATTATCATGGCACCAACGGGATGGAAAAGCGGAAACCGGAATAGCCGACTGACGCAACGTTTGGGTAATTGGGCTGATAGTGATGGAACCGGATTAGTGTTTGATTCTTCAACGGGCTTTACGCTTTCTAATGGTGCCAATCGTTCTCCTGATGCCTCCTGGGTAAGGGTAGAAAGATTAGAAGCACTTAATCGGGATCCTGATAAATTATTACCAATGGCTCCTGATTTTGTGGCGGAACTCCGCTCTGTTAATGACAACCTGAAGACGTTGCGGGAAAAGATGCAAGAGTACATGGACTGTGGTGTACGTCTAGGTTGGTTAATTGACCCTCAAAATCAACAGGTAGCAATTTATCGCCCTGGGCAGGATAGGGAGGTTTTGGAATCCCCGAGCAGCTTGTCAGGAGAGGATGTGTTGTCTGGATTCGTGCTAGATTTATCACAAATTTTGAGCTAATGTTGTTTGTTAAGATAAACCTTAAAATTATCTCCGGATAATTACCCTTAATAAAAATCTCTCCTATGTCCCTAAACTTCCCAAACTTCTCCTACTCCCTACTGTCTACTCCCTGCGCGGAGCCCTAATAAATGTCTATAGATGGAATTAACAACGCTAATGCCTTAATTATCGGTTCCAGCGGAGGTATTGGTCTGGCTTTTGTCAAACAATTGCTGCAAGATGAAACGTTTACCAAGATTTATGGCAGTTATCGTAACCGTGATTCTAGTTCGGAATTAATTGGGCTTGAAAACAACTATCCTAATCGATTAGTTTGTCTATCGATGGATATTACCGACGAGTTGCAAGTATCTGAAGCTGTCAAACAAATCAGTGTAGAGATAGACAAACTCCACTTAGTGATTAATTGTGTTGGATTGCTTCATGACGGCAGCTTACAACCAGAAAAAAGCCTGAAACAGATTAATTCAGAACACTTGATCCGTTACTTCCAGGTGAACAGTATTGGAGCAGTGCTGCTGGCTAAACATTTATTACCATTATTCCGTCATAGCGATCGCAGTATTTTTGCTAGCATTTCTGCCAAAATTGGCAGTATTGGTGATAACCAACTGGGAGGATGGTATGGCTATCGAGCATCGAAAGCAGCCTTAAATATGTTTATGCGAACAGTGGCAATTGAATACAGTAGAAAAAGTCCTCAAACTATCGTTGTTACCTTGCATCCTGGTACAACCAATACGCGCCTTTCTAAACCCTTTCAAAAAAATGTACCTGCTGATAAGTTATTCCCAGTAGAGCGTACTGTTACTCAACTACTGGCGGTGATCGAAAAGCTGGATAAAGGGGATAGTGGACAGTTTTTCTCCTGGGATGGAAGCGAGTTACCTTGGTAAACTACTGTAAGCTATCAGCTATGAGCTATCAGCTATGAGCTATCAGCTATGAGCTATCAGTTATCAGCTTTTGAATAAAACAGGTAAGGATTAGTTTAATAGTCACGAAAGTCTTTTGAATAAAACAGGTAAGGATTAGTTTAATCTGAGGAAAAAGGTTGATTTTAAGCTGACCACTGACCACTGACCGCTGACCGCTGACCGCTGACCGCACCTCAAGTAGCGCATATGCTTACATAAAAACTTAATTCAGTCTTGATAACTGACTAGTTTGAGTCGTCTTTGGCCACCTTATCTCTGGGAAAACCGGATATCAATCCGCTTTCAATCATCAAACCAATCCCGGCATTAATCACCACTAAGCTTAAGGTTCCTAACCAAAACCAAGGCTCTCCTTCAATTCTTTTAGAAACGGCTTCTCCAAATAAGCATAAGCCTAAGGGAAAAAGCAGAACTCCAACTTGAGATTTGATATACCAAATTACTTTCTTGTTCATATTAGTGGGATAGTCTTTACCAAGATAATATAGTACCTTAACAGTGATAAATTTAAAAGGGGCGTATTTACTAACTGTTTAGCAACTGTTGTTAAAAAAACGCGAAATTGTAACGGGCAAGATGCCCATTCCACATTGTGCTACACGGCCAAGATGCCCATTCTACATTGTGCTAAACGGGCAAGATGCCCATTCCACATTGTGCTACGCACACGCTACGGGAACGCATCTGATAATAGCAGATAGATGGTACACTAACCTGATAACTGAACACCATTATTAAAACCCGTGGCCAATTCCCCAGGATCTCCAGAGTCCCAATCCGAAACCCCTAAACTGGCTCGCACTCCCCTCTTTGACCAGGTGGTAGCACAAAATGCCCGCTTGACAGCTTTTGCCGGTTGGGAAATGCCAGTACAATTTAGCGGATTGAAAAAAGAACATGCTGCAGTACGAACTGCTGTCGGAATTTTCGACATCTCCCATATGGGTAAGTTTGCTTTTAATGGTAAGCAACTACGGGAGCAATTGCAGTCTCTAGTGCCTTCGGATTTAACCCGCTTGCAACCGGGTCAAGCTCAATACACGGTGTTGTTAAATCCGAATGGTGGAATCATTGATGACATTATCTTCTACTACCAAGGTGAGGAGGAGTCTGGGGAGCAGCGGGGGATGATGATTGTTAATGGAGCAACCTGCACCAAAGACAAAGACTGGTTGTTAGCTCACCTGGATGCTGACTCAGTTACCTTACAAGACCTCTCAACATCAAAAGTCTTGATTGCAGTACAGGGACCATTGGCAATATCACATCTTCAGCCATTTGTCAAAGAAGCCTTAGCACCAGTCAAAGCATTTGGACATCTAGAGGCAACGGTGTTGGGGAAACCGGCATTTATTGCTAGAACCGGTTACACAGGGGAAGACGGATTTGAGCTGATGCTAGACCCAGATGTCGGCATAGAGCTGTGGCACAAACTTTTAGAGTCTGGTGTCACTCCCTGTGGTTTAGGTGCCAGAGATACCTTGCGCCTAGAAGCGGCTATGGCACTCTACGGACAAGATATTGATGATACCACGACACCCTTAGAAGCTGGGTTAGGTTGGCTAGTGCATCTTGATAGCAAAGGAGACTTCATCGGACGCTCGGTGCTAGAGCAACAAAAAGCAACGGGGATCGAGCGCAAGCTAGTTGGGATCCAGATGCAAGGAAGGCAGATTGCTCGCCATGGTTACCCAGTCCTAGCTGATGGTGAGGTGGTAGGAGTTGTTACTAGTGGTACATTAGCACCAACCTTAGGAAATGCGATCGCACTAGCCTATGTTCCCAGAAAGTTGGGCAAAGTTGGACAGCAGCTGGAAGTAGAAATCCGGGGTAAATCCTATCCCGCCGTTGTGGTCAAAAAGCCTTTTTATCGCTCTCAAAATCGTCCATCGGCAAAGTAAAGCTATCCATCCCTGACAGATAACTTTAAAGTTTAAAGTTAAAAGTTTAAACTTTAAACTTTCGATAAATTTAAAATCGAAACTAACAATTAACAAATGACTAATGCCTAATATATTTCTGCACAACTTCCCAACCAGTAAGGGAAACCCAGGTAAATCCCACTAGCAAAGCAATGTTAGTAGCAACGTGAACAGCCCTTGCTAAGGGTTCTTGAGGGCTAATTTGGGTAGCACTAAAGGCTGAGAGTAATACCAGTGCTACCACAGACCATCCAGCTATTAAGTGGGCTGAATGGCCTAGATGACCGTAATGGCCGATGGTACCTACTAAACCAATCCCCAGCAGAACCAAGACTAGAGCGACCATGATCCAACCAATGATGTAGTGCAGAGGGCGTAACCAAGTCGGTCGTGGACGTCCAGAGTGACGTTGAGAAAACACAATGCTGCCGGTGATTGCCAGGAGTACATAGGCAAAGAGGGATAAACCCATAGACCAAGCAGCAATTTTCCAGAGCCAGAGAAAAGAAGGCAGATTCACAGGGTGATGGAGTGATGGGGTGATGGGGTGATGGGGTGATGGAACAGAATCTCAAGATCTGTTCTTGTTCACTTTTGAATTACCCTTGCTATGGTTACAGACCAAGTGACAAGTTACAAGTCTAGCACTATAGCCTATTTAGCTTGAACTCTCAACCTACCTGACAAGGGACGCCTGGGCAAGAACAACCTTCAACCTTCAACCTTCAACCAAACAACCTTCAACCTTCAACCAAACAACCTTCAACCTTCAACCAAACAACCTTCAACCAAACAACCTTCAACCAATGAAAAAGGGGTTGCTCCTGTTGTAAGCAACCCCAACGTATAGAGATAGTAACTAGACCGCGCTAACCAGGGTAGGCAATTTTTCAGTGAACACTCTTTGACTATCAACTGTTTCTGGATGTGGCTTGATATCGGCAGGTTGGGCTGATTCGGCGGAAACAGGATAGCCATAAGCATTACCACTTTGGCTAACCAATAAGCGGTCACAAGGGATAGTATCTGAGAGAATGGCACTTGCCATCATCCCTGTATGTATTTCTAGAAGAGCCTGTGGCGGTGCTTCAAAAACTAAGCGCTGCCCTGGGAAAACAACTCTTTCAAAGTACCAGTTAGGTATATTCGTTATTCTAGCAATCTGGATCTGGCTAGTGGCGTTCACATAGCAGCACAGAACGGAATCTTGGCTATCTGAAGGAATAGGATCAAAAATTTGTGTCATATCTATTAATTCTCTAAAGGTTAATTTATTACAAACACCAAGGTAGCATTTATGATCCCGGCGAGCTGTAAACATGGCTACTAATTATTGAAGTCTACCTCAGCCTATCACCGACAAAACCGCGTCAGTATGCTAATTATTGGTATTATTTAGGATTATTTGCTTTTTTTAGCGATATTCAGTATAAATCAGGTCTAATGCTCATTCTATAAAGCCTATTATAGTACTTTACTCTATTAGATGACTTGATGCTGATTTTTGATCCCTATAGACAAAACTACCATAAGGTTGAGGTAAATCCCTAATTTTGGTAAAGTTAAGATATGTAAAAACCAATTTCATAATTGTTGCCCACCCTTGGTAGCTTCTGCCCGCCGTAGTCTCAAAGTAGAGAAAATGGCGGTAGATAAATCTGTCTATAACTCTGGGTATAGATCTGGCTTGAAATCTTGAGCTTAATTGGCCTTTTGGCCTTTCGGCCACGCTACGCGAACGGCCACGCTACGCGAACGGCCACGCTACGCGATGGGCTTTGCCCGCGCCAAAGGCGATCGGAATTGGTCAAGAATAACCCAAACTAACCTTACTGATAAAAAAAACTTATAATAACAAAAAAACATTACTATAAACAGTTACCAATGGAACAGAAAATACTATATGTTCGCCTTCCGTGTAATCCAATCTTTCCGATCGGGGTGGTTTATTTAGCTGACCATGTTCATAAACAGTTCCCGGGTGTAGAACAGCGCATTTTTGACTTGGGAACTGTACCTCCTCTAGACTTTGCCAGCGCCTTGGATACTGAGATAGACCAATTTAAACCAACCCTGTTGGTATTTTCCTGGCGCGACATTCAAATTTATGCTCCAGTGGGTGGTAGGGGTGGTAACCCGCTCCAAAATGCCTTTGAGTTTTACTATGCTCGCAATCCCTTGGTGAAATTACGGGGAGCGTTGGGGGGTCTGCGTTTAGCGGCGTCTTACTATGGCGAACTGTGGGGGAACTTGGGGTTAATCAAACAAGGACTCAAACGGGCTAAACGATATAACCCAGACGCTCGCTTGATTGTGGGGGGTGGAGCAGTTAGTGTATTCTATGAGCAGTTGGAAAATAAACTGCCAACTGGAACCATCGTTTCCGTTGGAGAAGGGGAAACCTTACTCACGAAAATTCTCCTGGGTCAGAACTTCGATGATCAGCGCTGTTATGTGGTAGGGGAAGCTAAACCACGCGATCGCATGATCCATGAGTCTCCCACTCCCATTGAAAAAATTGCTTGCAACTACGACTATATTCAAAGCATCTGGCCCAGCTTTGATTATTACTTCCAACAGAACGACTTTTACATTGGAGTTCAAACCAAGCGTGGGTGTCCCCATAACTGCTGCTACTGTATCTATACCGTTGTAGAAGGCAAACAGGTAAGGATTAACCCGGCAGATGAAGTGGTCGCAGAAATGCGCCAACTCTATGACCGAGGCATCCGCAAGTTCTGGTTCACTGATGCCCAGTTCATTCCTGCCAAAAAATTCATTGGTGATGCCGTTGAACTGTTGCAGAAAATCCTTGATGCTGGAATGAGCGACATTAACTGGGCAGCATACATTCGGGCAGACAATCTCACCCCAGAATTATGCGACCTGATGGTAAAAACCGGGATGAATTACTTTGAAATCGGGATTACCAGTGGTTCTCAGGAACTGGTGCGGAAAATGCGCATGGGCTATAACCTACGCACCGTACTGCAAAACTGTCGTGATTTAAAAGCAGCGGGCTTCAATGACCTAGTTTCCGTCAACTATTCTTTCAATGTAATCGATGAAACCTTTGACACCATTCGCCAGACTATTGCCTATCACCGGGAACTAGAGCAAATATTTGGTAGGGATAAAGTCGAACCAGCCATTTTCTTCATTGGTCTACAACCCCATACCCATTTAGAACAGTACGCCTTTGACAAAACTATGCTCAATCGGGACTATGATCCCATGAGTCTGATGCCCTGGACAGCTAAGAAACTCCTATGGAATCCCGAACCCCTAGGGTCTTTCTTTGGTGAAGTTTGTCTGGAAGCTTGGCGGCAAAATTCCAATGATTTTGGCCGTGAAGTGATGAAAATCCTTGAAGAAAGACTAGGAGTCGCTCCATTAGAAGCAGCCCTCACTGCCCCAATAGTAGCAAATAAACGCCAAGAAAAACAACTGGTCAGTTTAAGTAAATAGAAAGGTGAAATGGCAAAATTTAATTAACAAAATTTAATTAACAATTTTTTAGTAACCATGCGCTCAGGTTCGATATTACAAAAACTAGAACAAGCCCATCGCGGCACCAAAAAACCTTTAAGCTTTGGAGTTTATTACAAAAATACCTTAGTATCGCTGTGCCATGCCCTAGAAGACTTTATCCTAGAGTCCGACAGTGCTCCACTAATGATTACGGCCTTCCAGCGGGGCCAATGGTATCTTGAGGAAGCTGAACGCTACGGCGATATAGCGGTAAAATCATCTCAGGTGGTAATCCTAGCAGCACCAGATACTGGCTTTGCTGAACATCCCACCAGCCAGCGGTCGAATGTTGCCCTAGTTAGTTTAGATTCCTCCGATCCTGTAGCTCAAGAGTGGCACTTGATTATTATTTCCGAGACATACACAGCAATGGTGTTATGTCAAGAATTATCTGAGTCGGATTATGGCACTCAAGGACTGCCAGAGCAAGACCGAGAGCGCAAATTCTACGGATTCTGGACATTTGAGCCAGACTTGGTCAGGGAGACAGTGGAGTTTGCGATCGCTCACATTGGTAAATATAAGCCAGACTTGCAAGCCAGCTTAACTGCACAACTTCAACAGATTATCGAAAGCACCAAGCCACGAGACTATATTGGGGCAGTGGTGAATCGGGTCGTGAACTATCTTCAGAAGGGTCAACAAGAGTTACCTTCCCATACCTCCCCTAGCCATGTTCAGGTGTTAGACGATAACCTGGTTTCTAATGAAATGCAGGCTTTCTTGCGTATGGCCCAGCTAATTGACCAAGCGGATGCTGTCAATCCCAATGCTGGCGCTGAGGTAAAAACCTTGTGTGAGACTATCGGGCAGTTGCTGGATTTACCAGCATGGCAACTGAAACGTTTAAGTCTGGCAGCACTCTTGCACCGTCTATCCCCCTTGCAGGGGGTTAACATAGAACTACCCCCTAAGTCAGCTGCTCAGAAAGACGTAATCGAGAAGCAGGAATCTCTTCCGAGGGGATCGGTGTTACGGATTATGCCTCGATTACAGGCTGTCGCTAACATTATTACCCATCAAACCGAATCCTGGGATGGTTCAGGACAACCGGATGGCTTAGCTTACGATAATATTCCCTTGGAATCGAGGATTTTGAGGCTGATGGCCTATTTTCAGCAGCAACTCAATACCCATGAATCTGAGGAGGATGCTCTGTCTATTGCCCTAAGAAGCTGTCAGGCATTGTCAGGGGAAGCGTTTGACCCTAAACTGGTGGAAACCCTGGGACTGATAGTGATGGGAATGCAGCAGGGTATGAGTTTGCAGGCTAATCAGCCTAAAATTGCTTCAGGAATGTGGTTGCTTGATTCCTTATCTGAGGAAAGAGTAACGGTTGAAGGATGAAGGAAGAAAAGTTGAAGGTTATATGGTTGAAGGTTATATGGTTGAAGGTTGAAGGTTGAAGGTTGTTCGCGTAGCGTGGCCTTTTGGCCAAGGTTGAAGGTTGTTCGCGTAGCGTGGCCTTTTGGCCAAGGTTGAGGGTTGAAGGTTATTGGGTTGAAGGTTATTGGGTTGTTCGCGTAGCGTGGCCTTTTGGCCAAGGTTGTTCTTGCCCAGGGGTCCGGTGTAGGGTAGGGTGAAGGATGAACAGTTGAACGCGTAGCGTGGCCTTTTGGCCAAGGTTATCTGGTTGATGGAAATTGAAGCAATTCGGGCGGGGAAAGTAAAGCAACTGCCAGGAGCAGATTTGGAAGATGAGGATCTTTCCGGTAGCCAATTGGAAAAAATTAATCTTGCTGGTGCAACACTTGTGGGGGTAAATTTCTCTGGCTCTAATTTGAATGGTGCTCGTCTCGATGGTGCTAACTTAATTGGTGCCAAACTCGAATCTGCTGACTTGCGGGGGAATTTGCTAGGAGCTAATTTGATGCAGGCGGATTTGAGTGGTGCGGACTTGCGGGGTGGTAATCTCCGAGGCGCTAATTTGATGGGGGCTAAGTTGAGTCAGGCTTCCTTTACCGGTGCTTTTTTAAGTGGTGCCAATTTGATGGGGGTGAATTTGCAAGGGGTAGATTTGCGAGGGGCAGATTTGCGAGGAGCTAATCTTAATAGTGCCAATTTGAAGGGAGCCGATTTGTCTCAGGCAGATTTACAAGGGGCAACCTTAAGTGAAGCAAATCTGGAAGAGGCCGATCTCCGTGGAGCTAATCTATCTGGTAGTAATCTCAGTGGGGCGAATTTGCTTTGTGCTGAGATGGATGGGGCTTCTTTGAGTGGTGTTAATTTGGATCGAGCTTGTTTAGTGGGAACCTGTGTGCCTGAGAAATAATTGGCAATAGTGGGTAATCGATTGGGGTCTTTCGTGAATGGCAAGGGGGGACATGATTTCTAAATTTCCTTGATAGTAGGTCAGCCGCACTTGTCGCTTTTCCCCAATTTCCTCAAGAATTGTTTCAAAGTCTTGCCATTTAAGGTTATCTATAGTAATGACACTACCGGGTGTGAGTTGGATAGCTTTGATGGGTATATTGACACTCACCGCCCTGGAAGGACGGGGATTCTTGCTTCCACGGGGTGACTTGTTTAACCAGGCCGGAGCCAGGAAAAATAGAGGTCTCCTCTCCACAAGCGTATTTGGTCTTTGACCTAGGTTTCGGTGTGCCCCACCGTACCTTTATGTTTATCTATTTAACTAGATACTTTTTTATCTAAATTCTTCATAGACATTTAAGTCGTTAGACCCAATTACGCAATATGTACGCTCTACATATTTTTTACGTTGCCTACTTATGTTTAGATAGTATCTAGCTGGTACAAAAGTCTATTGCTTATAATTTTAGAATAGCACATCTAGTGTAAACTTTCAATACGAAGTCTAAAAGAAAAGCCGTCCTATAAGGACGGGGCTTTAAACCCAATAATTTTGGTAACGGTCATGGTTTTTGCTCAACTTTACCAATGCTAACCAGTCGGTAAGTTTAATCCTAGAACAAATTAGTTTAGTAGGGTACGTTATTAATTCACCCTAGTGGCGTGGCATACCTTAAATGTTGCTTTAGAAAAATACCATAATCTACTTTTAACAAGGGTTTAGCAGAAAAAACTATTGCACTATTTTAGCTGTGCCACGCCACTAGAGGTAATGCACCCTAAAGGTAGTGTTACTGCGTAAGTCCTGTAACCTTAGCCAAAAGGCCACGGGTGCGCGTTCAACCCTATAACCTTGGCCTTTGGCCACGCGTTCACATTCAACCTTCAATCTTCAACCAAATAACCTTCAACTAAATAGGGCTTGCTGAATAAGTCTACAAAGCGACTTTAGAGGCTACACAGCTTGAGAAATCTGAGTTTCACCCCTTGGTTTCCCAAGAAAACCCAGGGATTTCCGACAAAAGTACCAGGTTTTTGAGCGACAAGATGCCTATTCCTTGCACTTGTTTTGGGAAAAAAGGCTTGAAAGCCTTGTCGGGTATGCCTTCTGCATTCATGCAGCCAGCCCTAAATAACCTTGGCCAAAAGGCCAGGCTAGGCGAACACCCTTCAGCAGTCAACAAAAAATCTATTCCACAGTCACCGACTTCGCCAAATTCCTGGGCTGATCCACATCCAATCCTCGCCTTGCCGCAATGTGATAGGCTAACAACTGCAACGGAATCACTGCCAGAATTGGTGAAAGCAACTCCTCGACTTCTGGTACAGGTAACAAATCATCAAAGATATCCATCGCCTCTTTGCCATTGCTCGGTGTCACCCCAATCAACCGAGCATCCCGAGCCTTAGCTTCCTGAGCATTAGAAATTACCTTCTCATAGACAGCACCAGGCATTGCGATCGCAACCACAGGCACCTTAGCATCCAGCAGAGCAATCGGACCATGCTTCATTTCCCCAGCTGGGTAGCCTTCAGCATGAATATAGCTAATTTCCTTAAGTTTCAGCGCCCCTTCTAAAGCAATCGGAAAATTAATCCCGCGTCCTACAAAGATAAAGTCTTGGGTTTCCGCAAACTCATGGGCTAATTCTTCAATATACTTTTCTTGACTTTCCAGCACTTGCTCAATCTGAGTAGGCAATTGCCGTAAGTCTGCCATAATTGCTTGAATTTTTTCAGGGGCGAGAGTATTACGTCGGTAAGCTAACTCTAGCGCTAGACAATAAAAGGCCACTAACTGGGTCACAAAGGTTTTAGTGGCCGCCACCCCAATTTCAATACCTGCCTGGGTATCAATCACATCAGGCACCAACTGAGCCAAAGAACTTTCTGGTCGATTCGTAATTCCCAGGAGTCGGGGCTGATAGAGAGGGTCTAATCCACTGCGACGGTGTTTTTCCATCTCCAGTGCTGCTAAGGTATCAGCAGTTTCCCCAGACTGAGTTACCCCAATGGTTAGGGTATTCTTAGTTAACGGACCTGGTGCATAACGAAACTCAGATGCATACTGCACCATGGTGGGAATTCCTGCCAACTGCTCCAACAAATATTTACCCACCAAACTAGCGTGCCAACTGGTCCCACACGCCAGAATCTGAATCTGTTCTACATCCCCGTACAGTGACTCTGGTATGCCTAACTGAACTGGGGAATTAGCCAGGTCTGCCTCTGCCTCTGCCTCTGTAGGATTAGCATGCCAATGACTATTGAGATACCGCTCGAAACAGTTGCGCACTACCCCTGGTTGCTCATAAATTTCCTTAAGCATAAAGTGTCGGAATCCTTGCTTTTCCACTTGAAAGGGATTCCAACTGAGGGTACGGGGGAACTTATTCAAGCGACGACCCTCAAAGTCGTAAACTTCTGCCCCTAGGGGAGTTAACCGTGCGATTTCCCCATTGTCTAAGTTCAATACTGCCCTGGTATGGGGTAACAATGCTGGGGTATCTGAGCCAAAGAAAAATTCCCCTTGACCAAACCCAATAATCAAAGGAGCCTGTTGCCGCACTCCAATCAATTCATCAGGATAGTCAGCACAAAGGATAGCTAGGGCAAAAGCTCCCTCTAATCGATTCACTGTTTGCCGCACTGCTTCTAGGAAAGGAGAAAAGAACGAAGAGGAAGAAGCAGAATTTTGCTGTAAACACTCAGCAATTAGATGGGGAATAACTTCTGTATCGGTATCGGAGCGGAATTCATGTCCCCGCTGGATCAATTCCTCCCGCAATTCCCGGTAGTTTTCAACAATGCCATTTTGTACCACTGCCACCCGCATTGCCATGTCCATGTGGGGGTGAGCATTATACTCTTCCGGTTTACCATGGGTTGCCCAGCGCGTGTGTCCAATGCCAATCCGCGCCTGGTTTTCGATTTGTACCAGTTTTTCGCGCAAATTGTGCAATTTTCCCTTAGCACGGACACAATGAACATCCCCTTCCGAAACTGTAGCAATCCCAGCAGAATCATAACCCCGATATTCGAGTTTCTCTAATCCTGCCATTAAAATTTCTGTAGCGATTTGCGGACCGATATAGCCGACTATTCCACACATAGTGTTGAGTTTAGTAAGTAAGCATAATACTCAAACTATAGCCATGCTATGAGTGGAGTGTCCTGTGTTGACGGTTGACCGTCAACGGTTGACCATCAACAGTCAACCGTCAACATCGGATAGATTGCGCTTGTTAATGCTTAGTAAGCCAAGCCCATGCTGCGAGTTGTTTCAGCTCCCAGGTAAACCCGGACGCTCAAGAAGTCAGTAGGACAAGCAGTTTCGCACCGCTTGCAACCAATACAGTCTTCTGTACGAGGAGAAGAGGCAATCTGACCAGCTTTACAGCCATCCCAGGGAACCATCTCCAATACATCTAGAGGGCAAGCCCGAACACATTGGGTGCAACCAATACAGGTATCGTAAATTTTAACGCTATGAGACATTGATTTAAGAACTCCTACATTTTTTTATCGGACATTGCGGAAAAACCGCTTACCTGTCTCCTTGGGAAAATTGGGGATATTCCCGATGATTCCACCAGGATTATCTTTGCCTAGGTTCGTATTGTCGGCGTTTGAGGCAAACGACAGGGAATTTTAAGGATCAAGGGCTAGTTTACCGCAGGGTTTTGATAGTCTTGCGCCAGAGGTTACAGAACTTTAAATTCTTTAATATATCAGTATGTGAAACTATTGTGTCATCGAACCTAATCTATGGGTCAACCTCAGGAAGAACGATAACGGGGAAACCTTGGTAATTCAATAGACGCTAAGGATTTGCGCCCTTTGGAGGGACGTAGGGGATAGAGTACTGGTGATGGCGACTTACCGTGAGACGGAAATACGTCATTGGTTTGATTTGACTTTGACTCAGCCTCTATGATATCTTCTGGCAATTCCTCACTCGGTGGATTGGCTTCAGGCTCCAAGGTCTGAGTATGCTCTGACCTACTGGTTTCCTCAAGGTCACTAGTCAATTCAACGGTTTGGTCAGATTCATCTAAGTTAGCGGTTTCTAGTGTGGTTTCTAGTTCTGATGTGCCATCGACTTTGGTATCAGCCCACTCTGATGGCAACTCGGACAACCCAAATTCCTCTGCCAGGGCAGACATTTGTTCAATTAACTGTTGTGCTACTTCTAACTCTTTGGCTGTCACATTTTCAGGGGAGATTACCTGAGTTTGCCCTGGACCTAAGGCATCTGCTGGGGATATAGGATCAGTTTGGTTAGGTTGGCTGCTGTCAACCGATAATGCTTCTGTGGTAGATTCAGACTGGGCAGGAGAATTACCAGTACTGCTGAAAATAAATTCTTCTGCAAATAACTCTGGGTCAGCAGACCAGGGTCTAATGGGCTGGGCTTTTTGTAGCAGAGATTGCTGAGCAATGATGCTCCGACTCTCTTGCTGTTGTACCACAGAACTCTCAGAGGCAGGCATTTCCAGACACTTTTCTAAGGCTACCTTAAATTGCAAGGTTTGCTGTTGTTGTCGGTATAGACGGGTTCTAAGTTCTCGACAGGTATCTTTCAATTGCACCAGCTGATGAGATTGTTCGTTGTAGCGCTGCTGGGTTTGGGAATAGTCCTGTTCGAGTCTGGCAACTTGATCCTGAGAGCTTTGTAACTGTTCTGATAAGGTTTCGACCAAAATTTGCTGGCGTTGACCGGATTGATGGGATGATTCTAGAGTGTGGAACAAACGGGTTAATTGGTCTTGAACTGTATTGAGTTCCAGATCTTTTGTGGACAGGAGTTTGTCGTACTCTCGCAATTGCTTAGCTTGTCCGTTTAACTCCTGCTGTTTTTCCTGGAGTGCTTGCTGCAGCTGAGTCACTTGCTGCTTTAAGCGATGATTGTCCAAGCTCAGTTTTTGGGCTAAGGCAAACCATTCACCATCCTTGGCTAACTGTTCCTCAGAAACATCAGCTATCTCAGTGTCAATATCAGTGGTATCAGTATCATCAGTGCCATCAGTATCCGTTTCTGTAACTGATGATGCCATGGTGGTAAGGAGTGATTCTATAGTCTGTTCTAGTATTGACTGTTCAATAAGATTATCTATATCATCAGATACTATCGTGAAATCATCAGGTACTGGTGCGAAGCTGAGCATTTTTGGGTTATGGTCGGTCTGCTGCTGATCTTGCTTCTTAGTATCCTGGTTATCCATTTCGGTAGTAGACTCAGGAAGGGGAAGGTTATTGGGGTTTTCAGATTCACTCATTGCTCTTCATCAAGGGGTTCACAATTTCACCATTGGGGCAAGGAGCCAAAAAGTCAATCGCTCAAGATGATTTTAGTCTTGAGGGGCAACTTTGGGTCAAGATGCAGACTCTCGAAATTGCCGATGGCTTGGTATTGACTTAAGTTTGGGCGCAGATGGTTGACATTACCTTACAACTTACTAACCCAAGAGTAATGCCTAAAAATTGACTGGCTAAAAATTTTGAGACCAAAAATGGATGGTGATTAGAAAACAGGAGCTAGGGAGCAACATTTTAATACAAATGTACTATCATTGAGCAATGAGCTAATGCGTTACCGTAGCGTGGCCGTAGACCAATCGCCATTTCAGTTTTTCATAAATCTGATTACTATATAGCGTTTAGCTATGAAAAATTAGCAGTATTTTTCATTAGCTATTTGGCAATTATATAGATATTAAATGTATTTAATTTTCCTTGATTATACCATTTTTTTTATTAAATTGTCAACTAGTAAAATTGTAAGCATTCAGCTATCAGCTCTCAGCTATCAGCTCTCTAGCTTATGCGCTACAGATGGTGCTACTTGAGGTGCTCTCAGCTCTCAGCTCTCAGCTCATGCGCTACAGATGGTGCTACTTGAGGTGCTTTTGAATAAAACAGGTAAGCATTGGTTTAATTTCTGTTACGTCAGCTGACGGCTGACCGCTGAATCCTTACGTAAAATTTCAATCCCTTCATCTGTTTTAAGGATAGGGCAATGGGTTACAGGGAGGGCAAAGTTTGGCTTGAAATAAGACGAAGCGGGATTGATATGAGAGTTGGAAATACCCCCTGGCTGATAACCAGTGAAAAAAGCGATTGGCCTATGGCCACGCTAAGCGAACGCCTTGGCTTAAAAAGCAATATAGCTGTTGCGAGTTAAGGGATTGACCTTTGGTCACGCTACGCGATCGCATAACCAGTATGGGGACGAACTTCTGGTGGGTGAAACCCTAGCACAATATCTGATTTGGGAACCCCTGCAGCTACTAGTTCTTCGGTGATGCCATCTTCGATACCATCCCGTTGAATCCAGATTTTTCCATCAATAATTTGAACATGGGTAATGCAGCCGTGGACTCGACGTTTGCCATCCCAGCCAACAACCATGAGCATAAAATGATTGTTTAGAGTATCGGCAATCGCATAACTTTGGATATCTCCGTGACTGTAACTAATCCGAGCGTAACGCTCTAGAATTTCTCGAATTAATCTGGAATACTCATCTAATCTATCCATTGCACTATTTCCTCGCCGTTGGCCTCAAAAATTAGCAAATTTAACTGATTGCTCTCAATAGCAATTCGAGCAATTTTATCTTGAAAAAAATCTAAGTAAACTGCATTGCGAATCGCTAGATATAATGTTCGTTCTCGATGGATAATCGATTCTTTTAACAAACTTCTATAAAGCACATATTGACCAAGGGCATTTTCTAGGTCTTGTACAGGAGAAGGACGAATAAAACTTTTTACCTCAACTGCAATACGTCGCCAATCTTTTTCTGCTGCAAAAAGTTTCTCGGAGCCCATATCTACGTAAACGGTTCGCTCTCCAACAGCTAATGCTAGGGGATCGTTAGTAATCATCCATCCGTCTTTGATCAGAGCCGTTTTCACGGTTTCGTGGTAGATATCCTTTGCCATTAAAAGTAGCTCATTCTTGGGATGCTCAAGGCTATCTCCATGGTAGCTTGATCACGCTTTAGGTATTGGTCACAAGCATAAATTTGGAATCTTGAAATAAAACGTTACACAAACCGGCAGATTTTGACTATAGCGCTTTATATCCTAATGAGGTACACATGATTGTTTACCTCTTGCCTCTTGCCTCTTGCCTCTTGCCTCTTGCCTCTTGCCTTCCCCTCCTGGGAGGGGTTAGGGGTGGGTTCCTCTTGCCTCTTGCCTCTTGCCTCTTGCCTCTTGCCTTCCCCTCCTGGGAGGGGTTAGGGGTGGGTTCCTCTTGCCTCTTGCCTATTCCCTGCTCCCTGCTCCCTGCTCCCTGCTCCCTGTTCCCTGCTCCCTGCTCCCTGCTCCCTGCTCCCTCAAAAAAAGTACCTCACCAAATTGAAAAATACTAGACTGAACAAGTGCTAATTAATCCATGGGCAAGTCCCGCAGGAAGTAAAAGCAATCACTTTTACTATCCGTTTCCTTGATTCTCCCCAAGTAGCCAGTTAAGGGAGAAGAAAGCTCAATCAATATTTCGTGTAGTTCTGCCTGAGTCAAGGACTGGGGTGGATTGGAGAAGTTATAGGCTCCATAGATCATCTCTACTCCCACGGTGTGATTATCTCTATCGTCAATCAGCTTTTTCACCAGCTGGACAATATGCGATCGCAATTTCAGTTTTTCAGAAACATGATTAATATATTTCTCAACTTCCTGATCAGCTTGACCAGGTATCAAGTAATCCTTTAGTATAATTAAATCAACGGAATTGGGATACTGGCTTTGAAGTTTCACCAGCTTCTGAAGAGTTTCAGGATTAATAATTGCCATACCATGTACAATAGCTGCATCCATAAGTTGTTTAGTCGGCTCACCAGGGCCAATGATTAACTTAGCCGTTTTATTAAGTAGTTCTTGATTGTTTAAACGTAATGTTCCTAAATTCAACAGTTGTACTGCCGTATCGTTAGGAATTTTTTTCCCAGCCTTGCACTCACCCACCAAGGGATAAGGTTTTGAGCAGAATAAATCTAAGCCACCAGCACCACCTTTGTGAGCATGGTCGATGGTAAATCCTAGAAACTTAAGGCTATCACGAACAATATTTTCAAAATCTGTACCAGCTTGATAATTAGTTTTACCTTGATCCAACTCTTTGCTGCGATTTCCCAATGCTGCGATGGTATTTATCCAAGCTAAATCTGGATTAGATGAGGTTAACTGCTTGTTGCTACTCCAGCCTATAAATTTTTTGATCTCTTCGTCAAGGGCTTTAGCAGCTGGGTTAGTAATTGCCAGGTTAGCGATTTGACTCTGTAATTCTTCCAATTCCGGATACAGTGGCGGGAGTCGATTTTCTAGCTGGTGTCGCCGTTGGCTGAAAATGCGATCGCTTAATACTGGCCAATCGTCAGTAACCCTAATATTATCACCTAAACTAACAAACTTTCCAAGGGGCTGACTAGTAGTATTTCTAATATTACTAATACTATCATGTCTAGGTACTTCAAGAACTTTAGGCAACTGATAAACCCGCAAGTAAGCCAGGAAAATACCCTGCTGTTTCTCAAGTCTTGCTTGTAATCCGGCTGCTGTCCATACCGTTAACAGTGATAACTTCTCCAAGGATTCAGTTTTCTTCAGGTGTTGGCAAAGTTCACACCTAGCCCAAGCCTTAATCAAAACTGTCTCAGAATTCAGTGCCGTTAGACTTTTTTGGGCTATTTCTCTAAAACTAGAGCGATAATATTGCTCAGGATACAGGCAATGACTTGATGGATTATTCCTTGATATCTTATTAGTTAATATCTTAGACGGATATAGGACAAATTTTCGCCCTGGATTGATAAATAGCTGAGGTATAGCAGCAATCATTCGCCCTTGAATTAAGGCTTCGATATCTGGTGCCGGTAAAAGTAGGGCTATTGAAATTAAATCTTGCTGACTCATTATCTTGCTGACTCATTAGTAGATATCTAGATCACTTACTATCAATCAATCTCATCCCTAGCGTCAACTATGTAACTCCTGTCAACTCTAGCATTTATAAATCAATTATACCAAAGAAAGTTACTTTTTTGATATTACCAAAAATCCCTATATATTTTCTTAACTCTTGCCTCTTGCCTCTTGCCTCTTGCCTTTCCTTAAGGGAGTATGTTCACAAATCAAAGGAAAATGCTATAGATTCATTGACTTACTCATCCTTTAACTTTCCGACTCTTCATCCACTGCCTCTTCAGGAATTTGTCCCGATGGAGCACTCAAAATTTTTCGCAGTAATCGGTTATCTATGGCTAGCTTTGTGTTAGAGATAAAATCCTTAATCTGCTCTTCACTCAACTCATAGTCTTCACGACTCTCATAAACAGAGCGAATCGCAATTAAGGGTTTAACCTCCTCTGTTTTCAACACTACCCATTTTCCTTCTTGAGCCTTCAGGTTATTCAAACACTCTTGAGCCTTCTTAGCACTTTGACTTATGGGTTTAGAGCGGACTAAACAACCACGGGTCAGATCATATTTTTTATAATTCCCAAGATGAGATAACCCAGCCGTTACAGTATTTCCAACAGAGGCTTGGATCACCGCTAGTCCGATTTTGACCGTATTCCCGTCTTCTTTACCAACTATCTTGAGCCCTAAGTATTTATTTTTAGGTTTAACTGGAGCTTCAATTTTTTCGATTGTGACTCCTGACACTATCTGTCCTATGAGTTGGTTGAGGCCAAACTTGATAGCGTTAGTGAGCTGAGGGTCATCCTCCATATACTCTTCATTGTCAATATTTTTGATCTCGTTATTATAAGCAGAACTAACCGGATTTATAGCAGGTCTATGGGATGAAACTTGCTGACCATTAGGTAATCCCCAGTTAGTTTGACACCATTTAAGAACATCTCTTGCTGTTGGTCGTTGTTTCCCAAATTCTTTCAGTTTTTCTTCGGTAAAGGGATAAACCCGCTGAGGAGGAGTTAGTTTATTCTGATTATAAAACGCTTTTAACCGTAGGGACACTAGATCAATTATCTGCTCAGAATTTAGAGGATTTAACTCAACTTCTCGCTCGCCTATTCTGTCAACAACTGCCTCATTTAAATCTAATGCTCTGATTTGATGTGTCCAAGTGTCAGGATACATAGCGGTCAGCAGCACACCCCGTTTAATGCTATTGTATAAATCTGTTGCTAAGCTGGCAATAACTTGTGCTCTGGTAAACCCTCCATCATCACATTCTGTACTATCTAATTGATCAAAACACACCACCAAGGGATTGTAATCACTAATTAGGTCTAAAATCTGACAAGTTATATCGAAAGCGTCTTTGTCATCTTCCGAATTGTTGGGTAACTCCATCTCGTCAGCTTTTTTCTGGGCTAAACTTTGGCCAGACAGCCATTTAATAGCATAAGGGGCATGCTGCTTTGATAATGTCCATAAAATCGCTCTGATCAGATCCGGATTGTCGATGTCTGTCTTGATTTCAAGAACTTTATCAGTCAGTTGATCAATTAGCTTGGGATTTTTAGCCAAGGCATTGGGAAATACATTGACTAACTGCTGAGATGTGTAACTTCTTTTCATCGCCTCATTGGCTAAAGCAGTCCCTAAATCTTGCCACTGACTCACCCCCTGGCTACCAACCTCCTTGAGACTTAATGCCAGGGTCTTAAAAAATTCCGGCTTGATCCGGTTAAGGTCATTGTAATCAGTCATATAGACAAACCAAGCACCGCCATCAGATTGAAGTTGATGGCGAACCCTACTGAGCAAATGAGTTTTGCCTAACCCTGGTTCAGCCTTGATGGTAATGCCAATAACGTGACGCTCCCCGCCACGAACTTCTTCAATTGCCTTAAAAACCGCGTCGGAGGCATGAGCATTTATAGAAGGAACGTGAGGGAATTCTTTTTTCCATACATTTTGCTTCTTGACAACCAACTCTCTGTTAAAAGGGTTTTGTTTTTTGATGGCATTCTGGAGTTGTTCAAGGGGAGATGAACTATTAGTCATGATAAACTGTTAGTCATGTTAGTGTGAGGAAACGCTACAAACAGTCAACAGAGATTTATTACAATAACCAGGCCAGCCTAGGATTATAGCCGCTTAGCATAGCAGCGTAATCCACTCAGTTCTGTGGTGATGGAATCTTCGATTTGGGATGGATCGCTATCCGGTAAGCTACCGCCTTGGAGTTGCAAAATATCCTTAGCCTGCATTTCCAACAACCACTCATTAAACTGGGAACGACTGACACTATCCCCAATTTCCCGTCTAATCCGATAAATCGGTACGAGATCATCAAGGTTATAGTCCTGATTTAGCTTGTCGTAAACCTCCAAGACCACCGACTCAAAGGTTTCATAAGAAGCGATCGCATTTTCCCCAGTTTTCTCAGCATCAGCGCCTGGGTCAACGACCTTAGCCACTGAGCTTCTTTCTCGAATCCAATTTAGAACAGCCTTGACATCCTTGGCTCTGACCAGACTACCGTCAAACTCAAAATCAGCGCTTTTGATGCCAGCGTCTAGCACGTGCAAGCCTTGCTCTGTCAAAAACACATACTCGATTCGGGCTTTTTTTGTTTTCTTGATCGTCCCATCTGTTTCCAATGTTTTAAAGATGTCAGTATAATCACCAGACCTCTCATTATTCAGTTTCACTGTATCACTTAAGTCTTTTCTTTTGACTTCTTGCTTTGATCCTCCTAGATTCCACAAGTGTAACAGGAGGCGAGTTGTAGCTTGGGCTGGGGTCCCTCGTAACCCTTTCTTATTTTCTTTCTTATTTTCGGGTTCAGGGTTTGTTGACATTTCCGTTTGTTCTGTTTGTTCTACTGTTGACATTTCCATTTGTTCTAGGTATTTTGTTCTAGTATTTACGTAGATCAGATTATGGCTTGTCACCTCTCTATCCAGTGATAGCCTAACCAATAGTATGATGCCAATTCGGCACGATTGAGTCAGAAGCCATAAATTTTTATGGCTAGCCTAGCCTCAGGCCAGCCAAATTAAGCGTCTGCCTTTGTATAGCCCTAAAATTGCATTTTGAGGGCTATGAGTCATAGCTAAGTCAATCACAATTCCCCATGGGATTGCCCCTTGGGGTGCTGCGAAAAGCGAAATCGTACTCTCTTGCCTCTAGGATCATAATTTCCAAACTATCCAGTCTTTCCCCCCAGAAAGCGATCGCATTTACTGGGAAAATCTCCAATTCTGCTAGCTTGAGTAGAGCAAGGTAGTCGAGTCTCGATATTATATCACTTCTGTTCAGTCCTAGGTTACTTTCAACTATTATTTCTGTGCCCCCTCTGGTTCCTCTGCTCCCTCTGTGCTGATAGGATCACACTTCTCTAATTAAATAGGTTTGAGCCAAATCAGCTGGACTCATGGACTCATACGGTTCAAAAGGCTGATGAATCCAAGGATTATCTGGCAAATAATCCACATAGTAATCAGGAGCAATCCCAGAACAGCCTTTATACCAGATCACAGCAGTACGAATCTCCTCAATTTCTGTACCATAATGACTATAAAGCCATTTAATCCCCTCTCGTAGACTAATACCAGAATCCACTAAATCATCCACCAACAGGATCCGAGTACCTAATTTTGCCGTCGTCATCGCCAGGTGGCTCGAAAACGTAATCGGTCTTCGGATCCGATTGTCTGGTCCGGTATAGGAAGCAGCAGACATAATCCCTAAGGGCTGATTGTAAATGCGGCAGAGGATATCACCAACCCGTAATCCTCCCTTAGCAATACAGACAATCTGGTTGAAATCCCAATCGGCTTGATAGACTTTGACAGCTAGCCGTTCGATTTTTTCATAGTACTCTGACCAGGAGACGTAAAGTTCTGACATAGTTCGCGCAATTGATATTGGTTAGGTATTGGTGAGGGAATCGACCATTAGCAAAAGTCGAAAACTATTCGACCATTACCAGCGGTTGTTCCGAATTTCCCAAGTTCGGAATTTCCCTACTTCTACAAGAAGTCTAATGTTAGAAATGGCTTATGAGTGATTCGTTTTGCTAAAAAAATTCCTATCACCACATTGCCTAGCTCAATTATCTTATCGGTTATGACTGATGTTTCTAGTTCTGATGCCAGTAATCGTCCCCAAGTCTCCGGTGGACTCGAAAAGCTTAACTTTACCACCAAACTAGCTTATGGTGCTGGAGATATGGGTCCAGCCATGACCGCCAATCTCTTAGTCTTTTACCTCCTGCCATTTTTAACCAATGTGGCTGGTTTACCAGCCGGTTTGGCAGGGAGTATTCTGATGATTGGCAAAGTTTCCGATGCCATCAATGATCCCATGGTTGGGATTATGAGCGATCGCACTCGTTCTAGTTGGGGGCGTCGCATTCCCTGGATGCTGTTTGGGGCAATTCCCTTTGGTTTTCTGTTTTTCTTACAGTGGATTGTCCCCCACTTCAGCAATAACAATACCATTAATAACTGGTTACTGTTTAGCTACTACCTTCTGATTGCTATTCTGTTCAACATTGCCTACACTGCAGTTAACCTACCCTACACCGCCCTCACCCCAGAACTCACCCAAGACTACAACGAACGCACTAGCCTCAACAGCTTTCGCTTTACCTTTTCCATCGGTGGCAGCATCCTAACCTTAGTTCTAGGGGGATTAATTTTTAGTGCCTATGCCGGTGATAGTGGGAAGCAATATCTAGTGCTAGGGTTAGTCTGCACCTTGCTGGCGGTGGTGCCGATATTGTGGTGTGTGCTGCGCATCCAAGAACGAGGTGCACAGCCTATATTGGGAACTCAGCAGAAAAAGACTCTAGGAACTCTGCTGACCCTAATTGGACCCCTATCATTTTTCTATGGCATTGCCCGGATTATCCCAGTGACTGCCAAATTATTGGGTGCCACTAGCAACCCTGATATCACTGGTATCTTTCTGAGTCTTCTTGGTTTACTAATTACCGTCTTTGGTATAACTCTGATATTTTCTACCCCAGAACCCCACCTGAAAGATAGCTTTGCTTTCACAGAGCGCTCTGAAGCTGACACTTCAGCCTCCTTATCCTTTTTTGAGCAACTGCGGATTGTATTCAGTAACCAGCCTTTTCTCTATGTGATTGGCATCTACCTGTGTTCCTGGTTAGCTGTCCAGTTAATCGGTTCTATCTTGCTTTACTTCATAGTCAATTGGATGGGATTGCCCGAGTCTAGCTTTTCCTTAGTCGCCCTTGCGATTCAAGGTACTGCCTTATTGATGCTGTTTTTCTGGAAGATGGTAAGTGAGCGATTGGGCAAAAAAACCGCTTACTTTATGGGCACTAGTCTCTGGGTTATCGCTCAAGTTGGTATATTTTTGCTACAACCTGGTCAAGTGGCCTTAATGTACTGTTTAGCTGTTATGGCTGGTTTTGGGGTTTCTGTGGCTTATCTCATCCCCTGGTCCATGGTGCCGGATGTGATTGAACTTGATGAATTGACCACAGGTCAGCGTCGGGAAGGGATATTTTATGGCTTCATGGTTTTGCTGCAAAAACTTGGTTTAGCCCTAGGGTTGTTTTTAGTCGGTATTGTCCTAGAGTGGTCAGGATTCATCTCATCTACTGCTGGGCAACCAGTCCCCACCCAACCCGATTCCGCACTGCTAGCCATCCGTATCGCTATGGGACCACTGCCAACTCTATTCTTGATTGGTGGTGTAGTACTTGCTTACTTCTATCCCATCACCAAGGAATTTCATGCCCAAATTCTCTTGCAGCTAAGAGAGCGTGATCAAGCTACTAGGCAAGGGGAATAGGAATTGATCGGTTGTGTTAAAGATCTAGTTTGACTCAGGAGTAATGTTATAACTGGGGGAAATTTGCCAATCAATAGACTTCGCCGCAGTTGTCAGGCAAAAAGCTTGCATAAACAACAATTGACGCAAACAAGATCAGAAAACTACTAAGTCTGGCAGGTCTAATACCAATCAATCAATCAATCAATCAATGATGAAAAAGGTAGATGCGTTATGGCTTGAGTCGTAGCAATTAACCTAAGCAGCTTGGGCGTCGCTTAAGACGCCTGCCATTCTAATTCAGGCAGACTCTCCCAGGCTTGGACAACCAGGTCATTGAGTAATACTCTTTGTGAGTGATCAAGCCAATCGTCTTCTGCTAAGACTTCGGCAGTTAAATCGTCAAGAGACTGTCCTTCTTGACGGGCAATTTGAATGACACCAGCAATCGCCATTACCACCAGTTCTTCATCAACTGGTTGTTGACGTAGGGCGACTATTTCTTGTGGACTAGCTGGAATGGGATAATTCATACCTAACAAACAAGGGCACCCTTGACTATAACTAAACTGAAATCAATGTAAAGTATTTTTACGAATATTAAACAAGTCGATACTTGGAAGCTTAGCGTATTTTCATCACTGATTACCTCCGTCTCTCCTCTTAATGAAATTTGTGATCACATAACCCCTATGAAAGAGATTCTGTACGTAGAAATCCCTACACCAGACACCAAGACTGTGTGCCAATGGTTGCAACAGGAATGGCAGCCTAAGCTCGGGGATAAGATAATCACGCCAGATGGTATTCGTCTGCAATGGGAGACTACTCCTGATGAGAATTCTAATCACAAGACTACAGTTGCCCTATCTTTGATTCCAGAAATCTCGATTTTTGTGTGGTCTGTGCAGCGAACCACCTACCTCAAAGCTTTTCGTTGGTCCGAAAAGCCCCTGAGCGGCGAAACGCTAATTCTAAGACAGCTGACCCAGAGTCTTCGGGAGCAATTCCCCTACCACTATCCAGAACCACCGGATGTAGAGTTATCTGAGCAATCCATCTTTGAAGCATTAGCACCCTATTATCCTCAGACTGTGCACTTTTTCCGGAAAATGCCTAGAGGAGAATATGACCTGAATCGAGTTTATTGGTGGGAAAAGCGCTGGCGTGAGGGGGTTCGTAACCCCGAGCAGCCCAAGCAGGTAGTGTTTAAGGGGTTGAAGGCCACGCTACGCGAACAACCATCTAACCTTCAACCGACTAACCTTCAACCATCTAACCTGCAACCTTCAACCCCTAAGTACGACGTAATCTACATCGGTGGTGCTTTGGGAGTGATCCATGCTGCAACAATGGCGCAGCGGGGTTATCGGGTATTGCTGATTGAGCGGTTAACCTTTGGGCGGATGAACCGGGAATGGAATATTTCACGGGATGAGTTTCAAAGCCTGATTGATTTGGGTTTATTTACCCCAACTGAGTTTGAAGGGATCATTGCTAGGGAATACCTTGATGGATTTAATAAGTTCTTTGATAGCAACAACCCACCCCACTTGAAAGCAGCCATCTTGCACACGCCAACGGTGCTCAATATCGCCATTGATTCTGCTAAGTTTTTGCAACTGTGTGGAACAAAGCTCACCAGTGCTGGGGGAGAAATCTGGGATGAGACAGAGTTTATCCAAGCAACTATCACCCCAGAGGAAGTTGTGGTGGATTTGCAACACTTACCGACTAAATCTCACCGACAAGCGAGTGGTCGTCTGTTAGTAGATGCCATGGGAACGGCTTCACCAATTGCTTGGCAACTCAATGGGGGTAGGGCGTTTAATAGTGTCTGTCCCACGGTGGGGGCTGTGATTGAGGGATTAGAGCCTCAGGTGTGGGATCCCGATTATGGTGATGTTCTCAATAGTCATGGGGATATTTCCCGGGGACGTCAACTGATTTGGGAGTTGTTCCCTGGTGCAGGTCAGGAATTGACAATTTATTTGTTCCATTACCATCAGATACATCCTGAGAATCCCGGCTCTTTATTAGAAATGTATGAAGATTTCTTTACTATCTTACCGGAATACCGCCGATGTGATATGGAAAAATTGGTGTGGAAGAAGCCAACCTTTGGGTATATTCCCGGACATTTTACGGTGGGAAGTCGCGATCGCATTGTGGCCTTCGACCGACTGGTTGCCATTGGTGATGCTGCCTCCCTTCAGTCCCCCTTGGTGTTCACTGGCTTCGGTTCCTTAGTGCGTAACCTCTATCGCTTAACCGATCTCTTGGAAACTGCCTTGCGGCACAATCTTTTGAGTGCTAAGGATTTAAATCAAATTCGTGCCTATCAAAGTAATATTGCTGTGACCTGGCTCTTTTCCCAGGGGATGATGGTACCAACAGGTCGTCATCTACCACCCCAGCGGATTAACTCCATGCTCAATACCTTCTTTGGTTTGTTGGCAGATGAACCACCGGAGGTACCAGATACGTTTATTAAAGACCGTTTCAGTTGGTTAACCTTTAATCGACTGGCACTCAAAGCAGCTCGCCGAAACCCTGCCCTCATCCCCTGGATTTTGGAAATGGCTGGTGCAAAGGATTTCTTGCTTTGGGTAGGCAGTTACTTAAGTTTTACTAGCAATGCCTTTGTCAGCGGGTTGCTCAAAGGTTGGTTTCCCAGTCTAGTTCGACGGTTACAGCCCTGGCTTGAAAAGCGTTATCCACGGCTTTGGTTACAGTTGTTGGCTCAAAGTTATGCCATCACAGCTGGGATGGGGCGTCCTGAAAAAATAAACCGTGAGCTCAAGTTCGATTGAATACTTATCATTTAAGGTTATTCGTTAATTGTTAATTAGTAATTAACAATTTTTTATTAACCAAGAAGGTAAGCATTCAGCTATCAGCTATCAGCTATCAGCTATCAGCTAATGCCCTAGGCGCACGCTACACCGAACAGCTAAAGGTCTGTGGCCACGCTACACCGAACAGTTTATGCCCATAGCGTACGCTACTAATGGTGCTTTTGAATAAAATAAGCTGACAGCTGACGGCTGATAGCTGAATGCTTACCCAAGAACTAAAATGATGATGATTCAAAGAAAGACTTTAGTAATTATCTGTCTAATTTTAATCGCTGTTGTCGGTGTTGTCATTAATGTCAAACTTTTACAAGTTTGGAACTATAACACTGAAGGACATGATATTTACTATAGCTGGGTAGAAGGGAAGCGAATTTTATCGGGGCAAAATCCCTACGCTAGAGTCTTATCGGGAAATATGAGATAAAATCAGAAGTATGCTACGTATTTACCCATTTTTTATTGGCTTTCAGCATTAACTCAATTATTGGGATTCCAAGACTACTCAGACTGGATTTCCCTATGGCGACCGATATTTTTAATGGTTAATATCGGGATTGCTGGTCTAATTTTCTATCATTTGTATAACCATAAATTATTTATTTTTGGCTGGTTTGCTGCTTTATTATGGTTACTGAACCGATGGACGCTTTATGTTAGTATCGACGCTAACTTGGATTTCCTAGCCATATTTTTTATGATTCTTTCCCTGATGTTACTGCCGAAACACAAGTCCAAAGCTTTCTTGATGTTTAGCTTGTCTTTAGGGATTAAACAAATTGCTATATTTTTAGTACCACTTTATCTGATTTGGGCTTGGCAATCATCAGAGGATAATCCTGTAAAGGATACCTTCATCGCTTTGTTGTTAATACTTGTTATCCCTGGGATAACGTCACTACCATTTATCTTATGGAATGCAGAAGGATTCTTTAAATCGATTCTATTTTCAGCCACTAGAAATCCAGACGGACATGTTAATGCTCCTTCCTTAGATGGGTTAATTACATTATCAAATCCTGATTTCATTGGTATCAAAGCTAAGTTGCCAATGGTGTTGGTAATGAGTCTAGTATTTCTGAGTGCCATGAAGCGACAAATTGGCATCTATACTAGTGCTTTGCTGAGAGGTTGTCTGAAAAGTCTCATTTGCTACATCCAAGCCCCCTAAATCCCCCAATTTTGGGGGACTTCTACCAGCAAATTGATTCTTGTTCCCCCCAGAATTGGGGGGCTAGGGGGGCAAAATTCAGTATCAAAAAACTTTTCAGATATCCTCTGACCATGTCCGTATTTATTGAGTTCAATTCAGTAATATTTAACCAATATTTTTGTTGGGTGGTACCTTTGTTGCCTGCTACGAGAAACTGATATAATGCGGTACAAACCGTATTAAAGTTCCCTTCCTGCTTCTTTCCAGTTACCTGGTTTTTCATAGGGTGTCGGCACTTCCTATTCCACAGGCTTAGACCGAATAGCCTTCGGCAAAACGTTCGCGCGTTGAGGCTGGCGTTATAGTCACGGTCTTTGACTTCACCGCAAACCTCACAATCAAAAACTCGTTCTTTAAGTGGCATTTCCTGAACATGACCACAACTAGAACAAGTTTTAGTGGATGGGTAGAATCTATCTACAAATACCAATGAGCAACCGTACCACTCAGACTTGTATGAGACTTGACGACGAATTTCATAAAGAGCGGAATCGGCTATCGCACCTGCTAAGTTCTGGTTTTTTAGCAGACCGGAAACATTTAGATCTTCTAACCCAATGACTGCGTGGTTTTTGCAAAGCCAAGAGGTTAATTTGTGAATTGCATCTTTCCGGATGTTAGCAACACTTTGATGGACTTTAGCTAATTTCAGCTTGGTCTTATTTCTATTGGCAGAACCCATAGTTCTTCTAGATAGTTCTCGTTGAAGTCTAGCCAGCTTTTTCTGAGCTTGTTTGTAAGCTCTAGGATTAGGAAATACCGTCCCATCTGAACAGGTGGCTAGAACTTTAACCCCGACATCAACACCTAGATATTCTCTAGATTTAACAGTGGGTTCAGGTTCCAACTCGTAGGCCAAAGAAATATACCAAGAATCGGCTACTCGACTGATTGTGACCCGCTTCGTCTGGATTTCAGGTAAAGGTTCATAAGTGCTAACCCACCCAATAAAAGGGAGTTTCAACCGAGTTCCTGAAAACTCCATGACCTTCCCACAATTATCTAGGGTGAAGCTATCATTTCTACCTTTCTTCTTGAACTTAGGGTGTTGAGCTCTCCCTTGAAAGAATCGGTTAAACGCTTCTGATAAGTGCATGAATACGAATTGATAAACCCTAGAACTTAAGGTAGACTGCCAAGGATATTGAGGTTTAACATGATTGGTGTAGAACTTTTTCAGCTTGTTAGCAGAAGGCTTTAGCCCGGCTTTATAGGATTCGTTCCACATATTTAAAGCCCAATTCCAAAGCCACCTAGAATACCCAGCGTGTTGAGCCATCAAGGTTTTTTGTCTATTATTAAGTTTTAACTGGGTCTTGAAGCCTCGTTGCATAAGTCTGGGTCATTCTTCATTTTGGTTTGATACTAAGCGAGCAGATCGGCGCTGTCAGTCATGGAGTTTTAATGGCTTTGATTATCCCTGCCGTTTCCCATCAAGCTCACGTTCTGACATTGACCCCGACTCACTCAGCAGCAACTATGAGGCAGGAGGTACTTATTCACCGAGCTACTGTTGACGACATACTGATCGTATCGTTTTGTACCGCAAATCGTCAACTAAGTTACTCCTCTCGCGAGTTGCGAGATTCTTCCTAAGAAGGATGCCAAATGATATATAACGCGATGCTCGGTACAAGCCGCTACGCGATTGGCCTACGGCCACGCTACGCGAACGCATCGGGATAGCAATACAAGATATAGACTTTCCCTGTTGAGTAACTTTTATTGCTTTGTCTGTTGGGTCGAACATAGTGAAACCCAACCTTGGCAATGGTTTTGTTGGGTTTAGCTATCGCTCCACCCCTGCCTACATAAAATCCAGGGTTTTTGCACTCAAGTCAGTCAATCAGGCAGTTATCAGGGTCTATCACGACGCGGCCACCCCCTCAAGGGTGGAGCTATAGAAACTTTCGTCTGCACCTCAAGGACTTAAAGAAAATCATTGGTGTGGTGAGCCTCAGTCTGCAACCTTAGTTTGTGTAGTCACTACCTATCCGTTACATGCACTTATCCGTTGCCCCATTTATCCATCACCCTGTCAGCCGAAACCCTTATTTATACCGCACTTCGGAGGGATTAGTTATTTTTATACCAGATTTGTTAAGTATTGTGACCTTTCCCATGATATGATTACGTCTGGTTTGTGAAAACAAGCCAGATCACTGGACTAGCATTTGCTGCTACCGGTGAACTTGTCAGATGACCCTCTTGAGAAACCATTGACCATGGAGGAAAACACGCAAACAAGTTACTTATCCCCTTCAACGAGTTCGTCAATGCAGGAGTATTACCAACTCAAACAAACTCTGTTGTTGGTCACCCTAGTCGCGACAGGGATTATTTTCATCTGTGTGTGGCTGGTTTACTCCCTCAACATTGCCTTAAATTATTTGATCGGGGCGTGTACTGGTATGGTTTACTTGAGAATGTTGGCTAAAGACGTAGAGCGGCTAAGCCAACAAAATAGACGTCCGAGCATGGCTCGGTTTGCGGTTTTTATTGGGATAATTGTAGTAGCCAGTCAATGGCAAAAATTACAAATACTTCCTATATTTTTAGGGTTTCTGACGTACAAAGCCGCAATTATCGTCTATGTGCTGCAAAGCCTAGTAAATCCTACCTCTAAGTAAGATTTATTTAAGTCGGATTTATTGGTAGGATAAACAGACGTTTCACCCTTGACAGAAATCTGGGTAAATCTCCAGAATGGAAATGATAAATGCTTTAAACGTTCTGAATTCTTTACCCCTTGCTTCCTTAGAAGTTGGTGAACACTTTTATTGGCGGATTGGCAATTTAACATTACACGGTCAGGTTTTTCTCACCTCCTGGGTAGTGATTGCTATTCTGGTAGTAGCTTCCCTTGCGGCAACTCGAAATGTCCAAATGGTTCCTGGCGGTATCCAAAATGTGATGGAGTACGCCCTAGAATTTTTGAGGGATTTAGCGAAAAACCAGCTGGGGGAAAAAGAATATCGCCCTTGGGTACCTTTTATCGGTACACTGTTTTTGTTTATCTTCGTGTCAAACTGGTCAGGAGCCCTAATTCCTTGGAGTATTATCGAGCTACCATCCGGTGAGCTGGCGGCTCCTACCAATGACATCAATACCACCGTTGCTTTAGCCTTACTAACATCCTTGGCGTATTTTTACGCTGGTTTGAGCAAGAAGGGTTTAGGTTACTTCGCTGGCTATATTCAGCCAATACCAATCCTCTTGCCGATCAAGATTTTAGAAGACTTCACCAAGCCCCTCTCCCTAAGCTTCCGTTTATTTGGCAATATTTTGGCAGATGAACTGGTAGTAGCCGTGTTGGTGCTGCTAGTGCCTCTGTTTATTCCCTTGCCAATTATGGCGCTAGGTCTATTTACCAGTGCAATTCAAGCCCTGGTCTTCGCTACCTTGGCAGCTGCCTACATTCACGAGGCAATAGAAGTCGAAGGCGAAGAACATTAAGGGATAACCTTATGATGGGAATGGCACGGTAGCCTTAAATTAGGAATAGTTGGAATTGATGACTCCTTCGGAGAATCCTTCTGACTAGTAGCTCTGTATTTTGTTCTTTAATCACGGATAAGAAAAATCATCATGGATCCAATCGTTGCTGCTGCTTCAGTTGTCGCTGCTGCTCTTGCTGTCGGTTTAGCTGCTATCGGCCCTGGTATCGGTCAAGGAAACGCTGCTGGTCAAGCTGTAGAAGGTATTGCTCGTCAGCCGGAAGCTGAAGGAAAAATTCGCGGTACTCTGCTGTTAACCTTGGCATTCATGGAATCCCTGACTATCTATGGTCTGGTAATTTCTCTGGTACTGCTGTTTGCTAACCCATTTTCTTAGAACCTGATACTTTATGTAGAGACGTTGCAGGCAACGTCTCTACATGGTAGGTCTGATACGGTCAATTGTTCGGTTTTATTCCGATTGGGAATCTGTGAAAAATGTTTGATTTTGATGCTACTCTGCCTCTGATGGCATTGCAGTTTCTGGTTTTGACAGTTGTATTAAATGCCATATTCTATAAGCCACTGACAAAAACCCTCGATGAGCGTGACGAATACATCCGGAATCAGGAATCTGATGCCAAAGAACGCTTGTCTAAAGCCGAAAAAATGGCTAAAGAGTATGAAGAACAGTTGGGTCAAGCCCGGAAGCAGTCTCAAGCTGTGATCGCTGCTGCCCAAGAAGATGCCAGAAAAATGGCAGCTCAAGCGATCGCTGAAGCCCAACAAGAAGCTCAGGCTGAACGAGCAAAAGCTCAAGAAGAAATTGATCAACAAAAACAGCAAGCAATGGCTTCCCTCGAACAACAAGTCGATGATCTATCTAGCCAAATCCTAGAAAAATTGTTAGGGCCAGCGTTAGTAAGATAAATGGTTGGGCCTTGACCGCCTGACCCATATATTTACTACAACTCCTAAGAGATTGGCGATGTGGGAGTACTGTCAAACTATGTCAAACTATTAATTATCTTGAGATAATTGTCTTGAGATAATTGTCTTGAGATAATTATCTTGAGAGTAGGTGGACAGGTCATAGCTTAGCAAGATTATGCGTTCAAAACAATTGTAAACGGATATGATGGGGAATTTAGTATTATTGGCAACAGAAGCTCATGGAGAAGGTGGTTTCGGATTAAACTTTAATATTCTTGAAACCAACCTAATCAACCTGAGTATTTTGTTGGGGGTACTGTACTACTTCGGTCGCCAATTAGTGGGAAACGTTTTGAGTGAGCGACGCTCAAAAATTGAACAGACTATTAAAGAAGTAGAAGCTCGTCAAAGACAAGGAGCCGAAGCCTTAGCAGATCAACAGCAGAAGTTAGCTCAAGCCCAAGTCGAGGCAGAAAACATTCGTGCTGCAGCAGAAGTTAATGCTAAAGCAGCTAAAGAGGCAATTTTGGCCGCTTCGGCTCAAGAGATAGAACGGATGAAAGAATCAGCAGTTCAGGATTTGAACTCGGAAAGGGAACGAGCCATGGCCGAACTACGTCAGCGAGTTGCTACTATGGCAATGGCTAAGGTGGATTCCCAACTAAGAGAGACATTAGATGACTCTGCTCAACAACAATTAATTGACCGCAACATCGCTCTGTTGGGAGGTGGCTCATGAAAGGTGGTTTTTTGAGTGGCCAAGTACTCGAACCTTATGCAGAAGCTTTCCTCGATTTGGCTAAGTCCGATAACGAACTCAAAGGCAAACTGAGTGAGGATGTAGATACTCTGCTGAATCTTTTGAAAGAATCGCCACAATTGCAGGAGTTTTTAGGCTCTCCTGTGGTCAAAGCTGAGGATAAAATCGGGGTGTTGCAACAAATTGCTGGGGACCAACTTCACCCCTACACCATGAATTTTTTAAGAATTCTAGTAGACCGTGGGCGCATTGTGTTTTTGGAAGGCATTTGCCTGAAGTACCAAGAACTTCTCAGGGAGTTAGATCAAACTGTTTTGGCTGAGGTCAGTTCAGCAATAGAACTCAGTGAAGCTCAGCAAGAATCAGTTCGTGAGAAAGTTAAGTCCCTCACGGGAGCCAACCAGGTGGAACTGCAGACAAAAATTGACCCGGATGTAATCGGTGGTGTGATCATTAAAGTCGGGTCTCAGATATTTGATGCCAGTCTCAAAGGACAACTACGTCGCATCGGTATGGCTCTGACCAGTTGAAGTACGTCACGTTGGTGGTTGTTAGCCTGAGGCTTCCCTTTTAGGGTAGGTTAGTAAGTTAAAAGTTAACCCCTTGGGAAATAACCTTGAACAGTTAATAGTCAACAGTCAAAAGTCAACAGTTAATAGTTAACAGTAAACAATTAGTTAGTTAACGATAAAAACACATCATGATTAGCATTAGACCAGACGAAATTAGCAGCATTATTCGGCAGCAAATTCAAGGGTATAACCAAGGTTTTGCGGTTTCCAACGTTGGAACGGTTTTGCAAGTTGGTGATGGTATTGCCCGGATTTATGGCTTGGAAAAGTGCATGGCTGGGGAACTGCTGGAGTTTGAAGATGGCACCGTTGGCATTGCCCTGAACTTAGAACAGGACAATGTGGGTGCAGTGCTGATGGGGGATGGTTTACAGATCCAGGAAGGTAGCTCGGTTACTGCTACTGGTAAGATTGCTCAGGTACCCGTCGGAGAGGCACTGATTGGTCGGGTAGTTGATGGCTTGGGTCGTCCCATTGATGGTAAGGGGGATATTCAAAGCACTGAATCCCGTCTGGTGGAATCCATTGCCCCAGGGATTATTGCGCGGCGTTCAGTTTGTGAACCCATGCAAACTGGAATCACCGCTATTGACGCTATGATTCCCATTGGACGGGGTCAGCGAGAGTTGATTATTGGTGACCGACAAACCGGGAAAACTGCTATTGCTGTAGATACGATCATCAACCAGAAACAAGAAGATGTAATTTGTGTCTATGTTGCTATTGGTCAGAAGGCATCTACGGTAGCCCAAGTGGTGAATACCCTCCAGGAAAAAGGAGCATTAGACTACACTGTGATCGTGGCAGCGAATGCCAATGACCCAGCTACTCTACAGTTCTTGGCTCCCTACACCGGTGCCTCGATTGCCGAGTACTTTATGTACAACGGTAAGGCAACCCTAGTGATTTATGATGACTTGTCTAAGCAAGCTCAAGCCTATCGCCAGATGTCCCTACTGCTGCGCCGTCCACCAGGACGGGAAGCTTATCCAGGAGATGTGTTCTACGTCCACTCCCGGTTGTTGGAACGGGCAGCTAAACTGAATGATGAACTGGGTGGTGGTAGTATGACCGCACTGCCTATTATTGAAACTCAGGCTGGTGACGTATCAGCTTACATCCCGACTAATGTAATTTCTATTACCGATGGTCAAATCTTCCTCTCCTCTGACCTATTCAACTCTGGTGTCAGACCAGCGATTAACCCTGGTATCTCAGTGTCACGGGTAGGTTCTGCTGCCCAAACCAAGGCCATGAAGAAAGTGGCTGGTAAGTTGAAGCTAGAACTAGCCCAGTTTGACGACTTGCAAGCTTTTGCTCAGTTTGCCTCCGACTTGGATGCCGCAACCCAAGCTCAGTTGGCTCGGGGTCAACGTTTACGGGAAGTGTTGAAGCAACCTCAGAATTCACCCCTAGCTGTGTTTGAGCAAGTGGCAATCGTTTACGCTGGACTCAATGGCTATCTCGATGATGTGCCTACTGATAAGGTGACAACTTTTACTCAGGCACTGCGGGAGTACTTGAAAACCAGCAAGCCAGAGTACGTTGAGATCATCAAAAACGAGAAGAAGCTCACTGATCAAGCCGAAAGCATTCTAAAGGAAGCGATCGCAGAATACAAACAGACCTTCCTAGTCTCTGCTTAACAGGTTAAAGATTAGTTTCGGTTGCAGGTTAATTTCCGTTGCAGGTTACCGGTTAGTAGGTTGCAGGTTAGTAGGTTGCAGGTTAGTAGGTTGCAGGTTGCAGGTTAATTTCAGTTGCAGGTTAGTAGGTTGCAGGTTCTCTAAAAAACAGTCAACCTACCCTACACCGAACCCCAAAGGCCAACAACCAGACAACCTTCAACCTTCAACCAGACAACCTTCAACCTTCAACCAGACAACCTTCAACCTTCAACCAGACAACCTTCAACCTTCAACCAGACAACCTTCAACCTTCAACCAGACAACCTTCAAGCCGAGACAACCGTCATCCTTGAACAGATTATGCCTAATCTAAAAGACATTCGCGATCGCATTAAGTCAGTCAAAAATACCCGGAAAATCACCGAAGCGATGCGCCTTGTGGCTGCGGCTAAGGTACGTCGTGCTCAACAACAGGTGACTGCCACCCGTCCTTTTGCTGACCGCTTAACACAAGTTCTCTACGGTTTGCAAAACCGGATGCAGTTTGAAGATGCCAATCTGCCCCTACTAAAAGAACGGGAAATCAAGAATGTAGGCTTGCTCGTCGTTTCAGGGGATCGAGGACTATGTGGCGGTTACAATACTAACGTTATCAAGCGTGCCGAAAACCGTGCAAAGGAACTACAGGAGAAAGGGGTTGGCTACAAATACGTGCTAGTTGGACGCAAAGCTATTCAGTACTTCGAGCGCCGCAATCAGCCAATTGATGCCAAGTACACCGGTTTAGAACAGATTCCCACAGCATCAGAAGCATCTATGATTGCTGACCAACTCCTCTCCCTGTTTCTGTCTGAAACCGTAGACCGGGTGGAGTTGATATACACCAAATTCGTCTCATTGATTAGTTCTCGACCTGCGGTTCAAACCCTGCTACCCCTAACAGCTAAGGGACTAGAATCACAGGATGATGAAATCTTCAGACTGACAACTAAAGGTGGTGAGTTCAAGGTGGAGCGGGAGGTAGTCACAAGGGGAACTACCGAGACTTTCCCCCGTGACATGATTTTTGAACAAGACCCCGTGCAAATCCTCGATGCCCTGTTGCCTTTATATCTAAACAACCAGTTACTACGGGCATTACAAGAGTCAGCAGCTAGTGAACTGGCTTGTCGGATGACAGCAATGAGTAATGCCAGTGATAATGCATCGGAACTGACTGGTAAACTAACCCTAACCTACAACAAGGCACGGCAAGCCGCAATTACCCAGGAAATTCTGGAAGTTGTGGGTGGTGCTGAAGCACTCGGTTAATTTCATTTTATTTAATTTATTTTATCAAAAAAAATTGGGTCTAAAACCCCGTCCTTCTAGGACGGCTTTTTTTTTGGGGCTAAGACTTGACGATTTGTGCTGGGCGCGTTAGCATAATGATATAACAGAAAAGGTCGATTTCTGATGATAATTCTTGAATTTAAGGCATACGGCAAAAATAGTCAGTACTCAGCTATAAACGAGGCTATCCGGACTGTTAAGTTTGTCCGCAATTCCTGTCTTAGGTTGTGGATTGACAATAAGGGGATTACAAAATACGACTTAAATAAATACTGTAGAGTCTTAGCTAAGAACTTTTCTTTTGCCAATGAATTAAATTCGACCGCTCGGCAGGCTGCTGCTGAGAGAGCATGGTCATCGATTGGCCGTAGGCCACGCTACGCGAACGCCCGTTTCTATGAAACTGCAAGAAGAAAGTACCTGGAAAGAAAGGGTTCCCCCGATTCCAGAAGCATTGTAGATCGGTCGAATACAAGCAGTCAGGATGGAAAATATCCCCTGACAAAAAGTCGTTCGCGAAGCGTCGGCTTTGCCGAATCACGTTCACTGACAAGAAAGGAATTGGGAAGCTCAAACTCAAAGGTAAGTGGGACTTATGGCGTTTCGATAAGAAACAAATCAAGCGAGTTAGGATAGTAAAAAGAGCAGATGGCTACTATGTCCAGTTTTGTGTCTCAGTTGATAACAAGGAGGAACTAAAGCCATCAAGGAAAACTATCGGATTAGACGTT
>NZ_GL890840.1:304140-442296 GCF_000211815.1 Moorena producens 3L
AAAGGCAAGAGGCAAGAGGCAAGAGGGAAAAAAATATGTGTACCTCATTAGGATATAAATAGCTATAGTAACAAAGGGTATAGCGGATTATATCATGTTAATATAATCAGTTATCAAAAAACTTAGCTTCCTTATTGTAAGTAATCTCCCTGCTCATCGCCTGTTCCCTGTTTCCTGTTCCCTGTTCCCTATTATCTACTAATTATAAGTGTTCAACCGAAAATGATATTACATCATGAAACAATTATGGAATCGCCAGCCGGTTGAGATTAGGCACACAATATTGGCTGCTATTTTAGTATTAGTTATAGTAAGTTTTTTTTATTTTGTCAAATTTGAAGGAAATATTACTGGCTTTTTCAGAATTGGGTCACTATTTCCTATTTCTCCTTATCTCAATAGTCATAAAGTATTGATTTATCAGGGAGAGCAGGGATATGATGGTCAACAGTTTCTGAGTATTGCTCTCGATCCATGGTTAGAAAACTCAGGGACAATAGAAGCCATTACTCCTCCGCAATATCGCTACAGAAGAATTCTCTATCCACTGCTAGGTTATCTATTAGGTTTTGGGAATCCCCAGTTAATTCCCTACGCAATGGTTGGGATTAACTGTCTAGCTATTATTCTCATAGTATTTGTGAGTAGTTTATATCTGAAACAATATAGTGGTAGAACTTGGCACTCACTCCTGGTTCTTTCTATACCAGGAGTTTGGATGGTTTTATCCCTTTCAACAGCTGATTTAATCAGTAGCTTGCTGCTAGTAACAGCTATCTATTTTTATCGCAATGAAAAACCGATTTACACAGCAATAGCCATCACAGCTGCTTGTCTGACAAGGGAGACAATGCTATTAATGTGGTTGGCAATTTTATTAACCAGTATATGGGAGCGCAAAGGTCGGCAGCTGCAACATCTATTATGGGCTTGGATACCAGTAGCTGGGTGGGCTATCTATGTTTTCTATCGTCTAGAGGCTCAAGAAAATCTAGAAGGTAGTGAAAATTTTGGCTACCCCCTATTTGGCATAGGTCAAAAGCTGATTAATAGTCTCACAGGAGGACTAGGAGGAAAAAACCTGTTTGAAGCTTATTCGTTTGCCTTATTAATAGCAGCTTTTGTAGTCACTATACTGCTAGCCAGTCAATCCCTACGAGAAAACAAGGTTATCCTAATCAGTGCAATTATTTATGCTGTGCTATTTTCCATGACTAGCATGACTATCTTAGGTTATTATTTAGATTATTCTCGTGTATACCTAGATATCTATTTCTTACTATTACTCAGCAGCAGTAACTCAAAACGCTATTTAAACTATTTAAAAAATATCCTCATGGCTGGTGCCAGCTTGGCAAGCATCACCTATTTACTTGCCCATTCATGAAAAAGCGGAAAGGTAAAATGAAGATTTGGGAAAAATTTGATTTAGCGTTTGTATTTGAGATGTAAAATTTAACACGATAAATAAAGATATAATGTCAGGTGTACTTTGGGCTAAAAAGCGACATCATGAATAATATCAAGTCAGGTTGAATACCCATAATTAGAGGGAGGGTGGGAAGTGTGGGGAGGGTGGGAAGTGTGGGGAGGGTGGGGAGAGGGGGAGATAAGAACCCACCCCTAACCCCTCCCAGGAGCGGAATATCGGGAGATGGGGGAGATTTTTATTAAGGGTAATTGTCATAAAATTATATTAGCTTTCTATTGCCGAAGAGTGTTTTTGCATGCATTGAGATGCACCCCTTCTAAAATACTCAGCCCTGGTGCTAATGGTTTAGTAAATAGGAGCACTTCCTTTTGAAAATAAGCTTGATATTCATCATAGCATCTATGAATAATCTTTTTGACCCTTGGATAATCACTTTTTGCTAACTTAAGAATACCCGAATCATAACGGTAATGGTCAGAGTCAATTAAGATAAATAAATTAATCATTAAAACAATAACCATGCCAGTTCGTGACTACTATCATGATATTGTACGCAATGCCCTTCAAAAAGACGGTTGGACAATCACCCACGATCCCTATCGTTTAAAACTCACTAGAAAAAAGAATTTATATATTGACTTAGGGGCAGAACGACTCATTGCTGCGGAAAAAGGTGTCCAGAAAATTGCTGTTGAAATCAAAAGTTTCCGCAGTGCATCAGAAATGAAAGATTTAGAGGAAGCAGTGGGTCAATTTGTCTTGTATGAACACCTACTGGCACGCTACGAACCCGAAAGAAAACTCTATTTAGCTGTTCCAGAAGATGTGAGATCATCAGTGTTTGAAGAAGAAGCAGGACAAGTTTTAATCGAAGATAAAATAATTCGCATTTTTACCTTTGACGTCAATCAAGAGGAGCTTATTACATGGATACCTTAAACAAAACTAATCTAAAACAAGCCATTATCAAAGTCTTACAAGACTACGTTGAATTTTTAGGAAATGACCCCGAAAGCGACCTTCAATTAATCATTGACGAAAATAAAGATCACTATCTCCTCATGGAAATAGGTTGGCACAAAAATCAAAGAATTTACGGCAGTTTGATTCACATTGATATCATTAACGAAAAAATTTGGCTTCAACAAGACGGCACAGAAGAAGGAGTCGCCAACGAACTGGTAAAACTAGGCATTTCACCCCAACAAATTGTCCTTGCCTTTAAAACCTTAGAACGCCGTAAAATAACTGACTTTGCCGTTTCCTAATTCAAAACTAAGTACCTAGGCAAAATTGCTTACACATTGAAAGTCTTGCTAGGCAAGGCTTTCAGCACTACTTTAAGTTAATTTCCTTAGTTTTATTTAGACCAAAACATTATGATTGTGATGCTTTTATCCTAATTCAATTAAAAATAACTGCTATTACCACAATTGACTGGTCAAGGTATTAAAAACGCTAAATGTTCACCCTCCAATTGCTGCAAATTTTTGGTATTCCCTTGTAATCTCAATGTTCCTTTATCTAAGCAGGTGCACAAAATTAATTACACATTTTCCAAAACTCAAAGCCTTACGATGTAAGGGTTACAGAGATTGGTAGTAGGCAATTAATTTTGTTTAGGTGCTTAACAATACAATCCAATCAGCACGCAAGATGACTCTAGGACGTTGACTAATCATAATCTCAGCATTTATACGGATTTAGAGTAGCAGAGCGTCTTTCGTTTCAAACGAGCTAAATAATGTCAAAAAGCGAGTATTTTATCCTTGAAGCTTATTCATTTGCCTTATTAATAGCAGCTTTTGTAGTCACTATACTGCTAGCCAGTCAGTCCCTGCGGGAAAACAAGGTTATCCTAATCAGTGCAATTATTTATGCTGTGTTATTTTCAATGACTAGCATGACTATCTTAGGGTATTATTTAGATTATTCTCGTGTATACCTAGATATCTATTTCTTACTATTACTAAGTACCAGTTACTCAAAACGCTATTTAAGCTATTTAAAAAATATCCTCATGGCTGGTGCCAGCTTGGCAAGCATCACCTATTTACTTGCCCATTCATGAAAAACCGGAAATTCGTCAGCTAATGCGCTACGCCCACGCTACTTGAGGTGCTATCAGCTAATGCGCTACGCCCACGCTACGCGAATAGGTTTTTAATAAAAGAGGTAAGCATTAGTTTAATCTGAGTTAAGTCGGCTGAGGAGTGACAGCTTATGGCACATCAAGTAGCACCTCAAGTAGCGCATTAGCTTACATTTTCATTAATCTCTCAACATTAAATTATCCCTAAAGAGATTTATGTTAAGCTGACGGCTGACAGCTGACGTAAATTGTTTAAAGAAAACTCCAACAAAGAAAAAAAAATTACTTAGATAGCTTCTTTCATCGCGCTGTAATTATATATTAGACCTATTGGATAAGTCTCATAAACCGTGGGTGAAGACAAGGCAAAAGGCAAGAGGCAAGAGGCAAAAGGGATAGATACAGCATTTTTAATAACTCTCAGATGTGCTCGAAGAATTAATAATTAAATTCGCCACGGGTCTCACCTCAGGTACACAGGATTTTTTCCTTTTCCCCTCTGAACTCTTACCTGCTCCCTGCTCCCTAAAACCTTAGGTGCGCTTTCCGTTGGCGAATTTAATTCGCCACGGGTCGCACCTCAATAATTTGTACCTGACCGAATGGCAAAACGCTGTAAATGCTTTAAAGGACATGAATGATCATCCAATTAAAGCTTTTTATAAATTATCTAAGTGAAGTAAATTTATTTCACAACATCTTTAACTAATCGATACGTATAATTATGCTGATTTTATAATCAATAGCAATTTTTTCGCTTATTCTGAATCTATAAATTGAAACATTCAGCTATCAGCTAACGCCTTAGGCGCATCTACGCTGACTATATATCAGCCCTTGCCTGAGCTGAATGCTTACCTTTTTTCACAAAAAGGTCAAATTTAACTTGATTAACTTAACTATTAGAGGCTGAAAACTACTGTAGTTTTCAGATACAACCTCAGATACTACCCAGGTGTGCATTACATAACAACTGACAATTCATTAATTACGGAGCAAACATCAATGGTTTCTAATGATAACTTTGCCGACCGGGTATTGTTAAACGGTACATCAGTTAATACCACAGGCACTAACGTGAGTTTCACTGGGGAGCTAGGTGAGCCGGATCATGCAGGCATTAGCAGCCCGTTAAATTCTGGTTGGTGGTCTTGGACAGCTGCCGCTGATGGTATCGTGACCATTGATACTTTTGGGAGTAACTACGACACTAGCCTAGCAGTCTATACCGGTTCAGCAGTTAACAGCTTAACTGAAATTGCCAGTAATGATGATAATGGCATGACTTTGCAAAGCGCAGTTCGATTTACCGTTAGCGCTGGTACAACCTACCAAATTGCTGTTGATGGCTTTTTTTCCAACACAGGCTTGATTGATCTCAACATCAACTTAGATGAGGGAACATCAATGGTTTCTAATGATAACTTTGCCGACCGGATATCGTTAAACGGTACATCAGTTAGTACCACAGGCAATAGTCTGGGTTTCACTGGGGAGCCAGGTGAGCCGGATCATGCAGAAGTTAGCAGCCCGTTAAATTCTGGTTGGTGGTCTTGGACAGCTGCCGCTGATGGTATCGTGACCATTGATACTTTTGGGAGTAACTACGACACTACCCTAGCAGTCTACACCGGTTCAGCAGTTAACAGCTTAACAGAGATTGCCAGTAATGATGATGATAGCATGACTTTCCAAAGCGCAGTTCAATTTACCGTTAGCGCTGGTACAACCTACCAAATTGCTGTTGATGGCTTTTCCTCCACCACAGGCTTGATTGATCTCAACATCAACTTAGATATTGACGACACTCTGATTTCAGGAACATCAAACGATGATACCCTGTTCGGCACTGTCGAAAACGATCAGATTGAGGGTTTGGCTGGCAATGACACAATCTTTGGTAGTGAGGGAATTAATACCCTTCTTGGGGGTGATGGTAATGACCTGATCTACGGTGGTTCACAGCTGGATGTGATTCGTGGTGGTAGCGGTAACGATACCATTTTCGCCAGTGAGGGTAATAATGAAATCTTTGGTGATGCTGGTGATGACATCATCTATTCTGGCTCTGGCAATGATTTCATTAATAGTGGCAGTGGTAACGACACCCTGTGGCTAGGGGGTGGTGAGGATCTAATTGTCCTCGAAAGCGGCAATGGCTTTGATACCATCAATAACTTCCAGCTTGGTCTGACTACCTTTGATGCTGGCGATAGTGATCAGCTGAGCATCGTTGATGGTGCTAATGGTGCCGAAATCTCGAGCGGGGGAGACCTCTTGGCTGTGGTGCGTTTCACTCAAGCTACTACTCTCATTGATAATCTCTCTGAGGTGTTTGTCTAGGGTTTTTCTGCAAGGCTTTGGTAAAGCAAAGCTTGCCGGAGCATAAAATCATGATTTGATTAGCATAGTGCGTCTGAGTTAACTCAGGCGCATTTTTGATCAGGGTTGGTGTGCCCAGGGCTTTTGTTAAGAAAAATTACAAAAATCTGCCCTTTTGTGGCAAAATAGCAGATTTAATTTAATTTTCCATTAGAGCCTGAAAAACACAGCAGTTTTCAGATACAACCTCAGATTGATCAGGGAAAATATTATGGGTGTTAAGCGTTCTGGAAATAACGATATTGATGCTTTGTTGGATGATGATTATTGGGTTGATACAGGTAAACCAGTTTCTCTAACTTACAGTATTAATTACTCAACTGGAAGTGATGGGCTTGATTTGAGTGAAAGATCAATGGTGAGAGAAGCCCTGACAAGATGGAGTGAAGTCGCTAATATTACATTTCGTGAAGTATCAAACAAAGGAAATCTACGTTTTTCTGGACAAAGTGGAATCAGTGGAGTAGCAAGTCAAAAAAACGCACGAAAATGGTGGAAGCCTAGGAGTTGGAGGTCAGATAAACTAGACCATGTAAATATTAAGCTTGGAAAAGATTCTGCTACTGGCAGAGGTCATAGGTTTCTCGACGTGGCACTACATGAAATTGGACACGCACTTGGATTAAAGCATCCAGGTGACTACAACGGTGACACCGGAAAAGGTAGTTCGCCCTTTTTACCGTACTATAAAGACAATAACACAAATACTGTGATGTCTTATAACGATGTCGGTGACTATGCAGCCACACCAATGCCTTATGACATCAGGGCTGTACAATACATTTACGGGAGTAATAATTTTAATTCAGGTAACACTTATTATAGGTTTGACAGTGTCAATGGTTATTCTTACGATAATGGTTTAGCTCGTCGTGGTAGTGAAAAACTACCTATGAAGTTGTCTATTTGGGATAGTGGTGGAGTTGATACTTTAGATTTTTCTAAACTTGGCCCAGTTATTTTTAATATAAGTAGATCTTCTGGATATTATTTTGACATAAGAGGAGGAGGTATACTTACCTCTCAGCATGCTTATAAATCAATCACCTATCAACCGATAGATAACACAAACAATACCAGTTCATTGCGGTATAAGACCACTCGTTATGGAACCTCAATTGCCTATGGGGTTGTAATTGAGAATGTTATTGGTAGTTTGACTAGCGACACTATTATTGGTAATTTTAGTGCTAATCATCTGAAAGGTGGTAACGGTAATGATAGTCTTTATGGTAATGGTGGTAGTGACTCCCTATTTGGTGAAGCAGGTAATGATTCTTTAATTGGTGGAACTGGTCGCGATGAGTTATATGGTGGTACAGGTAATGATAGTCTTGATGGTAATACTGGTAATGACTACCTGAGTGGTAGCTCAGGTAATGATTTTTTAAGAGGTGGAACTGGTCGCGATCAGTTACACGGTGGTACAGGCAATGATACACTTAGTGGCGATAGTGGTAGTGATATTCTCAGCGGTAGTTCAGGTCATGACTACTTATACGGTGGAATTGGTAATGATTACATGTACGGAGGCTCTGGTAATGATACCTATACTGTTGATAGTTCAGGTGATCACGTATTTGAATATGCTAACCAAGGTATTGACATAGTTTACGCTTCAACGACTTATGGTCTTAGTGCTCATTTAGAATACCTAAACCTGACAGGTACAAATTCTATCAATGGTTATGGTAACAATTTAAATAATGTCATTAATGGCAACAGTGGTAATAACAATATTTGGGGTGGTCTTGGCCTAGATACTGTCAATGGTGGTGATGGTGATGATATTATTTACGGTGATTATATCATTGCCAGCACTGGACAATATCTATTTAGCCTACCAGGAACTTGGCTCTCTACCCAAGCAGAAGCTCAACGCCTTGGTGGTAACTTAGTTACGATTAACAACGCCACGGAACAAAGCTGGCTAAACACAACCTTTGGAACTAATGAAGTGTTTTGGATCGGTCTGAGCGATCGTACTATAGAAGGTCAATGGCAATGGGTTAGTGGTGAAACCTCAACCTATCGTAACTGGTTTCCCGGTGAACCTAACGATTATCGTAGTTCCTCAATTCCCGATGGTGAAGATTATGCAGTGATGGGTTGGGGCAATCAGGGTTGGAATGACCTTCAAAATTATCCCAACCAACATTTGCGAGGTATTATTGAAATTCCTTCAGTATCACCAGAAATAGGTGAAAGTGATATTTTAAATGGTGGTGCAGGCAATGACCGTATCTATGGTGGTGGTGGTGATGACCAGTTGTATGGGTCTTATGGTAATGATAACCTCTATGGTGGTTTTGGTAATGACTTGTTAAAGGGTGAAAGCGGTAGAGATCGCATGAAGGGAGGTTTTGGTGATGATCAATATGTTCTTGATGTTGATAGTATGGGTGATACCATAGTTGAATATGCAGGTCAAGGTATTGATAAAGTTTACACCTCCATTACCTATCACCTTGGCGATAATTTGGAAAATCTAGAGCTCGATGGGACAAATCCTATCAATGGCTACGGTAACAATCTCAATAATGTTATTCAAGGCAACAGTGCCAGTAACAATATTTGGGGTGGTCGAGGTCATGATACCGTCAATGGTGGTGATGGTAATGATATTGTTTACGGCGACTATCTCGTCACCAGAAATGGACACTCTTATTTGTTGAGCCAACCGGGCACCTGGTTCAATACCCAAGCAGAAGCTCAACGCCTTGGTGGTAACTTAGTTACAATTAACGATGAAGTGGAACAAAACTGGCTAAACACCACCTTTGGATTTAATTACGATGGATTTAATGTTGAAGCTAATCGATTTGAAGCTAATCAATTGTTTTGGATAGGCTTGACAGATCATACTACTGAAGGTCAATGGCAATGGATTAGTGGTGAAACTTCAACCTATCGTAACTGGGCATTCGGTGAACCTAACAATTACACTGATGATGAAGATTATGCAGTTTTGGTGAGTTGGTTTAATCAAAACTGGGAGCAAACCTGGTTTTGGGTTGGTGCCCAAAATTATCCTAATAAAGTTTATTTACATGGTATAATCGAATTACCGTCAGTTATACAAGAAATTGCAGGGAATGATAGTTTGTATGGTGGTGCTGGCAATGATCGTATCTATGGTGGTGCCGGTGATGACCTTTTAAATGGGGGTACTGGAAATGATGTCCTCTCTGGAGGTGCTGGTGCAGATAAGTTTGTCTTGAATATCCCTACTGAAGGGATAGATTACATTAGCGACTTTGTCAGTCAGCAGGGGGATAAACTACAAATTTCGGCTAGTGGCTTCGGCAGTGGTCTTGTTCAAGGAATTTTAGATGTGGGTCAATTTGTTTTAGGTGCTGCCGCCTTAGATACAAATGACAGATTCATCTATGATCGTTCATCAGGATTACTATCATTCGATGCTGACGGTTCAGGTACACTAGGTGCTGTACAAGTTGCGAATTTCTCTAACAAAACTGCCTTAACGAATACTGATATCCTGATTGTATAGGATACATTAGACATCTCCATAAATTTGGTGTTAAGCTAGAGAGGATAATGGTTTTATATTCTCTAGCCTATTGCCTATTGCCTATTGCCTATTGCCTATTGCCTCTTGCCTTTTGCATTTCTCAAGGTAGACTATGTTCACAACTGAACTAAAAATGCTATATCAACGCCACAACCGCTTAATTTCTTGCCAAATTTGTGATTGTCCTAACTGAGTATTCGGATGAGTTAAAACTCCCTGACTGGGACTAAACAAAAATGCCAGCATAAATAAACCAAAAGCTACTAAAACAATTGCTGGTCCAGAAGGCAGATTAAAAAAATAACTCAGGTACATACCAGTAATACTAGCTACTACCCCAAGGGCTGAACCCAAAATCATCATCTGGTGCAACCGATGGACTAATAAGTAAGCTGTTGCTCCTGGTGTGATTAACATCGCTAGCACCAAGATCACTCCAACTCCTTTGAGGCTAGCGACAATGGTCAAGGCAATCAAGATCATCAGACCAAAGTTCAGCAAGTTAGTTGGTAAACCTGCTGCTTTTGCCCCTAAGGGATCAAAGGTATAATACATTAATTCTTTGTACAGCAGGAGAATGATTGATAGTACAATCGCGGTGATAATGGCTGTATTGATGACTTCTTCATTGGTGACACTCAGAATATTGCCGAATAGGAAGTGATTGAGGTCAATTTTGTTATCTTTCTGCATCACCGTAATTAAAGTGATGCCTAGGGCAAAGAAAGCGGAAAACACAATCCCCATGGCGGCATCTTCTTTAATTTGCGATCGCGTCCGGATCCAAGTAATCACCACAGTGCTAACCACCCCAGCAATAAAGGCTCCCACAAAAATGTCAGCACCGATCATAAATGCGATCGCTAATCCCGGTAGTACAGAATGACTGATAGCATCTCCGAGTAACGCAAGTCGCTGTACCATTAGGTAGCTACCAACTGCGGCACAAACGATGCCCACTAACACCGCAGTAATTAGCGATCGCTGCATAAACCCATAGTGCAACGGCTCAATTAAAACCTCTAACATATAGCATTTTTAGGTTAAATGTAAACATAAGATTGAGATAAAAAGGGAACAGGGAACAGGGAATAGGGAACAGTAGGAAACAGGGATGGAAGGATTTTTTTGTGCTATCATAAATCAGCTTTTGCCTTTTGCCTTTTGCCTTTTGCCTTATTTCACTTTACAGCAACTGGATCTAACCAAAAAACGACTTGACCACCATAAGCCTGTTGCATATTAGCTGCACTCAATACCTCTTGCCTAGAGCCACTAGCAATTAACTCCCGATTCAACAAAATCAAATCATCAAAATGAGTGATCGCTTCTCCCAAATCATGGTGAACTACCAGCACAATTTTTCCGGCATCGGCGAGTTGATGGAGGATAGTAAAAATTACAGCTTCAGTTTTTTTGTCAATACCAGCCATCGGTTCATCAAAACATAATATATCTGCTTGTTCAGCTAATGCTTTAGCGAGAAAAACGCGCTGCTGCTGTCCTCCCGATAGCTGTCCAATGGGACGATTGCGGTAATCCCCCATGGCAACTTGTTCGATGGCATCCGCTGCAATCCGCCGGGATACCGTGGAAAAGCGACGAAACCATCCTGTTTTCCGGACTCTACCCATTAGCACAACATCCCAGACAGTAGCGGGATAAGTCCAGTCAATTTGCGTCCGCTGTGGCATATAAGCCACCTTTTCTAACTGTTCTATCAACGGTTTTCCCTGATACATAGCTTTGCCTGTGGCAGTGGGAACTAACCCCAGCATGGCTTTGATCAAAGTACTTTTCCCAGCACCATTCGGACCAATAATTCCAGTTAATCGTCCTGGTTTGATCTCACAGTTGATATCCCTGAGTGCTTCTACTAGGCGGTAGTGTACACCCAGTTGCCTCAGGGTAATGGTTCCTGTCTGGGACAGATTGCTATATCCAGCTTGGTGTTTCCTCTTGGGAGAAGCAAGGTGATGAACCGAGGCAGCATCTGGCATAGAGGGTTCCGGAAACAAAAAATTAAACAAATATGAAAATAGTTTACCATGAAATATGAAAAGAATATGATAAGACTTATGCTGCAAACCTAGTTTCTTAGCAAAATTACACCGATTTCAGCCTTTGATTGATAGCGATGCAGCGAGGTAGTGCGGTATTGGGCGTTGCTGAATTGAAGTATGAATGCGCGATCGTCTGGTTTTGGTCAAGCCCCCTAAATCCCCCAACTTTGCGGTGCGACCCAAGGGCGATTTACTCGCCCATTGGAAAGCGCACCGGGGGGGACTTTCAGAGTTTTGTTCCCCCCAGAATTGGGGGGCTAGGGGGGCGGAATCATACCCAGAATCAGCAACGCCCGGTATTGGTGCGTAAGTTCTGATCAAAAGATAACGATTAAGCCGATGAGAGTAATTACTAAGTCCTACAGTAGAAAGCGCCAATGGTGGCTGACAGTAGTAATCATTTTAGGAGTCTGGATAAGTGGGTGTGATACCACCGGAACAAAGCAGAGTGGTATTGATGGCGATGATAAGCCGAATGTAGTTACCACTAGCACTATCATTACCCACTGGACGAAACAAGTAGGAGCAGATGAAATTGAACTGACGGGTATCCTAAAACCGGGAGCAGATCCCCATGTCTATGAGCCAGTCCCAGCCGATACTATAGCGTTGGAACAAGCTAATCTGATTTTATACAATGGCTACAATCTGGAACCAGCACTGATTAAGCTGATTAAGTCTGCTGGGGTTAAGGTCAAGACCTTTGCAGTTGCGGAAGTGGTGTCACCCTTGAATTTTGAACACGAAGGCAAGACGGAACCGGATCCTCATGTTTGGGGGGATGCTAAAAATGCGATCGCAATGGTGAATGCCATTCGGGATCAGTTGATTGAACTCTCACCGGAGGACAAGGAAGAATTTACCAAGAATGCAGCACAGCTAACTGCTGAATTGAAAACGCTTGATGCTTGGATTATCCAGCAGATTCAAACTATTCCTCAGAAGCACCGCTACCTAGTCACAACTCATGATGCTTTTCAATATTATGCTCGTGCCTATGGCATACCAGTGGCTGGAACCTTAATTGGCATGAATACTGAGGAAAAACCCAGTGCTCAGACTGTCAAGGGTTTGGCAGACGCTATCAAAAAAATTGGGGTTCCAGTGATTTTTGCGGAAACCACGATTAACCCAGCTTTGATCAAGACTGTGGCTCAGGAAGCTGGGGTGAAATTAGCGCCAGAAGAATTATACTCTGATTCCTTAGGTGTACCGGGTAGTGAAGCTGATACTTACATCAAAATGTTAATCACTAATACTCACACAGTTGTTGAAGGCTTAGGAGGGAACTATCAAACGTTTAATCCAGTTGAGTAATGTACTTGACTAATGTACTTGACTAATTGCCAGAGACTTGTTTGAGTTTTTAATCATTTAGCTACCTGCTCTCTAGATGCCAGCAAAGGTAGACGAAGAGATAAATACAATGGTCAGATCTATGGATTAATTAGGTTTTGGAACCGTTGCTCGTCTTTAATCATGTCAAAATCCGCATCAATATTAATGATAGACTTAAGTCTATCATTCAAACTCATCGCTTGTTCTAAACTGGCAATTGCTGAGTCAATCTCACCGTTTAAAACATAATAACAAGCTTCATTGTAGTAAAGATTAGATGAATTTGATTTTAGCTGCCGTACTCTTTCCAAACTGTCCCAGGCTTCTTGATAGCGACCAAGTTTGATCAAGGCATAGGCTCTATGGTTCCAAGCATGATGAAAATCTGGGTTGAGCTGAATCACCTGATCATAGGAAATCAGTGCTTCTTCATACTGTTCCATGTATCTGAGAGTATAACCTTGTCCAAACCAACTCCTAAAGTTGTTCGGATTAATTTTAATCGCCTCGGCATGGGCAGCGAGGGATTCCTCATATCGCTTTAATCTCTGCAGGGCTTGGCCTTTTCCTGACCAAGCCACATCGGAATCTGGCTGGAGCTGAAGCGCTTTTTCATAGGATGCGATCGCATCTTGATAGCGATTTTCAATCCACAGAGCGTGTCCTTGATTGATATAGTCATCAACTGTTAAGTATAGCTGGGGATTAGCAGACTTTAACGACTCCAGCTGTTTAGTTAGCTCTTCCAGTTTTTGTTGGACTTCTGGAGCAACAAATTCTTCTTGGATAATCGACGGAGTAATTCGAGAAATTTCGTTAAAAATCTGCTCTTTCTCATGTTGAGCAGCCACAACTAGATGCTGGAGTTGAGAAACAAAATCAGATTTCAGCGTTTCCAGCTCCTGCTTAAAAGCTTCAACTTGTCGTTTTAATTCCGTAGTGACTTCAGCATCAATTTGCTCTTTTATTTTTTGTTCAGCTTCTTCTTGGAATTGCTTTTGCGTCTCAGACACTAATTGGTTGATGATGCTACGACGTAGCAAGAGCACTGCCAGACTAGTAACAATAGGGATGGCGATTAGTACTGTAATTAAAAGGTTGAGCAGGTTAATCGTCCAGTCAAAGGTTCGATGAACTTCCGATTGGATATGATTGCGAATTGTGTAACTTTTCTCTAGATGATCATTAATTAACCTTTCCACTTCCTCCCGTTCTTGGTTCGACAGTAGTGGAGTTGGTGGTGTAGCGTTAGGAAATGATGAATTAGGTTGAGCAATTGCCCCCTCAACTGATAGCAGTAAAGTAGCCAAAGTAATAGCAAGGTTAGGCTTGATTTTCATAACAACTCATATCAAGTGTTGCCAATCCGAATCAACTGTGTTTTTATAATTGAGCGACAAGTAATTACATTTTATATACGAGCACGAACATTTCGGATGCTAGGCAGTACAATTTGGATCTTATTGATGGGCTTTTTTGGGGGTCAACTTGCCCGTCGCTTGGGAGCACCTCCTTTGATTGGCATGATTGTGGTGGGTATCGTGATCGGACCAGAAGTGGGGGATGCGATCGCACCACAAGTCCTAGTTATTGCTGATGACCTACGCACCTTCGCAGTTATGGTCATTTTAATGCGGGCAGGACTGGGATTGGATCTCGAGAAACTCCTGGAGCAAGGAACTGTTGCGCTAAGGTTAGGCTTTTTGCCCGCCATCACCGAAGCGATCGCAGTAGCTGTTGCTGCGATAATACTGTTTAATTTCGATTTTCCCACTGGATTACTCCTAGGTTGTGTAGTCGGAGCAGAATCCCCCGCCGTGATTGTGCCAGGAATGCTGCGACTCAAAAGTTTAGGCTGGGGCGTAGCTAAAGGGATACCGGATGTGATTCTAACTGGGAGTGCCTTATCCGATGTCCTAGTATTGCTACTCTTTAGTTTGATGGTGAATTTCTTGGCACAAGGAACGATCAACAGTAATGCTATCCAATTCCTGCCCCTGCAAGTTCTAATCCAGGTCGCCCTTGGTGTCTTAATTGGATATATCGCTGCTCAGTTAATTATTTTCCTATTAACCAAACAAAATTGGACCGAGACTATCGTCCAAGATACCTTAATTACCGCAGCAATTGCCTTATTATTAGTAGTGTTAGCTAAAAGTCTGCCATACTTTTCTGGCTATTTAGCTACCATGGCAATGGGATTTTTCCTAATACAATTAGACCCTCCCTTAGCACGACGCTTGCGAGTGGAATTTAACCATCTGTGGGTAGTAGCAGAGATTATTCTATTTGTCTTGATGGGAGCTAGTATCCAACTGCGGGTATTAGAAACAACCCTGTTACCTGGCATTTTAATCCTCGCCATTGGCTTATGTATCGGTAGGATGGTCGGGTGGTATCTCTCCACATTGGGGAGTAATTGGACTTGGCGAGAGAAACTGTTTTTGTTACCCGGAAACTCCGCAAAAGCCACAGTACAAGCAGCCATTGGTGGTATTCCCTTGAGTCAAGGGCTAGAAGGAGGTCAGACAATTTTAGCGATCGCAGCCCTCTCAATTTTGATTACTGCACCTCTAGGGGCTTGGGCAATTCCCACCTTTGCCCCTAAACTCTTATCCCAAGACCCTGTAGACCCCACCAAAGTAACCGTTGCCTCTCATACTCTGCTACTAGCCGCTGTCGATACCTCTAATTTAGCCACCCACGTATTAACTAAAGTAGCAGATTTAGCAAGACGAAGTAATGGGGAAGTTATTGTTTTACATGTGATCACAACATCAAATCAGCCAGAAGTCAAGCAGTTACAGAACCAAACCAAACGCTTGCTCTTGGATATTCGGCATCAGTTTATTACCGTAACCGGTTCGATTCCCGAAGAAATTGTTCGCATAGCCCAAGAGCATCAAGTAACAGATATTGTGATCGGAAAACGGGGACATCAACCCTGGCAGCAAGTGCTGGTCGGTTCCGTATCTCAGGCAGTGTTAGAAACCAGTCCAATTCCAGTAATTTTGGTTGAAGAATTGGAACGAACCAAAGTAACTTATCCTAGCAAATAACAAGTATTGTAGTGTTCGAAACGCTATCAGGTGCTAAGCTTTAATTACTAAAACTTAACACCTAAAATCTAACACCTAAAATCTAACATCTTGCCCTAACCATAAAAACTAAATTGACAGGGTATTAGTACTTAAGCTATCAGCTATCAGCTAATGCGCGTAGCGCAATCGGTGATTTTGAATAAAATAAGCTGAGCCCTGACGGCTGACTGCTGAATACTTACATTAGTACCGCTCCCAATAAGGCTGAAAACCTCGTCGTTTCAGAATATCAACCTCCAGCCGCAGGATGCGATTATCGAGCTTAGGATTAGCTGTCCCTGTAGACTCTTTCTCTTCCGAGTTGAGTCCTTCAAACCGTTGGAGGGCTGTAAACGGAAAATCTTGGGCAACACTTAATTCAGCCAAGTTTTGGCGAGCCGATAAATTCTTGGGCTCCAGTTCTAGTATCTGTTTATAAAACCCCGTTGCCTTAGCATAGTGCTGTTGAGTAAAGCTAATCCCTGCCAACGCTAGTAAGGCACCAATTTGATCAGGCTCCCGTTCTAAAATTTCTTCGTAAGCATTGCTAGCTAATCGCAAATCCCTCAATCCCATAGCCAATTCTCCCTGCACAAAGTAGGCATCGATATTATCAGGATTACCGGCAATCCACTCAGCTATTTCAGCTTTAGCTAACTTAGGGTCTCGCTGTGCTAAAACCTGTAGCCGTCGCAATTGTACAGGAGCATTATCTGGTGAGACCTCTAGTAGAGTAATGTACAGGGTTTCTCGTTCTGGGTCAGCAGGCAAAACACCCACCAAACTCAACAATTCCGGCGGTGGATCAATAGAAGGCTGAGTCTGTAGCCATTGATTGAGTACCCCTTCCGCTTCCTCTTGGTCAATACGTTTAGTTTGATATGCTAAACTACTGCGCCCCAGCTGGGCTAATAAATCATTGCGATCGCGAGATAGCAGCTGGTCATAGATAACCAGAGCTTTCTGTGGATCACCTTGGGCAATGTGGATTCCCGCTAACCCCCGCAAAGCACCATAGAACAAATTATTATTTGGGTTACTCTGAATAATTCTCTGATACCGCTGGATAGTGGCATCGAGATTTCCCTGGCGACGGTCAATCTCTGCTAGCAATAATTCCGTACTCTGGTCCGATTCACCAGTAGAGGTTGCCCTGTAACTATCAATCGCACTTATTGCCTGGGCTAGTCGATTCTGCTTTATCAAAATCTGAGCAACACGGAAATGCAAAAACGGTACATCTACCCCTGTAGCCAGCAAATCTTGGTAAACACTCAGCAGTTCTGGATCAGGAGGGTCTAGACGCAACAAAGCTTGGGCTAAATCTCGCTGCTGAGCTGCTTCACTCGGTAGGGTTTGGGTTATCTCAAGCAGCCGCTGTCGCCGTTGAGTTCGGGATAACTGACCCAATTTACCTTCTAGAATAATCTGCTTCACCAACAAGCTTTGGTTATTCGACTTCACCAACAAGCTTTGGTTATTCGACTGCTCCTCGGTCAACTGCTGATAAAGCTCTAGAGCTGATGCCCACTGGGTTGGTACCTCACTCATCACATCAGCCACTTCCCTGACTAAAGCAGAAGATGGCTTTGATGTTGAGGCCAGTACCTGACGGTAGAGAGTAACCGCGTCTTCGGTTAGGTCAGAGCGACCCTCACGACGACCAATTTCTGAAAGGGCCCGGGCTAAGGGTAAAGCCGCTTCATCCCTCCCTCGCAACGGTTCTAGGACAGACAAAGCTTCTGTGAGTTGCCCAGAGGCTTGATAAGCTTTAGCTAAATCAGCCCGTAGATAGCTATCATTGCCATAGAATTGGGAAAATTGATTGAGCTGGGCTTCCAGTACCTCTACCGCCTGAGCAGGATTGCCAGTTTCTCGTAGAGCCAGAGCATAGGCTCCCGCTGCATTTCCCGGAATTGGCTTACCGCTAGCTTGGTAACGATCAAATAGCTCCAGCCCTTGCTGATAGTCACCACTATAGGTATAGATTTGAGCAGCACCAAGAATGATTTCTGGTGTAGGATTGCTCTCCAGCACAATTTGATAATCAGCTAGGGCTTCCGGAAAACGACCTTGGTAGCCCAGCAGTAAAGCCCGCTGAGCAAGAGCAGCAGTATCATTAGGACTTAGGTTTAATAAAGTCGTTAGGGCTTCAATCCCATCCGGCTGCCATTCAGGACGATAACCTCCCAATTCTCCTACCGCTTCCAGAGCCTCTTTATTGTTTGGGTCGATGGCTAGGACTTGTTGATAAGCAGCCCAAGCATCTGCATCTCGCCCTGCTCGCTGATACGCTATCGCTAGACCTAACCTCCCTTCCTTCGATTGGGGAGAGCCTTTTAGAGCTTGTTCAAAGGTTGCGATCGCATTATCCACCCATCCTTTCTTTAACAGAGAGTAACCTCGGCGTACTGCAGAAGTAACTTGTGCTTGGAGCGCTGGTACCACCGATTCAACTGGGCTGAAGATTAATACTCCTGCTAACCCAAAAACCATCAAAAAGACCCACCAACGCTGCCAGTGGAAATTTTTTTTGCCAAGAGAATCGTTATTCATTGGTCAAAAGCATGAAGTATGAAGAATGAAGTATGAACTATCAAGGATGAAGGATAAACTATCAAGGATGAACTATCAAGGATGAACTATCAAGGATGAATCAGTGTCTATGTTCTATCTATCTGAGTAATTCTATGAGCGAGTAGCTTTAAAAACCCATTACTCAGCACTGACGCACTGACGCACTGACGCACTCACGCACTGACGCACTCACGCACTCAGCACTCAATCCCAGAGATCACTCACATCAAAATCAGCCCTGACTCGAACACCAAGAATTGTATCTGAAAACTGATCTCGTCCTTGCAAAGTCACACCTGCACGCACATTAGGTGAAACACGCACGTCATAGAACAATTCCCAAACATCTGGTACTTTATTACCTTCGTCCCGGCGCAAGTCATCATTAGACAATTGCCGACCATAGCCAAGCCCTAGTCGGTCATCATCCATAAACAAATCTAAGAGGTTCAGACCCACACTGTAGGTATCCCCGCTTTCATCTAAATCAAGATTTTCGTACCAACCATAGCGCCCAAACAGTCCCATCTTGAGAGCAGGAATATATAGTTCTCCATTAATCCCGTAAGCTTCTTCGCGGTCAGAGGACTTCGGACCAAACTCGTTATCCCCTCGGTTCAAAGAAAAAATTTCCTGGAATCCATCTTTCTGAGCATCCCGAGCCGATAGGTAAGTCCCCCGAATGATTGCTGTACCTACCCGGAAAGCTAGCTCTGAAGAAAACCCATCAAAGGCAAAATCATCCAGGTCTCGGTCTGAAGAAAAGCCCGCAGCTCTTACTTCCAGGTTGTCGGTTAAATTCCAGTTGAGCAGCACCCCCGGACGGGACGCTATACCTGCTGCTGCCAGAGCAGGATTCGTCTGAAACACCGGGTTAAAGAAATGGGTCGTGCTATCTTTAGCAAAGCTATTGCGGTCAAAATAAGATGTCAAATCCATTAGACCAACTACAAAGCGCAGATTAGAATAGCTAGGCACAGAAGTGGTAAAGTAAAGTTCATTGAGACTTAATCCCGTTTCTTCGGTGTCGGAAAAGCCATCCCCAGTGGTGAGGTCAACTGTGGCACCAAACAAAGCATGGGGAGAAAGGGGATAAGTTCCTTGCAGCCGTAGTCTCGCTGATGTGTCTACCTGATTCAGAAAGGCACCTTGTACGTTTAGGGTCGGAGCTAAAGGGTTATCATCCTTAGGCTCAATCTCTGGAATTAATGGACGCTCTGGTGCTTCCTCAAAGTTAGTTTGTGCCAGCTTCTTAGGCTCAATCGATACCCAATCATCTTCACTGGGGTGGAAGCTCTTAGGGTCATATTGCTTGGATAAACCTACAGTCCTATCAAAGTACCTCAGGCAGCTTTCGTTTGTGTAGCCACAACCAATTCCTTGTCCGCTGCTAACCGAGTAGTATTGGCTGTTAGGGTTTGCTTGAAACCTAGCCCTCATCCTCCTGCATGAATCCTTAACAGACCAGTCCTCCTGGGACTTTTCAGACAAATTGCTAGAGTTGAACCTGTCCAGCCGGTCTTGGTCTGTATTGCTCCAGACGTTATGCTGTGATGGTTTCGACGTTTCGCTCTTAGGGCTAAGAGGTTTTTCCGAAACAATTTGATCCGGAAGACTAGGACATAGCCCCGAAAAATAAGCATGGGCTGGTTCTGTTTTCAGACTAGCAACACCTAACAAGAGTGATAGGGTGATCGGGGCTATAAAACCCCATTTGGCTAAGGGGGAAGTCGAGCCAATGGATAATAAGTAACTTAGCTCAACGGAACGCTTTGAGGCGCTCATGCTTGGTTGATTATTAGTATCAATAGCAATAGGGATTTGATTTATGTCTCTCATGAGCACCACAATCAATGAAATATAATTGTGCTTAGTTAACATTTATGGCCAATACAGCGGTTTGCAATTCAGTTAGGTACAAAGTTCTGGGTTTTTAGGGAGCTTCGGAGCTGGGAGCTGGGAGCAGGAAAGAGGGAAGAGGGAAGAGAGAAAACAATCCTGTGTACCTGATAGTTATGCAAACCGCCGTAAATGTTTTACCAGCCGAGAAAAGCTGCTCCGTTTTTTTTAAAATTGGGGCTAATTATATCATATAATTAAGTAAGCTTGATTAGTTTTTTCAAAGTCTTAGGTTTAATCCGATATCATAAGGTTTGGTAACTTCTGAATGTTATTGAATACCAATGCTACTATACTTAATGTCACTTTCAAATTCATACAACAAAAAAAAATATGATTTTTAGGGGATATTTAAATCAATGAAAATATTCATCATATAAATAATATAAATAGCTGGCTAAAACCCTAACAAAAAAATATATATAAATGAATAAAAATTAACCAGGCCAAGCATTAACATTAATCATCCCCAAAAATTACCAAAATAAATTTTGATTTGTTAAACTTTAATTTAATCACAATTTTATGCAACTATCGACTATGCACAAAACCTTTATTTTTATTTGTACAAAAAAAATAGTCAAACAAAATATGACCCATTTGTTAAAAGGGGTATTTAGCATCTTTATACTCTTACTTTTAAGTAATGGATGCACCCAGCTTCCATTACCAGGACGGCAATTAACTAATCGATTACTCGGTCAATCTTCCAAAGCAATTTTTCAGCTTAGGGTGACCAAATCAGACCGTCCGGGGATCTACACCGTAGCAGGAACCACGAATCTTCCCGAGGAAATTCCCATCACGGTAGCAGCGATTCGCTATTTGCACCCTAATCAACAGCTCTCTTTCAACAGAGACGCAAATTTTATCTATTCAATTCTGGCTTATCAAAATGTCGATGTAAAGAAGGGAAGATGGCAGACCGACTTGAAACTATGGCAAATTGCACCAGACGGTCAGTTTCAAGAAGTCTGGCAAATGGATCAGTCCAAACTTGGGTTATCACTAAAACCAGCAGAGGAAGTAACCTTTGTAGCCACCCTCGCCCCCAAAGAGTCCCTCTGGGAACTAGAAGAGGACTTAAAGAAGCAGCGAATAACCCTAGCAAGCAGCCTGATCAACAATACATCGGATGGTCAACGGTATGTCCAGGCACGTCAAATTCTGTCCGTTGCCTTACCCACCGGTCAGACCAAACCACCTGAACCTAGACCTGAGGATATTAATGATGGCTGGGGCAAGCGGTATCTGCTGCTACCAGAACCACCGATTATTTATAAGCTTGACAAGCCTAGTCAACGTCGAATCGATGCTCCCCTTTCAACTCCTGAGTTTTTACAATGATATCTGGTTTAAGGAGTGATGGAGTGATGGAGTGATGGAGTGATGGGGTGATCACTCCATCCCTCCGTTCTTGTGCTTGGACAAAAGATAGTGTGGAAAGGGAATTTTCCTCACCTGTTTATCCCCTCATCTGTTCATCCCCTCACCCCTTGAGAGTACTGATACTAATATCGCCCATCACAACACACTGGCAAGCTAGACGTGCGTGAGGATTGTCTGGAGCTAACACATCAAGCAAATCCTGCTCATCAGCTGTGATAGGTGTCAGGTTTTCAATGCCCCTGACTACCTCCATTAGACAGGTTCCACAGGATGCTTCCCGACAACCAAAAAGAAGGGAAATGGGATGCTCATCGCAGATGTCAGCTAGGTTTTGGTTAGGTTCGACCTCAAGGGTTTTTTGATCGTCTTCAACGTGAATACTCACCATAGCAACAATTTGGGTCTTTCATTTATAACATTACTGGAGCAGGAGCTGGCACAAGTTTGGGCGTTGCTGAATCTTCGAATGAATAGGAGTAGAGTGGGCATCCTGCCCGCCGGAAAATATATTGAAACTGGCAAGATGCCAGTTCCACCAAGATGCCCATTCCACAGGTGCGACCCGTGGCGAATTTAATTCGCCAAGGTCAAGCGCACCTAAAAACTCTTAAAATCATTCCATTATTAAGCAACGCAAGGTGCATAGCCAACAACTATGGGATTGCCTGGAAATTCTGGCAAATATTCTGGATTAACTCCCCAACCTAAAGTGATTACTAATTGAACATCTAATCCCATACAAGCTTATGCAATCATTTTAAAAACCCAAAAAGCCGAGTTTTTAGATTTACCATAGAAGCATAAATTAACGGTTATCAAGTTAATTTTTCAGAAGTAAAGGGAATTGATTCTAGACTAAATTAATTTGAATAATGATACGGACATGTAAAATTAAAACAAGACGGTAGTTCTTTTCTGGGAAATTCAAATTCAGCAGGCTGTTGACTAAGTTGAGCCAATTGATAATAGTGTTGATTCACCTTATAGGGAGATAAATTCCACTGTTTACGATGATCATGAATAACTTTTCCCAGAGATTTACCCAGAAAAGAAACCAGTGCATAACCTAGTCTGTTCCGTAGAAGTTCCCGCCATGAAGGGTCATAATTTCAGGATGTGGTAAAGGGAGGAACACTTATTTCCCGATTCAGCATTAAGGCAGTGGATACACTAACAAAAGGAATGTTTAGATAGTCAGCGATAGTTCCTCCTTCTGGAGAAGCTTGATCGACTAACAATACCTCTATACCTGCTGTTTTAATTACTTCTGGGGTATCCCTAAGAGACATTTTGGCTACATTTAAAAACCAATTCATTGTATAATGTAATGCCTTAATTCCACTCAGATTACCTAGTTGAGTAAATACGTCTTTTGTTGTTCCTTTGGGAAAATCAGACTTGCCAATCACCTGAAATTATAATCCTCTGGCTAGAACTTTTGGTTGAGGGTCTTCAATTCCTAATACGGTGACGCGATGACCACGCTGTTTCAGTTCGTAACCTAAAGTAGTGATAGGGTTAAGATGACCAGAAGCAGCAGGACAAATTATGCCAAAATGAGTCATGATATTTGATCAGCAAAATACGTTTGGAATGGGTGCATCTCAGTTTTGCAATTATGCAAAAATTCGGGAGAAAATTCCCGCGCCCCCGCCCCGCGCCCCCGCCCCACAATTGAGATATTTTTTACAAATATGAGATGCACCCTTTGGAATTGAGTTTATAGCTATAGCCCGATTTAATGGGACTTGAGAAAAAATTCAGCTCAAATGTAACCTAAACTGGCTTTGTAAGGGATGAATAGCTTCCCATACTTGTCTAACCAATTGATAAAACGACAAGATATGGGGTAGGAACTGCTTCCGCAGCATTCCTAGCCTTGATTGTTAATTGTTAACGATAGCTAGCATCGAGATCAGTTTATTCCTAAAGTTATTCCTATAATGGGGGACAATTACTCCCAGGATAGACTGCGGCAGTAACGTCTTATTTAACCTAACTATTTTTTTTGCGTCTCCCTGTAGAGCGGGAAACGTCTTGACCAAATCACCCTGCTGATGGAAAGCACTTCTTTGCTGGCAATCACACAAAGTAATTACTATATTAGTATACTAATATACCTCATATCTTGCACTAGCCCCCCAAACTCGTGCATAATAGGGTTATATAGGGGCTATATAAATGTAGACGCTTTCTTCGACTTGCCGTAGGCTAGTCCTACTTCAGTGTGCAAGTTAAGTGTGTAACAGCTGATTCGAGCTCCACCAACTATAACTTGAAAATAATGCTATTGACAAGTGCAATTTTGGTTATATTAACTAACTTGTCGTTAATGTCATTAGCCAAATCTTAAAGTGATTTTAGCTAAGCTCCTGATTGATTAGAGCAGTACTTCTGACTATCACGATAAATTCCGAGACTTTTCCCCTGACCCCTTGTTAGGTAATATTTTCTGCCAGCCAGTAAATAGTCACTGATTAATTACACTAACTTCATCCATTGAAAAAACTATTTATATAAGCTTTACACAGATGATAGACAACCTTGTTATGATAATGGACAACGAGTGAATTTTTGGTTAATCTAGTGTTGGGAAAGTTTTTCTGTCCCTACAGGGTGTATCCAAGTTTACTATAGTTACCCTTCACTCTTGGATGTCATGGTGCAATGCAAATGACGATTCACCCCTCAATTTTTTTGGAAAAACTTAAAACCGTTTAATTTTTGAATCTCAGCTCCCATTCATTTCTGAGATATAGAATTCAGGTAAGCAGCTACTACCTAAGTTAATTAGGTAATTTTTACTAGTCACATCACATGACCTATTGTACAGTTTTAGTTTGGGTATGGCTGTTATTTGTGTAGAAAATCGATTTTTAGTTAAAAAAATAATTTAACTTCAAGAAAACTTTCCGGAATCTACTCTAGCTAGGATGTAGCTAACTATTAACCCAAGCAAATCAATCATTAGTATTGATTTTTTTCATCAATTGATTTACAGCGGATTAGATAAAAATGAACTCCACCTACATCAATAGCTACAGGCATGATAAAAAACTAAACCCCCTTTCCTTATTGGCTCAATTATCTAGTCGCCATGCCAATGGATGTTTACAAGTATCTAGTGGTTCAGTTTCTTGGTCAATCTATCTAGAAAATGGTCAATTAATTTATGGCTCAAACTCGATCAACCCCTTTGATCGCCTAGACCATTACTTATCTCGTCTAAGTCGTAGAATTCCTACCCTTGTTAGTGCGGTTCGGGTTCAGGTTCGCCTGATCTTTGAAGCCAACTTAAACAGTCATTCAAATTATCCTTCAGATTACCAAGCAATTTGTTGGTTGGTCAATCAAAATTATCTGAATTCCGTTCAGGCAGCAAGTCTGATCGAAGAATTGGCTGAAGACGTAATCGGTTCTCTGCTGTCAGAGAAAGAAGGAACTTACCAATTACTGGAAACTAATCCATCTGAGGATTTGCCTAAATTTTGTAGGCTTGACCTTCGCACAATTGTTGAACACTGTTACGAACAGTTACAACATCAGCACTCTTCTAACTCAAAGCCAGTGAATAATCCCTATAGCTCTAATTCTGTAGTCCCAATCGGAAATTCTACACCATTGAACTCAATTCACGAATCCTCTCTAAATAACTCGGCTCCATTAGAGCAGAGATTTCAGCATCATACCTCGGTTAATCAACAACCAACGTCTACCAGTAAAACTTACAAGATTGCTTGCATTGATGATAGTACAAGTGTTTTAAATGCCATCAACTCCTTCTTAGAAGATAAAAGTTTCTCTGTTGTCATGATTAATGACCCAGTTAGGGCATTAATGCAAGTTATCCGCATTAAGCCTGACCTAATTTTGCTCGATGTTGCCATGCCAAACTTAGATGGTTATGAGCTATGTTCTCTGTTACGAAAGCATTCACTTTTTAAACATACCCCAATTATTATGGTAACAGGGAATACTGGTTTCCTAGACCGAGCTAAGGCTAAACTTGTTGGAGCATCTGGTTACTTGACTAAACCGTTTAACCAATCCGATCTCCTCAAGATAGTGTTTAAACATCTCAAATAATCATTGGGTAACTATCTACTTTATATCTATGAAGGATAAAAAGCTGAATTCGGTGTTGATTTATTAAGACATTTAGGGTGGTTTTATAAATACATATCCCTCTATAGGTTATTACTATAGATTATTTTATTGGTTATAGTTGACCTAACCAATACTTTGACAAACTCACCAATTATAAACTCACCAATTATTGGTCTCCTCACATAGGTTAACTTGTGAATTAATGAATACCTCAGCCCTAGCCCATACCCCCCAGACCTGGTCTCAGTTAGCTAGTATAACCAAACCATCTGAAGAACACAATAATATCGGGGATGCTTATCTTAAATTTTTGTTAAATGAACAAACCCCTGCGGTTATATCTATGCATCAAGCCCAGGAAGTTCTAGTCTTGCCCCAAGAGCGTCTGACCCCCATGCCAAATATGCCCTTCTACGTACAGGGGTTGATGAATCGGCGTTCTCGTGTGTTGTGGGTCATTGATCTAGCTCAAATGCTAGGTTTACCGACGGTAGAAACCAATGTTCAACAGTACAACATAGTGACGCTCCGTAATCAGTCAGCGTCTTTAGGGGTTGCCGTCCAAAGCATTGAAGGGGTGTTGCGACTAACACCCGATTGTATTCAATCTCCACTGGGACAAGTGTCATCGGGTTTGGTTCCCTACTTACGAGGATGCGCTTTGCAAGAGCAAGAAATTTTGTTAGTACTAGATGGTTTGGCAATTATGGCTTCATCTCTTTTACACAACACCTAATTTAACGGGAATTGACTTAAGCTCAATGGGAGCTGTTAATTGTTGATTGTTAATTTAATACTATCCGAAAATAGACCATTTTTTTAAAATATAATAGATATATCAATGCTTTTATAAAAACTAAGTTAGTAGCCAGGTAATGGTGCTTTTTTATGGTGAAACAGTTTGATAAATCAATATATAATAATGAAATTAATAAGGATTTAACTAGTCAGGGGGTAACCCAAGACAGGTATCGTCACCATGCCGAATTGGACTCAGTTATAAATGTGACTAGGACAGAAGTAACCCAAAACTCCAATCAGGATGGGGTTGAGCTTATAGGCTCCACTGAACCACCTAGCACTTCCAAAAGCTCTGGGGGTCTTAAACTCAGCTTAAAAACTAAAGTAACATCATTATTAATCACCCTAGGCACTATTCCTGTACTACTGATTGGCTCTATTGCCTATAACTTAGCCAACCAATCTATTACCGAAGAAATTTCCCAAAACAACATTGCTAGGGTAGTTAGCCTAGAAGACAAACTCAACGGCTTCATACAAGAACGCTATGCGGATATTCGATTTCTAGCTACGCTCCCAGTTTTTACTAATTCCAGTCAACAGCAGACCAGCTCCCTTTCGGAAAGACAAGCCTTATTATTAAACCGCTACCAAGACATTTACCAAGTCTACGACAGTATAGCTGTTTTAGACTTAACAGGCAAAGTCATTGCCAAATCTAATCAGACTCCCGTAGATAATCCCAGCTCCCGGTCTTATTTTGAGCAGGTGATCAACACCAAACAACCGGCGATTAGTCAACCGACACAGTCGGATGCGTCTGGTCAGTTATCCCTTTACTTAGCTGCACCGGTACTTGACCAAAATACAAAAGAGCTGGTCGCAGTTATCCAATCCCGGATGCCCATCCAATACCTTCAAGATTCGATTAACCTGATGGGCCGCGGACGCGAAGAACTTTACTTAATCAACACCAGCAACGGTAAAATTTTTCTCTCCAACCAAAGCAATATCGTTAATCAGCCCCTAACCAAGGTATTCCCTGACGCCAAGGAACTGCTAACTGCTGATAAACCAAATACTCTAGTCACATCTGATCAGGTCAAAAAGCATCAGGATCTGCTAGCGTATACCCCCTTTAGTAAAAACAACGATTTAAGTAAAATCAACGATTTACCAGACCTGCCCTGGGTCGCAGTGATGGCCACCCCAGATGCGATCGCATTTCTGCCCCAGCGGCAATTACTCCTCACCCTGACCCTGGGAACCTCCCTGACCACCTTATTAGTTGCTGCAGTAGCTGTCTATCTCGCTAACCGGTTGACCAGTCCCCTGCTAGCAGCTACCAAGGCAGTGAAAGCCCTTGGCGAAGGGGAACTGGATACCCGTTTGGAGCTGCTGGGAACCGATGAGCTGGGGGTACTTGGGTCAAATATCAACCGCATGGCATCTCAGCTACAGACCCTAGTTGCTAACCAACAAGCTTCCCTAGACAAGGCTCGGTTATTTGCTGATGTTGTCACCCATGCTGCCAAACCTGATGAGAAAGCCCATGCCTTTGATTTAGTGGTGAATGCTGCTAAGGAAAAGTTAGCTGCCGACCGGGTGGTGATCTATTATTTTGACCCAGGCTATCGGGGAACCATTGTGGCTGAAGCGGTAGACTCCCATTGGCCAAAAGCGATCGCCCAGGAAATCACTGATGCTTGTATTCCCAGAAAATTGCTGGAAGCCTACCGCAAGGGACGGGTTGTGCCCACCAGTGATGTCCAAGCGGTGAAATATGCCTCGGGCCATATGCAGTTGTTGAACCGACTGCAAGTGAAGGCAAACCTGGTCGTCCCGATTGTGGGGGTCGATAATCTAATTGGCTTATTGGTAGCCCATCAGTGTTCTAGGACTCGGGTATGGCGCACCGATGAGATTGACTTTCTACAGGAATTAGCCACCCACTTAGGACTAGCCTTAAGCAGTGCCAGTCTCGCCACACTGAAGACTGCTGAAGCCGACCGAGCTGGGCAAGTAATTGAGATTACCTCCGGTATCCGGCAATCCTTCACAGTCGAGGAAATCTACCAGTCAGCCATCAGTGGCATCCGAGAAGCTCTGAAAACCGACCGAGTTTTAGTCTATCTGTTTGACGAAAATTGGCAAGGAACCATTGTCGCCGAATCTGTGGGTCATGGCTGGCCTAAATCCCTAGGAGCAGAAATTGCTGACCCCTGCTTTGCCCACCAATATGTGGAAAAGTATCAGCAGGGTAGAGTTACTGCCTTGGATAACATTTACCAGGCAGGCTTGAGTGATTGTTACTTCGGTCAACTTGAACCGTTTAAAGTCAAAGCTAACCTAGTCGCCCCTATCTTAGGGGAGGAAAAATTACTGGGACTGTTGGTCGCCCATCAGTGTTCCGGTACCCGGCATTGGCAAGAATCAGACATCAATTTTTTCAGGCAGATGTCGATTCAATTGGGCTTTGCCCTTGAGCAAGCCAAGCTAGTAGACCAGCTCAAACAAGCCCGCACTGCTGCGGAAGTAGTTTCCCAGGAGCAACAGCAACAACGGGAAGCCCTACAGTTGCAACTGTTAGAACTGGTCAATAAAGTGGAAGGAGCTGCCCAAGGTGACCTAACGGTAAGGGCTGAGATCCTCAGTGGGGAAATTGGCACTGTGGCTGACTTCTTCAATGCCGTAATCGAAAGTCTACGAGGGATTGTTACCCAAGTCAAAACTGCTGCCACTCAGGTAAACCAGTCCGTTGGGGACAATGCCGGAGCTATTCATCAACTCTCTGAAGCCGCTCTCCAACAAACCCAGGAAATCACCCACACCCTAGATTCTGTGGCTCAAATGACTAGTTCTATTCAAGAGGTAGCCTTCAACGCCCGCCAAGCCGCTGCCGTCGCCCATACCGCTGCCAACACCGCCCAAAGCGGCACCCACGCTATTGAGCGCTCTGTTGCCAGTATCATAATTTTGAGAGATACTATAGCAGAAACTGCCAAAAAAGTCAAGCGCCTCGGGGAATCCTCCCAGCAAATTTCCCAAGTGGTGGCATTTATTAACCAAATTGCCCTGCAAACCAACCTATTATCCATCAACGCTGGCATAGAAGCCGCCCGAGCTGGGGAAGACGGGCAAGGATTTGCCGTGGTTGCCGAAGAAGTTGGGGAACTTGCTGCTCGCGCTGCCACGGCCACTAAAGAAATTGAACAAATTGTAGACAACATCCAACAAGGCACCTCCGAAGTTGTGGAAGCTATGGAACTGGGGACTACCCAAGTGGTCGAAGGCACCTATCTAGTTCAAGAAGCCAAAGACAGTTTTCGTCAAATCCTCAACGTCTCCACCCAAATCGACCAATTCATTCAATCCATATCCCAAGCTACCGTTTCCCAAGCGGAAACCTCAAGCGCTGTGACAAACGTAATGAAAGACATTGCCCAAATCTCAGAACGCACCTACCAGTCAACAGAACATATCTCCCACTCCCTCCAAGACACTGTCAGTATTGCTGAAGAATTACAAACATCGGTTGGCAAGTTTAAAGTTGCTCAGAATTATGACTAATGACCAATAAACACTAACCACTAACCACTAACCACTAACCACTACACATGTCACAGGACAAAGAACTGGAAATTCAGCTACAGTTTCTCGAAGAGGCAAAGGAATACTTAGATACCATTGAATCGGTGCTGCTGGGTTTAGCCAGCGCTCCCATTGATAGTCAGAAAATGGATGGGATTCTGCGAGCAGTTCATTCTGTCAAAGGGGGAGCTGGGATGATGGGATATGGCACCTTGAGTCACCTAACTCACCGCTTAGAGGATTCATTTAAAGTTCTCAAGGCTAAGAAAAATGCGATCGCAATCGAAAACCAACTCGAAACTCTACTCCTACAGGGGGTAGACTGTCTGCGCCAGGTACTTGATATCAACCGCCAGGGCAATCGGGTAGACTGCCAGTGGCTAGAAACCATAGCTAACCCAGTATTTGATCAACTGCACGAGATTCTAGGGGACCCGGTCGCAGATGATGCTACGACTATGCTAGGAGCAGAGGATGGCACTAATGTGACTGCCATGCTGTTTGAAACAGAAGTGGAAGGGTGTCTAGCTCGCCTAGAAGGGGTGTTAGCAGACCCCGAAAGACCCTGCTTGCTTGAAGAAGTGTCCATCATGGCTCAAGAATTAGGCGGGTTAGGCGAAATGCTGCAGCTTGAGGCTTTTAGCCAGTTGTGCGAAGACATCAATCACCAGCTAGAAGCTGCCCCACACCAAGTGGAAGCGATCGCCCAACAAGCTCTAATGGTGTGGCGGCAATCCCAGGCTTTGGTACTGGTAGGTCAACTGACTCATTTACCCCGCCGCCTGGAACCTAGGGAGTTTCAGGAGAATGAAGGAGGAGTTACAGACCCAGGGGTGGCAGAGGAAGCTATATTAGTTGGGGAATTGGAAACCGATCAGCCAGAACTAGTCGGACAAGGGGATGAGGCAGACCAGCCAGACCAAGAAGACCAGCCAGACCAGCCAGACCAGCCAGACCAGCCAGACCAAGAAGACCAAGAAGACCAGCCAGACCAGCCAGACCAGCCAGACCAGCCAGACCAGCCAGACCAAGGGGAAGTAAAGGTATTTCAATGGGTGGATAGCAATCTCAACATCTCTTCCCCCTCTGCCTTCTCTTCCCCCTCTGCCTTGTCTTCTCCCCCTCCCTTGTCTTCCCCCCCTTCCCCTGAACCCATCTTCCTGAGGGAGAACAATCAGGAAGACTCCTCAAAAGACCCACACCAGGAAAATACTGTGCGCATTCCTGTGCGACAGTTGGATCGACTAAATGACTTGTTTGGAGAACTGACTATCGAGCGCAATGGTCTTTCGCTGCAACTGGGACGACTGCGCACCCTAGTAGACAACCTCAGCCGCCGGGTCAATATTCTCGAAGCTTCCAATCACAAGCTGCGCACATCTTATGACCAGATTGCCACCCCAAGAGGAATGGCAGCAAGACAGGGGGATGGGGAAACCAGCAAATCTGAGGGACTTTTCCTGCCATCTTCTGTATCTTCTCCCGCCGCTTCTGACACTTCCCCTGCTTCCCCTGCTTCCCTAGCTATTACTGTTCAAGGGTTTGATGCCTTAGAGATGGATTCCTACAGCGACTTGCACCTGCTATCAAGGGAGGTGATGGAAACCATTGTTCAAATTGAAGAAGTTACCAGCGACTTGGAATTGACCCTAGACGATACTGATAGCATTGCCCATGAATTAAACAAAACCGCCAAGCAGCTGCAAACCAATCTTACTCAGGTTCGGATGCGTCCCTTATCTGATTTAGTGGGACGATTTTCCCGAGCTTTGCGGGACTTGTGTGTCGAGCATGGCAAACAAGTAGAACTGAAGGTAATGGGGAAAGGTACCCTGATTGACCGCACCATCCTGGAAACCCTGAGTGACCCCCTAATGCATTTATTGCGCAATGCCTTCGACCACGGCATTGAAGACCCTAGCACCCGTCAGGCTATGGGGAAACCGCCAAAGGGAACTATTGAAATCAAAGCCACCCACAGAGGGAATCAGACCCAGCTTACCCTCCGTGATGATGGCAAAGGCATTAATTTAAGCAAAATCCGAGCCAGAGCAGAGGAAATGGGATTAGACCAGGAGCTGCTCGCCAGCGCCAGTGACCAGGAATTGCTGTCCCTGATTTTTGAACCCGGATTTAGTACCGCTGATCAAGTCACCGACCTATCTGGTCGTGGTGTGGGGATGGATGTAGTGCGCAACAACCTCAAGCAAATCCGGGGGGATATCCGAGTCGATACCCAACCCGGTTGGGGAACGACCTTTACCCTCACCGTCCCCTTTACCCTATCGGTAGCACGCATCCTTTTAGTGGAAAGTAACGGTATGCTCTTGGCATTTCCCATCGACGTGATTCAAGAGATGCTGATGCTGAAATCCCAGCAAATCTTAACCACCCTAGGCAACGAAGTCATAAACTGGCAAGGGAAAATGGTGTCCCTGATTCGCCTGAAAAAGTGGCTGAAATTTTACTGTCGCCGTCGGGTCACCACCCTAGAAGAAACCCCGAGCATTAACGAACCTACTATTCTAATTATCAATCAAGCCGAGCAATTAATCGGCCTGTGTGTAGACCGCTCCTGGGGAGAGCGAGAAGTTACCGTGCGTCAAGTAGAAGGAACCCTAGGGTTACCTGATGGATTTAGCGGCTGTACCATTCTCGGCAACGGTCGAGTGGTTCCCCTGGTAGACGCCAATGCCATGGTACGCTGGATAATCAGTTGTCAGCGCACCAGTAACCTAGAGAGTTTATCCCCACAACATTGCTCCACCTCAAAGGGATTTGTGGAGCAACAACCTCCCTCCCTCGGGATACAACCAAGTACCAAAGACACTATCTTAATTATTGACGACTCGATTAACGTGCGCCGGATGTTGGCATTGGGGTTAGAAAAAGCTGGGTATATTGTAGAACATGCCAAAGATGGTCAGGATGGGATAGAAAAACTGCTTCGGGGATTAGAGGTGAAAGCCATTATTTGTGACATCGAAATGCCCCGGCTGGATGGCTACGGCTTTTTAACTCGGGTCAAAGAAGAGCCGAGCTTAAAGACCTTACCCATTATTATGCTCACCTCCCGGAGTGGTTCTAAACATCGGAAACTAGCCATGACTTTAGGCGCATCTGCATATTTTTCTAAGCCTTACAATGAGCGGGATTTATTGAAAACTTTAAATGAAATGATTGTAGAAGACGTATTGATTTAATATTGCTGGTCAGATCATGTCCGGTTGACTACTTATCATTTTTAGTTGTTCGTCAATTAATAATTAACGATTAATAATTAACGATTTACCTAAAGACGAAGTGATTAACCGGACTCGACTCCATCGCTTATTTAGTCAAAGTTTCAGCGTTAACGAGGGTGCTATTGAGATCAGACTTAAAAAATAACTCTTCCTAGCTCAACTCCACCAAACTCGACGATATTGCTTGAGCTTCTCCGAACCAGGGAAGTCTGCACATAGTAGTAGTAATTGAAATGGTCAAAGGTATGACCTGATTCACTACTGGTTGAACTTCCCTGGAAGGTATAAGCAGTTTCGCTTCTGGTATCCGAATTAAAAACTAATCCAGAGACAGTATTAACAGCACCATCACGCTTTCTAATGCGTCGTAGTGCTGCTGTGACACGAGCATTCGTACTTCTTCCCGTCGAATCACGGTAGGAAACACTAATGTTGTTGGCACTTTTAACATTAACAGACACTGGACAAATGACAGTAATTGAACCGGTTTTTCCTGGTTTGAACTTAATCCGTCCCGCCGTGATCAGATAAAGGTCTTGTTGTATAGCAGAATCAATGGGAACACATCCTGCTCCATCCATCACCCAATCAGGAACCTGAGCCAGGGCTTTACTCGCACCAAATATTGTAGTCTGGGCCAATAAAGCTCCGATTAATAGTGCTTTTTTCATGTTTATTTCCTCATCACAACTTGCTCAAGTCAATCTGGGATGCACCTATATAGTTATCACCCAAGTCTTTCCTTTTTACGCAAGAGGATAAATTTCACCTAGAGCAGGGGTGGAGGAATCAGAAAACTCACCCCCCATCCTCTCATACCTGATTAGATATACAGATATAGCAGAAGTCAGAAGTCAGAAGTCAGAAGTCAGAAGTTAAACTCAAGCCAAACTGTAGTTTGAGACTTTTGTCATGTCCTAATTACCCTGGCGACTGCTATATATACAGAGTATGCGATCGCATTCGCTAGTTTTGCGTTGTTTATTTTGCGTTGTTTATTTTGCGTTTTTTGTTTGGCGTTGTTTTTGAATGAGTACACACAGCTTTTGAGATATCCTGCATCGATCCCTTTCCCCAAAAAAAATAAGAGAGCCGTCTTCAAGCTCTCTTGATCATCAGGGTGCATCTACCAAAAAATCCGGGAACGTGAGAGCCTCCCTTTTTTAAAGGGAGGATGAAACGGTTAGAAGTTACCGTAAGGATAGGGTCGCCTTATTACAAAAAATTTAACCCTTTTATGCAAGAGAGATTGGCCGTAGGCCACGCGGGGCGCGTTCACCCATAAAGGCGACCCTATCTATCGGTTTCGTCTCCGGACGCGACGGGTTTTAACCCGCCGTATCCGTTAACTTGGGTTCGGGTAGTCTGGCTATTAAGCTTGAGATCAATTCAGACTGAGTCATTCCGGAGACGAAACCGTAAGAGTGGGTCGCCTGGCTACCCTCTTCAAGGCGCGCGTCTGTGCCCTCTCTTACGGTAACTTCAAGCCGCGCCGTTCGGCCTCTTGTTTTAGTTGTCGTTTCTCGAAGCTAGTAATCCTAATCATTAGTCTTTCGGTTTTCATTTAGTCAAGTCATTGAGGCAGAAATCTGCTAAGATTATAGTAATAAACAAGTATTACGTCTTACCTTGACTCCGACAGCCTCTAAAAAAAATGGTGAAAAACCCAAATGATGGAAACCGTCAAAAAAAAGAGGTATGACGTGAAATTGCTAGGCAATTGATGCCAAAAAGTAGCCACACAGTTAGATTAAATTCTGACCAAGGTGGGTAGGGGAGTTTGACACTCCCACATCGGTTTATACCGAACAAGAAGTGGAGAGGCGCGGTTTCAACCCGCCTCGTAACAACCTTGTAGAATCCCCCGTGTTTTAACCGGGGGAGATGTCAAATAATCACAATATAGCAGATTCAATGAGGGGTGTCACCCCTCATTTTTATTTTGCCAAATTGCTGTGCCTTCCACTTCCAGTTAACCATTGGCACTACCTAGGACAGGTGATGAGAAAATTTAATCAATTTTGGACAGATTTTCCCTTAGAGCGTTGGTCAACTAATACAAGCTAACAAAATGCTGAACATATGAATCAAACGAAAATCTATATCATCCCATGCCCTAATTTACCCATTTACCCCTATACCCATGATCAAATTCGATTCCGGAAGAGTTACTGAGGGTGGAATATTCTCCAATCAATTTAATAAAGGACTTAGACACCAAGACCCTTAAAACCCGGTTTCTCTTATCAGTCAAAGGCTGAAATCGGTGTAATTACCATCAATAACCTGGTTTGGGGCGTAAGTCCTATAGGATTTGTCCAATGTTACGAATTCATAGGCTTTTTAAACAAAGTTTAAGTTAAGCAAATTTCTCTGAACAGAGCCTACCAAAAGTTCGGCCAAGTTGATACATTCATAAATAGGCACACAAACCAATCGCAATTCAGGACTGTGCCTCCTGTCCTGAAAAACTTACAGCCCTAGAAACTTAGTCGTAGAGATTAACAAGACAGGTAGGGTAGGGTAGGCGTTAAATAATCATGAATGGGAGTAATTCAGTTTAATTCCCACCTACTCAAGACAACTAAAACCATGTCTAGCCCTAATTGGTCGATGTTTTAACTAGCTAGTGCTCATGATCTGAAGTATCTTTATTCAGCGTCTTAGGCTAGCCAAACTGTTAAAACATCAAAAGCCAAACCACTCAGGAAAGTAAGTAATGGAGGAATATACTTTTTTGTTGAGCGTCGGCTGTAAGACTCTGTAAACCCTAGCTAGATATTTTGTTGAATAAGTATAGCCATGAACCAGGTACCGTTACCTGGTTCATGTTCGTTTTAGCCACTATCAAAAAAAACCTAACACTTTACTAATTAGAACAGCCACCCCTTTTTCAGCTCGATTGGCCTCTTGTAGGGCGCGTTATGCTACCGCTAACACACCAATCTAATACGAGATAGATGATCGAGCTGTCTGCCTGTAGAATTGAGATCGCTATTCCTGCATCCCGGCATACAACAAACGTGCAAATAGCCGTACCCCATCATCCTGCTTCAGCTCTTCATAGGAGGGGGGCTGCCGCAAGCCCACCACCCGCAGATCTGCCAGCAATTCGGGATGAAACTGACAGGTAAACGATCGCCGAACGGTTTTACTTTCAAAATCTCTGTAATTGATGCAAGTCGCAGAACACTCTGTCAAAACCTCATCATCATCCGCCGTCGAGCACAAAATTTCAACAGCATCAGGGAGCTGGATCAGCCAATACAAAGCACTATTTGCCACAATATGAAGGCTGGGAATGAGAGTCGATCACTTTTTCGAATGGCTGCCCCTTGCCCCATTCACAGCTGGGATTCTCGGACAGTAAAGAGCGAGTCGATAGAGGATTAGACGAATGGCGATCGGCCAAAAACCGTCCCAAAAGAATGTGAACGGACTCAAACTGAGAGCCACTATAGCTCAGATAACCTGGCTTGAGTCGCCAGTTACTGGGTACCGAGTGAGTAATCATAAGAATAATTTCACATTCTCTTCAGTATCTTTGTCTTCTGGAACCCAACAAGAATCGGTTCCTAAGAAACCAAGTCTAATGGCCTTGAGGCTAGAGGTGCGACACCGAATACCAGGTAAAAACAAATTACAACACCCGCCAGAAGTTATGCTGCGGTAAATGGTGTGCGATTTGCTGGCTTTAAATCAGTATCGATAAGCATTTAAGTAAAATATCATACTCAGGGACAAGTGGCAAGGTTTCGCGCCTTAACAACTGAATAACCGTGAGGGTGGTTGATGGATTTCTGTTCCTGTCATTATTATAATTTCATACTTATCCCCTTGTTTATATAAATACACCATCCAGAGTCGAAACTTGCTTTCTTAAAGCCAATTCAATTTGTTGTGCCTTCTCAGACAACCTCTGAGAAGTATCATTTGCTACATAAAAGCCCCCGTGGGTCCCCCGAGCGAGCAATCCCTCGCTCGGGGGACTTTTACCAGCAAATTGATTCTTGTTCCCCCCAAGCGAGCAATCCCTCGCTTGGGGGGTGCATCTCAGTTTTGCAATTAGGCAAAAATTCGGGAGAAAATTCCCACACTCCCCGCGCCCCCGCCCCGCGCCCGGGCCCCACACTTGAGATCTTTTTTACAAATATGAGATGCACCCAATTTGGGGGGCTAGGGGTGCAAAATTCAGTATCAAAAAACTTTTCAGATATCCTCTCAAGAGAATAGCCAGCCTTGGTAAAAATTATTCTTGCTCATCTTATCTTATCCATTACAATAGGTATTTAGGAATATTTACTGGAGCAATAATTTCATTTTTACATAGTTTAATTGTTAATATCGTTATCATCAAAACTTAAATTTCAACAATAAAATTACCTAAAACGTACTTACTATTATATTTAATATAGACTGTGTATAAAGCAAATTTTAACAACTAAGAGCTTCCTGTATCTTATCTCCTTCCTAGCACCCCTTGAAACAGCTCTGCCTTTTTAAGGCGGACGGAAGGGGGTTATTCAGCCAGAGGGATTTAGGGGAATCAGAATTTTTTGACAAACAATATATTAGCAACCGCCCCAATACTTCTGTAACTGCTACAGGACATGGTTGCTTGCTCTTATTCACAAGGCTTTTTCTTTATAGTAAGTTGTATTCACCAAAAGCTATAGTAAAAGAACTGGCTTCAACGCCTACTACACTATGCTAGAATCTGGGAAACTCCTCCAAAATCGCTATTACCTCCAGCAGCAGCTGAATGACAATCCAGTGCGCCAGACTTGGCTAGCACTGGATTCCGAGTCTGACACGCAAGTCGTAGTCAAGCTTTTGGCTTTAGGTGGTCCCGTACAATGGGACGATTTGAAACTATTTGAGCGGGAAGCGCAAATTCTCAAACAACTGGATCATCCTCGGATTCCCAAGTATCGGGATTATTTTTCCCTCGATGAGAGTATCCTGTGGTTTGGACTGGTTCAGGAGTATATCCCTGGTCTATCCCTGAAACAACAACAGTCTCAAGGGTTTAGATTCTCTCAGCAGCAGGTAAATACTATCGCAGCTGATATTTTAAAAATTCTTCAGTACTTACATCAGCTCAACCCCCCAGTCTTACACCGAGATATCAAGCCCAGCAATCTAATTTGGGGTGAGGATGAGCAGGTATATTTAATCGATTTTGGAGCAGTGCAGGCTCAACCAACTACTGCGGGTGCCACATTTACAGTGGTGGGAACCTATGGTTATACTCCCATGGAACAGTTTGGGGGTCAAGCTGTGCCTGCTTCTGATTTGTATGCCTTAGGGGTCACCTTGATTGAACTGCTGACTGGAGTGGCACCTGCTGAGTTACCTCAGGAAAATTTGCGGATTCAATTTCGTCAACTACTCGGTTCTACTGTTGAGCCTGGCTTAGTGACCTGGCTAGAGAAAATTACAGAACCAGCTGTGGAGCGTCGCTTCAGTGATGCTAAACAAGCTACTGAAGCGCTATACACTAACCCAGTGGTTCCATCAAACAACACCTCCCCAACTGGTCTGCCAGACACTGTTGTCCGTATCCATAAATCAGCAGAACAACTGATCATTGATATCCCCTCCCACTGGGAAATGATAGTGTTCAAACCCCTCAAACATGCCCTAAAACAAGCTAGAGGGGTGCTAAAGGGGGTATTTTCTTACTCACTACAGCGGTTCAAGACCTTAGAAAAGTCTAGGCAACACCGGATATTAGTTGGTGTTGGGTTGGGAGTAGTCGTAGCAATTTTACTTGACTTATTTAAGCACCTTATTCTTCAAATATTAGTAATTTTGTTAGCAATTCCAGTATCATTACTGCCTTTAGCTATCCCAATTTTTTTAGTGATGTGGATAACATCATTAAACTCAGAAAAAGACTTTTCTGAGGCAGTTCGTATTTGTTTTGATAACAAAAAATTTGAAATTACTAAGGCATCTTTGAGCCGCAAAAAATGGGATCGAGGAGAAAATTCACAAATTAAAGAGGTTTATATTACTGCCTATAGGGATGCACAAGGTAGATACCATCGGGGGATTGCGATCACTACTCAGGTAGAACGACCATCACCCTTTGGTCAAAAATCCCAAACCTACATCTTTGGCGAACAATTACCAGAAGCTGAATTGAATTGGTTAGTTGAAGAAATCCGAGCTTGGTTAGATATCAAATCTAGTGATTCATCACCAAATGCAGAAGGTTGAAAGTTTAAGGTTGAAGGTTGAAGGTTGAAGGTTGAAGGTTGAAGGTTGAAGGTTTAAGGTTTAAGGTACAAGGTTCAAGGCAAAATAAAAAACCAATCAATACCGAAATTCAGCAACTCAGGACTCAGAACTCAGCTCATGGATGACATGAAAAATGCGAACAGAAACCCCATAATCGTGGATAAGACAACGGAACTGCCTCCCAATTCATAGGCTTCTGGCATCATGGTGCTAGCCAACATTGCCAAAATTGCTCCACCAGCAGTAGCCTGAGCTAAGGCTATGAATAATTCTGGGGTATGGCTTTCTAAAACATGACCTGCCACTGCACAGATTCCGCACAGCATCACCGCCCCCATCCATAACCCAAGAATCTGAGTGGTTTTAGTTCCAGCTTGTTTCATCCCAGTAGCACTGGATAATGCTTCTGGGAAATTGGAAATAAAAACTGCTAGTAAAAATGACAAGCTGAAGTGAGAGTCCCCAGCATTCATACCGATAACCGCAGATTCAGGAATATTGTCAATCAAGGTACCGATGACAATAGCAAAAGGAGCAGAATTCTTAACTAATTTTTCTAGTATAGCTGGATCTTCTCTAATTAATAGATCCAGTTCTGCTTGAGCAATCAACTGTTGTCGCCAACGGTCTAACTTATGTTCTACGGCCACCCTAGAGTCAGTGGCAAATTGGAGTCGGCGTGCTAAGGAACGGCTGAGAGCCCAAGCTAAGTGGGGAGACCAACTCAGCACATGATTAAAATGTTCTTGGTGTAGTTGATATAACTCCATGGGAGTTTGGGCAATAACAGTGGCTGAACGGGGTTCTCCCGTGAGCAATGACACTTCACCAAATACTTCCCCTGAACCCATAGTATTAATTAATTTTTCACCTCTGAAGACTTCCGCTTTTCCGTCCACAATCATATACAGGTGATCACCAGGGGCTCCCTCCTGACAAAGAATGTCTCCAGGTTGAGCATAGACTGGTTTGAGGTAGGGAACAATAGCGTGCTTTTCCTGGGAGGGAATATTTTGCATCACCTCCACGTGGGCAATGCGATTAAGTACATCGGATACCTGTTCCTGAGTATGCTCAATTAAATAGCGACGACTAGAGGCAGGTTTGCGTAGAAAACCACCGTGCTGGTCGATATATGTGGTGATTCCAGTAAACAGGCTACCCCCCACTAGGAATCCTAGCAGGAGGGGTAAAAATCCACCATTTTCGTAAGCAGGTATGGTGATTTCAAATGCGATCGCACAAATTAAGGTTCCACTACCAAATGCCATGATGGCAGCAGAAACAGTGCGGTTCGGCTGCCAGAAAACCCCAACTAAGGCTCCCAATGCCAAACTCGAAGCTCCTAATATACCTTGAAAAAATGCGGCGGTTGCCATAGGCGGCTGGCTGCTTCCAATACTGCTTATTTTATAGCTGCATACAATAGCTCGATACAAAGTATAAAGTCTGAAGACAAAAACCATGGATGCCAAAAAATTCAGCCTTGGCCTTGGCCATAGGCCAAGCTACTTGAGGTGCCTTCATCCTTCATCCTTTGGTTGGTAGGTCATGATCGATAGAGGAATACGGAATAGTGTAGTGGCTAGTTTGGACAAGCCAAACTTAAATTTAAGGGATTTAGGTAAGTCTTGCCAGGATACTGACACAAAACCGAAACGGGTGTAAAACGGCGTCAGCCAACCCATACATTCGAGATAAAGAGGGAACTCAGCCTCTTTGATTAAATTTTCCATCAGATAACTCCCCAAGCCCCGATTGCGCCACTTAGGTGCCACAACCAAACTCCCCAATTCTTGGGCATCGGGAAAGTTGCGCAATTGTCCACAAGCCACCACACGCCCCTCAAATTCAATCACCCGAAACTGGGTCCAACGTAACTGGGTAGGCTCTAGTTTAGCAATCAGAATTAATTTAAGAATTGCCCAGGTATCCTTGGCACAGGCAGGGCGGAAAATGCATCCTGGTGGTAACGATGGAGATGCTTTACTCATCAGCTGTTATAAATTGAATTTTTGTTCATGGTTGACCATCAACCGTCAACCGTCAACCGTCAACCGTTAAACCTCAACAACAAACCACTCAATAACAAAGCACTCAACAACAAACCATCAGCATCCCAATTTATCAGTTACCGATTTCATAGGTCAGTTGTGATCTCCGTCAGTCCTGACCCAATACAATTATTGCTACACTCAAAGAAAATTCTGTAGTGAATGCAAGAGACTGCTCAATATTCCTGTGCCTATTATGGTGAAACCATTTTGACCTTTGTAGATCTAAGCGCTGGTGAACAGCAATCCTATATCGAAGATTGTCAAGTCTGCTGTCGTCCAAATATTTTGTATGTAAGGGTAGATCAAGAAACTCTCGATATTGAGATTGACAGTGATTATGATGGCTAACTAAAAGGCAGATTGACCCAAGTTCACTCTTGGTAAGGATTTATGATTAGATTTGTGGCTAGCATGGTGCGTCTACCCAGAACCTTGCTACTGATAGGGACAGTGGCGAAACTCACCCATTTGCTCAATCTTAAGGTAAATGCCCATGCCCACTCATGCACTATTATGCTCCAAGCAGTTGCTAGGGGGACTATACGTTAACGAAGAGGAGCAACATTCGGTATTTCCTCTGAAACATACAGACGTTTACGCCAAAATTACCGGTCACCTGTCACGGGTAGAGGTGACACAGACCTTTGAGAATCCTTTCAGCCAACCCTTAGAAGCGGTCTATATCTTTCCACTACCGGATGAAGCAGCAGTGGATCAGATGGAGATTAAATTAAGCGATCGCATAATTGAGGGCAATATCAAAAAACGGGAAGACGCTCAAACTATCTACGAGCAAGCTTGCAGTCAGGGGCGGAGTGCGGGACTCTTAGAGCAAGAACGGGATAATATTTTTACTCAATCTCTAGCTCACATTAAACCAGGGGAGCAAATTGAGGTCACCCTTCGCTATACCGATCAGCTACAGTTCCAGGGGGGTAACTATGAATTTGTCTTCCCAATGGTAGTTGGCCCCCGTTTTATCCCTGGTACTCCCATTGATGAGAGTGGGGATACTGACTTCGTTCCCGATGCTTCCCGAATCACTCCACCCTTGATTCCCCCAGACATTCGCTCAGGTCATGACATTGGGGTAACCGTTGAGATTGACGCTGGAGTAGCAATTACAGAGATTTATTCTACCTCCCATCAGATTAACATTGAACAACTCAACATTGAACAACAGGGGGCAATCCTGCGGGTCAAACTGAGTCAGGAAGACACGATTCCCAACAAAGACCTGATTCTACGCTATGGGATTGCCAAGGAGCAAACTCAGACAACACTACTTACCCACTCAGATCAACGAGGCAATCATTTTGCTGTGTATCTTATCCCTGCGTTGGACTATAGCACCGATGAGATTGTGCCAAAGGATGTGGTGTTCGTGATCGATACCTCTGGTTCTCAAATGGGGGATCCTCTGCTAAAGTCTCAGGAATTGATGCGTCGGTTTATTAATGGACTCAATCCGAAGGATACCTTTACCATTATTGATGTTTCAGATAGGGCTACCCAGCTATCCACCAAACCCTTATCGAATAGCCCCCAAAACTGTAGAAAGGCGATTAACTACATCAATCAATTAAAAGCCAACGGTGGTACTTATTTACTCAAAGGTATTCGTCACTTGCTGAATTTACCGGCTGCACCGGAGGGACGACTACGGAGTATTGTACTGCTAAGTGATGGCTACATTAGCAATGAGAATCAGGTACTAGCAGAAGTACAGCAACAGCTTAAACCTGGAAATCGCATCTATAGCTTTGGTGTCGGCAGTTCTCCGAACCGGTTTCTGCTGAATCGCTTAGCTGAAATTGGACGGGGAATAGCTAGAATCGTGCGTCAGGATGAACCAACTGAAGCAGTAGCGGAACAGTTTTTCCGTCAAATTAATAACCCAGTGCTAACCAATATTCACGTTACCTGGGAAGGCCTAGGGGAAGCGATAATTTATCCCAATCCCACTCCGGATCTATTTACCCAGCAGCCTTTGGTTATCTGTGGACGTATTTCTCCCATTCAAGAGTTCCAGGCAGAACAGTTGCAGGTTAGCAAGTTGAAGGTTAAAAGTTTGGAGAATAACCTACCGGACTCGAAGGTTACAGCTGAAGAACTTTCAACCAAACAACATTCAACCTTAACCCCAAACCAACCTTGGCCAAAAGGCCACGCTACCCGAACAACCCCTACTGGCACTCTCAGGATTACGGGTACTAGGGGGGATGGTAGTTACTACCAGAAAAGATTTAACCTCAATTTTGATCAAGCCAACAATCCAGCTATTGCCCAGCTGTGGGGTAGAGCAAGGATTAAACACCTGATGCAGCAAATGTTGAGCTGTGAAACTAAAGCTGGGGTAGAGGCAGTGACGGAAACAGCGTTGAGTTATCAACTATTGTGCCAGTACACCGCTTTTGTGGCTGTCAGTGATCAGGTACCGGTTGCAGGTGAAAGCCACCTCATATCGATGCAAGTACCAGTAACAATCCCAGAAGGAGTTAACTGGGAAGGCATGATCAAAAGTACTTTTGCTAGTGCAATTCAGGATAGACTCAGGCTACAGAAGTGGCGTTCAGGGTTGAGAGCAGGGGATAAGGAGAGCAGGAGACAAGCAGCAATTGACATCAATTCCAAATTCTTGCCTGATGAGCAGGGGAAAAAGGGGAAACCGAAGAACTCTAAGATCAACCGATCGTTACTGTTTTCCCTCTCTCCCTTATCTTCTGGCACCGCCTGGTCTTCTCCTATCCCAAGATCTGTGTTACCAATAAGTGAATATAGGAAATTGGGGGTTAAAAGCAAAGCTTGGATTCAACAGTCAGAGTATAGGCAAAACAGGTACCAAGAATCTAAGCTAACCTGTAATAATGATAATCGCTATGATACCCATCAGGCATCAGAAATGAGCCCTCAGGATTATATTCTTTCTAAGACAGTTCAGGATAGCCTCACTGATAATGATAATCCCTATGATACCCATCAGGCATCAAAAATTATTACTGAGGACTATTTAGCCAATCAATCACCAGATAATTTTGAATTGACCTTGGTCTGTCCTAGATTGATTAAAAAGGTGAAGTCAGAGATATTAAGCTCAGCGGCAATCAGCCATCACAGGTTACAGTTGGTCAGAGTTAAGGGATTAGATGAAATAGGGACAACCTGTTTAACCCAACATCTGCAACGATTGAACCTACCCCTAGGGGTAGCTGGTGAAATTGTCTTCGAGTTCCTAGTTCGTAGAGGTCGCGTGATCAGGGTGATGTGGGATGAAGCAGCCTCTACCCTGACCGAAGCCCAAATGATTGATTTGATTAAGCGATCGCTTTCTTGTTGGCGAGTGCCCGAAACCTCTGTAAAGAGCGTGTGTTTAACCTTACGCATTAACGAAGGTGCAACTCAATGACATCTTGCTTAATCGTGAGATCATAATCTTGATAGAAATTGTGTCCTAGCAGTCCAATTGACAGGGATGGACTAACAGCAACCAGTAGGTTGTTAGCCACAATACCTCCTGCGGCAGCGGAGGCCAAGCGACCCAGGGGTACATCAACTGTACCATTAGCTGTATCCATCGTGGCAGTTCCTTCTGGCTTCAATGCCAAAGCTTTTGCCATTTTTGGGGTAATTGTCACGACGGATGCTCCTGTATCAACCACCATTTCAAAGGTTCGTTTACCATTAAAAGTGACATCAATTACAGGAGTGTTATAGACTCGGCGTTTGATGGGGATTGTAATCACTCCTGAACTGTTTTGCTTTGATATGCCGCAAAGTTTGCCAAGGTCAATCAGATTGCCATTGGCATCCCGCATGAAACAGGGTAAATCGATTTGAGCTTTAGAAACAGCAGGAGTCAGGGTGCTGGTTGTGATTACAAATAATGTTGTTAATAGTTGGATTGGTAAATAGGGTTTCACCTGATTTATCTACTCCAGTATTTTGATTAGTACAAACTTTTAGGAAGGATTAAGGATGAAGGCTGACTCTGGACTTATCGCCTAATCCTAGATTACCCAGGGAAACTCTTAAACCAACACTACTCTTAGAGAGAGTTTATAGATACACTTTAATAATAGCTAATCGGTAATAAATCAATTAGCAGATAGGGAATCGTTGTTGGCTCGTTATCGGGAAAAGTTTGGGGAGTTATGCTGATAGCTGGCACTATTACAAAAAAACTTAATAAAGGAAGTCATAACAATCGATTTGAGTACTGAAATCGATGCAGCAAGGGAACAGGGGAGCCAGCGCTAGCTGCACATCTAGCATCGGCCAGCCATCCCCACTGGGTCAAGGATTGCGCATTGGCGTACGCTACGCGATCGCCTTTGGTGCTCAAACAGTTGAGGGAACCATGGGCTTACTGCCTGTTGTCACTCTATTTTTACTGTGCGATCGCACTCAAGTTTGGCCACTCCCACCATCCCTTGAGTTCCTGCCAAACCCATTCCATGGGATTAACCTCCCGGCAGTCAGATGGATCAAACCACCGGATGACATGGTCACTCTGATCATGAGCTCAGTTCAGATTCACTGGTAGCTACCGCCGGTTGTTCAGAACTATCTTCGACTTTGGTGTTGGACTCAGACTGCCCATTCCCTACTGCTGGTTCTTCCGATATCTCCTCAACCACAGTAGTGAACTGAGATTCCTTTGGAGTTACCGCCGGTTGTTCAGAACTATCTTCGACCACAGTAGTGGACTCAGACTCCCCGGTCTCTACTGCCGGTTTTTCGGATATCTCCTCGACCACACTAGTAAATTTAGATTCCATTGGAGCTACCGCCGGTTGTTCATAACTATCTTCGACCACAGTAGTGGACTCAGACTCCCCGGTCTCTACTGCCGGTTCTTCCGATATCTCCTCGACCACACTAGTGGATTTAGATTCCATTGAAACTACTGCCGGTTCTTCCGATATCTCCTCAACCACACTAGTAAATTCATACTCCCCGGTCTCTACTGCCGGTTCTTCCGATATCTCCTCAACAACAGTAGTGGACTCAGATTCCCTTGGAGCTACCACAGGTTCCTCTGATGTAATGTCCAGTTCCTCTAGCGCTTCAGGTGAGGGGCTAGGGGTCACAGCGGAACGTCCGAAGAAACTGCCAAAGCGACTCCAGATGTTTAATTTTGGCTTTTCTGACGGTTCAGGTAGAGGGGTTACTGATTCAGCCCCAGTAGTTGCTTCCTCAACTGGTGCTGGGGTTTCACTGGCAGGAACTAGCTCTTCTGCTTCCAAAGTTGTTTCCACCTCAGGTAGGTTGGACTCAACCTCAGGAGTTGGTTCCTCCAGAGTTATTGGTAGTTCACTGGGTGTTACAGATTCCTCTAGTTCTGGTATTTGCTCTGTTTCAGTGGGTGCTAATTCCCCTGGTGGTGTAGTGTCTTCTTCTGTAGTTTCTTGTTCTAAGGAGGTCGGTTCAGAGGTGAGAGGTTCTTCAACTATCGGAACAACCGAGGGTATTGGTGTTGGCTCTACTGTAGGCGAAGTAGTCAATGATGGACTCGGAGCTGGTGTCTCTTCTGGTACAGGTATTGGGGTTGCCGGTGGCTGATAGTTGGGGTCTACAATACCACCAGCTTGCTCAGCCGAGAGTTGACCCAATACTAGGTGGGAAAGGGTGTCTTCACCGTTAGGCTGGTAGTTAATCACCTGTACTGTGTTGTTGAAAACATTCTTGACTGGGTTGCCCTGTCCATCGAGAAACTCTAACTCTACCCAGTTTTTGCCCTCTTTAAACCCTGTCAGATAAATCGATTCCCAACGGTCGAGTAGGAAACTTTGACCGTTCACAGTAACCCGAATCTGCCAATCAACACTATCATCATCTAGATTGTCTTGAGCCACTAGCTGGAGAGGGGTATTACTCAAGGGGGTATTCGTCAAATAGAAGTCCAGCAGAATCGGCTCTGCTCCGTAGTCGCCTTTTGGAACGTTGTAAGTTAGGAGTGGCAGCGCTGGATCTGGGTTGTTGTCGTCAGTTTTAGTAAAGATATGAAATGTGGTCTGGGCATAGGCACCTTGATTTTTGAAGCTCTCATCCCAGGGGCGAGAGGCAAATGCCCGCAGGGTATGGGTGCCAGGGGATAAATCCTCTAGGATTAGAAGTTGGTCTAGGTCATAGATGGCTTGGTAAGGTTGGTTGTCCAGGATGACGTTCAGATGAGGACCTATACCTAGATCGGGATCTTGGAAAATTGGCAAGTCCTGAACCTGAAATTTCACTGATACTGTTGTATCTTCAAGCACCATGTCATCACCAGGTCTGACAATGATGACTTGAGGCTGGTAAGCCTCTAGGCTCTGACTAAGCTCTTGAATAGCTAGGGGTGGCCCTACTTCTGATAACTGATTAACTTGGTTGGTTTGGGAGCTGGCATCGATGCCAAACCGCTTCGATGTCTTGATGCGATCGCTACCGCAGGCCACCAGACCCCAAACTAAAATCGTTGTGATTAGGAAGAAAAAAAGTCTTTTCACCATGATTATCTGGCTGTTCCTACCCAACAAGCCATCTCCTTTGATCACCAGCCTTTAATCTTAACTTACAGGTTGACCTCTAGTCTTGCTCCTTGTCTTTAGGTGTTGGTCTATGAGCGTTGGGGTTGCCTATTGGCAGGATGATCAAGTCTGTTCTAACTTTCCCCCTCTTGGTGCGCATTTCCTTGGCAAGGTTACCTAGCCTGGGTCCCACCGCTCTTCCAAGTGTTCCGCTTTTCTATAAATCTTCCGCTTCTCTATCAACCATACCCCTACACCTTCAACCCTTGAGGGTCGTCCGTCTAGATCGGGGACACTTTTTTCAAAAAATATTTAGCATTTATTTACATTTTTTAACATTTTGAAAAAATTATCATTGAATTTTTCTATAGTTAGTTTTGATTTGTTGTGATGGCGGCTTAGACACAAACAGTGGTATACCTATTAATACTGCTAATTGAGAATAGTTAACGATTATCCAAAAAATTGTTAACTATTTTTAACTGAATTCAAAAAGCGCCTGAAGCAAGACCTATTATCTTCTAAGGGAGGTATCCGTTTTGACGTAAATTCAGAACAGGTCCTTGCTTCGGTTAGAAAGCAGTGATTAAAAAAGTGCTTTCTTATCCATAAAAATAAAACTCCCCTAGGGGTATTAGTCGTTCCTTGTCTAGAGAGGAGATTCCTCATGCCACTCGAGGTCGATAACGACCCGGTACCAGCTTCCTTTGAGAAGTGGGGTAAGCCAGGTCATTTTGATCGAACCCTAGCGAGAGGTCCCAAAACCACCACTTGGATTTGGAACCTTCACGCTAACGCTCATGATTTCGATAGTCATACCAGTGACTTAGAAGACGTTTCTCGCAAAATATTTAGTGCACACTTCGGTCACCTAGCCGTTGTCTTTGTCTGGTTGAGCGGCATGTACTTCCATGGTGCTCGTTTTTCTAACTACGAGGCATGGCTGAGTGATCCCACTAGTATTAAGCCCAGTGCTCAAGTGGTTTGGCCCGTTGTTGGTCAAGGCATTTTGAATGGGGATGTTGGTGGGGGCTTCCACGGCATCCAAATCACCTCTGGTTTCTTCCAGCTGTGGCGTGCTTCCGGTATCACCAATAGCACCCAACTGTACGCAACAGCTATTGGTGGTTTGGTAATGGCAGCCCTGATGCTATTTGCTGGCTGGTTCCACTACCACAAGAAGGCTCCGAAACTGTCATGGTTCCAGAGCGTGGAGTCGATGATGAACCACCACTTAGCTGTGCTACTGGGCTGCGGCTGCCTAAGTTGGGCAGGTCACCAGATCCATGTGTCTTTGCCCATCAACAAGCTCTTGGATTCTGGGGTGGCTCCTAGTGAGATTCCACTGCCCCATGAGTTCTTATTCAATCAGGGCTTGATGGCAGATCTTTATCCCAGTTTTGCTAAGGGCATAACCCCCTTCTTCACCCTGAACTGGGGCGTCTACTCTGACTTCCTCACCTTCCATGGTGGTCTGAATCCAGTAACCGGTGGATTGTGGTTGTCAGATACCGCTCACCATCACTTAGCTCTAGGAGTCCTGTTCATCATTGCTGGCCACATGTACCGTAATACCTACGGTGTTGGTCATAGCATGAAGGAAATTCTAGAGGCTCATAAGGGTCCGTTCACTGGCGAAGGACACAAAGGTCTTTATGAAATCCTGACTACTTCTTGGCATGCCCAGCTAGCCATTAACCTAGCTATGGTAGGCTCCCTGAGCATCATTGTGGCTCATCATATGTACGCGATGCCTCCGTATCCGTACATTGCCACAGACTATGGTACTCAGCTGTCCCTATTCACCCACCATATGTGGATTGGTGCCTTCTGTATTGTAGGAGGTGCAGCCCATGGTGCTATTTTCATGGTGCGGGACTATGACCCAGCCAAGAATGTGAACAACCTACTAGACAGGGCTATCCGTCACCGGGATGCAATTATCTCTCACCTGAACTGGGTGTGTATCTGGTTGGGTTTCCATGCCTTTGGTCTGTACGTTCACAACGATACGATGCGGGCTTTGGGTCGCCCTCAGGATATGTTCTCTGATACGGCGATTCAGCTACAGCCAATCTTTGCCCAGTGGATTCAAAACATCCACAACCTAGCGCCGGGAGGAACTGCTCCCAATGCTTTGGAAACCGTTAGCTATGCCTTTGGCGGAGGCATGGTAGAAGTAGGGGGTAAAGTGGCAATGATGCCGATTGAGCTGGGTACTGCGGACTTTATGGTCCACCATATCCATGCGTTCACCATCCATGTCACTGTACTAATTCTGCTCAAAGGGGTACTGTTTGCCCGTTCGTCACGTCTGATCCCCGATAAATCTGAGCTAGGCTTCCGCTTCCCCTGCGATGGTCCAGGTCGTGGCGGTACCTGCCAGGTATCCGGTTGGGATCATGTGTTCCTAGGCTTGTTCTGGATGTATAACTGCATCTCTGTGGTTATTTTCCACTTCAGCTGGAAGATGCAATCTGATGTCTGGGGAACAGTATTCCCGGATGGGACTGTGTCTCACATTGCCAATGGCAACTTTGCCCAAAGTGCGATCACCATCAATGGCTGGTTACGGGACTTTTTGTGGGCACAAGCCTCAAATGTAATCACATCTTACGGCTCAGCTCTGTCGGCATACGGCATAATGTTCCTAGCTGGTCACTTCGTCTTTGCCTTTAGCCTGATGTTCCTATTTAGTGGTCGTGGGTACTGGCAAGAACTGATCGAATCCATCGTTTGGGCTCATAATAAATTGAAAGTAGCCCCATCGATTCAGCCTCGTGCTCTGAGCATCACTCAGGGTCGGGCTGTGGGGGTAGCTCACTACCTCCTGGGAGGAATCGTCGTTACCTGGTCATTCTTCCTAGCACGCATCCTGTCAGTGGGATAACTGCTTACCAGGAATCGATGCCAAACCTTGAGTGGGATACCATAACCTGTGTCTCGCCTGTCGATACCCTAAGCAACCTGGAACTTCGGTTCCAGGGGGTTAATTAAGAAAAAACAATGAGCAGCATGATTGCATAAGTCTCATAGGTCAGCGAGGAGAATTTCCTTAAAGCATATGGCAACAAAATTTCCAAAATTTAGCCAGGACCTCGCTCAAGATCCGACAACACGTCGAATCTGGTACGGGATTGCCACAGCCCATGACTTTGAAAGCCATGATGGCATGACCGAGGAGAATCTATATCAAAAGATTTTTGCTTCTCACTTCGGCCATCTTGCAATCATTTTCTTGTGGACTTCTGGCACCCTGTTCCACGTCGCCTGGCAAGGTAACTTTGAAGAGTGGATTAAAGATCCTGAAACTGTCAAGCCCATCGCCCACGCGATTTGGGATCCCCAATTTGGCTCAGGGGCAATTGATGCCTTCACCCAAGCTGGTGCTTCTAGCCCCGTAAACATCGCCTACTCCGGTGTTTACCACTGGTTTTACACCATTGGCATGACAACCAATAACCAACTGCATGGTGGTGCCATGTTCTTGTTATTGTTGTCATCCCTATTACTGTTTGCAGGTTGGTTGCACTTACAGCCTAAATTCCGCCCCAGCTTGAGCTGGTTCAAGAATGCAGAGTCTAGGCTGAATCACCACTTGGCAGGTTTGTTTGGTGTTAGCTCCTTAGCTTGGGCAGGTCACTTGATTCACGTGGCTATCCCCGCATCTCGCGGACAGCGGGTTGGTTGGGATAACTTCCTGAGTGTCAAACCCCATGCAGCTGGATTAGGACCTTTCTTTACCGGGAATTGGGGAGTCTATGCCCAGAACCCAGATACCGCTGGACACATCTTTGGTACCTCTGACGGTGCAGGGACAGCGATTCTGACCTTCTTGGGTGGCTTCCATCCCCAGACTGAGTCCTTGTGGCTGACCGATATCGCTCATCACCACTTGGCGATCGCAGTGATCTTCATCATTGCCGGTCATATGTACCGCACCAACTGGGGTATTGGTCACAGCATCAAGGAGATTCATAGTGCCCACAATCCCCCGGCAAGTACTCCCTTTGGGGGCATGTTAGGTGAGGGTCACAAGGGTCTATATGACACTATCAACAACTCTCTCCACTTCCAGTTAGGGTTAGCTCTGGCTTGTTTGGGTGTGGTTTGTTCCTTGGTAGCCCAACATATGTATGCGCTGCCGTCCTATGCATTCATAGCCAAGGATCACACCACGATGGCAGCACTGTATACTCACCATCAGTACATTGCTGGTTTCTTGATGGTTGGAGCATTCGCTCATGGTGCTATCTTCTTTGTGCGGGATTATGACCCAGAGGCTAATAAGAATAATGTGTTAGCCCGGATGCTGGAACACAAAGAAGCTCTGATTTCTCACCTGAGCTGGGTAACTCTGTTCTTAGGTTTCCACACCTTAGGAATCTATGTCCACAACGACGTCGTGGTTGCTTTCGGCACCCCCGAGAAGCAAATCCTGGTTGAGCCAGTATTTGCTCAGTTCATCCAAGCGGCTCACGGTAAACTGCTATACGGCTTTGACACTCTGCTGTCCAATCCCGATAGCTTAGCTGCTGGCTCTGGTGCAGCTTACCTACCTGGCTGGCTCGATGCCATGAACAGCGGAACTAACTCCCTGTTCCTGACCATTGGTCCTGGTGATTTCTTGGTACACCATGCGATCGCTTTAGGTCTGCACACCACCACCCTGATTCTAGTCAAGGGTGCCCTGGATGCCCGTGGTTCCAAGCTAATGCCCGATAAGAAGGACTTCGGTTACGCCTTCCCTTGTGATGGTCCTGGTCGTGGCGGTACTTGCGACATCTCTGCTTGGGATGCCTTCTACCTCGCCATGTTCTGGATGCTCAACACCTTAGGCTGGTTGACCTTCTATTGGCACTGGAAGCATCTGTGCGTCTGGCAAGGTAACGTGGCTCAGTTCAATGAGAACTCTACTTATCTCATGGGCTGGTTCCGGGATTACCTGTGGGCTAACTCTGCTCCGTTGATCAATGGTTACAGCCCGTTTGGAACGAACAACCTGTCGGTCTGGGCTTGGATGTTCCTGTTGGCACACCTAGTTTGGGCAACTGGTTTCATGTTCCTGATCTCGTGGCGTGGTTACTGGCAAGAGCTAATCGAAACTTTGGTCTGGGCACACGAGCGTACTCCTCTGGCTAACTTGGTTAGCTGGAAGGATAAGCCTGTTGCGCTGTCCATCGTTCAAGCTCGTCTGGTTGGTTTAACCCACTTCACGGTTGGTTATATACTTACCTACGCGGCATTCTTGATTGCCTCGACAGCTGGTGCATTTGGCTAATGGTTGCTGAAACTAGCTTTTTAGGTATTTAAATTGTAGGTAATTAATTGAAATCTCCTGCCTTCTGGTGGGGGATTTTTTATTATTTCCTCAGTTTTAGATCTACTGAATAGAATTGCATGGCTTGGCAGCATCAAAAATATAGCGCTATATAAAAAATGATGATCAGCGAAAATAATTTTGACAAAAACTATAAAATGTGGTAAAGAAAAGACAACTAGTGAATCATTTAAATGAACAACTATATCGCTCTGTTACTGATTGCCCCACAATCAGGTAACTCTGCTCTACTTCAATCCTGCCATGCAATCTCGACAGTAGTACTAAGTACTGAGGGGGTCAGGTCGTCAGGGGATCGCTGCTACTGTTTATAAATCACAAAGGTGCGCTTGACCTTGGCGAATTAAATTCGCCACGGGTCGCACCTAAAGAATTCGCAGATATATAAATAAGTACAGGACTTATCCATCCAGAAGTGTAAAACGTCCGTAATTCTGTGATCCGTAGTTCCGAGATCCGAACTTTTATGACAGACCTCAAGCCAAATGATTTACTTGATCGGCGTTATCGAGTAATTGATACCCTAGCCCAGGGTGGATTTGGAAAAACTTACATTGCCGAAGATACTCGCCGACCCACTAATCCCCAGTGCGTTATCAAACAACTGAAGCCACCTAGCAACCATCCCAAATCCTTGGAAAATGCCAGACGTTTGTTCCGAACTGAAGCCGAAACTCTAGAGAGACTGGGGAAGCATGACCAAATTCCAATGCTTTTAGCTTACTTCGAGGAAGATGAAGAGTTTTACCTGGTTCAAGAGTTTATTGAAGGAAACACCCTCAGCAGTGAAATCAAACCTGGTCAAAGCTGGTCTGAAAGCCAAGTTCGTCAAATGCTTCAGGAAGTCTTGAGAGCTCTCAGCTTTATCCACCAAAATCGAGTTATCCATCGTGATATCAAGCCCGATAATATTATCCGACGACATCAGGACAATAAGCTGGTTTTAGTTGACTTCGGCACAGTCAAGCAAATTCGCGGACCGAACAATCAGGTCAGTGGCACAATTGCCGTTGGAACCCCTGGTTATATGTCCACAGAACAAGGCAGAGGTAATCCTCGTGCCAACAGTGATATTTATGGTCTTGGCATGATTGCTATCCAGGCAGTAACTGGCTTAACGATTAATCAAATTCAAGAAGACCCTAATACTGGAGAAGTGATTTGGGAACCTTGGGCAAAGATCAGCGATGACTTAAAGAGGATTCTATCTAAGATGGTGCGCTACCATTTTAGGGAACGTTACCAGTCTGCCACAGAGGTTATACAGGCTCTGGAGTCATACCCACAAGTCTCAGTACCACAACACAAATCAGTACAACAGCCGACAATAATACAATCGACACAAATTCCGCAACAGAACTCTCCAATCCCCTCAACAGGGATTCCATCGATACCACAGTCTGGGCAACCTCAACCCACAGAGATTTCATTACCACCATCTCAACTTTCCCCAGCACCAGCCTCATCGCCGCAACCGTTTGGTGGGTCTCAGTCTTCCGGAGTTGGCTCTCAAAACCCTCGTCGGTTATTGCTTCCCATCGGTGTCGCCACTACTGTTATTGGCATCCTTATCTATTTAATCTGCTTATTTTTATTTAATAACACTCCCAAGACTACGGAGTCACCCAACCCATCACCTCTTGCTACGAATGCTCAAATTACTCCAACTTCAACACCTGATCAGAGTAATATTCAAGCTCGAATTAGCCTTGGGGAAAAGTCCCTAGTTAAAACAGAAGAGGTAGGCACTCCAAATCTGCAATTCCAAGCTGCAAAACAAAAGGGTATGGCAGCCATGGCTGCTGGGGATTATGACAAAGCCGTGAGTGACTTTGAAGCAGCAATTCGGAAATACCCCAACGCTCCTGAAACTCTAATTTATCTAAATAATGCTCGCATTGGTAATCAGAAATCCTATACTATTGCTGTAGCTGGACCGATTGCTACTGACCCCGATGGCACATTAGCAATTTTGCGTGGCGTTGCTCAAGCTCAAGATGAAATCAATAAAACTGGGGGAATTAATGGCGTACCCCTCAAAGTAGTCATTACGAGTGATGATCAAAATCCCGATACTGCTAAAAAAATTGCGTCAGCATTGGTCAACAATCCGGAAATATTAGCTGTAATTGGTCATTCCGCTAGTAGTGTAACCTTAGCTGCAGGAGAAGTATATAATTCCGGGAAACTAGCAGCTATCTCTCCCGTTAGTACTTCAGTAAAGTTGTCAAACTTTAGCCCTTATGTGTTTCGCTCAGTGCCAAATGATGCTTTTTCAGCCAGAGCCTTAGCTAACTACATGAACACCCAGTTGAAAAAGCAGAATGCAGCAGTTTTCTATAATTATAAGAGTGACTACAGCAAGTCTATCAAAACTGAATTTGTCACAGCCGTTTCCCTAGGAGGAGGACAAGTTGTTGATGAGGTTGACATCTCCAATCCAGATTTTAATCCTGCTATACCTGTAGAACAAGCGATTCAGCGGGGAGCACAGGTGCTATTTTTAGCTCCTAACTCAGCAGTTCTAGATCAAGCTTTGGAGGTTGTTAAGGTCAATGGTAAACGTCTAATTCTGTTGGGAGGAGATGTAATGTATTCTCCCAAGACCTTAGAGAAAGGTGCAGAAAATGCTGTTGAAATGGTGGTAGCTGTTTTTTGGGATATTGATAGCAACCCTCAGTCAGACTTTGTCCGTAAATCCAAAGCCCTTTGGAATGCCGAGGTTAACTGGCGCACAGCCATGGCTTACGATGGAACCCAAGCTTTGATAGAAGCCCTCAAACGTAATCCCACTCGTGCTGGTGTTCAAGAAGCCCTCTCATCCTCAGACTTTTTAGCCCCTGGAGTATCTGGTTCAATTCGGTTTTTGCGTTCAGGCGATCGCAATGGCTCAGTCCAACTGGTAAAAATTCTCCCGAATCAGAACACTTCCAGCGGTTACGATTTTCTTCCCATACCCTCTAATTAGTTTTAGGAGTTTTAGTTAGCTAATAGCTTACTATAATTGTGTAATAATTAACTAATAATTATCTAAATTTACCCTCAAGGTTCACGGGGGGTTAGGGGTTATCTATGTAGATAATTACAAAGGTGACATGCTCCCGATGCCGCCTTATTGCCACATAACCAGTCAATTGCTGTTGCTTGATAGAATCTGTTGACGTCTACAATCATTTTCTTCAACAGTTAAAACATCAATGCCTCCCCTAGGCAAGCCAGTGGTAATAGCACAGGATTCAATAAAATAAAAAGCCGGAATGAAACAAAATCAAGCCATTATTCAAGTAAAAGGATTACGACAGTATTACGATAAATTTGCTGCTGTCAATGGCATTGACTTTGAGGTGTATCCTGGGGAGATTTTTGGATTGATAGGCACCAACGGTGCTGGTAAAACATCCACAATAAAAGCGTTAGCTGGGGTACAAAAAGTAACGTCGGGAATGATTCGGGTCATGGGACAACCACCAGCAATGGTAAGGTCATCCCTAGGATACTTAACACAACAGTTTTCACTGTATTCCGATTTGAGTGTGGAGGAAAACCTCCGTTACTACGCTAAAATGCGTCGTCTACCCGAGCAAATCTTTCAATCTCGCCGAAAGCAGTATCTCCAATGGTTAGCCCTTAAGCCTTTTGCTGATAGATTAGCAGGACATTTATCAGGGGGAATGAAGCAAAAGCTGGCTCTATGCTGTGCATTGATTACCCAGCCCCAAATTCTACTGTTAGATGAGGTCTCTACTGGTATTGATGCTGTCTTCCGCCGTGAGATTTGGAGCTTTTTAGCAAAAATTGCTCAGCAGGGAACTACTATTGTGGTGGCAACCCATTATCTAGATGAGGCAGAACGGTGCGATCGCGTTGCCTTAATCCACAACGGCACCATTCAACAAATTGGACCTCCAGAAGATTTGCGTGCCAGTATGGAATTATCTTGTTTTGAGGTGGTGCCTGAGGATCCAATGTTGGCATCGGGGCCAATTTTTGCCGCAACTGAACAGGCTTTGCAAAATGCGATCGCTAGTAACTATACTCCAGTTGTAGATCTCAAACCCCTAGGGGATCGCATGATAGTTTTTGTCAGCAAACAGGCTATCTCTGCAGAGGAGGCCATACAACAAATATTACATCTTCACCAACTGCCCTCAGCTCGGATACAGGCTGCCAATCCTACCCTGGAGCATGTCATGGCCAATCATTTGCAGCGATCCTCAGGGGTAAAGGCAAGTCTTCCAGGGTTGTTCTCTACAGTGTCCCAGAGATCTTCACCACCCTATAACTCAGCTTCTAATGTTAATTGGATAGTGAAGGTTGATCAGGTCAGCAAGGTTTATGGTACTTTCCAGGCGGTGCGATCGCTAAGCTTTACTATTAGTCGAGGTGAAATTTTGGGACTGCTCGGGGCCAATGGTGCTGGCAAAACGACACTCATGAAGCTCCTATGTGGTCTACTGCGCCCCAGTAGCGGAAAAATTTGCTACACATCTGAACATTTGTTACCCCATTCACCCTCAGTAAAGCAAAGAATTGGCTACATGAGTCAGAAATTGACGTTGTATCCAGACTTAACCATCCTAGAAAATTTGTCTTTTTTTGGTCGAGCTTATGGAGTTCCTCGTCAGCAACGTAATGCTCGCATCGATTGGATACTTCAGACTTTTGACTTAACCCAGTCAGCTAATCAACGACTTAGAAATCTATCTGGGGGGAATAAACAGCGAGTGGCTTTCGGAGCTGCTATTCTACACGAGCCAGATATCCTGTTTCTAGATGAACCTACCAGTGGCATGGATATTCTGGTGCGACGGCAGTTCTGGCAAATTCTTCAGGGGTTTGCCCGCCAAGGTACAGCGATGGTTGTCACTACCCACTCTATGGAAGAGGCGGAATACTGCACTAATCTGCTGTTTATGCGGTTGGGAGAGCTAATTCTGCAAGGGTCTCCAGCGGCTATCAAAGCTCAGCAAACCGGTACCCTAGTAGAAATTTTGTCTGCCTCTCCCAAAAATACCCTGTATAGCTTAGAACAAAAGTTTGAGCCTTGGCGCATGGTATTTATGGGCGATCGCATCCAGATGATTCTGGATCAGCCGTCACATATGTCCCAGCTACGGAATTATCTAGGTTCGGTAGAAGTCCAACCTCACCAAATCACTCCCATCCCCTTCTCCTTAGAAGCAGCGTTTCTCAACATTGCACAACATCCTAAGAAAAGGTAGCGCGATGGACAGGATTTTGGCTCAGTGCATCAAAGAACTGGCGCAATTTCGTCGCGATCGCCTAGGGGCAGCATTGGTCTTCTTGTTGCCTTTAATGACCATGCTGATTTTTGGCTTTGCCATTCGCCTTGAAATTAAGGATGTACCATTAGCCGTCAGAGATTTTGACAATAGCCCCCTCAGTCGAGCCTATATTGAGCAGGTTTTTGCCACTAATCAGTTTAAGCCTGTAGCAGCTACCACAACCGATGGTATAGATTTGCTTGATCGGGGCATCGCTCAAGCAATAGTGGTTATTCCTCCCGACTTTTCACGGCAATTGAAAAAGGGAAAAACCAATGCCATGCAGGTTTTAATCGATGGCACAGATGTTAACAATGCTCGAGTCATCCAGAACAGCCTTCGTGCTACCACTCAATTTTTCTTGGAAAAGCAGGGTTTCCAGAATCAGCGTCCTGACGTGGTGGCTCATATCCGTATCTGGTTTAATCCGGGGCGACGAGAATCCCTTTATATTGTACCTGGGGTGTACGCTATTGTTTTGTTTACCTATCCCGCTTTAGTGGCAGCGATAGCTGTGGTACGGGAGAAAGAACAAGGGACCTTGGTTCAGGTCAAAGCATCAGGGATTAGTGCTTGGGAGTTTCTGATCGGGAAGGCTTTGGCCTATGTACTGATTTCCATCGGCGAAGCGGTACTGTTGATGGGGTTGGGGGGGTTGCTGTTTGACCTTTGGCCAGTAGCAAATCCTTGGCCGCTGCTAGTGGGCACTGGGCTGTTTTTGATGGTCAGTGTGGTTTATGGACTGCTAGTTGGCGTTTATTCCAAACAAGCTTTGGTTGCTGTGCAGAGTGTTATGAATACGGGACTCTTAGCGGCTGTCTGGCTGTCAGGTTTTCTATATCCAGTCAAGAATATTCCTTGGCCACTGTCACTGGTTGCTAACATCGTGGCAGCTCGTTACTATATTGAACTCACCCGAGACGCATTTCTAGTAGGTGCGGGCTGGCTTCGTATTGGGCACGTTATTCCTATTCTATTCCTGCTGACAATTGGAATGTTCATGTTATCGTGGTGGCGAATTCGGCAGAGATAGGAAACCGTAATCCACCATGGGGAAGAGGAAGCTGGGATTTTTCTCAGGTATAGGTGTTTGGGCAGTTGTTATCAAGGACATTACCAATATCTTCCGAGATCGCCAGCTTCTTATCACAATTGTCTTGGCACCGCTATTCTACATGACAGTTTACGGCTTTGCCCTTAATCCTAGTGTTGAACAGGTTAGCTTAGGGGTAGTGGACTATGCCCAATCCTCAGCCAGTCGAGAGTTTGTGGCTACTCTAACTGCTAGTGATGTGGTTGTCCCCACTGTACAAACTTTACAAGAAAAGAATTTAGAGCGATCGCTACTGGCAGGAGAAGTCAAGGTTGCTCTTGTAATTCCCCCAGATTTTGATCGGCAACTCTCTCAAGGTAACTTAGCTGAGGTGCAACTCCTGATTGACGGTGTTGATGCTAATCGAGTCGGTATTCTTCAGGGTTATTTGAGCCAAATCATCCGTCAGTATCGCTATCGTAATGACAATTCCCCTGACTCTTCTCTGATTAATCTACAGACAACCATTTTATATAACCCCGGACTGGTGAGCAGTTGGTATTTTGTGCCAGGGGTATTGGGGGTAATTTTGACAGCAATTAGCACTTTTGCTGCTGCCTCCACCATGACAGCAGAAAAAGACTATGGCACTTTTGAACAACTCTTACTTACTCCCCTACTTCCTTGGGAAGTGCTTCTAGGCAAACTGCTTCCCCTTTTGGCTATCACCCTAGTCATGGTGGTGATTGCAACCGGCTTTAGCCAAGTTGTCTTTGACCTACCATTTCGTGGTAGTTGGCCAATGTTTATGACTAGCACAATTGTTTATATTGTGCTGACATCTGAACTAGGACTGATTTTAGGTCTGCTAAACCAGAATATGCTACAAGCATTCCTGACTACGCTTTTTATTAATTTGCCTCTAGTGCAGTTATCTGGAGCTTACACCCCCATTGAAGCCATGCCTCCTTTGTTTCAAGGATTGACCCTTCTAGATCCACTGCGCTATTACATCTTTATCCTGCGTAGTGTTCTACTAAAAGGAATTGGGTTTGATATGTTGTGGCAACCCTTACTTTTACTGGTGATAGTAGCCGTAGGATTGTTTATCCTATGCTTGTATCTTTTGAAGTGGCAAAAGTATCATAATTAACCTGAATTCGGGATAACTTAACCTGTGATTAACAGTAGAAGTTAGGCACTTTCTCGCATAGATTTGGGCTTGAATAAACGTTTACCTCTCCGCAGAATTAGCTGATTTAAGGCATTGATCGTCTTAAACCAACGGGAATGGCTGTGCAAAATATGACGGTAGGGGATAGTGGTTTCTGCTATCATATCCACTGAAGAGGAAGTCCAAAACTTGGGAAACCAGCGATGGAGTGTGCGATCAAAAACGTGCTTCAGCAACATTAGATATCCTAAATAAATATTTAAAGGAAACAGGCTATCGCTCATTTGGTCTAGGGCGATCATATCGGGGCGACGGCGTTGGGTATATTTAGGGACAGCTTGGGTTAAGTCATCATCATATTTATCTAGCAGTTGGTTAAACACTAGACCATCTTCGAGAGCCGCACTGCATCCCTGGGCTATCATGGGTGAAACGGCGTGAATGGCATCTCCCACTAGCAAAATACTATTGCCAAAGTGGTAGCGACTACACCTCACCGTTGTGGTTTGGAAGAAAGGCTTCTGGGCAAAAGCATCGGCTTCTTCAGGTGAAATCAACTGGCTGAAATCCCCCATATACTTTCTGAAGAAGGTTAAAACGTCTGAACCCGATGAGATATTGGCTAAACTATTATAACCCCGAGTAAAAGAAACTAAAGCATTGTAAGTCCGATCCGATTTGGATATACACAGAAGAGTTCCAGACGATCCCAAAGAATACAAATGAACACTATCCCTATTTAATTTCAACTCAGGGTGATTTTCAGGACAGCGCAGCGTTAAAACTTTAATATCAACTGGACTTTTGCGCAGCTTGACCTCAAGACCGGTTTTATGCTGTAGTATATTTCTCACTGTAGACCGTACTCCATCAGCCCCAATCAACAAATCATAGGCTTGGCATGGTTGATAGCCTGAAGCTGACTGAAAAACAGCCGATTTTGCTTCTAGATCGACAGCTATACATTCGTGTTTGAAGTGTATCTTTAGGCAACTAGCATCATAGCGTTTGGTCAAGGTTTCTAAAAAAAGATTGGTGAGGACATTGCGCTCGATCAGGAGTCGAGGTTGTTTGCGCAAAATAGATTGAACCACTCCACGGGAGTTACGGATTTCTTGTCCCAAAGCAATTGTTCCCCGTTCTATTGCCAAGGACTCTAAACCAAGTTCACGAAGGGCGGCTCGTCCTCGAAACCCAAGCGAAATAACATAGGAGCGAGCAGTTGACACAGCATTAAGTCTTGGATCAGAGCGTTTTTCATATAGCTCGACACAATATTTACTGTCACGTCGCAACAAATAGTGAGCCATTAATAGTCCGCAGGGTCCAGCACCAACAATGATTACAGTTTTCATAAAGTCCATTTTATAAAATTGTTTTATTACTATTCCTCCATCATGATAGTTACTTAAATTTTCAGGTTATACATTGATCTTCGTCACACAAAACTATTTATTTTTATGCTATACTGGGCTTTTACTGATAAGTAAAAATTATGTAATGTGGAAGCTGTTTTTAAACAAGGGCTTCCACATGAGCTTAACGAGGGAGTCTCAAAAAGTTAGGGAGCTTTCTAAGAGACTAATAGCGCGGTTTACTAGATCAGAATACTGTAACTCTCCAGAGAAAAGTCGGGTCATGGTAGCAATAGCGGAAGGTCGTTGCAATACTACTTGATAACCTAGTTTCGGGAAACGCCAAAATACTTGGGCTAATCTTTGAGCTGAGCTCATCTCCTTGCCCCATTCTTGACTTATAGTTTCGCTATATTGTTCTAAAGCATCTATCTGATTGGCTAGTGCCTTATGGATAGCTTCTGCAGCTTTCATCCCACTAAAAATCGAAGGACGGATGCCTTCAGCGGAGAAAGGATCTACCACACAAGCTGCTTCTCCAGCTAAGACTGCATTTTGGGTGTGTAGCTTCTGATCACCATTCCACAGGAATATAGGATGACCAGATTCAGTAGCAGTAGCTAAATCTAGCTTAAACATCGTCCCATAATCTCGAATGATATTTTTAAAATTTTGTGCTTTACGTTTTTTTCCAAATGCCCCTGCCCCCAAAGAAAAACCATCTGCCTTGGGAAAATTCCAGACATAGCCATTTTGAGCCAAACCCAACTCAAAATAAATATTAATATCTGTTTGATTTTCTACTGGTATTTCTAGTTCTAATGCCCCTGCTACTAATTTTTTTTGTCGCTGAAAACCTAACCATTTGCTCATTTTACCTTTGGAGCCATCAGCAGCAATTAAGTAATGTCCTATAAACGATTCTTGATTGGTATTAATTAACCAGCGATCGCTTTTAAATTCAATGCCGGTAACTTCCGTATCATCTTGAACTTTTGCACCATTTTTTTGTGATTGTTGCACTAAAAAATGATCAAATATATCTCTTCTGACCATCCAAATAGGATAACTTTTGATATCAACTTGAATCGCATTTTATTTATTATAAGTAAAATAAGCGGCATTTGTTTTCAGAGATATAGCAGGACTAAAATCAAAATCAAACCATTCTTGAATTACCGAAGATACACCACCACCGCAAGGTTTGTAACGAGGTAAAGATGCTTTTTCTAAAACTAAAACAGAATGTCCCTTTTTTGATAAATGATAAGCAGCCGTTCCCCCAGCAGGCCCTGCACCAACAATAATACAATCAAATATCTTTGTCATGCCCCCAAATCTCCTATTTTTAAACAATGCCGGACTCTGGGCTCCTGAAGCAACAGAATCAAAATTACTTTAATGCTATGATAATCTTAAGTCATCCATAAATAGGAATTTAATTTACATTCAATTCAGTAATAATTTCCGCATCTGCTGGCATTCCTGGTTTAGCAAACCCCCCAGGATTATCAATAGTTAGTTTAATGCCAAAGACTTGTCTGATCCGGTCTTCTCGAAAATAGATATTCTCCGGAGTAAAGGATGCTTGACTATCAATAGTAGTCACTGTAGCACTTAAAGGTTTATCTGGGTCTGAATCAAGAAATACCTTGGCTTTCTGTCCTACTCGAATTTTGCCAATATCTCCTTGAGGAACGTATCCTCGTAGATAAACATTGTTGGGATCGATCACCGTTAAGAGTGTTTGACCAGCACTAACTATTTCTCCCGGTTCAACCAGACGAGTAATAACCACACCATCAATGGGACTGGCAATTTCTAGATCACTTATTTTGCTTTTAATTTCTTGTTGGAAAGCTTTGGCAATCTCAACTTCAGCTTGAACCATAGCCAGTTGTAAACGAGCCTGGGCTAACTGAGTTTGTAATCTGCTCAGTTGTGCGTTGATCATGTCTGGGTTGAGAGTAGAGGTTTGGGCTTGTACTAACTGACCCTCTGCTACATTTACTAATTTGCCGATAGCATTAACTGATGCTTGAGTTGCTTTAACAGTTGCTTGGGCTTTTTCAAACGTTGTCTGAGCTTGGTCAAATTGTTGTTTGCTTACGGCTCCCTGCTCCACCAATTGAGCAAAGCGATCGCGATTAGCTTTCGCTAAGTTTAACTCAGATTGAGCTTCTTCTAACTTAGCAAAAGCTTCATTAAGTTGAGCAACATTAGCTGCAACTGATGCCTCAGCTTGTAAGACTTGACCTCTGGTATCTTCTTGTGATTTTTTGAGATTTAGCTCAACCTCCAGAATCTGACTTTCGACTAAATTGATTTGCAGACGGGCTTGAAGTTCTTGTTGCTGAGCAGAAACTAAACGAGCAGTAGCACCTTTTAACTGAGCTTGAATTTCTTGATCGTCAAGCCGCACAATGTTCTGATCTTTGTTTACTTCTTTCCCTTCCTGCACAGCGACAAAATTAACTCTACCTCCAACTTTCGTCCCAATATCAGTTTCGTCCCCCTCAATCCGACCACTTAGTAGGATTGTTCTATCTTGGGATGTTGATACAAAATACTTGCTTGATACAGGTATTCCAGCTAAAATTAAACCCGATAGAAGCAGTAGTAAAGGATAAATTTGCTGCTTCGGCTTGATAGTTTCCTGATTTTTGGCATTTTCTTGATATAAAAATATAGATTTATCCATAAAGACTTCTTTTTTTGGTTTCTCATAAATACATCGGGGCTAAAATCCTAACTTATTGACCAAATTGCCACGCAAGTTACTCCTCCATGGGAGAAGGAACACCTTTAGCATTTAACCTTAACATGTCTGACAAGTTTCGTATCAGTCACCCTAGTAGGGGGCTAATGGTGCTTGTTTAACCGATCCTATTGAAAATTTTAACCTTCTGCTTCCTAGGGCACCAGACCTAAGCAACGAGGGTGCGCTGAAGGGATTACAACTCCTTCAACACCAGTTAGTCTAAACTCCATAATCATGAATTATATAATCAACTTTATTCCTTAACTGGAGTTTAGACTAATTCTCGTTCACCGGAAACTTGCCTTCCGAGAGTAGTCACATTGACTTACTCAACTCAAACCCTTGATAAATAGTCATTACAGCAAATTTTAAGGCACTTGTCCTCAGCCAGTGCTATGAGTCAATTGTGCGATGTTCCGTTCGCGCATCGTCTGGCACTGCCAGTAAGGAACCGCTAAAAGCGATTGGCCTACGGCCACGCTAAGCGAACGCAAGACGAGTTGAAGAGTTTGGAAAATGCAGCCCTAATCCCAACTCGGCAAAAAAGACAAATAATCAAATCGCCCAGGACTATCTCAAACGCTCTAAGGTTCTTGAGGCATGGGTTTCAATTCCTAATTGCTTTTTATGAAGTTTCTTTAAACCCCAAAATTTAGTCTAAAGTCCAGTCCTTAAAAAATGACTTGTATTACGATTGAAGTGCTGACTATTGGTTTCAGATATCCTCTTAGAGGTTGTCTGAGAAGTTTCATTTGTTACATCCAAGCCCCCTAAATCCCCCAATTTTGGGGGACTTTTAGAAGCAAATTGACTCTTGTTCCCCCCAAAGTTGGGGGGCTAGGGGGGCAAAATTCAGTATAAAAAAACTTTTCAGATATCCTCTTAGGGGATATTTAGCGATAAACACTCAAAACTTAACACTTAACACTCAATGTTGAAACACCGAATCCCCTGCTTCAACCCGGAGATTACCTATTTTCCAACCTAGATAAATTGGTCCATTCCCATTAATTGGTTTGTATAGGTCAACGTGTTTTGACCAGTCATGTTTATTACCATTTCGGATCAGACTTGGCAAGTCATTTTTAGGATTGTGGGTCAGTTGAAGACTCTCACCAGTGCTACCAATCCACTGCACTTTACCTAGGTCAATTTCACGTAAATCTAACTGACTTTTTTCCTTAACTGCCTGTTTAAAATCCTCATAGTTACCATGAGATTCTTCTTCTCCCACTTCTAGAGCAAAGCCAGCATAGCTATTGCCTAGGGTTGTTGCCTTAAGAGTTTTTTCCTGACTATAGAGCTGGGCAAATTTCTGGTTCGGTATAGCCACCTCAGTATAGGTATCCAAATTAATCGAGCGAATCGCTAACCAGGTTTTCTCCAGTTTAAAGAACCAAATCCCGTCTTCTATTTCTGCTTGAGCCGTCTTAGGTAATTGGAAAAAGAATGGTCTATCCTTAGCTGGTCTTAACCAAAGAACTAGGTTACGGTATTGCCCAACTTGGTCTCCCTGATTTTTTCCTGGCTTCACCCAAGCGCCACCAGTATTAGCAACAAAAAAATCCACACCCCGCTCTTGATTGTATGCCATTAGCTTGAATGGCCCGACATCACCAGCGGGGAACTCACCAGCCAAACTCCCCAACTGATAGGTATGACCAAAAAAGGTCGTTTCCCAATATCCTGGTTTATCCTCACCTCCAGGTTTCCAATTTTCGTAGACTGGTTTACTCGCCAGAATTTCCACAGGCTTCTGAAACTGCTTACGAGCTAACTTTACCACCGCCTGGGGAGGTCGATAGGCGCTAGTAATTACGTGAATCACATCCCGTTCTGGCTTAGGATTGACTAAGGTAACATCGCCAAAATAAAGCCAGAACAGACGGGCAGCACTGGCTCCGTACACCACATTACTTTTGCCTTGACACTCCCCGGTCTAAAGACGCGGGGATTCTTTGTTCGCAGACTCGACTTGCTTAACCAGGTCGGAACCAGGAAAAGTAGAGGCCAAATCTCCCAAAACGTTCGGATCTAGGATCCAGGTTCCGGTGTGCCCCACCGTACCCAAGGCTCTCTTGAGGATATTGATGGCAGCGTTGTGGTCGCGGTCTAATTGACAACCGCATTTGCAGGTGTGAGTCCTAGTTGATAGAGACTTTTTTACGACCTCACCACACTCAGAGCAGTTCTGGCTAGTGTAGGCGGGGTTGACTGCAACAGTGACCCTGCCAAACTTAGTTCCAAAATGCTCCAACCATTTCCTAAACTGATACCAACCCGCATCATTAATAGACTTGGCCAGACAATGATTTTTAACCAAATTCCTAACCCTTAGATCTTCGTAGGCAACCAAATCGTTAGATTGGATTACGCAACGTGCCAGTCTCTTGGCGTGTTCTTCACGTTGCCGACTTATTCTAAGGTGTGTCCTACCTAGTTTATTAACAGCTTTCTTGCGGTTGGATGAGCCTTTATTTTTTCGAGATACCCGACGCTGATAAAACTTTAAGCGCTTTTCACCAATCCGATAAAACCGGGGGTTAGGTTCAGTTTTTCCAACGGAATCCGTGTAGAAATCCTTCAGCCCGACATCTAACCCGATGGCTGTTCCAGTTGGCTCCAGTTCTTCCGTTATGTCAACTGAAACACAGAACTGGACATAGTAGCCATCAGCTCGTCGAACTATCCGAACCCGCTTAATTTGCTTCTTATCAAAGCGCCACAAGTCCCAATTACCCTTGAGTTTGAGCTTCCCAATTCCCTTCTTGTCCCTGAACACGATCGACTTTTTATCTGGGGACAATTTCCAGCCAGACTGTTTGTATTCAACCGATCTGCCACGCTTTTGGAACTTTGGGAAACCTTTTTTTTCAGGTACCTTTTTTTTGCAATTGTCAAAGAACCGAGAAATTGATGACCATGCCCGTTCAGAACTGGCCTGACGAGCAGTAGAGTTCAATTCATTAGCAAACGGGAACTGATGGGCTAAAACTTTGCTGTATTTCGACAGATCGTATTTATTGACGCCCTTGTTGTCCATCCAATATCTGAGACAACTGTTTCGGATAAAACGGGCTGTCCTAATCGCCTCATCAATAGCCAAATATTGAGGTTTTTTGCCGTATGCCTTGAACTCCAGAATGATCATCAGTCTGGACCTTTAACTGCTTTATTTTATTCTACAAGATTCCGGAAAATCTCTGAATATTTTTCACGGCGGCTAAAGCCACCATCTCGCTTTCATCCCCAGTCTTTAGACACGGGGCTGAAAGCATCGTTGATTCTTTGTAATCCCGCTTAGTCGGTCCACCAAAACCACCTCGATAATATTTCACTGCTGCCGCCGCTGACATCCAATCTAGAGCCGCTTTGGCCAGTTGTTTCACCTCCGGCTCCTTCGCAAAGTCGTAGAGATTTAGGTAAGCCGCAAAGGTGTGACCATGGTAAGTCTCTGAGTCCCACTCTCCCATACCAATGTTGTATAGCGCCCAGACATAGCGCTGAATTTTCTTTTTATACAGACGCCTAGTCTCTTCATTTCCGGTTTCCTCCGCCATCAGATAAACGGAAATCTCTCGCATTGCCCGGAGATTGTCCGTGTTGCGTCCATCCACCCAACTTCCTCGCACATCCGGTCCCCAACCATCACCACCTTTTCCCTTTCCATAAATCGGGTGAGGACGCCCATTGGGGTCTGTTTCTGTCCAGGTTTTGGCACCGTCAAACATTCGCTGTTTGTAGGTCGGGTCGAGAAATTGCCCAAAGAAGAAGTATTTTCGGATTTGTCCTTTGAGAGTGAAAGCGTAATAGTAGTCAATACCCTCAGTATGTTGGTTATCTTGAGCTTGGGCATCTTCTGATTGCAGAAACTCTAGGGCTTTTTCCCGATTGCCAACAATAAAATCAAACATGGCATAGGGATAAGACCGCTTCTCATTTTCCCCGTAGTTGTTGCCATAACCTTTACCACCGTAGTACTGAATTGCCTGGTTGGCTCGCACCCAGAATTCTGACTCTAATTCAGGAGTCCACTGATTCCTATACTTGGTCGCAATCGGTAAGGGTTCAATCTGAATTAGATCAGTAACAGATCTGCTAATCACTGGTTTAGCCTCTGACGCTGGTGTGGTCGGTATAACTTGGTGGGTACAGCCCAAGACAGCGCCAGCAACAACGAAAGCATTGCTTAATAATGGAATGATTTTAAGAGTGAGGTGGAATGGGCATCTTGGTGGAACTGGCATCTTGCCAGTTTCAATATATTTTCGGGCGGGCAGGATGCCCACTCTACTCCTATTCATGGGAAGATTCAGCCACGGGACAAAGGAAGCTACTAGTAAGTGACGAGATTTCCGAGATTTCACCAGATTTCACCAATTGTAGCGATTGGCCTCAATTCTTACACAACAAGCAACACTGTACACCTGAGCGTCAACCCTAAATTAAACATCGGCACTTCACAATTTTTAATCATGGGCAATGGGGCTCAGAACGCCCAGGGATTGATAAATTCAGGATATAGTCATGTTTGATTTAGTATTTGCTCGCAATTTGGCCACTACATTAATCATACTCACTCTGTTCATTCTTAGCTTCGACAAGTTGTATCGCCAGGATCGAAACGCTGGAAAACCCCAAAGGGTAAAGCACATGCAACACGCCCTTCGAGTCGGATTTGCCCTCAAGGCAACTCAATTCCGTTGACCTTCCCTGAACTAGGTGTGGAATAGGAGCCAGTTCCCTAGTTCGACCCAAGTTACTGGTTTGTCAGATGGCTGTGAATATTAGTAGACAAGAACCCTATAGTAACCATGGATAAGGCAACTACGTAATTATTCGTAGGCCACTATTGCGAGTGGCTCAGAGATTTCCGAGATTTTGCGGATACGGTTTACTGTCATTTCCGATTACTGTTGTATATGGTAGTTTTAACCTTTTGCTGCATCCCCCTGGGGCACCCAACCGCCCATCAGGGGTTTTTTGTATTGAGTGTGGCTAAATTTTATCAGTTATAGTATGCTGTAGTCTTAACTGTAATTGCAGGAGAGTGCAGTGGGGAGTAGGAATCGGGTTTTGATAATGTCTCAATTAGGCTAACCGTCCCTACCCCGTCTTATCCACTAAACTCAAGGTCTCCCAAGGTTACTCCACTTTTAATAATCGGCTAAAAATTCAAGCTAGACTAGTATTAGCCGGTAAAATACCTAAAGTTTTCCATATAAAGGACAATCCATTTTAAGCTTTTTAATTTTTGTAGCCCTATAAGTTAAATTAAAATGTGATATGATAATTTTTTATTTGTTTTTAAAATATAAAAAATTATCTATGAAATTATTATAATAATCAGTAAAATACCACTACTAATAAATCCGTAAAAAATACTGACAATAGGGTTGCTTTTATTACTATAAATAAATAGTTAGTTTATTTATAGTAATAATTTTATTAATAATTAAAAATATTCGGTTAAGCCTGCCATCAAAAAAAGCAAAAAACAACTGATATAGAAATCCTAATAAAAACGTGATAAACATCAACAGGAGGATGGGTGGATTCTTCCCCATCTTCCCCATCTCGATCAATCATCCCCCTACAGATGCAACGCTCCCGATTTATCTGTGGGGAGTCGTCAAGTCGCTTGACCGTAGGTCACGCTGCGCGAACGCTCCAATTCAAAGTTCAAAATTATTAATTCAAAATGATTCGGACAATTCTAGATTTTTAATTTTTAATTTTTAATTTTTAATTCCCCGGGGGGCTTGTACCCGGAATTAATTAATTCAAAATTTGTTCAATGTCTTGATGCAATAGCGAGTGGGGGAAACCACGGCAATAGCGAGTGGGGGGAACCCCCAAGACCGCGCTGCCTCCCCAAGACCGCGCTGCATCGCTTCTAGATTTTTAATTTTTAATTTTTAATTTTTAATTCCCCAAAGGGGTCAAAGCTAACAAGTTCTGATGGTACAAACCCCACTAAAAACCAGAATTACGGGCTTGCTCCATCAACTGCTCAGCCCTACGTCCCCACTGGGGATTACCTTGGCTATTGTAAAGGTCTCTAGCATACTGCAAGACTTCCAGAGCATCACTAAATCGGTTTTGGCGCAGAAATACTACACCAGCACCATAATAGGCATTAGCGTAGTTCGAGTTAGCTACCGCTGCTTGCTGGAAAGCTGCCAGAGCACCATCCAAATCTCTCTGATTAAATAAAATTCCCCCGATATTGTAGTGGGCTTCGGGGTATTTGGGATTGATTTTGATCGCTTGCTCAAACGCCTTTTTTGCTTCCTCCAGCTTGCCCTGTTGCCTATAAATCAGTCCCAAATGATATGCCGGTTCGGGAGCATTACGGCTAAATTCCATTGCTTGTTTAAATGATGCGATCGCTTGTGCGGGTGTTCGCAACTGGGACATAACTAGACCCATGTTATAGTGAGCAACACCCAGTTTAGGGTCAAGTTCCAGAGCTCTTTCTAGATATTCCCGTGCCTGAGACAAATTCTTTCCTTCCAACAGAGCAGCCCCTAAATTAGCAAAGGCTAGAGCAAATTTGGGATCAGTCTGGGTCGCCCGATAAAAGGCATCGGCTGATGCCTGCAATTTTCCAACCTGCCGCAATGCTAAGCCCAAGTTGTAGTGTGCTGGTGCTAGCTTGGGATTCAGTTGGGCTGCCTTTTCAAACGCCACGATCGCTTCAAGTACCTTACTCTGTTGAATTAATGCCAGTCCTTGATTAAGTTGCTCAAGGGCTGCGGGTTGAGTTGGTTTAAGTGCTGGCAGATACTGAGACTGGGCGATTTGTCTACTACTGTAACCGTAAGGGCGAGTAAGGGGATGATGTCTACTCAGTCTCTCTGGTGAATCCTTCAGATGATCTGGGTTAACCCCTAGGGCATGGGAAACTAGTGGCTGTGTCAGCACCAACAGCCAACTGACTCCTAGGCAGAAATATCCTCTGGCAGTGACTTTTGTGTTAACAAACATTAAGTTGAGTGGGAACAAATTTTTCTTAAGATTTTTGAAACATTTTTTTTTATAGTTGTTACGTGTATTCATATTTTTTGAAAATTAGTGACCTAGAGTTATCTAACTTAACAGTTTTAGTAGTTTACATTACAAGACATTGCAAGTTCGATCTAGATCAAACCAAAATAAGTTAATCTCACAACCAGATAACGTTGATCCCATCTCAACAAAACTTCTGCATAAACCAGTAGTCAGGAGATAAGTAGGTAGAATGATTAGGTAAGAGAACCGTTGACATGGCACTTTTTAATCAACTAACCTCCCTACCAGATCATCCCCTTCAAGCTCCGCTTCAATGCATAAGTCCAATTGAAATAATTTGGGGGTAAATTATGAACGGCAAAGTGTGTAAAGCCACCCGTAATGTGGCAATTGTTGGTCCGTATCTCAGTGGTAAAACCACTCTACTCGAAAGTTTGTTGTCCGTTACTGGTAGGATTTCTCGCAAAGGCACAGTAAAGGAAGGCAACACCGTCGGTGATAGTGCCACCGAGGCCAGGCAACGCCAAATGAGTGTGGAGGTAACTGCCGCCAGCACCGAGTATCAAGATATCTGCTTCAATTTTATAGACTGTCCCGGTTCCATTGAATTTGCTCAAGAAACCTACAACGCCTTAGTTGGTGTGGATGCGGCTGTCGTGGTTTGTGAACCAGTAAGCGATCGCGTCCTCACCCTAGCACCCTTATTCAAATTTCTCGACGACTGGGAAATCCCCCACTTAGTCTTTATTAACAAAATGGATCGGTTTGAGTTGACCGATGATGCTAATGGTAACTCCTTACGGTCCGTCTTCGATGCCCTCAATTCCGTTTCCACTCGCCCCTTAGTACTGCACCAATACCCCATTGGTAAGGGAGAACACCTCACCGGATTTATTGATTTAGTCACCGAACAAGCCTATCTTTACCATCCTGATGCCCCAGCTGATCCGATCCCACTGCCAGAGTCATTGAAAGAGGCAGAACAGCAAGCACGCACAGAATTACTAGAAACCTTAGCAGATTTTGACGACCACCTCCTCGAAGAACTACTAGAAGAAATCGAGCCACCCCAAGAAGAAATTGTCCAAGACCTGAAGATGGAATTGGGGGCCGACTTGATTGTACCTGTATTTATAGGTGTTGCTCAGCAAGATTACGGTGTTCGCCCCTTGATCGATGCCCTACTGCGGGAAGCACCAACCCCAGAAACCACCGCCGAGCGTCGGGACATTGCTGGTGATGAATCAAGCACGGTGGCACAGGTACTCAAAACCTATTACACTCCCCAAGGTGGAAAACTCTCCCTAGTGCGAGTTTGGCAAGGTAAACTAACCGATGGCATGGTCTTTAATGGTGCCCGCGCCGGAGGCTTATACCGTATGTTTGGTCACCACACTCAGTCAGTTTCCCAAGTCTCTGCTGGTGATATCATTGCCCTGGGACGCTTAGAGGGCATTAAAACTGGTGACACCCTGACCACTGATACGGGTAATCGAGAGATTAAATTACCAATAGCTGAGGCAAGCAAACCAGTCTATGCGTTAGCCATTACCCCTCAGAAGCGCAAAGATGAGGTTAAGCTGAGTGGTGCCTTAACCAAGCTGCTGGAAGAAGACCCATCTTTGGTGTGGGAACAACATGGAGACACTCACGAAATCATCCTATGGGGACAGGGAGATATTCATCTTCAGGTTGCTCTAGACCGGATGAGCCGCAAATACAACTTACCGATGACCACTCACTTACCCCGAGTGCCTTACAAAGAAACTATCCGCAAATCCACTACCTCTCACGGGCGCTACAAGCACCAAAGTGGTGGTCATGGGCAATATGGTGATGTCTACCTTGATATCCAACCCTTGTCTCGGGGTGAAGGGTTTAACTTCTCCGAAAGCATTGTCGGTGGGGTCGTCCCAAAGCAATATATCCCTGGTGTGGAGATCGGAGTAAAGGAGTACTTGTCCCACGGACCCTTAGGCTTCCCAGTGGTAGATGTGGCTGTTACTCTCACCAATGGCTCTTACCACTCGGTAGATAGTTCGGAACAGGCATTTAAACAAGCAGCACGGCTCGCTATGACCGGTGGTATGCCCAATTGTGAACCAACGTTACTTGAGCCAATTATGTCTGTTGGGGTCTATGCACCTCAGGAATTTACCTCTAAGGTGCTGCAATTGATCACCGGTCATCGGGGTCAAATCCTCGGCTATGAGACCTGTTCTGATTGGACAGGATGGGATTGTGTCTCTGGCTATATCCCCCAGGCAGAAATGCAAAACTTGATCATGGAATTGCGATCGCTTACTCTAGGGATCGGTTTCTTTAATTGGACCTATGACCATCTCCAGGAAGTGCCAGGTAAGCTAGCTGATCGGGTGCTGGCCACCGCTGGCAATGGAAATGGTAATGGTAAGAGCTAGGTTAATCCTGTTAGGTAAGCATTCAGCCGTCAGCCTAATGCCGTCAGCTTATTTTATTCAAAAGCACCTCAAGTAGCGATGCAGCGCGGTCTTGGGGAGGCAGCGCGGTCTTGGGGGTCCCCCCCATGAGCGACTGCCGTGGTTTCCCCCGGAAACGAAACCTTAGACAGGCTCGCCTTTATGGTTGGTAGGCTATGCAGATGCATGGTTAAAACTTATTGATTAAGGCGAGCCTGTCTTACGGTAACTATCGCCAAAGGCGACGCTTCGCGAACAAACCACTCGCTATTGCATCAAGACAGCCTGCGCTATGGGGATAATCTGTTCCGGTAGCGTGGCCACAGACCCAAAGCTGATACGCGACACGCTGATAGCTGTTGGCGTAGCCTGGGCGTAGCGCATATGCTTACCCTGTTAGGGGTTAGGTTAATGGTTAATGGTTAATAGTTAATCGTTAATGATTTTATTACTTAAAGCCTAAAGCAATCATTCCTAATCCCTAGCGATAGGCTATCCGCTGGAGTTTTTCAAAAATAAAGGGAACTATCAAAATCAGTAGTTTGATTGGCCAAGGAACAAAAAATAGGCTGACAAACAGACACAGTAAGGCTGTTATAGCTGCAGCCACTTTGACGATTTCTTCAGTAGTCTTAACGCAAAGGTAAATGGCTACTGAGGCGATCATCAAAGTTATCGATAATGGGATAATCATAATTATTACCTCAACATTTTCCGCCATAATTACCTAACCTAGCATCAGGGTTATGGAAAACATAGCAGTTGAGTCAGGTCGCCCCGTCTAGGCAAGAGGGGGGTGCTGACCATCCAACACTGCCAATTAGCAGAACTTGATCCCAGATTATTCTCCTAGAGACTACACGATTGAGAATGGGATTTTCGGATACTGACCTAAATTTTCCAACCTTGGGGTTCGTTTGATTCACCTCAAGACTGAAGTTCCCCCAAAGTTTGAACTACTCGAAACCTCAATCCCAATCTCTGTGGTGTTTCTAGATTATGATGTACTTACTGCTACTGGGTACAGTCTTATTCAGAATGCTCACAACGTTCAACTGAAGGGCTATGAAGCGATGCAGCGCGGTCTTGGGGAGGCAGTGCGGTCTTGGGGGTTCCCCCGGAGACGAAACCTTAGAGAGTGGAGCCTTTAATGTCAGCAGGTTATGCAGAAAAGGGTTAAATATTTTTTAATAAGGCTCCACTCTCTTACGGTAACTATCGCCAAAGGCGACGCTTCGCGAACAAACCATGAGCAACTGGCGTGGTTTGCCTCATGAGCGACTGCATCAAGAAGCGATTTGGTTCTCATATCATGTCCGGATAATTAGTAATCAAAAACCATCTCCGATGAAACCTTACTCCTTTACTTCTGCCTTCTGCCTTCTGCCTTCTGCCTTCGATTCGGCCAAGCGTGTAAGTATTCAACCGGAGATGATATCAAATAAAAATGCAACCAGTGCCTATAGTTGCATTATATTCCAATTCCCGACACACTTCAAGAACCAACATGGGTACACAATTTCAAGGCTCAATCACGCTTATCCCTTATGGGGAGAGCCTTTCAATGGCATAGTAGTATAAACGAACGGGGGAACTTCAGTCACAATCTCTGAATCATGGCCTGAGATCGCTAATTCGAGTTTTTGCGAGCAGCGGCTAGGCAATTCCAGTAGGCGCATGAATTCCTGATCTTTCTGCCCATACGGCTCCCCTCGGTAAACGACATCACCATAGGCACTCCAGTTAGCAATGGTAGTGAAGGCGGCATCTGCCAGTTCTGGAGTGGATGCAGAGTTTTGCCATAGTTCTGGCACCACTGGAGGGACGATAGGCAACCAGTCTTGGCCATCAGTTGGAATCTTACAATCGGAGTGTCCGATGTTAGTACCATAGCTAAAGTAGAGGTGATAGTCATTGCGCCCCTCCACAGCGAACTTTCCAATTTGGGTAAAGAATGGATCCATATCAATTAATACCCGGCGCTTACAGATACGGAACTCGGGTAACCAGCAAACCCCACCGATATTCAACAGCAGATCAGCGGCTCCCAGTATTCGCTTCACTTCTTCCCACTCTGCACCATAGACAGTTCCTGTATCACGATTCACGTAGCACGCCGTAACATCTGCGCCATAGCTGTTTATTAACTTCTGTACTATACGCAGACCGGCCTTTGGCTCGTCACTGTAATCGCGGGTGACCGGGTCATAACAAGATAGGAGCCAACCGCTCTCCTCCAGCTAGAGGACATCGTATCCCAAGCGATTCAGACCCAATAAATAATGAAAATAGGCGAGTATATTTCCGGCAACTGGATGTCGGATCATATAGCCACAGACAACAATGCTTGACATTAGAACTCTTAGAAAAGCATTTAAGCTACACTAAGTAGAAAATATATTAATCATAACATTTATTAATTATAAAATCAAGTTGCTTTTCCAAAATTTAAAATTTCAAGATGATATTCCCCTATCAAGTGCTGGGTTTACTCTCTCATCAAGCCACTGATTCTTTATTCTGGGTTTGAGGTCAAACACGACAATCAATTCACTTTGGTACGTACAGGTTAAATTTGAACAAAGATAGTCATAAAACTGGGCATAATGTTCTAACCACCAAAAGGCGGACCAGGCAAAAACTATCTTCTTTGCTCCGGCCTCACGTAATCGCTCTAATTCCTGAATGGCGACTTCATCATTTGTAGGATATCCCCAGTATTTTCCTTCTTTCTCAAGAAAAGGGATAGGATGGCGAAAGGAAGTGACTTCCATTCCCCAAATAGCATCATCCACAAGCACAAATGGTTCTCTTTCCGGAATGAGTTCATCGATTTTTTGAACAGCACGATTAAGTCTGTACCACCATGAATTGGCGAGCCAATCACTTAAATCTACAGATATTCCCATATCCTTACAAAACTGGCTTAGAATCGGGAAGTAATGATTACAAAATCTCAGCTGAAATTTAAGTTTTTCATCAAAACTCATGGTTTGCCAATAGTTTTTTACATGTATTCGATAGTAACTTTGGGGACTTTTTATTGTTTTAATAAGACCAAAAAAAGGAGCTGCTTCAAAAAGATAATTGTCGGCTGCCAATCGAAGTTTATCTTGATCCATAGGGAGGATTTTATTCAGAAATGTCCTAGACCAGGCATTACCACTGGTAGGAGGCCAAACATAGTTTGTTGGGCCTTGTTTTATTACGGCTTCACGCAAATTACCCTCTGGCATAGAACTTACTTTATCTGGTTTAGTTCGATTTTGAAGTCTGCCTTGTGCATCAATGATGGATAAGGGCCATTGGACCTTAACTACCTCAGGATCTTCAAAAAAGGGAAGAGCATTCTCGACAGCCGTCGGCAATAGCATATCATCAGCATCTAAAAAAATGATTACGTCTCCACGGCTTTGGGCAAACCCCGAATTGAAAGCAGAAGCTTGCCCTTGATTGTTTTGAAATACTGGAGTGACATACTCTCCGTAAGAAGAAATTATTTCACGAGAGTTATCGGTCGAACCATCATCTACGACTACAACTTCTGTGTTGCCGAAGCTTTGATTCAAGGCACTGTCGATGCACTGTCTCAGAAAGCGACCATAATTATAGTTATTAATAACGATACTTGCCAACAATGGTTTACTCATAGTTTTCTTCCTAAACCAGTGATTCATAAAGTGCTAAATAGTCATCTACCATCCGCTTAACGCTAAACCGCTGCATGGCGTGTTCTCTGACAGTACGGCGATCTAGGGACATGGCGCGGGATATTAGGGGGATCAATTCCTCCACTGACTCTGCATAAAAGCCAGTTTTGCCTAAGTCAATCACTTCAGCCACCGAGCCTTTTCGGCAAGCGATCACAGGTGTCCCACAAGCCATCGCTTCAATCATCACTATCCCAAAGGGTTCAGGCCATTGAATAGGGAAAAGAAATGCAGCCGCATTTTTGAGGAGATCCACTTTTTGGTCGTGATTTACGGGACCAAGATAAATAACATTGTCACCATCAATCAAGGGCTTAATGTTATCCACAAAGTATTGATTTTCATCGGCATTCATGGGTTCACCGGCTAGGACGATCGGCAAACCGACTTCTTTAGCAATCTGGATAGCACCCAGCGGATTCTTATTTGACGACATTCGTCCTAAGAAAGCCAGATATTTTCCAGATTGTATCGAGAGTTCAAAACGGTCAAAGTCACAGGCGTTATAGATGACTCGAATATTTTTGCGATTTTCAGGAGGAATGGTTGCTATCTGATCGTAGCTGCGAAATGTAACATTCACATCAGGATAGCGACTTAATACCCATCGATCGTCTACTGTCACTGCGGACCCAACTGAGTAAAGGATTGGGGTTTTAGAAAGCGCCATAAAGGGAATCCAAGCACACCCAAGGTGACAATGAATGAGATCGAAAGAATTCCCCTCTCGAATCGCCGAGCTAAGGCTAGCATTGACGTAATATTCGTATTGATAGGCTTCACCTTTTCCCATTGTATTGACTAAGTTGGATTCACAAATAGGTCGCAGCTTTGCACTGGTTTGAGAATCTCCCGTAGCAAATAGAGTTACGTCGTGACCACGACTCACAAGCTCCTCTGTGAGCAAATGCACTATCAGTTCTGTCCCCCCGTAGGTAGAGGGGGGAACGCTAGTCCACAGCGGTGCAACTTGAGCAATGCGCATAATTTTTGGGGTGGGTCAACATCAGCTTAGAATTTAGTTTTAGCCCTAGGCAGCAGCTTCCAGCTTGTCTTGCAAATCAAAAATGACTAGACGTTCATTTTCAAGAAGACAGCGATAATTCGAGCGGAGATGGTGGAAAAAATCGACGTAGTGTTCCAGCCACCAGAAAGCTGGCCATCCGATAACTAGGAAGGTTGCCCCGTCATCTTTTAATCTCTCTAACTCCAAAATTGCAGTCCTGTCATCAGGTGGCGATCCCCAGTATCGTCCGTCTTTTTCAAGAAAAGGAAGCCGACGACGCTCATCTACCCACTCATCCGTTCCCCATTCATCTTGATCTGCCAATATAAAAGTGACCTGTGGAGGAATATTACGCTTAATCTCCTGCAACGCTAACTCGCGCCAATCTGACCAGGGTCTATAGGACTCAATCAGTCTTTGAATGGCTAAAACAAGGTCGTCTCTACCACGCTCTTTTAGTAAAGGTACTAAGGAACTGTAATCACTTAAATATCCCGGTGTCATTAGTTTAAGAGTTTGCAGAAGCTCTGGATAAACTTCATCTACCGGAAAAGCCCTACTACCTTTTAGCTTTCCAAGTGCTTCTAAGGTGGTCATGGTTACAATACATTTCAGGCACTTCCCACAATTTGAATTGCCGTTTGCCGTACATACATGTAAGTTCCTCAGCCCAACGTCCCAGTCACTGATGACTTGCGTCTTCTGAAGTCGCGAGAATCGAGCACCATAATAAATAAGCTGTAAATTCTGACTGTTGTAATTAGGTGCTAGATAGATAAGATCTTCAGGAGCTATATCCGAGATGGGATTGTCCGAAGAAACAATAATTTTGGTTAATCGCCGTCCAAGACTATGAGCAACAGCAGCAAGTGAAGCCCCAAGGTAACAGTACTGCCAAAACTTTCCATCATCTGAATAGCCACGATAAGCCAGGGTTCGTAAGTTGCTTACAACTGGTATAAGATTGACACCTGTTTCTTTATTGACTTCACTGAATTTTGCAATAGATCGATCAAGGGAATCCAATTTAAGGCTTGATTTAGGGTCTTCCGGAAAACCTGCACCCTGAACATAGATTACATCTCGAATAGAGAAAGGGTGACCCTCTGGTACAGTAAGTTGGTTGTGGCGAAGACTGAATAATGAATCAACTCCACCTGATATAAACAATGCCGTATGCTCTTCAGGTCGTGAGACTGAATGAGTATCCAGCGGGGCTTCAATTACAGGGACAGTACGGCTAAACTTTTCCCAATATCGGTGAAGCCAAGCCAGATTAGTGAGTACTCCTTCGAGTAAAATTGGACAGACTGGGCTATCGATCGCGATCCGCTCCTCTCCATATCTTGCTGCTAGGAAAGCACAAGCAACCAGGTACGTATCGGCTTTCAAAGACAGAGCGGAGCTATATTCTGGCAGAGTCGCAAAGTAAATATCCTGCTGAGATCGATTGCAATTTTCCCAGCTGATAGTCGCAACTACTTTTGCTAGCCCATCCTTGTTTTCGTAACGAAGATTTTCGATTTTCATATTTATCCCCACAGTAGCTTATCAGTCCTAACCAATAAATGCTGATAGAAGAGTCAGGTCGATCAAGTTTTGAGGTCAAACACAACTAGACGTTCATTCTCAAGAGTGCATGGGTAATTTGAACGGAGATAGCGAGAAAAGTCTGTGTAGTAGTCCAACCACCAGAACGATGGCCAGGCAAATGCAATGAGATTAGCTTCCCCAGCTTTCATCCTTTCCAACTCAGAGATAGCCGTCGAGTCATCCGGTGGCGTTCCCCAGTATTGCCCGTCTTTTTCCAGAAATGGAATGACCTGGCGGCCTTCAGCAACATCGCCAAGATTTAACTGCTGATCGTGAACCAGGATGAAGGGATCGCCTGGAGAGACAAGATTAGCAATGTCTTTAGCCGTTAATTCCACCTTCGTGCGGTATTCAATCTGTTGAGCATACTGATTCTTCGGATTATCGTCTGAGGCATATTTTCGACGTGCCGTTACCACTCCCATTGCGGATGGAGGGTTATCAAGATTACATTTTTTAGCGACATGCAGGTAGTCTTGACGGTAGGTATCGGGATTCCATTTGAGGTAGTAGTATTCTTTCTCATCAGGATAAATAGGGGGAGGAGGTAAGAAGGTGACCACGGCTTTCGGCTCAAAAACGATGGGCACTTGCTTGTCATAAAGTGCAAGGCTGACATCAACCTCCTCTTGAGCCGTGATTGATTCATCAAACTCGCCAATGCGATCGAAAACCTCTGTTCGGAACAGCATACAGTGGGTTTCTATAAATTTCATAGTTCTGCGGTCACTAGCATTTCGGTCATCCTCCTTGGGAGTACTTCGAGGAAGTATTTTAAGCTTGATTCCATCAGAGGTTTGTATGGGTTTGATATCATCTAGTCGATCGTCAAAGTGAACCTTCTCAAATTGTCCTAATCGCTCAAGTACGAGCGGGGCAGCAACGTCTGCTGGATATTCATCACATGCCTCAATTAGGCGGGAAAGCCAACCGTCTTCTACAAGCACGTCATTTTCAAGCAAACATAAGAAATCATCCTTGGCTTCTCGGATCGCCAGGTTTCTACATTGGTTAGGCAGTAAGTGGTGATCTGTATGGATAAACTTGACATTCCTCTGCCCCTCCAAGACGTTTTCAATCTGCTGTCGATAAACTTTCGGGATTTGGCAATCCACCACAATCAGTTTAAAAGGGATGTGGGTACGATCGTAAATTCGTTGTAGACATTCGGCTGCAACGGAAAATCTTTCTCTTGGAATAAAACCGATGGTTACTGTTGACATAATTAATTTTTCCTCGCTCGATTTACTTTTTTAATCTTAATTGAATGTTTGTCTATGTTTGGCTTTGACTCAATTTATACACACAAAATTCAAATCTAAAACCCTGCATTCTCCATTAACCTACTTATCACCTTCTCGGCGGCAAAATACTCAGTAGCAATGTCCCGTGCAGCGCGACAGTTTCCCTCATAGTCACTCTTGATTGAATCCATTGCTTTCAGAATATCCTCCATGGTTTGAAATGCGAAGAGTCCCTTACCTGTAGGCAAAAACTTGCTAAACCCCGTTTCCTGGGTAATTACAGGGCGACCGGCAGCAAGATAGCAGACAGAGCGATCGCTGAACCATCCCGTTCGGGGACGAACGTACTGTTCTTTAGTTACTGTAAATTCCCCCAAAGAGCTGCAAATATATTGCCGATAAGTGGAGGGATTCGTTAAATTCCGGGCTGAGATAATCTGCCAACCATAATGACGCATTTTAGCTGCTTCGCTCTCGCTAATTCCCTCAAGGGCTAATTCTATGGGAAAGTGAGAATGTAAAGGCAAATCTATGAAGCGCCGAAATTCTGAATCTTTCCGCCAAGAATAGTTTTCATTTTGCCAAACGATGTCTTTTTTCAGATTCTTCCAAGTTGAGATGGTTGTGAGCTTTGCATCCACCTCTAAGGAACTAACATTAGACCACCAGTCAATACAGACGGGTGGTCTTGTGGGATGCCATTGATACCGTTCAACAGGAACAAGGCAGTCATCTTTACCCAGGTTATATCCATAGGTAAACAAGTGATTGTAGCTGTCAAGTTGGCCGATCAACCAAGACTCATTTTGGGCAACACGCACCTGATCTACAAATGGATCTGTTTGTAAATAGATAAGACAATTAATCTCACTATGTTCAGGACGAAGGTAATGAGCACCGCAAAGATTGATAACTGCATCAGCCTCTCGATAAAGCCTTTGCAATCCATCTGAATCAGCAGCTCCAAGGCAAACATTTTGTTCGCTAGGAGGACGAAAAATCCAGCGCTCTCCCATTCCCAAACTGTTCATATATAGAGAAAGATATTTAACATTCTCAGTGTAGTTTGGTGTGTGCCAGAGAGTTTTGGGGTCCTGAAGGGGACTGTCAGAATCCTCTACATACCAAACATCAAAGCCAAGTCTTCTTAGACCTGCTAGATAGTGCAGAACCTGCCAGGTCATCCCTCCGAATGGATAAGACGCTAACAGCCCCCAGACAATAATTTTTCCAGCCGTAGCCGGTGGATATTTGCTTAATAACTCCAATTTGCTAATCTCCTTGCTAAAGATGCTCTTCCAACTTGAAAACAATAAGGCGATCGTTGCTTAGCACGCAGGGAAATTTTGCACGGAGATAGTTATGAAACTCTGAATAGTACTCCAACCACCAAAATGTGTGCCAGGCAAAGGCAATATGGGTTGCTCCCAACTGGCGTAAGCGCTCCAATTCCCGAATTGCAGTTTCATCGTCTGCTGGCTCCCCCCAATACTGTCCATCTTTTTCAAGAAAGGGAATAGGTTGGAGCCCATCAACGATTTCAGTACCTAGCCACCGGGCCTGGTCAACTAGGATAAAAGGAACATCAGGACCGACAAGCGTTTTGAGTTCTTCTTTAACTTTAGATAACTGAGCAATTCGGCGTCGATCTTTAACGAATTCGATAGATCCAGGCATGCGAAGCAAATTCCACTTTTTCTGAATGCGCTCATGACTTTTATGAGCCCGATCCATATCCCATTTCATCAAAAAATATTCCTCATCTTCAGGAGAAGGAGGATAGGGCGGGAGGTAATTTATCTCACACTTAGGCTCAAAGACAACTGGAACTCCAGCACTATATAAGGCCAAACTCAGATCGATTTCATCCCGTGTGTTCAGTTCCTCGTCATACAGCCCTATGCGATCGAAGACGTTTCGACGAAACAGAAGGCAGTGTTGCTCCATAAACTGGACTTTCCTAAGCTCCTGCCCTCGATCCGTTTCTTTGTCATCTGTACGGGGCAAAATTTTCAATTTTATACCTTCAGAAGTTTGCACAGAGTGAACTTGATTTAAACGATCGTCAAAGTGAACCGGAGCCTTCCTCGATCGCCCTTCCATGAGTAATGGGACGGCAACATCCGCCGGATATTCCTCGCAAGCAGTGATGAGTTGAGTAAGCCAACCGTCCGATACTAAATTGTCGTTTTCAATTAGACAAAGAAATTCATCTTGGGCTTCCTGAACGACCAGATTCCTAGACTGGTTTGGAAGCAAATAGTGATCTCGGTGAATAACTTTGACGTTTTCACGCCCCTGCAGTATCTGTTCAATCTGTTGCCAGTAAACTTTGGGAGTATTGCAATCCACTACAATTAAATTGAAGGGGATATGGGTATGGTCAAAGATTCGCTGCAACGACTCAGCTGCTAGAGAGAATCGTTCGCGAGGGCTAAAGCCTATAGTGACTGTTGGCATGTTGTCATCTCCTTGATAAAATTTTTCTGTTCAACTCATAGCTACTTCAAGCAGGGGGGGTAGAACCCGATCTGTGGAAAAATATTGTGCTGCGATTTGACGCGCAGCAAGACAGTGCTGTTCATAATCAGCATTGATGGACTCGATTCCCTCCAGTGCTTCGGAGAGGTTACGGAAAGTGAGAATCCCCTTACCCGTCGGCAAGTAATCACTAATGCCTGTGTCTTGCACTAAAATCGGCCGACCAGAGGCAAGATAGCAGGCGCTGCGATCGCTAAACCAGCCCCCACGACTCAGAACATAGCCTTGTTTAGCGACACTAAATTCAGCGCGAGATTCTTGTATAAACTTGCGGTACGACCATGGAGTTTGGGTTGCCAACCAGCCTGGGACAACCTCCCATCCATTTTTAGACATTTGCTTGGGAGTTCCTCCTGTCAAGGCTATCCGGAATAACTGAGATGTATACTGTGGCAAATCAAGGAACTCAGTGAACTCTTTATCTTTCTGTCCGTAATGAACTCCTTGATAGATAACTTTGTTATAGCTATGAGACTTCCCATAACTTTTCCACTGGAATATAGTAGTAAAGTAATCATTAGAACTATGTTCAAATAGAGGCCATTCCGGCAAAAATATCGGAGATAATGTCTTAATCCATTTATGATCTGCTGTTGGAATTGAGCAGTCTGTTGCCTCCAGACGCTGAGCAATTGAGAAAAGCTGCTCACAATGAGAAACCATATTGCTTAGCTTCACATCGCCGCTAACCAGCCTCATTTGAGTAAAGCCAGGGTCTGCATCAATGAATATGCGACGTTTTGGCCAATTATATTCATCTCTCCATAGAGATAGCGGTACGGCACGAACAATTAACAGCTCTGCCTGCGAACAAATATCCAGGAAATCATCAAGTGCCATTCCCTGAGATTGATTTCCAGCACGGTAAATCCACTTTCCTTGAAAATCAAATGGTTCAAGACAATCACGGATGTATGTAGTAGGGTACTCTAAATCATTTGTTGATTCCTCATTTTCCCAGTCATACACCCACGATTGCTGCCCGCAATCCTCTAAGTAGAAGACATCATGACCGAGTGCACGCAAACCCAACAAATACTGGATATTAATCCAAGCATGCCCGCCAACAGGGAAACGACCTATACTACCAGAGAAAATAATAATCACTCTATGCTCGCTCCATTAATACTTAAGTCGTTTTGATTGCCCATTCCACCAAAGATGAGAGAATTTTTCTGGCCTCGAAAAACTCTTCAGCAATCGATCTTGCAGCGCGACAGTGGAACTCGTAATGGTTGTTAATCTCCTCGATGCCAGCTATAACTTCCTCAGGTGTACTAAAGGGGATAATACCAGACCCAGTTTCCAACCATTCGGAAAAACCAGTTTCCTGAGTCAGCACCGGTCGGCCACTCGCCAGGTAGCAGGCACTTCGCTCACTGAACCAGCCACTGTTACTTGCCACATAACCTTGCTTAGCCACGCTGAACTCCGCTTTTGACTGCTGAATGTAGCGCTGATAGGTCCAGGGATCCCGTGTCGGCTCAAGGGAGTCACGTAACACCCAGCCCTTGCTGCAGAGGAGATCTTGGGGAGCTTTTCCAACTGCCAGTTCTAAGATAGAACCAACTTTTTCAGGGAGATTCAAGTAAGGCTCAAATGAGTCCGACTTCATACCATAGCGACTTCCTTGATACTGACGCGCCGGATAACTCTTCCATTGCATGACCGTGGTAAACATTCCCTGTAATGGCGCTGGTGTTATTGGCCAGGCATCCAAGACAATTGGTTGGCGGGTTGCTTTCCAGGGTAGTCCATCATCGGGAATAGTGGATCGGTGGCTGCCAATGTTTTCGCCAAATGAGAGGAAGGCTGTATGTTGTAAAGCCCGATTTCGTGCATCAGGATTGGTCAAATGCCGAATTTGGGTAAAAACTGGATCGGTGTCAACCAAGATGCGTTCAGGAATTTCTACGAGCCAAGGGCGCAGGGGATTCATCCCGGAGAGATTTAGTAAGAGATCCGCGTCCGTACAGATACGAATCATATCATCAGCACGAGGCCCTAACCATCGCAATTTATGTGCGTCGAAGTAAGCCCAGCAATCATTGAGCCCTACTTTCTCGAACGTGCGCTTTGTAAATTGCAGTCCGTAGGTTGGATTGGTATCGGTTACACCTCTTACAGGGTCGTAGCACGAAGGGTAATCATCACTATCTTCAACAAAATACACCTCGTGTCCAAGCCGAGCCAAACCTATTACATATTGCAAATGATGCCAGGTCAAACCTCCTACTGGTCCACGCACGATGTAGCCAAGTACAATAATACGCAAGCGGCCATCTGTGAGTAGCTGAGGTCTAAATACATTAGCAGTTCTCAGTAAAGGACTAACCATGCCTATTGTATACCCCCTCAATGAGTTGGGATAGCACTTTATTTGAATCGAAATAAGTTTCAGCAATTGCCCGTGCCACTTTTGAGTGCCGCTCGTACTTTTCTTCGACTTCCTCGATAGCAGTAACCGCCTCCTCTATCGTTGTAAAAGGTAAGATACCTTCACCCACTGGAAGCACAGAAGAGAATCCAGTATCTTGAACTACCACAGGTTTACCCGCTGCTAAATAACAGGCACTTCGACAACTGAACCAACCGGTTTTTCCTGCTACGTAAGCATTCTTGGCTACGCTCCATTCAGCTTTCGATGACTCGATGTAGTTCCGATAGCTATCCAGATCGGGACAAACTTTTTCGGGATCAACTACCTGCCAACCATTATGAGCAAGTATCTCACGAGGGGTACGGCGAGTTTTCCCAGCATTAACGGCGAGTTCAAGCTCTACATCAGGAACTAGCTTCGGTAGTTTCATAAATCTCTTAAATTCAATATCTTTTTGACCATAAGTTAAGCCATTGTAGGTAATTGGCTTGTAACTAGTCCAATTCATCACAGTTGTAAAAGTATTGCGCTCCTTAGCTGAAGGATGCCACTCCGACAGAACAATTGGCTGTCGGGTGGGACGCCAATGGTGACCAGTTTTTGGTATGGCATCGGCAAGTGTCTCCCCAAAGCTGAAATGGATATCATGGGCATCGACCATTTTTTGAAAGTCAGCTTGTCCTCGCGCTAATTTAACCTGGGTGAATGCGGGATCTGAATCGATATAAACTAGATGCTTCACTTGCCGATAGTTCCAAGGATACATGAGGGTACCCGAGACATTGATCAGCAAGTCCGCAGATTTAATCACCTCGTTCCGTTTCTGTTCGGAAAGACCAAACCATTGAGATTCCCAGGGGAAGCAATATGCCCATTTATCCCCCAGCCCAAAACGGGCCATCAAGTTAGCAAGATACTGCACGTTGTAGTCGCAACCAGCGGAGACTCCACCCTCAGTCGGATTGTAAGGCCATTGACCAGTATCCTCAATATAGTAAACATCGTGGCCAAGCTGCGCCAATCCAAGTACATATTGAAAGTAGTCCCAAGCAACTCCGCCCAGAGGGTATTGGGCAATTAACCCCGTGACAATGACTCTAAGAGATGATTTCATCTTTATGCGAGCTCCTTCTGCTCACTTGAACGAGTCCTTAAGGTATTTTCAGTTTCCATCTCAACCGCTTTAACACCGCAGATCGAAGATTATCAGGCGATTTGCTCTTATCTGGAAGTCGCAGACCTATATGGAGGGGGAGATCGGCTTAAACCACAGCTCTCATAAAAACGATGGTAGAATCCAGCGTCCTCCAGCAATTCCTGGTGCGTCCCCGCCTCCACCACCTTTCCCTGCTCCAACACTACAATCCGATCTGCCTGCCGAATCGTGGACAGCCGGTGGGCGATGATGAAGGTTGTCCTGCCTGCCATCAACCGCTCTAAGGCTTCCATCAGCAGCGCCTCCGTCTGGGCATCCAGGGCAGAAGTGGGTTCATCGAGAATCAGCACCGGCGCATCCTTGAGCAGCGCTCTGGCGATCGCAATCCGCTGCCTTTGTCCTCCCGAAAGGGTGCCTCCTCGCTCGCCAATAACGGTATCGTAGCCCTGGGGCAGCCGTTGAATAAACTCATCGGCGTTGGCAGCTTTTGCCACTGCCACAATTTCTTCATAGCTAGCTCCAGGACGCCCGTAGGCAATGTTATCTGCTACCGTCAGTGGCAGCAAAAATGGCTCTTGCAACACTATAGCCACTTGCGATCGCAAACTGCTCAGTTGCACCTGGCGCACGTCCACCCCGTCAAAGAGGACTCGACCCTGCCAGGGGTCGAAAAAGCGGGGGATCAGGGAAACTAAGGTGCTCTTCCCAGCTCCCGTCATTCCTACCAAAGCGATTGTCTCTCCTGGTTGCACCTCCAGAGTAATGTCCTGGAGGATGGGGTGACCGGGTTTGTAGCCAAAGGTGACTCGCTCTAGGCGAATGTGTCCCCTTACTCCAGGGGGACACGGCGGCAACGGCTTGGCTCCGGTCTCCTCCTGTACCTGATCTTGGACATCTAACATTTCTAAGACTCGGCGAGCACCCGCAGCCCCTGATGCGAAACCAGATGAAATGTAGGCTAGGGTTTCCATAGGCGCATACAAGGAGGCGAGATAAGATAGGAAGACGAGGAGGCTGCCTAAAGACAGCGATCCCTCCAAAACCTGAAAGCCCCCAATCAGAATCATTACCGCTGTGCCCATCGCTGTTACCCCGCTAACGCTAACTTTGAATTGTAGCTGGGAGAGGACAGCGCGCAAATGAGCTTGGACTACTTGCCGAGATAGGTTGCGGAACCGGTTATCTTCGTGGGCTTCACGGCTAAATGCTTGAACAATTGGTACTGCTGTCAGCGCCTGCTCACTCAGCGCCATGATCTCGCCTTCGAGCTGTTGATGCTGGTAGTTACGTTCAGTCATAGGCTGGTTAAAAAACCGGATTAACACCACTAACAGTGGAGCAACAAGCAGTGCCAGCAGTGACAGGGTGGGATCAAGTTGCCACATCACGGCTAACATCGCGACCAAACTGACCAGGGAAGTGAGTATGGGGAGGAAGACATTCATCACCAGTACCTGTATGCAGCGGCTATCAGTCATCACTCGCCTGATCAGATCGCCAGTGGGTTGTTGACCGTGGAAACCCAGAGAAAGACGCTGTAGGTGATCGAACAGTACTGCCCCCAAGCTGTACGCCATTCGACTGCCGATGCCATTTCCAACGTAATTCTGAATAATGCGAACTGCCTCACTGGCTAGAAATAGCAAGATCGTGCTGCCAGCTAACCAACCTAGTAACCAAGAAGGTGATTCTTCACCAGGTATGGCTTTAAGCCAGGTAAAGGAGTGCGGGAGCGGCTGGTCGGTCAAAACATAATCGACGATCAACTTTAGGGGCCAGGGCTTGAGTACATTAAGTCCTACCCCCACAAGCATCAGCAGCATCATTGATAAGAGTCCGCGCCTATGGGGCAGGGCGTAGGGTATCAGTCGTAGCCACCATCGCTTCATAACACCACCTCCGACGGGGAGTCAGAAAACTGCAAAGTGTGCAAGCGCTGGTAAAGACCACCCACGGCCAGCAACTTCTGGTGCGTCCCCATCTCCACCACCTGACCCCCGTCCAGCACAGCGATCCGGTTTGCTTGCCGAATAGTGGAGAGCCGGTGGGCAATAATGAAAGTGGTCCGCCCTGCCATCAATCGCTCTATAGCTGATAGCAGCAGGGCTTCGGTTTGCCCGTCCAAGGCAGAAGTGGGTTCGTCGAGAATCAGTACCGGAGCATCCTTGAGCAGTGCCCGGGCGATCGCAATCCGCTGCCTTTGTCCTCCCGAAAGGGTCGCCCCTCGCTCGCCAATAACCGTGTCGTAACCCTGGGGCAGCCGTTTAATAAACTCATCGGCGTTGGCAGCTTTGGCCACTGTTACAATTTCTTCATAGCTAGCTCCGGGACGCCCGTAGGCAATGTTATCTGCCACCGTCAGCGGCAGGAGGAAAGGTTCCTGCAAGACCAACCCTATTTGCGATCGCAAACTGGTCAGTTGCAACTGGCGCACATCCACCCCGTCCAGGAGTACTCGTCCCTGCCAGGGGTCGAAAAAGCGGGGGATCAGAGAAACCAGGGTACTCTTGCCAGCACCCGTCAACCCCACTAGGGCGATTGTTTCTCCTGGCTGGGCTTCCAGAGTAATATCTTTGAGAACCGGATCCCCTAATTGGTACCCGAAGCTGACCTTTTCTAGGCGCACCCATCCTTTGGATCCCCCAGGGGGTAGGGGCTGGGCTCCAGGGGCATCCTGTACCTCTTCCTTAGCATCCAAGACTTCCAGCACCCGATCAATACTTGCTTCCACGGATTTCAGACTTCCATAGGTAGTTAGCAGACTCCTAAATGCTTTTTGCAGAGATTGCAAATAGGCGAGGAAGACCAGGAAACTACCGACCGTAATTGTCCCCAATAATACCTGCTGCCCCCCGGCATAGAAAACAATCGCAGTACCAACTGTAGTAATTGAGCCGTTGGCAAATCCGTAGGTACTCTTGAGCAGGGTGCCCCGTTGGGACTGAGCAACTGCGTCCGTTGCCAGGTACTGGAACTGCTTTCTATTGCGGTTTTCCGTGCCAAATGCCTGTACTACCGGGATCGCGGTGAAGGTCTGGTGGACGAAACTCAGCAGACGGGACTGGGCTTCCCGGTTCAGCTTCGTCCGGCGTTTGAGCCGGGCACCGAAAAACAGGGTGGAACCCCCCATCAGTGGCGCTACTGCTAGGGATAGCAGGGTTAGTGTTGGCTCTAGGTTCCAGGCAACGATGCCAATGCTCAACAAAGTCAGCACTTGCTGGGCAGGTGAGACCAGCAGGGCATTAGTCAAGGTATATACACAATAGGTGTCTACTGTCAAGCGACTCAGGGAATCACCGACACTGCGCTGACTGTGGAACAGCAGCGAGAGGCGTTGGAGTCGATGAAACAGCTTCTGTGCCAGGTCATAGACCATGCGTTGACCAGCAGCGCTCCAGAACCAGATTAGACCCACTTCAAGGATAGCATTCAGGGCATAGAGTCCGAGGCTAGCAAGAGCAGCTGTAACAACCAGCACAAAGGGCGTCACGGTCAGGTTCCAGTTCCCCAAAAGCGACCCAACTACCGCTGGCACAGCCGTGTCACCAAGTGCGTAATCCACCAGGATTTTCATCGGCCAGGGTTGGAGAGTGGTAACAAAGGAGGTGGCTGCAGTCAAAGCGAGAATCACTACGAAGGTACGCCACTGGCGCAGTGGGTATAGGAGCATACGCCGGTATCGGTGCTTCGTTGCTGCAATTTCTGGACTCATCTACAGTTCCACTCCTATGATCGCAGCTTGCTTATTTTGCTGTGAGTTCGTAGGATTGTTGGTGGCAGATTCGAGATTAATGCCTTCTAACTGTCTGAGTACGTAAAGGTAGGAAGCTTTGGCAGTAGCACAATCCTGGAAATTTGCCAGCAAGAGCAGTACAGCTACTGTTCCAAGAATAGCAGAAGCCATACCTGCCTGGTCAAAGGCTGCTACAGCACAGAGCAGTAGCAAAAGGAACTTAATGATTAAGGCAGGGACAGCAACCCTCGGCCAGGAGCGGAATCGCAGCAGTTGCTTACCCCCACCGTGCTCTTCAATGGTCATTAGTATCCGGACAGCGCCGAACAACCCACCCCGCACCTCCAGATCCCAGCGGTCGAAATCACTGCCACGGTAAATCACTGCTCCCTGTTCCCGGAGTCCAAATTCTAACCTTTCCAACCACTGTTCCTGGGACTGCCAAGACTCGCTCCAGATCTGATCTTTCCGAGGTCTGGGAAATTGCAAAAAGGAGACACCACGCCTTCGCCAGGGGGTGAGCCCGTTGTCAAGGCGACCTTTGAGTCGTGCCAGGGGCTGTAGCAGATACAGGAGTACTGTCAAGCTATAAAGCTGGAAGCGGGGGAGGCGAGATGCAACAGGGGTTGTAAAAGAAGCTTTAGAAGCACTCAGGATGGCTTGAGTAACAGGTGCAGCAATAGCAGCAAGCAGGAAGGGGACTGTCCAGACCATTGGTTTCCAGAGCAGTCCCAGGCTGGACAGCCCTGCAAGAGCGAGGATGACTAGGTACCATTCCGGCATGGTTGGCAGTGCGGGAAACAGCCCTGGTGCAGGCTGATAGACAGATTGGAACAGGGCACTACCCCAAGTCCCGTGATATATCCGACTTAAGCGCCAGCCCAGTATCTGCACTAGCCCCTTACCGTAAAGCCGCCCAGACCAATTGAGATGACCGGCGGCATTATACTTTTGTGGCCATTTCTGTTCCAGTAGGGCTTCAGCCTTACCATATCCTTGTTGCTGTTTCCAGTACATCTTCACCGAGTTGCGGCGATGATGCCAGACAACGGCGCTGGGGCTGAAACCTATTTTCCAGCCACGCTCCTGTAGCCGCCAGCAGATATCCACGTCATCCCCCGCAGCCCGAAACCGGGGATCAAATCCACCAATCTCTTGGAGGTGGGTTTTCCAGTAAGCCATGTTGCAACCAGGAATGTGTTCTGCCTCCTGATCGGAAAGCAGGACATGGATTGGTCCTCCCGGTGCGTTGCTAACACAATCCGCTATCAAGCCATCACCGGGAGGGGGGATATTGGGTCCACCAACTCCTGCCCAGTCTCCTTTCAGGAAAGTAGCAGCTAGATAGGTGAGCCAGTGGGGATCGGGATAGGCATCGTCGTCGATGTAGGCGATGATGGCACCCGTAGCGGCTTCTAAGGCGGTATTCCGGGCACTGCTTAACCCCCTATTTTGCTTGTGGATGATTACCCGCACCTTGTATTCCTTAGCAATTGCAGCAACGCCATCAGTAGAACCGTCATCCACTACAATAACTTCATAGTTAGGATAATCGAGATATTGCAACGCTTCCAAGGTATCTCGTATGGTACTTGCTCCGTTGTAGGAGCAGACAGCTACCGAGATCCGTGGGCAGGGGAGGTATGCCGGAAATGGTCCTGCGGCAAAGGCTTGGTGAACGGCTGAGAGCGCCGGTTTAGGACGCCTTTGGCGATCAGTGAGACCGAAATCCCAGTCTTCGATGTCAAAACCTCCCCGATACCATTCGTCAGTCCAGGCAAAGACAAAACAGCCAGCACAGCCAGCTGCCAAGATAGTTTGGATTTGCCAGTCCAGGGTTTTCGCCTGTGTTTCCTCCCCGTTTCTGAGGCTATCTAGCCCAATCTCAGCCATCACCAACGGTCGATCCCCTGCTATATTATGGAGGCGGGCAAGGTAAGCTTCCAGTCGGTCCCGGGACTCTAGATAGACATTAAAACAGACAAAATCCACAAAAGGAAGTTGTAAATACTCGGTGCTAGGATAGTTGACATAAGTCACCAGGGCTTCTGAATCTTCGGCTTTGACAGTTAGATAAAGTCTTTTGAGGAAATTCTCCACCCGTTGACGACCATACCAGCGCACAATGGGGGCTGGTATCTCATTACCGATAGCATAGCAGAGAATTGCCTGGTGTCCAACACAGGCACGCACCCCCGCCCGTACTCGCTTTTCTATGTCTTGGATGCGCTTCTTCTGATCGAGGAAGGCAATATGCTGTTCCCAAGGTAGTCCTACCATCACATAAAGGTTGTGCTTGGCAGCCAAATCAAGCAACCAGCCAGGGGGAACAGTGTAGGTGCGAACTGAGTTAATTCCCTGTGACGCCATCATGGCAAAATCCCGGGCAACTACATCGGGTTTGGGATACAGTTCCCCCTGCCTATTGGGGCGAAATGTTCCATACGTGACTCCCTTAATATAAAGTTTTTTGCTCCCAACGACAATAAACTTGCCTTTGACTGCAGGGCAAATTTTAGTCTTGCAACTCTTCATAACAATTTGGGGTTGGTAAGGGAAAAAACGAATACTCCTGTCATTGTCTTGATGCAGTCGCTCCTAAGTGACTGCATCTGTGAGGTATTGGTGAGGAGTTGATCCTCTTACATAAAGAGCACAAGGGTAGAGCTTCCCTTGACCTATAAACTATAGGAGTATCTATCTTTCCTGTGTACAGTGTATTGATGCAGCGTATTGATGCAGTCGGCCAAAGGGGGTTTCCCCCATGAGGGACTGCATCAATACGCTGCAATATTTATGACTGATTCCTTGAACCAGTCCGTGTTTTTTTAAAATATTGAATGAGCTGGTTGGGCGAGTAGCAACTCGACCTGTATAGGTTCCTATTTTTGGGCCAAAGCGTGACAATAGCTTTGACAATATACACCGTTGGGAACCCTTTCAAAAAGTTGAATCTGGCTACATAGCGACTAGGAAAACCAAACTTATTTTACCACACATCTGACCATTCCCATGTCCTAAGGGCGTTAATTAACCAGGTGTGATAATCTTCAATAAAAAAAACTATCAACTTGACCAACCTTGGCGGCATATAACCAATGAGTTTTAGGAAGGTTTTGACCAGAAGTGTTGAATCGCTTAATAAAACTTACTATAAATCAGTCTAGGAGTGCTGTCAAGAAGCAATTGCTAAAAATATATAATCTTTTTAAACCAATGAATATCACTTATTTATTGACTCATACCTCCTGGTAAATAGCGAAGTTGATCTAATCAAGATGTCATCCATTTTTGGAAATGGAGCACTCATTTTGGCTAATAATTAACTAGTCATAATTTATTCAAATATCTCACAATTTGAGCTAGATTTTTGTTGAAGGTTTTAAAGCTTGAACGCTTCTGGATAAATACAGTCTCCTGTTAGGAGTTTTCTTTGACGTATTTTTTATAACCAACTGCATCAATCCTAGCCAACTATTACTCCTAAGTCTAGGCAAAATGGCAACTATTACTCCTAATTCGAGTAGGTTTTAGGTTTGTTTACCTGAAGAGGAATCACGGAACGGGGGACGAAGTAGTAGCAGAAACCGAAAACCCGACGCAGGTGCCATGGTTTGTAGCCAACTGCTAGCTGGGGTTTCTGTATCTGACCAGAAGAGTCAAAAGTAATATATCCTTTCAAAACCCAAGCCGTGCTCGCCCCCCCCGAATAGATAATATACTTGTTGGGAAATAGGGGAGACTAGGAGGTGAGCCTGCGGGTGAGGGGCAATGATAACTAGTGAGCGAGCACAGAAACAAGACCGACTGCTGCGGGCACTTAGAGGGTTGAACCGGAAAGCATTTGATGAGCTAATGCCAAGGTTCAGTGCTGTCTATGAGCAATTTGCCAACAACTCTTATAATAATAAGGTTAAAATTCTGGCAACTCTATTAGTTATGGGGATTTAAACATGAGTCCTAGACAAACTACCAGACAAGCGTCCACCAGGTCGACGAAGTCTAAGCCAAAAAACGTTGTTCAACCGGAAAAAGAAGCTATCATTACTGTATTTCCGGAAAGGCAAGAAGATGCTTCCGCTTTAGCTGCTAAATTAGTACCACTATCCCAGATTGTCCTGCCAGCTACTCAACCCAGGCACTATTTTGACCCCAAGGCAATGCAATCTCTGGTGGAGTCAGTAGGCCGTGAAGGTATCCTCCAGCCTTTATTAGTAAGGCCAGTGGGTGATAAGTATGAGTTGGTGGCTGGAGAAAGAAGATATCGCGCCGCTCAAGAATGCTCCTTGAGCGAAGTGCCTGTAACCATCCGGGAGATGTCTGATACTCAGGCAATACAGTATGCGCTGACGGAGAATCTGCAACGAGAGGATTTGAACCCGGTGGAGGAGACAGAAGGTATTTTGGATTTACTGGCGCTGAGGTTGTTAACCGATAGGGGATGGGTTATCTCACTGTTAAATAAATTATCAAAAACTAAACGGCACCTGGCGGCGGACAACGATGTCCGCCCAGAAGATCAACAGATACTTACAGACGTGTTTGCCAGTATTGGCAAGATGTCTCCTGAGTCTTTCCGAACCCACAGGCTGCCATTACTCAACCTTCCTAGTGATATCTTGGAGGCGTTGAGGTCTGGGTCAATCGAATATACAAAAGCTAGGGAAATAGGCAAGGTAGAATCGGAATCTGACCGCATGGAGATTCTGGAGGCTGCTATAGAGTATAATTTATCAATCAATCAAATTCGAGAGAGGGTGAAAGGTTTACAGCCTCCCTCACCAGAGAGGGAACTGCAACAGCAATTGGAAAGTACCTACAAACGAGTGAAAAAATTTAAGGTGTGCTCTAATCCTGACAAACAGGATAGGTTGAAATCTTTGTTGGCAGAACTGGAAGCTTTGATTGCTGAAGATAAATAAGAGCATCTTTGGCGGCTATCAATGTTCACCTTCTACCTGGGATGGCTTTAGCTGCCTCAATCTTGATATTCCATCTATCCAGTGTGATTCCGACAGTTTGCTCAAGTCTTGTCAAAGCTCTTAAATAGTCAATCCTGGCATTAAGCTCCCTATTTTTGGCCTGTACCAAGTCATTCTCGAAATCCAAAACATCGATCAGTCGAGTTCCTCTGACTCCCAATCTCAGTTTTTCCCGTTCGTTCTGTAGTTGTTGTTCAGATAATTCTCTGGCTTGCCGCGCCAGTTGTATCTGTCTTAGATTGAATTTCACATCTCTAATTCTGTTATTAATTTCAATTTCTAGAGTTTCACGTGCTTCCTGCAAATTGTTATTGGCTTGTTGGAGTTGAATGTTACTGCGTTCAACAGCCTGTTCTAGGCTAAGATTACCCAATTCACGTTTTAAAGTCAGTCTGCCCCTCAAGTCCATTGTATCATCGCCTACCAGAGTGGTGGTAGTTAAGTCATAGTCTACCTGGAAATCTAAGTTCCAGCGCCTTTCATTTTTGGCCAGCAATAGGTTTAATTTAGCGATTTCTAATCGGCTCACAGATTGCAAATAATCTGGGTTGTTTACCAAAGCTAATTGCTGTAGCTTCTCTGACTCCAGAGGGGTTGAGTCTACTGGAGCCGGAATATCTGCAGCTACCAGTTCTAAATTTTGCTCAAGTTCGAGAATCTCAATCAGATCTAAACCAGCTTGAGCAAGTCTATTCCTAGCTGTTAATAAGCTCACTTCTCGGTTAGCCACTTCTGTCTCGCTTTGGACGAGTTCAACCCGTGCTCGCCTGCCAGCATCAATCAAAGCCTCTATAACTTCCATTTGCCGTTTGGCGCTCTCTAGGGAAAGCTGCTCGATTTTGATTTGTTCCTGAGCTTGGAGTAACCTCAGGTAAGCTTCGATAGCATTTGTAATGGTGTTGATCAGATTCGATTTTAACTCAACAATGTTGATCGCTTCTTCCTGCCGGGCAATCTGAATAGGAGCTCTGTTGACATCTACTCCAAATCCCCTTAAGAGAGGTTGTATAAAACTGAAAGTTAAATTTTGACTTAATAAGTCGTCTCCGATGCTGCTAATATTATTACTGTCTTGCAATCTACCTCTAGGACTCCACGTCACCTTCAGGTCTCCACCAGTGATGATATTGAGATCCAAGGTTACAGCTAAATTTAATTCACTGTCTGTTCTTAGAGTGGATCCTAACTGGTTACGATTGAATTCAACGAACATTTCTGGGGTAAAATTGGGAGCAAATTCATCTTCAGCTACTGCCAGTTCTTGTAGGTCAATTATCCTTTGAAGGTAAGCGTTTTTGATAATTCTATTATTTTGCAAGGCTAAGATGACAACATTAGAAAGGGTTAATTTTAGTTTCTGCGGCTTTGTTGCTAATTCTTCCTGCTCTTGTTCTTTTCTAGTTTCAGTATCGGGCTGAGTCCGTTCTGCTTTTTCCTGGAAATTTGCCTTGATAGGTTGAGTTTGGTTGTTACTTCGATTGGTAGTTAGAGAAGCAAAACTTGGCATCTGCACCACTGAACTGCTCTCTGTCTTGTGTTCCTGAGGAACGCTCCAAAAACGGCTCTTTCCACTGGGATTAATGAAAGGAACACTCGAACTTCTCCCCTTTTGTGCGTCTCCCCTTTTGTGCGTTCCGCCATCGGGTTTTTTAAGAGCATTCGACTGGCGGTGTTTTCCGCTGCTTATGGATGGAAGAAACACGGCGACTTCTCCCCTATTTCCCCCAGCTTCACCAACAATGCCTGCTTGCCCAACTTGTTGATTGAGAGGACTGACGTTTACTAAAAGATTTGTGGCATTGGCAGTTTGGATAGGATTAAAAGGCAACTCAGGATGAGGATTGGTTTGAGAGGGTTGAGGGACGACAAAAGTACAAACCGTCCCCAAAATTGCCGACAGAGGTATCATTACGTCAAGTCTGTTGTACATCTAATCACCCAAGTAGCAATAAGCGCGAATTGGGAATTTTTTAATCTTTATCCTTTTCACACATCCCATATCTATGTTGCTAAAATTACATTAGCTATTCTAACTTGTTGAAATCCAACGAATCTAATCAATGATTCAATCGAAATTGCACAAATGGTAAGTAATCAGTACCAACCTGTGGCTATTCGCTTGGAGGAGGTTTCTAAAGTTTATGGCAGTGGCCATACAGCAGTTCACGCCATTTCTAACATTAACCTGATTATAGAGCAGGGTGAATATTGCTCAATTATGGGCACATCTGGCTCGGGAAAATCCACAACCATGAATATAATTGGTTGTCTTGACCAACCAACCTCAGGACACTATTATCTCGATAATCTAGATGTTTCTGGGCTAACTGATGTAGAGTTAGCCCAGATTCGCAATCGCAATATTGGCTTTGTCTTCCAGCAGTTCCACTTATTGCCTAAGATGACAGCGCTGGACAATGTGATTTTGCCAATGGTTTATGCAGGGATGCCAAAGGCAGAAAGACGCGATCGCGCCGAGGAAGCCTTGAAGCGAGTGGGTTTAGAAAATCGGATGTATAATAAACCCACTCAATTATCTGGGGGACAGCAGCAAAGAGTAGCGATCGCTCGGGCTATTGCCAACAACCCTGTTCTCTTGCTCGCCGACGAACCGACTGGAGCTCTCGACTCTCGCACTACTGGGGAAGTGATGGAATTGTTTGGGGAACTCAATGCCAGTGGTATCACCGTAGTGATGGTAACCCATGAGCCAGAGGTAGCCCGTCTCACCAGGCGCATTGTCTGGTTCCGTGATGGGGAAGTGGTGCATTCCCATCTTACGCCAGAGGAGATGCTTCAGGTTGCCGTTGCTTATTAGGGATTGGCGATGGGGAAGAGTTGTTTATATCAAGTCCGGATAATTAGTGATAAAAAACCTTCTCTCTTGAAACCTTACTCCTTTACTTCTGCCTTCTGCCTTCTGCCCTCTGCCTTGCTTTCGCGCCTCGTGTAAGTATTCAACTGGACATGATATTACTTCGATGAGCGCAGTGCTTTCACTGGATCTAGTTTGCTGGCTTGCACGGCGGGGAAGAAAACACTGCCTACCCCTACCACCACTGCCGAGCTTAATGCCAAGGTGGCCGTTTCCAATTCAAATTCGTAGGGCAACTCAAACTTATTGGCAACCCCAATCGTCGCCCAATGTACCGTGGCGATCGCAACTGTACCTCCAACGAGACTTAGTAAAACAGCTTCTAGAATAAACTGCAGCCTAATCTCTGTCTGGGTTGCGCCGATTGCTCGCCGCAGGCCAATTTCTTGGGTGCGTTCAACCACTGAGGCAAGGGTAATATTGGCAATGCCAACACCGCCAACCAAAAGCGTAATGATTGCTAGGACTAGCAGTCCCCGGGAAACAAATACCAGTGTTTGCCGTTGCTCCAAGATATCATCAATGTTATTCTGAGCCCAAAACATTCCACCTGGGTAGCGTTGGGATAACAGCTGCTGAGCCTGCTGTTCTAGGTCTTTCATGTCTTTGAGATTGTTGGGGCGCAGCTGAAGTCCTCCGATATCACGACCGCCGCTCAAAACTCTATAGAGGGACAAGGGCACCAGCATCTCACCGTTTGGTTTATACTCTGCAGTTCTTAGCTTAGTTTCGATTACCCCTATGACGATATAGGGCTGGTCAGCGGCATAAAGGCGTTGCCCTATCGGGTTTTGCCCAGGAAAAAGTTGCTCTGCCAAAAATTGATCTATGACCGCCAAAGGTCGATAGTTGGCAAAATCAGCAACACTGAAGAACCGCCCCTGCAGGATTGCTCGACCCGAAGTCAGCAGGTAGTCTTGGGAAACTGCATGGATAGAAAGGTTCGCCTGCTTATCTTGGAAGATGACTTGACCGCTATCAAACCCAGTATAGGTACTGATGGCATACAAGCCTACCATTCTCTGTTTTAAGAATTCCATATCTTCTAGCTGAAGCTTTCTGCCATCGTTGGTCCAATAATAGACGCTCAACTGAGGTGCTTCTCGCTCGGCTAGTTGTTGTTCAATAACAGTTCGGCTGATACTGCGTATTTGTAAGGTGGCGCTGACTGAAGCGACCCCCATAAAAACGCCCAGGGTTGTTAGCAAAGAACGTAAGGGGTTACCACTTAGAGAGTTGTAAGTTAGAGCAACTAAGTCAAGGGGTGAGATGCTCATGAGCAATTCAAAATAAATAAATAAATAAATAAATAAATAAATAAATAAATAAATAAATAAATAAATAAATAAATAAATAAATAGCAAGTGTTTTGGCTGCTTCTGAAAAGTTTTGAGCAACCATTGCTTCGATTTGCTTTACTGCTCTGCTTTGGGGATAACAGGCATTCCTGGGTTTAGGGACGATCCAGTGGGGGGCAAAACTATCACGTCGCCAGGGCGTAGTCCCGACGTTACCTCTACCTTTGTTAAGGCCTCTAGCCCCAGTGTTACACTGCGTTTTTGAACCTTGCCTTGAGTATCCCGTACCCACACGAAGGCATTAGCTCCAGAATTTTGAATCACGTCCGTGTCCAAAACTACTACATTTTGGCGTGCAGCCACAATAATCTCAACATCCAATTTGCTACCAGGAATCAGCGTCTTGCTGGGTCGATCCAGCTTTATAGTTGCAGTCACCGTGGCTTGACCAGAGCTTTTTCCCTTCTCACCATTATTATTTGAGGTAGTTGCCAGTTTTGACACGCTTTGAACTCTGCCAGTGAAACTTTTGGCGTTTGGTCCAATCACTCTAACGCGGGCAATTTGATTGACTTGAACGCGGACAGCATCAAGGGGTGAAAGCTGGAGTTTTACTATTCCTTGTGAGGGATTGCCGAGGGTCAGCAGAGCATCGCCCAGCTTGACCACTTCTCCAACTTTGACATTGATTTCCAGCACTGTTCCATTCAGGGTTGCCTTGACAAGGTTTTTCTGTATTTCCTCCTCAATTTTTTTTCTCTCCAGTCTCAGGCGTTCCAGTTCATGAGTATCTGTACTGACCTGTGACTGAGCATCCTGCAATTGAGCTTCAGCAGTCAGAACTTGGTTTGACAGTTCCCGCTGTTTACTTTGGCGCTGCTGTTGTAGACTCTGCAGTTCCAGTACCGTGGTGTCAACGGCTAACTCAGCATCCCGCAATTGAGATTTAATCGTTAGGATTTGGTCTTTCTGTTGCTGAAGTTCATTTTCTGGAATAAAGCCCTTTTGCAGGAGAACCTCACTTTCTTGGAGTTCCCGTTGAGCAGCGTTGAGTTTTGCAGTAAGTTCTAGAACTTTTTCACGGTTGCGAGCCAGCTGGAGTTCCTGCTTGCGCATCTCTACCTCTTGGAAGGCAAGTGCCTGGAGTTCCTTTTGAGCCACTGTCAGCTTTTGGGAGGCTTCAATAGTTTTCTGACGGTTGCGCTCTAGCTTCAGTTCTTGTTTCTGAATCTCTAACTGCTGTTGCGCAAGGGCAGTTTGGCGCTCTGGATCCCTCAGAATTACCAGTGTCTGACCTAATGCAACACTATTACCCACACCAACAAGTATCTGCTCTACTGTGCCATCTACTGGAGATTGGAGAGTTTGTTGACCACCTAGTTCCATCGTCCCGCTCTCGTTAATCACTTCCTCAAGATAATCTTCTTCCACGGCCAACAGACTTACCTCTACTGGCTCGGAGGGACGATTCTGATTCCAGTTGTAGAGTAGCAAGCCACCAGCAGTAGCTATGGTCAGCATCCCTGACCAGCCGATCCATTTAACTCCACTCTTAAATTTTTGTTTTGCCCTTGTGCGATCAGCCACAGTCTTCATGGACAAGTCTAGTTACCCCTTTAGTATTCATAATTTACTTTTAATGTCAATTAAGGGTTGAAACCCTTGTAATTTCCTCAATAGTTCCAAAACCATGATTTTGAACCCTTACGGGTATCTCCTCCGGAGAGGCTGCGCCAACGCCAGTCGCTTTATGCCGGGGAACTCGTCCACCGCGCTGGCTCACAAGTCTCGAAACCCTTATGGGACAAGAGGGGTTTTTAATTTAGATCAGGCGTAATTTTATTTTACCTACTGCTGCTTAGTAGCAAGAAACCATCAATAGACCCAACTTCCAACAAAAGATGCCTTAAAACTCCCGGTTCGCTTATTTTCGGCGTTGCTGAATACTGGAATGGTTAAACAGAAAGGGGAATTTTTTTGGCTCTTCCGGACTTACGGCGGTTTGCATAACTATGAGGTACATTAACAAAAATCAGCAAACCAGTTACGGAAATCTTAAGGTGCGCTTTCCGCATTAAGAATTAAATTCGCCACGGGTCGCACCTGTGGATAGGATAACAGAATGGCTATTTCGGATACTAACCTAAATTTTCCAACCTTGGGGTCCGTTTGATTCACCTCAAGATGCGTTCGCGTAGCGTGGCCTACGGCCAATCGCATGGTGCTACAGCAGCAAACCCTGGCAACGATGAAGCGAATCCCTTGTCGAGTTGGAGTAGAGCGATCGCTTGATTTTGGTCAGGACTTACCCATTGCCCCCTAAATCCCCCAAACTTGGGGGACTTTCTCAGTAGTACCCCCCATATTTGGGGGGTTAGGGGGGCGAACCCAACTAAACTTCGTAAGTCCTATTGGTATTAAAGCTATCAAGCTATCATGCTTAATCTCAGGGCAATTGGAACGTGCCATTTAGTTGAGCTTGGCTTCAATAAATATTATACATAACCTACACATAAATCATACGTTTAGCTAACGCGATTGGCCGTAGGCCACGCTACGCGAACGCAAACTTCCATCACTTTAATCTTCTTTATTAAGTCGCAAACTCGTTAATTAAAAAGTTCGTAATTAATCGAGATTGACCCAATTCAAAACCTTAAGAAGTTATACGAACTTTTAGATATTTTATTTTTTGATATGGATTGACATACTGAAAATAAGCAATCCAGTTCAATGTGGCAAAAAAAAACCCGATTAGACTAGCATCTATCACCCCTTAGCCTGATCAAAATACAATGACTAAAAAATTACTCACCAAATTAACAGTTGCTACCACCAGCCTAGCCTTAGTCACCTTAGGAACGACTAGCAGCGCACAAGCAACAAGCTTAACTGGACTGATTGAATTTAACACTAATGGATCAGGAAGTACGGGTACAGCTGTTTGGGATACCGGTGCTGATCGCTTTTGGGACTTGTTCGTTACCAGCGATGGTGAAGACGGTGAATTCATTAATGACCCAAGTAGTCGCAACATCGACTTTGAACTAACAGAAGGTATCCATACATTTACGATTTATGGTGATGGCAGAAGCTCTCTTGCTAATAAAAGTCATTACGGTTTGAATTTGTTTTTCAATGGAGAGACTGCCAATCCAGGGATTTCAGTCTTTGGAGAATTAGCCCGGTCCACTGACTCTGATCCAACCTTTTTAGCCAATAGTAGTGGTTCAACTCGGGGACTGGATGGAAGTACTGTACCAGGCTCAGGAACTCTGTCCTTTATCGATGGTTTAACAACCGTCACACTTACTGACTATATTTATCAAGCACCAAATGTTCAACAGAAAGACCGTGTGAGTGAGTATAGTATAAGTCCAAATGGTCACTTGGACATGGTGGGACAATTTACATTAAACGTAGAAACTACAAACTTAGAAACTACATCTGTCCCTGAACCGGTTTCAGTGCTAGGTCTGCTGACAGTGGGTGCATTCGGTGTTGGTGCAACCCTCAAGGGCAAAAAGAAACAGCAAGCCTAAGCTGGCCGTCTCAAGAAATTAGCAATCTTAACAAATTACCAAACTATAGCAGTTCTCAATTGGGTATTGAGAGCTGCTATATATTGTACACAATCTATACCTAAGCCATACCTTCTGCAAACGCGATCGCAAACTTTCGTAAGCCTTACTAAAGATGTAGGCTAACGGAATTTGATTTGAACCTCCCCATCCTAAGAGGAATGGGGATTCCCAGGCACAACCTAGTTGGTTGTTATCTCCATGGGCGTAACTTTCCCTGGCCTATGGCCACGCTACGCGAACGCACCGAGGGTAGCTGAGTAGGGTCAATACCCAGTTTTTTTGAGACCCTTACTTTTTATATTAACACTATTTGAGAGGAAAAATTCATCCCCGACCTAAGAGGACGGGGTATTCTTTTCCCTCTCAAACTCTCCCACTCTGATAACGAAGTAGGCGAAGCCAAAGAACGAAGCAATTAGGATTTCAGCAAAATGGTAATCATCTTTTGGTTTGCTTCTACCCATAATTTTGATTACTGACCCGGTACTCTAGCAGTTTTCTATGGTTATATCACACTCAGGTTAGCAGCCAAGAATCATGTAGGGTGCAAAGTAAATGGCAGTGCTTAACTTACAATACCTGATGGATATTCAGGAAGGATTAGGATTTGCTGAACAATTAGTGTTTTCCAACACAGGGCAATCTCTCAGTGATATCCAAAGAGCAGTTTTGCAAAAATCCTGGCAAGGGCAACGCAAAACCTATGACCAAATCGCTCAAGAGTTAGGCTATTCAGCAAGTTATATCAAGCAGACCGTTGCCCCTAAATTATGGAAACTGTTCTCAGAAGCACTAGGGGAAAAAGTTAGTAAAACCAACTTTCGCAGTGTACTCGAAAGGCGACAGGTTAATCAAGTATCGAGTGACACTCAGGAGCTGATTGGGGTATTGAGACAGGGACTAGAGCCTTACTACAAAGGGAAGGTGCAATCTACAGCTAAGCAACAGATCTCAAATGTTCTTTTTCCTAACCATCCCAAATCCCAAATCTTCAATCCTCAATCGCAGCAGTTGGAGTTACCAGAAGGAAGAGTTCCTTTAACTTCCCGATTTTATGTCGAGCGAGTCCCCTATGAATTTAGGTGTTACGAAGAGATTGTTAAACCAGGAGCCTTTATTCATATTAAAGCACCCAGACAGATGGGTAAAACATCCCTGATGGTCAGGATTCTGGCTCATGCAGAAACTCAGGGTTACCAAACTGTGCGTTTGAACCTTCAACGAGTGGATGTTGAAATTCTCACTAACCTAGATAAATTTTTGCGTTGGTTAGCCTACAATGTCACCCGCAAGCTGAACCTAAAACCTATGCTGGATGATTATTGGCATCAGGACCTCGGTAGTAAAGTCAGCTGCACCACCTATTTCCAAGACTATAGCAATTCTCATAGCTATGAGAATTGCTATAAGTTGTACCTGGGGGGGCGACGAAAATAGTTATAAAGCAGACAGGACAAGCGATTTAGCTCTCATTCCTCGTAAATAATACTTCCATTTATTACGATTAAGTCTCATTAATTCTCGTACTAAATTAATACACTCATCGCTAAAACTGACCCAATTTTGAGCATATAATCCTATATAAAAACTACTGTGTCGTCGTTGTGAACGGCCATCTTCTTTTACTCTGCCGATATATTTTTGAATTCCTTTTAGTTTAATTTGCTGTCCTTGAATGGTAGCAGAAGTATAGGCTATTGATATCAATAAAATTAGCGAAATCAACCGATCACCATAGACATTAGTGTCTTCTAAATTATCGCCTCCTGTTTTAAAATCTCTAAACATTTCTTCAATGCCAAACCGTTTCTTATAAGCAGCAATCGCCAATTCTAAGGAATTTAAATTTGTCATAATGAACCATCCTTCTTTGGGGATAAATCCGGAAATATTACGCTTCCATTTGCATGCAACGTTAAAAGTGCTAAATCCCTTTATTTTAGTTATTTTTACTCCTTTAATAAAGAATGAAGTTCCTGGTATTAACCCAAGATTTGATAACTCAATCCAAATTTTCTTTTTGACTTCAATAAACTCATTTTTTTTGAGACGTAAACAAAAGTATACAGACTTTTCTGACAACCATTTCGCTAGCTTAACAGAACAAAATTCTCTATCTCCCAATAGGCAAATTTTATAATCTTTAAAAATGGGAATTATTGTTGATAGATGACTGCTCTGTTCTTTAAGATTACTGCTACCTAATTTTGGCATCAAAGTAAAGTATATTGGCAATGCTCTTTTATCCCAAATCAGGCTAGTTACTAAAAGATTTATTTTACCCCAATTTGTACGGTCAATTGCTATATAAACTAGTTCATCTGTTTCAAAGTATGTTTCTAGTATACTAGCTATGATAGGAAACCAAATAGTTTCAAATCTTAGATTTGGTAAAGACAAAAAGCGCTGAATTCTTTTTCTTATACTTTCAAATTTTATTCCAAGAGGTAAAGCATTTGCTAACTTTTCTATGCTAACTCTTTTGATTGATTGTACAAGCATCACTAAAATATTTAATAAAATAAAATTACGATACTTTAGTTGAATTTTAAGATGCTTTTGATAGAATAAGGGTAACATTTGCAACAGATAGGTCTTATTGACAATTTGAGACCTATCTTTTTCTATCACAGATCGTTACACTCTTGACGTATCAATCGTTTCAAGCCATATCGTCGCCCCCCCAGAAGTTGTACAGTATGGAGCTGGTGAATTGGTCAGACAATCACGTGATGGTTAGCTGCAATTTGTATCAGCGATACTTTAGCGATCGCGTAGCGTCGGCTTTGCCGAATCGCTTTAATAGTTATAGCGCTACGGGCTGGCAACAGGCAACAGGCAACAGGCAACAGGCAACAGGCAACAGGCAACAGGCAAGCCAAGTTTTACAAAGCTTGTAGTAATTTATGCCTCACCATTATTTGTAAATACCCGACGGCGTATTGCTATAGTAATCGGAAATATAGGGTTTTCCATACTTATGAGATACACAGGATTTTTTCCCAATTCCGAAGTTCCCTATTCCCTCTTCTGAGTTCCCTGTTCCCAGATCCGCTGTTCCCTGTTCCCTAAAATCCCAAAATTCTGTACCTCACCCAATTAAAAACCGCTATATTGCTATATAATCGTTACTGTTCAAGGCCCCCCGATAGCCTGCAGAGCTTAAACAAATATCTGCCAGTAACATTATGACCTCTTGCCATAATACCAGCACCGCCGTCATTGAAGACTCGAAAGGGGTTAAGCGAGTTGCCTTGCTAGGAATGCCCAACACGGGCAAATCAACCTTCTTTAACCGTATCACAGGTACCAGTGCTCACGTTGGCAATTGGCCCGGCATTACTGTAGATCTACTACAAGCTAATGTCCAACTCAATGGCGAACCTACGGAATTCGTAGATTTACCAGGAATTTATGACCTGAACGGATTTTCTGATGATGAGAAAATTGTTCAAACCTTCTTAGAAAATTTTGCTGTTGATCTATTTATTATTGTTCTCAATGCTTCCCAAATTGACCGTCAAATTCGCTTGGCATTGCAGGTAAAAGCCCTAGGTTTACCTGCAGTGGTGATGCTGAATATGGCTGATGAAGCTAAGCAATATGGAGTTAAAATCAACACAGAAAAATTATCCGATAATTTGGATATGCCTGTGTTCCTCATTAGTGCCAAGTATGGAGACGGCTATATGAGGGCATACCTAGAAATTTCTAAAACATTAAACGCACAAGAAGAATCGATTAATAGAGATAATCGAATAGATAATCTAAAAACTCGTTTATCTGAGCATAGCTCTATTTCCACTAAAGAGATAGAATCAGTACTAAATGGTGCGGTAGAAATGCCCTCTGAGATGGCAGTCAATTTAACTGCCAGGATTGATAAGTTCCTGCTGCATCCGATATTGGGATTACCCTTGTTCTTCTTAGGAATGTTCCTGGTATTTTGGGTGGTTTGGACTGTGGGACTCCCCTCTCAAGACCTGATGGATGATATGACTGGCTGGATTCAAGGTGCCATAATTGAGCCTGTCATCCAACCCTTACCCACAGTGATTCAAGACTTTTTGATTAATGGGATTTGGAACGGTTTAGCTACCGTTGCTTCCTTTGTTCCATTAATTGTGCTGTTCTTTATCTTAATGGCAATTCTAGAAGATAGTGGCTACCTATCCCGTTCTGCCTATTTAATGGATATCTTTATGGAACGGTTGGGGTTAGATGGTCGCAGTTTTGTGATGCAAATGATGGGATTCGGCTGTAATGTGCCCGCATTAATGGGAACTAGAGTTATGCGATCGCAAGCCTTGCGACTGCTAACTATGCTAGTGATTCCTTTTGCTTTGTGTGCTGCCAGACTCCAGGTATTTGTCTTTATCATTGCTGCTGTATTTCCCCATGGTAACGGAGCGTTAGTATTATTTTCCCTATACCTACTTAGTTTTGTAGCCGCCATTGTCACTGCTGCTCTTTTCCAAGGAGTCTTTAAAAACGAGGAACCTTTTATTATAGAATTACCCCCTTACCGAATTCCCACCCTCAAACAAGTGTTACTTAGAGGGTGGGGAGAAGTCAAAGAATTTTTGCAACGAGCATCTGGGTTTATTACCTTTGGCTGTGTTGCCGTTTGGTTCATCACGAATTTACCGCCAGGAGCGACAGGATTGGATACCATTGGCGGGCAAATTGGACAATTTTTCAGTCCGGTCATGAATCCCATTGGTATTAATCCCCATTTAACCCTAGCTCTAATTTTTGGTTTCATTGCTAAAGAAATTGTGATTGGCTCTTTAGCTGTAATTTATGGACTTAACTCCGTTGCTGTTAGTCAGCAGATAACTGATACAGTGACATTTATCCAAGGATATAGTTTTTGTATCTTTTGCTTAATCTACACTCCCTGTTTAACTACCGTTGTTACCCTATTTAATGAGGCAAAATCATGGAAATTTACCCTATTTTCCTTAGTGTTTTCCTTAGGGTTGGCTTGGGTAGCTAGCTTGATATTTTACCAGGGAGCTTTAGCACTGGGATTTCAATGAAGAGATAGCACTTCTCAATTGGGTGAGGTACAAATTATTGGGTTAATGGGAGTCGGGAGGGGGATTCCCACTTATAGCACTATGCGCTACTGTTAGGACATTCCTAAACTCCGAAACGTAAGTAATCGCTGACTTTTGACTTCTGACTTCTAACTTCTGACTTGCGCGTAGCGCTATATCCTCCCTGAGCAAGACAGTCAAGAACATCGCAATGAGCCAATGACCAATCATAAATGTATTATTTTTTACAGAAAAATTTATTTTTCGTGGTATATATGTCATGCTGGTGTTAGTTAATTGGAGTGGAAGCCCCAGTAAGGGGCTGGGAAAATGCAAAAAATCGAGGCAATTATCCGAGCCTATAAGCTCGAAGAGGTTAAAATCGCTTTAGTCAATGCTGGTATCGTTGGCATGACCGTGTCTGAAGTTCGGGGATTTGGACGGCAGAAAGGTCAAACTGAACAGTATCGCGGTACAAAGTACAGAGTGGACTTTCTTCCTAAGGTCAAGCTAGAAGTCGTTGTTGAAAATGGCTTAGTTGACATGGCAGTAGAAAAAATTCTCGCTGCTGCTCACACTGGTAAAATCGGCGACGGTAAAATTTTCATCAGTCCCATTGAGCAAATTGTCCGGATTAGGACTGGGGAAAGGAATCTAGAGGCGGTTTAATCCCTAATCAAGTAGGGTGGGCAAAAACAGTTTGCTTATTTTGATAATTCTAGATTAGAATACTTTGCCCACCCTACTTTAATTGGTATTTTTTTTACTTGAGCTTGTCCGGTGGGCAAAAACAGTTTGGTTCAAATCAGTATTAATGATTAGATTACTTTGCCCACCCTAATTGAATTGGTATTTTTTTTACTAAGTGGTGATGGGTAATGTAAGCATTCAGCTATCAGCCAAAGGCCAAGGGCTTTTCCCCAGACTTTCAATTTTATTCTAAGCTGACCGCTGACAGCTGAACGCTGTTCGCGTACGCGTGCGCGTAGCGCATATGCTTACAATCCACCCACGATTTGCTAAGTGATTAGTAGGACTTAGTTTAAATTAGACTCGTAAAACATTGATTTGCTCCGATCCTGTACTGGCCAATCGTCGTTTTCACCACCTATAATTAATTTTTCAATCTCCACATATTCTTTGGCAAGTTGCCGGAGAGAATTAATTAAAATATCAAGAGCGATCGCATCACTAGTTCCTAAATCAAACCAGCAGCGCCCCCAAGTGCCTTCATACTCAAACTCGCCCTGATTATGCATCAAGGCCATTAAACTCTTTTCCGCTACTCTATCATCATATTCCATGTAGCTGATTTCTAGGCCAACCTCTTGCACTGGCAGGTTTTCTGCATCAAATCCTCCCAATTTACCTAATAAAAACCAGGAATTGAACAGTTCTTCCACATATTCCTTTTCCCGATAGGAAGGAACAGTGCTAAATTCTATCCAAATCCACAAATCAAATGGGTTAAACTCACGAAATATAATTTGCATATCGTTTAGGGAACAGGGAACAGGGAATCGGGAACAGGGAATCGGGAATCGGGAATCGGGAATCGGGAATCGGGAATCGGTGAAAAGCAATTATTTTAACTAACACTTAGTTTTTTTTATCGCCATTAATCCCGAATATCGGATATTAACTTTTTGATTAATCCTGATTTTTTTCAAACCCTATCTTATCACAATTTTAAACGAGTTGTGAAAAATATAGTTATGAAAAATCACCAATAGTGAGAGAGGGAGCAGGGAGCAGGGAGCAGGGAGCAAGGAGCAGGGAGCAGGGAGCAGCTCAAGGGCACCTAAGCAGTTGTGGAGAGCCAGTTGCTGATCTAAGTCCCCATCTCCCCATCTCCCCATCTCCCCATCTCCTGCTCTTCCTGTGATTCCCTCAAAGAGTATAACTACTTGTTGCTACTACTACCCAATCGAGATCGTGAGTTTCCCCTAAGGCATAGTGAACTGTACACCATTCCCCAGACAGATTGAAGTTAAGATGGTAAGTTTTGGAATTTACCAGTTGAGTGGCAAACAGGTTTCTCAAATCTATCTCGAACTTGCATTCTGTTTGGATTTCCTCTAATCCTTCTCTTTGTTCTGACAATTCTTCTTGAACCTCTTGGTATTCTTCCGTTGATAATTCTCCTTCTTCCTCTAATTTTACTAGTTCTTGTTCTAGCTGTGCTATTATTTCCTGGTACTCTTCTATCTCATTTCCGTAATCATCTCGAACTCTAATAAATTCATTGATTTCGCTAATCTCTAAAAATCCCGTAGTATCCAATAATTTTTGCATAACTTCGTTGCGACTAGTGGTGATCACTACCTCGAAACCTCCCAAGGTCAATTCTTCCTCTGCTTGGGCTTGGTGAGTAATTTGATTGGTGATACATTGGATTTGCTCAACCAGTGCAGCGGTATTGTATTGGACGGATTCTAGATCCGGAATCATAAATTGTGGTGATGAGTTGCACCGCCAGGTTTGTTTGATACCTAATCCAATCCACTCTCCTGCTGTTGATAAACCAATTAGCATCGGAATTCCTAAGGAGCCAAAGATACTTTGTTGAATGGGAAATCCCTCTTCCAATTCTTCTGGTAGTGTAGGAAGGCGATAGCCATAGATAGTTAACTCTGAGAAATTAGCTTGCAGCAGTGCGATCAGATTTTGGTAATGGGCGCTCACAGGTTGAGATTGGGTTGCGCGAATCTGACTGAGAAACTCTTCAGGAGTAAAGGGCATAAGACCGGTGTTATCGACTAGAAAGCGTTCCACTGAAAAAGAACCTTTATCGTCCACTTCCCAAGGAATAACTATATAAGGAGCGTCACCAACTAGGCTGAAGTATTCATCTTTGGTTAATTCTTGAAGGGTAGTAACAATTTGCTCAGTTTGGGGTTTCATAATTATTGTTAAGGTAGGATGTTAGTAAGCATTCAGCAGTCAGCTTTCAGCTGTCAGCTATAGAATTTTCATTTGAGATGTGAAACTATAATTGATGGTGAAAGGGAATAGGGAACAGGGAATAGGGAATAGGGCAGAGGGAATAGGGAACAGGGAACAGGGAACAGGGAAAGAATCCGTGTGTGTACTTCATTAATAGGAAAACGACTGTATGATAAATCAGCATTTGGTTTCATGAGATAATTTAAAATTATATATTAGCAAATAGTTGATATAATTGATCATACTTATGAGGTAGATTTAATTTTATTACTCCCTACTCCCTACTCCCTACTCTCAAAAATTCCAATGCCGAGGTACCTCCTTACACACAACTGCCACGAATTATAATGTATTTTATCTCAAGCAGTCATGAGTTTTAAAGCAGCAAATTCTAGTCAAGATTTGAACCAATCTACAGCAGTAAGTTCTAAGATTATTTCCGGTCGTTTTACGGTTCTGGAACAGTTCACTGAGTTCTTGACCTATAGCCAAATGTAAATTATTCAGCTTTCTCGTGGTTCGTTCCAGAGTGAGTTTTTGGCTACCCAGATTGGTGATTTATATTTCACACGTATTAGCGCCAATCAATCCGTTCAAGTAAGAGGTCCGAAACAGCAGGGATATTTAACTTTTGCGTTGGTTTGGGAGGCTAAAGGAGGCCATTTTTATGGCCACGGTCAGCCCCTGTGTCCCCAAACTGATTTGAATGGTTTTGATCGGCAACGGGAAACGGGCTTCGTGACTCCTCAAGTGGGAATGATGGTAGACATATTCATCCCGGTGGGAATCTTTGAAGCTTGTGCCAATCACTTGCAGCGCTATGATTTGGACGATCGCTTCCTCGCCAAAAATCATGTGAGTATATTGCCCGATCGGATTGGGGAGATCAAGGACTATCTGCGGGAACTATTTTGGTTGGCGCAACATCAACCTGACTGGTTGAAGCAGCCCCATGTTCAACAGCTGGTGGCAAATGATCTCGTTCCATTGGTGATTCAAGCCATTCCCATTCAAGGCAGTTCCACCCCCACCCTCAAACCCTCTCGGCGGAGAAAGTTGATAGCCCAAGCGGAGCTTGAAATGCTGGCCCACTTGGAAAAACCCCTGACCCTCAAGGAGCTAGCCAAACGATTGGGCTCTAGCAGTTCAGCTTTGTCCTATGGGTTTCAGGAGTTATTTGGCATGAGTCCCATGCGCTATCTCAAGGTGCGACGGCTGAATGCGGTGCGCAGGTGCCTGAAGGCAAGTGATCCAGACAGTTGTAGCGTAGAAATCCTGGCTAACCAATTTGGCTTCTGGAATGGAGGCCATTTTGCTAGAGATTACAGAGTCATGTTTGGGGAATTGCCTTCAAAAACGTTGCAGAGGAAAGCAGTTAGACAATAATAATGAAAACGTATTCTACCTGGTTTGGAGACGATATATGACGACGCTTAACAAAACGAATTATAGATAAAACTAATTATTGTCCCGTTAAAGGCTATTTTATTCTTATGGTTAGTAAAGTTGGAATTTTTGAGTATTGAGGGGAGCCGTTTATGTTTAGCATTAAATAGACAGCAGGTCAAAGTTGCACAGTCAAAGTTGCACAACTTATGAACTATGTACTATCCGAGCAAGCTAAAACCGATGAGGGAGCTATAGCTTTAGTACAAATGTTCTGCATCAGTGACATGCTCCCGGTGCAGAAAACTTGCAAAACCAAAGTTGAAACTCTGATACAGACGGAAGCTGTTATGAAATATTTGAGAGCTAATGGTTCTAAGGGAAGTGGCGTTGCTGAATCTTCGCGCTGAATAGGAGTAGAGTGGGCAGCCCGCGCGACAATAATCATGAAACTGGCAAGATGCCAGTTCCACAGCAATATGCCGCATCCTGCCCGCGCGAAAATATATTTAAACTGGCAAGATGCCAATTCCACAGGAAGATGCCGATTCCACAGATGCGACAATATATTTAAACTGGCAAGATGCCAATTCCACAGGAAGATGCCGATTCCTCAGATGCGACAATAATCATGAAACTGGCAAGATGCCAATTCCACAGGAAGATGCCGATTCCTCAGATGCGACAATAATCATGAAACTGGCAAGATGCCAGTTCCACAGCAAGATGCCGATTCCACAGATGCGACCCGTTCGCGCCCCGCGTCGGCTTTGCCGAAAGATGCGACCCAACGGCGATTTACTCGCCCTAGGAGGCGCGCGCCTAAGCGCGAATTTAATAATTAGATCGCTCAAGCGCACCTAAAAACTCTTAATAATGGAATGATTTTAAGAGTAGGTGCGCTTTCCAATGGGCGAGTAAATCGCCCTTGGGTCGCACCTGTGGAATAGGCATCTTGCCTGTTCGATATCTTTTGGAGCGGGCAGGATGCCCACTCTACTCCTATTAATTCAAAGATTCAGCAACGCCAGCTTTTGGAACTATGCTCTCCCTGGTTATTGCCGGGAGTTGATTTACTGTTTTTATCAGGGTTTATGAATAAGTTTTAACTGTATTTAGAAGAAGATAGTGGCGGTTGCGATCGCATCCTCTGTTTTGCTTGCGTTTTCCTGCTGTTTTCCTGATGCTCAAAGCCTTAGTTTTGATTCAGGAGATTGATAAGCCAGAGGAAATGGTTGGTGGTTTTGAGTATCTGTGAGCATGTCACCTTTGTAATTAGGTACATAGATCCCCCCTAGCCCCCCTTAAAAAAGGGGGGAATTAGATTTAAAAGTCCCCCTTATTAAGGGGGATTTAGGGGGATCTGAACAGGGATTAACAAAATTGACATGCTCCCTTGAGTATCTGTGAGCGGACGCTTTTTAATCAGTGCGGGATGATTGGGATAATACAGACATGAAACCTTGATTGGGTCGATAAGATGCGATCGCAAAAAAGCGATCGCTTTTTTGTAAGCATATGCATGGTAAAGGCTTCGACGCTGTTTTGGCGGGAGCAGGTCAAAGTTGCAGAACATTTGTACTATGTCCCATTAGCGGAAGCAATTACCCATGAGGGGGCTATAGATAATGTACAAATATTCATCCTGGACATGCTCCCCCTATTACCTATTACCTATTACCTATTACCTATTACCTATTACCTATTACCTATTACCTATTACCCAAATTTAGTACAAATGTTCTGCATAAGTGACATGCAAGCGTTTTGGCCTAGCTTGGCTATAGGCCAATGGCTGATACCTGAATGCTTACTTCAAAATTAGCATCTTACCAGAACAATTACCGGATATACCCAATTCTTAATAAATTTTATACTTTTTACTGCTTAAAATACTATCTTATCATACTTAAAATAAAATTGCCGTTTTTTTAACATTAATTAACGAGGTTTTCCAGGCCACGCATTATAGTAGTTTAAGTATCGAATAGGTTAAATTTTTAATAAATTTTAAAATTTATTACTGCTTAAAATACTATCCTATCATACTTAGACTACCCCCCCGATTTGTTAACATTAATTAACGTTTATTTTGGTGATATTAATGATTATTATTCTAGTTAATTATTTAAGAATAATAATCATGTTAATGCATTAGTTTTTCTTATATATTTATGGAGATCTGAATAAGAAATATATATATATTCGTGGAATCCTCATTTCAGAAAAGATCTGGATCAGCCAAGTCCTTACCCACTCTATATTTCAGCTGATTTAGACAGATAAAATCTGGTCAGTGCTCAAGAGATTTTCAATCACAGTCAATCAAAAAAAAAGTTTTGTGATGCAAAAACTGTGAGATACTAACAAACGGGTGCATAAAACTTGCAACACAAAAGTTTAAACGTTTGATATAACGGTAGCCTTAATGAAATATTTGAGAGCTAATCGCTCCAAGGGCAGTCATGACAATGCCCAGATGGGGAAGCGATTATTCAATGGGGTGATGGCGATCCTACTAACGATCACCTTCACTCTAGTTGGTTTCCTCCCAGTGACTAACCAGGGAATCGCACTTGCCGACACAGAAGGCCAGCCCAACATCCTGGTGATCATGGGAGATGACATTGGTTGGACTAATGTCAGTGCTTATGAAAAGGGCATTGTCGGTTACGACACGCCCAACATCGATCGCATTGCCAATGAGGGCATGCTGTTTACGGACTACTACGCTGAGCAAAGCTGTACCGCCGGTCGGGCAGCTTTTATCACTGGCCAAAGTGGTTTGCGGACTGGCTTGCTGAAAGTCGGTTTCCCAGGAGCACCCTTTGGCATCCAGGATGAAGACCCCACCTTGGCAGAAATGCTGAAGCCCTTGGGTTACACATCGGGGCAGTTTGGCAAAAACCACCTGGGGGATCTCAACCGGTTTCTGCCCACAGTCCATGGCTTTGACGAATTCTTGGGCAACCTCTATCACTTGAATGCAGAAGAAGAGCCGGAGAATTCGGACTATCCCGGCGGACCAGATGGCTGGTTTGCCAAAAATGTTGGACCTCGCGGAGTTCTGGATTGCAAAGCAACGCCTGGTGAATATCACGAGGAACCGATCATTGGAGATCCAGACTATTCAAAACGCTTTGGCGAGTTGGGCTATCAGGAATGTTATGATACCGGGTCGCTCAACATTGAGCGCATGAAGACCGTAGATCGGGAATTCCTAGACCGGACGAAGGAGTTCATTGAAACAGCGGTGGAAAACCAGAAGCCCTTCTTGACCTGGTTTAACTCCACCCGGATGCATTTCTATACCCATATTAGTGATGAGGTCAAGGGAATCAGCGGTCAGGGCTTCTACGGTGATGGCATGCTAGAGCACGATGGCCATGTAGGAGAGTTGCTCGACCTGCTGAAGGAGCTGGGCATTGAAGACAATACGATTGTCATCTATACCACAGACAACGGCCCCCATTACAATCAATGGCCTGATGGCGGTCTGAGTCCCTTCCGGGGTGAGAAGAACACCAACTGGGAAGGCGGCTACCGCGTTCCAGCACTCGTGCGCTGGCCTGGTCATATCCCCGCTGGAACCGTATCCCATGAGATTTTCTCTCACTTAGATTGGGTGCCAACCCTGATGGCGGCTGTTGGCGTGGATGACATCAACGAAACCCTGAAGCAGCCCTGTCCGGAAGATGAACCCACAAACCTCTGTGGAACCTATCTCGATGGGTTCAATCAGTTGGCCTATTTGACCGATCCCGAGAACCAAAAGGGACAGCGTCCGGGATTCATCTACTTCAATGATGAGGGTCAACTGCCAGGGGTTCGCATTGGGGATTGGAAAATAGTCTTTTCGGAACAACGGGCTCACTATTTTGATGTCTGGCGGGAGCCGTTTGTGCAACTGCGAGTTCCGAAGCTGTTTAACTTGCGTCGGGATCCCTACGAGCGCGGGGATACCGATTCCAACAACTACAATGACTGGTGGTCTCGCCGGAATTACTTGTTGCTGCCACCGGTAGGGCTTGTGCAGAAGTACCTGGATACGTTTGAAGAGTATCCTCCCAGTCAACCTCCTTTTGGTTTCAATCCTAACGAAATCATTGACGACATTGTTGATCAGATTGAAACCTATTCCCTTGACTAAGGGGTAAAAGGGCATATAGCGCTACGCGCAAGGGCTTTAGGCAAGAGGCAAAAGGAAACAGTTTACTGTAACAGCTTTTGCTGCTTGTATCAATGTCAAACACCTTAATGCGTAGTGCTATATCAACCAGATACATTACCTCAGAGGATATCTGAAAAGTTTTTTTATACTGAATTTTGCCCCCCTAGCCCCCCAATTCTGGGGGGAACAAGAATCAATTTGCTGCTAAAAGTCCCCCAAAATTGGGGGACCAACGGGGGCTTGGATGTAGCAAATGAGACTTCTCAGACAACCTCTCAGTTAAAGATGTCTTTGGTTGGCACAAAGTAATTCAGCTCTTAGATGATGAAAAAAAGAACCTTTGTAGTTTTCTTCTCAATTCTGTTATCAGTCTTTTGCCTAGGAGGCTTTGTGGCATGTCCCCCTGCTGCTGCGGACTATGACCCGTTAGTGTCTTGGAATGAGGGTACGACTAAAGACACGATTGTTAACTTTGTGGAAGAGGTTACCAATCCTAACAGTTGTAATTACGTTCCTCCGAGGGGACGCATTGTCACGATTGATAATGATGGAACCCTGTGGACTGAAAAACCCCTTATTCAGGGGGAATTTATAAAATCTAGGCTAGGCAATGGATTGTCAGATCTTAAAACACTTGGTTTTTTAACTGAAAAGGAAGTCGTCCTAGCAGATCTCGAATTACCGGAAATGACACCGGAAGATTATAAACAGGAAGCTAGGGAATTTCTGGATACACAAAATCATCCATACCTTGGCTTTCCATACATCCAGCTGACCTTCCAGCCCATGGTTGAACTGGTCAATTATCTCAGAAGTAATGATTTCAAGGTCTATATTTGCTCTGGGGGTGGAACGGATTTCATTCGCTCCTTTGCGGAAGATGCCTACGGTATTCCCCCTGAAAACATCATTGGTAGTACCACCCAAACCGAGTATATTGACCCAGAAGAGGATGGAACTTATGTCTTGCTCAAGAAGCGAGAACTGGTGCAACCCTTTAACGATAAAGCAGGTAAACCAGTGGGGATTGACCGCTACATTGGCAAAAAACCAATTATGGCGGTTGGTAATTCCAGTGGTGATTTACAAATGCTTGACTACACTGATGATGACCAAGGTCCAGCTTTAATGATGCTGCTTCACCATAATGATCCCCGTGAATGTCCCTATGCTGAAGAAGCTGGCATTGACTGTCCATACGATGATCCGGTTTTTGATGAGGCCAATGAGCGTGGTTGGACAGTTATCAGTATGCAAGAGGATTTTGTAACAGTATTTGGAGAAGAAATCGATCAAGCCCAGATAGCATCTGAATTAGATATCAGTAAAGAGGATTTCGGAACAGTGTCTGGAGAAGAAATCGATCAAGCCCAGACAGCATCTGAATTAGATATCAGTAAAGAGGATTTTTGGGACAGAATAATTCAGGAGGTTACTCGATAATTTACTGTTGAATTAAACAAATAGCTATTATAAATAGGTGCTGTTTATTTGCTATTGCTTCGGCATTATATCACAGATATTTCCTGGGTCTTACTGGTAACATAACCCCAAACTTTCCAAATCACAATTTACCTTTTGGTGCTAAAACCCCCTTACCATCCATATCCTCAGATGGATGTCCTGTCTGGAAAAGTATTATGACACAAATTTCTACGTCTATCCCCACCGATGATATCCCTCAACTCCCAAAAGCAGAGGTGGAAGATCACCACCATCACCATCCCCATCCCCATCACCACCATGGTGATCATAGCCACACCCACGGGGTGATCGACCCCGAAATTGCTAGCTCTGCTCGGGGCATCTGGGCGGTAAAATGGTCTCTGGTGGGCTTGGTGATCACTGCAATTTTGCAGGCAGTGGTGTTCTGGCTCTCTGGCAGTGTCGCTCTCCTGGCCGATCTAATTCACAACGTGGGGGATGCGATGACTGCTGTGCCCTTGGGGGTGGCGTTTCTAGTATCGCGACGCAAGCCAACCGCCAGATTTTCCTATGGCTTTGCTCGATTGGAAGACTTGGCCGGGGTGATGATTGTGGTGATTGTGCTGTTGAGTGCCGTGATTACCGCCTATGAGTCTGTGGAGCGATTTTACCATCCTCAGCCCCTGCATCATTTGGGAGCCCTGGCAATTGCGGCCATCGTGGGCTTTATTGGCAACGAAGTTGTGGCTCTTTTCCGGATTCGGGTTGGCCGGGAAATCAATAGCGCTGCCCTGATTGCTGATGGGTATCACGCTATGGCTGATGGTCTAGTCAGTCTGGCAGTGTTGGTCAGCGCTGTGGGGGTTGCCCTGGGCTATTCCTGGGCCGATCCCGTGATTGGTTTAGTGATCACAGCAGTGTTACTAAAAATTGTCTGGGAGTCGGGGCAGACTATTTTTAGTCGTTTGCTGGATGGGGTGGAACCAGAGGTGTTAGAATCCCTCAACCATGCCATCAATCATGTGCCTGAAGTAGAAGCTGATGCTGTGGCAAACCTTCGACCCCGCTGGCTGGGGCATCGGCTCCATGTCGAGATGGACATCATGCTACCACCCACTCTATCTCTTCAGGATACCCAAAGAATTACTAATACTGTTGAGGAGCAACTGAAAGCCGAACTGCCCTATCTAGGTTTGATAGTGGTTCGCGCTGTACCTTTTACTCAAACGAGGGAATCGGGAATCGGGAATCGGGAATCGGGAGTAGGCAATAGGCAATAGGCAATAGGCAATAGGCAATAGGCAATAAAAGATTTCACCAATCATTGAGAAGATTGTTTGACTCAGTGGTGCGTTACGGGAAGGGCTATCTCAACAAGGGCCGACCGTTAAAATCATGGCGAGCCCTTCCCTAACGCACCCTACGCCTAATCCCTACGCCTAATCCCTGCTCCCTGTTCCCTGTTCCCTGTTCCCTGTTCCCTAAAACCCAAAAAAATGTACCTCACCTAATTGAACACCGTTATAATTGCCATGCAGGAAACAGCAACAACACTGATTCATCAAGAAACTTCACTGTCTGAAATCCCGGTTAAGAGGGAGGATCGACCCAAGCCACTAATTCGGATTTTGCGGGAACCATTGCTGCATTTCCTGGTTTTGGGTGCCTTGCTCTTTGGGCTATATTTTTGGGTTGGTGGTCCAACTATCACATCGGATTCTCCCAAGCAAATTGAGGTGTCTGCTGGCACCATTGAGTCTTTGAAAACAACCTGGCAGCGGCAGTGGGGACGAGAGCCCTTGCCCCAAGAGCTGGAAAGCCTTGTGGATAACTACGTTCGCGATGAAGTACTGTATCAGGAAGCCCTGGCATTGGGGTTAGATCAAAACGACCTGATTGTGCGGCGACGGGTGGTTCAAAAGATGCAGTTCTTGGTCGAAGATGTGTCGGCTCTGCGGGAACCCTCCGATCAAGTGTTGCAAGCCTATTTAGGGGAGCATGCCGATCGCTATACTATACCGGGCAAGTTTAGCTTTGCACAGATTTACTTCAGTCGGGAAATGCGGCGCGATCGCACTGATGCGGAAGCCCGTGATCTTCTGAATCAGTTGCAAGCCAACCCCAACCTGGAACGGTTCCAGAAGCTAGGGGACCGCTCCATGTTGCCCATAACCTATAATCTAGCCTCAGCTGAGATCCTAAGCAACACCTTTGGTGGAAGCTTTGGTCAGGAGATGGCTGGGGTTACGGAAAACGGCTGGCAAGGCCCGTTCCATTCCGCTTATGGCAGTCATCTGGTTTACGTTAGCGACATTGAACCGGGTCATAACGCTACTTTGGCAGAGGTCAAAAGGGATGTCCGTCGGGACTGGATGAGAGACCAGCGCCAACAGCTGGACGAGCAGTTCTATCAACAGTTACGCGATCGCTACACGGTTTCCATTGACCAAGATGCCCTCAACCAAGCTATTCAGGAGGAGCAAGGATGAACCTAGGGAAATGGATTTGTATTGCTCTGTTGGTTTGCCTCGGCCTGGGATGCTATCCCGCCCCCGCCCAGGCTCACGGCTTTCAAACGTCCTACCTGGAACTACGAGAGCAACCCTCTGGCCAGGTGGAGGTGGTCTGGAAAACCCCATCAGCCATGAGTTTTGGGGATGAAGGGCTGAGTAGTCCCATGACCATTAGCCCGGTATTTCCCAGCCACTGCACTGGGGTGACCGTGCCTAAAGTAATGGCTACTCCCACCACCCGTATCACCCGCTGGACATTGGATTGCGGTAAAAACGGATTGGCTGAAGAAACCATTGCGTTTCCGGGACTGCTCCAAAGCTCTCTGGAAGTGCTATTGCGGGTGGAATGGGCCGATGGGCACTCCCAAACCACCATGGTGCCCACTGGCGAAGAGACCTTTGTTATCCCAGAAAAAACCACTGTGTTTGCAGTGGGCCAGACCTACCTCAAACTTGGGGTCGAGCACATTTTCAGCGGCATCGACCACTTGCTGTTTGTCTTAGGCCTAGTCTTAATAGTCGGACCATCCTGGCGTCTGGTCAAGACCATTACCGCCTTTACCCTCGCCCACAGCATTACCCTCGGTGCAGCTACCTTAGGTCTTGTGAATGTGCCCCAAGCCCCAGTGGAAGCAGTGATTGCCCTCAGCATTTTGTTCTTAGCTTCGGAGCTGGCCCACAGCCGCCAGGGTAAACCAGGATTGACTGAGCAATATCCCTGGCTAGTGGCCCTTACCTTTGGACTGCTCCACGGCTTTGGCTTTGCCGGAGCCTTGGCAGAGGTGGGATTACCCCCCCAAGACATTCCCCCAGCTCTGTTGTTTTTCAATGTTGGGGTGGAATTAGGACAACTGGCCTTTGTGCTAGTAGTGGTTGCGGTGATGGAGAGCCTGAAACGGTTTGGTTCAGAGAACTATCCGCGCTGGCTGGGTTGGGTGCCCACCTATAGTATTGGCATTCTGGCATCGTTCTGGTGTTTCCAGCGAGTGGCAGCTTTTTGGGGGTGAGTTGATCACTTAGCGATCGCAAAAACCAGAAATCTTACCCAAAACGCTCTCTCAGAAAATATCCTGGCATCTCACAATTACAAAGTTAGCAATGTCAACAATGTATTGACTGAGTGTAAGTCCAGCATTTCCCTCGTTTCAACAGAAACGATTTACCAAACCCTATCTAATTTAAGGAGTAATATCCGATGAAATTGAAGCCTTTACCCCTGAGGATTCGACCCTTGTGGTTGCGAGTCCTCACTGTAGGAGTTCTCAGTCTACTGCTAACGATGGGACAAATACCTATCGCTTCAGCAGAAATTGCTGTACCGCTCCCAGTGGAACGAAAAGCCCTATTCGGGGACCTGCACGTTCACACCAACTACTCCCTCGATAGCTATTTTGGAGCCAACCCCAATGGTCCAGAAGAAGCCTACCGCTTTGCCCGAGGGGAGGCGGTTACGATGGCTTCAGGACAATCTCATAAGTTGAAAACTGCCCTGGATTTCACTGCCTTAACTGATCATGGAGAGTTTTTAGGAGAAATAGCCATCTGTACGATGGATGAAAATTCCCCTTACTATAACTCCGAAAATTGTCAGCTAGTAAGGGATGCACAAGAAGATATAGACGATGCTGCGGAGGCATATCAAAGATTTGTGATCGGTAAAGAGGATCTTGGGGTTTGTGGTGATAATAACGAACTTTGCGAGGAATATACCCCTCTCGTTTGGGAAAAGATCCAAGATGCGGCGACACAGTTCAACGAGCCAGGGGTATTCACCACCTTCAACGCCTATGAATGGTCTTCTCCTGGCAATGTGGAACCAGGACTTGCGGGGGCAGGTATTCACCGTAATATCATTTTTAGTAATGATAGCGTTCCTGAGACTGTGTTTTCGGCTTCGGATGTTTCCGACCCATTGAAGTCTTCTCCCAACCCAGAGCATCTGTGGGCTTGGTTGGATACTAACTGTACGGGAGAGTGTGAGGTGATCGTCATTCCCCACAACACTAACTTGTCTCAGGGAACTGCTTTTAACCCAACCTACTACGACAACGTTACCCCCATAGATGATGTTCGCGCCAGCACTCAACAACGACTAGAGCGACTGGTAGAAGTGATGCAAACCAAAGGGGAGTCCGAGTGCAAAACGGGTTTAGGCAATGTGGATGAACTGTGTAACTTTGAAAAACTCGATACCCGTTCCGTTCGGACGGGTCCTTCCTTTCTGATCGAAGGGGCTGCCGTCCAATCCCTAACCACTGCCCCCATCTGTGATGAACTTTTTGAACCAGATGGTTGTATTAACAAATATAGCTACATCCGAGAAGGACTCAAAGAAGGTGTCAAACAAGAGGCTAAAATTGGTGTCAACCCCTTTAAGTACGGTTTTGTGGGCGCGACCGATACCCACAGTGGGGTTCCGTCAAGTGGGGAAGAAGATAATTACCAGGGTAATCATGGTATGGCTGACGATACTCCTCAATACCGATTGGGGATTGAACAAAGTCCCATTAGTGGTGAACTCGATAACCTTTTGAATAATCCTGGTGGGTTAACAGGAGTTTGGGCTGAAGAAAACACCCGCGACAGTATCTTTGATGCCTTCCAGCGACGGGAAACCTTTGCCACCAGCGGTCCTCGTATTCAAGTACGACTCTTTGGCGGCTACGAGTTCCCAGAAGATCTCAATCTTCGAGATGATGCCATCGAGATTGCTTATGGCACTGGCGTTCCCATGGGCAGCGATTTCCCAATCCTTCCCACTGCTGAGGCAGACCCTGAGTTGTTTGTTTGGGCGATTAAAGATCCTTTGAGTGCTCCCATAGACCGCATCCAAATCATTAAGGGTTGGCTCGGTGATGATGGGGAAACCCATGAAAAGGTCTATGATGTTGCCTGTTCCGATGACAAACAGCTAAATGAGAATGGCTCATGTCCTGGAAATAAGGCCATACCGAATATTTTTACCTGTAGTTACCCCGAGAATGTGGGAGACTCAGAACTCAGTACTGTTTGGCGTGATCCTGAATTTGACCCCAATCAACACGCATTTTACTACGCACGGGTGATCGAAAATTTCACCTGTCGCTGGAGTAGCTATGATGCGCTCGCCGTTGACAAATCTATCTTCGCCTCTGGTGCTAAACCCTTTATTCGGGAACGGGCCTGGTCTTCCCCGATCTGGTATTCTCCAGCTATCGAACCTCTGCCTGCCCAACCTGTTGAAAATATGAGCCAGGAAGAATTTTGGAATCGAATCATTCAGGAAATTGAGAAACATTATTCAACCAAATGATGAAGTAAATCTATGATCCTGGCATCCCACCATGGCTTGGTAGTTTCAAAACCTATTGACTGAGTGTAAGTCCAGCAACCAAGCGATCGCTTTATAACTATTAGAAGCGATCGCAGTTACATAGGGTGCGTGATTATGGCCCAAATCTCTTGCCATCAGCCGAACGCTCCCAATCCATCCTAACGTACCATGCTGTTTGAGCCATTGGCAGACTCAAACAGCATGATTCAATCAAAAACAATTCTAAAAGGAGTTCATCAACATGAATCGAACAGTTTCACGTTTGCAAATTCGCAAACTATTTATCATAGGGTTGTGTATTTGCTTTCTGATCGGGAACATGCTATTTGTTTCCAACAGTGCCCTGGCAATTTCTTTGCCCCCTGGAGAGTACGAAATTCCATATTTCAACCGACCTGTACCCCTTCCGGGAGAAATACCCTACTCCCCTTATGCAGGGCGACCCGATGAGTATCAGCCGAGCCATCCCCAGCAGGTATTCTGGGGGGACACCCACCTCCATACCATCTATTCCTTTGATGCGGGTGCAGGTGGAACCACGCTGACCCCCGAAGATTCCTACCGCTTTGCCCGAGGAGAGGAAGTGACAACCGATGGTGGTCAACCAGTCCAGTTGTCTCGTCCCTTAGATTTCTTGGTGGTAACCGATCACACCGACCAGTTGGGCTCCTTCCAACAGTTTGTCGATGACCCCCCACAAGATTGCGGTGACGATCAGCAGCAGATAGATGATTGGCATGAAGCGATCGAAGAAGGCGGAGAGGCCGCAACCAATGCCGCAACCGAAATCGTCTCAGCCTTCGCTCAAGGCACAGTTCCAGAGTGTATGTTCCAAAGTCCAGAGGAGTTCGGTGCAGCTTGGGAAGATGAAGTGGATTGGGCGGAAGAGTTCAACGACCCCCACAAATTTACAGCAGTGATTGGGTATGAGTGGACTTCCCTAGATGCGGGAGACAACCTCCACCGGAATGTCATCTACCGTGACAATGGCGACAAAGCAAAGCAGTTGCTCCCCAAGACGACAGAAGATGGCACTGACCCAGAACTGCTCTGGAAGTGGATGGAAACCTATGAAGACACAACGGGTGGAGACGTGCTAGCCATACCCCACAATGGCAACTTGAGCAACGGCCAGATGTTTCCTGATCTCGATGCTCGCGGTATGCCCCTAAGCCACAGTTATGCCCAGCAGCGACAACGCTGGGAACCTCTCTATGAAGTCATCCAGGTAAAAGGGGCGAGCGAAACCCATCCAGATTTGTCTCCTGATGATGAATTTGCCAATTTTGAGGTCTCAGGTTGGGATTACAGTAACTTAGACCTGACTGTACCCAAAACAGATGATATGTACGAGCATGAGTATGCCCGTGCTGCCCTCAAGAATGGACTGAACTTTGAAGAAAACTTGGGAGCCAATCCCTTCAAATTTGGTCTGGTGGGTTCCAGCGACTTCCACATTGCCTTATCGGCAGCGGAAGAAGAAAACTATATGGGTAAGATACCTTTTGAGACCCCCAGCCCAAATCGGGCTACAGAGGTTATAAAGACCAGCTCTTTCCAAGATAACGGATATAACGTTCCGGAGGTGAACCGGCTGGGATGGCAACATGCGGCGGCTGGCTACGTGGGCGTTTGGTCCGAAGCGAACACTCGCGAATCCCTGTTTGATGCCATGGAACGTCGGGAAGTTTATGCCACCAGCGGACCACGAATGATAGTTCGCTTCTTTGGTGGTTGGGACTACACGGAAGACGATCTGGAACTCGATCTCGGAGAAGTTGGCTATGCCAAGGGTGTTCCTATGGGTAGCGATCTGCCTTTGCCTGAACATATCGATCTTAACTTCCCTGAAAAGCTCCCTGAGAATGTGTCGGAAAAGATCAAAGATATCGTGAACTATGGGGTACAAAAACAGAACCCACCAACCTTTTTAGTAGCTGCATTGAAGGATCCGATTCGGGGGAACCTTGATCGCATTCAAATTGTCAAGGGCTGGCTGGAGAATGGCGAAAGCCAGGAAAAAGTTTACGATGTTGTCTGGTCGGGCGATCGCGTCCCCGATGCCACTGGTAAGCTTCCTGAAGTCGGTGATACAGTTAATACCGAAACAGCAGAATGGACAAATACCATTGGTGCGGTTGAGCTAGCTCAGGTTTGGACAGACCCGGACTTCGATCCTACCCAAAGGGCATTTTACTACGCCCGGGTACTGGAAATTCCCACCCCCCGTTGGACAGACTACGACAAGGCATTTTACGGTGATGAGTGGTGTGCTGAAGCAAAGGAAGAAGATCCAACTGCTTGTGATGATATTCCCTTAACCCTACAGGAGCGGGTGTATACTTCTCCGATTTGGTATTCCCCTGAGACTGTAGCTCAGTTACCTGAAAATCCCGAAGATGGCAGTGATTTTGATTTCTGGAACAGAATAATTCACGAAATTATTCGATAAGTAACTGTTGAATTAAAGTAAGCCATCAGCTATCAGCTATCAGCTATCAGCTATCAGCTATCAGCTATCAGCTATCAGCTATCAGCTATCAGTCAAAAAATTGTGGCTAGACTACGAGAATGTCTGACGGCACCTCAAGCAGCGTTAGCTTTTAGCTCACGGCTGACGGCTGAATGCTTACGGGATTAGAAATAGGTGGTCGTTGTTTGGTATTGCAACGGCCACATATCGCATAAAAAAAGCCAATAACTTGATAGATTAAACAAGGCACAAATTAGGTATATAAAATGAATTGGAACCGGATTTGGAAAATAGGGGTAGGAGTTGCGATCGCCCTTGTTTTGGCAATCGTTGCCTACCTTGTTATAGGACAACAGAATCGACCCATCCCCGATCTCGCTTCTCAGGGCACCAGTAACCCGGAGCCAGAGGTGGTTGACTCAGATACAGAGCCTTTTACTCTACAACTGCTCCATGCTTCAGATTTTGAGGCCGGACTAGCCGCATTGGAAGATGCTCCTCGGTTTTCCGCCGTCCTGAATGCCCTCAAGGAGGACTACCCCAACACCCTTGTCCTCTCCTCTGGAGACAACTACATTCCCAGTCCGTTCCTGTTTGCAGGCAGCGACCCTAGGTTGAACGAGACCCCTGTGGGAGAAGCTAGTATTGGTCACGCTAATATCGAAATCCACAATCAACTGGGTATCCAAGCTTCCACCTTTGGGAATCACGATTTCGATCTGGGCAGCAAGGAAGTGCGGGATATCATTCAACCAGATGGAGATTACCGTGGAGCGCTGTTTCCCTATCTCAGTTCCAACCTGGATTTTACCACAGACCCTAACCTATCAAGCCTGATCAGTGCAAACGGTCAAGAAATCAGTACTATTCCGGCAGGACAGGTTGCGGGGACTGCAGTGATCACCGTCAATGGTGAGGCAATTGGTATTGTGGGAGCAAGCACACCCCTTTTGCCTACCATCTCTTCCTCTGATGGAGTCACGGTATTCCCGGAAAATCCCACAGACTATGACGCCTTAGCTGCTAAAATCCAAGCTGCGGTGGATGAATTGACCGCTACGGGCATCAACAAGATTATTGTCCTAGCTCACATGCAACAGTTGACCATTGAGCGGGATGAGTTAGCCCCTCGTTTGCGGGATGTAGATATAATCGTGGCGGGAGGGTCTCACACCTTGCTGTCTGATGCCACCGATCATCTTCGGCTGGGAGATACCAGTGGTGGTGTTTATCCCATTCTCAAAACCAATGGAGATGGGAATGCGATCGCTATTGTGAACACCGATGCCACCTATAAGTATGTGGGTCGTCTGGTGGTGGACTTTGATGCAAACGGTATCCTGATTCCCAGCAGTATTGACCCCAACATTAGTGGAGCCTACGCCACAGATGATCAAGGAGTTGAAGCGGTAGGAGGAACCCCAGACCCGGAGGTTGTAGAAATTACCAATACCCTTGATGAAGTGATCAGTACTCAGGATAGCAATATTTTTGGCAATACCAAAGTTTTCCTGCGGGGCGATCGCGCTTTTGTCCGCACGGAAGAAACCAACCTGGGTAACCTGACCGCTGATGCTAACCTGGTTTATGCCAAGACTGTAGATGCTACAACCGTGTTTTCTTTCAAAAATGGGGGTGGCATCCGTTCCAACATCGGGGTGATTAGCGCTGCTAACGGTGGCATCGACCCCAATGACTTTGAACTGTTGCCCCCAGCAGCCAATCCTGCGGTGGGCAAGGAAGAAGGGGAAGTTTCCCAACTCGACATCACCAACTCCCTCCGTTTTAACAATGGACTTACCCTGTTTACTGTCACAGCGGATCAATTGCTGGAAACCATCGAGGATGCAGTAGCGGCAACAGCTCCGGGTGTGACTCCCGGCCAGTTTCCCCAAATCGGTCGGCTTAAGTTTAGCTTTGATAGCACTCGTCCTGCCAATGATCGGGTTCTCTCTCTGGTTGTCCTGGACGATCAAGACCAAATTATCGATGTAGTGGCTCAGAATGGTGAATTAGTGGGGGATCCCAGCCGCACGTTTCGTGGTGTTACCATTAGCTATGTCGCTGATGGCGCTCCCTTCTCCAGCTTCTTGAGTGCCAATCCTGCTTTGTTCAATCGGGTCGATTTCTGGGGTGAGCCGGATAGCAATGGCGATGGGGTTTTAGATGCTGACGAAGACCTCAACAAAAACGGGGTCCGAGATGCTGCGCTCCCTGAAGCCTTCGAGGGTTTTGCCAATTTTGCTTCCTTTGGTTCCGAGCAGGATGCCCTAGCAGAATACCTCCATCAATTCTTCCCCACAGCAGCTAATGCCTTTAATCAGGCCGATACTGACCCAACATTGGACGAACGGATTCAAAATCTGGCTTTCCGGGAAGATACGGTAATTCCTGAATAAGCGGGGATTGGTGAAAAAATCATACCGAATGAAATGTTAGGCGGCACGGCAAAACCGCTGCCGCGTCACAAACTCATAAAATCCCCCGAGCGAGGGATTGCTCGCTCGGGGGAGATGTCAACAATACTTTTTTTCAGATGCGATCGCGTCATAGTGCGATCGCATCATTTTTTTCCGAATGCTGTGCCTGGAAGGGCAATTTCCTAGGAATACATATTGTGGCACTTTTGTCAATAACTATCGATGAAATCACCTGTCAGAAACTTGAGATGCTATTTAGCCTAAAAAATAAATGATCAAAATCTCAACGCTATACAGAGTAGTAGTTTTAGGGTACTTATAATTACACTTATAGCAGAACAATTCCCAAAGAGCGAAAATTATTAATAAATCTTATAGCAATTCTACGACTTGTGAGGTACAAATATCGGGGTTTTAGGGAGCAGGGAAGACGGAAGTCGGAAGAGGGAAAAAATAATGTGTACCTCATGAGTCCTAGAAACGCTATATCTTTGTTTACTGCTTAAGATACTATTTTATCAAACTTAGACCCAATCTCACGTTTTTTTAAACATTTATTAATGGTTTTTTATAGGGCAAAAATTATAATAAATTTCTTAATATTTGGAATATAATTTTTTATTATGCTTTTTTTTTTGATAAAAATATCAAATATAATACCGGAATTTTTGCCTGATATTAGAAAAAAAACTGGGTCAAGTAAGTGCTTGCTAACTCTGGGTTTATGCGGGTTTAGGCAGATTAAATCTGGTCAGTAATCAAGGTATTTGCAATTCTCTTTCCATCCCAAAAAAAAATTTTGTGATGCAAAAAGTGTGAGATACTTACCAACGGGTGCAGAAAACTTGTAAACCCAAAGTTTAAACTCCGATACATATGGAGCGTTATGAAATATTTGAGAGCTAATCGCTCTAAAGGCAGTCAGAAAACTGCCCAGATTGGGAAGCGATTATTCAATGCGGTGACGGCAATCGTACTAACGATCAGCTTCGCCCTAGTAGGTTTCCTGCCAGGGACTAACCAGGGAATAGCACTTGCCGACACACAAGGCAAGCCCAACATCCTGGTAATTATGGGAGATGACATTGGCTGGTTTAACCCCAGTATCTACAACCGGGGGATAATGGGCTACCAAACACCCCACATCGACAGAATTGCTGAAGATGGCATACTCTTCACCGACTTCTATGGTGAAAACAGCTGTACTGCTGGTCGATCTGCCTTTCTCACTGGTCAGAGTCCTGGACGTACTGGTCTAACCAAGGTGGGCTTACCTGGTGTTGACGTAGGATTACAGGATGACGACCCAACCCTGGCTGATCTGCTCGGGCCCCTGGGCTACGCCACTGGTCAATTCGTTGACACTCCCCGTCGAACGAAGAACGGGGATTCTTGGATCTACGACTCGTCTTGCTATCCCTTGCCGGAACCAGGAAAAGTAGAGGACAAATCTCCCCGAGCGTTTAGATCATGGATCCAGGTTTCGGTGTGCCCCACCGTACCTTTTTATATGGATAGACAGATACTTTTTATTATCTAATTTTTCATAGACGTTATAGTCGTTAGACCAAATTACGCAATACGTATCTAATACATATTTTTTACGTTGTCTACTTATGATTAGATCATACCTATCTAAAGAAAAGTTTATTACTTATACTCTTATTATAGCACACAAAAGGAAAAGCCGTCCTAGAAGGACGGGGCTTTAGACCCAAAGTTTTTGGTAAAAACCATCTGGGTGACTTAGATAAGTATCTACCCACTAACCACGGTTTCGATGAGTTCTATGGCAACCTCTATCACCTCAATGCTGAAGAGGAACCAGAAAACGAAGACTATCCTCCTCTAGGTGAGTATCCAGTATTCGACGCCAACTTTCGGCCACGGGGCGTAATCCATAGCTATGCCTCCGATGCAGACGATTCAATAACATGCGAAGAGGGTGCAACAAACGTAACAGATGAAGATAGTGAAGGTCAACTAGTGTGCAACACAGGTCCGCTAACTAAAAAGCGGATGGAAACAGTGGACGAAGAGTTCCTAGATAGTGCACTAGATTTCATCTCTGAGGCCCACGATAAAAGTCAGCCGTTTTTTGTATGGTTTAACGCCACCCGTATGCACGTCTTTACCCACCTTAAAGACGAATCTGTAGGGGTTACCGGACAGGGAATCTATGCAGACGGTATGGTGGAACACGATGGTCATGTCGGGGTACTTCTCGATAAGCTTGAAGAATTGGGCATTGACGATAACACTATTGTGCTCTACACCACTGACAACGGTGCAGAATTATTTACCTGGCCTGACGGCGGCATAAGTCCTTTCCGTAACGAAAAAGTAACTAACTGGGAAGGTGGTTTCCGCGTGCCCGCTATGATCAAATGGCCTGGTCATATCCAACCGGGTTTGGTTTCCAGCGAAATCATGTCTCTCCAAGATATGTTGCCCACCCTCATGGCTGCAGTTGGTGTGGACGATATCAAGGAGCAGCTACTTACAAATGGTTACGGCACTGATGAGGACGGTAACCCTATCCTCATTCATCTAGACGGCTATAACTTCTTACCCTATCTATCAAGTCTAGGTACTGAAGACGAACTTCCTGAAGGGCCTCGTGAAGAGTTCTACTATTTCACTGATGATGCTTACCCATCGGCACTCCGGTTTAAAGATTGGAAGATAATTTTTGCCGAACAGCGAGCTCTAGGTTTTGATACTTGGGAGGAACCCTATGTCAATTTGAGGGTTCCCATGATCCTTAATCTGCGTCGCGATCCCTTTGAGAGAGCTCCCTTCGAGTCTAACTATTACGTAGACTGGCGCTTCGAACGCACTTACTTGCTAGGTCCAGCCGTAGCATATATGGCTAAATTCCTGGATACCTTCAGGGATTTTCCACCTAGTCAACGTCCCGCATCTTTTAGCGTCAATATTGTTGTGCAGGAGCTAATAGAAGACCTCAAGAATATGGCATTGGATTAAGCTGCTCAGTAGGCTATATAGCAGAAGTCAGAAGTCAGAAGTTAAACTCTTGCCATACTGTAGTTTGAGACTTTTGTCATGTCCTAATTACCCTGGCGACTGCTATAGCACTAAGTCTTTACTGGCTAAAGCCACCCCTAGCTGAACAATCAAGGCGTCACTTGATGGCAAATCAGAAAAACTGCGAAAAATTGCCCATCAGTGACGCCTAGCAACCAGCCTTGACCATAACTACTTGGCAATAGTTTGTATCCAAAAGATCAGTTGGCTACCTAAAAATAGCCTTAATTGGCAAAAAGCTGCTCAGCAATTACACTACAGAAGTCTTAGCTCATGAAAAAAAGAAAGTTTTTAGTTTTCCTATCGATTCTTTTATCAGTCTTTTGCATAGGAGGGTTTGTCGGATGTCCTTCTGGCAATGCCGATTATGACCCCTTACTGTCTTGGAATGAGGGTGGGACTAAGCAAGGGATTGTTAACTTTGTGGAAGACGTTACCAATCCCAGCAGTGATAACTACGTTCCTCCTAGCGATCGCATCGCCACCTTTGATAATGATGGAACCCTGTGGACTGAAAAACCAGAATATATTCAGGAGTCATTTATCAAATATAGGCTAACTAATGCCTTGCCAGCTCTTCAAAAACTTCCTTCTTTAACTGAAAAGGATGTCATGGTAAAAGATCTCATCCTAGAATATATTCAACCGGAGCCATTAACACCGGAAGAGTATAAACAGAAAGCTAGGGACTTTCTGGATAACTCTTTGCACCCATACCTGGGAGTGCCATACATCGAGCTGACTTATCAGCCCATGGTTGAACTGGTCAATTATCTCCAAAGTAATGATTTCAAGGTCTATATTTGCTCTGGGGGAGGACTTGATTTTATTCGCTCTTTTGCCGAAGATGCCTATGGTATTCCCCCTGAAAACGTGATTGGTAGTACCGTCCAAACAGAATATATCGCCCAAGGCGATGGATCTTATCTCTTGGTTAGGAAGCCAGAACTGGTGCAACCCATTAACGATGGACTAGGTAAACCAGTGGGAATTGAACGCTACATTGGTAAAAAACCAATTATGGCAGTTGGTAATTCCAGTGGTGATTTACCAATGCTTGACTACACTGATGATAACCAAGGTCCAGCTTTAATGATGCTGCTTCACCATGATGATCCCCGCGAATGTCCCTATGCTGCTGACGAACCTGACATTGACTGTCCATACGATAAAAAGTCCGAGTCTAATTTTAATGTTTTTGATGTGGCCAATGAGCGTGGTTGGACAGTTATCAGTATGAAAGACGATTTCGTAACAGTTTATGGAGACATAACTCAATCGATAACTCCATCGATAACTCCATCGATAACTCCATTGGATAATGTATCTGGATCTGAACAAGCATCTGGAGATGAGAACCAATTTGGATATCGAAGAAGAGCTAAATACCAACACTCAGTGCGCTCATCAGTGGCTGGTAGGTATCGTAGGTACTAAATGCTAAGCCCTAGTATAGCGTTTTTTAATTTGGTGAAGTACATATTCCTTGGTTTTAGGGAACAGGCAACAGGTAAAAAATCCTGTGTACTTCATTAGGCTAGAAACCGCTATACATAGCATCTTTTGAATTTGGCATGTTGAATTTGGCATGCTAAGCAACTGTACTAACCTCAGTAAGCATCAAGGCGTCACTGGATGGTAAATTGTAAAAATTGCACATCAGTGACGCCTTTGTAATGTAAAGTAAGTTTTAAGCTTATGCGCTACGCGCACGCTACGCGAACAGCTATCAGCTTATGCTTACGTTAAGTTTAATATCTAAGTTTAATACCTAAGTTTAATAGTACTATTAAATAGTATTATTAATAGCTTTTCTAGTTCAACAATGAAGACTCCTTGGTTAAAATTACTTTTCTTCAAACTTTTCGTGGGTTTCCTGACAGTATGCCTAGTCTTTGGCACTGGCACACCAGTCAAGGCATCTCCCACGGTAAATAGCTGCCCTGAAGGTATGACCTTCATTCCTGGCGTTGCTGATTATGGGTATGGTTTTGCCCCCCTAGCCCCCCAATTTTGGGGGGAATAAGACGTTCAAAGTCCCTTCCGGTGCGCGCCTCCTAGGGCGAGTAAATCGCCCTTGGGTCGCACCGCAAAGTTGGGGGATTTAGGGGGCTTTAACTTTCACCAGATGATCGCGAATTCATTCCTTAATTCAGCAACGCCTCATTCCTGGGGGCACTTTCAAGATGGGTTCCGACGTTTACTACCCTTCGGAGCGCTCTGCGGACGATGTTACCGTTGAGAGCTTCTGCATCGATAAATACGAAGTCACTAATGCGGAGCAACGGGCACCTTCCTAATCTATAGCAATTCTACGACTTGTGAAGTACACAATTTCGGGATTTTAGGGAACAGCGGATCTGGGAATAGGGAAGAGAAAAGAGGGAACAGAAAAGAGGCAATAGGGAATAGGGATGCGCTCCATCAAGACTGTACCTCATAACTGCAAAAAACGCTATACTACTCATTATAATGGTTCCTCTTTGTTGCGGTAAGCATCCCCCTCACTATTCAAGGATAATAGTCCTAGAAGTTGTAGAAAAAGTAATGGCTGCCAAAGACCTATTCCATGATGCTGTAAAACAAGCACTCCTAAAAGACGATTGGATTATCACAGCAGATCCCCTAAAAATTAAGATTGAGGGAGTTAAGCTTGAAATAGATTTAGCAGCAGATAAAGTTATAGCAGCTCAAAAATCAGAACGAAAAATAGCAGTTGAAATAAAAAGTTTCCTCAATACTTATGCAATTACAGATTTTCATGCTGCACTAGGTCAATTTTTAAACTATCGCTTAGCATTACAAATGAGCGAATCAGATAGAATACTTTATCTAGCAGTTCCCGTTGATACATTTGAATCATTCTTCCAATAAAAATTTTCCCAAGAAGCAGTAAAGGTTTATCAAGTAAAATTGCTCATATATAATCCTGTTGAGGAGATAATAACCGAATGGAAAAATTAGAAAATTACCGATTAATAATTCGCCAACTATTAACTAATCATGCCAGGTTAGAAGCCAATAATTCAGATTCAGAGATTGAAGGTCAACTTATTTTTGACACAGAACATGACCATTATCAACTTCTAGATATCGGCTGGGATGGACTCAAACGAGTTTATAACTGTTTCATCCATTTAGATATCAAAGATGGTAGAATTTGGATTCAGCGAAATATGACAGAAGCTGATTTGGCAAAAGATTTGGTGGAAATGGGTATACCAAAAGAAGATATTATTCTCGGTTTACATCCCAGTTATAAACGTCCTTACACAGGCTATGGAGTGGCTTAGTGATATTCAGTGATATTCAGCTTATGGGCTATGGTCACGCTACTTGAGGTGCCATTAGCCTTTGGCCAACGGCTGATAGCTGACCGCTGACCGCTGACCGCACCTCAAGTAGCGCATATGCTTACATACTAATCGCTTTTCTGGATCAAAAATGAAGACTCCTTGGTTAAAATCACTTCTCTTCAAACTTTTCCTCAGTTTCCTGACAGTATGCCTAGTCTTTGGCACTGCCACACCAGTCAAGGCATCTCCCACGGTAAATAGCTGCCCTGAAGGTATGACCTTCATCCCTGGGGGCACTTTCAAGATGGGTTCCGACGTTTACTACCCTTCGGAGCGCTCTGCGGACGATGTTACCGTTGAGAGCTTCTGCATCGATAAATACGAAGTCACTAATGCAGAATTTGCCAAATTTGTCAAAGAAACTGGTTATATTACCGTAGCAGAGCGTCCCCTCTCCTCGGAACAGTTTCCCAACTTAACAGAGGAGCAACGGGCACCTGGTTCCCTAGTCTTTCAGATGCCGGACAATGGTGTTAGACCAGTGGGTTACCTGAGCTGGTGGAAGTGGACTCCTGGGGCTGACTGGCAACATCCCTTTGGTCCAAAGAGCAACATTAAAGGAAAAAAGAACTATCCTGTGGTTCATGTTGCCTATGAAGACGTTCAAGCCTATGCTAAGTGGGCAGGGAAGTCAGTACCCACAGAAGCCCAATGGGAATATGCCGCTCACGGTGGACTGGATGATGCTACCTACAGCTGGGGTGAGCAATACTCAGCCAAGAAGGCGAATACCTGGCAGGGATTCTTCCCCTTTTTCAACACCAAAGCTGATGGTCACACCGGCACTGCACCTGTAGGTTCCTTTGAACCAAATGGTTATGGTTTGTATGACATAACTGGTAATGTCTGGGAGTGGACTTCAGATTGGTATAGCATCGGTCACAATGGCAAAGCCCACAGCCTTAATCCTACAGGACCTAATCAAAAAGAAAGCTTCGACCCCAGAGAACCGGGTGTTGCTAAACATGTCATTAAAGGCGGGTCTTACCTGTGTGCTCCTAATTATTGTAGTCGCTATCGTCCTGCTGCTCGGGAGTCTCAATCACCCGATACAGGAACGACTCACATTGGATTTCGGTTAGTGACGCCTGATAATTTTTCCTAAATGTGAAAAAGTTATATAGCATTTATTGCATCAAAGTCCCCCTTTTTAAGGGGGATTACTTTGTGCCTTATGGGAAAGACAATTGCTATAGAATTGATGATTTGCTTCGTTAAGCTGTTCAGCATTTAGACTGACATGTGTCTGAAAAAAACGCTCATGTACGGCGGTTTCATAA
>NZ_GL890840.1:442967-445176 GCF_000211815.1 Moorena producens 3L
GCCCTACGCAGACGCTGCGCTAACAGCAATCAGCGGTCAGCTTCCAGGGGTCAGCGGTTTGCAATTGCTGTTAGGTACTTTCGTTCTTAGTTTTTAGGGAACAGGGAATCGGGAATCCCACACTCTCCCTTTGACTCTAAATGTAAAAACCTACTCCCTCGGTGCGCTAATGCACGTCAACTTTTGCCTCTTGCCTTTTGCCTTTTGCCTTGGGCGTAGCGCTATATTGACAAGATTGGTTTGGTCGGTAAAAATAGCGTTGTTTGCCTTGAAGCGGATCAGCAATTACACCCGAAAAGCCTTAATTATGAAAAAAAGAACGTTCTTAGTTTTCCTATCGATTCTCTTATCAGTGTTTTGCCTAGGAGGCTTTGTGGGATGTCCCCCTGCTGCTGCGGACTATGACCCCTTACTGTCTTGGAATCAGGGTGCGGCTAAGCAAACGATTTTTGACTTTGTGCAAGAGGTTACCAACCCCAACAGTGATAACTACGTTCGTCAAGGCGATCGCATCGCGGTCTTTGATAATGATGGAACCCTGTGGAATGAAAAACCCAAAAATATTTACGGGTTATTTATCAAAGATATGCTAGGGAATGCCTTTTCAAATAAAAGGAATGCCATTTTTGAAGACCTGAAACTGCAGGGATTAACACCGGAAGAATATAAACAGAAGGCGAGGTTTTTTCTGGATAATTCAAAGCATCCAGACTTTGGTATTCCATACATAAAGGTGACTTACCAGCCCATGGTTGAACTGGTCAATTATCTTAGGAGTAATGATTTCAAGGTTTATATTTGTTCTGGGGCGGGACTTGATTTCATTCGCTCCTATGCCGAAGATGCCTACGGTGTTCCCCCTGAAAATATTATTGGTACCACCGTCCAAACCAAGTTTATTACTAAAGACGATGGCTCTCATGTTTTGGTTAAGACACCAATACTGGTCAAACCGATTAATAATAACGAAGGTAAAGTAGTGGACATTGACCGCTACATTGGTAAAAAACCAATTATGACCGTTGGTAATTCCGATGGTGATTTAGAAATGCTTCAGTACACTGACGAGCAAGACGGTCCAGCTTTGATGATGTTGGTTCACCACGATGATCCCCGGGAATATGTATACGATACAGGTGCCGAGAATGCTCTCCGGGAGGCCGACGCTCGTGGTTGGACAGTTATCAGTATGAAAGAGGATTTCTTGACACTCCCCGGTCATTAGACCCGGGGATTCTTCGCTCAACGACCCGACTTGCTGAACCTGGCCGGAACCAAGAACAGTAGAGGTCAGATCTCCCGAAGCGTTGGGATCTATGATCCAGGTTCCGGTGTGCCCCACCGTACCCAAGGCTCTCTTTAAAATATTGATCGCGGCGTTGTGGTCACGGTCTAGTTCACAGCCACATTCGCAGACGTGGGTTCTGGTTGATAGTGACTTTTTTACTACCTCGCCGCATTCTGAGCAGTTTTGGCTTGTATAAGCAGGATTCACTGCAACAGTGACTCTGCCAAACTTCTGACCAAAATGCTCCAACCATTATTAAACTAAGCCAGTGAATCACCCCACTGACTCGTCTTCAGAACCGTGCGTGACATTTTCACATCACACGGCTCCTCATCATAGGAACCATTGTCATTGGTACCTCATTAACGGATTGTCATCTAGACTTGAGGTGTTTATTCTCTTTCCGTGTTTTGCATCGTGGCAGTGTAGGTGTAATAACTCCAGATTCTCATCCTTATTATTACCTCCTAGAGCACGTGGTAAGATGTGGTGTTTTTCTAATAAGTCGCCATCCCTGAAAGTAAGACCACAATGAGCGCATTTCCCTTCTTGCCGTTCTAAAAGCCTTCCCTTCTGAGTGGTCATCTCAGGATGCTTTCTCATTCTGGTACTCCAATAGATTAGGTCTCCATCATAGGGACTTCTTATATCTTGGACTTTCTTGTGTCTGACTATCTCCGTTTTGCTATGCTTCGGGAGAAAATGGTTCACATCTTTCATGAAAGTCCACCTATCCTCATCGATGGTTCCCCAATACTTCTTAGCTACCCAGGTCTTTGATTTATTAGGGGGTCTCCTATATCCCCATCTCTGAAGTTTGTTCCAAAGCCTATACCCTAAACTGTTGAAAGTGTCTTTACTACATACAGATTTGTAATAATTACACCATCCGTTTATAAGGGGTTTAAGATGGCTTATTAA
>NZ_GL890840.1:448717-474588 GCF_000211815.1 Moorena producens 3L
AATCCTGAGCCAAGCCGGGAAAACCTCTCGGAAGGTGCAGAGACTCGACGGGAGCTACCCTAACGTTAAGCCGAGGGTAAAGGGAGAGTCCAATTCTCAAGAGCCAGCTATGGCAGTAGCGAAAGCTACGGGAGAATGAAAATCCGTTGACCTTAAACGGTCGTGTGGGTTCAAGTCCCACCGCCCCCATTTTTACCTACGAAAGAGATATTTTCAGAGCAGGGAAACAGGGTTTGGTGATTAATTAGATTAATCAGCCGAACTAGAGAAAATTAATGATGATTAACCCAGCAGCGGACAAGACATCCTAAACTTATATCACTTCATCGACTGGTTGACACTCCCCGCCCTGGAAGGACGGGGATTCTTGCTTCCACGGGGTGACTTGTTTAACCAGGCCGGAGCCAGGATAAATAGAGGTCTCCTCTCCACAAGCGTATTTGGTCTATGACCTAGGTTTCGGTGTGCCCCACCGTACCTTGTCTTGATGCAGTCGCTCATGGTGGAGACCCCCAATACCGCGCTGCATCGCTTTCTTTATCTATTTAACTAGATACTTTTTTATCTAAATTTTTCATAGACATTTAAGTCGTTAGACCCAATTACGCAATATGTAAGCTCTACATATTTTTTACGTTGCCTACTTATGTTTAGATAGTATCTAGCTGGTACAAAAGTTTATTGCTTATACTTTTACAATAGCACACTAGCGTGCAAACTTTCAATACGAAGTCTAAAAGAAAAGCCGTCCTAGAACCACGAGGCTTTAAACCCAATAATTTTGGTAATGCACTTACCTGAAGGACTAGAACAAGCCTTTAGTGAAGAACTTAACCAGTACGAACAGGAGGTCAACATGAAGTATGTCACGAGTATCGAAAGGTTGGGAATTAAGCAAGGTCGTCAGGAAGGTATTTTAGAAGGTCGTCAAGAAGGTCGTCAGGAAGGAGCTGAGCGACTGCTACTACGATTGCTTCACAGGCGCTTTGGAGACCTATCCCCTGAGATTCAAGCTCGTGTTAAGGGGTTGAGTGTCGAAAAGTTAGAACAGTTAATGGATGTGGCCATTGATGTAGAATCTCTTGAGCAATTAGTAGAGCATCTGCCAGCACTACCGGAAGCCGCTGATTAAAACAACTCCTGATATATAAATCCAAATTCTGTTCCATACCCCACACCCCACACCCTATAGCCTAGATTCTGTGTAACCATTGACTATAGGGATGCTGAACTAAATTGGAGTTGAAGTATCTCGGATCATCAGATACTTCAATTCCAATCCATTCTGGTAGTTCAATATGCTGATTTTCATCAGTTAGTTCAACTTCTGCCAAAATTAATCCTTGATTATCCCCAGCAAACTCATCCACTTCCCAAATCAAGCCAGCGTGTTCAATTTTATAACGAGTTTTCTCAATTAGGGGACCCTGGCACAAAGTATCGAGCATTTCTTGAGCATCCGAGCCTGGGATAGGATACTCATACTCTTTTCTAGAAAAACCCACCTTTGGACTTTTGATAGTAAGATATCCTTGATCTCCCACCAGGCGCACCCGGACAGTAGTGCGGTTGGTTGTACGAATGTAACCTTGGCGATAAACACTACCAGTGCCTAGTTTCCGCCACTCTTCGCCTTTTACTAGAAATTTGCGTTCGATTTCCGTTGCCATAGGTAAAAAGTATAGTGTGTATAGTGTGTATAGTGTGTATAGGTATTATTAGTCATTGGTTACTTTAAAATTGACCATTGTTCATTAACTATTGTTGATTGTCAATTTTAAAATCCGAGCAAGTCCGAACCATTATGCTTATTGCTATAGTAATCAAAAACTTGACAATCTTGCCTATTTAGTTAGCAATACCTTCATAGTCAACCACCAGACTTAATCCGGATTCATTTATTGTCCGACGAAATATAAAAATAATAGAGCAAATTTTATAGAGTTACTCATATATAAACTCATCCGTGCGACTCAGGTAAATAACTAATGTACATAAAATTATTAGGATAAACGTCGATTTACCAAGAATCAAAAACCCAAAATAGTGGAGCAGCAGCATTAATTGATGAAATGAAAAAATTTGCCAAATTAGCTGAAGAGTTAGAAAAGCAAACCAAAGAGTCTAGCGAACAAGGCTATTCAGGCAAAGGCCATAACATCTGGTGAACGAGTATAGTTAGGATAAAAGAACAGGGTAAGCGCAAGAAAAAATTGCCCATAATGTGCATTGGCTGGATATCGGTTGATCGTGGCTCGAAACCCCTATAATCTCGTAGAACTTGATTCTCAATAGAGTTTAATAGTTGAGAATGAGCCCCTTTTTTTCTCAATAAGCTACAGCTTATTGATTCTTGCGCTTACCCTGGATAAAAGAACTATACTCACACTCTTATCGATTGGCTAAACTAATGTAGGGTAAACGAGTGTAGGGTGAACCAGTCAGTGAAAGATTTTCAGGTTTAGCAATCGGGATGACTACGAGCAAGATTTTCGGCGTTGCTGAATTAAGGAATGAATTCGCGTTCATCTGGTGAAAGTTAAAGCCCCCTAAATCCCCCAACTTTGCGGTGCGACCCAAGGGCGATTTACTCGCCCTAGGAGGCGCGCACCGGAAGGGACTTTGAAGGTCTTATTCCCCCCAGAATTGGGGGGTTAGGGGGGCAAAACCATACCCAGAATAAGCAACGCCAGATTTTCACCCGATTACCACACTCGCTCACCCCACACCCTCTTATCCTACAGCCGTCACGCCTTCAATCTCCTCATCGGCGAGGTCATACAACTCCCGTAACTTCTGTAAGGTTTCCTGATCCGGTTCCCAGAATCCTCGCCCATTTGCCTCTAACATCCGGCCAACAATATTGCGAAATGCCTCAGGATTTGCCTGTCGCAACCTCTTGGCCATTTCTTCATCCAAGGCATAAGTATCTGCTGCTTGGTCATACACCCAGTTATCTTGAAAATCAGCAGTACCCCCCCAACCAATTAATGCTGTCATCCGTTGGGAAATCTCATAAGCTCCCCCAGACCCCTGATGGGCCATCGCTTCAGCCCACTTGGGATTGAGTAACTTTGTCCGATACTCCAACCGCAACAAATCCTCTAGCTTCCGGGGTGTAGTATCCTTTGAGAAACTTTCCACAAAACTGGCATTAACGGTTTTACCCCCTTGCTTCTCGGCTGCTCGCTTCAAGCCTCCAGTATTGGCATAGTATTCTTGAATATCCGTCAGCCCATATTCCACTGAATCAATTTCCTGGACTATACGACTGGTACTTTTTAGCAGCTGCTCCATGACTTCAGGACGGGCTTGACCTTTATCTTGCCTTCCATAACTAAATACATTGCGGCTTTGCCATGTATTGGCTAATTCATCCCCCGATTCCCAATTACCATCGACTACTTGGTCATTGACCAGAGAACCATAATCCCCGGCTGGATTAGAAAACAACCGAGCAGAAACATTGTCTACCCCTTGCGATCGCAAAGCTAACCCATGCTTGCGGATAAAATTCTCTTCTTCCGGTTCATCTGCCTCAGTCGCCCTACGGAACAAATCATCCAGCAGCTCAACAATATTGACAAAACTATCCCGAAAAATCCCTGAGAGATTTGCCAACACATCAATTCTAGGATGACCTACCTCAGCCAAGGGCATCAAATCATACCGTACAATCCGTCCCGTTCCCTCTTTAACAGGTACTGCACCTACTAACTCCAATAAAATCCCCAAGGATTCCCCACGAGTCTTGATCGCATCCAATCCCCATAGCATTACCGCAACAGTTTCCGGATACTCCTGATGTTCCTCAAGGTGCTGGGTAATAATTTTCCTGGCCACCTCCCTTCCTCGTTCATAAGCTGCCGGAGAGGGCATCCGATAAGGATCCAAAGCGTGAATATTCCGTCCTGTTGGCAAAACCCCAGGACCATCCCGCAACAAATCCCCGCCAGGAGCTGGAGGAATATACTCCCCATTCAACCCCCGCAACAAATTCGTCAACTCCTCTCCAGTCTGCATCAACAACTCACCAATCCGTAACGCCTCCTCAACCTTCTGATCCTCGACCTGTTCACGTGCTTCTGGTGTTTGGGATTCAAATTCTCCATCGACAATGGCCTTAACTATTCCTTCCGAGACATCTTCCCCAAAATAAGCCCGCAGGTAAGACTCTAACTGTTCCGAATCAGGCACTTGACCTAGAGTGTGCAGCCCAGAGGAAAACAATCGTTGTTCGACCACTAGCAGGTAGTTGTACAACTTGACAAGATAGCGATTAAATGAATCAGCACTAAACATCTGGGCATTCTCTGGACTGAAAGCAATTCCCAAGCCCTTAGCATCCTCAAAGGGACAATCCGTATCCAAGCCACTATCGACAATCTTTTTACAAATTGCTTCTTTCAAGGCATAATTCTTTTCAGGATCCTCCCGATACTCCGAGATTAAATCCCGTAGCACGACCAACTCCTTATACAAACCAGCCCGACCATAAGGGGGTACATTATGGGAAATCAACACCCCATAACCGCGACGCTTGGCCAACATTGACTCTGAAGGATTATTGGCGGCATAGATATACAGATTCGGAATATTTCCTAGCAAAATATCCGACCAAGAATACCCGGTATTCCCCAAGGGCGAACCAGGCAACCATTCCACGGTGCCATGCATGCCAAAATGCACCACCGCATGGGCATCAAAATCATTCTGTAACCACTTATAAAAGGCACTGTACTGGGGATGTGGGGTCATGTCTCGCTCAAACATCAACCGCATCGGGTCTCCAGAAATACCCAAGGGTGGTTGTACCCCAATCCAGACATTGCCTAACTCAATCCCACCAATCTCGAACTCATCCCCATTGGTTTTGATTCCTGTACCAGTCAAGGATTGCCATTGTTTTTCAATACGGGTAGTTAGCAAGTAGCCTAGCCATTCTTCTAGGGTTTTAACGTTAACTGTGGTTGGTGGTTGTTCGCCTTTGGCGTTCGAGAAGGGTAGGTTACTAGTTGAAGGTTGAAGGTTGAAGGTTGAAGGTTGCTGGTTGATGGTTGATGGTTGGTGGTTGCTGGTTGATGGTTGGTGGTTGGTGGTTGATGGTTGGTGGTTGGTGGTTGCTGGTTGCTGGTTAGAACTTTTACCATTCAAGCCTTCGTCTGCTGCTTTCACCCAGCGGATTAGTTCTTCCCCATCTTCTGGTAATTCCCCAACAGTGTAACCTTGTTCCTTGAGAGCGTGGAGGAATTTAAGAAGCGATCGCGGTACATTCAATAAGGCTGCTGTTCCTGTTGCTCCATACCCAGGAGGGAAACCATAGAGAATAATCGCAATTCGTCTTTGGTCTGGTGGGGTTTGTCTGAGTTGAATCCAACGCTTCACCCGTCCAGTCAGTCGCTTAACTCGTTCGGGAATCAGATAAATATTTTCTCCGACTAAACCACCTAGGGGTACAGTATCAATTGCTCCATCCAATTCCGGCAATGCATATAAGACGACACTTTGCAATCCCCCAATCCCTTGTCTTGTCCAAGAGTAAATATCTTGAATCAGTAGGGGTGCAGCAATACAATAAGGGACATTCTTAGCAGTGAGAATACGTTTAGCTACAGCCACCTGTCTTCCTGCCTCCATAGAACCAGCTGGACCCCCTACCAACGGGAAACCGATGGTAGAAACAATGGCATCAACTTCTACAGCGTCTTTAGACAGGGAAGGAGTTTCTACGTTATCCAGTTGCCGCTGTTGGGTTTCATAAGCAGATGTCATCCAATCCCGCACGGCTACATGACCTTCTACACCATTGATAAAGATGGGTAAAGGAGTTAATCCAGCTTCCTCAAAGTAGCGAATTAACTGGGGAATATAAGGTTGTTTTGTAACTACATGTTTGCGATAAAGCAGAATACCAACAACAGGGTTTTCTCTAGGGTTGGCAGGTTGAAGGTTAGTGGGTTGAAGGTTGGTGGGTTGAAGGTTGGTGGGTTGAAGGTTGGTGGGTTGAAGGTTGGTGGGTTGAAGGTTGGTGGGTTGAAGGTTAGTGGGTTGAAGGTTGGTGGGTTGAAGGTTAGTGGGTTGAGAGCGTAGCGTGGCCTTTTGGCCAAGGTTGTGTTGAGAAGCTAGCGGGCTGGTAGGGCTTTGCCCAATAACGTTTAATTGTTTAACTTTGAAGCTTTTGTACCATTCTAGGTATTGTCGTGGGGATTCAAAATACCCGTCGTAGTCCGGATGGAGTAGCCCCATGTTTGGAGTTTCCACTGGCGGCGGAATTTCTCCCACTTTCAGCTCTAAGTATTTCTCTGCCAAGGTCCAGAACATAGATGCCACATTGTCTGAGCCACCAGCATTCCAGTAACCGTAGATAATTAGCCAATTGCGCAAGTCTTGGACTTTTCTAGCAGGAATATATTTCAGCAGCTTCGGACCAATTTTCAAAAAGCTGATATAACCGGCTAAGCGGTCTTCTTCCCGACCGTTGCTGAATTTGTCGAGGATAAATTTTACTGGCTTGGGCATCCCCTTGGGTTTATCCCCAATTTTGAACTGACCAATTTGAGTCAGGCTGATCAGTTCTAGAGCTGACTCGAATACCAAGCGGATCGGGATGTGTTGAATGCGATCGCGTAACCATAACACTTGGTCATAATCGAATAGTAGACTACCGAAGAAGACTTGGGCATCTTTGAGGGCAGCGTCTACAGTATCAGGGTTGCCAGTGATTTCGCGATCGCTAAATACTCTAATATCCAGTTCCGGACAGCGTATGGTTGCCAACTCAGCAGCTTTGCGGTACAAGTCAGCGTTGAAGGATTCAAATCCTGCTATCAGTACAATGCGTTTCATGGAACCCGCTCGAAATAATTCTTTACACTTCGATCATATTTGATCATAATCGTACTGATCGGCTAACCCTCCCAGTGCCCTTGGGTAAGTCATGCCATGATTGAGAATAATTGCTAGTTAGACTTCGGCGCAGTTGTCAGCAACTTGGGACAAGGGCATTTTGGACAAGGGAAAAATAATTGACGACAACAGTATCAAAAAGCGCTGCCAAGCTGAGCCGAAGTTTCCTATTTTTATTAGTTTTATTTCTACATTTAAACTAACAATGCTGTAGTTTCCGATTCCCCATAACCCATTCCCAAAAAGACCGGGACGATTTGGTAACTGATTAACCTGACTGAATATCAATTATCTTGCCAGTATCATGGAAAACTCCCCGATTTTTATACAGTTGTGAAAAAAATTGGTCATAATCAAAGATAAAACTCAGGTAATCATTCAGAGGTGCTGAAGATGAGGATTTTACTAGTAGAAGATGATCAGCGGATTACCGACGCCCTTGCTGAAGACCTCACCGACCAGCATTATGTCGTGGATGTTGCCCATGATGGTCAAATAGGTAAGGAACTAGTAGAGAGCTTCAGCTATGATTTAATTTTGTTAGATGTAATGCTACCAAAGATGGATGGTATTACCCTTTGCCGAAAGTTGCGCTCCCAAGGCGACCTTACTCCCATTCTAATGCTGACGGCTCGGGATACCATCAGTGATAAAATTGTCGGACTGGATGCTGGTGCAGATGATTATCTAGTCAAACCCTTTGATTTAGGGGAGTTGTCCGCTAGGATTCGGGCCTTACTGCGCCGGGGAAATACTACCTTACCACCTGTACTGGAATGGGATTCTCTCCGCCTTGACCCCAGTACCTGTGAAGTGTTCTATGAAGACCGCCTCTTGTCCCTAAGTCCAAAAGAGTATGCTCTGCTGGAATTTTTCCTGCGCCATCCTCGCCGTGTGTTTAGCCGTGCTCAAATCCTGGAAAACCTCTGGTCCTTTGAACGACTACCAGAAGAAGCAACCGTTAAAGCTCATATCCGAGGTTTACGACAGAAACTGGAGGCAGCAGGAGCTCCTTCTGATTTAATTGAGACAGTCTATGGTTTGGGTTATCGTCTGAAAGAAAAACCCTAATCTAACTATTCAGTTGTTACTGTTTAAGGTTGGCAGGTTGGCAGGTTTAAAGTTGGCAGGTTGGCAGGTTTAAAGTTGGCAGGTTGGCAGGTTTAAAGTTGGCAGGTTGGCAGGTTGACGGTATTCCTGAACTAAGGAATGATATCAAGTATAGTTGGGTCAGTTACCAATTACCAATTACCAATTACTAATTACCGATTAAGCTGTTGTGCATTTAAACTGTATATAGCGTAAAATCAAATAAAAAAGATAGATAACACTCCCCTTTTGCCTTTGGGTGCATCTCAATGCATGCAAAAACACTCAGGACAATAGAAGTATAATATCATGTTATGACATTACCCTTAATAAAAATCTCCCCCATCTCCCTATATTCCCCTCCTGGGAGGGGTTAGGGGTGGGTTCCTATCTCCCCCTCTCCCCAACCGCCCCACACTTCCCGCGCCCCCGCCCCACACTTCCTTTAGTTATAGATTTACAAGTTTAAGATGCACCCTTGCCTTTTGCCTTTTGCCTTTTGCTTTTTTCCTTGATAAAACGCACTTAAAATTCGTTTTATATTACTAATTACTAATTACTAATTACCATATGTTTAAAGGTCTGCGCTGGCGTCTTTTGTTGTATTACCTGATGGTAATGGCCGCAATTTTGAGTGTATTTGGTGCGGGTGTGTATGTTTTTTTAACACAGAGTCTGTACCAGCAACTTGACAAAAAACTACGGACTTTAGCCCAATCCGCCGCCCCCTCATTTACTGAAGTAGAAGAGAAAGGGAGTCAATACATTGAACAAGTTGATGAAGTCCCCTGGCGAGATATATTTAACCGAGATCAACAAAGCCTAGAATGGTTTGATGATAAGGGTAAACTATTGGCAAGCCGAGGTGCGATTGTGTTGAGTTTCCCGCCAAAACTGGGTTCGTGGACTCTACAACTCCCCGAGACATCAGAGCCAATTAGGACGTTTACAATTTCTGTTTTTAAGGACACCTCGAAACCAAGCCAACCATCCCTAGAGGGCTATATTCGAGCCAGTCAATCCACAGAGGATGTAGAAATTGTCCAAAGCCAACTATTTTGGGGATTAGGAATGGGAGGAATGATCGCTCTAGGGTTTGTTGGTATCGGTGGACTTTGGCTGACCCAGAAAGCTCTTGAGCCGATTGAGCAAAGTTTTAAGCAGCTTAAACAGTTTACTGCTGATGCCTCCCATGAATTGCGCAGTCCTCTGACAGCAATTAAAGCCTCTGTGGATGTGATGCGAAATCATCCTGAGCGAATTCATCCCAAGGATGCTAAGAAGTTAGTGGCTATTGCTAGCGCGACGGATCAGATGAGCAACTTAGCAGAAGACTTACTATTTTTAGCTCGCACTGATGCTGCTTTGTCAATTCCGACCCGAAAGTCAGTCCCAATTTCCCTCAACACAGTTTTGCAGAATGTGGTGGAATTGTTAGAATCATTTGCTCAAGATAAGCAGATTACCTTGGAATATCACTGCCTGACAACAGTGTCTGTCATTGGGGATGAAGGGCAACTGACCCGTTTATTTTCCAACTTGCTAGAGAATGCCCTGCAATACACACCCCCTAAAGGAAAAGTGGTTCTTACTGTTGCCAAACAGAATCGCTGTGCCCTGGTCATGATTGAGGACACTGGCATTGGTATTGCCCCTGAACATCAGCCTTTTGTGTTTGATCGCTTCTGGCGTGCGGATAAAGCTCGTTCTCGCCGAGAGAGGGGTACGGGCTTGGGACTTGCGATCGCTCAAGCAATCACTCACAATCATGGGGGAAAAATCACCCTTACGTCTGAGGTTGGGGTTGGTAGCTGCTTTGAGATACGTTTACCGCTGGTTTAGGAAAATAGCTTCTAGGTTGGGATTTTATTGTCTGATCATTATACCATTTCCCTAATCCCTACTCCCTAATTTCTATCCTTACCGAATTTTTTACTTTTGGGTAATAATCTCAAAATATGAAGCCCAGGAAATCATCAATTTAGTTGGGAGGTACTGTGGTGAATCAAATGCAGCAAATACTAAACAATAACAATAGTTCCGGGTTAGGGTGGGTATTTACAGGCTTGATTCTAGCAGGTCTAACCCCCCAACAGGCACAAGATGAAATTCAGGGTAATTTAGACTCTGGCACCCTCAAAATTTTCGGAGAACTTGCCAAAACGTCTATAGGCAGATTGTGCCTAGGAGGAAATCATCCTTCTTATACCAATACCAAATACCAATACCAATTCTCTAAATACCTGCAACAGATAAACTCCCCCTTTTGGGAATGGGGAATGGGGAATGGTCGGAAAATTTGGTTAATTAATCATCAGGCTTCTAGACTTGATCTAAATTAGCTTTCCAATCAGTGAGAATGTTAAGTATTCAGCCGTCAGCCGTGAGCTTTGAGCTCACGCTACGCAAACAGCCGTCAGCTGACGTAACAGAAATTAAACCAATGCTTACTTGTTTTATTCAAAAGCACCTCAAGTAGCGTGGGTGGCACAGGCTTCGACGCTGTGATGTAGCACATAAGCTGATAGCTGAATGCTGAATGCTGAATGCTTATCTATACCTCGGTCACTATAGCTCGATAAATTAGTTGGAAAGCGTTAACCATACCTAGCATTCAGGAGAGATGATCTAAATGAAAACTCGCATTAAGTTGCTAACAGGTATTCTGGGATTAAGTGCTCTGATCAGTTTCCCGGCAATAGCGCAAGAAAAAACCGAAAACTCAGTTAAAGATGCTGTCAATGGTGCAACTGAGTCTATGGTAGAAAGCGCCCCCGATTCCTTGAGCAAACCCCTTCAAGAGGGTGAAAAGGTAGAAATGCCAGCTACCACTGAGGCTGAATCTACAGCCAGTAACCTTGTAGAGCAAGCTGCGAGCAATGATCAATTCCAAACCCTTGTTAAAGCAATTGAGGCAGCAGGCTTAACGGAAACCTTGGCTGGTGAAGGACCCTACACTGTTTTTGCTCCCACCGATGACGCTTTTGCTGCACTGCCAGCAAATACCTTAGACAGTCTACTACAACCAGAAAACAAAGAGGTACTGGTAAAGCTGCTAGAGTATCATGTTGTAAGTGGTGCAGTTCCTAGCAGTCAAATCCAGTCGGGAGAAATTATCACTATGGCTGGAAAATCGGTGGCAGTACACGTGGGTGAAGACGGTAATGTTACTGTCAACAATGCTCAGGTAACTCAAGCAGATATTGAAGCCAGTAACGGCATTATTCATGTTGTTAACCATGTAATTTTGCCCTCAAGATCTCATGCTCAATCGGAACCAGCACCAACAGGAGTCATGCCAAATTCAGATGGCGAATTAAATTCGCCAAGGTCAAGCGCACCTGCTGAATAAGTTTGGTGTTTGTGGGAATTATATCCCGTCCGTTTGACTACTTATTAGTTAGGTTTATTCGATAATTTGATAGTGTAAAGTTTGACTTAATACTTAACACTTAATATATCGCGATTTACCTAAATATGAAGTGATTAACCGGACTGGATTGGAGTAAATACAAGGAGAAAACAAGGAGAAATCAAAGATGAATAAGTTGATGCCAATTTTACTAGGTGGAGTGATTCTGTTTGGTGCTGCTGCTTGCGATGAGGCTAAGACAAGTGATGAAGCCTCCTACTCTATAGATCAAAACGATGAACAACTAGTAACCTTACGGTCTGAGGGAAACCAAGGCGATGCCATGGTCAAAGGAACCCAAGAGGAAATCGAGTCGAATATTGTAACTACTCAAGAGCCAAATCAAGCCTTGGGTAACTTAGAAAACCTTGATGAAGATGACCAACTAGCCAGTTTAGTACTTAATAATTTAGAAACCAATCTCCCCAATAGCAAGTTGGAAGTTGAAGCCGCAGAGGGAATTGTGACTATCTCAGGAAAAGTATCGTCTGATGATGACTTGAGTCAGATTGCACCTTTGGCAATCCAGGTTGAAGGTGTTCAGAGTGTTGATGTTCAAGCTACTGTCAAAGAGCCAAACAGCTGATCGCTGATCTGGTCAAGTACCAATCCGTTGTTGCCAATGTTACCTAATTGATGTAATTATCTAATCCATAGAGAGGAGTTAGTCGCCTATTGCTTTTGCCATAGTGATAGGTGACTTTTGTTGTTGAGTGTCCCTCGGCTTTAATTCATGCTGTAGCAATCCGATTTGAGTTGTGAAACAGCGGAAGAGCTGGAAGATGGGGAAGATGGGGAGGAGGAGAAAGAGGGGCAGGAGAGGGAAGATGGTTAGGTGCGCTTGACCCATTATAGCGCTACGCGCAAGTCAGAAGTTAGAAGTCAGAAGTCAAATTATAGCGCTACGCGCAAGTCAGAAGTTAGAAGTCAGAAGTCAAAAGTAAGCGATTACTTACGTTTCGGAGTTTAGGAGCGATGCAGAGGTGCGACCCGTGGCGAATTTAATAATTAGATGCGGAAAACGCACCATTACGGTCTTGGGGGTTTCCCCCACTCGCGCTTTGCATCAAGACAATGTCCTAACAGTAGCGCGTAGTGCTATAAGAATTAAATTCGCTCTTTGTACGCGCCTCCTAGGGCGAGTAAATCGCCCTAGGGTCGCACCTTTCGGCAAAGCCGACGCGGGGCGCGTTCGGGTCGCACCTGAAGAATAGTATCCCCTATTGTCAATAAATTAATTGCCATGGCTATGAATAGCAATTGATTCTGATTGCAGCAAGGGGAACAATACGGATTTATAAACATTAAGATAGGTTTGGATTATCGGTGCATCGGTGTCTATAGTAATTCTGTATGATTCGTCAACAGTGACAGTTCGCAACTCAAACTAACGAACTAGGGAATCAACTAGGGGAGTATTGTTCACCTAGGAATTAGGATTGCTATGTTTGTGTGGTGCTAAAGGGGGATAAGATTGCTGATAAAGTCCCCAAATTCCCGGATCAGGTGCAACTTAGTATGATCATCAAGTCAATCCCTGTTGAAACCATAACCGCCCAGCAGATCATTGATACCTGTCTTCGCATGAACAGTCTTGGTATCAATCAAGGTACCAGTGGTAATGTGAGTGTCAGGGTTAGAGACAGTATCGGTGAGGCAATAGCAATCACCCCCAGTGGACTAGACTACGAAGACCTAACTCCTGATAAAATCTGCAAAATCTACTTCGGCAAAGACAAAGAACCGGTTTTTGCTGAGAATAATCGTTATTTACCCAGCAGTGAATGGCGATTTCACTATGACATACTGTTGAATCGACCCGATGTGAATGCTATTGTCCATACTCATAGCATCCATGCTACAGCATTGGCTTGTATGGGTATACCTATACCCAGCTTTCATTATATGGTTGCTAGGACAGGTGGGAGCAGTATAAAGGTAGCTGATTATGCTACCTTTGGCACTCAAGAACTTAGCAACAACGCCCTAAAAGCATTGGGAAATTCCCTTGCCTGTTTGTTAAAAAATCATGGTATGATTGCCTGTGGCAAAGATCTAAGGCACGCTCTGAAAGTCGCCCAAGAGCTAGAAACCTTGGCTCAAATTTATCTCAAAATCCTCAGCGTTAACAAGATTTATGGAGAACCTCAATTATTGAGTGAGGAAGAAATGCAGATAGTTATAGAAAAGTTTAAAACCTATGGAGTTCAACCAAATATTGGTAATGGGTGATTGGATAGTAATATTTTATAGCATTTATCAAATATTCAAATAGTTTAGGTACACAAGCTTGGGATTTTAGGGAATAGACAATAGGGAACAGGGAACAGGTAAAAAATACGTGTGTACAACCTGATTAATATCAGAACCCCTATAGATATGACCATAGGGATAATTAGGGATACTCTGGCTAAAGTGTTAACAAAATTAAGCAAAAATTTAAATTTAGTTAAAAATCTCAAATAAAATATTAATAAAATATATATTTTTAGTTAAATTTTCAGTTTACAATCCACCATTAGAATTGAGGATGTCATAAAAAATCAACTTAACAACAGGAGACGATTATGGTCACTGCCCCTACACCAAAGACAACACCACAGCCAACGGTCAAAATCGGACCAACTCAGCTGCTGATTAATAACGAATGGGTAGACAGCGCCTCTGGGAAACGATTCGAGACGATTAACCCTGCAACAGGAGAGGTGATCTGTGATGTGGCTGAGGCTGATGCCCCAGACGTTGATAAAGCAGTAGTGGCGGCTAGGACAGCCTTTACCAGTGGAGACTGGCCGAAAATGTCTGCCACCCAGCGGGGGGAGTTACTCTACAAGCTAGCTGACTTAATCGAAGCAAACAAGGAAGAAATAGCACGGCTGGAAACCCTAGACAATGGAAAGCCCTATCGTGATTCCTTTAATGCAGATGTGTCTCTAGTCATTGCTTGCTATCGGTACTATGCTGGCTGGGCAGATAAGATTCAAGGCAAAACAATTCCCATCAACGGACCTTACTTTTGCTACACGCGCCATGAACCTGTAGGAGTGGTTGGTCAGATTATTCCTTGGAACTTTCCACTGTTGATGCAAGCTTGGAAGTTAGGCCCAGCACTGGCAGCTGGTAACACCGTGGTGATGAAAACGGCGGAACAGACTCCTTTATCAGCCTTGCGGATCGGTGAACTGATTCTCGAAGCAGGTTTCCCTCCTGGTGTGGTGAATCTTCTCTCAGGCTATGGACCAACTGCTGGGGCTGCGATTTCACATCATATGGGTATCGATAAAGTTGCCTTTACCGGCTCGACTGAGGTAGGGCATCTAATTATGGAAGCTGCAGCTAAGAGTAACCTCAAGCGGGTCACTCTAGAACTTGGTGGTAAGAGTCCTAACATTGTCTTTGCTGACGCTGACATGGATAAAAGCATTGAGGGCGCTCACTTTGCCCTGTTCTTTAACCAAGGACAGTGCTGTTGTGCTGGTTCGCGACTGTTTGTGGAAGAGAAGTGCTATGACGAGTTTGTAGACAAGTGCGTGAAACGGGCGCAAAATCGCACAGTTGGTGACCCGTTTGATGCTAACACAGAACAGGGTCCCCAGGTAGATCTCGAACAGTTCAATAAGGTGATGGGCTATATTGAGTCTGGTCAGCAGGAAGGAGCTCAGATGTTGTGTGGTGGTGGTCGAGTTGGCGATCGCGGTTACTTCATCGAACCGACAGTGTTTGTTGATGTCCAAGATCAGATGAAGATTGCCCAAGAAGAAATCTTTGGACCAGTGATGAGCATTATTAAGTTCAAGGATATCGATGAAGTGATTAAGCGGGCAAATGATACTATGTATGGCTTAGCAGCAGCCGTGTGGACGAAGGATATTACTAAAGCTCATGCGATCGCAAACAATGTCCGTGCTGGTACTGTCTGGGTGAATTGCTACGATGTGTTTGATGCCGCTGCTCCCTTCGGTGGTTTCAAGCAGTCTGGGATTGGTCGTGAACTTGGGGAGTATGGCTTGCAGCAATACACCGAGGTCAAGACAGTCACAGTTAAATTGTAGCATTTTAGCCATCTCAAAGCCTGGGTTTTATTATCAACAAGGCAAAAAGAAGGTTAGTAAACGGCTACAGGATAGTTAGTTGTTAATTTAGGACAAGCTAATGGGTAATGGGGAATTGTAAGCCAATTTCCTATTACCCATTACTTTATGCTTTGCTCAAGCTTCAAGTTCAAGTTCAGGTAAGCATATGCGCTACTTGAGGTGCCGTCAGCCGTCAGCCGTCAGCCGTCAGCAGACGTAACTCAGCATTATTCGAATGGTTACCTGTTTTATTCAAAAGCACCTCAAGTAGCGTGGCACAGGCTTTGACGCTGATAGCTGATAGCTGATAGCTGATAGCTGATAGCTGATAGCTGATAGCTGATAGCTGATAGCTGATAGCTGATAGCTGATAGCTGATAGCTGATAGCTGATAGCTGATAGCTGATAGCTGATAGCTGATAGCTGATAGCTGATAGCTGATAGCTGATAGCTGATAGCTGATAGCTGATAGCTGATAGCTGATAGCTGATAGCTGATAGCTGATAGCTGATAGCTGATAGCTGATAGCTGATAGCTGATAGCTGATAGCTGATAGCTGATAGCTGATAGCTGATAGCTGATAGCTAATAGCTGAATGCTTACGTTATTTTTTAACGTTTCTTGATCCAGATCAATTTAGAAAAAGAACCAGGAGTTGGGTCTGAGTTTTCGATTTAGGAGCAGTTTATTAAATTTTGTTAAGCACTATTGGCTTAAATCCACTAACATAGAACAGAATTAGAGAAAATGGCTAATTAGAGAAATTCAGAAAGTATCATGAAATACGGAATTGATATTGGTCACAACTTGCCCGCTGATACAGGAGCTCAAGGTATCAGAGTAGAAGATGAAATGACTAGGGACGTCGGAACGAGAGTAATTTCAAAATTGAGAGACTTGGGACATCAGGTAGTTGAATGCAAGCCTAAAAGTGCGAGTACTTTAGGCAGCTCGCTGCGGCAACGGTGCAATATTGCCAATGCTAATCGAGTTGATCAGTTTGTTTCAATTCATTTTAATGGGTTTAATGGCCAAGCTAATGGAACAGAAGTATTTGCGATTAGTAATACTGCCAAAAAAATTGCCCAGCCAGTTTTAGAAAAAATAGTCGAGTTGGGTTACTTCAATAGAAAGGTTAAAAATGGCTCTCATTTATATGTCCTCCGATATACCAATATGCCAGCAATTCTGATCGAAAGCTGCTTTTGTGATTCCCAAAAAGATATGGCACTCTACGATCCAGAAGCATTGGCTAATGCAATTGTTAAAGGATTAACTGGAGAAGAGCCACCAACTACTAAATCTTCCTCCGAAGATAATGTTCTAGAATTACAAAAAGCTCTCAATCGCTTAAAAATTAAAAGTCCTGCTGGTAAGCCATTAGTAGAAAATGGCTCCCTTGATCAGGCGACTATAGCAGCAATAAAAACATTTCAAGCTATTGTAGGAATTAACCAAACTGGAATTGGTGACTCGACCACATGGAAGACTATTAATCAGATTCTTGAGCAACCCATACTTAGACCTAATCATGCTGGAGGTACCACAGTAAAATATCTCCAACGTCGGGTGGGAACTCAGGCAGATGGTATTTTTGGTTCAGGCACCGCAAGTGCTGTGATCAGATTTCAGAAACAACAAGGTTTAACGGCTGATGGTATTGTTGGAGCACAAACTTGGAGTCAATTGATTGACTAGCAAGGCTTTGAGGGACGTTTAGCATTGAACAGGTGCGACCCGTGGCGAATTTAATTCGCTTACGGAAAGCGCACCTCAAGCAGTTGCCTCACGTCTCACCGTCTCACCCGATCGGGAAGTGTGAGATTAATGGGGGATAGGAATTATATTATAATAATTATATTACCTCAAGATAATACCAATATTACTCGTTATTAGTATAGTTTTCCGTTAATAGGATAAGATAGTCTAATGCTCCATATAATCGGGACAATTTATCAATCGTAAAATTCTCGATATTTTGAGTAAAAATGTCCCTTTGTAATCGTCCAAACTGCCATAAATTACCATCAGTAACTATGCCATAAACAGGACGTTGAACATCTTGATTGATTTTTTGGGAAGCTACCAACTCGGCAAGGCATTGCCCCCAACCTTGTTGAAAATCATTTTTCTTTGCTTCGATAAGCGATGCAGCGCGGTCTTGGGGGTTTCCCCCATGAGCGACTGCATCAAGAATAATAAGCAGTGGCTTTTCTAAAACCGTTTTCCCTAATTCCGATTTTGTCGAAAATATATAGTCAGGAGTCCCTGATAGAACTTGGTCATAGAAGATGCTTTTTTGAATCCAGAAAGAATAGATTTTATAGTATTTTTTATAGAGTTCTCGCAACAATGGTGAAATGATAATTTCACTCCGGGAGGCTTCCGAGCTGAATACATCTATTGTTTCTTTATAAAACTCTAGGTCTTTCAAGAAAATTTCGGGTGGGTCAGTGTCTTGAGAAACGATAAAAGTTCCCTCTTCGTATTTAATTTGATAGTGTTTCTGTACATCAGCTATAGTTTTAAAGTCACTGAATGCCATAGTTAATCAGTCTCCTGATTGCGTCTAATTATATTTTAGAGACCAAACTATTTCGTTTTGAGATTGGAACAGATGTGCGGCTTAGCTAAGAGACTGTTGATAAAGAAAATTATAAAGTATATCTTAGAGGATATCTGAAAAGTTTTTTGATACTGAATTTTGCCCCCCTAGCCCCCCAACTTTGGGGGGAACAAGAGTCAATTTGCTTCTAAAAGTCCCCCAAAATTGGGGGACCAACGGGGGCTTGGATGTAGCAAATGAGACTTCTCAGACAACCTCTTAAGACGGCGATTATTCGCTGACTGTCATAGCACTTACGAAGTATAAAGTGCGATCGCTCTTAACGGTCAATAATAAGTATAAATACTTACCAATTACCGAAAATCAAGATTTGACTACAATTTAACCGTAAGCATTCACCAGTCAGCAGTCAGCTTATGCGCGTAGCCCATAGGCTGACCGCTGATAGCTGACTGGTTATAACTGGTAAATTATAACTGATAACTGATAGCTGATAACTGATAGCTGATAGCTAATAGCTTACAAATTAACTTATGAAAAAATCGATATTCAAAGAAAACCGCAAGTATACATTTAGTGACTATTTTGCGATGACCAATCCCACTGAGGAAATTGTTGGTGAGTTTGGTTACTCCTTTGGCATTGAATTAATTGACCTGCCTAAGTCTAGCAACTATGACCTAGATATCATTCAACAGCTCAACCATACTTACTACACCATTATTCCTAAAATCAGCCTTACCTCGGAAATTGCTAAACGGGAATTTCTGATTGCCCCACTAATCCTAGAAATTGCAAAGCTGCTCCCAGTTAAAGTCAATGTTGAGTATCCCCTAGACATTAACGATCAGCTAGGGGGAGCGCTAGACTACTTATTAAAAACTAGCCAAAATCTGATTATTATAGAAGCAAAAAAGAAAGATATTGATAGTGGCTTCAACCAGTTAGCAGCCGAACTAATTGCTTTAGATAAGTACGAAGATAGCGAATCTATTGAAATTATTTATGGTGCTGTGACTCTGGGGGATATTTGGAAATTTGGAACCCTTGATAGGAAACGGAAGCACATTGCCAAAACTATTCAAAGTCAGACTATTCCTAGAGATACAGAAGAAATATTCTCCATTTTGATTGGAATACTGAGCTTAAAACCAGACCAGACTTCAAATAAGCGGTAACCTATAATCTATAACCTGCAACCTATGGTCAATCGGGAGTAACGGATAATGATTATTGTCATTGACAACTACGACAGCTTTACCTACAACTTAGTCCAATACCTAGGAGAATTGGGTACCCAATTACCTGTGGGATCAGAGATTCAGGTCTATCGCAATGATAAAATTGATATACAGAAAATCCGCGACCTCAACCCAGATGGGGTCGTGATTTCTCCAGGGCCAGGACGCCCTGAAGATGCTGGGATATCAAGTGCTATCTACAGCAATTTGGGGTCAACTCTACCCATTCTAGGGGTTTGCTTGGGTCATCAAGCCTTGGGTCAGGTATTTGGCGGGAAAATTGTTTCGGCACCAGTATTGATGCATGGCAAAACCTCAGAAATTCATCACACTGGGGTTGGGGTTTTTCGGGGATTACCCAATCCTTTCATAGCGACTCGATACCATAGCTTAGTGATTGACCGTAGCTGCTGTCCTGATGTCTTGGAAATTACGGCTTGGGTAGATGATGGCACAATTATGGGAGTTAGACATCGGAACTATCCCCAGCTCGAAGGCGTCCAATTTCATCCAGAGAGTATTTTGACCTCTTCTGGTAAGCAACTTCTAAAAAACTTCTTAGAATCGCTGCCAGCATCTGCTACTCTCTCTATATCTCCCTGAAAATAAACTTGTTTCCAACAAACCATGAAACGGCGACAGTTGATGCGCTATGTCAGTGCGGGTGTACTCACAACTCTTTCAACCGGCTTAGCTTCTGGACTCAGTTCTTACCAAGCACAGCCATCACGCAATGTATTGACAGTAAAGTGGCTTGGTCATACCTGCTTTTTATTTACTGGGGGTGGTGTGCGAGTTTTAGTCAACCCATTCCAAACCATTGGGTGTACCGCTAAATACAACTCACCAAAAGTAGAGGCAGATTTAGTCCTAATCAGTAGCCTACTACTAGATGAAGGAGCAGCGGAAGGCATACCGGGCAGTCCCCGGCTCCTCTTTGAACCGGGTATTTTTCAAGCAAATGGGCTAAAATTCGAGGGAATTAGTATTCCTCACGACCGAGTCGGTGGACGTCGCTTTGGTAATAATGTTGCTTGGAAATGGACTCAAAACGGTATCAATATTCTACATCTGGGAGGAGCAGCAGCCCCTCTAGATATTGAGCAGAAAATTCTGATCGGGCGTCCTGATTTAGCGTTAATTCCAGTGGGAGGGGGACCGAAAGCCTACAACCCTCAAGAAGCTAAACAGGCATTTGATTTCCTTAAGGCAAAGATAATGATTCCTACTCATTTCCGAACCAAGGCGGCTGATGCCGAACAGTGTGATATTTTACCAGTGGAGGAGTTCTTAACATTGATGAAGGACACACCCATACGCCGTGCCAAAAACGATACCATTAGGATTAGCTCAGGGGATTTATCCCAGGATGGGTCAGTGATTCAACTAATGAGTTACAACTACAACTTCTAAATGCCCTTGCCTAGCCCCTTACCCAGACTGCAACCGCCTTTCTGGACTGGTGGAGTGGCGCTTGTAGCCATGATTTTCTGGATTGAAACCCTACGGCAGTTTGGGTTTATTGTTCCAACTCCGTTTATACTTCTTATCTTTGCTGTTGCCCTAACTGCCAGTATCGACGGATTACTTGCTGGAGTTACCAGTGCCACAGTATGGGCAATTTACCTGATCTATGCCTCTGCTGTTCACTTTGGTCCACCGAGTTTAACCGGGGGTTCAGTAGAGGTCAGTTTGGGGATTCTAGTGGTGGTCTTACTGGCTGTGCGGCTCGGCTGGATCAAAGACCAGAACCAGAAGCTGATCAAAAAGTTGCGACAAGCCAGCCTTGAGCTAGAACGACGGATTGAACAACGCACTGCTGAACTCTTAACTGCTAATTCTAGACTAGCCAAGGAGATTCGCGGACGCATTCTGGCTCAAGAGGCACTCGGAAAAAACGAATTGGCATTACAGTTAAGCCACAATCGACTCGAAAGTATCGAAAGTATTTTGAGTTCCCTAGAGGATGTGGTTTGGTCCGTGCGCCCCCAAACTTCCAAACTGCTTTACCTCAACTCCGCTGTTGACAATCTTTATGGTTATAGCATATCCGATTTTTTAGCTAACTCAAATATTTGGCTAGAGGGAATCCACCCAGAAGACCGAGAACGAGTTCAGCAGAAGCGAAATTTTATCAACAATAAATCATTGCCGTTGTCACCCCAATCACTCCTGGCAATTGACGGTATTGACTTAGAATATCGCATCGTGCGCTCTGATGGGCAGGTGCGCTGGATTCGTGATCACGTCCAAATTCACACCGATGCCCATGGTATCCCCATACGCATTGATGGTATTGTCACTGACATTACCAAAGCCAAGCAAGTCGAGAAAGCTTTGGGAGAGAGTCAGCGAAAATTCCAAGCCATCTTTGACCAGACCAGCCAATTTACTTGGCTGCTGCAACCAGATGGTACCTTGCTCGAAGCCAACCAAACCGCCCTTGACTTTAGCGGATTAACTCCGTCAGAGATTGTGGGTAAGCCCTTCTGGCAAATCCAATGGTGGACAAAGTCTACTCAAATCGAAAATCCTTTAAAAAATGCGATCGCGAGAGCAGCCACCGGTGAGTTTGTCCGTTATCAAGGGTCGGTGCTAGGGTTACAGGGTCAAGTGCTCACGATGGAGTTTTCCGTGAAACCGTTGCGGGATGAGAACGGAAATATAGTGTTGTTAATCCTAGAAGGTCGAGATATTAGCGATCGCATCAGAGCAGAAGCAGCAACTCTAGAGGCCCAAAACAAGGACATACTGCTTAAAGAGATTCACCATCGGGTCAAGAACAATTTACAAATTGTCTCAGGAATCCTTTACCTCCAATCTCGATATATAGATGATGAAAGTATCCTGGAGATCATCTGTGAAAGCCGCAACCGTCTCCAAGTCATGGCCTTAATCCATGAGAAATTGTATGGCTCTAAGAACCTGAGCCAGCTTGACTTCGAAGATTATATTCAATCTCTGACTAAGGACTTATTAAGATCTTACACCTGTAGTAATCATCCCCCTAGGATTAAGGTTAATTTTGTTAAGAAATTTCTGGACATCGACAGGGCCATTCCCTGTGGTTTAATTATTAATGAATTAGTCTCCAATGCCCTCAAACACGCTTTTCCAGAAGTAGATGGCGGTGAAATTATTGTTGACTTTAAGTGCCGTGAGGATAACTATTTTGAACTGATGGTCAGTGACAATGGTCTTGGCATCCGAGAAGGTATAGATTTAGCAAACCCCAAGACCCTAGGGCTACGCTTAGTCCATACCCTAGCCACTAAGCAACTCAAAGGTGAGCTTGAGTTAGATACAAGTCATGGTGTTATGTTTAAAATTAAATTTTCATAAAGTTTAAACAAGTTTAAACAAGCTTAAAGCATTAGGAAATTTTTCAAGACCCACCCTCGAATTGTGATATAGAACTATCAGGTTGTGAGGCAGTTAACTAACTGGCAGCACAGAACCAAAGCAAAAATTATTAAGTAGGGAGAACACACTGGCTTGCTTCAAAGTTAAGACAAGGGACAACCCAAGGTAACTTAAAAAGCAATTCCATAACTAGGAAATGTCACAAATAAACATCTTAGTGGTTGAAGATGAAGCGATCACAGCTGAAGTTATTGCTGAACAGCTCATACAGTTGGGATACACAGTAACCGATAGCGTCACCTCTGGTACGGGCGCTATCAGCAGCACTGCCAATAACCAGCCTGATTTAGTCCTGATGGATATTACCTTAGATCCAAACGATATAGATGGCATAACTGCTGCTCAGCGCATCCGAGAGCAATTCCAGATTCCAGTAGTCTATTTGACAGCCCACTCTGATGAGAGTACCCTAGCCCGAGCTAAGAGGACAGCACCGTTCGGGTATCTGATCAAACCATTTAACGAACGGGAATTGCGGGTAGCGATTGAAACGGCCCTCTATAGGCACCAGCTGGAAAAAGAGTTAGTCAAACAGCAGGATCTGCTAGCCACAATACTCAGCTCCACTAATGATGCTGTGATCGCTACCAATGAAACAGGAGCAATCACCTACATGAACCCAGCAGCTGCAACCCTCACTGGCTGGACAGTAGCAGAAGCTTCTGGGCAAAGCATTACAGATGTGATTCAAATTGTAGACGAACTCACTGATACCCCACTCCAGAACCCAGTCATGGAAGTGCTTCAGGAAGAAAGGGTCATTTTTGTGGATCAGGGCATAGGTTTGATTGCCAAAGACGGTAGCAAGATCTCCGTGGGAGATAGTGCTTCCCCGATTACAGAAGAAGATGGTACCATCAAGGGTGTAGTTCTTGTGCTGTGGAATATCAGGGAACAGCAACAACCAGAATTATTGGCAGTAGAAAGATCAAAATTGCCAGCCAAAGCTGCCGCTAGCCGACAAGCTGAAGCTCAAGTGGGTCAAATATTGTCTGCAGTACAAGAACTAGGGGAACTGAAATCTGACCTAATCGCTAGGATTTCCCATGAGTTTCGCACTCCCCTATCGATTATCCTAACTGCTGCTGAAGTCCTGCAAAAATACGGTTCCAAGTTGTCACCGCACAAAAAAGAAAGAAACTTGTATCGGATTCAATCATCAGTGATGCGAATGACTCGAATTATGGAGGATGTTCTGACCTTAAGCAAGGCTGAATCCGGTGAACTCCAGCTCAACTGTGTGCCCGTAGATGTGGTTGAATTCTGCCGCAGTTTAGTCGAAGAGCAGCAAATCATTGTGGGAAAGCGCTATACTATTGAGTTATTTGCTCAGGATTACCCTGGCCTAGTTGAGCTGGATCAACAAATCCTACGGCAAATTTTGAGCAATTTGCTGACCTTAGCAACTCATTACTCCTTGAAGGGTAGTATGATTGCTTTGGAAATTTTTTGTGAAGATAACCAAATTGTGTTCCAGGTAAAAGACCAAGGCAGTGGGATTGTGCCCGAAGGTCAGGGACAATTATTTGAAGCGTTCTTCCGAGCTAGTAATATTGGTTCTATGTATTCTTCAGGAATGGGGCTAGGCATGATCCGCAAGTTTGTGGATTTGCATCATGGTCAAATTACCTTAACTAGTCAAGTCGGAGTTGGTACAACCTATACGGTAAAATTGCCATTAACCAGTTCTATATAGGTGGGCTTGGGCTAAAAAGAAATATAGCAAACAACTAACCAATAACTAAGGATGATTCCACAAACCGAATATAAAGAGCGTCGTGAACAGTTGATGAGTAAGATTGGCAACGGGACCGCAATCTTTCGGAGCGCCCCGGTTGCCATTATGCATAATACTGTGGAATACAATTTCCGACAGGATAGCGATTTTTTTTACTTGACCGGTTTCAATGAACCAGAAGCAGTAATTGTACTAGCGCCCCATCACGAAGAACACCGATTTGTCCTGTTTGTGCAACCGAAAGAACCAGAGAAAGAAGTCTGGACAGGCTATCGGAAAGGTGTGGAAGCAGCAAAAGAACAATTTGGAGCGGATGAGACCTATCCGATTACTGAGTTGAATGAGAAGTTACCTCAGTATTTAAAAAAGGCCGATCGAATTTATTACCACTTGGGACGGGATAAACCTTTCAATGATACCATCCTGAAACACTGGCAAAGGTTGATGGGACTTTATCCCAAAAACGGAACCGGACCGATGGCTCTCGAATCGACTAACTTAATTCTCTATGGGATGCGCCGGGTTAAGAGTACTACGGAATTGAAGTTGATGCGTCAAGCTATAGAAATCTCTGTGGACGCCCATAACCATGCTAGAGCATTTACTCAACCTGGACGTTATGAATATGAAGTGCAGGCAGAGCTAGAACATGATTTTCGGCGACGAGGTGCCATCGGACCGGCTTACCCGAGCATAGTAGCATCTGGGGCCAATAGCTGCATACTACACTATACCGAGAACAATCGACAGATGCAAGACGGGGATTTACTACTGATTGATGCTGGTTGTTCTTATGGGTATTATAACGCTGATATTACTCGGACATTTCCAGTGGGTGGTAAGTTTACCCCAGAGCAGAAAATTCTGTATGAGCTGGTCTTGAAGGCACAGTTGAATGCGATCGCACAAGTTAAACCAGGGAATCCCTTTAATCAGTTTCATGACACGGCTGTGAAAATCCTGGTGGAAGGGTTAATCGATTTGGGACTCCTGGCCGGTGATAGTGAGGAAATTATTAAAGAGAAGAAATATAAACATCTATATATGCACCGCACCGGTCACTGGCTGGGATTGGATGTCCATGACAGTGGAGGGTACAAACAGGGGGAGAACTGGCATATTTTTCAGCCCGGTAATGTAGTAACAGTAGAACCAGGACTTTATATTGGTCCTGATACTGAGCCTTTGGAAGGTCAGCCAGCTATTGATCAGCGCTGGCGCGGGATTGGGATTCGGATTGAGGATGATGTGTTAGTGACTGAGTCAGGGAATGAAGTCTTGACTGCTGGTGTGCCCAAATCCGTAGAGGAGCTAGAGACTTAAGCGATTACAAGCTTTTTCATTCCCGATTCCCGATTCCCGATTCCCGATTCCCGATTCCCTGTTCCCGATTCCCGATTCCCGATTCCCGATTCCCGATTCC
>NZ_GL890840.1:474889-479237 GCF_000211815.1 Moorena producens 3L
AGTGCCTTCTGTCAGTGTTGACCAACGGGAACTGCTGAAAGTTGAGGGTTTTTTGCACTACGAAGAACGGTTATTATTTTCCCTAATTCGTCTGCGCAACCCTTACACACGGTTAATTTATGTTACCGCTGTGCCGTTGCCACCGATTGTGATTGATTACTACTTGCAGCTTCTGCCAGGAATTCCCTTTTCCCATGCACGCGATCGCTTACTGCTGTTTTCCACCTATGATGCTTCCCTCAAGCCACTTAGCCAAAAGATTCTAGAACGTCCCCGCTTGATGAAGCGGATTCGTCAAGCCTTACGTCCAGGAAAGTCTTACATGTCTTGTTACAACTCTACTAATCTAGAGCGCGAGATATCCTTAAAATTGAACTTACCCCTACTTGCCCCAGACCCAGATTTGCTTTATTGGGGTACCAAGAGCGGTAGTCGGCAAATTTTTGCTGACAGTGGTGTCCCCCATCCCGACGGCAGTGAGTTAGTCTGGACCGTTGATGATTTAGTCGAAGCAACAGCGCAGTTATGGCACAGGCAACCGCAACTGAACAAGATTGTGATTAAACTCAACGAAGGGTTTTCTGGGGAGGGCAATGCTATCTTGGACTTGAAACCACTATCGGAGGTAGGTCCGGGAAATGTTTCCCATACTCAAACAGTAGCGGCTTTGAAAGAAAAGATCGTAAATTTGAGATTTCAAGCTAGTGGGGAAACCTGGGAGAGTTATAGCAGTCGGATACCGCAGTTAGGGGCAATTGCCGAAGCATTTATTGACGGAGAAAAAAAGCGTTCCCCTAGCGTTCAGGCTTATATTACCCCCCATGGCGAGGTCAAAATTCTCTCCACTCACGATCAAATTCTTGGGGGACCAGACGGTCAGATTTATTTAGGTTGTCGATTTCCCGCTGATCCAGGTTATCGCCTACAATTGCAAGATTTGGGACTACGAGTCGGTCAGACCTTAGCGAAAAAAGGAGCAATAGAGCGTTACGGTGTAGATTTTGTGGCGGTTCATCAGCCCGATCGGGATACCTGGGACTTACAAGCCATTGAAATCAACCTGCGCAAAGGCGGTACAACCCATCCCTTTATGACCCTGAAATTCATGACCAATGGTCGCTATGACCTCTCCACTGGTCTTTTTTGCTCTCAAGAGGGTCAACCAAAGCACTATATTGCCACGGACAATTTACAAAAAGATAGTTACAAAGGGTTAATGCCCAATGACTTGATGGATATTATCGCCTACCATCAACTGCATTTTGATAGCAGCACCAAAACTGGCACTGTATTTCACTTAATAGGCACACTCTCTGAATTTGGCAAACTAGGGTTAACCAGCATTGGAGATTCTCCCCAACAAGCAGAAGAAATCTATAACCAAGTTGTGAGGGTACTGGATCTAGAAACTAAATCCGACAAAGATGCTAATGTCTCAGTTTCCCATCCCAGTATTCCGATTGCTTGGAATAGATAGTAAAGGGAATAGTAGAATTAAGAATGTAGAATTAAAAATGTATAATTTAGAATGAAAAATTGAGAATGGAGAAGTTTAGGGACTTGCATGTAAAAAAAATACCAATTAAAGTAGGGTGGGCAAAGTTCTCTTATCTAGAAGACTCATTTGAACCAAAATATTTTTGCCCACCCTACAAGCTAAAATCTGGTATTTTATTTTTTGGCTACTCCCCTAGGTGCTAACTTAGCAATTATGACAGACAAACTTCAACATGTTATATTTTTTTAATTCTTAATTCTTAATTCTTAATTCTACATTCTCAATTCTTAATTCAAAATATCTTTGCCGAATGGGTTAGTGGATCAAACTCAAATCGCTGGTCGTAGTTTGTTTCCCCATAAATATTAAAGGTAATTGTTGGTTCATCTCCCATTGCTTCTACACTATGAATAGCATCAGAGGTAAAACTAATAATATCTCCAGGGAATAGGATTTTTTCCCCAACTTGTTCGATGCGATCGCGAAAGTCTGGGTCATCAGTACGCCGCCAAAAGGTGTTTTTTTCCTGGCCACTGATCACGGCTACTACTCCCCATGTACCATGGTTGTGAATGGGAGAAACTCTTCCCGGTAACCAGACTACATTTTGGACGGTTAAGGGATAATTGATTTCATCATAAAGCATTTGCACCGACCAGCCTGGGTCAGGGTTAGGTTCAAGATATTCACCCTGTAGCCAGTAGGAACTAGTGAGTAAGCGACGTACCAAAGGACGAATGACTTGGAGCAGTTGGCGCTCATCGTTAATCTGATCGAGAGTATCCTCTAGGTCAGTCAGAAACCGATAGAGTCGATAGGGTTTCGTTGACCATTCCCAGTCACTAGGTATCTCACAGGCTTCACAGTTGCCTTGATTTGTCAGCAACCAATCACTACTTTCCATACAGTTTACCTAAGCAAGGTTTTTGATAGATGTTTTGTAAGCTATCAGCTCTCAGCTATCAGCTCTCAGCTCTCAGCTATCAGCTCTCAGCTCTCAGCTCTCAGCTCTCAGCTCTCAGCTCTCAGCTCTCAGCTCTCAGCTCTCAGCTCTCAGCTTATGCACATAAGCTGACGATGTTTTTAAGTTACATTTCAATTTACATTTGAATTTACGAAAAAAAGCAATCACAAAATTACCCTTGCTTCAGGAGACAGGGCTGTTTTAAAGTCTGACTGAAATTTGACTGCTGGGAAAGCAGCTAAATCGCTACTAGTCATTTCTCAGCTCTTCCTCAGTCATCTCTCAGGTTTCATTCAGTTTCAAGCAATTCATTTTAAGCCATTTCAATTATTACTCATGTACAATGCAGATAAAAATTAACCTTCATTACAGCAAAGGAGGGAATTGCCATGAAAATTAAGTATTTTGCTACTATCGCTGCTGCCTCAATTGTCACTCTAGGACTGGTAACATCCTGTGGTGCTCCCACAACCAATACTACTCCTGGTGAGAGTACTACAGAGCAAGGCAATCCTTGTGCCGGTAAATCCAATCCTTGTGCGGGTAAAAAGAATCCTTGTGCTGGCAAAAAGAATCCTTGTGCAAGTAAAAAGAATCCTTGTGCCGGTAAATAAGCTTCCTTAACCATTTCCACGGATGATCACTTGCAGGTAGTATGCCCAGGGCATACTACCTGGGCATACTACCTGGGCATACTAGCAGATTACTTAATTGCTGCCTCGCGCTATGTCTGTGCCAGCCGCCTTTCCCTTTACCTGTAGGGCTTCTATGGGATCTGATCATCATCAGTTTGATCATAAGTTTTACCGTTTGTAATATGACAGCTTGTCATATAATTGAACCGTTGACAGTCATGGTTCAATTTTTTTATGAAAAACATAGCATTGAAAAAGCTACTATCACTCCTGGTGGTAACGGTCTGTATCTTAACCTTTACCTATGGTTGCGGTGGCGCAACTACAGCTACTGTTCCTCCAGAAACCACACCTGCCCCAGCTGCTGAAGTTGCCCAAGAGGCCGAATCCCCAGCGGAAACCACTGAGGTGGCTGAAGAAGAACCCGCCCCAGCCGAAGCTACTGAGGTGGCTGAAGAAGAACCCGCCCCAGCCGAAGCTACTGAGGTGGCTGAAGAAGAACCCGCCCCAGCCGAAGCTACTGAGGTGGCTGAAGAAGAACCCACGACCGCTGAACCCACCGAGGTCGCTGAAGCACCTGAGCCTGCTGCTGCAGCTGGTCCAGAAACTCACACTGTAAAAATGGGTACAGACAGTGGGCAACTAAAATTTGAACCAAGTTCTCTTACCATCAAAGCGGGGGAAACTGTCAAGTGGGTGATGAACAACATTGGTCCTCATAATGTTGTTTTTGAGGACGCCCCATCTCTGACTCACAAAAACATGTTGATGGCTAAGGGTTCTTCCTATACATCTACCTTTGATGAGCCTGGTAAATACTCCTACTACTGTGCCCCCCACCGTGGTGCTGGCATGACAGGCGAAATCATTGTTGAAGCTGGATCATAGTAGCACTAGGACTAGGGCTGTTGATCGAGACTTCCAGCAATGTGAAAACCACACAGCTTTTGCTGTGTGGCTCCAATGGGCGTAACCTAATAGACGATCCAGTAACACCCGTCGGAAAATTAGTAGTTACTAGTTTTTGCTACTAACTACCAGAAGATTAACCATTCTAAGACTTAAGCGATCGCAAATCGTGGTAGTTTAGTTAACTTAAATCAAGACTTACCCAGCAACTATAACCGTAGGGTATGACGTCAGGGCGCACAGTGTGCGCCCTGACTGCGCTTCAAGTCAGGAATAAAGAAGTTTGACAGCTTGTCTTTTGACGGAAGAAGACATGATCTGACAATCCTGTATGGACTAGCC
>NZ_GL890840.1:480153-481748 GCF_000211815.1 Moorena producens 3L
AAACCGTGAATCCCCAGCAGAACCCACCGAGGTAGCAGAGGAAGAAACTGCTCTTGCTGAACCTACCGAAGTAGCAGAGGAAGAAACTGCTCCTGCTGAACCTACTGAGGTAGCAGAGGAAGAAACTGCTCCTGCTGAACCTACCGAAGTAGCAGAGGAAGAAACTGCTCCTGCTGAACCTACTGAGGTAGCAGAGGAAGAAACTACTCCTGCTGAACCTACTGAGGTAGCAGAGGAAGAAACTACTCCTGCTGAACCTGTCGAAGTAGCTGTAGCCGTAGATGAAGCAGCCCTAGCTAAATCAGGACAACTCTTCGCAAGTAACTGTGCCAGTTGTCATAAGGGTGGAAATAATTTACTCAATCCCCAAAAAACTCTGAAAAAGGATATCCTTGAGAAGTATGGCATGTACTCTAAGGACAAGATTGTTTACCAGATCACCAATGGTAAGCCCCCCATGCCAGCCTTCAAAGGTCGTCTAAAAGCGGATCAGATTGCAGCCCTTGCTGATTATGTGTTGTATCAAGCTGACAATGGTTGGCAGTAGATTGATTCAATTGGGTTTATAAAGGATTTGTGAAACTCAATCAACCCAAAACATTTGTAGTTCAGGGATTCTGTCTAAGTAATAATTCACAACCTATTTAGAATTCCTAGATTACTAAAGGAATTGAAACTTTAAGTTAGTGGTTAGTAGTTAGTTGTTGGTGTTATTTTCATTAGCAACTGGCTGCTAACCACTAATTCTTTTTTTATAGCGCTGCGCTATAGCTGAAGATCTTTTTAACGAAAAAATCAAATCATCAAGGGGTGATAATGATCATCACCCCTTGAGCCCCTAAGATTATTCGTCTTGCTCCATCGGCAGACCTCTATCAAAAAAAATCAAAAATTTCGCATCGGGCATCAACTGTTTCAGAGCCTGGGAATGGCTCTTGGCATCGGAAAGGTTGTCAAACCGAGCGAAAACTAGTGGTGGCATGTGGGGCAATAGCCGAATCATTACCCATCCGTATAGGCGTTGACTATAGCACATAATATAAGTTGTCTCCTGTAAATGGGGATCAAGAGCCAGCCCGACCCGCTTGAACATGTCCGGGCTGGCTCTTCCGTGGAATTTATTCTCCACACTTTTAGTTTACCACAAAAAACATTATATTATAGCATATTTTGAAAATTTTTGTAATAAATTCCTTAGGGAGTCGGGAGTCGGGAATCGGGAGTCGGGAGCGGTGCGACCCTAGGCGAATTTAATTCGCCTAGGTCAAGCGCACCGAGGGAATAGGGAGTCGGGAATAGGGAATAGGGAGTCGGGAGTCGGGAGTGGGGCTATAATTTTAGATTATATTAAGTTTTGTTGGTCAGGATTTGTGATACCGTCTTGGTAGTCGTTAGTAACAAAATCTTAATCACCTATAGCGAACCGGTGTCTGATTGAAACTGCCCTCCTGCGGTTTTCCTTAGGGAGCCTGACCGCAAAGGCATAGCAAACCCATCTTAATTAATAAGCAAAAATCCTCTATATCAAAGGCAACAGGGAGTAGGAAGTAGGGAGTAAAAATTATCACAATTGCTAAAGCGATTGCTATAAGTAT
>NZ_GL890840.1:482031-521715 GCF_000211815.1 Moorena producens 3L
CCCAATTATAACTCCTATAAATGCTAATGAAAGCTCAAACAATTCTAGCAAGATATGCCCAAGGAGAAAGGGATTTCCGAAAGGTAAATCTCAGGGGTCAGTCATTCCAAGGGAGAGACCTTTCAGGGGCAGATTTTAGTGAAGCTGATATTAGAGGAGCTAACTTTAAGAATACTATTCTAACTGGGACTAAGTTCTGTAAAGCTAAGGCTGGATTACCACAATCGTGGTCAATTGTTATTATATTGGTTTCATCGATGATCGCCTTAATACTATCAGCAATTGTATCATTTTATGGTGGGTGTTATGCAGCATTTATTGTTAACTATGTCCAGGGAGCAAACCTAATCTTCGCCTGGATAGCCTTGGTGGCAATAATTGTTTTATTTGTTGTTATCCTTGGTCAAGGTATTCAAACAGTCCAAGCCTTAGTGGTAGGCTTGGTCTTTGGCTTTGCCGTAGCTGTCGCTGTCGCTGGAGCCTTTGGCTTAGCTTTCCCCTTCGCCCTAGCCTTTGCCTTAGGCTTACCCTTCGCCCTAGCCCTAGCCGTAGCTACAACTGGAGCGGGATCGGGAGTCTTGGATGGTGTCTTAATGGGAGTCTTAGGCTTGTTGGTAGCTGTAGGTGGAGCGGTAGCTGGAGTGTTTGCTGTACAGCAGTCAGCCTTGCCATTTACCAAAACAGGAACCTTGGGCTTCGACCTGGCCTCTGCCATAGGTGGAACCTTGGCCTTCCTCTTGGCGTTACTTGGTTCTTACCTGGGCTGGGGTGCTCTCACCGAAGACCCTAAACATGCCTGGATTCGGAGTACTGCGATCGCATTGGCGGCTACAGGGGGTACTAGTTTTTACAACGCTGACCTAACCGATGCTGACTTTACCGGAGCTACCCTCAAAAGTACAGATTTAAGAAAGGCTAATCTTACTGATACTTGTTTGGATAATACTAGTGAACTTGACTTGGCTAGACGAGATCAAACCTAAGCATTCAGCCGTCAGCCGTCAGTGGTCAGCCGTCGGCGGTTAGCTGATAATAATCTTGACACTACTCCCCACACTTCCCTCTCTTTCCCTATCCCCTTGATATAGCGCTATAGTTTTTTATTTTTTAAGTGTTTTTGCTCAGGATTTTAAGTATTTTCCCTGAGAAATTGTCATGTAATCAATTAGGATTTGTGATACAATACCAATTTATTACATAGAATCAGTTTATAATCAATACTCTCTTCCTCCGGTTTTCCTTCGTCGGGAGTATAATCGCTAAGTCAGGGTTAATGCATCTAAATGAATAAGCAAAAATAATCTAAGGATAAATACTTAGATTATAAATCTAATATCCAGTAGGCGTTTCAACATCAGACTGGTTTACCCTGCTTTAATGACTAATGACTATCACTCAATGAAAGCTAATGAAGTTCTAACCAGATATAAGAATGGAGAAAGGGATTTCCGCAGGGTAAATCTCAGAGGTCAGTCATTTAAGGGGGAAAACCTTTTAGGGGCAGATTTTAGTGAAACTGATATTAGGGGAACAAACTTTAAGAAAGCTAATCTAACTAGAACTAAGTTTTGTAAGGCCAAAGCTGGATTACAAAAACGGTGGGTAACTGTTATTCTGTTGGTTTCATTGATAGTTTCAGGAGTATCAGGAATTGCCTCGCTACTTGCTGGGGGGGTAGTAGGGTTAATCTTTGATAACAACTTAGAAAACCAAGTGTTCGGTTGGATAGCCTTGATTATACTAATAATATTATATAGTGTTATCCTGCGTCAAGGGCTCGGAGCAGGAGTCGCCAGCGCCAGCGCCATTGCCAGCGCCTTCGCCATCGCCAGCGCCTTCCCCAGCGCCTTCGCCTTCATCTTCGCAAGATCCAGCGCCTTCGCCTTCGCCATCACCATAACCTTCGTCTTCGCCATCGCCAGGGTCAGCGCCCTCACATTTGCCATTGCTATCGCCAGCGCTATCGCCAGCGCCTTCGTCTTCCCCAGCGCCTTCCCCAGCGCCATTGCCAGCAACTTCAGCTTAACGGGACCCGTAGACATAGCCTTAGCCTTAGCCATAGCCATAGCCTTAGTATTACTTGGTGCTTACCTGGGCTGGCGTGCTCTAAAAGGAGACCCCCGAGATGCCTGGATTCACACTATCGCTATTGCCTTTGCTGCTACAGGAGGTACCAGTTTTTACAAAGCTGATTTAACTGATGCTGATTTTACGGGAGCTACGCTCAAAAGTACAGATTTAAGAGAGGCTACTCTAACTCGTACTTGTTGGCGAAATACTATTAAACTTGACCGAGCTAGACCAGGTAAAACTATCTTAGCTGATACTGTTGTCAGACAATTATTGGTTAGTGGTAATGGTTATAATACTAATTATAGTAATGCCAATCTTAGAGGGGCTAATTTAAAAGGAGCTAATTTAAATAAGGCTAATCTAAAACTAGCTGATATTAGCGAAGCCGCTTTAGAGGAGGCTAATTTAGAATGGACTAATTTAACTGAAGCTCAAGCAATTGGTACTGATTTTACTCATGCTTATTTTACCGGAGCTTGTTTAGAAGCGTGGAATATTGACTCAACAACTACCTTAACTAACGTTGATTGTCAGTATGTCTTTTTATTAGAGAATCCCAATTCTCAAGGAAGTCGAGAGCGTCATCCCCATGACCCTGACAGAGTTTTCCAACCAGGGGATTTTGAAAAGCTCTATAATAAGATTATGAATACGGTACAGATTCTGCTGCGCAATGGTGTTAATCAAGAAGCATTTCGTCAAGCCTTTCAAAAAATAATGGCGGAAAATCCTGCAATTACTAGTGATTCGATTCAAGCCATTGAGAAGAAAGGCAATGATGTTTTACTTACCTTGGAAGTTCCAGAAGCCACAGATAAAGGTAACTTTGAAAAACATTTTTTAGCAGTTTACGAAGCTAGGTTGGAAGCAGCAAAACAAACTGCTCTGCTAGAGGCGGAAAGAAGTCATAATCAGGATATGAAGGAATTTGTTAGAGCCGCTTTTACCAGCAATCAGTCATCCAATCCTATACTTAATTTTACAAATACAGCTAAAGCCAAGAGTGATATGTCAGATAATTCACGTAATTTTAATATAGATAATCTAGATATAGACCAAAGCCAAGCTAATAATCCTAATAATTTTAATGTTTTCAACGACAATGCTAGACAAGTTAACACGAATAATTTCAGATCAGAGCAAAAACAAAGCTTAGCCGAAGCAGCAGCAGAAATCCAGCAACTCCTCAACCAACTATCCCAGACTAATCCCACTACAACCAACAAAGATAAGATGATAGTTGTAGGTGAAGTTATTGACCAAATTGAGACTAACCCAACCTTAAAAGCTAAGGTAATCAATGCCCTGAAAGCAGGAGGAGTAGAAGCCTTCAAGGAAGCTATAGACCATCCTTTGGTTAACATTTTGATGGCTACAATCGACGGATGGACATAAGTTTAGTCAGCTATCAGCTTTCAGTCTTCAGCTATCAGCTATCAGCTTTCAGTAATCAGCTTTCAGCTTTCAGTTTTCAGCTATCAGCTATCAGCTATCAGTTAAAGGCTGACGGCTGACGGCTGACGGCTGACGGCTGACAGCTATCAGCTATCAGTTTTCAGCTTTCAGCTATCAGCTTTCAGCTTTCAGCTTTCAGTTTTCAGCTAAAGGCTAAAGGCTAAAGGCTGACGGCTGACGGCTGACAGCTATCAGCTTTCAGTTTTCAGCTTTTGAATAAAAGAGGTAAGCATGCGTTTAATATCTGTTACTTCTGCTGCCAGGAATTCATAGTCTTTGGCTTTGAGTAAGTTAAGATTGTAAGCCAGTAACAGATGATATTCAAGTTCACTTGCTGAACCCATAGCAATGTGAAGAAAACGGGCTAGTTCGGCTTTTCCGTTTCTACCACATCCCTCAGCAATATTGGCAGGGATTGAAGCGGAAGAGCGACGGATTTGGCTTGTCAACCCATAAAGTTCTTCCTTCGGAAATACTTGGGTTGCCTTATAAACAGATAACGTCAGGTGATGGGCTTTTTCCCAAACTTTCAATTTTTTAAAATCTCTCAATATTGAATGCTCCTATCAGCTATCAGCTTTCAGGTTTCAGCTATCAGCTTTCAGGTTTCAGCTTTCAGTTTTCAGCTATCAGCTTTCAGCGGTCAGCTATCAGCTTTCAGTTTTCAGTTTTCAGCTTTCAGCTATCAGCTATCAGCTATCAGGTTTCAGCTATCAGGTTTCAGCTATCAGCTATCAGCTATTAGCTATCAGTTTTCAGTTTTTACCTAAAGGCTAAAGGCTGACGGCTGACTACTGACCGCTGACTACTGACTACTGACGGCTGACCGCTGACCACTGACAGCTGATCGCTGACCACTGACTGCTGACCACTGACTGCTGACAGCTGACAGCTGAAATCAGTTTTTTAATAAAAGTAGGTAAGCATTAGTTTAATCTGAGTTACCTTAGCTGACCACTGACCACTGACCGCACCTCAAGTAGCGTGGCCATTCGCGTAGCGTGGCCATAGGCCAAGGCCAAGGCTGAAGGCTGAAGGCTGAAGGCTGAAGGCTGAAGGCTGAAGGCTGAAGGCTGAAGGCTGAAGGCTGACTGCTGATCGCTAAGATAAGAAATAGGAACCAATTTCTAGAATCTTGTTACAACAACCAACAATGAAAGGACTCTGGCTCGAAAACCAGCAACTGCAACTGCGCACTGACCTACCTGTGCCATCACCACCCTCTGATGAAGCCTTAGTGCGGGTATTGCGTGCGGGAATATGCAACACTGATTTGGAACTAATCCGAGGCTATTACCCCTACAAGGGTATATTAGGTCATGAGTTTGTTGGTGTTGTGGAAGATGGACCAGAGAATTTAGTCAACCAGCGGGTGGTGGGAGAAATTAATGCCGCCTGTGGTGAGTGTCGATTTTGTAGAACTGGACAACCCACTCACTGCCAAAACCGTACTGTCTTAGGTATTGTTAACCGTAACGGAGCTTTTGCTGACTATCTGACCTTGCCGGTAAAAAACTTACATCCCTTACCGGATACTATTTCTACTGATGCCGCAACCTTTACCGAGCCTTTGGCTGCAGCTCTGGAAATTCAGGAACAAGTCAGGGTTGCTCCCGATCACCAGGTGTTAGTAGTCGGAGACGGTAAGCTGGGACAACTGGTGGCACAAACCCTAGCCCTAACGGGCTGCAATTTGCTAGTGATTGGCCGTCATCACGAGAAGTTGGCCAATTTAGAAGCCAGAGGAATTAAGGTAGGCTTTGCCGATGCCATCACTAACGGTCCTTTCGATATCTCAGTGGAGTGTACTGGCAACCCCGAAGGCTTTGCCCTTGCCCGGGGAGCGTTGCGCCCACGAGGTACCCTGGTATTAAAAAGTACCTATGCTGGCAACCTAACCTTTGATGCCTCGTCTCTAGTAGTAGACGAAATTACCCTAATCGGTTCCCGTTGCGGTCCCTTTAAACCAGCAATAAATTTACTAGCACAAGATAAAGTAAATGTCAACTACCTAATCCAAAGTCATTACCCAATTGAGGAAGGGTTAACTGCCTTTAACCATGCCCAGCAGCGGGGAGTCTTGAAAATTTTACTGACCATGGATCAGAACTCTTGAAAGATGAGCAATAGGTGATGGGATGTAAGCTATCAGCGGTCAGTGGTCAGCGGTCAGCGGTCAGCGGTCAGCGGTCAGCTATCAGCGTGTCGCGTATCAGCTTAAGGCTTAGGTTTGGGAGAAGCTGAACTAGGCCAATGGCTATAGCAGTCGCCAGGGCAGTTAGGACATGACAAAAGTCTCACACCCTTTGTAAGCGCAAGAGTTTTACTTCTGACTTCTGACTTCTGACTTCTGACTTCTGCTATAAAAGCTCAATGCTTACCATGGGATAGTGAATGCGATCGCACAAGCGCGGAAGCTGAGGCCGTAGGCCACGCTTTGCGAACGCTTCCGGAGCGTAGCGTGGCCTACGGTCAATCGCATTTCCAGGACAAAACCATACGCAACTGTTCCCTGCTCCCTATTCCCTATTCCCGATTCCCTATTCCCTACTCCCTACTCCCGATTCCCGATTCCCGATTCCCGATTCCCGATTCCCGATTCCCGATTCCCGATTCCTTTATTAAACTATGACTTACGAACAACAATCCGAATTCGAGAAATCTCTGAATATCCGTGCTATGACCACCAAACAAATTTGGTCTTATGCTACTGGAATGTTAGCGATTTGTATGATTTTTGCCCCAGGCAGATATAAGTTAGCCATACCGATGATTGTAATCGGAGGAGCAGCAACTAGCACCGCTTTTGTTTGGCACTCTCATAACAAGTCCGATAAAACCCTTCTTCCTAATCAGGTACAACAGATAGAAGAACGCCTCGGTAACATAGAAACTATTGTAGGACGGGATGATTTGGAAGTAAATTTGAAACTTAAACAATTAGAAGAAAAGATATAAGCTGTCAGCCGTCAGCCGTCAGCCGTCAGCTGTCAGCTTAAAATAAACCTATTTGAAAATTTAAGATTGAGAGATTAATGAGAATTTAAAGTCTGGGTGAAAGCCTATCTAAGCATAAGCTGATAGCTGATAGCTTACCAAAAGCTATAGTATTTTCAGTTTAGAATATAGCATTATAATCGAGGATTGGATCAGGCTCGATTATAGTAGATAATTCTAGAGGATTTGGAAAGATATCACCTAATATAATAATGCTCAAAACGAAGACTTATGTAACTGGTACACTATCTACACTACTCCTAGCACTAGTAATTGGATGTAATGGGGCGGATTCCCCAAAGGGCGTATCTCCATCTCCTGATCCAGAGTCTTCCCAGTCCTCAGAACCAGAGAATGCACTAAAGGTGATCCCAAAGCCTGATCAACCGCTAACTGTTGCGGAAACGAATCCTATTCCAGGAAGCCAACAGAGTGTTGACCAATACCTAAAAGGATTATCTGCCAAAGGGATGACTAAGACCAATCAAGGGATATGGATCGAATCAGGAGATACCCTGTTAGCCAATCACCAAGGCACTATTCCTTTACCAGCAGCATCCCTTACCAAAGCAGCAACTACACTAGCTGCTCTTTCTACCTTTGGTCCTGACCACCAATTCATTACCCAATTTAGCGCCACTGGACCGATTGAGAATGGGGTGCTACAGGGGGACCTAGTGGTTCAAGGGTCAGAAGACCCGTTTTTTGTCTGGGAAGAAGCCATAGCAGTGGGCAACCAGTTAAATCAGTTAGGTATCAAGCAAGTAACCGGTAATTTGGTGATTGTGGGTAAGTTTTATATGAATTTTGAGACCTTACCCCTCAAAGCTGGCACTCTGCTCAAGCAAGGCTTGAATGGTAAGAGTTGGCCACCAGCAGCAGAAACTCAGTATCAGACCTTACCCCCAGGTACCCCTAGACCGGAAATTGCGATCGCAGGCTCTGTGCAAGTGGTAGCTTCACCCCCTGACAATCTACAGCCCCTAGTGCGCCAGTATTCCTTTCCCCTGGCGGAACTGCTGAAGAAAATGAATCGCTACAGTAATAATAAAATGGCCGACATGCTAGCCAATACAGCTGGTGGTGCCAAGGTGGTAGCCCGCAAAGCAGCAGAAGCGGCGGGAGTACCCCAATCAGAAATTAGCTTAATCAATGGCTCTGGTTTAGGTGAAGAAAATCGCATGTCTCCTCGGGCTGTCACTGCTGTATTTCTCGCCATTGAGCGCTATCTTAAGCAATACAACATGACCGTTGCTGATGTATTTGCCATCGTAGGACAAGACAAAGGTATTTTAAATGAACGTCCATTGCCTAACTTAGCAGTAGTCAAATCCGGTAGTTTAAATTATGTTAGTACCTTAGCCGGAGCCTTACCAACTCAAACCTATGGCACTGTTTGGTTTGCTGTGATGAATTCAGGAGGAGACTATACCAAATACCGGACTCAACAAGAGGTGCTGCTAAAAGAATTAGTAACTAAATGGGGAGTGGTGCAATCTGTTCCTTCTGACATTAAACCATCACCCCAGAGGATTGGTAAGAGGTCGTTTAGTGAAATTGTTAGGTAGGGAGTAGGTAAGCCGTCAGCGGTCAGCGGTCAGCGGTCAGCGGTCAGCGGTCAGCGGTCAGCCTTCAGCCTTGGCCTTGGCCTATGGCCACGCTACGCGAATGGCCACGCTACGCGAACAGCAGACGTAACAAAGATTCAAGCAATACTTACCTGTTTTATTCAAAAGCTGAACGCGATCGCGTGCGCGAATGCCCATAGACTGATAGCTGATAACTAATAGCTGACCGCTGATAGCTGATTAATTATAGCTGATAACTGAAAGCTGATCACTCAAAGCTGAAGACTGAACGCGATCGCGTGCGCGTAGCGCATAAGCTGAAAGCTGATCACTCAAAGCACCTCAAGTAGCGTGCGCGTAGCGCTTGAGCTGATTACTGACCACTGATAGCTGATAGCTGATAGCTGATAACTGAAAGCTGATAACTGAAAGCTGATAGCTGATAGCTGATAGCTGATAGCTGATAGCTGATCTCCCGATTACCGATTCCCGACTCCCGATTCCCGACTCCCTGCTGTATCCTGGTTTAGTGTTAACAAAACTCTCATTAACTGAGAAATATAGATGGCAAACCCAACCGCAACCCTAGAAACCTCTTTAGGCACAATTACGGTGGAATTGTTCACCGATGTGATGCCAGAGACAGCCGGTAATTTCATTAAACTAGCCAAGTCTGGTTTCTACGATGGTCTTCATTTTCACCGGGTGATTAATGACTTCATGATTCAGTTTGGCTGTCCCTATAGCAAGGATCCCAATAGTCGTCGTGCCGGTACCGGGAATGGTCCTGACGGCTGCATCCAGGATGAACACCCGGACAATGCCAAAATTTCCAATGAGCCAGGTACATTATCTATGGCAAATACCGGTGCTCCCAATAGCGGTAGTTGCCAGTTTTTCATCAATACACGAGACAATTCCTATCTCGATTGGTTTTCTCCAGGTCCCTCGAAGCACCCGGTTTTTGGTAAAGTTACTGAGGGTATGGATGTGGTGAACAATATTCAAACCACCCCTACTGATCGTGGTGATCGCCCTCAAACTCCGGTTCAAATGGTGAAAGTGACGATTAACGAGTAACGTAAGCTATCAGCTATCAGCGGTCAGCTATCAGCTATCAGCAATCAGCGATAATGTATCAGTTATCAGCTATCAGTGATCAGTGGTCAGCATTCAGTGATCAGTGGTCAGCTATCAGCTTAAGCGCTACGCGCACGCTACTTGAGGTGCTATCAGCTATTGGCCGTAGGCGAAGCTAGACCGAACAGCTTGTGAATAAAATAAGCTGACCACTGACCGCTGACGGCTGACCGCTGACCACTGACCACTGAATGCTGACGGCTGACCGCTGACCACTGACCACTGAATGCTTACGTTTTCTGTTTCCCTAAGATATTCTTAATCAAGCAGAGTTGATATAATTTCACAGTATCACTAGAGGAGCAAATGCTTTACTCGTAGCGTCTACTGGGAATGTTCTAACTTAGGAAAGGGAAAACCCATGAACAGATTACCCTGGCTAGCAGCTACTGCAATCACTACAGCTTCCTGCCTTACCTTAGGCGCTATCAATCCAGCAGCAGCGAATACCTTTGGCAACATCGAAGTTAACGAAAACAATTTTATTGCAGTAGCTGCCCCTTTTGGTTACAACCAGTATCAATTACTAATCATCGAGCAGATTGCAAACTGGCAAGCGTGCTGGCGTGAACGTGGCAGTAACCCAGTTATTGTAGATCCTCTGCTGCTCGACTTTGACTTTACAGGAATTTGTGGCCGCAGTACAGACAGCAACGGCTATTCTATCCGCGTCGATAGTCAAGACTTCGGCCTAGACTATATGCTCAGAGTGGTTAAACGCAATGGAGAATTGGTATTAGTAGGGAGTCACCGCATTGACCGCAATGCCCCAGACATTGAGCTTGGCCGCACCAGAGGTTTGGCTAATGGCTTTCTCAAAATCTTTCTCGATCCCGGTTGGCGATTTACCAAACGTGTCTATCAAGGCAAACAACTAGGTCACATCTATCTTACCTATGGTGCGATCGCTAATACTGTAGCGCCACAGTGGACGAGTAGCCCTCAACCCTCACCACCTACTCCCAGCAGGGAATATATTTTTACCAAACCACAAGCCCAACCCAAGACTAGTGGTGAACGTTTTCCTGGCACTAGCCCTGAAATTCCACCACCTGCACCGGCAGAATCGTCAAATGATGGCATACCAGTGTTTGAGGGGTTCTAATTAATAGGAGATACTAAGTTGACTTGGTTTCGCCCCCCTAACCCCCAGGGCTGTTTCTTGGGTCGGACTAGAATTTCACGGGTAGGGAGATAGGGAGATAGGGAGATTTTTGCTAATATAGGGGTTTTTACCGTAACACAACCCTAATGAGATACACAGGATTGTATCTCTGTTCCCTGTTCCCTATTCCCTGTTCCCTTTGAGCAATTTAGGTATCCCAATCTAAATACTGAACAGCTTTCCATCACGCTGAAATCACTTCAAAATCAGAAATCGTCTCAATCCATACCCGTGCTCCACACTTGAGGGGATCATCTGGACGATACATCACCCGACAGGGGCCATTGACCTCCACCGTATGACCGTAAACATTTTTAGTGCCTCGCTTGACCGTAATCACAGGATTCCGGTCCCCCGTCTTGAGATTGTTGCGAATCACCCTCTGGTTAACATGAATCACTGTCTTAGTGTACTCTGTACGCTTTGACCAGTTCCGTTTTGGTCCGCGAGTGCCAGGGGTGACCACCGGCATACCATCAAACAAAGGAATCACCCAAGTTCTACCCACCTTATAAGCGCCTTTAACTCTGCCTTTGCCCAGAAGGTAACGGACGCGAGTGGCAGAAACACCAAGTAATTCAGCGGCTTGTGCGGTGGAAATCATCATAGGGAGTAAACCATTGCTTTTACGATATTATTACTTTAACACACTTGTTCTGAAAAGGCAAGGATATAGTAAAACTATTGCATTAGCATAATTTAAAGTCATAGGGTCAATTGGGATTAGTGAGATTAATGGGATTAGTGATATAAAAGGGTGCTAACAAAAACTATTGCATTACCGCAATTTAAAGGAGTAATAGGTTTAATGGGTTAAATAGGGTAATAAAGAAAAGAGGGTGCTCAAACAAACTATTGCATTGTCACAATCTCAAGCAATGGGGTCAACTGGGATTAGTGGGATTAGTGACGGTAGTGGGGTAAAATAGTTATCTAAGACTATTGGATTGTCGCAATTCAGTGCTAAGTGGCTCAGTGCTGAGGGTGAGAATAGTGCTAATAGCTGACAGCTGATAAGTAGCTGGACAAAAATGAACCTCGTAGCTGTATTAACTTGTGTAAAGTTACTAAAAGTCCATCTGTTCCCTGCTCCCTGCTCCCTGCTCCCTGTTGCCTGTTGCCTAAAACCAAAAAACTTGTACCTCACCTAATTTAAAACCGCTATATTGCGGTTCTCATAGTAATGAGAATTGCTATCAATAAATCAGGTACTGTGTAATCACTTACGTCCGATTACTTAAACTATAAATTATAAATTTAAAACTACCCATGGTTCCAACAATTACTGCAAAAGAGATTACCTTACGTCAATTAAGACACAGATTCCATCTAGAACGAACTGATGATGAAAATTTTTTCAGAGAATGGCAAGACGATTTACCAGAACTGACGGATTTTGAGAAGCAATTGCTAGGGCAAGTTAAAGAAGAGTATCTGTACTTATCCGAGTCTCCGTTATTGGAAGTGATCTTAAAAATGGTGATAATATCGCCATTACTGAGACTAGCAGGATTTTATCGTCATCCCTTTGAAATCACAGCAGAGAAAGAAGTTAAAATCACCTCCGAAGATGAGGGTATGATTGTTACTGGACGTATTGATATTCTGATTTTTAAACCAGAATTCTGGGTTACTGTAATTGAAGCAAAAGGAACAAAATATGCCTTAGCAGCTGGAATTCCTCAAGTCTTAGCGTATATGTTGGCTAATCCTAATCCAGAGCAACCTGTCCTGGGGTTTATCACCAATGGAAATGAGTTTAAATTCCTAAAGATGACAACTCAAAAGCCACCTAAATATGCTCAATCCTATACATTCGCTCTTGAGAACAAAGATGATTTTTACACTGTTATGAGGATCTTAAAACGTATTAACCAAACCATCCAAAATCCGTAGTCAGCTGTCAGCAGTCAGCTGTCAGCAGTCAGCTGTCAGCCGTCAGCTGTCAGCTTATTTTATTCAAAAGCTGTTCGCACCTTCCTCTTTTATTCAAAAGCACCTCAAGTAGCTTGCCCATTAGCTGATAGCACCTCAAGTAGCACCATCTGTAGCGCATTACCTGATAACTGATAGCTATCAACATCTTGACGGGGTTGTCCAGGATAACTGATCTACTCGCGCCCCTCAGCAAAATGTCCAACTTTTCCTGGATGGTTTAGCTTACTGCTCAGAGGATATCTCCCAAGTTTTTTGATACTGAATTTTGCCCCCCTGACCCCCCAACTTTGGGGGGAACAAGAGTCAATTTGCTTCTAAAAGTCCCCCGAGCGAGGGATTGCTCGCTCGGGGGACCAACGGGGGCTTGGATGTAGCAAATGAGACTTCTCAGACAACCTCTCAGAAGCAGTTTCTGTACCATGGGCGTAGCGTATTAGCTGACTGCTTACATTTCCTGGAAAGGACTTTACCTTTTTCGCAAAAAGCATTATTATCGAAACGAGGGAGTTTGAGGGAACTATAAAACCCCGTCGGACATGACGAGTGTTAGCTGACGAACACGATGTCATAGGGCGGGGATACATGGACTCCCTCAAGCCAATTGAGGGGTTAGATGCCCCGATAATTGGCAAATTTCTTAAATATTTACACAACATTATAGCCCATGTAAGCTATAATTTGGCCATGCTAACCATGACCTACGAGTACAAACTAGAACCAACTGCCGAACAGATTGAATCTATCGAGCAAACCCTAGATATTTGTCGTTCTGTCTGGAATTTTGCCCTTAGGCAGCGTAAAGATTGGTGTGCATCTCGTAAGTCACCTATTAATGCTTGTTCGATTCAATCCGAGTACATCATTTCTGCCGACGAACCATTTCCGAATTACCATAAGCAAGCCAAGCAATTAACTCAAGCCAAGAAACTCTATCCTCATCTGAAAACAGTTCACTCTCAAGTACTACAACAAACCCTAAGAACTTTAGATAGAGCTTGGGACGATATGAAAGCCAGAGGTTTTGGTTGGCCTCGCTTTAAGAATAAGTATCGGATGCGGTCGTTTGTCTTTCCACAGTTAGGAAAAGACCCAATTAGAGATGATGGGATTAAGTTCCCAAAACTGGGATGGGTGAAATGGCGACAGTCAAGGCCTATTCCCTTTGGGTTTCAAGTCAAGCAAGCGAGGATAGTTAGAAAAGCATCTGGTTATTTTGTGATGCTGTCACTACAGCTAAATGTCAATGTCTCTAGTCCCATGCCTCACGGTCATCCTAGAGGTTTGGACTTGGGGTTTGACACGGACGGCTTTAATTTCCGAGGCAACCTCGGAAATCGCGTCCTCAAGTTTGTAGCTACCAGTGATGGTGAAGAGATTAAGCGACCTCGATTTCTGATCACCCTACAGCGCAAGCTGAAATTGCTGCAACGTAGGCTAAAGAATAAGCAAAAAGGGTCAAATAATAGATACAAGCTAAACCAGAAAATAGCTAGACTACATCAGCGCATATCTGACACTCGTAAAGATTGGCACTTTAAACTAGCTCATCATTTGTGTGATGGTGCTGGCATGATATTTGTTGTTGGCGAAGCCTGTCCGAAGGCACACACTGGCAAAAAAACTCTAGATATTCGCTTTCACCACTGCGATGAGTGTGGATACAGAACCACAAGAGATGTAGCAGCTAGTCAGGTTCTTAGAAATAGAGGGTTAAATGCCGTCGGGCAGACGGTAGTAGAAAATGTCTGTGGACTGGAAGCGACGGGGAGTATCGGTCACGATACTCTAGTTGGCACGGGTCGAAGCAGAAAACCTAATTCGCGAGAGTTAGGAATCCCCTCCCTCAAAGTGACTGAGCATAGGGAAGTTGCTTAGGGAGGGGAGGATGTCAATGATCAGGTGCGACAGCTGTATACCAACTATGGTATCTTCACCATAGTGGTAATTTAGGTAAGGGTAACTGACGCTATGTAGCTGATACTGTGACTGTTATCAATAACTTATAGGTTATTAACAAGCACGGTTAATTGCCTAGCAACATCTAGCGCAATCCACTAGTGAAAGCAGCAACTAGTTTGGTAAAACTACCTAGGGAGTCTAGTTAACTAATGGGATAAACCTATTAGAAACTAAGAGCAGTGACATGAAGTATCCGGAATATCCATAAAAACCAATAGATTGACAGCCGGGACTTGCATGAAAAAAAATACCAATTAAAGTAGGGTGGGGAACCTAATTTAATCTATAAAACTGAAAACCAACTTTTTTGCCTATCCGACAAGCTAAAACCTGGTATTTTATTTTTTTGCTACTCCCTAATCATTTGGAGTTGAGATAAGCAGCTTTCCCCAAATCAAAAAAGAATGGAAAAATTATATAGTGTACACCCTAAGTACCTCGAAACAGTCAAATTAGTTTGGAAGCGTAAGCGTCGGGGAAGAGATATAGACCTAGCTAATGAATTAGATTTAGACTTGCCCATTGTTAATCTTTTTCTGATCGGAAAGCCCATTAAAGGTCTTTTCTTTGTAGAAATTTGTCAAGCATTGCAGTTAAACTGGCGAGAAATCGCTGGTTTAGATTTACTGGAAACTCCAGTGAAATCCTCAGAGATTGAAGTAGATACTAGTGAAGTAGATACCGTCGATACCAGTGATGGGATTGGCCCTAGGCCAAGCTACGCGAACGCAAAACCAAAGCCTATCGAAGAGGTGAACACCGTTGATGACGCTTTAGGGGAGTTAGTGGACACCCTCAAAGAAATGTTACGTCGCCTGACCCGAAAAGCTGGAAATATACTAAAAGCAGACCGCACCAGTATTTTTTTACTGGATGAGCACAGTAACATCCTCGGTTCCATTGACGCTGATGACGGGAAAGGTGGCTCCCTAGTCATTGATATTCCAGCAGATAAAGGAATTGCTGGTGCAGCTGCTACCTCCTTAAGTATTATTAATGTTCCCTTTGATGTCTATGACGACCCACGCTCTGAAGAAGCGAAAAGAATCGACAAAATTACCGGTTACCGAACCTATACTATGGTAGCTTGGCCCGTGTTGAATCAGCAAAAAAATTTAATTGCTGTGGTACAATTAATTAATAAGTTAAAACCCAATAGTAATCCAAACGATAACTTGTCTGAAAGAATTGATCTAAAGGGGTTTACCAAAAAAGATGAAGAATTGTTGGCTCAATTTACTCCTTCAATTTTGAAAAATTTAGAACGATGTCAGTTATGTTTTCAACTAGCCCGTAAACTTTGGTTAAAGTCAGAAAGTAACTCAGAGATTATCGATCCCTATAATCAAAAAATGATTACTGAACTCCAGGAGAAAGAAAAACAGGTGCGCAAGAGCCTAAAAAAACTAACCAAACTCAACTTATATTAAGTGTTAATTTTTATTGTTAAATTTCAATATTTTATAGTTTAAATTTTAAATGTTAACGTTTTAGGCAAGCTAGGATATATTTTGCCTAATAACTCCAGTACAATCAGATTTAACAAACTTTTCATGTTGACCGGAGTAGAACACAATGCCAGTAGCAGTTGGAACTATTGAGACCCTAGGTTTTCCAGGGGTACTAGCCGCAGCAGACGCCATGGTCAAAGCAGGGGCAGTCACACTGGTATCCTATGATAAATCTGAGAAAGGTCGGTTTATGGTGAGCGTCCGTGGTAAAATTTCAGAGGTAAACGTCGCGGTAGCAGCTGGGCTAGAAGCCGTAGAGAAAACCTATGGTGCGGAGGTGACAGCTCACTATATCATTCCTAACCCTAATGAAAATGTGGACACAGTGCTGCCCATCCACTACACCAGCAAAGTCGAAGAGTTCCGAACATTTTAAACTAATACACTTAATCAGTATTAAGGTAAGCATTCAGCCGTCAGCGGTCAGCCGTCAGCTTTCCATAACTCAGATTAAAATTTTGCTTACTTGTTTGATTCAAAAGTTCCCTAGCGTCCTAATTGCCCATAAGCACATCAAGTGGCACCATCTGTAGCGCATTAGCTGATAGCTGATACGCGACACGCTGATAGCTGATAGCTTACGTATTAAGCCGAATCGGTAGCGAAGATTCGTACAATAGTTCCTGAGTTTCAAATAATTCAACAGATTAAGGAGTTTGGCTATGTCCACAGTGGCGGTTGGATCTCTCGAAACCAAAGGCTTTCCTGGTATACTCGCAGCAGCAGATGCTATGGTTAAAGCCGGTAGGGTTACCTTAGTAGGCTACATCAGAGTTGGTAGCGCCCGCTTCAATATCAATATTCGGGGGGATGTTTCGGAAGTAAAAACAGCTATGGATGCCGGTATTGCAGCCGTCGAAAAAGCCCATGGCGCTACCCTGGAATCCTGGGTGATCATTCCTCGTCCCCATGAAAACGTCGAGTGTGTTCTGCCCATTGCCTATACTGAAGCCGTTGAACAGTACCGAGAAGCTGTGGAAAATCCCATCATCGGGCGGGGGAACGGTTTTTCTCGTTAAGCTTTTTGGTTTTAGCTAAGCCCGCACCAAGCCCAGGTCTGACCCGATAGGAGAGCGGTTGTTGAATGCGGGTTGAAGCTACATTTGTGTTAGAACCGGGTTCGGTTAACTATGTCAATCATCATGCTACTAATCCTGATGGTTGCACTTCCACAGCAAGCACTGGCAAATCAACCCGCACTTTCTGAGCTTGGGGCTGTGCTGCTTGCTCTAATACTTCTACCTCAATATTAACTGCCACTAGATAAGAACCAGTTTGATCTGCCACAGCTTGGGCAATCAAACCAGCAAAGTCTGGCCGTTCTGCGGTAATGGGATCTCTTAACGTACACTGCTCCCATTGGTACTCGGCATTGGGATTGATGCTCAGTATATAGTGCTTCTTCATGGGGAAAAACCTTGATTAGGGGTTTATATCAGATCAGCTGACCGTCAACTCACTCTATTTATTATAGTACAAATATACTATTTTAGTCCTGGTCAGTAATCAATCCTATGGTGGTTTGCTGCCATTGAGTCTGCTGTCTCCTGAAAAAACTAGCCAATTTCCGACATCGAACTGAGTTCCTGATCACCCGTTGATGGTAGAAATCTGTAAACTATCTTAAATCTCAGCCAGTTTAATCAGAATTTTGATAAAGGTTTCCCATCCGGTGGCACTTTCTCCAACACGTTAAACTAATCAAAGCTAAACTAAAAAACGTTAACGAAAACACAAAACCTGATGATTGCAACTGCTACTCGGATTAAACACGAAGTTAAAGACCTGTCTCTGGCACCAAAAGGAAAACAGCGGATTGAATGGGCTGGACGGGAGATGCCAGTGCTCAAGCAAATTCGAGACCGCTTTGCCCAAGAAAAGCCTTTGGAAGGAATTCGTTTAGTTGCTTGCTGTCACGTAACCACCGAAACTGCCCATTTAGCGATCGCACTCAAGGCTGCTGGTGCTGATGCTGTCCTGATTGCCAGCAACCCTCTGTCAACCCAAGATGATGCAGCGGCTAGCTTAGTGGTTGATCATGAGATTTCTGTATTTGCCATCAAAGGGGAAGATAACGAAACCTATCACCGCCACGTTGAAATTGCCCTGGATCACAAACCAAACATTATAATCGATGATGGTAGCGATGTTACCGCCACTCTGGTAAAAGAGCGCCAACACCAGCTCGGTGATATCATTGGCACCACCGAAGAAACCACCACTGGCATTGTCCGTCTGCGGGCTATGTTCAATGACGGGGTGTTGACATTCCCGGCAATGAATGTTAATGATGCTGACACCAAACACTTCTTTGACAATCGCTACGGTACTGGTCAATCTACCCTTGATGGTATTATCCGCGCCACCAACGTGTTGCTAGCTGGTAAAAACGTGGTTGTGGTCGGTTATGGCTGGTGTGGCAAAGGCGCAGCACTTCGAGCCCGGGGACTGGGAGCCAATGTCATTGTTACTGAAATTGACCCCACTAAAGCCATTGAAGCTGTAATGGATGGCTTCCGGGTAATGCCGATGGCAGAAGCTGCTCCCTTAGGTGACTTGTTTATCACAGTTACTGGGAACAAGCACGTGATTCGCCCTGAGCATTTCGAGGTGATGAAAGATGGAGCAATGGTGTGCAACTCTGGTCACTTCGATATTGAAATTGACCTCAAGTCCTTAGGGGAAATGGCAACAGAAGTCAAAGAAGTACGGAACTTTACCCAAGAGTACTGTTTGAAAAATGGTAAATCCGTTGTGGTACTGGGTGAAGGACGCCTGATTAACCTGGCAGCAGCTGAAGGTCATCCCAGTGCGGTGATGGACATGAGCTTTGCTAACCAAGCTTTGGCCTGTGAATACCTAGTCAAGAACAAAGGATCCATTGAACCAGGTTTACACTCCATCCCTGAAGCAGTGGATAAGGAAATTGCCCGGTTGAAGTTACAAGCAATGGGCATTAACATTGACACCCTAACCCCAGAGCAAATCGAGTACATGAACTCTTGGACTTCTGGTACCTAAAACGAGGGTAATCCGTTGACGATACCGGTTCAATAATCCTAATCTCCCTTCTCGGGTAATGGGTTATGGGTAACAGGTAATTGGTCATCGGTCATGGGTAATTGGTAGTTGACTATTCCCGACTATCGATTACCCTGACCCAAGAATTCAGTAACTATTTGGGAAGTGATTAAGCCGACTTGAGATTATTGCTCCCTTTGCATAAAATAGCCAAATAATACCAATACCTTTGATGGTAACTTGGGATTAAATATATAGATACCTAAGATCGATATCTGAGTTGGATATAAAGTAATTACTCAGAATTAGCAATTAGGCGGTAAAATAAGGTGTGGGATTAGCTGCAACCCTTTTAAAAACAGGACTTGGCAGAAACTGGGGAGCCAACTATACCTATAAAACTATACCTATAGGGTGGAGTGACTGCGTCAGTCCTGAAGAAGAATAGAAAGTAGGCAAATACCACTTGTGAAAGCCAATTATCGATGATTTTTCGAGATTATGGATGATTTTTCTAAATGGGTTAACTATCTAGGTTATAGCTAAAGGCAAATTATAAAATTATATGGACTCTTGCATAAATCTTTAAAAAGAGGATGATAAATACTATAGCCCGATCGCAAAAATTGACTTTTGCAAGAGGCCTATTCAATGAGTAGGGTGATTGATCATGACTTGGCAACAATCTCCAACCTATCTGGCAGTGCTGACTACTATGCTCTCGGCTGCACTGGTAACTGACTTCACCGCAGCCCAGTTACTGGCACAGTCATACCCACACCATGAAGTTGGTGCACAATTCCCACGACCACCAGAGCGAGGGTCACCGTCTAGAACCCTTGGGGCTGGGACACATATGATTAAATTTCCACCACAAGTACCAGAACGAGGAAAACCGAGAAGAACAGCAGGAGGAGGGTCTCGTAGCTATTCTTGTACTGACAACGGTGATATCCCTTTAACTGCTATCGTGCCAACCAATAATCTGGTCAAAACGGTGGCGGCTAATCCTACACTGTTCTGGTATGTTCCCAAAACTACAGCTACTGTTGCAGAATTTGTGTTAATTGATGACCAGGATCAAGAGGTGTACCTGACCACATTGACCCTGGATAACAGGAAAGACGGTATTGTGCAACTGAGCATACCGAAAACCGTACCTCTGACCATGGGTAAGGAATACAAGTGGTTTTTCGTACTAGTTTGCGATCCTCAAGAGCGTAGCCGAGATCATTGGGTTCAAGGAATACTCCAGCGTACTGAACTTAGTCCGCAATTAGCGCTTAATCTAGATCAGGAGCAAAATACCTTAGAACAAGCCAAACTATATGCTGATGCTCTGATTTGGCAAGAAACTGTGACTACTGTCGCCCAGTTACGGGATTCCCAGCCCCAAGCATGGGTAGATCTGATCAAATCAGTGGGGTTAGAAGCGATCGCTAACAAACCATTTGTCAATTGCTGCACAGCTAGCAATTAATCTTAATTGACACTCCCCCTCCGATAAGAACGGGGATTCTTACTTGGCCGTAGGCCACGCGATCGCGTTCAACGAGCTGTATTGCCTGTTCAGGTCTGAACCAGAAAAGGTAGAGGACAATTCTCTATAAGCGTATTGGATAGCGCGGATCCAGGTTTCGGTGTGCCCCACCGTACCTAAATTATTGAAAACATAGATAGATAGATAGATTTTTTATCTGATTTTTTCATAGACGATCAAGTCGTTAGACTCAATTATGCAACATGCTTATCTCAAAACATGTTTTTTACATTGTCTACTTATTTTTAGATAATATCTACCTAGATTGTTATTAATCTATTATTATAGACATTTATCATAACATGCTCTCGGAAAAGTGTCAATACAAGAAGGTTGTATTATAAAGCCGTCCTTAAAGGACGGGGCTTTAAACCCATTTTTTTGGGTAATGTCAGGGTAAGTGCTAGAAAGATTAGTATATATTAGTATATTAACTTTTATAACTAATCACTACTGAATGGCTAAACTCTCTGTAGAACTACAGCGCTATTTTTTTGAGGAAGAGCGAGAGCCTCAGGTAAGGCTGGCAGATATTTTAACCCTAGCGGGGGAACGTATCTTTGGGTTTCTATTCGTTATCCTATCTCTACCTTCAGCTTTGCCAGTTCCAGCACCGGGTTATTCGATTCCCTTTGCAATTGTGATCTTCTTGTTGGCTATTCAGCTCATCGTTGGTGCCAAACGCCCCTGGCTACCTAAGAAGATGATGAATGGGAAAATGAAATTGGAAACCGTGCAGGGTTTTCTGAAAATAGGACTCCCTTGGTTGCGGCGGATTGAGGCAGTTACCCGTCCTCGCCTAAGCTATATTTGTACAAGTTTGCCTGGTCGGATATTTATGGGGAGTGCGATCGCATTAATGTCAATTTCGATGATGATTCCGATTCCAGGGACAAATACCATTCCAGCTGCGGGAATTTTTATAACTGGTTTTGGCTTAACTGAAGATGATGGCGCAATTAGCCTAGCGGGTTTAGTCCTGTGCCTGATCGGAGCAAGCCTCTCCATCTCAATTATGTTTGCCCTATGGTTTGGTGGCACAAGTCTAGTTGACCAGATTAAGATTTGGTTGGGTCGTTAAACTGATGTGCATCCAGTCCGCGTCGAAGATTTTGTTTGGGTTATAGTAATCACTAATTGGTAACAAACTTCGCTGCAGTTGTCGGTAACTTCGGACAAGGGAACTTCGGCTCAGGCCAAAATAATTGACCCAAACAGTATAATAAAACTACTAAGGCTGCTAGGTCTAATCGATAATCGGTAATAAGTAATCGGTAATAAGTAATCGGTAATGGCTAATCACAATTACCATCTAAACTCGAAGGGGACTCCCGTTATAGCCCAAAGACAAGCGCGGGATACGGGGGGTATAAAGTGCTCCCGCAGGTGACCCACACAGCCCCTTGGGAATTGGGGACTGAAAATGTTGCGTCTCCTTGAAAGTTTTTGCTATAATAGATGTATTATTGTGCTCGTTCCCTTAGCGTCTCCTAGGTCGAAAAGAGCTATGATGACTTGGGCTTTTTATCAGTTCTCTCAAATCCTAGAACACTTGTGTAATCGCTATGGTTCCAAGTTAGTGAGAGTAACAGAGGAATACACCTCTTATACCTGCACAAAATGTTGCACCTGCGTCTAAAAAGTAAAAAGGGATAATATTATATAATAGTATCATCCCTTTTTCCTATTCCATTTAGTTTTTTTGCCAAGTTAATAATTATTAACATAGTGCCATTCTACCTAACTACCTAACTTAGTAGGTATCAAACTAGGTATTAAACCAGAGGACATCTATGGCTCAGTTGGGTTTGGGGAATCCCTACGCTTTTCAGTGCGCTGCTTCTGAGGACCTAAGGGAGTGGAGTTGGTTAAGTTGTCTTCAAGAACCATACGCTGTTCCATCTGACGGAGAAAATAACCAGTCATCATGGCTGAAGCCAGCAATCCAGCTAAATTTTCCCGATCAGTGGTGATTTGAACATTAAAGTTTTCTGATGGCAGCATCCCTACTAGCCCTTGAACGTTCTGAGAGATGATTTGTTGGATTTCAGGGCTAGCAGACTTAGCAATCCTTGCTAAAACATCAGAAGGTTGATTCTGGAGGTATTGCAGCAGTTGGTTCGGTTGAGGCTCTGGTCCTGGGGAACTTAGAAAATCGGGGTTGAATACCATTAGGAATTTTAGGTTTGACCTGCTTCATCTCGACTTTTCTATACTCTAAACGATTGTGAGATAACCTGAATCAGCTTTCGGGGATAAATCTCAGTTTTTTGGGTATAAATTCTGAGTAAAAAAGCTTACTTAAAGAAATCTTGAAGTTTTTGTAACCCTTGGCATAGCTTCTATTGGGGTGGCAGTAGCTGCTGAACTTCAAAGTGTTGATGAAATTTTTCGGTAACTTGTAACCAGTACGAGCGCCCCTCAGTTTGTCTACGTTTCTGGACAAAATCGAGCTCGACCAGTTCCTGGATATGTTGATACGCTCCACTCCCACGAAGGTTGACTAGGTCAGCTTGAGTAATCGGACCTTTAAGAGCGATCGCAGCTAAAGTCCTCAAAGCACCTGTGCCCAATTCAGCAGGAATTAAGTTTTGCAGTAATTCACTAAACGTGGATCGTAACTGTAAGCTATACCCAGCAGGGGTTTCCACAACTTCTAAAGCACTGTCCCGGTGGGCATAGTCTGCCATCAGTTCAATCAGGCCATCCGCAACTTTTTCGCGATCGCATTGGGCATACTCTGAGATTTCCTCTATAGAGACGGGCTGTCCCTTCAAGTATAGAATCGCTTCAATTTGGGTAGCTAGACGAGGCATTGTTTTAATTAGCTTCTAATCCAATTGACGTCCTGTCAATTCAACAAAAATATCTTCCAGGTTGGAGGGACGAACCATCACACCAGTTTTATCGGGTAAACTTTCGAGATAGCCACTCGCAAGTTCCAGAGTCGGAAAAAATTTGTATTCAAAGCGTTCTGAGAGTTGTTTGATCAGTAATCCTTCCCCATGTTGGTGGCGCAACTGTTCAAATGTACCTAATTCGATTAGTTTACCAGAATCCATGATACCGATCCGTCCTGGCTTGCCAGCGCCATAGCGATCGCACAAAAACTCCACTTCTTCCATATAGTGGGTAGTTAGCAATATCGTCATACCTTGGCGATTCAAATCCCGAATAATTTCCCACAGGCGACGGCGGGTTTGGGGGTCTAATCCTACTGTAGGCTCATCCAAAAATAGAATCTTCGGTTGATGTAACAGCGCTCTAGCAATTTGCAACCGACGCTTCATTCCCCCAGACAGAGTTTTCACTAAACTATCCCGTCGGTCTATTAGCTCTACATACTCTAACCACTGATTAATCAGCCGCTTACGCCCAGGATTGGCAATGTGATGCAGCCGTGCGTGGAGTTCCATGTTTTCCCAGACAGTCAGGTCAATATCCACGCTAGTTTGCTGCAAGACCACACCAATATTTTCCTTGACCTGATCTTTTTCTTCTACAACGTCGTAACCCGCTACCTTAATTTGACCCTTGGTCGGTTCAGTTAAGGTAGTTAGCATCCGAATTGTAGTGGATTTACCAGCACCATTCGGACCCAGCAAACCAAATATCTCTCCTGATTCAATGGTAAAGGACAGGTCATTCACGACAGGGACCTTATCGTAGATTTTGTAGATGTTCTGGAGGGAAACAGCTGGGGGCATAGATTCCTTAATATGTATGATATTGATTGACACTCCCCGTCCTAGAAGAACGGGGATTCTTTGATCAACGAGGTCACTTGCTTCTCCAGACCGGAATCAGAAGAAGTAGAGGCGTCCTCTCCTAAAGCGTTGGGATCGATGATCCAGGTTCCGGTGTGCCCCACCGTACCCAAGGCTCTTTTTAGGATATTGATAGCTGCATTATGATCGCGATCTAAAACACATCCACACTTACAGGTGTGAGTCCTAGTTGATAGCGATTTCTTGACAACTTCACAACAGCTGGAACAATTTTGACTAGTATAAGCGGGATTAACTGCTATCGTTTGTCTACCAAACTTTTGTCCAAAATATTCCAGCCATTTCCTAAACTGATACCAACCTGCATCATTAATAGATTTAGCAAGACAATGATTTTTAACTAAATTTCTTACTCTTAAATCTTCGTAAGCAACCACATCGTTAGAGTGGATTACGCAGCGCGCCGGAGACGAAACCTTAGATAGTGGAGCCTTTATGGGTGTTCGGCTTTGCATAAAAGGGTTAAATCTTTTGTAATAAGGCTCCACTATCTTACGGTAACTTCTAACCAGTCTCTTGGCGTGCTCTTCACGCTGCCTACTTATTTTAAGATGTGTCCGGCCTAATTTATTAACGGCTTTCTTACGGTTGGATGAGCCTTTATTTTTGCGAGAAACCCGACGCTGGTAAAACTTCAGTCTTTTTTCGCCTTTACGATAAAACCTAGGATTTGGCTCTACGCCTCCCTTGGAATCGGTATAAAATTCCTTAAGTCCTACGTCTAGCCCAATATTAGTATGATTTGGTTCTAAAGATTCCTTTTCATCAACTTTTATACAGAACTGAACATAGTAACCATCCGCGCGGCGCACTAATCTAACTCGCTTAATTAGCTTCTGTTCGCGTAGCGTCGGCTTTGCCGAATCATAACGCCATAATTCCCAAGTTCCTTTAAGTCTTAGTTTTCCAATACCTTTTTTGTCTAAGAAATCTATTGACTTAGTATCAGGAGACAACTTCCAGCCCGATGTTTTGTATTCAACCGATCTGGAAAATTTCTTGAATTTGGGATATCCCTTTTTGCCAGGAACTTTCTTTTTACATTTATCGTAAAATCTAGCAATTGAGCTATAGGCTCTTTCAACCGAAGCTTGACATGCATGAGAGTTCAAGTCCTTTACAAAAGGATATTCAGCTCTAAGCCACGTATTATGACGATACAGTTCTTTTTGTCCTATACCATTATTGTCGATCCAGTAACGGATGCACTTATTGCGGACAAATTGACCAGTACGGATCGCCTCATCAATCGCGGCATATTGAGTTTTATTCCCTTTGACCTTGAACTCTAAGACTTTCATTTTGACGTTGGACAACTCTACGTAATATTGTAGCACAAAAAAAAGCCGTCCATTGTTCGCGCAGCGTGGCCTACGGCCAAGTTACCGTAAGATAGTGGAGCCTTTATGGTCGGCAGGCTATGCGGATGCATGGTTAAAACTTATTGAATAAGGCTCCACAATAAACAGGTTTCTATCCAGCGAAGGACGGGGCTTGAAACCCAAATTTTTTGGTCAATAGGCTTGAGCTAACCTGCTTCCAGACCACAGGTTATAAGGAAATTATATCATGTCGATATCATTACCCTTAATCAAAAGAGCAGTAATAGCAAATTTACCCACAAATACCACTGTAACCGTGGTATTTATCGATTTTAAGGGTTATATTATTAACCTATTATTATTTTTAAGTGTTAACTTAAAATAATAAAATTAAGTGTTATCATATATAGGAATATCATCAATACGTAGATAAAAAAAATAGGAGCTGTTTATTTGGTTCACTCATCAGCTATCAGCTACAGTTATTGACTTTAATCGTAGAATTTACTATGGCAATATTTAGGATATTAGGTCGGGTAATCGATCCAAAAACCAGTGGCGTCGTTTCAGGATTACGGGTTGAAGCATGGGATAAAGACCTTATTTTCAACAACTTGGTGGGTAGCGCCATCACTGATGACCATGGCAGCTTTGGGATGGAATTCGATGAATCCTATTTTCAAGAACTGTTCTCTGACCAACGACCAGACATTTTTTTCAAAGTATTTTGTGATCAGCAACTGGTCAAAAGCACCGAAGATTCAGTGCTGTGGAATTTAGACATTGACGAGACTGAAGTCTTGATCACTGTAGATAACTATAGCCAATATAACGTTTACCAAAAATATCTCCAAGCTGCTGACGAAGGTGTTGAAGATAATCCCAAACTATTATATCTCGGTATTGATACTTCACCATACAAACAGCAAATTAAAGATTATCCCTCCCACCTGAACCATAAACCCGATGGTAAACATCTCGTGTCTGGAATTAAAGCGGATCATACTTTCAGTCCTTATCCAAATCTGGGGCAACTTCCAGATATTGATCAGCAAGGGTTAGAGTTTCTCCATCAAGACATCAAAGAAGCTTGTATCTGTGTTGGTAGTTTTGTAGAGGAAGAGTTCAAGGTAAAATGGTTGGGACGAAATGCCCTAAGTAATGACGAATTATGGAGTGGTAGTAAGATTATACCGATTATTAATCTAGTGTCTCGCCTTAATAGCAAATCTCCTAATGACGATCTTGATAAGTGTACAATTCGAGGCACAGACCAAGCTGGAAATCAAAGGGATATTCCGGTCTGTGATTTAATCACAGATGTGATTAGTTATGACTACAATACAGCAAGTTCTAATTGCTTAGGGGCAATGTTAAAGCGCTTTGCTCCCCAAATGGACTTAGAAAATTGGCTGAAACAGATTACAGGCAATGATAGCCTGATTTTCCGTGGCCGATATGGGGAAAAACCCTTTATTGAGTACCCCCAGTTGTTTGGTAGCACAACCAAAAGCATAATTCTAACTGCTGACCCTGAACCCCCTCAATGGGAAAGTAATACTATATCGGCTTATGATTTAAATCGGATGATCTCAATGGTGGGTTGGCATAATTACATACCGGAACCATGCCAGCTACCGGGAGTTAAGTGGGATAGTCTCGAAAGTATCATCAGAGCAATGGGGAACGATCCAGCTCGGTTAGTTGATTTAGCTATTAAAGAGTTGGGTTTGTTGAATGTGATTGACTCAACAGTGATTATATCAAAACTCGGCAACGGAGTTACCAGTATTAGGAACAGAACCGAAGCGGTTTATGTCGCGCTAGTTAAATTAGTTAAGCCTAGTCTTGACGATTCCCTCAAGCCAGCTAAATTGATTACCTTCAGTATGGCGCTACGGGGAGCAAAGGTGCTTGAACCAAGAGATGTCAATCGTGAAGCGGTGGAACTTGATGCCAGAATAGCAACAGAAGTGACAGAGATTTTGCGCAGAGCGGTGATGGGTGAATTGGTTTGAATCTAGTGTCAATTGGGTGAAGTACATAATTTTGGGATTTTAGGGAACAGGGAACAGGGAACAGGGAACAGGGAACAGTGAAGAGATAATCGGGAACAGTGAACAGGGAAAAAATCCTGTGTACCTCATAAGTAGGCAAAAGGTTATATCCCTCTTCTGTCACTTTGATCAATCTTCACCCTAAGTGTCCGGTTACTGTCTAAAGTCCAAGTAAATGTAAGTAGTTATATCAAGTCCGGTTAATCAACTCCCAAGTAGTCTCTGGATTGGTAGTAATCGGTAATCGTAAGCCTTCAGCGGTCAGCGGTAAGTGGTCAGTGGTCAGCCGTTGGCCAATGGCCACTCAAGTAGCACCATCTGTAGTGCATTAGCTGATAGCTGATAGCTGATAGCTGATAGCTGATAGCTGATAGCTGATAGCTGATAGCTGATAGCTGATAGCTGATAGCTGATAGCTGATAGCTGATAGCTTACCAATTATCTATTACCTGTTACGCCAGAAGGGATATCATGATTAGTCAACCGGACTTGATATTAGATCATGGCCAGAAAAGTTTTATGCTTGGTTTTTTTAGGGTCGGGTTTAGACAAAACGTGATTAATCTGTAGTCATTAATCGTAGGGTGGGCAGTGTCTACAAAGGCGAAAAGCCCAGCTTATCTTATCTGTCTGACACTGCCCACCTGACATGAACTCTACCAGCCAGGGACTTTTCAAAACCCTTCTTAGCAGAAGATAAATTGAAAACCGTGTGGGTACAAAAACCTAAAGAAAAAAAGTATAGATTCTCCTCTAACTACTACAAGATTTTCTTGGATATCCAAAGACGATGTGACTTTCAAATTTCTTTTTCAAACTTGCTTTTGTACGTTTTCTTTGTTCTGCAATATACTATCCCTATTTTTTTAGCGGCTATCGGAGGTATTACGGCAGGTAATGACTTATTGGTCTCGTTTATTCAAGAATTTGTTTCTGATGAACAAGCCGAAAATATCGTCAATTTTTTTATATTTGTTATTAGTCTATTAGGAACATTGTTCGGTACCATAAGTGCCACAACTAACCCTTCGGAAAGCTATGATAATGCAGCAGCGTTTAATAACAAATTTTCTGAGTTTAAGATTAATTTAGCGATAGATATGAGAAATCTTGAACTTACCAATGCTATGGAAGAAGAGTACCTGCAGCTTCTGAAGGAAAAAAATGCTAATCTTTCCGAATTGATTGAGGAATATAATCAGAAACGGTCGATCGATAAGAATCAAGTAAGCGGAGTAGAGTGATTAGTTGCTTACGATCCTCAGTGTCCAAATTGATCATGATCTACTAGTCTGTGATTACTTTGTTCCAGTTTTACACAAGTCTTTGAGGAATGCGATCGCGTAGCGTGACCGTAGGTCAATCGCATTTCCTAGAGATATATTGCGTTCGTGCAGCGTCGGGCTTTGGCCGAATCGCAAAACAACAAACCCAGCAACATCCCATACTCTGTGTTAACTCTGTGACCCACTGACCCACTACTGTACCACACGACCCAATCCCACTTGCTCCAGCAGAGCGATAAAATCTGCTCGAATCGAGGAGTCATTGGGATTAGCAGCTTGAGCCTGGTAAAGGGCATCAAGGGCATCAAACCAAGCCCCTGCTTCGGCATAGATGATTGCTTGTTGATGCAGTAACTCAGAGGTGGAGCTGTTGGTATTTGCAGCAACTGCTGCTAGCTTTTGCTCTAATTCTGGGGGTGGTGATACCCGCTCAATCCAGCTCCTATAATAGGAAGTCTTAGGCGGGTTTTCGCGATCGCATTCTAGGGTAACAGACCACATGTATATCTTCCTGTTTTCTTCCTCTAGTCCTGGTGGGTTTGCAATCAGTTCTGGACTGTTTTCCGGAAGTTCTACTGAGATCATCCCTACCTGACCTGAGTCAATCCTTTTCTCAAATATTGTCTGGTTTTCTACTGTGTCCACCAAGGTAAATACTATTGGTACGTCTACAGGCTCGGACAAATACCATAAAAATCTAGGATGACCAGATATCGTCTGTGCAGCTACTTTCTGTGAGGGAATTAACAGCGTCACCAATTCACGGGGTAACTGCTCATACCAGCCTCGTGAACCAGACCCATTACTCTTTCGAGGAGCGCTATCGGTTGGTGGAATAAATCGTAAGCGTGAGCCGTTGGCTGAACTATTTTGGGAACTATTTTGGGTTTCAGATGAGTTATTATTAGAATCGGCAACGTGACCGTTGACAGATTGTAAACCTTGAGAATAGCTTGGTTGAGGGGTGAGTGCGCAAAACAGCAGTACAATCAAGATTGATGTTGTACGTGCCAATAAATTAATAAAGTTAGCGGTAGTTTTCATAAGTTTATTAAATTATTAAACTATAATAGACATTTACAAGAATTAGCCTTAACCCTTAGAGGATATCTGAAAAGTTTTTTGATCCTGAATTTTGCCCCCCTGACCCCCCAACTTTGGGGGAAACAAGAGTCAATTTGCTTCTAAAAGTCCCCCAGAATTGGGGGACCAACGGGGGCTTGGATGTAGCAAATGAGACTTCTCAGACAACCTCTTAGTCAAGCCTGAGTTTAAGCTGAATTTTTTCAGAGATTTGACACTCCCCGGTCGCGCATACGCGGGGATTATTGGTTCAACGACTCGACTTGCCCATGACTTGTTTGCACCAGCCACAGTAGAGGCCAAATCTCCCCAAGCGTTTGGGTCGTTTAAGACCAGAGTTCCGACATGCCCTGCCGTACTTAAGGCTCTTTCTAGGATGTTGATTGCAGCGTTGTGGTCTCTGTCGAGAGAACAAGCACACTGACAAACATGGGTTCTAGTTGATAGAGATTTTTTAACTACTTCACCACAATTAGAACAATTTCGACTAGTGCAGAGCCTTGGGTGCATGTCAGTTTTGTTAATCCCTGATTTAGATCCCCCGTTTCCCTTAATAAGGGGGACTTTTGAATCTAATTCCCCCCTTTTTTAAGGGGGGCTAGGGGGGATCTATTTACCTAATTACAAAGGTGACATGCTCCCCAGAGCCTTTCTTTTTTCGAGAAACTCGACGTTGATAGAACTTTAGACGCTTTTCCCCTTTTCGATAAAACCTAGGTAAGGGTACAGTATTGCTATTCGGTGTTGCTGGAACAGACTCATTGATATCGATCTGAAGGCAAAACTGAACATATAGCACTACCCATTAAAGTTAGGACATGGCTAAAAGCTGAAAACCTGTTGTAGTAAACTTTTGTCTTCTGACTTGTGACTTCTGACTTGCGCGTAGCGCTATAGTAACCATCGGCTCGACGGACTATCCTAACCCTCTTAATTAGCTTTTTGTCAAAGCGCCAGAAATTCCATGTTCCTTTGAGTTTGAGTTTTCCAATCCCTTTTTTGTCACTAAAAATGATTGACTTTTTATCTGGACATAATTTCCATCCAGAAGTCTTTTATTCAACTGATTGACAATGTTTTTTGAATCTAGGAAAACCTTTCTTTCCGGAAACTTTTTTCTTACAGTTTTCGTATAAACGGGCAATTGATGACCGGAGATGAAACCTTAGAATAGTGGAGCCTTTATAGGCGATAGGCTATGCAGATGCATGGTTAAAACTCATGAAATAAGGCTCCACTATTCTTACGGTAACTTCTAACCATGCTCGTTCAGCACTGGCGAGGGGGACCATAGAGTTCAATTCATTGGCAAACGGGAACTGATGAGCTAAGACAGTGCAATATTTGTTGAGGTCTAATTTCCCAACACCTTTATTGTCCATCCAATAGCGAATACAGCTATTGCGAACAATTTTAGCTGTTATCATCGCTTCTTCTATTGCTAAATATTGCTTTTGTTTGCCAATTGCCTTGAACTGTAAAACAATCATTAGTATCGACCTTTAACTACTAAAGTAGTCTACACTACACAAAGTAAAATTTCCGGAAATAGAAAAATATTTTTCTTACGGCGCGTCAAGCCGCTGTTAGCCTTCATCCCCGGTGATTAGACAGGGGGTTTTCGGCTTTGGGGGATTTTTATAATTTTTTGGTGCCATGGGTTTCTAATCTCAAATCCCGCTGACTAGTTTGCCTGTGGGAGGGACGCAATCAAAGGTTTACGCAGCCATGGATACAGGGTTTTTCGAACGTAAGCATTCAGCCGTCAGCCGTCAGCCGTGAGCTTTTAGCTCACGCTACTTGAGGTGCCGTCAGCCGTCAGCTGACGTAACAGAGATTAAAGCAATGCTTACTTGTTTTATTCAAAAGCACCTCAAGTAGCGTGCGTGGCACAGGCTTTGGCCTTGGCCGTTGGCCACGCTACGCGAATGGCCACGCTGTGCGAACGACGCTGAGAGGTAGCGCATTAGCTGATAGCTGATAGCTGATAGCTATTAGCTGATAGCTGATAGCTGATAGCTGATAGCTGATAGCTGAATACTTACTTTCGAACAGCGATTAACCGGAGTTTCAATCAGATCAAATTGCCTGTACCAAGGTAACTTTTTATACCCGTAACCCTTGACCGAACTCAAGGGTTACTCAATTAGACTTCACAGAACTTAGGATCAATTCCTGATTACTGACTCGTAGAGAGATTTTAGTTTTGCTGATATCTCCGGAGGGACAGCAGTTAACCGGATGTAAAAACTTCCCGGTTCTGCTGTTTTTTCTAAAACCTTGGCGTAGATATCCTCACTGGGTTGGTTCACATTATCTGGATCGAGTAAGTTGAGCTTAATATTACTTAGTGGCTCAGGGATAGCAGAGATTTCGCTGCTGTTAGCACGAAGCTTAGCTCCCTTACTTGAAATCTCTACTAAACGCCCAGTGTAGACCGAATTACTGATATGCTTTCCATCTAGAAAAGCATAATTAAATTGTAGATCAATTTTTTGGTTAACGTCGAAAAATGTTTCTTGCTGTTTGGGTAAAAATAGGTTATAATTATGCCCAATCCCACCCACTTCATAGATAGTAATTGGCTGTTTAATTCCCTTGGGTTTTACCTGTTTTTGACCGTCAATTCTTAAAAATTCGCCAGTTTCTTCCAAAGTGGAAGGAGAAATCATAACTTGACCACCAGTTGTATAAGATTCGATCCGGTAAGTCAGGTTGACAGCGCTGCCAATGACACTATATTTGGTGCGTTTTTCGGAACCAATATTCCCAAGCACAACCACACCGGTATTGATACCGATGCCCATTTCCAGTTTTGGATAGCCCAACTGCTCGATTTCTTCATTGACACTGGTCATGGCTAACTGCATCGCTACTGCACAAGCCACTGCTCTGTGGGCATCATCCTCTTGGAGGGTGGGAGCACCAAAAAGCACTAAAATCCCATCCCCGATCAACTCGTCGATAGTTCCTTGATAAGCAGTAATCACATCCGCCATGTGACCCAAATAGATGTTTAGGATTTTGACTACCTCTTGGGGATGTAACCGTTCTGAAATTGCAGTGAAGCCTCTTAAATCAGAGGTCAAGATGGTGATTTTCCGGCTTTCACCCCCGAGTTTTTGTTTGTCTGGGTTCTCCAGCAAATCCGCCACCAATTGGTCAGTTAGGTAACGTCCAAAAGTTTGACGAATCTCTTTAGCAGTGCTAGCAACGTAAGAAGCTGTGATGGCAACTGCAGACCCACTTAAGGCTAACAATGGCGGTATCACCGGGAGCCACCAACCCCCCAAAAATGCTCCATAGGTACTTCCGAATAATGCCCCTGTAGCGACCACGGTAATCGCAATTCTCCTCAATGACAGCCCTCCGAGACCCCCAAGATAGCGCCATTTCCAAGTTAGAGTGGCACCGACTATAGACCAGCCTACAATCCACAGGATTTCCACAGGCTCAGACCAGGTTTTGAGCAAGGGACGACCATCTTCTACAGCACTAATAATTTGGCTGACCATGTTAGCTTGGACTTCCACCCCAGCCGTTGACTCCCGGATGGTAGTGTCATTACTGTAGGGGGTGTAGAAAAAGTCATTTAAACTAACCGCAGTTGCACCAATTAAAACGATGGAATCATTGATCAAGTGATCTGGAATGTTATCTTCCAAAACGTCGGTCATGGTTACCATGCGGAAGGTTCCCGCTGGTCCGCGATAGTTCAAGAAAATCTGGTAACCGCCATGATCGATTCCCACATAACCACCGTCATTGCTGGCCAAAGGGCGAAACATGGCCTTGCCCCACTGGAAAATTCTGGGATCTTGCTGTAATGGTTCAGGAAAAAGGTTTTTTGACTCTAGATAAATCCCCGCTAGGAGCATACTAAAGGAGGGCTGTAGGCGATCATTTACCTTCAGAGAAAGTAAGCTGCGCCGCAGGATACCATCCGTATCGTTTACGACATTATTGGCACCCACTAGACCACGTTCACTGAGAATCCGTGGAGGAGGCACCGCATTGTTAGGGTTTTGTTGATCGATGTATTCGATAGCAACTAAGTTAGGTGTGGTTTCAAACACCCTGAGTAAGTCAGCATGACCAGGTTCAACCGGAAAATCCCGATACAGGTCAAGACCAATGGCTGCAGGGTTTTGAGCGTTGATTTTCTCTAAAACTTGGGCAAGCATCCGATCAGTGATTGGCCACCGTCCAGCACGCTTTAAATCTGCCTCAGTCATAGCCACAATCACAATCCGTTCATCCGTAGGTTCCTTCGGACGCCAACAAAAGTATTGGTCGAGAGCAGCTAGTTCGTAAGGCTGTAACCAGCCGAGTAGCCTGAAAGCGATCGCAATTCCAGCCACCACCGGTGTAGTAATTAGAACACCGCGCCATTCCCATAGTTGTTGTTTTAGTGGTTGCCACATATAGCAGTTTTAAATTAGGTGAGGTATAGCAGAAGTCAGAAGTCAGAAGTCAAACTCTTGCGCTTACAAAGGGTGTGAGACTTTTGTCATGTCCTAACTGCCCTGGCGACTGCTGTACTTTCGTTCTGGGTTTTAGGGACTTCGGAGCAGGGACTTCGGAGCAGGGACTTCGGAGCAGGGACTTCGGAGCAGGGCAGAAACTTCAGATGTACCTCACGCTTACTAGGAAACTATTATTACGGTTGAACCCTTACTGGACTAACTACAAAGCTCTGTCTTAGCTTTGGGTCGATTCACCCTCCCCACACTTCCGGGAGTGATAGATTTACATCAAAAAACTGATAGCTGATAGCTGATAGCTGATGTTGACAATGTCCTATCCCATTTTAACAACTTTCTCAGGGTTATCTCATCCTTTTCAAAGACTCAGTTAAGTTAGATTAAATACCTTAAATAATAATTAAATAGAGTGGAATTAAACCAACACTGTTTTAGTTTAATTCTGTCTACGGACTTACGAGTCAGTTCTGATATTCGGGAGAGTTCTGTGATGAAAGATATCAAAAAAACCGTAATGGTGAGCGCTGCCTTGACTAGTGTCTTGGCTCTAGGTTTAGGTGTAGCATCTGAAAACGCCTTGGCCGGTAAGGAAGGAATGGAAAAATGTGCTGGTATCGTTAAGGCGGGTAGGAACGATTGTGGCACCAGCAAGCATGATTGCAGCGCGCAGGCTACGGTAGATAGCGATCCCGAAGAGTGGATCTACGTTCCTGAAGGCACTTGCGACAAGATTGTTGGTGGAACTATTGTACCACCAAAAACCTCCAGCCAGGAAACTGAAAAGCCAACTGAGAGTGCCCAAGCCAATTAAACAAAGCTATCAGCAGGCTGCGCACTCAGCTATCAGCTTATGAATCATGGCTGAGTAGTGTTATGTACACCGATCCCCCCTAACCCCCCTTAAGAAAGGGGGGAATTAGATTCAGTTGAGTAGTGTTATGTATACCGATCCCTTAAGAAAGGGGGGAATTAGATTCAGCTGAGTAGTGTTATGTATACAGAACCCTTAATAAAGGGGGGAATTAGATTCAGTTGAGTAGTGTTATGTACATAGATCCCTTAAGAAAGGGGGGAATTAGATTCAGCTAAGTAGTGTTATGTATACCGATACCCCCTAACCCCCCTTAAGAAAGGGGGGAATTAGATTCAGCTAAGTAGTGTTATGTATACCGATACCCCCTAACCCCCCTTAAGAAAGGGGGGAATTAGATTCAGTTGAGTAGTGTTATGTATACAGAACCCTTAATAAAGGGGGGAATTAGATTCAGCTGAGTAGTGTTATGTATACCGATCCCCCCTAACCCCCCTTAAGAAAGGGGGGAATTAGATTCAGTTGAGTAGTGTTATGTATACAGATCCCCCCTAACCCCCCTTAAGAAAGGGGGGAATTAGATTCAGTTGAGTAGTGTTATGTATACAGAACCCTTAAGAAAGGGGGGAATTAGATTCAGTTGAGTAGTGTTATGTATACAGATCCCCCCTAACCCCCCTTAAGAAAGGGGGGAATTAGATTCAGTTGAGTAGTGTTATGTACATAGATCCCTTAAGAAAGGGGGGAATTAGATTCAGCTGAGTAGTGTTATGTATACAGAACCCTTAAGAAAGGGGGGAATTAGATTCAGCTGAGTAGTGTTATGTATACAGAACCCTTAATAAAGGGGGGAATTAGATTCAGCTGAGTAGTGTTATGTATACAGAACCCTTAATAAAGGGGGGAATTAGATTCAGCTGAGTAGTGTTATGTATACCGATCCCCCCTAACCCCCCTTAAGAAAGGGGGGAATTAGATTCAGTTGAGTAGTGTTATGTATACAGAACCCCCTAACCCCCTTAAGAAAGGGGGGAATTAGAGTCAACTCACCACTACCATGGATAAATCCTGAAAATAATGCCATGACAATAATGCTATGACAACTCACGTTCCTTCAGCTTCAATTAAGGGTGCTGGCATCGGTTTACGCTCTGCCCATTATCAAGATATCCTTACTCATAAACATAGTATACCTTGGTTTGAGGTATTATTAGATAATTATTTAACTTCTCAAGGTTTACCACTCCACTATTTAGAAAAAGTCCGCCAAAACTATCCGGTTACGTTGCATGGCGTCGGTATGTCTTTGGGGTCAACAGACCCTTTAGATTTAGAGTATTTGGCAAATTTAAAACAGTTAGCCCAGCAGATTGAACCAGCATACATTTCCGATCACCTATCCTGGATTTCCGTTTCTGGTCACTATCTTAACGATTTAATTCCTCTTCCTTATACCGAAGCAGTGATGGAACATGTAGCCCAACGGATCTTGCAAGCTCAGGAATTTCTAGGTTGTCGGATTTTGATAGAAAACCCATCGGCTTATGTGAGCTTCACAGATTCAACCATGGCAGAATGGGTATTTATTCAACAATTGTTAGAAAAAGCAGATTGTTACTTGCTCCTAGATGTCAACAATCTTTATGTCACTGCTACTAATCAGGGATTTGACCCCCTTGATTATTTGAATACAATACCAGCAACCAGGGTCAAACAAATACATTTAGCAGGGTATGAAGAACGGGAAGACTATCTATATGATACCCACGGTTATCCCGTTCATCCTCCAGTGTGGCAATTCTATCAAGCAACATTAGAGCGCTTTGGTCCGGTGCCTACTTTGATAGAATGGGATACTGATATCCCAGCTTTTGAGGTATTAATGACTCAAGCTAGTAAAGCTCAGGACTATTTAGATAAGCATTCAGCCGTCAGCCGTGAGCTAAAAGCTCACGCTACTTGAGGTGCCGTCAGCCCTTGGCCACAGGCCGATTAGCTGATAGCTGATAGCTGATAGCTGATAGCTGATAGCTGATAGCTGATAGCTGATAGCTGATAGCTGATAGCTGATAGCTGATAGCTGATAGCTGATAGCTGATAGCTGATAGCTGATAGCTGATAGCTGATAGCTGATAGCTGATAGCTGATAGCTGATAGCTTACGTATTTAGATCAGGTAAATAGATGGAATTAAGGACACTACAACAGTTATTTTACGATGCTGTTTTTGAAAATAATCCTGCCAGTACACAAACCATTGCTCAACACATCAAAGCAGCTAAACAATTGACCCCTGATCAAGGGTTAGCGATTTATCGTAGCAGTGTCCTAGGCAACCTGAGCCAAACCTTAATGTCAATTTATCCAGTCTGCTGTTGTTTGGTGGGAGAGAAATTTTTTGATGCAACAGCGATAAGCTATATCCAACGCTTTCCTTCGATATCAATGGATTTAGGAAATTATGGCGAATACTTTCCTGATTTTTTGGCGAATTTTGAGCCAGCAAAACAGTTACCCTACTTACCAGATGTAGCCAGGTTAGAGTGGCACTGGCATCGGGTGTTTAATGGTGAAGAGGCTACCAGGTTAGATGTCCAAGCATTGAGTACAGTTCCCCAAGACAAATGGGGAGAACTGATTTTCCATTTACCTAAAAATAGTGTTCTGATTGAGTCAGCTTACCCGATCCATCGCATTTGGGAAGTTAATCAACCTGAATACCAAGGTGATCAGCAAGTCAATTTAGATGAAGGGGGGATACAACTATTCCTCTGGCGCAATGGTTATGATATGCGCATTGAGCTGCCAACAAAAGCAGAATGGCAACTGCTGAAGGCTTTTCAAGGAGAAAATCGATTTGAAGCAATTTGTCAAGACCTGGCTGCTGATGAATTAGCTATTGATGTAGCATCTGAGTTACCGCAATTTGTACAACGTGGATGGATTGCTAGGTTTTCGATTTAGACGTCTCCTTATACAGAAGGATTTCAGCTTATTTACGCATAACAGGAGTGGCAGGATTTGAACCTACATTCGTCAGTTTAGAAGACTGATGCCTTATCCGTTAGGCTACACTCCCAGGATTAGCGAGAATGCAGGGATTTGAACCCCGATTTCTGGTTCCGAAGACCAGCGTGTTGATCCATTACACTACACTCCCACAACGCGGAGAGAGAGGGAGTCGAACCCCCAGTAGACTTACATCTACAACTGTCTAGCAAACAGCTTGCCCTGCCAATAGCGACCTCTCCAGAATGGGTTGGGTAGGATTTGAACCTACGGCGCACAGAGGCATCCGTTTTACAGACGGGTTCCTTAACCGGACTTGGATACCAACCCAATTTGCAGTGCCGACGGGAATTGAACCTGCCCTGGAACTGCAATATTTGAAGTCCAGGGTGAGAATTGAACTCACACAATCGGTTTTGCAGACCAATGCCCTACCATTAGGCGACCTGGACACATTCTCTGAAGTTTTCAAGGTGCTTCAGAGCAAGCAGGTGTTCGTCCTGTATTACTCTGTTATATATATATTACATAATATACTACAAAGTGTCAATAGTGTAATACAAAATAGTGATTCCCTTAGAGCATTGAGGGGCTCAATATGTGAAATAATTACTTTTTAGAAGGCCACTTCTCATAAGCCTTGCAATTAAGTAGTCAAAAAGCGGGATAAAACGGGATTTTTTGGGGTATAATAGACAAAAAGGCCAAGAATAGCCAACGATGTCTAAGCGCAAGAAAAAATCAGGCACAACAAAGAAGCTTTCAACCCAGGTAGTCCCAGTAATTGGGATGTCAATGGCAGTTGAAACTGAGCTTTTTGCCATAATGCAACGCTTAGGCATCGTTCGTTCTGAGTCCTACAACAAGCTTGGCAGCGTTAGCCATTGGGGACTCGACTGGCGGAAAGCCTACCCAGAGGTTAGATCTTTGAGAACTCCAGAATCTTTAGGTCTACCATCCAAACTAATGGAATGGACGGTTAGCGATGTCGCTAAAGCCATTAGTGCCCAACAAGCTGCTGGTATTGAAGCATTAGGGAAAATTCTACATAAGCGCTTTCCAGGCAAAGAAAACGAACAGCGTCGAAGTCAATGCTACAAACAACTATCAACTCCAAGTTTTCTTAGTGATCCGTTTTTACATCGAATTGTCAGAAAAACGTTTCGACGTGGCCATTCTTGGGTTAAGAATCAGATAGTTTATCAACAGGATGGTTACTCCTGTAAGCGTATTTATAGGTACACCTACCAATTAGAATTAGCCGGACTACGTCGTGGAAAACGTAATCGGCTCTTGGTGAGATCTAATCGAAAAATAACTGGGCAAATTAGGCTAATTTACAACCCATTGTTGCAGCGATTTGAAATCCATTTCTTGGTTAATTACGGGGTTGTCAATGTTACCAGCGAACGTCGCTGTCTCGGCGTGGATAAGGGTTACACGGAAGTGTTTATGATTCGGATGGTCGTGCCTATGGT
>NZ_GL890840.1:521763-539321 GCF_000211815.1 Moorena producens 3L
CATACTAGAAAATATCTGAGCCGAAAAACAGAAAATCGTCGCTTAAGAAAAGACCAGGCAGGAATTATAGCTATTATAGGCGCTGCAAGTAGGTCACTTTTTAATGGGGAATCATTAAAAGTTTTTGCGGAAGATTTAACCCAACCAATCAAAGGGAAACGTCAATCATTAGCAATGTCTCGAAAATTGAATAGCTGGATGAAAGGAGCTATTCGAGACTCTTTACAAAAATGGGCTAACTGGACTGGTTCAGTAGTTTCAGAAATTCAGCCAAGCTACACGTCGCAAATTGACTCCGTAACTGGCACTCTATTAGGGGTTAGGAAAGGGGACAGTTTTATCAGATTTAATGGGGTCGTGTTGCAGGCTGATCACAATGCTGCATTAAACATCCTTGCCCGTGGTACAGACAAGGAAATCTCCCGGTTTATGACTAGGGTTGAAGTTCAAGCAGTGTTGTTGCGTCGTACCGCGCGATTCCTTGAAGATATGGACTTGAGTTTAGCTAATGCGGTTGAGCTAGGTTGGCTTGACCCTAAGCATGAGCTTTGCTCAATCTTTTAGGGATCTCCTGGCCGGGATGCCAGGAGCGCTTAGACAAGATGGGTGGTAGGCTTGACTCCAATTGCTGTTTGACCACCCCTCACTCAAGCAACAATAAATTGCACCTTGACCCGTGGTACCGGGTTTACCCCGATTAATCACGGTTTAAGAGTATCCCAATGAGTGTAACCCTCACTAACAAATCACTTTCTCTCACCACAGCTCTACCCTTAACTGGGCATCCGGCACGGGTTTATTTGAGTAGTTTGAGTCCTGGGTCGCAGCTAACAATGAGGCAAGCTTTGGATATGTTCGCGTAGCGTCGGCTTTGCCGAATCGCATCCCTACTTACTAATAACGAATGTGATGCGGATACCCTTGACTGGGCAGCTCTCACCTATCAGCACACCGCTGCCGTCCAAGCCGCACTACTAGAAATCAATTCCCCCGCCACGGTCAAGAAGAAGATGGCAGCCCTCAGAGGAGTGTTAGCTGTGGCAAAGAAGTTGAAACTGATGCAGGCAGAAGATTATGAGGCGGCGGTGGATTTACCCAGGATTAAGAATCATCCCTTACCTAGAGGTCGAGCATTAACTCAAACAGAAATTACAGCACTTATTAAGGTATGTGCCTCCGATACAACCAACCAAGGGGCTAGGGATACCGCCCTAATTGGCATTCTACGGGGTGCGGGACTGCGACGGGCAGAGGTGGTGAAGCTGGAAGTGCGAGATTTTGATGGTTCCACTGGTGCATTGGAGGTGCGTCAGGGTAAAGGGGGGAAGGATAGAACAGTTTATTTACCTGAAAACGCGATCGCGAAGCGTCGGCTTTGCCGAATCGCGTTTGTAAATGATTGGTTGAACACGAGAGGTTCCCAACCAGGGGCGCTGTTGTGCCCAATACTCAAAGGGGGGCAGATACAGAACAGAAACATGACCCCCCAGGCCGTGTTGTTGATTTTGCAGAAGCGGGCTAAACAGGCTGGGGTGGAGTCCTTTAGTCCCCATGATTTTCCCAGGACCTTCTGCTCTGATTTGCTCGATGCTGGGATTGATATTGTGACGGTGCAGAAGTTAGCTGGCCATGCTTCCCCTGTGACTACCGCTAAGTATGACCGGCGGGGTGAGGAGGTTAAGCGTAGGGCGGTTCAGAAATTGGGGTTTTAGTAGGGGTGAGACTCAACTTTGGTCTAATAGTATGCTTAAATTATCGGAAATAGTTTAGTCAAGAGGAGGCTGCGATCGCCTTTGGCGCGGCAAAGCCCATCGCGAAGGCTCGGAATGATTTAGCGTTGGTGGAAAGGGAAATTCAATCAGCTCCACCACTGCGGTTCAAGATGGATTATCTCAATATCATCCACGACCAAGACAAAATCCAGACACGACAACGACTACAGGAAAAGCGGATTAAGGCTCAGATTTCGATTCAATCTGCTATAGCTCGGTTAAATGCTGCGAAAACTCGTTACCAACAACAGATTTACCAGCATTCTCTGAAAATGATGACTTATCAAACTAATCTGCAACGGCAACAGTACCAGCTGGCATCTTTGGTGAAGCAGTCTCAGGAGGTGGAAAAGGAGCTGGCGGAATTGAGTATTGTGCGATTCTCCTAGGGAGACGCTACCCGAACGCCCTATGCTGGTCGGGTTAGGCGGGTGAAGATTCTTTCTCAGACAGACCGGGTGATCACTGCTGAGATTACTCTTGATGTTAGGGATGGTGGTTAATTCTAGGGCAAGGGCATGTTTGTGGTAGTGCTGTCTTTGCCTAATAAGTTGAAAATGATCGGAGTCAGTAACACTATCTGACCACTAATACTTGGATATTTATTCTCTCATTAAAGTATAATTGTTAGACACAATTATAATAACTGACAAACGCTTGTATAGTCAAAAAAATTGTTAATTTGTGTATAATTTAAGCAATTTAACAGTCAATAATCCGTGGTTAATAATACAAATTACTGAATTTATCTGATCAGTATTTACACAATATTTTTTTTGATAGATAATTATTTTTAGTTATCAAGGATAGTATTTACTATCAAGGAATATAAACATGATTACAACGATAAATGGAACATCAGGGAATGATTTGCTTGAGGGTACTCCTGGTGATGACCAGATTAATGGTAACGGCGGGGATGATACTCTTAAAGGTTTTGCTGGCAATGATCAAATCAATGGTGGTTCGGGAGATGATACAATTTTTAGCGGTGCTGGTGATGATCAAGTGAATGGCAACGGTGGCAATGATAATCTGAGAGCTGGTGATGAGGGTGAAATTCTTGGAAGTAGTGCTGGCAATAACCAAATCAATGGTGGTTCGGGAGATGATACAATTTTTGGCGGTGCTGGTGATGATCAGCTGAATGGCAACGGTGGCAATGATTTGCTTGTTGGTTTTGATGGAAATGACACTTTAACAGGATCTTCAGGCCAAGAGATATTTGTTGATGGCAGTGGGGATGATATTATTTTTGCTAATGGTGGAGATGATATAATTTTTGATAGCCCAGGTTTAGACCAAGTCTTTTTAGGGACAGGTGCTGCTCAAGTCGTTTTAGCTACAGGTGAAGGGTTTGATACTATCTTTAACTTTGATCTTAGTCAAGCTAAATTTGTTATAGGATTTTTTGGAGTAGACTCAGATTTTCAAAACTTGGACTTTTTTGATACAAACCAAGGAACTCAAATAGTTAACGATGGTGACCTTCTAGCAGTTGTAGTTGGAGTTCAGGCTAGTCAAATCGATAATGCTGATTTCTTTACCAATTCAGTATTATTCTAATTTGTTATTGTCAGCTTCACCTATTCGGTAGTTGCTCTTCCTCTATGGGGAAAAACCAAAAATAGACCTTATTCACAAATCTTTTGGGTGCGGCTCTTTTAAAAGTACGGTAGACTAGATCTCAGTAAAACTGACAAATTAGTCAGAGTAATAGTTTGAGTCAATACCTCCTGGTGGGTGACCAGCTGAAAAAGTCAGCAGTAGTTCAGGAAAAGTTTGGACCTATGCAACCATCGATCTCAAATGAAGACATGTTTTTCTCACAAGCGCGAGAGCTATTTGAAGAAATAGTGGACTGGCTGGGTTCAGATAGTGTTTGCGGTTTACAACATGGGGAATTAGAGAGTAAACTGCTTGAAAACGGATACGAACTATTAAGACGACTGCTGCAAGGTTACTTCGACAGACGAAGTGATGACGAGATCGAAGGAGAATGCTTAGGTAACGACGAAGCCAAGAGAACCCATAAGAAGAGATTTACAAGGAAGCTGACAACAATATTTGGCACGATCATCGCCAATCGAATCGGTTATGGTGGACGAAAAATAACTTCCCTCAACCCACTCGATGCCGAGTTAAACCTACCAGTAGAAAAATACTCCCACGGACTGAGAGAGCGAGTGGCTGTCGAAGTAGCTCGTTCAGGGTTTGGCGAAACAGTCGAAATCATACAGAAAACAACAGCCGCAAAAGTTGGTAAGCGACAAGTTGAACAATTGGCTGATCAAAGTGCTTGTGACTTTGATCAATTCTATGCTCATCAACAAGCACAATCGGTTGAATTGAAGGAGACGGGGGAAATAGTAGTTATTAGTGTGGATGGCAAGGGTGTTGTCATGCGTACAGAAGACTTACGTGCTCCCACGCAAAAAAGAGCGCTGGCAAATAGCAAGAAGTTAAATAAACGATTAACTAAGGGGGAAAAACGCAATTCAAAGCGAATGGCAACAGTGGCTTCAGTTTATACCATCAACCCTTTTGTTCGTACACCTCAACAAATTGTCAGCACAGAAGAAGAACACAAAAAAATCAAACGACCCAAACCAATCGGTAAGCGTGTTTGGGCAAGTTTAGTTAAAGAACCATCACTTGTTATAAAAGAAGCTTTTGACGAGGCATTACACCGCGACCCCAATCAACACAAGCGTTTTTGCGCTCTGGTCGATGGTAACAAGACACAATTATCGCGCTTTGAAAAAATTTGCTCGCGAACACCATCTCAAGTTAACGATTGTCCTGGATATTATTCATGTGATTGAGTATCTGTGGAAGGCTGCATTTGCCTTCTATTCGGACACTAGTCAACAAGCCGAAGTTTGGGTTAGTAAACGTTTACTGCTGATCCTTGAAGGTAAATCGAGTACAGTTGCTGGGGGTATGCGTGGTAGCGCTACAAAGCGCCAACTTTCTGCATCACAACGTCAGCCAGTGGATAAGTGTGCCAGATATTTACTCAACAACGCTGCTTACCTCAAATACCACGATTACTTGAAAGCTGGTCTTCCCATTGCCACTGGGGTTATTGAGGGCGCTTGTCGTCACTTAATCAAAGACAGGATGGACATTACCGGGGCTAGATGGAGTCTTATGGGTGCTGAGGCGGTTTTACGTCTGCGCTCGCTTTATGTTAGCGGTGATTGGCAAGAGTATTGGCCCTTTCACTTAAAGCAAGAGCATAAACGTAATCACTTGTCTTTGTACAAAGATGGCCTTCCTTTGATGAAACGACTAATTCAAGCTCGTTGCTCTATTACTGCTCCTCCTACTCTTCCGATACCTCTCTAAACCTGACCAAACGTCTTTCCAAAAGAGCCACACCCAAATCTTTTCTGGAAGTTCAATAGTCCGATGCGCTTCCAACTATATTGTTTCTAGACCCGATGATGGGTCTTTTTTTTGTAATGACTAGCCCGGCGGTTGGATCTGTCTTTTCGATGGCTGCGTTCGCGTAGCGTGGCCTAAAGGCCAATCGCACACCCTTTCCTCATCTCTACATTCCCTGGGTTTCTTGTTCAGGTACAGCTGCGATCGCAAACCCAAACCCCATCTCTACATGCCCAGCTCATCCCGTTGGTAATGTCTTAGTCATTATCGGGTAGTGGTTCTTCTGTTGTTGGAGTCTTGTAAGTGGGTAGAGACCGGATAAATTCCCTGATCAGTTCTGTTTTACCCCTGTGATACTGTTTACAATACTCCTCTAGTGCCTCAAATTCATGCTCTGGAAGTTTGAGGCTCATTATTTTTTTATTTTTGGCCTTGTCATGGATGCGTTTATAGTGTAATGTTTAAATAACGCTTATGACATTACCCAGTAAAGCTCATGACGTTACCAGAAACAGATAGTGTGATGGGAGTGAATGGTGCTCACTCCCATCACAACCGTGGTAGGAGAGGAACTCCTACCTGTTCTTTACAAGCTGCTTCTAGTTTATCTGAAAGGTTGTTCGCGTAGCGTGGCCTATTGGCCAAGGTTGTTGAAGGTTGTTCGGCGTAGCGTGGCCAATAGGCCAAGGTTGAATTCACTTCTGCCTTCTGCCCTCTGCCTTGTTTTCCCCAAAGTATAAGTATTCAACGTCTTAAACTATCCTTATGTTGCTATTAGCTAAATTATTTACCATTCTAACTTTTTAAATGTAACTAATTATTACAATATCGAAAATTTATCTCGATTTTTTTGAATTTCCACTTGACAACAACCATAGCCACTATTTATAATATAATCATGGCTAAAAGAGCCGCGCTTCTTGCTTGAGCGGGCACAAGCGCGGCTCTCTACCAAACTACAGTTTAGGTAACTCTATCATAATGGCAAAGAAACAATCCTTTCATCATCCCATCGATTATCACGAAGCGATGGAGCGTCTTGAGCAGCTTGGACAACAGAGGGAACCGAAGCAGGAAAATTTGTATCCCTATCCCATCAAGGAGCGATGCAGCGCGGTCTTGGGGGTTTCCCCCATGAGCGACTGCATCAAGAAGCGAGAGCAAATACTAATCCGACTGTATAGTTACTACCAATTGGGCATGACACCGCAGCGTTTTTACCAAAAGTGGGACTTAACCCAGGAAGATCTAGCTTTGATCTGCTCTTGTTCCGCTCACACTGTTAATGGCTGGTTTAATACTAGTCGTCGCTGTTACCCTCCGACTCCTGTTCACTTGCAACCTCTGGCGATTATGGATTTTTTGTTGGAGGATTTTGAGACTATTCCGAGGGAGTTATTGGATCGATTGTGCTTGAAGGAGGAGAGAATGGTGAATTAAGAATGTAGAATGTAGAATTTAGAATGCAGAATGTAGAATTTAGAATTAATAATGGTGAATGGTGAAGTCAGAAGGCAGAAGTCAGAAGTCAGAAGGCAGAAGGCAGAATTTCCAATTCCCAATTCCCAATTCTTTATTACCAATTCCCAATTCTTAATTCCCAATTCCCAATTCTTAATTCTACATTCTAAATTCTTAATTCTACATTCTACATTCTTAATTCTACATTCTTATCTTGATTCAGCAACGCCAAATCACTTAGTAAAGCACTGCACCTGGTCCTTCAGAAATACCAGTCTTGGGTACTTCTTCGTCTCCAACCCATTCAGAACCATCAAACACATTACACCACATCCATCCACTGTCATCTCGCCCTTGATGTAACAGGTAAATTTGGTCATTATATACGACTGCTGATGGTCCAGCAGTTATCCCAGTTTTATGTATCTTGTGATCTCCAGCCCACTCATTGCCATCGAAGATATTACACCAGACCCAACCGTTATCACCTCTGCCCTCGTGAAACACGTATATTTGACCGTTGTAGACTAATGCATCTGGATCATCGGTTAAACCTGTGCCCCGTACCTCTTTATCTCCAGCCCACTCATTGCCATCAAAAACGTTATACCAGAGCCAGCCACTATCCCCTCGTCCTTGGTGGAACACATAGAGGAGGTCATTGTATACTACTGCTGATGGACTAGACGTAATTCCGGTCTTAGGAACTTCTTGATCTCCAGCCCACTCATTGCCATCAAAAACGTTATACCAGAGCCAACCACTATCTCCTCGTCCTTGGTGGAATACATAGAGAAGGTCATTGTATACTACTGCTGATGGGCCAGCAGTTATACCAGTCTTACCAATTTCTTGATCTCCAGCCCAGTCATTGCCATCAAAAACGTTATACCAGAGCCAACCACTATCTCCCCGTCCTTGGTGGAACACATAGAGAAGGTCATTGTATACTACTGCTGATGGATCTCCTGTCATCCCAGTTTTAGGAACTTGTTGGTCTCCAACCCATTCATTGCCATCAAAAACGTTATACCAGAGCCAGCCACTATCTCCTCGCCCCTGATGAAATACGTAGATGTTGCTCATTGTTAGTTCCCTAATTTGTCTCTAGTTAATCATAGTAATACTACCTAGGGGGGTGACATGTTTTTTGGGTAATAATTTCAGTCTATAAGTTACAAAAAGATACATTCTGTTAGGCTAAAGGGGGGTAAGGATAGGAGGGTTTATTTACCGGAAAGTGCGTTCGCGGAGCGGCTCTGAAGAGCATCGCTTTTGTAAATGATTGGTTGACCACAAGAGGTAACCAACCAGGGGCGCTGTTGTGCCCAATACTCAAAGGGGGGCAGATACAGTACAGAAAAATGACCCCCCAGGCAGTATTGTTGATTTTGCAGAAGCGGGCTAAACAGGCTGGGGTCGAGTCCTTTAGTCCCCATGATTTTCCCAGGACCTTTTGCTCTGATTTGCTTGATGCTGGGATTGATATTGTGACGGTACAAAAGTTAGCTGGCCATGCTTCCCCTGTGACTACCGCTAAGTATGATAGACGGGGTGAGGAGGTTAAGCGTAGGGCGGTGCAGAAGTTGGGATTTTAGGAGGGGGGTTTTTGGTTTGAGTGCTGGATGAATGGAAAATCAGCCGCTAAAGCCTAAAATTCAGCCTGTTACCGCAGTTTTGGGAGAGACAGGAAATTAGCCTTCGCCTAGCTTTTGGAAATCATGATTTGTTTGAAATCCTTGCTGGATACAGCTATCGTTTTGTTCAATATTATTAGTTGACTAACACGAAATCAGTACGGATATTCAGCATCGATGCGGACTGGATGGGATTGTGTTTATAAATAGCTGACTGTTATTTTAATCCCGTTAACGGTTCTTACCGGAGATTCAAGTTCACATTTTCTTTCCATGGGAATTGGTAGCGTTATCGTAAATGGCTTTTTCGATGCCCCTTAGTTGAGCGCTAAATGCTGACATAATTGCTAGATTCGTCTTAACTAGGTTTTATCTTCAACTGGCTTAGAAAGCTCACATTCTACTGTTATTTTAAGATTACTTTTAGCCGTCCCCTTGGTGACATAAGGAATCCCCGCCTCTCCCCCTAATTCAATCCCAAATTCTAAGGTAACTTTTTTAACGTTAGGTATTGGCTTTTTCTTGAAGGCATTTAAACCAATAATAGTGTAAGCCCGGATCGTCCCTTCAATGAGTTGAGCGTGCTGTATTATTTGCTGTCGTAGCCTTTCAGGAGAACTCATGCCCTTGTCAGTAAGGGCTTCTTCTTCCTCTTCCTCTTCGTCTTGGTTATCTGGGCTGCTTACCGTAGGAATGTCTAAATCTTCTGTAGCTTCAACATAAATAATTGTGCCATCCTCTAGCTGAATTGGCGTTAATTGTGTCATAATATAATATTTACTAAACTATTTCCCAGCAAGACTGATAACATAATTGTATTCCTCTTAATCACCTATTTATCTAAAGAAAGCTGGTTTTTATGAGTCGGAATGCCTTAGTAATAGGAATTAGTACCTACAGCTATGAACGCCTCAATAATTTAACGGCACCTGGGCAGGATGCAGAAGCTGTAGCCCAATTACTAGAGAAGTATGGAGACTTTAAGGTAACACGACTTCCGGCGGTTAAGGATAAACATAATAATACCATTCGCGTTGGTAAAAAAACCAAAGTCACTCTGACTCAGTTAGAAGACGCCATAGTACAATTGTTCAAACCAAATGGGAAACCCCCAGATACGGCGCTACTCTATTTTTCTGGGCATGGTTTACGAAAAAGCAAAGGCATACAAGAAGGCTTTTTGGCCACTAGTGATGTTAACCCAGACATGGGTTCTTGGGGTTTATCCTTACAATGGCTACGGCGACTGTTACAAGACAGTGAAGTAAGACAGCAGATTATTATTTTGGATTGCTGTTATGCCGGGGAAGTGCTAAATGTAGCAGAAGCAGACCCGGGAGACCGGGGTAAAGGCAGAGACCGGTGTTTCATTGCTGCTTCTCGTGCCTTTGAACTCGCCTATGAAGACATTGGTAGTAATCATAGTGTTCTCACCTCTGCACTAATCCTAGGATTGGAACCAAGCCAAGAGCGATGGGTAACTAACTATACCTTAGTTGATTTACTCACTCAACAACAGAATGCTTTTCCCCAGCGTCCTATTTTTAGTAATTCTGGTGAACCGATTAATCTGACTCGCAGGTGGACCGCAGCAACAAAACAGTTGGCTGCCTCAGCAAAAAGTATCTGTCCTTATAAGGGTTTGGCTTATTTCGATTGTACGGAAGAAGATGCCAGGTATTTCTACGGTCGTACTGCCTTAACAGATCAATTGTTGGATAAGGTGCGTGTTGGTAATTTTCTCGCTGTCTTGGGAGCGTCTGGTAGTGGGAAATCTAGTGTAGTTAGGGCGGGATTATTGTATCAGTTACAACTGGGACGGAGGTTATCTGGTAGTGAAAGTTGGCAGATAAAAATCCTTCAGCCCGGTGAACACCCCCTCAATTCCTTAGCACTAACCTTTGTAGATTCTGGGTTATCTGATATCGAACGGGCGACTCAATTAGCTCAAGCCGAAGATTTGATCCAAAAGGGTTCTGAAGGGTTAAGACAATTAATCGGTGTGACCGATACCCAGCGGCTAATACTGGTAGTTGATCAGTTTGAAGAAGCCTTTACCTTGTGTCAGGATAGCTCAGAAAGGCAGCAGTTTTTTGAATGCTTATTAGGAGCTTTACCTAAAACCGGGGATAAACTCTGCTTGGTATTGACAATGCGGGCAGACTTTTTTGGTAAATGTCTTGAACAGGACTATAGCGGATTGGCACAGCAGATTCAAGAACATGGGATTGCTGTGATGCCCATGTCACCAGAGGAGTTAAAACAGGCCATTGTAGAACCAGCCAAACAGGTAGAATTGGACATTGAGCCAGAACTGGTAAAGGAAATACTAGCAGATGTAGAGGATGCGCCAGGATATCTTCCCTTACTGCAATATACCCTGACACGACTGTGGGAAGAAAGCACTGATAACTGTTTGCGGCTCAACACCTATGTGAAATTGGGTGGTGTGATGGGTACTTTGCGTCAACGGGCGACTGAGGTGTATGAGCTATTTTCTGAAGAAGAACAAGCAGCAGTTAAGCATATTTTTCTAGCACTAACTCAGTTGGGGGAAGGGACAGAAGATACCCGTAGACGAGTATTAAAGCCGAGTTTAGTGAATCAGCGCTACAGGGAAGAACTTATTGATACCGTAGTTCAAAAATTGGCTGATGAAAAGCTAGTTGTTACCACTGAAATGGTAGGTAAAGGAGAAGGAACAAAGAGAGTAGCAGTGGTGGATGTGGCTCATGAAGCCTTGATTCGTCATTGGAGTCTGTTGCGGAATTGGATAAGTGAAAACCGGGATGGGATGAGAATAGCCCGTAAGATTGAGACGGCGGCTGAAGAGTGGAAAAGGGAAGGTAAGCCAGAAGAAATTGCTTTTTTACTATCAGGAGCAAAATTAAGTAATGCTGAGGATTATGTCTCTAAAGAGATCTACTGGGGTCAACTTAATAGTGAGGCACAAGAACTTATTAAAGTTAGTCAAAAAGTCCGCGATAGCATAATTGACAAAGAAAAACAACGTCAACAGAAACTACTAGAGGAGTCTGAAGGCAGACTAAAAGCAGAGGTAAAGGCTCGTCAATTAGCAGAGGAAAATCAGAAGCAACTTAGGATTTTGTTTATCTTGGTTATAGTGGGCGGAATTATTGCCGCTATTTTTGGCTTAAAATTTCGTAAACAGGCAATTAATGCGCAATTACAAGCAGAAGCTACTAATATCAAGTATTCTCTATCAGTAAAACCTACTACAAAAGAATTGATCCAAGCTATTGAAGCAACAGCTGAGATTGAAAATTACCAAAAATCCTTACAAGCAAAAGTAATCTATTTAGAACCAAAGGTTATCAATGAAGTTCATTCTAGCTTGTTAACAGCTTTAGATAAGGTTCGAGAAAGGAATATTTTACAAGGTTATACTGCTGATGTCACTGATATCGCTTTTAGTCCAGATGGCAAACAGATTCTCAGTGGCAGTGACGACGGAAAAGTGCGTTTATGGAACACAGAAACCGGTCAACTAATCCATACATTAGAAGGTCATACTGATGATGTCACTGATATCGCTTTTAGTCCAGATGGCAAACAGATTCTCAGTGGCAGTGATGACAGAACAGTGCGGTTGTGGGACACAGAAACCGGTCAGCTAATCCATACATTAGAAGGTCATACTAATGATATCAATGCAATCGCTTTTAGCCGAGATGGCAAACAGATTCTCAGTGGCAGTTTTGACAAGACTGTGCGGTTGTGGGACACAGAAACCGGTCAGCTAATCCATACATTAGAAGGTCATACATACTTGGTCACTGATATCGCTTTTAGCCCAGATGGCAAACAGATTCTCAGTGGCAGTAGAGACAAGACTGTGCGGTTGTGGGACACAGAAACCGGTCAGCTAATCCATACATTAGAAGGTCATACTAATGATATCAATGCGATCGCTTTTAGTCCAGATGGCAACAAGATTCTCAGTGGGGGTGATGACAACAGCTTGAGGTTATGGGACACAGAATCCGGTCAACTAATTCACACCTTACAAGGTCATGCAAATCATGTTACTTCGATCGCCTTTAGTCCAGATGGCAACAAGATTCTCAGTGGGGGTGATGACAACAGCTTGAGGTTATGGGACACAGAATCCGGTCAACTAATTCACACCTTACAAGGTCATACAGACTTTGTCAATGATATCGCCTTTAGTCCAGATGGCAACAAGATTTTCAGTGGCAGTGATGACAACACCTTACGCTTGTGGGACACACAATCCGGTCAACTTCTCTATACTTATGAAGGTCATACAAGGAATGTTTTGGCGATCGCCTTTAGCCGAGATGGCAACAAGATTCTCAGTGGCAGTTGGGACGACACCTTACGGTTGTGGGACACACAATCCGGTCAACTAATTCGCACCTTACAAGGCCATAAAAGTTATGTCAATGGTATCGCCTTTAGCCCAGATGGCAACAAGATTCTCAGTAGGGGTGATGACAACACTGTGCGGTTGTGGGACACAGGATCCGGTCAACTTCTCTATGCCTTGGAAGGTCATAAAAGTTATGTCAATGATATCGCTTTTAGTCCAGATGGCAAACGGATTCTCAGTAGCAGTCATGACCACAGCTTGAGGTTGTGGGACACAGATTCCGGTCAACTAATTCGCACCTTACAAGGCCATAAAAGTTATGTCAATGATATCGCCTTTAGTCCAGATGGTAACAAGATTCTCAGTGGCAGTGCCGACAAAACCTTGCGGTTGTGGGACACACAATCCGGTCAACTTCTCCATAACTTGGAAGGTCATGAAAGTTTTGTCCATGATATCGCCTTTAGTCCAGATGGTAACAAGATTCTCAGTGCCAGTTGGGACAAAACCTTGCGGTTGTGGGACACACAATCCGGTCAACTAATTCGCACCTTACAAGGCAAAAAAAGTAATGTCTATGATATCGCCTTTAGCCCAGATGGCAACAAGATTCTCAGTGGCAATTTAGACAACACTGTGCGCTTATGGGACACACAATCCGGTCAACTTCTCTATACCTTGAAAGGTCATAAAAGTTATGTCACTGAGATCGCTTTTAGTCCAGATGGTAACAAGATTCTCAGTGGCAGTGATGACAACACCTTACGCTTGTGGAACACACAATCCGGTCAACTTCTCTATACTTTGAAAGGTCATACAGCTCGTGTCAATGGGATCGCCTTTAGCCAAAATGGCAAACAGATTCTCAGTGGCAGTGCCGACAAAACCTTGCGGTTATGGAACACACAATCCGGTCAACTTCTCCATACTTATGAAGGTCATACAGCTCCTGTCAATGGGATCGCCTTGAGCCGAGATGGCAACAAGATTCTCAGTGGCAGTTTGGACAACACAGTGCGGTTATGGCGTAATTACACTTGGCAAGAGGCTTTAAAAGAGGGATGTAATCAACTACAATTTCATCCTGACCTCGCTGCGCCTCAAAATCATCAAGATAATAAAAAAGATAATAAAGCAGGAGAAGCCTGTCTCAAGTATGCCGATTGGGACGATAAAGCCAAAGCAGACTTTCTGGTAAGACAAGGTAAGGCTATTTTACAAAAAGAGCAAAATATCAAGGCTGCTGTTAAAAAATTTAAAAAAGCGCAAAAACTCTATCCTGACATCGACCTCAATCCATATACAGAAGAAATCGACAAAGACCCAAAAACAGTAGCGAAACAGTTAGCCTCAGAATGAAAATAATCAATTTGCAGTATTTTTAAGACAAGTAACTGGGGTTACCGGAACTTACAGATTCTTCCAAATTCTAATCGAATGAAAATTTTGAATTAAGAATGGAGAATTATATTCTTAATTCAAAAACGATTCTGGTTTGCGATCGCACTTCGCCTGGGAGCATGTCACCTTTGTAATTAGGTAAATAGATCCCCCCTAGCCCCCCTTAAAAAAGGGGGGAATTAGATTCAAAAGTCCCCCTTATTAAGGGGGATTTAGGGGGATCTAAATCAGGGATTAACAAAATTGACATGCTCCGCTTTGCCTTGGCCTGGTGTTGCGATCGCGATTATTTTCATGACTGGCTTATATCATGTCTTAGCGCAGTATGAAACACATTTTAATTAGGTTAGAGAGGATAATAATAGTATTTTTAAAGCACGGATAATATGACGATTGGCTGCTTTCTACCATAGCCTCTGGATTGGATAACCATCAAAAACAGAATCTATACTCAACAAAGGCATCTGTTCCACAACAGCTTGAGCGATCAGAAGTCGGTCAAAAGGATCACGATGCTGTAATGGTAAACTTGCTAATGCATAGATATGATCTAACTCAATTGGTAAAAAGTACAAATCATTTGTCTGCTGCTGTCTTTCCAACACCTCAGCCAGCGGAAAGTTAAATGATAGTTTGTTAAGTTGGAGTTTGATTTGCATTTCCCAGACACTAACCAAACTCAAGAACAATTCGTTTTGCCTATCAGCCAGTAAACTTTTAACCTGTTCTGATAACTTTCTTTGACTTACCGTCAACCAGATAAACGTATGAGTATCCAATAGCAGTTTCATGATTAACCTGCCTGAGACTGATCTGACAATGGATCGTTCTCACCGAACCAAAATTCATCAGATAGAGGCTCGTTGAAATCATCACTGATCCATCCTTGTCCTTCCAGCAACCCTAAAATCCGAGGAGCCTGAGATTGACTGGGCTCAGATTCAACATACTTAAGAGCCAGAAACTCCACAAACTCAAACACCATCTGCTGTTGCTGTGCTGGTAATGCCTGCAAGCTTCTCAGAAATTCTTGAGGTAAACCTATCGTCTGGTGATTCATCACTACCCTTTCATCAAACACTTATTATTTTGGGCGTTGCTGAATTGAAGTATGAATGGGCGATTGTTTGGTTTTGGTAAAGCCCCCTAAATCCCCCGAGCGAGCAATCCCTCGCTCGGGGGACTTTTAGAGTTTTGTTCCCCCGCCGGTGCGCTTTCCGTTGGCGAATTAAATTCGCCACGGGTCGCACCGCAAAATTGGGGGGCTAGGGCGTGTTTTCAAAGTTTTCCGCAAGATTATGATCCCCCCCAGCCCCCCTTGAAAAAGGGGGGAGCCATACTCAAATTCCCCCTTTTTTAAGGGGGATTTAGGGGGATCTCCGAGTTTGAAGACACGCCCTAGGGGGGCACAATCATACCCAGAATCACCAACGCCTTATTTTGCTTGGATAGAACTTATCCAATCTTATCTATTCTTGGGCACAATGTCTTGATGCAGCGCAGTCATCGGTAATTGCTATGATAAAATATCTTTCCAATAGCTGGTAAGTGAGGAGGGTGGCTATTGCAACAACTATTACGTATTTCTAGACTAATTGATAGCTTCAACGAGAGAATTGGTCGCTTAACCTACTGGATTTTGCCACTGATGATCCTGATTGGTGTGTGGAATGTCGTTGGTCGCTACTTGGGACGTTTTATAGGAGAAAACTTGAGTTCTAATGGGTTTATCGAAACTCAGTGGTACTTATTTGACTTAGTATTCCTGTTGGGGGCGGCTTACACTCTCAAGCATAATGGCCATGTGCGAGTGGATGTTTTTTATAAGAGTTTGAAGCCAAAGGCTCAAGCGATCGCTAATTTAATTGGGACATTATTGTTCTTAATTCCGTTCTGCATCATGGTAATTTATTTTTCTTGGGGAGCAATTGTTAATTCCTGGACGATTCAAGAAATGTCACCAGATCCAGGAGGGTTACCCCGTTACCCAATTAAATCCATGATTATTGTCAGCTTTGGGTTGCTGATTCTTCAAGGAATCTCAGAAGCCATCAAAAACTGGGCAATTTTTGCTGGATATTTGGCACCCCAGGAGGAGGAATAAAACCATGGGTTATGACTGGTTAGGTCCGGCCATGTTTGGCGGTGCCTTGGTATTACTTTCCATCGGCTACCCGGTGGCCTTCTCCCTAGGTGGGGTGGCAATTTTGTTTGCCATCGTGGGAGTGAGTTTGGGTATCTTTGACCCGATATTCCTGACCGCTATGCCCCAGCGGATTTTCGGCATCATGGGCAACTACACTCTCCTAGCAGTGCCCTACTTTATTTTTATGGGTTCGATGCTAGAAAAATCTGGCATTGCTGAGCAGCTGTTGGAAACCATGGGCATTCTGTTTGGACGGCTGCGAGGGGGATTGGCCTTAGCGGTGGTGATTGTGGGGGCGTTGCTGGCGGCATCTACTGGAGTCGTTGCCGCAACAGTAGTAGCCATGGGACTGATTTCCCTACCAATAATGTTGCGCTACGGTTATAATAAAGAACTAGCCACTGGCGTAATCGTGGCATCCGGGACATTAGGACAGATTATCCCCCCTAGTGTAGTCCTAGTAGTATTAGCAGATCAGTTAGGAATTTCCGTAGGAGACCTGTTTATCGGTTCCGTGATTCCTGGTTTAATGATGGCTGGGGCGTTTGCCATTCATGTGATCATTGTAGCATGGCTCAAGCCAGACGCAGCACCAGCCCTACCCCTAGAAGTGCGAGATATTAGTGGCAAAGCTTTGGGAAAGCGGGTGATCCAATCAATGGTACCGCCATTATTGTTAATTCTATTAGTATTGGGCAGTATCTTTTTTGGGATTGCCACTCCAACGGAAGCAGGGGCTGTGGGTTGCCTGGGCGCAATAGTATTGGCTGGTGTCAATGGTCAGTTGAATTTGGCATCCCTGCGACAGAGCTCTGATGCCACGATGCGGATTACCAGCATGGTGATATTTATATTGCTGGGTTCAACAGCATTTAGTTTAGTGTTTCGTGGCTTGAATGGCGATCGCGTCATGGAAGCGATGCTGTTAAACCTTCCCGGCGGTTACATTGGCTTCCTAATAGTCAGTATGTTAACGATTTTCCTACTAGGCTTCTTTATAGACTTTTTTGAGATTGCCTTTATTGTAGTACCGCTGTTTGCTCCAGTCGCCCAACAGCTTAACCTTGATTTGGTCTGGTACGGGGTAATTATCGGAGCCAATCTCCAAGCCTCATTTCTGACACCACCCTTTGGCTTTGCTCTGTTTTATTTACGGGGTGTTGCCCCACCAGAAGTGAAAACCATGGAAATTTACCGAGGTGCGATTCCGTTTATTCTGTTGCAACTACTGGTTTTAGTGTTGATTATTGCCTTTCCTGGTATAGTCAGTTTCTTGCCATCTTTGAGTACTTGATATCAAGTCCGGTTGAATACCCATAATAAAAGATGTAGGGTGGCAGTGCAGCAGACAGATCATCAAGCTTGCAAACCGCGTTGGTAGGCACTGCCCACCTACG
>NZ_GL890840.1:545137-585591 GCF_000211815.1 Moorena producens 3L
GCCCCTAATTCAGGGTAAGATCGGCAATGTATAGCCAGTCGTGACGATACTCGCACGGACGCTGTAGCAAGTATAGTCCCATCCGCAATACCCATTGCCGAATACTACTATAACTCGGTAAAATTTGACCGATGAACCGACTCAATAGGGCAAAATTTTTCGAGGCTCCCCGGAAACTGCTTAAACTTTCAACCACAAACGAGATGGCTAAGCTAATCGTCAATGCTCCATAATGGTGGCTGGCTAACAGGGTGCCTTGGGTTTCAACGATCCCAACGGTGGCAGAGCCGCCTAAGGACGGGGGGGGACTGCTGTCTGATCAGACAGGGGGCTAAGCGATGGGGATGAGGTCTGTTGACGATACCCTCGCACTTCCTTTTCCGCTATCTGGGCTCGTCGTTTCCACAGGGCTCGACTTTTCTCTAAGTCCCGAATCCGGATTTCTTGTGCTCGCAATTTCTTTTGCTTCTCACTCGCTCTTTGCTTCCAACGATCACGGCTTTGCTTAAATAAATTGGCCAGACGCTCAATTGAGCTTTTGTATCCTTGTATCATGGGCAGATCCTGGCAACCTCTTCACACAGATTATGCATGAACTCATCCCATCAATCAAGTCCTAGAGTGAACAGCCTAGGCACTGCCCACCCTACGATTAATGACAATGGTGCTCAGGGTCAGTGATAACATTTAGTAATGTAAAGGAAAATTAACTTAATTTAAACGGATACTGTGAAATCCAATCTATCACTGCCCCATCAAAACACCATAAAAGGGTCCCAGTTACCGACTATCGTCACAGACAGCCTCACGGTTTTGTGGGGGGACTGGCTAAAATTACGGGTGCGAGCCACCCAAGTTGTTGCTAGTGGGCTAATCTCCCCACTGATCTACATATTGGCATTTGGTCTCGGTCTAGGGAGTACCTTAGATCGGACAATGGTTCCCCCAGTTGGTGAATCCTATTTAGAATTTATTCTGCCAGGAATGGTGGCGCTGTCGTCTATGACCATTAGCTTTGCTGGCACCACCTTTTCCATTTGCGGTGATCGGCTATACACGAAAACCTTTGAGGAAACCTTGTTGATGCCAGTGCATCCCTTAGCCTTGCATGTCGGCAAAATGATGGCGGGGATTTTGCGGGGATTAATGACATCTGCTTCAGTGATTTTAGTCGCAGTGCTGTTTACTGGGAAAGTATGGAGTTTTCTCAATCCCTTATTTTTATTGTTGCTAGTGCTTAATTGTGCTGTGTTTGCCGGTTTAGGGGTGATAGTGGGATTGAATGTCAAATCCTTGGAAATGGTTGGTCTTTTCAACAACTTCTTAATTGTGCCGATGTCCTTCCTAGGTGGGACATTTTTTGACCCAGGCACCTTACCTACAGCCCTAAAAGTGATTGTCTATCTATTGCCTCTAAGTTATACCAGCACTGGACTCCGGGCTGCTGCTTACTTACCTGTGTCTGAGTTTCCCTGGTATGCGATACCGATTCTGCTGGGGTTTGCGATCGCACTTTCTCTATTTGGTGCTCACCAATTCGCTCACCAGCAAGACTGATTAGGCACACTTACACGCTTACAGTAGGTATTAAGCGTTAACGACTAACCACTATTAACCTAAGACCTAACACCTGAAGAACGGGATGAGTGTAATGGTAATGTGACCGTAAAGGCTGTACCAACTCCCACTTCACTATCTACACAAATCTCACCACCGTGGAGATTGACACATTTTTTGACAATTGCTAATCCTAGTCCGGTACCAGAGATAGTACCAACATTACTACTGCGCTGAAAAGCCTCAAATAACCGTTCTTGGTCTTCTGGGGGGATGCCAATTCCGGAATCTTGGATCCGGAACATAGTACTATGATCACTCATGATCAGATCAAATTGGATATCACCCCCATCCGGTGAATACTTAATCCCATTGGAGAGCAAATTAGACAGAATTTGCCGCAATAGTTTTTCATCTAGATCAGCTTTTTCAAACCAACCCTGATTAATACAGCAGGAGGTTTCCTTTGAATTATTTGTACAGTTAAAGTTAATAGTCAACCCAGTATTAGCTGTTAGTTTAAATTCTTCGACAATTTCCTTACAGAAGGCTACCACATCTATAGGTAATGGTTTGAATTCCAATTTTCCTGCCTCAGCTTTACTGAATAGCAGTACATCACTCACTAACTTAGTCAGATGTTGAACCGTGGTTTGAATCCGCTGAAAATGACGTCGCTTTTTTTCGGAAGACCATTTATGACTATAATGTTCTAGTAATTCTGTCGAAGAGAGGATGGTGGCTAGTGGGGTGCGATATTCATGAGAAACGACAGAAACAATCCGAGATTTGAGGTCATTGAGTTCTTTTTCTTTATTCAACGCCTGACGAAGTTCTTCTTCCAAGCACTTCCGACTGGCAATTTCCCGTTGCAGGTACTGATTTTTTTGCCTTAATTCATCAGTTTGTTCCGCAACGCGATGCTCTAATTCTTCATTGAGTCGTTGCAATTGCTCCTCACTTTGTCGAAGCTGCTTCATAGTATTGGCTCGCTCAATAGCATAGCGAATGGTGCGGATCAGCAATTCACTATCAATTTTGCCCTTGACTAAATAATCTTGTGCTCCTTTTCGTAAAGCTTCTAGGGCGGTCACTCTATCATTAAGACCCGTTAACACCACAATGGGTAAATCCGGTACTACCTCGTGGGTTTTTGTGACTGTAATCAATCCCTGTTTATCCGGTAACGATAGGTCTAACAAGATTATATCAAAATGATGTTTACTGAGAGAATCAATAGCATCTTGTAACTTTTCTACCTGCACCAGTGACCACTGAATCTCTTGGGCATCAGTTAAAATGATTTGGAGAAGATCCGCATCAGCTGGGTTATCTTCTACTAGGAGTATTTTCAGGGAATTGGTGTCCATATTTATTGATATGATGGCAGTCTAACAAGGTCTAACCAAAATTCTTCAATCTGCTTCACCATCGACAGAAAATTTTCCCAATCAATGGGTTTACAAATGTAGCAGTTAGCTTTTAGCCTGTAAGTATTGATAATATCTTGCTGAGAGTCAGATGTGGTTAATATAATAATTGGTATCGTACTTATCTGGGGGTCTTCCTTGATTTCTTGGAGAACCTCGCGACCATCTTTTTTAGGTAAATTCAGATCCAGAAAAATTAAATGTGGACGTGGGGCTTCCTGATATTTTCCCTGCTGACGGAGGAATGCGATCGCTTTAGCACCATCATCAACCCAATGAAAGTTACTAGATAGGTTGCTATCACATAATGCCTCTAAAATGAGTTCGGCATCACTCGACGAATCTTCTACCAGCAGAATATCAATTGGTTGAGTATTTGTGATAATATTCATGATGCCAGTTCCTGAAATTTCTAGATAATGTTTAAATCCTGGTGATGCTGTGGTATTGAGAAGTAAAATGTTGTGCCTACTCCTAGCTCTGACTCTACCCAAATTTTTCCGCCATGACGCTCTACAATCTTCTTACAAACTGCTAGACCAATGCCTGTGCCGGGATACTCACGGCGGGTATGCAAGCGCTGGAAAATAGTGAAGATGCGCTCAAAGTATTCAGGCTCAATACCAATACCATTATCACGAACTGAAAAGATAAATTCTTTAGCCTTCAGTTCCGCTGAAATATGGACTCTGGGTAGCTCTTGGCTGCGAAACTTAATGGCATTACCGATCAGATTTTGCAGAAGTTGACTCAGTTGTATATCATCCCCCATAACTACAGGTAAGGAGTCATGGGTAACTATGGCATCGCTCTCGATAATCGCTACATTTAAATTGTCTAAAACCCGATTCAGTACTACCTCACAGTCAGTAGCTGCTAATTCTTTACCATGGGTTCCCACCCGAGAAAAACTCAGCAGATCTTGGATTAACTGCTGCATGTTAGTAGCGCCATCTACGATGTAATGAATATACTTATCTGCTTGAGCATCCAGGTTACTCTGGTATTTTTTAGCTAAGAGTTGGGTGTAGCTACTAATGGCTCGCAGTGGTTCTTGTAAATCATGGGAAGCCACGTAAGCAAACTGTTCTAACTCACGATTAGATTGGGATAAATCTTGATTAAGTCGTTTGAGGGCCTCTTGAGCTTCTTTACGCTCTGTAATCACCTCAGTACTCATAATGATACCGCTAATTTTCCCAGCAATGTCAACCCAAGGACCGATTTCCCACTTGAGCCACTGTTGTTCACCATTAGCGCGAATAAACAAATCTTCTTCACACTCTGCTGAATAACCCTCTAAGCACCGTTGGTGTATTTTCTTCCAACCCTCAGGAGTTTCTGGAAATACCTCGTAGTAGCTTTTGCCAATGATGTTGTCATCAGATATGTTGTACTCTGAGTACCAGTTGCGACTAACAAACTGGTACCTCATCTGCTGATCGAACATGGCAATAGCTGCGGGTACATATTCCAAAAATCGGTTAAGCAGCTCTAGGTTGTTGCCTAATTCCGACTCAACCTGGCGTCGCTCTCTGATTTCAGCTTTTAAGACTTGATTAGCTGCTGCTAGTTGCTTTGTCCGTTCTAATATTCGTTGTTCTAACTCTTCATAGGCTTGGGTGAGGACATCATCCTCTAGCTTGCGCTTCGTGATATCCTGTACCACGGACACCACTCCGATGATGGTGCCATCAGATTCAATTAAGGGAGCATTGTGCCACTGGCAAAATATACTACTGCCATCTTGTGGATGGTAGTTTTCGGTAATGCAGTTGCTATACTGAAAATTCAAACAGTCTTGCAGAACTCGCTGGAACTGCTCTACGGAAGATTGCGGCTTGATCAATTGATGGGCACGATGTCCAAAGGCTTCCATCTTGGAATAGCCAAAAATTTTCTCGGCTACATGGTTCCACTGCATCACTTCACCATCCAGGCTCCACTCAATGAAACCAAGAGGAGTTTGCTCTACCAAGAGGGACAAGGTTTGTTGGGATCTCAGTAGTTCTTCTACGGTTTGCTTACGTTCAGCAATTTCCTTTTCCAGAGCTGTGTTAGTCGCTTCTAGTGGAGCTCGACTGGAGAATGCTAAGACTTTTGGCATCACTACTACTAGTGCGATCGCGCTAGAAAGAGAAAGTATGGCACTAGTCCCTTTGACTAAACCAGAGAGCCAATAATCGGGATGCCAAATTCTCCAGACCTCCAGCAAGTGACTGTTGCCACAGAACAAAACCCAGGCACTAAATAGTAATAAAATCTTGAGTAATGGCAGATCTTGGTTTTGAGACCAACAATAGATCAGCAACAGCAGAATAGAGTAATAGGATAGGGCAATTAGCAAATCCGATCCAGCATGAAGTCCAACTAATTCAGGCTTCCAGACATAGCAATGCTCCTGGGATAGATAATGACCGGAGAACATGTCTTGTAAGGTTTTGAGCATATGCCGTTGGTCAATTGGGCAAGAATTTCCAGCAGCACCGACGGTAACAGCAATGGTCAGATTAACCAGCTTGGTTTCGTACCAAGTAGCAGATCTCCCACTTATCCGTTGGAGTTAATTCCCTTTTGAAGTGGAACTGGGTATCAAGAAGGTAATCACCTCCGAGGACACTAAGACACACTTAGTTCTTATATTGTTAACGTTTTGACCACCGACTGTAAATCTGTGAAATTACGGAATTTTAACTTGCCCCATAACTCTTTGCCCAGAGAACTTTAAATCCCAATTTAGGAATTAGATAGCTCGATTTCTCTTTCTATTCCAAGATTGCAGCATCACCTGCCAGCATACCTGGCTGAAATAGAGAGTGATGTTCATAATACCCAATAACCGAGTGGCATCTTCTAGCATGGCTCGGGTTCCTTTTCCTGACAAATGGGAGAAGTCCACCAAACCAGATATGACAAATAAAATTGCCGCAATCATCAGGAGTATATATGGTGTAGCTCGAATTATCCTCCAAAAAGCTAATCCATAGAGGATGGCACCTATGCCATACATAAAATACACCGGCGCTTTGGAAATCCCTTGTTTTGCTAGTATTAAATTAATCCTGAAGACATCATCAATTAATAATATTCCAATGCCAAGGGCAGAGTATAAAAGAAATCGATTTATTTTTTGATTGGGCTGGATTTTGTTCAGCAATAACCAGCACCATAAACAAATGGTTACTACTACGCACCACATTAATTCAGACACAGCTGATAAAGTGCCGATGTAGGGGCGATTGAGAAGAAAAGGATCATCAAAAAGTCCTACGACTATATAACCCCTGTCCTGAATCTTGACATAGATACTTAAAACTAAAAATAGTATAATAACTAAGCTGTTATACCAAAGAATATAATTATCGTGGCGCAGCTGTTTTATAAGGATTTTCAGCATCGAGGTGAAACAGGTAAATAAGCAATTGTTTGTTGGGCTATATACTTAAGCTAACACAGGAGCTAATGGTAATCGGTCATTGCTCGGTAGTAGTGAGGAAAAATTACTGATTACTAATTTACCATTAAGGTAAATTTAATATAAAGCCCTGGTTGAAGCTGTTAGCCTTGTTTTCTTCTGTTAAATTAGTCTTGGCTTTTGCTTGTAAATCCGCAATTTTTTCTAAAAACTATCTGATTTCAATCTGGGTGAGGTACCTCGTCCTAGGTTAATTGGAGTCGGGAGTCGGGAGCGGTGCGACCCGTGGCGAATTTAATTCGCCAACGGAAAGCGCACCGAGGGAGTCGGGAGTCGGGTCGAAAATTATACCCATATCACCATCTGACCATCTGACCCATCTATCTTTTACGAGAAGAAAACAGCTCTACCTCTGTTCCCCTGAAGCTTTGTCTGTTCCAATTCTTAAGGAGGGTGTGATTCCATCTAGCCCTAAGCCATGAAAATGATTTAAACTGCTGTGGATGTGATTATAGATTTCAGTGATTGCCTATGCTCTATACTCAAGAGTACATTAGGGAAACTGAAGCAACCCGCGTGCGGGTACTCAGTGAAGCACTACCCTACATCCAAAAGTTTGCTGGTCGCACAGTCGTGGTTAAGTATGGTGGTGCGGCAATGAAAGACAGCAATCTCAAAGAACAGGTGATCCGGGATATTGTATTCTTAGCTTGTGTAGGTGTACGACCAGTCGTTATCCACGGTGGTGGTCCGGAAATCAATAGCTGGCTGGGGAAATTAGGGATTGAGCCACAATTTAAGAATGGTCTGCGGGTGACCGATGCTGCCACGATGGATGTAGTGGAAATGGTGCTGGTGGGTCGGGTGAATAAAGAGTTGGTCTCTGGGATTAACTACGCCGGTGGTAATGCTGTTGGGCTGTGTGGCAAAGATGGTAACTTATTCGTAGCACGCCCAGAAGGTCAAGAGGGTATTGGCTTTGTTGGGGAAGTGAGCACTGTGGATGTGCGGCTAGTAGAGTCTTTGGTCAATAGTGGCTACATTCCAGTAGTGTCTAGCGTGGCGGCTGATGATACTGGCCAAGCTTACAATATCAACGCTGACACGGTGGCTGGTGCGATCGCAGCTGCTTTAGAAGCAGAAAAGCTGATCTTGCTGACTGATACCGCTGGGATTTTGAAGGATCCTAAAGACCCATCTAGCCTGATTCCTCAGCTAGATATTCAACAATCACGGCAGTTGATTGAGAGTGGGGTAGTGTCTGGTGGGATGATTCCTAAGGTAAACTGCTGCGTGCGATCGCTTGCTCAAGGGGTACGTGCGGCTCATATTATTGATGGTCGCATTCCCCATGCCCTGCTCCTGGAAATCTTCACCGATGAAGGAATCGGTTCGATGATTGTCGGATCAGCATTTACCAACTAAGCACAAATGGCCAATGGCAACTAAGAAATTGTTAATTGAAAATTAAAATTAACAATTAACAATAATTAATTATTAACAATTAATAATTAAAGAATGACTAATGGCTAATGAAAAATTTTCCCTAGAGTACCAGTCAGGAAAAGCTGCATTTGAACGAGGAGAGTATCGTGCTTCTATAGAGCATTTGACCACAGCCAGGAATTTGGTAAATCTATCCTCTGGGCTCGGGGGAGAGGTGCAAATGTGGTTGGTGATGGCTTATGAGGCAGCTGGGCAAAAAGCGGAAGCGATCGCACTATGTCAACAGCTGACTAGCCATCCTGACCTAGAAACCTCCAAAGAAGGCAAAAATTTACTCTATATTCTGCAAGCTCCTCAGCTTACTAGACCAGCAGAATGGATGACCAACATTCCTGACTTAGGTGCGATCACAGAAAGTGACGACCGGGAGAGTTATGTGAATTATAGGTCTTTTAGCGGACGCAAGCAGCCTAGCCTAGGCTTGGTACCAGAACCCCTAGATCCTGCTGAGATTAACACTAAGGATAATCAATTCGTCTGGCTAGCTGTTGGTTTGGTGAGTTTAACCCTGGGTGGATTGATTTGGTTTGGGCTTTGATATGACTAGCTAGCAGAGACTGTTTTTTTAACTTTGCTTAAATCCAAGGGTTGGGTGGGTCGCACCGCGTCGCAAAAAGCGCGGGTCGCACCGCTCCCGATTCCCGATTCCCGATTCCCGATTCCCGTTCCCCTCCTGGGAGGGGTTAGGGGTGGGTTCCGATTCCCGATTCCCGATTCCCTGCTCCCTGCTCCCTGCTCCCTAGAAAAATGTACCTCACCGAATTAAAAACTGCTATAGTCAGTTGATTAACTATCTGGGGCGGTTTTTTTATCCATCGCTTTGCTAGAAAAAAGACCTTTCTTGCTGATACTTCTCCAATACATTACTATACCTGTAATTAACATAAAAAGTAATCCTAAACCATTTAAAAGTACATAAATTGGCCTCAGTTGATCACCAAGGAATCTTCCTTCGTGAATCACCATTAAAAAGTGGGCTTGATCTTTGGAAAGCCCAAACCAGCTTCTCCCTAATCGATAGGCTATCCCGGTGATTGCTGTGATCATGAAAGGCAGTAAGATGATTGGAGCTAAGGTACTATGCAGTTTACGTAAAGTAGGCTGATTCATAGGATTTCGGCTGGTTTTTGATATTCTATAACATGATTACAGCATGTTATGGTATCAGTTTTGGGTTATGTATGTAACAAATCGACCTATTGTTTAAGAAATCCCTAAGGACACTAAGAAAAAAAGGAGAAGGGTTGGTGAAGTTAAATTTTGTGAGTTTAAGGCAGTTGGTTAGTGGAACTCTGGGGCATTTACGGGTTCTGGGGGTGATTGTGCTGGCATCAGTGCTACTGTCTGGTTGTGTCAAATATGATCTTGGGGTCAGGTTTGACGGTGAACACCATGGCAAGATTGTCCAGCAGATCAAGCTTGGAGAACAGCTGACAAAGTTGAGCGATGCTGAAGCGACTGAATGGCTCAGAAGTCTCGAAAGTCGGGCAAAGCAGCTTCAGGGGAAAACTCAGCGCCTCTCAGACCGAGAAATTGCGATCGCAATTCCCTTTAACAACGGTAAGGAATTAGTATCCAAGTTTGAGCAGTTTTTTAACCCAGTTGGTCACCCAGAAGATGCCCGATTAGCACCAGAGAGTGATAGTAACCCCAGTTTTAACTCTAATTTACGCCTAGATCAAAACAACTTTCTGGTGGTGCAACGAAATCACTTAAGCTATGACCTGGATTTGCGCAGCCTAGGGGTAATCAACTCTGATAATGGCAAGATTGTGGTTACTGCTGGTTCACTGTTCGATTTGCAGTTTAGCCTAGAGACCCCTTGGGGAGCACACAGTATTGAGAAATCCCCCAATGTCATTAGCCCCAAAATTTATGATGATGGACATCAGCTAGTTTGGACACTGCAACCTGGTCAAATTAACCATATCGAAGTGGCATTTTGGCTACCCAGTTTCCTAGGTATTGGTATGATTATTATCATACTGGTGGTATTAGGTGGTTTCTACATAAAATACAAGTCTTTCCCCTGGGAAAGAACTGAAACTAATCAACCAGCAATACCATCAAAGGTGATGTAGTTTAAACCAGTTAGAGTTATACCAGTTAGAGAAACCAGTAATAGCTATTGGTTTCTTAACCACTAAGTTAATCAACATTAACTGGTAAGCATTCAGCCGTTAGCTGTCAGCCGTGAGCCTTTGGCTCACGCTACGCGAACAGCCTAATGCTTAAAATAAACCTCGAACCAAAAAATTTAACAGTTCGAGATTTTATCAAATTGAAAGTCTGGGTAAAAGCCCATCTAAGCATTCAGCAGTCAACCATTGGCCTTTGGCAAAGTGTGCCCATAAGCACATCAAGTAGCGTGCCCATAGCCCATAAGCTGATACGCGACACGCTGATAGCTGAATGCTTACGTTAACTTTCTATCATCTTATGAATAATTGTGGTTGGAGCACTTTGGTAATAAATTTGGCAGGATAACGGTTGCAGTAAATCCTGCTTATACTAGCCAGAATTGTTCTGAGTGCGGCGAAATTGTGAAAAAGTCTCTATCAACTAGAACCCATATTTGTAAGTGTGGATGTCAGTTAGATTCGCCGAAGGCGACGCTACGCGAACGAGACCATAACGCCGCCATTAACATCCTCGCCCATAGCATTGGGTACGGTGGGGCACATCGGAACCCTGGTCTTAGACCGAAACGCTTTCGGAGAACTGTCCTCTACTCTTCCTGGTTCCGACCTGGTTGAGCAAGACGGTTCTGTGAACAAAGAATCCCCGCGTCTTTAGACCGGGGAGTGTCAAATTCCTTTGCAACGAGCCAGAAAGATTGCTCAGTATCGTCAGGCAGAACGAAAGTTGATTCGACCATAGAGTTAAGTGCAACATTTTTGAATTAAGAATTAAGAATTAAGAATTAAGAATTAAGAATTAAGAATTTGGAATTCTACATTCTACATTCTACATTCTTAATTCTGCATTCTACATTCTACATTCTTAATTCTGCATTCTACATTCTACATTCTTAATTCTGCATTCTACATTCTACATTCTACATAAGACATCAAACTGCTTGTGGTTGCATTTGTGGCTGGAACTGGAACAGGGAGAATACCACATTGCGGCGGATATCGATCATCATTTCCAAGAACATCTCATAGCCTTCCTGCTTATACTCAATCAGGGGGTCTTTTTGGCCATAACCTCGTAATCCCACTGACTCCCTTAGGGCATCCATGGATTGTAAATGCTCTCGCCAGAGGTTATCGATTTGATTCAAGATAAAGAATCGCTCCGCTTGCCGCATTAGTCCTGGCTGAATTTGATCGACTTGAGCTTCCTTGATATCGTAGGCTTTGCGGACTTCTTCATGGAGGAAGGTTTTGATTTCCCCGACCGTCATATCTTCTAGATGCTGTGGTTCTAGATCTTGCAGTAAGTAGACAAATTCTTTGACCTTTCCTACCAAGCTCTCTAAATCCCACTCTTCTGGTGGTAACTCTGGGTTAACGTAGGCGTCTACAATATCACTCATAGTCTTTTCGGCATACTGGATGACTTGTTCTTTGAGGTCTAGTCCTTCCAGCACTCGCCGTCTTTCTGCATAAATTGCCCGCCGTTGGTTGTTCATTACCTCGTCATACTCAAATACCTGCTTCCGGGTATCGTAGTAGAAGGTTTCCACTTTCTTCTGGGCATTTTCTAAGGAGCTGGTGAGCATCCCGGATTCGATGGGCATATCTTCCTCAACCCGGAACATATCCATCATTTTTGCTACGCGATCGCCTCCGAATATCCGCAGCAGATTGTCTTCCAAACTGAGGAAAAATCGGGTAGAACCGGGGTCCCCTTGCCGTCCAGCTCGTCCTCTGAGCTGGTTATCAATACGGCGGGATTCATGACGTTCAGTACCAACAACGTGCAGGCCACCTTTTTCTACCACCTCATCATGTTCTCGGGTGGTGAATGCGTCATATTCCCCTCGAATTGCTTTATAGACTTCCCGCAGCTTTTGAATAACTGGGTCATTGGTGGGAGCATTTTCTGAAGCGATCGCTAATTTCTCTTCTGCTTCTAGTTCCGGTAAACTCTGCTGTCCATATTGTTCAACTGCAAAATTTACTGCCTCTTTTAGGCTTTGTTCCGTTTCCCGGGACAATTTGGTCGGGAAAATCTGAGGGCTAACTTTCCAGCTTTTCGGTTTCTTTCCTGGAGCAAACCCAACAGCATCCGATTTAGGCTTGGCAGTAGTTACCGCTATGGGGGCAAAGGCTTCGTCTTCCTCCGGCTGCACTATTTTGGGCATAAAATATTCCCGTAGCTTCAGCCGTGCCATGAAGTCAGCATTACCTCCCAAAATAATATCTGTTCCTCGCCCGGCCATGTTGGTGGAAATAGTCAAAGCTCCTTTCCGTCCTGCCTGAGCCACAATTTCTGATTCCCGCTCTACATTTTCGGGTTTAGCATTGAGCAGGTTATGGGGTACCCCTTTTTCGGCTAACAGACCCGACAACAACTCGGATTTTTCTACACTCGTGGTTCCCACTAGCACCGGACGGCCTTGTTCATGGAGTTCAGCACATTCTTCTGCTACTGCCCTCCACTTAGCTGGCTCGGTCTTGTAAACCACATCGGAAACGTCTCGACGTTTAGAGGGTTTGTTAGTGGGAATAATCGTAACTTGCAAGTTGTAGATTTTTTCAAATTCCGCTTCTTCTGTTTTCGCGGTACCTGTCATACCGGCGAGTTTGGGATAGAGCAAGAAGAAATTCTGATAGGTAATGGTTGCCAGGGTTTGGGTTTCATTTTGAATGTCTACCCGTTCCTTGGCTTCTATGGCTTGGTGTAGACCATCACTCCACCGGCGTCCTGCCAACACTCGGCCAGTGAACTCGTCTACAATCACTACTTCCCCATTCCGCACGATATAGTTGACATCTTTCTGAAAGAGTTCCTTAGCCTTCAGGGCATTGGAAATATAATGAGCCCAAGGGTCTTTGGGGTCGTACAAATCTTTAACCCCTAGAAGTTGCTCTGCTTCGATAAAGCCTTCATCGGTCATCAAGATGTTACGGGCTTTTTCATCAACTTCGTAGTGTCCTAGTTGTTCAGCATTGTCTGGATCTTCTGGATAGAGCATGCGGGCAATTTCTGCGGCCTTAATGTACTTCTCGGTCGGTCGCTCCACTTGCCCAGAAATAATCAGTGGGGTTCTGGCCTCATCAATCAGTACTGAGTCTACTTCGTCAATGATGCAATAATTAAATGGACGTTGCACCACATCTGACATTGCTGTGGCCATGTTGTCCCGGAGATAGTCAAAGCCTAACTCACTGTTGGTGCTATAGGTAATATCACAGGCATAGTTCTTTTGCCGCTCGACCGGGGACATGCCCGATTGAATCAGCCCGACCGTCAGACCTAGGAAGCGATGAACTTGTCCCATCCATTCCGCGTCCCGACGGGCTAAGTAGTCGTTAACGGTTACAATGTGAACCCCTTTACTATCGATGGCATTGAGGTAAGCTGGTAGAGTAGCCACCAGGGTTTTTCCTTCACCAGTTTTCATCTCTGCGATTTGTCCTTTGTGCAGGACAATGCCACCCATGACTTGGACATCATAGTGACGCATACCCAGCACTCGCTTTCCTGCTTCCCGCACTACAGCAAAGGCTTCTGGCAGAATTTGATCAAGAATTTCATCACGCTCTTGACTAGTGTTGGCTTTCTCCAGCTGCTGTTTAAACTCTGTGGTTTTGCCCCTGAGTTGTTCATCCGATAGTTGCTGGATGTCTTCTTCGAGGAGGTTAACTTCTACAACATCAGGTTGGTACCGTTTGAGCTTACGTGCGTTGGGATCACCAATTAGTCTCTTAAGCATAGCAGGAGAGGGAGATGTATAGTTGTGGGATGTATAATTGTGCGTTTAGGTACACTTTTATAGATATACTACCAAACTCCTGTGTCAAAATATGGGAAAATAGGGTAATAGGTAATTCAGCACTGACCCAACTATACCTTATTCTTTTGCTTGGGATACCCATCATGCCATCATCCCATCTTAAGCATTCAGCATTCAGCATTCAGCATTCAGCTAATGGGCTACGCCCACGCTACTTGAGGTGCTATCAGCTAATGGGCTACGCCCACGCTACGGGAACGGCGGACGCTACGGAAGGTTTAGTTTAAGCTGACCGCTGACCGCTGAATGCTTACATCCCATCATCGCTTTTCCATTCCTGCGATCGAGTCACTCTTCCAAGGAGAAATTAAAACAATTAATCGCCGGAATAGGTAAGTAATCATTCTTTTTGAAAGGTATGGTGTCAGGGATTTTAATCCTTCTCGCTGGACTTTTCTGAGGTAAAAGACAATTCCTCTGAAAAAATCATGCCAGCGTCTCCCCCAGTATTCTTTCTGAATTCCACCTGGATCAAGACGTATATTGTATGGATTGTAATTATATATATTTAATGAATTGAGTTGAGTTAGACCTTCTTGAGCGGCAAACTGTTCATAAGTGATGCCATTGTTCCGAAACTGGGGATTAGTATCGGGATAAATCCATTCCGATACCATCCAATCTTGACTAGCAAACAAGAATTCTGCACAGTTTTTCGTTACCTGAGCATATTTCAGTCTAATCCCAATGGGAATTTCAGCCCAAGGACCATGCTGCCAGACGAAATCTGGGTCAAAAAATGCTTTAAATGCCAAGTCTTTGCCATTAATTCTCAGGCGAGCTACCCGACCAACCATGCCAGCTCCAGCTATTTCTACCTCAACCTTCATTCCCCCTGTAGATAGCATTTCAGGATGAATTGGAGCTGGTTGTGTAGGCAAATCCTGGCAGGGCAAATCCTGGTATAGCATGGCCTTGGAATATAACCCCTTGGGGTTGACTTCTAATTTTTCTCTGGAAGGCTTCACCTCTCTTGGTGCGCTTTCCCTAGGTCGGGAAACCCGACCGGGGTCGCACCGCTCTACAACAGATTTTGGACTGTGCTGACATACTCTGGTTTTTTTTACTAAAATAAATCTCTTGTTTACCCTACCTAATCTAAGCCGCACTCTTTTTAGGTAGAGTGTGACTCGGTGTCCTTCTGAGGAGGTACTACTGACATAGTTGGCTAATTTGTCGAAAAATTGTCTTAACTCTTTGATGGTAATCCCGTTAGTTACATCCAGTAGCTCGGAAGGTGGTGGATAAAAGTATAGCTTTTTTTGACCAGTAGATTTGATCACCTGTTGGCAGAGGGCATGAAATTTCCTGGGAGACATCAGTTTTTGCTGAGCCTGACGTATAATTGGTGCGACGAGCGATTCCTCCCACTGCTGGTAATCTGCCATGGTATTATCCTTTTTCTGCCAAATTTATTATTATCTACTGTTTTAATCATCTTTGAGATCTAAACTTCACACTTCTTAACTATTTTGGTGAGGGGTGAGGGTTGGTGGTCAGTAATCGTAAGCATTCAGCAATCAGCCTTCAGCCTTCAGCCTTCAGCCTTCAGCCTTCAGCCTTCAGCCTTCAGCCTTCAGCCATTCCCCTAGCGTGCCCATAGGCCAAGGCTCAAGCTAAGGAAACAGCAGACTTAACTCAGATTAAACAAATGCTTACCTCTTTTATTCAAAATGCTTTCCTCATCAATAAGAATGTGCATAACCCATGAGCTGATACGCGACACGCTGATAGCTGTTCGCACCTCAAGGAGCGTGGCCATTCGCGTAGCGTGGCCAACGGCCAAGGCCAAGCGTGCGCGTAGCGCATTAGCTGAATGCTTACGTTCCTTTGGAACCGCTTCGCGATCGCATAAAAATACCACCAGAGAGGGGGGTATGGGAACATTCGTTAAGGTAAGCTACGTCTATCTCGTCTATCTGTGTAAGTATTTAGCGATCAGTTATCAGCTATCAAGGATGGATCTTTAGTTCGACTCTCTTGGTGCGCCTTCCCTAGGTCGGGAAACCCGACCGGGGTCGCACCGCAAAAACACCTGACTAAAAAGGTGAAACAAACCTAACTAAACGCCTTTAGCTGATAGCTGACGCTTTTACCTCATCTATCGCTAGCTGAAATAGCATTGCTCTTCCACAGGAGGTCAGCAATATGAAATTCTCAATTGTGCTTCTCACAGGACTGATGGCTCTAGTGCCTGTCGCTCCAGTTAAGGCTGAAAGCGGTGCGACCCCGGTCGGGTTTCCTGACCTAGGGAACGCGCACCAAGAGAGTCCCATCGTTGTTGGGGATAGTAACCGAGACGTTCTCATCTCTTCATTCGGGCGTAAATACAAGAATCGTTCACGCCGCAGGCGTCGGCGCATCTATTATCCCAGGCGTGGGCGTGGGCGGGTGCGCATCTATTCTCCTAAGCGTGGGGGGGTGCGAATCTATTCTCCTAGGCGTGGGCGCGGGCGAGTCTATTATCCCAAGCGCAGGGACGATGAAATCTACTATCGTAACCGTAGGGGAGTAAGAATATATTCTCCCAGGCGCAGGCACGATTCGATTTTTTATCGTTACTAAAAGATTCAAATCCGATTGGTATCGATCACCATTAAGGGAAGTTTGTATTATAGTAGTATATGTAATACAAACTTCTTTAATATGACACTTGGGTTGGACTATAGTCCGGTTGACAACTCACAAGACCTTGAGCAGATTGGGGTGATTATATCTCAGTGCTTTGGGGTTTCCGTAAGTGACTGTGAGGCTTACATTGAGCGTATTGGTACTGAAAACTTTCGCATCATTCGCCAAGCTGGAAATGCGATCGCTCATTTAGCAATTTATCCGATGGCACAATGGTACGGTGGTAAACCTGTGCCGATGGCAGGAGTTGCTGTGGTTGGTGTAGCGCCAGAGTATCGCGGTCAAGGGGTAGCTTACCAATTAATGGCTGAGACTATCATGCAACTCCATGACCAGGGCGTGCCAATTTCTACTTTATATGCTTCTACTGACACCCTATACCGGAAAGTAGGCTATCAACGAGCAGGAAACCGTTGCCTGTGGAAATTGTCTACCAAAACGATTTCGTTAAGCGAACGCAATCTTCCCATGCATCGAGTGGAGCCAGAGAATTACCAGATCTTCGAGGAGATCTATCACCAACAAGCTCAAGCCAACAATGGGAATTTAGACCGCCATCACGCTATCTGGAAACATCTGGTGAAACCAATAGTAGCAAAACCAGAAGAAACTATCTATAGCTATCTGATTGGTTCAGAAACTCTACCGGAAGGTTACATTATTTTTACTCAACAGGAAGACGATCACGGGCTTCGGATTACGATTGACGATTGGGCATTGCTGACCACAGCTGCTATCAAGCGTTTTTGGACTTTTATCGCTGATCATCGCTCCCTAGTCAAGCAGGTGTATTGGTATAGTTCTCCCCATGACCCGTTAATGTTACTGTTACCAGAACAAACGGCAAAAATTGACACTCGATATTACTGGATGTCACGAGTGATTGATGTTCCCAAAGCCTTAGAAAAGCGAGGTTATCCGGTAGGAATTGATGGGGAATTACACTTAGAAGTTGAGGATGATTTGATTAGTGCTAATAACGGTAGATTCCGTTTACGTGTTAATCAAGGGCAAGGTGAAGTTACTCCAGGAGGTAATGGGGATCTTCAAATTAGTATCCGAGGCTTAGCGTCTTTGTATACTGGTTTATATAGTCCTAGACAACTGCAACTTACCGGTTATTTGAAAGCCACAAACGAAGCTTTGTCAGTAGCGACATTATTGTTTTCTGGATCTGAACCTTGGATGCCAGATATGTTTTAATATAAGCAGTCAGCGCTCAGCGCTCAGCTATCAGCTATCAGGTTATGGGTCACAGGCTAGAAGCCTGTGCCACGATTTGTCAGAGGCTTGTTATATCATATTCAGATAATAATTTATCAAAAAACATAGCTTACTTCTGGTAAGTAATTTCCATCTTCATCCCCTGTTCCCTGTTCCCTGTTCCCTGTTCCCTGTTCCCTGTTCCCTACTATTTATAAATGTTCAACCGAACATGATATTACTCTTGAGTTGGATTCAACCAAGCTCTTAAATCCTCAAGATTAGAGAAATCTAAACAGGCTTCACTCAACCCTTCCAACTGATCCAGTGATAGTTGATGAATTTGCTGTTGCAGTTCACTGGGTATTTCTCCTAAGCTACGGGATAGCAGACGGAGTATCAGTGCTCGTTCTCGTTGTGCTCCTTCTTCTCGACCTTTTAGCAAGCCTTCTTGTAACCCTTCTTGTCTAGAAGTTTCGACAATATTATTCATGTCTCGGTAATATTTGAGACTATTTTGGTAGTTATCCTGTTCAGTGCGAGAAAAGTTAGCAATTTCTGCCACATCAAACAGTTGATTGAATACCGACTCTTGGAAAGGTTGAGGGCGATTGTTTAATTCTGAGAGATTTTTTAGGACAAACAGCCATTTATCAAAATGTGTTTCTAACTGGTCTAGAGTTTTGGTAAACTTGGGCAACTCAATGTAAAGGAATTTGAGTTTGTCATAAAATACCTGACAATCCTGATTTTTTAGCTCCACGGTATGTAGGATTGTCTTATCGTCTTTATGGTCGTCAAAAACAAAATCTAACACCCCGACAGTATAAACCGCCTTTAACTGATAATTCCAATCGCATTTTTGCGCTTGTTCTTGGATCGGAAATGTGGAATAATAAACACTTCTATCTTGAAAGAAGTTTTGTTTTGCTTTTTGAATCTCGACTATAAAACGTTCCCCAGTTTTGGATTGACAATAGATGTCAAAAATCCCTTTGCGGTCTACAGGAGTATTTCCTAAATTTTCCGTATTCTTGAAGGTGACATCTTCAATGTGATGTCGGGGTGGTAAAAGGGTGTTTAGAAAATCAATAAGTAGCCCTTTATTTGGCTCAGTACCAAAGACACGCTTAAAGCCAAAATCGGTGAGTAAACTAATGTACTTATCTTTGAGTGGATAGGCCATGACACTGCTAGAGCAATCGCCCCATTGATGCTCATGTATGAATGGATTTATTTGATAATATTATACTATATTTTTGATAAATTTGCAAGTCACAAAACTAGTATAAAAACAGTTTTATTTAAGTCAATAAAAACTTAAATAAATGTCAAAATTAGCTGAATGCTTCTAATTCACTTAAAAATTAAGTTATTCTAACTCCTGACTCCTAACTCCTGACTCCTGACTCCTGACTTCTTCAGGTATAGTGTTTATGATAGTTAAGGTACATCTAAACTTTATTCCCTACTCCCGTCTTGATGCAGTCGCTCATGGGGGAAACCCCCAAGACCGCGCTGCATCGCTACTCCCTACTCCCTATTCCCCTTAACGATGAGCAACGCCAAGTATTGGAAACCAGCTTACCAACTGTTTAACCCAGAGCAACCCCTGACGACACCAGAGGAAATCAGAGACTTTTATATCCAGCGAGAGGATAGTCCAGTAGAAAATTTAATCCCTATTCTGGAAATGGAAGACCAGCCAGTTAAGTTTTTATTAGCTGGTCATCGGGGCAGTGGAAAAACAACGGAATTGCGACGAATTGAACAGGAGCTAGCAGAAAATTATGCTGTAATCTGGGTTGATACGGCAACAGCTCTCGACCGGTATAATATTGGTTATGCTGAGGTGGTGGTGTTGATTGGAATGGAAGTTTGTCGCCAAGCTATTAAACCAGACTGGTGGTCAAATCGGGATCAGCGCTTACTGGATGATTTGGAAAATAGCCTGACAACTGTAATTTATCAAGATAAAGAAACAGATACTGAACAGTTAGAGTTACCAGAGGTTTTAAAAAAATTGGGGTTAATTCTCAAACGGGGATTAACTCGGGAAATGAGCAAAACCCTTAACATTCGCCCTGCTGTTAGTGACATCATTGCTCGCGTCAACGATATTATTAAAGCTGCTGAAAAAGACCGCAAGCAAAAATTATTAGTAATTGTAGATGGTCTCGATCGCCATGATTATATTACTGCTCTGGAAATGTTTGCTAGTCCGCTCCTGACAGAATTAGAGTGTCATATCATCTACACCATTCCAATTTCTTTACGATATTCCCCTAGCTTTCGCCAACCGATGGAAAGCTTTCAATGTTTGGATTTGTATAATTTGCCTGTATTCCAGTGCGATTGGCCTACGGCCACGCTACGCGAACGCAATTCTGGTCCCACCTCAACCCCTAACCAAGTTGGTCGAGATATCTTGAAGTCTGTGATTACCAAACGATTAGCTAAAATTAACGAGACAGACCTATTCACTCCCGATGCCTTAGATCTATTATCTGAGAAGAGTGGTGGTGTGATCCGGGATTTAATCCGACTAGCGCGGGGGGCTTGTCAGGTCGCCCTGAAGAAACGAAAGGAATATGTAGACACAACCATTGCTAAGGAGGCAATTCAAGAAGAACGCAAAGCCTATACTATCAACGACTATCATTTTCCGGAATTGGCTACTGTTCACGAAACTGGTCGCTTAACTACCAATACCCATCATTTGCCCAAGCAAGGCAACATTGTGATTTGTGATGAACTTTTACAAAATAAGTATGTCTTAGGGTATTACGGTGACCATACCTGGTTTGATGTGCATCCGATTATTATCGAAGACTTGGAACAGTGGCAAGCTAGTCAGAATTCAGCTGTTAGCTCTTAGGTTTTAGGTAAGCATTCAGCATTCAGCATTCAGCATTCAGCATTCAGCATTCAGCATTCAGCATTCAGCTATCAGGGGCTTGTGGCCAACCTACTTGAGGTAATTTTGGCGTTGCTGATTCTGGGTATGGTTTTGCCCCCCTAGGGTGTGTTTTCAAAGTTTTCCGCAAGATATTAGATCCCCCCCAGCCCCCCTTATTAAGGGGGGAGCCATACTCAAAGTCCCCCTTTTTTAAGGGAAACGGGGGTACTCGGAGTTTGAAGACACGCCCTAGCCCCCCAATTTTGGGGGGAACAAGACTTTCAAAGTCCCTTCCGGTGCGCTTTCCAATGGGCGAGTAAATCGCCCTTGGGTCGCACCGCAAAATTGGGGGATTTAGGGGGCTTGACTAAAACCAGATGTCCGCGCATTCATTCCTTGATTCAGCAACGCCGTAATTTTGAATAAAATAAGCTGTTCGCTTAGCTTGAGCCTTGCCCTATGGCCACGGGACAGGAATGGCTGACAGCTGACTGCTGACGGCTGAATGCTTACGTAGCGTGAGCTAAAAGCGGACGGCTGACGGTCTAGGCTTTGGGTTTTGTTAGAATTAAACAGCCCTGCTTAAAAAGGGGGGAAGGGCATGGGTAATCGGGAATGGAAGCAATGACACAGACACTCTCAAAACCAAAAGACCAACGGCTGATTCACTCTGGGATGAATTGGCAACAATTCAAATTACTGGAACAGAGCTTTGTTGATTCACCAGGAATACGGTTATTCTACTACAGAGGAGAAGTAGAAATCTTGGCAGTTTCTCAAGACCACGAAACCTTTAGCCGCTTGATCGGGATTCTGTTAGCTATCTACTTTGAAGAAAAGGGAATTGAGTTCACCCCTACAGGAAGCTTTACCCAAGAAAAACCAGGGGTAGCCTCAGCACAAGCGGATGAGTCTTATTGTATCGGAAAGCCAAAGAAAATTCCAGACTTATCTATCGAAGTAGTTTTTACCAGTGGTAATCTCTCCAAACTCAATCGCTATCGGGAGTTGGGTGTACCTGAAGTCTGGTTCTGGGAAGATGGTCTATTTACCTTACATCATCTCAGAGCAGACGGTTACGAACGAATTTATACCTCAGAGGTGTTACCAGACCTAGATATGGAGTTGTTAACTAGGTCTGTAGTAATGGCGTCTACAGTTGAGGCAATGAGGTTTTTCAGAAAGGCAATTTCTGAGTAGTCGCGATGGTAATGGGTAATAGGGAATTTAGAATTTAGAATTTAGAATTGATAGGGTTTCTTGCATCTATTATGAGGTACTCTTCTCAACCTCATAAATCCAATAAATTAACGATTTTTGTGAATACTAATCCTCGCTCCCACACTCCCCATCTCCCCATCTCCCCATCTCCCCACTCTCACTCAAGATTCACCCATGGAAACAGCCCCTGACCCATTGACGCCTGCTGACCATAATGAGCTGGATAGCTTAGTCACGACTCTAGCACTATCTAGTGGCACCACCATTATTTTTGCTATTGCTCCCGAAAGTGGTCCCAACCATCCGGTGGTGCAGCAGTTTACATCTGTTGTTAATCAAGAAGCCTTTAGTGAGGAAGAGTTTCAGGTTCGCAACTTTTTCTACAGTCAGGATTCTTTAATTAATTTTCTATACCGTCTCAATCCCGTTGATCAAGAGACCTCTGTCAACACTCCTGCTCCCAGTCGTCCTCTGATCATGGCCTTCGGGATTGATCAGTTGGAGATACCTCGTCGCATCAAAGAGCTAAAACGACTGAATGTCGGTAGAGAATCCCTGTTTGAGCGAGACATGGTATTGATGTTTTGGCTCAATAAACCACAATTTTTGGATGAGTTTCGCCTCCGGGCTCCGGATTTCTGGGATTGGCGGGAGCAGATTGTGGAATTTCAAACCCATCCCCCCCTGGCACAGTTATTTTATCCCTATCTGGATTGGTTAATTGCCCAGAATTCTTATCTCAAGTTTAGTGGCGTGATGCAGGTGCAGCGCCAAGTCGATATTTTTCTGGATCAGGTTTATATTTCCCTCAAGGCTGAACGTCAGAAGCTGGTGGTTGATAGCTCCGATGCTAGGCATTTATCTAAAGCTAATTTATCTAGCCCTTCGATTAGGTTTGATGAGTTTGAAGCAATACCCCAGGATATCGATATCTCTAGCAGTACTAAAACTATTCCGGAAAAGGTTGATTTAGCGAAAGCTATACAGGATAGTCAGTATAGCGTGATTTTGGGAGACCCTGGTGCTGGGAAAACTACCCTGCTGAAATATCTAGCGCTCCATTTTGCCACCGCTCAACGGGATGACCAGAAAACGGTATTGGCAGGGGAGGCTAACGAGAATTTGGGGCAAACTCGCTTACCGGTGTTCTTTCGGATTGCTGATTATGCGGAACGGTTGGCAACCGAATCCGACTTGAGCTTGCAACAGTTTCTTAGGGAATTCTCTGAGCAGTGGCAAGGTGAATTTACAAATCAGACTGGTAACGAACTGAGCAATAGCCCCCTAAATCCCCCAATTCTGGGGGACTTTGAGACAGGAGTTAGCAATAGCCCCCTAAATCCCCCAATTCTGGGGGACTTTGATACCATTTCCCCGCAAAATTGGGGGGTTAGGGCGTGTTTTCAAAGTTTTCCGCAAGATGATGATCCCCCCCAGCCCCCCTTAATAAGGGGGGAGCAATACTCAAAGTCCCCCGAGCGAGGGATTGCTCGCTCGGGGGATTTAGGGGGATCTCCGAGTTTGAAGACACGCCCTAGGGGGGCAAAACCAAGTCAACTTGGTAGATCCGATAATACTACAAGCATTTTTGAGCATTTGCATCACAAACTCCATAGTGGGATGTGTCTAGTGCTGTTGGATGGCTTGGATGAGGTGTTTAATCAGGAAATACGTCAACAGATAGTTAACCAAATTGAAGAGTTTGTTACCAAATTCCCGAAGAACAAGTTTGTGATTACTAGCCGGATTGCTGGCTATCGGGAAGTTAAATTAAGCCAACGGTTTTCCCATTTCACCATTACTGAGATGGAACCGGAACAGGTGGATCGTTTTCTGGACCGATGGTGTCTAGCGGTAGAGAAAGCTCAAAGGCCGGATGCCAGTCAGCACTATTGGCAGCAGGAAGCCGATCATCAAAGTGGGGAACTTAAGGAAGCGATCAGAGCCAGTGAGGGAGTCAAGCGTATGACCGGGAATCCCTTATTGTTAACAATTTTGGCATTAATTCACCGCAATGGCTCTCGCTTGCCCAATCAACGGGTAAAACTGTATGAATTAGCCGTCCAGACCTTGACGGAAGATTGGCAATTGAGCAAAAAATTGCCTGGTGTTGAGACCGTAGTGCTCAAAGAAAGTCAGGTGATGGCACTGTTGGCTCCCTTGGCTTACTGGATGCATGAACACAAACCTTCGGGATTAGTTAGTGAAGCAGAGGTTAGGGAAAAACTAGCCCAAATCCATGGGGAGTTGAATGATGAAGACCCGGATTCCGAGAGCGTGCAGTGGCAAATTAATGATTTTTTGCTGAGGGTCAGGGAAACAACCGGTTTGTTTGTGGAACGTGCCCCTGGTAGTTATGGGTTTATGCATCTGACCTTTGAAGAATATTTTGCCGCTCGGTATATTGCAGATAATGATGTTAGTGAGATTCTCGATATTATTAATCCCCATCGATATGAAGCCCGTTGGCATGAACCAATTTTGTTAGCCTTAGGGTATTTGGGGAGTGAGAATCCCAGACGGATTAATAAGTTAGTTCCAAAGTTGTTTAAACCCTTAGATCAGTATCAGCCTAGGATTGATCATGGGGAAATTAAGATTAGAAAAACCTCATCAAAGGATGTGGTTTTAGTGTGGCCAGTTTTAGGGGAAGATTCAACGGTTTCATATCAGGAGTCACCATCGGTATTGCAGGATTTACTGTTTGCCAGTCGGGTTTTGGCTGATGTTGATGTCAACAGCAAGATTCGAGCCAGGGTGATTCAGCAGTTAGTCTCGACTTACTTGGGGTTAGATGAAGACTTTGAACATGAAACGATTAAGGAATTATTGACCAGGCTACGGGAGATTGAAAGATTTAATCAAAAGGATGAAGTGATTAAGTTTCTCCAGGAAGCCGCTAATACTATAAAGCTAAGTGAAGAGCAATGGGTAAAAACTCAGTTAGCAAGTTTATACATAGCTTGTGGTCAAGCCAGAGAAACCTTAGTTAGTAGTGTAAATGAATTTGTTCAACAGCTAGTTAACCAAGCAGAGCTTATGCTATGCGATGATCTGATCAATTTGGTGGCAGAAGTAGGGGAAGAGATGACCCCAGCTCTCGAAGCAACCAGACAACATCCGATTCGGGTTCAGGCAAGTCAACAAGCCATAGAGTTTGTAACAGCACTGTCTTACCTCCGCCCGAATAACTATGATCAGGCTATTGAGATTTTAGATGAGATTAATCAACAGCCAAATAGTCCGATAAAGGGTTACATTGCTTGGGCAATAGCTACTTGTTACTACAAAAAGGAAGAATATGAAAAAGCGATCGGATTCTACCAAGACACCGTTGATATCAATCAGCAGTTGGGTAACCAAAAGAATGTAGCAAAATTATGGTCTTGGCTAGCTAATTGTTATCGACTATCCGGGAACTATCAGCAAGCGGTGGATTGTCAACTCAAAGATTTAGCCATCCGTCAGCAGCTTGATGACCAATCACGTATAGCATTAGCCTACTGGAAGCTCGGTAGAATCTATCAAGATTGGGGTAAGTATGATCAAGCGATACCATACTATGAACAAGGCCGTGACCTTTATCAGCAGTTGGATAAACAAAAAGATGTCGCCAATTTGTGGTATTGGCTAGGTGATTGTTATCGACTATCCAGTGAATATCAGCAAGCGGTGGATTGTCAACTCAAAACCTTAGCCATCCGTCAACAGCTTGATCACCAATCAGATGTAGCATTAGCCTACTATCAACTAGGTAGAATCTATCAAGATTGGGGTAAGTATGACCAAACAATTATATACTACCAAAAAAGTCGTGACCTTTATCAGCAGTTGGATCAACAGAAAGATGTTGCCGATTCCTGGTATTGGCTAGCTTCTTGTTATCGAGAATTGGGCAACTATCAACAAGCAGTCGATTGTCAACTCAAAACCTTAGCTATCCGTCAGCAGCTTGATCACCAACCGAAGATAGCATCAGCCTACTATCAACTAGGTAGAATCTATCAAGATTGGGGTAAGTATTCCGATGCGATCAAATCCTACCAACAAAGCCGTGAGCTTTATCAGCAGTTAGATTTACAAAAAGATGTCGCCAATCAGTGGTATTGGCTAGGTAATTGTTATCAAGAATCGGGTAACTATCAGGAAGCTGTCGATTGTCAACTCAAAACCTTAGCCATCCGTCAACAGCTTGATGACCAACCGAGGATAGCATTAGCCTACAATCAGCTCGGTAGAATCTATCAAGGTTGGGGTAAATATGACCAAGCGATCGCATCCCACCAACAAAGTCGTGAACTCTATGACCAGTTGGATAAACAGAAAGATGTTGCCGATTCCTGGTATTGGCTAGCTATTTGTTATCGAAACTGGGGCAAATATCAGCAAGCTGTCGATTGTCAACTCAAAGACTTAGCCATCCGTCAACAGCTTGATGACCAACCAAGAATAGCAAATGCCTACTATCAACTTGGTAGAATCTATCGAGATTGGGGTAAGTATGAAGATGCGATCGCATACTACCAACAAAGCCGTGAGCTTTATCAGCAGTTGGATTTACAAAAAGATGTCGCCCATTCGTGGTATTGGCTAGCTGTTTGTTATCGACTATCCAGTAAATATCAGCAAGCGCTGGATTGTGAAATCAAAAATTTAGCCATCTGTCAGCAGCTTGATGACCAACAGTGGATAGCATTAGCCTACGGTCACCGAGGTACAATCTATAAAGATTGGGGTAAGTATTCCGAAGCGATCACATACTACCAACAAAGCCGTGACCTATATCAGCAGTTGGGTAAAGAAGAAATAGTAGCAACGTTGTGGTCTGGGCTAGTTGATTGTTATCGAGACTGGGGTAAATATCAGCAAGCTCTCGATTGTCAACTCAAAACCTTAGCTATCCGTCAGCAGCTTGATGACCAACCTAGGATAGCATTAGCCTACTGGAGCCTAGGTAGAATCTATCAAAATTGGGGTAAGTACGACCAAGCTATACGATACCACCAACAAAGCCGTGACCTTTATCAGCAGTTGGATAAACAGAAAGATGTCGCGGATTCATGGTATTGGCTAGCTGATTGTTATCGAAACTGGGGCAAATATCAGCAAGCTGTTGACTATCAGCTCAAAACCTTAGCCATCCGTCAACAGCTTGATGACCAACCTAGAATAGCATTAGCCTACTATCAACTAGGTAGAATCTATGAATCTTGGGGTCAGTATGAAAATGCGATCGCATCTTACCAACAAAGTCGTGAACTCTATGACCAGTTAGATTTACAGAAGAATGTTGCCAATCAGTGGCGTTGGCTAGGTGATTGTTATCAAGAATTAGGTGATTACTCCAAAGCCATTGACTATTACCAGCAAAGCCTAAATCTCCATCAACAACTGGGTCAAAATGAATATATTGCTAATCGGTATCGAAAAATTGGTAACAGCCAACGGCTGCTAGCCAGAAATACTCCAGACACAACCGAAGCCCTCCACTTACTCAACCAAGGGGAGCAAAGTATTGGTCAAGCCATCGAAATTAGTCAAGCCAACGACTACAAAGCCAACCTAGCCTACAACTATACCGCTCTTGGCTTACTCTATTCCGAACGCTTGCGCCGATTACCCTCCAACCATCCTACTTTACCGGAACAGATTGAGCAATTTGAAAACAACTACACCATGGGCTTAACCTTACTTTCAGAACTTGGAGAAATTGTCGATAGGGCGGAAGAAATTCTAGATATCTCCCGGGCTTACCTAGAGGTGAATGTCTTAGAAAACCTTGACCGAGCGGAAGCGTTAGCCATGGAATCTCTACAAATATTCCTAGACTACAACCGTCGGAAACTAGAAGCCTCTGCTCGCCAGCTATTAGGGGAAATTTACTTGCGTCGTGTTGAGGGTAATCAAGGGAATACTAAAGCAAGGGCTTACCAATTTTTTACGGAAAGTTTAGAACTCTACCGGAGTCTAGATATTCAGGGGAAAGTGATAGAATTGGAGCAACAATTAAAGGGAATCGGGAATCGGGAATCGGGAATCGGGAATCGGGAATCGGGAATCGGGAATCGGGAATCGGGAATCGGGAGTAGTGATAATCTTTGACTATTTCAGTACTAAAATTGATTGTTATCACTGCCGTTATTAAGTTTTTTTGTACTGGTGCAAGATATAGCGCTACGCGCAAGTCCGCAAGTCAGAAGTCAGAAATCCGAAGTAAGCTATGATTAAGTTTCGGAGTTTAGGAATTGTCTTACATCTATAGCGTTTCTCGTATCTATGAGGTAGACATGATTTTTTCCCTGCTCCCTGCTCCCTACCTTACAAGGGTAGGTTTTTTACAAAGGGGCGAGTAGGTACTTTCATATAATATAAACTTCTACCCATATGTATAAAAATACACAATCATTTCCGGGATAATTTTTCCCATTTCCCGCTTCTGACGACTTCCAACTCCCGATTCCCGATTCCCGATTCCCGATTCCCGATTCCCGATTCCTGACCCAAATGTAAAAAACCTACTCCCTACTCCCTAACTATGAAGAGAGTTGCAGTATTTGGCAATGCTGGCGCTGGCAAATCGACCCTCAGCAAACGTTTAGCGGAAATAACTGGATTACCCCTGGTACCCCTCGATCTCATGCAATATAGACCGGGCGGTGATCAGGTGCCCCATGCCGAGTTTAAAGCCGCCCATGATCACCTCTTGCAACAGGAGCAATGGATCGTTGATGGATTTGGCTCACTCGATACCGTGTGGCAACGGCTAGATGTAGCCGATACCCTGGTCTATCTCGATATGGCTGTGCTGCGACATTACTGGTGGGTCACAAAGCGATTTGCTAAAAGTCTTTGGGTGCCACCGGAAGGCTGGCCTGAAAATAGTCCCCTACTAAAAGGCACACTGAATTCCTATAACACGGTCTGGTTGTGTCATAAAAAGCTAACGCCTAAGTACCGGACTTATGTGGAAGCGGCTAAAGCAACAAAGCAGGTTTACCATTTGCGATCGCCCCAAGAGGTAAAGCATTTTTTGGAAACTATGGTGACAGAATTTGGAGGGTAAGCCGGTCCACATCAGCAATGGAATACACCACTATCAAAGACATAGAAATTCATGAAAGCAATTGTTTTAACAAAATATGGTTCATCAGATGTGCTTGAGCTTCAAGAGGTAGAAAAACCAAAGCCGAAGGAGGGTGAAGTCTTAGTCAAAATTCAGGCCACAGCGATCAATGACTGGGACTGGTGCCTGATGCGAGGCACACCATTTTATATCCGTTTGCTCTGTGGTCTGTTTAAGCCAAACATCCCAATTCCTGGTGCTGAAATCGCCGGACGAGTTGAAGCGATCGCCCCCAATGTCACGCAGTTTAAACCTGGTGATGCGGTCTATGGAGATATTTCTGAATGTGGGTTTGGTGGATTTGCCGAGTATGTCTGTGTGCCTGAAACGGCTTTAGCCTTGAAGCCTGACCCCATGACATTTGTTGAAGCCACAGCACTTCCCCATGCCGCAATGCTAGCAGTACAAGGTTTGGTTGATCAAGGACAGATCCAGCCCGGACAAAAAGTATTGATCAACGGTGCAGGTGGTGGTGTTGGTACGTTGGCTGTGCAGATCGCCAAATCCATTGGCGTGACTGACGTGACTGGAGTGGATAGCTCTGATAAATTCGACATGATGCACTCAGTCGGATTTGGGCAAACGATCGATTACACCCAGGAAGACTTTACACAGGGCAAGGAACGGTACGACTTGATACTAGATACCAAGACAAATCGCTCGATATTCAATTATCTACGTGTACTGAATCCCCAGGGAACCTATGTAACGGTTGGGGGGGACACCGCTTGTCTTTTTCAGGTATTACTCTTGCAGGCAATCATTCGTATATTTAGCAATAAGAGAGTCTGTCTGGTTACTCTCAAACCAAACAAGGATTTGGATTACATCAATAAGCTTTTCAAAGCTGGCGATGTCAAGCCCGTGCTAGATGGCCCTTACACATTAAGTGAAGTGCCTGAAATGATCCAGTATTTCGGTATAGGCAAACATCAGGGCAAAGTGGTTATCGCTCTAGAGTAAGAGGTAAAATTGAAATAGCCACTAAAGATGAGCAGGAAATGGAGTCATGATTTATGAAGTTATCCTCAGTAGAGAAAACGATAAATATATCGCCCGTGCCAAAGAATGGCCCGAAGTCATGGTTGTAGAAAATAGCCGTGATGCTGCCATCAATCAGCTTAAAGCCCAACTACTTGACTATCTAACTAATCAGGTTGAAGTAGTTGAAGTTGACATTCCCCTACTAGGGAAGACAGGAAATCCTTGGCTGGATAAATTTGGATGGTTTAAGGATGACCCGACCTTTGACGATCTACAGGCTGAAATTGCTGCCTATCGGCAAGAAATCGATCAAGAGATATTGATTTTACCAATTCTATCCCCTGATTGTCTATAATATAGTTGCCCATTGTTATCGTTGTTCGGAATGTGACCATGACGACTTTAGTAAAAAATCAAAAAATATACGATGAATTTATTAATTTTATTGCTCAAGGAACTAGCCCAGAAAGTGTGACTAATTTTAAATATTCGGAAGCTACAAAGGAACAGATAGACGATTTAGTGGAACGAGCAAAATTAGGAGATTTATCCCCATCTGAAAAAAACGAACTTGAACAGTTTTTAGTGGTCGAACATCTAATTAGATTGACGAAAGCTAGAGCTCATCAATACCTTAAATCTGTCTTTTAGTAGTGAAACGATTAGTCAGTCCCTAACTCTTATGATGGAGCATTTCCCTCAAGTCATTCCTCCTAAGATTACCGATATTGAGGCTAGACAAGTTTTTTTAAGGTTACTTGTTGAGCGAATGCAACAAAACCCTATTCCTTCTGATTCTCCTAAGTTTACACGAGATATGTTCCATGAACATAGTTAAAAGCTTAAATAATTTCTACACATCTTCAATTCTCCCTTATCTGCAATACCCGACTAGCATTAAGAATCGCCAACAGAGCCACTCCCATATCGGCAAATACAGCTTCCCAGAGAGTTGCTACCCCCATCGCACCCAGAGCAATAAAGATGACTTTCACTCCCAAAGCAATAATAATATTTTGCCAAACAATACCTAGGGTTCGGCGGGCGATCGCGATCGCTTCTGCTACTTTAGAGGGAGCATCAGTCATAATTACCACGTCGGCGGTTTCGATAGCAGCATCTGAGCCTAATCCCCCCATAGCTATGCCCACATCAGCACGAGCAATTACTGGTGCGTCGTTGATGCCATCTCCCACAAATGCGGTTTTATGGTTAGTTTGGTTTACTGCTGTGAGGATCTTCTCTAAAGCATTCACCTTATCCTCTGGTAAAAGTTCGGCTTGAAAATCATCTATCCCTAGGGTTCGAGCGATAGTATTAGCTATGGTTTGACTGTCTCCTGTCAGCATCACAGTTTTAATCTGCTGTTGGTGCAGTGCTTGGATAGCATTGATAGCATCTTCTTTGAGTTCATCGGCAATTAAGATACGCCCACTGTATTCACCATCCACCGCTAAGTGAGCTACCGTACCATCAGCCACACAAACATCATGGGAAATCCCCTCTCGATGGAGTAAGCGATCGTTTCCTGCGATCACAACTTTTCCATCAATTTGGGCGCAAATACCCTGTCCCGCAATTTCTTGATAATTTTCAACCTTAGAACTATCAATCGGTTTGCCATGAGCTTGTCGAATCGATTGGGCGACGGGATGATTTGACCCAGATTCTACATGAGCAGCTAATTCTAGTAGTTGCTCTTGACTCAAACCATTGTGGGTAATAATATCGGTGACTCGAAAGTTTCCTTTAGTAAGGGTGCCAGTTTTATCAAAGACGACGGTTTTCACCTGAGTTAGGGCATCTAAAAAGGTAGAACCTTTAATCAAAATACCGCGCTTGGCTGCTCCTCCAATACCGCCAAAATAGCCCAAAGGAATACTAATGACTAATCCACAGGGACAGGAAATCACCAATAGCACCAAGGCTCGATAAGTCCAGGTACTGGCGCTTGCTCCGGAAATCAGCAAAGGTGGTAACAGGGCAATTGCTAGGGAAAGAAACACCACAACGGGTGTATAGTAGCGGGCAAAGCGAGTAATAAACTTTTCCGTGTCGGCTTTTTTGCTTCTGGCGTTTTCCACCAAGTCCAAAATTCTGGCAATGGAAGACTCGTCAAAGGGCTTAGTAACGCGAATGGTTAGCCCTCCAGACTGGTTAATCATCCCTGCTAACACCAGATCTCCTGTTAGAACAGTACGGGGGACTGATTCTCCTGTGAGGGCAGAAGTATCCAGTTGGGAACTTCCTTCAATAATCTCACCGTCTAGGGGAACTTTCTCCCCAGGGCGTACCCGAATCATTTCTCCAACAGCAACTTGATCAGGGGAAACGGTTTTTATCTCGCCGTTAACTAGCAGATTAGCAGTATCGGGACGCACTTCCAGCAAGGCTCGAATCGAACGACGCGATCGCCCCACCGCAGACCCCTGTACCAATTCTCCCACCTGGTAAAACAACATCACCCCCACTGCTTCCGGTAGTTCGTGAATAGCGATCGCGCCTATGGTAGCAATGGTCATCAGAAAGTTTTCGTCAAAAATCCGACCCCCCAGGATATTTCGCCCCGCAGTGGTTAGCACTCCCCAACCACAGAGTAAGTAAGCAGGAATCAAGATGGCATATTCAGCTATGCCAAAAGGAGTCTGATGTAAACTATCTTGAAAAATCAGTCCGATTAACAAAAGGGGAGTAGCGATCGCGACCGCTCTTAACTCGCGCCACAAGTTAAATTCATTCTTTCCTTGACTGTTCCCGCAGCAGTCATCATGGGTTGTCACCTCCTGTCTTTGACTGTTCCCGCAGCAGTCATCATGAGTTGTCACCTCCTGTCCTTGACTGTTCCCGCAGCAGTGATCATGGGTTGTCACCTCCTGTCCTTGACTGTTGCCGCAGCAGTGATCATGGGTTGTCACCTCCTGTCCTTGACTGTTGCCGCAGCAGTGATCATGGGTTGTCACCTCAGCAACGGCTTCAATGCAATGCCCAGACTTGCAGCAGTCTTGATGATGATGGTGTTCTGCCATAGCAATATCTAACTGTGAACATCTCCTGAATATCTGAAAGACTATTCAGACGAAAGATAATTCAAATTATATAGTAAGTAGCTGTGCAAAATAAATTATTGACAGTATTTTTCATTACTATGAGGTACCAATTATTTTTTATCTGTTCGCATATACAAGGCTTAATAGTCCCTAAAACCCGGAAATATGTACCTCACAAGGCGTAGAATTGCTATATTACTTCTTCCCCTATCTGTGCTCAATAATCAACCTTGATCAAGGTGTTGAGCTACCTCTCGATAAAAAGTCACAATATGTTCATCGGCAAGGCTGTAGTAAACGTTGCGACCTTGACGGCGATATTTGACTAGCTTTTGCGATCGCAATACTCGTAGCTGATGAGATACTGCCGATTCCCCCATTTTTACTATCGCTGCTAAGTCGCAGACACAAAGCTCTTGCTGTGCGAGGGCTGAAAGCAACTTTAGCCGATGGGGGTCGGAAAGAACGCTAAAAAACTCTGCCATCTGTTGCGCTTTTTCCGTTGCTAGAACCTTACTCTGCACCTGCCACACATTATCTAGATGAACTAGGGACTCATCACAGCTTGGAGCATCAGAAGAGTAGACAGTTGGTTTATTTAAGGAACTAGAATCAGCCATGATGAATTATATTTACTATGTAATCTCTAGATCTATGATACTATAGCGTTTCCCGCAGTTATGAGGTACAGTTTTCTTTTACATTGATTCCCTGTCTGGTGCGCTCTTACCATTAAGAATTAAATTCGCTCAAGGTGCGACCCGAACGCGCACCTTGAGGCAAAGCCGACGCGGGGCGCGTTCGGGTCGCACCTCTTGATGCAGCGCATCGCTATTCCCAATTCCCGATTACCTACTCCCAATTACCGATTCTAAATTCTAAATTCTAAATTCTAAATTCTAAATTCTAAATTCTAAATTCTAAATTCTAAATTCTAAATTCTAAATTCTAAATTCTAAATTCTAAATTCCCTACTCCCTTAAAAAAAAATAGCCGCAGAAATACTATCCACGGCTAGGAAATTGACCATTAGTGATTCCGTTTTCAACCCTATCAGGACCTGCTCCCATGGGAGCAGACTCGATGATTTTGCCAGGGGGCAAAGCCCCCCAGAAAGTTAATCCGTTAACCCAAAGTTATGTACTTCGTCATCATCGTAATAAATTCCCCAGGAATGCCCGTCGGTTGCAAAGGACTCCACTCAGAAATCTCCGCATAACGCAGTGCATAGAGGCTATGCATCGTGTTGATGATAGCCTTGCGGGAGCCCTTCAGAATGTGCTTAACAGGGTATTTTTTTGGAGAGGATTCCTGAGGATTATTACTAGGAGTTATATCCTCAGGGTTATTTTCGGGATTTGGGCGAAATTCGGAATCCATCTTGGTCACCTTTTGCTTGTTGTTAACAATATAATCATAAAGATTATAAAATATCTTGTCAAGGGTTTTTATGATTTTTTTTGGGGAAAGGTATTTTAAATAAAATGTACGGTAACGGAATGGAATCTGATTTTTTTAGGAGTAGTAAAAAAAGGGAGCAGGGAACAGGGACTAGGGAGCAGTGATGAGTAGGAATAAAAATTATTGTACTTTATAAATAGAATAAATTTGTTTCGGTGGACTAATACAGCTAAAATGGTGCTTGAGTAAAATCCCTTAATTCATTGTAAATTAAGGCTTTTTTCAAAAATCTATCCTACTACTTTAGCTGTGCTATGCCACTACAAGAGCGATCGCACTCATGACAGGGAGCTTCTACTAACAGACCCACGGTTTTATGAATTAATGGCTATTGGTACATCCCACCAAACTGGCGATCGCACTCGACTCGTGTTATAATAACTTTTATTAGACATATCCAAGAATCTGTAATCCAGTCGCAGCAATCACAAGGAGTGGGTCAAAGACTCATTTAAAACTGAGCCATAGGAACGATTTAATGAGGTTTTGGAGTCTCAAAATCTAAATCTGGATTAAAAATATAACTCATTACAATGTCAATTACTTGATCACATTGTGCCGATTTTATTAATTCTAAAATTAGATAACCAATGTCTTGATGCAGTCGCTCATGGTTTGGGTTCTGTGTGCGGAACCTGCATCAAGACGGGAGCAGGGAGCTTCGGAGCAGGGAGCAGGGAAGAGGGAAAAAATAATGTGTACCTCATAGCTACGATAAACGCTATATTGTCGTTTTTTGACCAACAATTTTTCTTATACTTGTTTTGTTTATTTAGGATTTACTTGAATATATTTACAAGTGTAATTTGTCATCTTTACCGTTTATCCATAGAGCATTTTTTGATTATACTTTATTTTTAGGATTTTTAGGATATAGCAATCCTAAATAGGTTGTGGTAATTTTCCAAAACGTGATCATTGTTATACCTGGGTTTCAATCCGATCACTTGTCACCAATCATTTAGGGTTGCTATATTATCGGGATATCTAGTTTAACAAATCAGTTTACCCTAGGAGAAAAGCATGGCTGATAATCTAACCGGCATCGGATATCTTGGCTGTACCTACGACATCTACGGTTACTATGCCCGGGCTAACTCCGTCAATACCAGCAAGCGACTGTTTTCTTTGCCTGACGCAGATACAGAAATCACGGTCCACGATGATCAATATTCTTACCCCAAGGATGCCATAGGCACTCCTGTCTTATTATACGAAACTGATCAGAAAACCTCCTCTTACGAAAGTACTGAAGATCTATACACCAAGATGTCAGTTTCTGCCAACTTGTCCGGTTCCTATGGTCTGTTTAGCTCCGAAGTTTCGGCTAAATACTCACAGTCATACACCAGTAGCAGCTACTTCTATCACGTTGAAAAATCGGGCTATGTCAACTCCTACAAGTTGACCCTGGATCTCGATTATGCGCTGAAAAATCTTGATGAGGACTTCAAGGATGACCTCTACAACATGGACGCCGAGGAGTTAGTGGCAAAATACGGCACTCACTTTCTCTACGAGGCTGTTTTCGGCGGTCGCTGGTCTTATAGTCAAAGCGTCTCAAAATTCAGTTATAGCAGCTCCCAGGAAGCCGAAGTGGAAGTAGAGGCAAACTATGGCGATTACTCGGGATCAATTTCCACTTCTAACCAGACCGACCAGTCGCAATCGAACAATCAATCTAATGGCGAGTTTTGGTGCATCGGTGGCACTCCCGACACTTTGGTGGATGGCTTTGATGATTGGGCTGCATCGGTTCCTGGTAATTTCGTCCTCGTGGACTTTACCTCTGACTCCCTGAAGAAGATTTCGGAGTTAGTGGAGAATGATGACGCTCGGAAAGAGGAAATCGACGCCGCCATCCAAGCTGTTCTTGATGCAGGTACGAACCCTAGTACTAGTGAGCTCACTACCAGTTCTCAAACAGACCAGTGGATCGCAGGCGACAATAAAGATATGGAGGTAGACTCAGGAGCCAAGGATGGCTACGCAGTAGTTGGCTTTGGAGGTCTGATTAAGGACAAGAAGTTCAATCTTACTGCCGTGTGCTACCTTAATCTGTCTACAGCCCAACGTCAGTGGGAGGTGTTTGGAGACGAAACTACCTTTAACCAGACCGATTACGAAACCCTAGGGGAAGTCCCAGACGGCTGTGTACTGACAGGCATTGGGTTGAAGGGAGACGGCAGCAAGTTCACCAAAATGGTGCTTCACTACCAAGAACTCACCCCTGCTAGCTCCACGAACAACTATCTCGTCACCAACCTACAGTCAATTGCTTTTAAGGGTACAAAGGAAGTAAGTTCTCCTGATAGTAGCTACGAGATTGAGTTTAATCCCGGTGATAATAATGATATGGTGATTACGGGCATTGCCGTGGGGTACCGTGGCAAAAAGGAAAAGGTCAATTACCTCAAACTCTATCGCAATACTATAGTGGAAAACAACTAGTAATTTTACCTCCCATTACTTTGACCAGACCGTAGCTAAATCACTAGACTTCGCGGCAGTTATCGGGAACAGGGAACAGCATAGTTTACTATAGCGGTTTTTAGCTTAATGAGGTACACAGGATTTTTGCCCTGTTCCCTCTTCTCTTTTATCTGTTCCCGATTCCCGATTCCCGATTCCCGATTCCCGATTCCCTGCTCCCTGCTCCCTATTCCCTAAAATCAGAAACTCTGTACCTCACCAAATTAAAAATCGCTAGATCACATCAATCCTAAGCTCTAATGTTGTTATCTACAGTGCAGGGAATTCTACTACTTTTCACAGTAGGATTGAACCTGCACATTTTATCTTTATATCTAAAATTACAGCAGCAAGTGCATCTGTTGTCTGAGCAACTCCGGCTGCAGCAGCAGTTATAGCAGAAGTCAGAAGTCAAACTCTTGCGCTTACTTAGGTTTGAGACTTTTGTCATGTCCTAACTGCCCTGGCGACTGCTATAATGGATCGGGCATTTACTGAAATTCACAACAATTCTCTGCAACAGTTGGCATTCCTGATCAGAGAATTGCAGATTCGTGAAATGTCCCAACAGGAATTAATCGAGTATCTGCGTCAGGTGTATCAGGATATCCAGACTAGTGTTGAAAATCTCAAGGAATAATACCGAGTTGCATTCAAAGAGAGTAGATTGCTTGGATAGGGAGATAGGGAGATGGGGAGATAGGGAGATAGGGAGATTGGCGGAAGAGAAAGTTGTACGTTTGACCGCAACTTGGAATAAGATTAATTTGTTTTTAGTTAATAATTTTGATATCTAAACTATAGATAAGCTGATGTGCCTTTAAATTGGTTATTCTCCGTTATCTGTTCCCTGTTCCCAATTCCCGATTCCCGATTCCCGATTCCCGATTCCCGATTCCCGATTCCCTACTCCCTACTCCCTATTCCCTATTGCCCCATCAATCAATTCCTCAATACCATTAACCGGAATAATCGGAGTCTTGAGCTGATCAGCCACTTCTGCCACAGTCATATCATCCAGAAACCGGGTATCACCATGCTTAAGCATCAACCCAGGTAACAGAATCATTTCTCCTAAATCTTTTCCTGTTAATCCCTTCAGTAAATCCTGTCCAGTCAGCAAGCCAGTAACCGTTATCTCCTGACCCCAGTAATCACTTGATAACGCAACCATTTTAATCTCCAATCCAGCCACAGCATTGAACCGCTCTACCACAGGTTCAAAGGCTTTTTCCACCGCATTACCCACCACCCAAGTCCCCCGCCGGGGGATTTCTAGACCCTTAGGCAACCGTTGAGTAGCAACAGTTTGGAATTCTTTCAAGAATAGACGAATCGAACCGACACCATTCCCAATTTGAGGGTAGTCTCCGTAATCGGATTCTGGAGGTAACTCTTCTCTAGCAATCAAAAACCACTCATCTGCCAACCAAGCAAAGGTAGACCCCAACTGGTGCTTAAATTTCTCCTGAAGCCTTTGAACTTGAGCAATCACTTCCCTCGCTTTCTCCCCAGTAACGCTAATCAGTTCATCCTCCTGGGGTCGAAATCGAGTCAATCCCACCGGTACTACTGCCGTTGAAGCCACTGCGGGCAGATCACCAGTATAGAATTGCGCTAAATCTAACAGAGTACGTTCTAAGTGAATGCCATCATTAATCCCAGGACATACCACTACCTGGGCATGAATTTGTAGCCGTCGCTCCTGAAACCACCTTAACTGCTCTAAAATTTGCCCAGCCCGAGGATTTTTCAGTAACCGTATGCGCACATCCGGTTCAGTAGCATGAACCGAAACATAAAGAGGAGATAGACGCATCCGTTCGATTCGATCCCACTCGGTTTGAGTCAGATTGGTCAGGGTTAGGTAAGACCCATACAGGAAACTAAGCCGATAGTCATCATCTTTAAAATAAAGGCTTTGGCGCTTACCTGGTGGTTGTTGGTCAATGAAGCAAAATGGGCAACGATTATTGCACTGAATCAAACCATCAAATAACGCTGTCTCGAATTCCAGCCCTAAATCGTCATCATAGTCTTTCTCAATTTCGATCACATGAGTCTTACCCGCCCCATCCAGCACTTCCAGTTCTAAAATTTCATCCGCACACAGGAATTGATAATCAATCAAATCACGGGGATGGCTACCATTGATCGCAACAATAGAATCCCCTGGTTCAAATCCAATCTCAGCGGCAATGGAGTTGGGAAGAACCTTAGTGATTAATACTGGACGAATCGAGCTTTGACTCATTGATAGCAGTTTTCAATTGGGTGAGGCACAAAGTCCTAGGTTTTAGGGAGCAGGGAGCAGGGAGTAGGGAGCAGGCAAGAGGCAAGAGGCAATAGGCAACAGACAACAGGCAAGAGGCAAGAGGCAAGAGTGAAAAAATTCTATCTACCTAATAGTTATGAAAAACGTTGTATTATATAGCGTTTATAGGATTTATGAGGTATGCTTCTCAACCTCAAAGTCCCCCTTGATAAGGGGGATTTAGGGGGATCCCTTTGTACCTCATGGCATAGAGAATTGCTATATCCAAAATATATATCCAAATCTACCATAGTTGAAGGGATAATTCTCCCCATCTCCCCATCTCCCCATCTCCCTATCTTCCCACACTTCCGACACTTGCGGACGCTAACTATTTTGTAACAGCCCAGTTATGATACCACCTAAAATTACTAACCCAAACAATAACCGATACCAGACAAATATCCAGACACCTTTTTTCTTGAGATAGTTAATCATCCATGCGATCGCTACGTAGGAAAATACTGCTGATGAAATCACCCCTACAATCAGTGACATTGCGCCAGCATCCCCGATGCCATCTTTGAGCAAACCAACTAACTCCACTAAACCAGCTAAGGTAATGGCGGGGATGCCCAACAAAAAGGAAAACCGTGCTGCGGTTGCTGGTTCCAAACCCATGAATAAACCAGCAGTGAGAGTTGAGCCAGACCGGGAGACACCAGGCATTAAAGCCAACGCCTGAGCCAAGCCCATCCCGATCCCATCTTTAAGACCTAAATCCTCAAAGTTACGCTTACGCTTACCCACCACTTCAGAAACACCCATCAACAAACCCATCACAATCGAGACATAGGCGATTGACATGGTACTCCGTATCGGGGAATTGTCATAATCAGGGATAAAGATTTTAATCAGCAGTCCAAAGAACACAATAGGTAGGGTTCCCAACGCAATTCCCAGGGCCATCTGGAAGTCTTGGGATTGGTAATCGGATTTACGGATAGCTGTGAATGCGCCAGTAGTGACTTTAGTTAAGTCTGCCCAGAAGTACCACACCACTGCCGCAATGGAGCCTAGTTGAATCACAGCCGTAAACGCAACCCCTGGATCACCCCAGCCTAAGGCCACAGGTACCACTTTTAAATGAGCGGTACTACTGATGGGCAGGAATTCCGTAAACCCCTGTACAAAACCCAGCACCACCGCCTGAAAAATAGTCATGTGAGGCGTAGTAATTGTGGCAGTGGTACTGGTTGAGGATAAGACATCTGGGGCAGGAG
>NZ_GL890840.1:585611-593782 GCF_000211815.1 Moorena producens 3L
ATTGAGGTTGCTCCAGCTGAATCAGCCAGCCTTAATTCAATCGGTATTCTGGCATAAGTTACCAATAATCGCCAAGGGAATCTGGATGCTTAGCAAACTCTTTATCGTATCCCAATTCCATTCCATCTTGATCTTTAATCCTTAAACCTTAATATTTCATCCTTTTTGGGAATCGGGAATCGGGAATCGGGAATCGGGAATCGGGAATCGGGAATTGGGAATTGGGAGTCGGGAGTCGGGAATCGGGAATCGGGAATCGGGAATCGGGAATCGGGAATCGGGAATCGGGAATCGGGAATCGGGAATCGGGAATCGGGAAAAAGTCTAGCAATAGCCATGGCCCTGACCGTAGGGCATCACCAATGGCTAAGCAAATCTTAATTTTCCATAAATTTTTGAGTTCACCCCGTCAGACCTATTGCCTCTTGCCTATTGCCTCTTGCCTATTGCCTCTTGCCTCTTGCCTATTGCCTCTTGCCTATTGCCTATTGCCTATTGCCTCTTGCCTCTTGCCTTGCGCGTAGCGCTATAACTGCTATATTTCAACCCTTGCCATAAACCACCACATTCAAGTACTCTTACCAATATGCCCCCTGGGGGGATATTGGTAATGATATATTAAGTTGAATAAAGATAATTAAAGATAAATAACAAAATTTTGTTGAAAAATACTTGGTTTTCTGGTATATCCCCAAGGAATTCTAATAATTTAGGGCAACTACTTCTATCGATACCCCCTAGGGGAGTGAGTAATCCTCAAGGATGGCTATTATTTGCTGCCGCCTCCTTCCTGGTTTCTGTGCCAGTGTTCTTCCAAGCTCCCCTAGTGCGCCTTTTCCCACTGTTGAGTTTAGTCATCACCCTGGCTTGGGTGTGGCTAGGGATAAAACTGCTCCAACGTCCATCAACCCAAGTCTGGGGTGACTTGCTGTTGGGATTTAGCTGGAGTTGGCTGGCTGGTTCACTATATTGGGGTTGGTTGCGGACTGAACCTCTACTGCATTTACCGGTAGAGGCAATTGGTCTACCATTCGCTCTGTGGGGATTGTGGCGGGGTTGGGGAAAGGTAGGAAATCTGTTTTACTTGGGTTCGTTATTCGGTACAGCCATGACCGACATCTATTTCTACTTGACGAATCTAATTCCCTACTGGCGTCAGGTGATGGTAGTAGAGCCAGTCCTGGCAAAACCAGTCTTTCAAAATGCGATCGCACAAGTCCAAACTCCTTGGGGAATTAGCTGGGCAGTGCTTTTGGTTGCTACGCTAGGAATAGTTGGTCTTTGGTCATTGACAAAAGAACAGCCCCATTGGTGGACGTTTAGTGGAGCCGTTTTGAGTACAATCGTGGTAGATAGTCTTTTTTGGTTGGCAGCTAACCTAGCATGATGACTCCAGACACTGACCCTAAAAGGTACAGTGTGGGCTTCTTCGGAAGCCTTATTCATTTATTTATATATAGATATTTATATATATATATAAATATTAGGTAAGTTTTGACCATTGTCATTGTGATGGTTATTCCGAAATGACTCCATCATCCTGTGAATGTATCTACTAGGGTCAGCTTCTGAGTCTTGCTGGGTTTTTGACAGCAGCATACTCAAGCTCGATTAGCAGTAACTAGTCAGTAACTTATTGCTGCTATTGTTTCTCCAACTTCTGCGCTATCCTTCCCTGATCAGGGGAAATCTTGGAAAATTGATGCAATGATCAACCTCTCCGTTAACCCTGTTGTTGCTCCTATATCTGTGGTGACTTTGCGATCCACCCCTTACCTACTTATGCCTACCGACTCTGACGATCAGTATATGCCATTAGTTGGTAGTAATTGCTGGACCGTCGGTCGTAGTTATGATAACAATTTTGTACTTTCAGATCGCTGGATTTCCAGAAACCATGCGATGTTGCAGTGTACCGAAAACGGTGATTTCTATCTTATTGATTTAGGCAGCCGTAACGGTACATTTGTCAATGGACGCAGAGTCAGTATTCCGGTGACCTTGCGCAATGGCGATCATCTTACCTTTGGTCAGACAGAATTGGAGTTTTATTGCCCACCCAAGGCTCATAAAACTGAACCATCCGAACCTATACATAAAGATACCCAAACGTCAATATTGCACGTGCGCCGCCTGATTTCTGTGATGGTGGTGGACATCCGAAACTTTACCGTACTCACCCACCAGTTAGATGAAACCACCCTCTCAGTGGCAATTGGTAGTTGGTTCCGGGAGTCTGGAGAAATTCTGAAAAGGTGTGGCAGTTGGGTAGATAAATACATCGGTGACGCGATTATGGCGATTTGGTTTCATGGCTCTCAAGGGGTCAGTGATCAAGAAGCCATGAGTATTTTGCAAGCAGTCAATGACCTCAACAAAATGACTACCAATCTCTCTAAGGAATATCCTCTGCCCTTCCCACTGCGAATTGGTACTGGAATCAACACCGGTTATGCTATTGTTGGTAACACCACTGGTAGTGGCGATCGCCCAGAATACACTGCTGTTGGGGATACTGTAATTGCCGCTTTTCGCCTCGAATCTGCCACCAAGGAACTTGGTCTAGATATTGCCCTAGGGGAGGATACATACCGTTACGTTTCTAAAATCGGAAAGTCTGAGCTTAACTTCAAGCAACACACTGTAAATCTCAAAGGTTATGATAATTCCACTATTACCTACGCTGGAACCTATGGAGATTTAGATAATTTCTTGCGAGTTAACTCTACTATACCAATTGTTGAATAAGCTTTAGGAAAAAGTATCACTCATTTTGGTAAAGGTTAGTAGAATTTAGAATTTAGAATTTAGAATTTAGAATTTAGAATTTAGAATTTAGAATTTAGAATTTAGAATTTAGAATTTAGAATTTAGAATTTAGAATTTAGAATTTAGAATTTAGAATTTAGAATTTAGAATTTAGAATTTAGAATTTAGAATTTAGAATTTAGAATTTAGAATTTAGAATTTAGAATTTAGAATTTAGAATTTAGAATCCAAGATTCAACCTTTAACCTTCAACCTGCTAACCTGCAACCTTGGCCAAAAGGCCACGCTACGCGAACAACTTTCAACCTTGCAATTAACTAATCTTTAATACCTTACTATTAAAATTTGAACTGAGCCCCTGCTTGGACTCTAGCATCAAATCCTTCTTCACCGGTACCTAGTTTAGCATCTATAACAATACCATTATTTGAATGGTACCTCAAGATGCCGCCATAGTTAAAGTCTGACACTCGACTTTCAAGCCCCACAGAGGAAAAATAAGTATTTTTTTTATCCGGATAAAAATAGAGGAATAGGGAACAGGGAACAGCGGATCTGGGAACAGGGAGTAGGGCGTGGCGGAATATGGGGTAGACAGAGAATTTATTGGCACTTTCTGGATTTCTCTCGACTCAATCAGTAGCTAATCTATGCAATAGCAAGATGTGGTAAGGGTATGGCGATTAACCCCATCGGTGTCAATTGTTCCGATGCCAGCACCCTAGCTGAGGATCAGGGTCACGAAGCATCTCAATAATAATCTCAATGACCTTTATTCCTGGAGAGCTAGTCTGTGAGTGATCGTAACGATTTAATTGAAATTTATGGTGCTCAGAATCCCGATCGCCGTGGGGATGTCATTTTTGTCCATGGACTCGGGGGTGATGCGCTAAGTACTTGGCACCCGCAAGAACGGCGAGATGATGATAATTTTTGGCCTGCTTGGCTGGGGCAAGATTTATCAGATGTGGGAATTTGGTCTCTGGCTTATGAGGTACAACCGTTTAGATGGAAGGGTAATTCTATGCCTCTGGTAGACCGGGCGACTAATAGTTTAGATCTACTGGATAGTTATGAGATAGGCGATCGCCCAATAATTTTCGTTACTCACAGTATGGGGGGACTGCTGGTTAAACAGATGCTGCGCAGTGCTAGGGACTTTGGCAAATGGGAAGCGATCGCATCTGGGACGAGGGGAATTGTTTTCCTGTCTACCCCTCATTCTGGTTCGGTCTTTGGGCGCTTTCCTAGGCCGGGGAACCCGGCCTAGGAAAGCGCCTTCGGGTCGCACCTCAAATACATTAAATCCTGACACAGCATTATAACCTGTGTCAGGTATAATACTTGTATGCTAACAATGACCTACGAATACAAGCTAGAACCAAATACCGAACAGATTGCTACTATCGAGCAAACGCTAGATATATGTCGATCGGTTTGGAACTTCGCCCTTAGACAGCGTAAAGATTGGTGTGCATCTCGTAAGTCGTCTATAAATGCTTGTTCGATTCATTATGAATACATCATTCCTGCTAACGAACCATTTCCTAACTACCATTTGCAAGCCAAACAGTTAACCGAAGCTAAGAAAGTCTATCCTCAACTCAAATTAGTTCACTCTCAAGTTCTACAGCAAACATTAAGAACCTTAGATAGAGCTTGGGATGATATGAAGGCTAGGGGTTTTGGTTTCCCACGGTTTAAAAATAAGTATCGGATGCGTTCTTTTGTTTTTCCACAGTTAGGGAAAAACCCGATCAGAAATGATGCTATTAAGATTCCCAAACTGGGATGGGTGAAATGGCGACAATCTAGACCTATTCCCTTTGGGTTTGAAGTCAAACAAGCAAGAGTAGTTAAAAAGGCATCTGGTTACTTTGTGATGCTATCACTTAAACTAAATGTTGACGTTCCTAATCCCATGCCTCACGGTCATCCGCGAGGTGTGGATTTGGGCTTTGACAAGTTTGTTGCTACCAGTGATGGCGAAGAGATTAAGCGACCTAGATTTCTGAAAACCCTACAACGTAAGCTGAAATTGCTACAACGTAGGCTAAAGAACAAACAAAAAGGCTCGAATAATCGGCACAAGTTAAACCAGAAAATAGCTAGACTACATCAGCAAATATCTGAGACTCGTAAAGATTGGCATTTTAAGCTGGCTCATCATTTGTGTGATGGTGCTGGCATGATATTTTTAGAAGATATCAACTTTGTCTCATGGCAAAGAGGGATGCTTTCAAAACACAGTGTCGATGCTGGATTCGGTCAGTTTGTAAATATATTAAAGTGGGTCTGTTTTCGTCGTGGCGTATATTTTGCCAAAGTCAATAAGGATGGGACTTCTCAGATTTGTCCTAACTGTGGCGCACATACAGGAAAGAAAACTCTAGATATTCGTTTTCAGCATTGCTTTGATTGTGGATATACAACTACACGGGATGTAGCAGCTAGCCAAGAAATTAGGAATCGTGGAGTAAGTGCGCTAGGGCATAGCGTGCTAGAAAATGTCTGTGGATTGGAAGCGACGGGGAGTATTGGTCACGATACTCTAGTTGGCACGAGACGAAGCAGAAAACCTAATTCGCGAGAGTTAGGAATCCCCCACTAAGACATCGAGCATAGCAAGATGGCGCTATGTGGGGGGAGGATGTCAAACAAACCTTTCCAGGGTCTAGGTTGGTTTTACCAAGGTCAAGGGGCTTATAACCAGGCATTACCCTGGTTAGAGCGATTCTTAAATCTCACCAAAAAAGGGGGTTCGGGGGATAATCCCCCACAGCTAACCGTTCGCGCAGCGTGACCGAATGGTCAAGGGTTCAACACTCTTGAGGTTAGCTAACAAACTTTCCGGAATAGCCAGTATCTTGTTGTAGAATAAACATAACTGAAATGAGCAAAGGCACTCTTTTTACTTCGGAGAAACGGCCATGCCAGTAGGTTAGTATCGGCGAGTGATACGCTTGCTCAAAGTATTGGGGCTGTCCGGGAGATGTTGAAAAAACTCCTAGGTCAACAACACCCATCTGTTGCCAAATCTCTCAACAATCTGGCATTACTCTACTCTAAGCAGTACAAAAAAATAGCAATTAAAGTAGGGTGGGCAAAGTAATATAATCTATCAATACTCACGCATAGCCAAACTGTTTTTGCCCACCCTACAAGCTAAAAAATCTAGCCTAGAGCAAGTTAATTTTTATGCTAGACTATAGAGATTTAATCACTAGGATTGCAGTCATTTTTTATGATGACAAAAGTAGAAAAGATTCAAGCTGAAATTGAGGCTCTCTCTAAGGAAGATTTCGTGCGCTTGAGAGAGTGGTTTGCTGAAAAAGACTGGTTACTCTGGGATAAACAGCTTGAAGCTGATATCGCCGATGGGAAGTTAGACTTCTTACTTGAGGAGGCAATGACAGCTAAATCCGAAGGAAAATTACAGGATTTGTAAGCGGTAAATTTTAGTGGCTTGAATCCCTGGTTCAGATCCCCCTAAATCCCCCGAGCGAGGGATTGCTCGCTCGGGGGACTTTTGAATCTAATTCCCCCCTTTTTTAAGGGGGGTTAGGGGGGATCAAAGACTTGTGTGTACAAAAAAATAGCAATTAAAGTAGGGTGGGCAAAGTAATCTAATCTAGAATAATCAAAAGAACCAAAATGTTTTTGCCCACCCTACAAGCTGATAGCTGATAGCTGTCAGCCGTCAGCCATAGTAAAAAAAAATACCAATTAAAGTAGGGTGGGCAAAGTAATCTAATCTAGAATAATCAAAAGAACCAAAATGTTTTTGCCCACCCTACAAGCTGATAGCTGAATGCTCCCGATTCCCGATTCCCGATTCCCGTTCCCCTCCTGGGAGGGGTTAGGGGTGGGTTCCGATTCCCGATTCCCGATTCCCTACTCCCTTATCAAATCATCGTAACCGTCCCGAACGCAAAATACTGACAATCAGCCACAATCCTAAAAAACTAGCAGCAGCAAACAGGATATTAGTAACCACTAACATCTGGGGAGTTTGGCTTCCTGAGGCCACAATTGCTGCACCGATAATCAGGGAACCGACTACAATACTGAAGGAAAGTCGATTAGCGGAATCATCGATACTGTAACGTAGTTTGTCTAGCTCTGGGACGGTAATATTCCACTTCAGGGTTTCGGAACTAACCCGGTTTAAAAATAATTCGATTTGAGAAGGCGATCGCAATGACAGGCTTTTGAGATCTAAAATAGTTCTCAGAAGGGTTTGTAAGGGATCATCTCCCAGGAGTTGACGCCGAAACACTTCCGTAATCAGGGGTTTGATTTGGTCGAGCAGGTTAATGTCAGGATAAAATCCACGGGTAACCCCTTCCAAGTTAGCTAGGGTTTTGGCATATAAACCCATATTACCGGGTAAGCGGATTTTATTATTGCGCGAGACTTGCAGTATCTCATAAAACACTTCACTAAAGTTGATTTTGGAGAGGCTTCGGTTGTAATACTTGCGCAGCATGCGGTCATAGTCATTTTCCAGGCCAGATAAATTGACCGACTCACCGGCTTCAGATAGTTGTAGGGTTAACTGAGCACATCGCTTGCCATCTAAATCTACAATTGCTAAGAGCATTTCCGTCAAAATCTGTTGGCTGCGGGGGTCTAAGCGTCCAATCATCCCACAGTCTAATAAAGCGACGCGACCATCCCTCAGATAAAATATGTTTCCGGGATGGGGGTCAGCATGGAAGAAGCCATCGATGTAAACCTGCTGGAAAAAAGCCCGAAATAACAGGGTGGTAATTTCCCGTCGCTGGGTCTGGGGATCTTTGCCCTCTTGAGTTTGTGATAATTGCGCCGATAGCAGAGGTGCCCCTTCCAGCCACTCAATGGTAAGTAGCTTTTGGCTGGTCAAATCCCAGTAAATCTTTGGTATCACTAATTGCTGGGAATCGAACCAGCGGCTATTGGATAGATTACTGCGGAGTTTATCGGTATAGTTAGCTTCTTGGGTAAAATCCAGTTCTGCTTCTAGGGCAGTAACAAATTCATCTGCTATGACAACGATATCGTAAGTCTTACCAAATTCCGTCAGAGAGACTAACTCCGCTAAGCCCCGAATGATAGCAATATCTTGGGCAACTATCTGGTCAATCCCAGGACGTTGCACTTTCAGAGCCACCTCTTGACCATTTTTGAGGGTAGCCCGATGGACTTGACCAATGGAACCAGCAGCAATGGCTTGGGGATTGATGGTAGTAAAGGTTTCTGAGATTGGCTTGGCTAGTTCTTGCTGTAGCAGGCTTTCGATTTCACTCCAGGCTACTGCTGGTACATTGGCTTGCAAGTCAGTCAGGACTTCAACATAGGCTCCTGGTAATAGGTCGGGACGGGTAGACAGCAGTTGTCCTAACTTAACGTACACCGGACCT
>NZ_GL890841.1:0-13482 GCF_000211815.1 Moorena producens 3L
ACCTGAGCCCCCAAACAGACAATCGTGACCTGAGTCGCCAGAGAGAACATCATTACCTGAGCCCCCAAACAGAAAATCGTTACCTGAGCCGCCGATAAGAATGTCATTTCCCTCTTGACCAAAGAGAAGGTCATTGCCCTCAAGTCCTATAATGATGTCATCTCCCTCAAGTCCCAGGATTAAATCGTTGTTGCTAGTACCCAATAAAAAGTCAGGATTGGGAGTACCAAAAATCAACTGAAAAGGCCCTGAGATTTTAGTTGTCGATGATAAAGTCTGTAAGTCTGAATCATCGGAAACTAACTGTTGTATTTGATTAACACTTAACTGAGTCAGAGTAGGATTGTTAGGAGGTAAAATGGGGCTAGGAACTTCCTGATTCAGGATAGATTGTGGCAGTGAGTTGATTGACTCTAGTTCGGATTCTGGAATTAGGCCGGATGGTAAGTTCTCAATTGTATCTATGAACGTAGCCATGGTAAATTTACTCCTGTTTTTTTCAAGATTTTAATTAGGTATCTATAAAAGCTATCCACCTGGATTTGGATAATTATGCAAAAAGCGTAATATTTTTTTTCTAGAAGGGAATTTTATGGTACTTATGTACTACAAAAACGGCGAAACAGCGTATAAGCAAGGATTTCAGCAAATTTAAAAATTTTATTTGAGAAATAAAAATTACCCCAAGTTATTGACAAAAGTCATAACTTGGGGTAATTAAATCAGTCTGTAGGGTGGGCAGTGAACCAGACCAATTCACCAAGCCCAAGCCCATTGCTAGGCACTGCCCACCAAACGATTAATCACAGTTGATGTCGGGTGGGCAGTGAACCATACCGATTCACCAAGCCATAGCCCATGGCTAGCCACTGCCCACCAACGGATTAATCACAATTGATGTCGGGTGGGCAGTGAACCAGACCAATTCACCAAGCCCAAGCCCATTGCTAGGCACTGCCCACCAAACGATTAATCACAGTTGATGTCGGGTGGGCAGTGAACCATACCGATTCACCAAGCCATAGCCCATGGCTAGCCACTGCCCACCAACGGATTAATCACAATTGATGTCGGGTGGGCAGTGAACCAGACCAATTCACCAAGCCAAAGCCCATTGCTAGGCACTGCCCACCAAACGATTAATCACAATTGATGTAGTTGATGTAGGGTGGGCAGTGCACCAGACCGATTCACCAAGCTAGCGATCGCATTGCTAAGCACTGCCCACCAAACGATTAATCACAGTTGATGTCGGGTCCGCAGTGAACCATACCGATTCACCAAGCTAGCGATCGCATTGCTAAGCACTGCCCACCAACGGATTAATCACAATTGATGTAGGGTGGGCAGTGAACCAGACCGATTCACCAAACTGGCCAAAGCCCATTGCTAAGCACTGCCCACCAAAGGATTAATCACAGGTTGATGTAGGGTCCGCAGTGAACCAGACCGATTCACCAAGCCAAAGCGCATGGCTAGGCACTGCCCACCAAACTAATCGTTATACAAAGGTCAAATCCCCTTGGTTATAGCCACCAGACACAATAGCAATAATGTCAAAGCTGAAATTAGGCGCGATCTTCTCAACAGAGTCCAAACTACTATCCCCTATGGTCAGCTGAGATTCAACACCTAAACTCTTACCTCCAGCAATATCATTAGCAATCTGTTCCACTGAAGCAAGACTTTTATCAGAAGAAGAGAAGCCTTGATTGACAGCGATAAAGTTTGATGCAAAGGTATAGTTGAGCCCTGACTTGAGTTGAATTTTATCCGTACCGGATTGGAAATCCTTAAGTAGAGCGTAATCATTCAGACCCAAAAATCCTCCACCACCGACATAGTAAGGATTCTTGCTATCTCCCATCACAAATTTATCAGCACCAGCTCCTCCGGTTAAGATATCAATTTCATTAATACCTGGCTGTTTACTGTTGGGATCAACACCTACGATGGTATCATTACCACCGCCACCAGTAATATTGTCACTTCCGGCACCACCAGTAAGTTGATTACTGTTGTTATCACCAATAATGGTATCGTTGCGACCAGCACCTTTGACATTCACAAAGTTTTGGACAGTGCGATTAAGAACTGGACCATTAACAACATTAATCTGTAAACTGTTCTGTTGCAGATTTACGTTCACAGAGGCACCAGTACCAGCAGAAGAGGCATCAATCGTATTAGCTTGACCGGCATCCCCAATAATCGTCTCCACTCGGATCAGTGTATCCTGACCAAGACCACTTTTGTTAACGATTCCGGTGGGTAAAAGAGTAATAGCTCGACCGAGACCAGTGTAATCGACGCTATCGTTGCCTTCCTCTCCATCCAGGACATCATTACCACTACTGCCAATGAAATGGTTTTTGCCAGTTCCCCCAAATAGAGAGTCATTACCAGAGCCACCATCCAAGATATCATTACCAGAACTGCCAAACACAAAGTCGTTACCTGAGCCGCCAGACACAAAATCGTTACCTGAGCCAGCGATAACAATGTCATTTCCCTCTTCACCAAACACAAGGTCATTGCCACCAAGTGCTATAATAATGTCATTTCCGCCACGTCCTAAAATTAAATCGTTCTTGTTAGTACCCACTAAAAAGTCAGGATTGGGAGTACCAATAATAAAGTTAAAAGGCCCTGAGATTATAGATTTCGAGGATAAGCTTTGTACGCCTGACTCATTGGGAACTAACTGTTGTATCTGGGTCAAATTTAACTGAATCGGTGTACCAGCAGACTTAGATAAATCGGGGCTAGGAACTACCTGATCCTGAATAGATTGTGGCAGTGACTTGATTAAATCTAGTTCGGATTCTGGAATTAAGTTGGATAATTTCTGAGTTTCAGTTACTAAGGTAGCCATGGTGAATTTACTCTTTTTTTTGGTATAAATCCACCCTAGCGATCGCAGCAGCTATAAAATACCTAATGGTGATTAGGATTTGATTAGGTTTTAGGATTAGGTCAAGGAGTATAGCCTTTATCAAATAGGTGAAGTACACAATAGCAAAGGGAACAGCGGATCTGGGAACAGCGGATCTGGGAACAGGAAAAGGAACACGTAAAAAATAGGTGTGTGTAGCTCATTAATATGAGAATCGCTCTAGTTATTAATTATTAATAATTGTTTATTGTGACTTGTTACTTGGCAGCACCAGCTTGACCAAAAAAAATATATGTAAGCATTCAGCCGTCAGCCGTGGGCTTTTAGCCCACGCTACGCGAACAGCTGACGTAACAAAGATTAAACGAATGCTTACTTGTTTTATTTAAAAGCTCAAAGCTGATAGCTGAGAGCTGATAGCTGAATGCTTACAAATATATAGCGTTAATCCTACTTATGAGGTAGATTTAATTTTCTTACCCCGACTCCCTCGGTGCGCTTTCCGCATCTAATTATTAAATTCGCCACGGGTCGCACCGCTCCCGACTCCCGCGCAACCCCAAGGGCTAGGTACCTCACCCAATTGAGAACTGCTATGGTACCCCTAACGGGTACTGTCAACTTTTCACAAATCAAGTAAACTAGACTTATCAGTCAATCGGTTATCGGGGGTGTTTAGTTTAGGAATTAAATTAAATTAAACCTAAATTAAACCGAATTTACCTGATAATTACAGCTCTTGAATGGTAAGATTAACTTAGCTTAAAAAAAACAATTTAGCCTTACAAATTTAGGGGGTGCATCTCATTTTTGCTGTTTGATCTAGTGGTGCGTTACGGGACGGACTTTCCCAACACTGGCTACCGATAAAATGAGGGCGAGCCCGTCTTATCACGCACCCTACCCAACTTTTTTACAAATATGAGATGCACCCAATTTAGGGACAGTAATCAGGGTAATTTGCTTACGTAGAGATGTAACAAAAACTGATTTTTTCAAACAGTATAGTTATCAGCATCGGGGACATCTACGTTTTGCAAATATATCTAGTAAACGCTCCCAATAGCTACCTTATTGATTAGTTAATTTATTAGTTGATAGGTAGCTATTTCGTGAGCTTGATTAGGATTCCCTACTATGAAATCTAACACCAATCGATTTGAAGATGAACTGTTTATCAAAGCAGCCAAGCTGTGGAATTTAGAAAAGTTGTATACAGAACTAGCTCATAAAAAAAACATTGCTACAAATAGGGAAATCAAATTGACCCCAGTGGAAAAAGCATGCTTAAGAGGTTTGCTGTGCGGCTATCCTCCTAAAAAAATTGCTGCTGCTCTCCATTGGAGTTGTGGCTCACTTAGCGTTCAACTCACTAAAGGTTTGTATCGGTATGTAGAAAGCTTAACTAATCGGAAATCGAACACCCTAAAAAGTTGGAGAGATATCTCTATATGGCTGGAAGCCGCTGGATACAAAACTCCCCAGCAGTCCCAAGATTGGGGTGAAGCACCACAGATTTCTGCATTCTATGGACGCACTAGGGAACTGAACACCCTTAAGCAATGGATTAGTCTCAAGGGAAGCCAATTGGTAGCAATACTTGGGATAGTAGGCGTTGGCAAAACATCGTTAGCTGCCAAGCTAGCACGAGAGATTCAGGAGGAGTTTGATTATATTATTTGGCGATCGCTATCCTCTGCCCAACCCCTGAAGCAACTGCTGGCACAACTGATTCCATTCCTATCTCACCAGCAGTCATCGGAGTTACCAGAAGACATCAACCTGCTCATGTCTCACTTTCTAGAGTGTTTACGAGAGCATCGCTGTCTAGTAATACTCGATGATGCTGAACAGATTTTAAGCCGTGGCACTTTAGTTGGAAAGTATCAAGCCGGATATGAGGATTATGGTCAACTTTTTAGAAGAGTAGCACAAGAAAGACACCAAAGTTGTTTGCTCCTAATCAGTTGGGAACCACCGCTAGAAATGGAGTTATTGGAGAAAAAAACTATTCCACTCGTTCATTAACCCTAAACGGTTTACCAACAGAAGATGCTCGGAAACTATTAGCAGCTAATGGTTTGTCTGAACAAGAGCAAGACATGGAACTCATTAAACGTTATCGAGGCAATCCCTTAGGGTTAAAGCTGGCTGTGACAACGATTAAAGACTTTTTTTTTGGTAGTGTATCGGAATTTTTAAGTTGGGAGGAAATGATTGTTCCTGAGCCAATGAGAGCAATGTTAATCGAGCAATTGAATCGGTTAGATGAGTCAGAGAAGAAGGTGATCGCCTATCTAGCTAGGAATCCTACCCCCATTTACATTAAACAATTGCGCCATAGTATTAGCTTAGACTATAATTCACAACTTATTTCAGTTTTACAGTCTTTGGAAAGGCGCTCACTAATGGAAAAAATTTCCCACAGTAATCGCACATTTTTTACTATAATTCCTGTAATTAGGACGGTGATTAATCAGCATGAAGGTTGTTTGCTGTAGGGGTTCGGTCTAGGGTAGGTTGAAGGTTGAAGGTTGAAGGTTGAAGGTTGAAGGTTGACTGTCAACCTTCAACAAAAAACGACTATAGCAATTCTCATCACCAGTGAGGTACACAGGATTTGTTCCCTACTCCCTACTCCCTGCTCCGAAGTCCCTGCTCCGAAAGCGCCCCGCGTGGCCCACGGCCTCAGTCCCTAAAATCCAAAATGTACCTCACCGAATTGATAAATGCTAGATAAGTTAACTTTTAATTAACTTAAAATACCTCAAAGTCTGTGAAATCTACCGAGGTGCTGGTGTCGATTGTAGCAAACTGAGCTCCGCTTCCCAGACCACCTGCACTGCCATTCTGGTTGTAGAATAGACCGCCGGTTTCGCTGTTGTAGACAATCAAAGCACCACTACTTTCTACCTGGCTATTATCAGATACAACCGCCCATTCACTGCTATCTAAGCCCCCACTGGAGGTACCAGTGAGCGCAGTGAAGGTGTCCTGTTCCAGACTAATTTTGTCTTGACCTCCGATAAAGTTAGTAATGCTATCGAGACCCAAATCGCTTGAATTGAAAGCTACTCCACTGTCAAAAGTAAAGGTAGTAATACCGTTGCCACTGATTAGGACATCATTACCATCTCCACCAACCAGATTGTCATCGCCATCACCTCCAATCAGAGTGTCATCGCCAGCATCTCCAATTAGGTTATCATCACCAGCTCCGCCAACCAGGCTATCATTGCCAGCATCACCCCTGAGGTTGTCATCACCGGCTCCGCCAATCAGGGTGTCATTGCCATTACCTCCAATACCAAGCAAAGGTAACACAGCATTGGTTCCATCGAGAAGGTCATTACCATCACCGCCGTTAAAGACTACCAGCTGTACATCAGTACCGGACAAGTCATTAACAGTTAAGGTGTCATCACCCCCAAGACCATTGATCTCAAACTGTTCTACATCATTGACATTCAGGTTGAACAGACCGAGATTCAACCGCTCAAAGCGTACCCTGGGGCCATTGGGGTTGAGGGCAAAGTTATCTCCGGCACCATCTGCGCCATTCACTTCTACTACATCAAAGCCAGCACCCCCTTCCATGATATCGCTGCCATCACCGTCATTCCAAATCATTCGGTCATCACCATCTCCGCCATTGATATTGTCATCACCGCGATCGCCAATCAGGGTATCATTGCCTTCACCACCATCTAGAAGATCAATACCATCACCACCGCTTAATAAATCATTACCAGCTCTGCCATCAAGTAAATCTTCCCCAGCAGCCCCTGCCAGGATGTCATTGCCATCACCCCCATCAAGAAGGTCATTGCCACCCAAACTTAGTAAGGTATCATTGCCAGCACCCCCGATCAGGTTATCGTCATTGTTGTCTCCTGCTAGAAAGTCATTACCTGGACCGCCGATTAATGTATTCATGAAAGTTGCTCCTGAATTTTGTCTAGGTTGTAATAGGTATCTATAAGAGCTATCCACCTATGTTTGGGTAATTATGCAAGAAGCCTACTATTTTTTTTTCTCTAGAAGTTAACTTACTATGTACATATGTACTAATTAGACGTCGAAACCGCCTATACGCAAGTATCTCACCGAATTGATAAATTCTATTTTAGAAACAAAAATTACCCCAAGTTATTGACAAAAGTCATAACTTGGGGTAGCGTCTGAATCAGACAAGTGAATCAGACAATTGGGGATTTAGCGTACCCATTCACCCACATCCCCTGTCCCATTTAGGTTCATGTAGGGTGGGCAGTGCACCAGACAGATTCACCAAGCTGGGCTTTGCCCGTTCCTAGGCACTGCCCACCCTAGGATTAATCACTGTCCCATTTAGGTTGATGTAGGGTGGGCAGTGCACCAGAAAGATTCACCAAGCTGGCCATAGCCAAAGTAAGCACTGCCCACCAAACGATTAATCACAATGGTTCGAGTACTCAGGTTGATGTAGGGTGGGCAGTGCACCAGAAAGATTCACCAAGCTGGCCATAGCCAAAGTAAGCACTGCCCACCAAACGATTAATCACAATGGTTCGAGTACTCAGTTTAACGGAGAGGAAGAAAAGGGGGAAACGGGCCAGATCAAGGAGATTTTAACTAGTCAGTTATTTCCGAGACGGTGTACTAGTCGTTATACAAATATCAGATCCCCTTGGTCATAGCCAGGAGAAACTATAGCAATAACATCAAAGCCCGAACCAGAATCGAGAGCGATAAAGTTGGAACCAAAGGTATAGTTGATGCCTTGCTTGAGTTGAATTTTATCCGTACCAGATTGGAAATCTGTAATTAGAGCGTAGTCATTGAGACCCGCAGGTCCTCCCCCCCCGACATAGTAAGGATTATTGCTATTTCCAATCGCAAATGTATCAGCACCAGCTCCTCCGGTTAAGGTATCAATTTCATTAACACCTGGATTGTTACTGCTGGGATTTACACCTACGATGGTATCATTACCTAAGCCCCCAGACAGAGAGTCGTTACCTACACCGCCAGACAGAGAGTCGTTACCTACACCGCCAATCAGGGTATCTTTACCAGCTCCGCCAATCAGGGTATCTTTACCAGCTCCGCCAAGCAGACTATCATCACCAGCTCCGCCAACCAGGCTATCATCACCAGCCCCGCCAACCAGGCTATCATTGCCAGCATTCCCCCTGAGGGTGTCATCACCAGCTCCGCCCATCAGGGTATCTTTACCAGCTCCGCCAATCAGGGTATCTTTACCAGCTCCGCCAACCAGGCTATCATCACCAGCCCCGCCAACCAGGCTATCATTGCCAGCATTCCCCCTGAGGGTGTCATCACCAGCTCCGCCCATCAGGGTATCTTTACCAGCTCCGCCAATCAGGGTATCTTTACCAGCTCCGCCAACCAGGCTATCATCACCAGCCCCGCCAACCAGGCTATCATTGCCAGCATTCCCCCTGAGGGTGTCATCACCAGCCCCGCCCATCAAGGTATCGTTACCTGGACCGCCTATTAATACAACCATGAAACTTACTCCTGAATTTTCAGAGAGAGATGGTAAGTAGGTATCTATAAATAGTTACATACCTCTATGTCGAGAATTATACAAGAAGCCTACTATTTTTTTTTCGTAAAAGTTAATTTTATTTACAAAACCTCCTAAGAGAGGGACTTTCAGCCTCCAAAAGAAGTCCTCAAACCTGCTTCAAGACTTCTTTTTTGCCAGTGTACAGCAATCACAGACCTGAATAGATGGGGTAATCAGGTAATGGGGTGATCGGGTGATGGGGGATAATCTACCTAACCTGATTTCCATATAACTGAGATCTTGCACCAGTACAAAAAAACTTAATAACGGAAGTGATAACAATCAATTTCAGCACTGAAATAGTCAAATCTTATCACTGTTCCCAGATCCGCTGTTCCCTGTTCCCTAACTTGACAGGTAAATTTTAAACTTGGTGCAAGATCTGAGTATAAGCGATTAGCCCTAAGCAGGCTAGGCTTCGGGAACCCTTGAGGCAACAATGGGGGATACAGGCTTTGAGCAACTACGGTAGATTAAGGCTTCCAGGGTTACGTCGAACTCAGGTGAGATTTTATCGAATTGAAAGTCTGGGAAAAAGCCCTTGGCCAAAGCCCACGCTACGCCCATAAGCTGAAAGCTGAAAGCTGTTCGCACCTCAAGCAGCGTGGCCACAGGCCAAGGGTGGGCGTAGCGCATTAGCTGAATGCTTACGAATTATTTAAATTTTAAGAGTGGAAGGGACAGCCTGATGTTAATTGCTTGAGAAACAAACTGTTATCGAAGAAATGCTCCAAGGAGACAATCTTCAAGTCTTCAGTAACCCGAGCAATACTGATGCCAAAAACTTCTATAGTTTCTCCTGTGGGTTCATGGCCTTTAAAGGAACCGCTAAACGTCCCCCAATGCCGCCACTTAAAGGTGACATTAGGAGGTGCGGAAAGCACTTCCATCAGTTCCCAGAGAAAGCCATTAGGAAAAGCCTTATGGAAAATTTCTATGGATGATTCAAAGGTTTCTTCTGTGGAGCGATAGTGTTCCGTATCCCCAAGAAATACGTTGTATGTTCCGATATCAGCAACAGTCTGGGCATTGTACTTTGGTCCACCGTTAGTGCTCATCCGAAACTGGTCGGCAACAATAGACAACCACTGTTCAGGATTAGCTTTATAGGAGGCTTCCATCTCGAAGGTTCTGACTAAGTTTTGAGCGATCGCTTCCAAAGACCCCTCTGGATGATTAAATTTACTCCCTTTCTTAAGAAATTGATTAGTTTGGGCATAATCAGGGCGTTTGCCCTCTCGCCATTCAACCCCAGCATCATTGGCGATAACTGTATCTCTTTGCTGCACCCAAAGAGGCAATCCTGTGGACTGACTATTACTCATTGAAGTATCTCAGTTCAATTGATTAGAATTCCTCAACAATTTTGCTAAATTGTCTTCTTGTTACCATGGCAAGTACATAAAAATTAAACTATTTGAGAGGATTGTAATAGTACACAATAAAATGAAATATTAAAATAATCAAATAATGCAATAATCACTACAAACTAATGACTACTAGAGGTCTTAATCGCCGTAAATTCCTGGGTCGGATGGCTCAGTCTGCCCTAGCCACCCTCGTGGTAGGACGAGCATCTAAACAGATTGCTGCATCTGCTTCGATTAAGCCCACCTCAGTAGTGGTGATCGGTGCTGGTCTTTCCGGTTTATATAGCGCGTTGCTATTAGAGGCAAAGGGGATTTCGGTAACGGTATTGGAAGCACGCGATCGCATTGGTGGTCGTGTCAAGGCTGAACTGAAGCGAATTCGCCCTGCTACTGAAAGTAATGTGGAGATAGCCCGTGTGGTTTCCTGGGGTAGTGATCCTTATGCTCAGGGAGCTTATGCTCACTTTGCCCCCGGACAAATTCGCGGATTTCAGGACAAGATGGCTAAACCCTGGAATCGAATTCACTTTGCTGGGGAACATACTGCGATCGCATCTCCTGGAATGGAATCAGCGTTGGAATCAGGGGAGCGAGTTGCTGGAGCGATGCAGCGCGGTCTTGGGGGTTTCCCCCATGAGCGACTGCATCAAGAAGAGATTTTGGCTCGTGTTGTCTGAAAAAGTAAAAAGGGCAAAGAGGGGGTGGTGCGTTACGGGGCTCGGTTTTTTAACACTGGGAACCGATAAAATCAGGCCGATCCCGCCCCTAACACACCCTACGCCACTTGCTAATTGATGAAATAATTGACAACTATTGAGCGTTAACCGTCAACGGTAATTTTTTGTCGTTTGCTAATAATCAAAAGTGCGATCGCACTGATCAAAATCAACATCCATACCTCTGGTTCAGGAACACCGGAAACAGTAAAGGGATTAGACGGCTGATTCAACTGTTCTTCCCCAGTTTCCACCTCTCGGTCAAAGCGATCGCTCGACGCTTCTGCTTCTTTGAGCATCCTTCGTTGCTCATCATTCACCAGCACAATCATGGATGAATAGGGACTGACAATGTCTTGACATCTCCCCCGGTTGAAACACGGGGGATTCTATGAGGTTGTGAAGTCGCAGCGGTTTTCCCGTGCGACTATCGCCGTTCGCGCAGCGTGGCCTACGGCCAAAGGCGACGCTTCGCGAACACAGCTCATTCGGTATGATTTTTTAAGATACTTAAAAATGTCATAACGATGTGGGAGTGTCAAAGCTCCCCTACCCATCTTGGTTAGATCGAGACCTAACTGTTTGGCTACTTTCCTAGTAATATTTCCTGCGCCGTTGCAGTCTGCGTTAACTAGGTATCCTTTTGCAGTCTTGTAGAGTCCACGTCTTACTCTTTTTCCCGAAGGTTGCCATCCACTGGGTTTTTCACCGTGCTTAGGTAATGGATCTTCGTCTAAGTACGACGCCTTACTCGTATAAGACTCTTCGGTTACTGTCAACTTAATGCCATATTCAGGGCACATTTGTTTCAGTCTTTGAATCAACCTCTTCGTGGGGATTGCCACAAAGTTTTGATTACCTCTGCGACCCATATTGATCGAATCTTTTTGCCGCTCATTCCATCCAATCACAATATTTCCAATGCGATCGCTGAGGCAGCGGTTAATAATAAAGCGAGCGGTTTTGTTGACTGCATCCCGCATTTGGTTATTTCGTTTCCGCTGCACCCGATCAAGCTTGCTATCCCAATAGAACTCAGGTTTTCCTGTTTTATACTTTGCGACCAGGCGAGCATAACCCTGGTTCATTGACTTCAGCTTTCGACCGTCAATGATTAAACTCTTCCCATGAGTTGAGACGCCGGTTAGCCAATTATCCCCACCATGATCGAAGCTCCATGCTTGAGAATAATCAAGATTTGGGTTGTTTTCTACTGGTTGCTTCTCATCGTCTATAACCCAATTGATCCATAGCTGCCCTAAATATGGTCGAACGGTTACCTCTTTAACCCAATCTGGGTCAACAAAGGCTGGTGGATCTAAGACTACGTCACAAATTAATTCGGGTTTAGATTCTTTGCTAACCGATGGGTAGAACAAGCCTTGTTTGTAGGTAAGAGCCTGTCTAGGAAAAGTAACAGCAGCCAATCCTCCTTTTTTGCGATACCTAGGAAGCCTTGGCCTATCAACTTCTCCTTTGTAGTATTTACTAACTAATTGGTTGTAACCAGTTAAAGACTCTCCCACTGACTTTAAGGTCTGTTGAGCTGACTGAGCAGCCATAGCCTTATAGTGTGGACTCATCTTGAGAGCTTTGTCTAATTCAGGATATCTTACCGCACATTTATAAGTCTTCCAGCCAAACTTGAGGGTGTCGTCACGCCAATAAGTGTTGTAGGCTTCAGGTTGTTCGCGCAACCAATCATAATGCTTGTTTTTTACATAATAAATAGCGCAATTTATTAAGCTGTTTGCTTGTCGGCATTGAAACAACCAAAAACCTTTCTCTTCATCTGAAAAAGTCGCCTTTACTGGAATCGTCCTATATATATGACATCAACTCCTTGTCTTGCTAGATTATTATTAGTATACTTTAGGGTTCTAGACAATGTCAAGTACTGAAGATCGAAAAACTAAAAAACGAATGAGAGGAATACCAGTCTATTACGATGAACTAAAAAAGCAGCACGGCGTCTTTTTGACCGATACCGCCTGGAAGTGGTTACAGCTTTCAGCCAAAGACTCTGGAAGTAGTGTGGGGGAGTTTCTTGAGCGCTGGATCAGGAGTGAGATAGACAAAGCTTAAGAGGGACACGGCGGGGTGAACCCCGTCGCGTCCGTTTCATCCCCGGTCATTAGACACAGGGTTCTCACGTTCCCGGATGTTTTGATAGCCATCCGCCACACTTACCACCGATGACCCCAAGGCTTCTTGAGTAAATTGAGTTGTGGGATATACACCAACCACCTGAATGCGATCGCACTAATCCCAGACCCTAACATTAGCAACAGCGGATAGAGTCTTAAGGTGGGAGTTGCTGACACAGTTATAATTAAGCGATCGCGCCATAGCTGTACCAAACAAGCCATGATCACAACACCGATTAGCATCAGATTTAGCAGTGATGCATACTTAAATGACTCAAATAGCCATTGCAGTGCCCAGATATTACCCAAAAGCCAAGCCACTACCAGCACGATGGTGCTGGCGAGGTTTTGACCTCTGGGGGGATCGGAATTCATCCCAGCTGTCATAACAAGTTTCTCCTTCAGAGAAATAAAGTGTGCTAAAAAGGACTATCTATCGGGAGCTATCACTTATGCAGAGCATTTATAAAAAAGCTATAGCCCTCTCATGGGTTTTAGCTTGCTGTGATCGTACATATAGCGTTTATAGGATTTATGAGGTACGCTTCTCAACCTCATGGCATAGAGAATTGCTATAGTTCATAGGTTCTAAAAATTTGACCTGATCCCTATCTACCTGATCGAACACAGTTATTTATTGGTAATTTGTAGTTAGTAATTGCTTATTTGGAATTGCTAATTATTAATTGGTAAAGGTTCCCACAATTATCCATAACTCTTTTATAATTACCGTTTACCCTACGCTAATTTCTCCAGAGTTAAGCCAGTAGCCCTTCAA
>NZ_GL890841.1:13518-85498 GCF_000211815.1 Moorena producens 3L
AATAAATTGTGATAATTTTTGCTCCCAGATCCGCTGTTCCCAGATCCGCTGTTCCCTGTTCCCTTTTGTTTTTGTAACAATACTTTACACAATAGCTATGAATCAGACATTTGAACAGTTAAAGCAGCATAACTGGACTAATTTTATGACCCATCATTTACATAATTGGTATGGGTCTTGGACAATTTATTCCCCTGAAGGTGAAGTGATGGAATCCTTTGTCGGTAGTCGATGCTCTATTAGTGATTCTGAACAAACTCACATTAACCAAACTAACGTATATATGTATGACAATGGAACTGAAGAGGAGAAGGTTTACCAGAATACTCCCAATAGTTTAATCAATGGTTTAGCTGAACAAACCGATCAAGCATCCTTTATGTATATGTTTGATCAAGGCTCGGCTATTTGGACGGTAAATCGATTTGAACCAGGAGAGTTATTTGCAGTAGAGTTCTGGTTTAGATATCAAGAATTACGTCATAGTCTGCTAGTAATGTATAACTCAGATGGGGAATTAACTAAAACAGTCAGTGTCCGAGAGGAGGATTTGCAAAAGCCCTGTGATCATTGGACACTTAACCCATATTTAATCCCCGATCGAGATATCCTTAATGGGGAAGAAGGATTAGCAATTACCCTTACCCCAGTCACTCAACTATCTCAGCCAACACCAACTCATTTAGCTTGGGAATATCCAGACTATCAAACCTTTTATTATCCAGATGGGATATCATTAAGTTATCCCCCCAAACTAAAACCAGAAATGTCTTTCGTTGTGATTGGAGATTGGCAAGTTAATCCTAATATTAGACAACAACTGCTAGTTGACTATAATTCATCCGGTGAGTTATCCGGTTTAACCTTAAAGAGTAATTAATCAGAGATGGGGAGATGGGGCATAGTTTGATTAAGGGTAATTATACAGACATTACCTAACACATTAATAATGTAACATATAAAAACCTATACTACCGATTTTTGGTGTTAAAGTCGAATATAAAATAAGTAAAATAACAGTTTTGATTGATAGCCAAAATTAAACTATATAACAACTATATAAGTAGTGATGATACAGCCTTTATTATAGATATGAGGTACACATAATTTTTTCAGTCTTGCTTCTTACCTTTTGCCTCTTGCCTCTTGCCTCTTGCCTCTTGCCTCTTGCCTGCTCCCTGCTCCCTGCTCCCTACTCCCTAAAAACCATAAATTTGTACCTCAACCAATTTCAAACTGCTATATATAACAGAATAAACCTATGGATCGAAAACTCCAAAATTGGAAGAAGTTCTGTCGATATTATTCAGGAGACTTCTATGGGATTTGGACTAGATACTCAACCACAGGAGACGTCATAGAATCTTGGCGCTGTATTAGAAGCTTTCGTCCCACAGCAGATTGTCGTGAAATACATCACCAAAATCACTATACTTATGCTAATGGCAAGACGGAGACAAAAACCTTTAAACCCTACAAGCAACCTATCACAACCGGCTTGTTTTTAGACAATGGCTTTTCCTGGGGTTCAACCACAGTAAAATCCGGCTCCACGTTTTTTTCCGATATATGTTTAAGATATGAAAATAGTCGTGCTACTGCGATTGCCAAATACGATGAAAGTGGCAGCTTAAAACGCTTTACTGTCTTTCCGGAACACCTAGGACATTTCGTGAATGTGCCTGCTCTACCTCCCGCCCATGAAATTAGTAGCGACTGGCAAGGAACAGTGCAAACAATAACCCCGGACTGGCAAATTTCAGGCCCAGTAGTAACCTCATGGCAACCGTTAGACGATTTAGCTGAAGATTACCTGAGGTTACACTTTACCAACCGTATTGCAATCAGTTGTCCGGCACAGGTAGAGAGTGGAAAAGCGTTTTTTGTGGCAGTGGATTGGCTGGTTAACCAGACTTTATTGCAACGAGGCACTCGCCACTATGATCGATCGGGCTTTACCAGTTTTACCGTAGAAGTATTTACGATTCAGTAATATCATGTCCGGTTGAATACTTATACTTTGGGGAAAGCAAGGCAGAGGGCAGAAGGCACCCACCCCTAACCCCTCCCAGGAGGGGTTAGGCAGAAGTAAAGGAGTAAGGTTTCAAGGATAATGGTGTTTTATAAATAATTATCCGAACATGATATAAAACTATGATAAAAGATATATTTAAAGATACTCTTAAGCTCCCAAAACTACTTCTTACCGATTACCGATTACCGATTACCGATTACCGATTACCGATTCCCGATTACCGATTCCCGATTCCCGATTCCCGATTCCCGATTCCCGATTCCCGATTTAACACTAATGAACTAGTTAAGTCAGCCCGGTACTCTAACTTCATAGTTTACGGTTCCTAGCCAGGACATCCCAGGTATTTGGTATGGCTTAAATAGTAAACCATCTAAGTTGCCATACTTGACTATATGCTTGATAAAATGTTGAGAACCTTTAAAAATATCAACACTATTAGGTATAGAGTTATCTTCTGAACCTAAATTTAGAGGTAATTTAGCTAAATCCTTGATAGACTTTAACGACTCATAGGCTGAAGAAAACTGGATATAAGTAGAAATAGCGCTACGCATTTTTGAATCAAGTCCAGCTGGATTCTTAAGTTTATCTTCTTGAATAACTGCGCCAAAACGCTTTTTAATAAACGTCCTAACATTTTCTGAGTAGGACTTAGAATTATACTGATAAATCGCCTGAGTAATGGAAGATTGCTTACGAGAGTTAATCATTTCTCCTACTACGTAAGCTGCAATATCCGCAGTATAATCAGAATCTCTGGCTAACCTATCCAAAGCTTCCTCGACACTGTTAACATCTATGTTGTCATTGGGGTCTCGATAGGCCACAATCGCCGAACCAATATCTCCAGCCCATGAGGTATGGTCACCAGTCCAGCTAGTAAAATCTGACCATTGGAATCCAGGCTGATCAATTTGATCAGAAAGGGAACCGATAAAATGACCAAAGTCGGTAATTTCACCACTTAATACCAATTCATTGATATTGAGTTTTCCTTCAAATTCATCTCGAATATACTCTTGGTGATACCCCGTAGCTGTACTCCATAATCTACTAGTATATGCCTTCTTAGTGTACCCACGCAAATGATTAACAATTTCATAAGCCGATTTACCAGGGTTATCACGTTCAATTTTCTCGATGAATTCCAATGCTTCTTGTAGTTTAGACATAGGTTTAAACTAGATTAATCCCTCTTAGTCATACTGTAACCTACGTCTTGAATTTGTTAGATTCCGGATTTGTTGGGCAGATTTAGGTTGAATGGTTGTTCGCGTAGCGTGGCCGTTCGCGTAGCGTGGCCAAAAGGCCAAAAGGCCAAGGTTGTTTGGTTGTTCGCGTAGCGTGGCCGTTCGCGTAGCGTGGCCAAAAGGCCAAAAGGCCAAGGTTGTTTGGTTGAACGCGATGGACAAAGTCCCGCTTTCAGCGATCGCGTGGCCTTTTGGCCAAGGTTGTCAGGTTGTTTGGTTGTCAGGTTGAAGGTTGGATGGTTGAAAGTTTGGAAGTTTAATAACCTGTAACCTGTAACCTGTAACCTGTAACCTGTAACCTGTAACCTGTAAGCTTCAACTGCGTCACCTGTAACCTGTAACCTTCAACCTTCAACCTTCAACCTTCAACCTCTAACCTTCAACCTTCAACCTTCAACCTTCAACCTCTAACCTTCAACCTTCAACCTCTAACCGCATTTCCAAATAAAATTTCTATAATCTATCGCATCGCAGCAGCAGGGGGCAAAACTAAGTTAGGGTTTGAGCCCTGGCCATGACCGTTAGCGGTGCCATTGTCAGGATTATCCTGGAGTAAAGCATCCCGAATCATCCGAGCAATTACTCGCTGTGCTAAACCACCAGCAATTTTTTGTCCCATTTCCTGGGTCTCCTGTTTGATCAACATTTGAGGAATAACTGGCAACAATTGCATTAGGTCAAAACCAGGAGTGTCTTGTAAAATTTTCCAAATCCGCTGGATATTCTCAGTAGTTTCGGGTTGATCTTCTGGCTTCTTGTCTTGATTATCTTTATTATTTATTTCTAAGCCTAGACGTTCCTGCAAGGCATAACTGACGTTATCCAATGTCCGTCTTCCAAAGCTATCGATCGCCTTGACAATTTCATTGACCAACTGCTCCCGGATGAAAGCTCCTCGATCTGAAAAAATAAAGTCTAGGGTCTGATCTAAGACTTGGTTGATATCATAATCTGGAGAATTTCCAGCATTGCGCAACAGGTTTTCCAGACGGTTCCAACGGAAACCGCCATCCTTAAACAGTAAATCCTTCAAGGATGCCCGTAATTCCGGTGATGGATCTGTCAATAAGCGCTTGGCTACATAAGGATAGGCTTTACTGAGTACTTTGAAATCTGGCTCAACATTCATGGCAATCCCTTCTAAGGTGACTAGGGAGCGAATAATCAGGGCGTAGTAAGCGGGTACCCGGAAGGGATACTCATACATCAAAGCTGATAACTGGTCAGTGATACTCTTAAAGTTGAGTTCTGCCACACTGGCTCCCAAGGCGTTGTTAAAAACCTTGCCTAGGGCAGGAATAATCGGTGTCAGGTCTGTATCTGGGGTGAGAAACTCCAGCTTCACGTAGTCCTTCGCCAAACCAGGGAAGTCACGATTGACCAGATGGACAACAGCTTCAATCAAACCATAGCGCTGATACTTCTTGACTTGGCTCATCATCCCAAAGTCAATATAAGCCAGCTTGCCGTCAGAAGTGGCTAACAGGTTTCCAGGGTGAGGGTCAGCGTGAAAGAATCCGTATTCCAGTAGCTGTCGCAAGGAACAGTTTACCCCAACTTCAATCAAGTGCTTGGCATCAATGCCTTTAGCCTTGATTGTCTCCATATCCGTCAGCTTACTACCCGTTACCCATTCCATAGTCAGGACACGACGCCCGGTGTAGTCCCAGTAAATTCGGGGAACATAAATTTCCGGTAGTTTGCCGTAAAGCTTGGCAAAGCGTTCAGCATTGCGCCCTTCATGCTGATAGTCCATCTCTTCAAAGATCCGGGCACCAAACTCATCCATGATGGCAACCAAGTCACTGCGCACCCGCTTGACATTGCTTTGTACCCACTGTGCCAGACGGCGTAGAATGTAAATATCTAGGGTAATTTTATTTGCCAATCCTGGTCGCTGTACCTTGACCGCAACAGTTTCCCCAGTTTTGAGTTTGCCCTTATAGACCTGTCCTAAGGAAGCCGCTGCCACAGGCTTTTCAGTCAGTTCAGCGAAAATATTTTCCGGGCGATCGCCTAATTCTTCCTCAATAAATTTATAAGCCACCTCATTCTCAAAGGGTGGGAGTTGGTCTTGTAGCAGCGTCAACTCATCCAAGAAAATTTGTGGGACTAAATCCGGTCGTGTGGAAAGAGCTTGTCCGATTTTAATGTAGGCTGGTCCTAGGTCGGTTAAAATTTCCCGCAGCTGAATCGCTCTGCGCTGGTTCTCGGTAACATCCCGACCCCGAAACCGATCCCACCACAGACCTAGAGCAAACGATATAAATGACGAAATGATGGTAAAAGACCGCCCTAGAACTGACAGGTATGCGTTCTGGTACTGGGCTGCGATCGCTGACGGGTCGTAGCGTGGTTTGTCTGTTTCCAAGACAGAGGATCCCGTTGTCGAGCTCAACTCTTCCTCAACTGTGATCTGAGTTCCCGACACTGGTACCACTGACTTGTCCGCATCAGCCTGTGAGTCTAGTGCTTGAACAGAAGTTGGGGAAACTGTTTTAGGATTCATAAGAAGATATTTCCGACGGACAAACAGAAGCGATTCTGTAAACTATTGTAACAAAAGGGGGATATCATTAAAACTTAATAAAGGTTCGGCAATCTTCATACCAAAATGGTGGAATAACCCATTCCTGGGTAAGAATACGTAAGCCATCAGCTATCAGCCATCAGCTAGCCATTAGCTATTAGCCAAAGGCCACGCTACTGTTCGCGCAGCGTGCCCGTAGCGCAATCGGTGCTTTTAGGTGCAACCCGTGGCAAATTTAATTCTTAATGGTAAGAGCGCACCTTTGAATAAAATAAGCTGACGGCTGACGGCTGACGGCTGACTGCTTAAAGGAATACTGATTTTTAGTGGACACTTGACGATAAACTGAATGGTGAACGGTCAACGATTACTAGAGTTAACCCTTAGACTTCAATTGGGTATTAGGGTGTGACTTTTTCTAAATTGTTACAAAATGTGTTTACTATCACAATTTTCCCAACAGTGAATTTTGCTCAATGTTAGTTTATTTGCGAATTCACAACTTTGCCTTAATTGACCACCTAGAAGTGGAATTCGGTGCTGGCCTAAATGTGTTGACTGGGGAAACCGGTGCGGGTAAGTCCATTATTTTGGATGCCATTGATATTGCCCTGGGGGGAAAAGTAACCAATCGGCTGATTCGCACAGGGACTAAACGGGCTTTGCTAGAAGCCACATTCTCGGTAGATAACCCCTTGATTGCCTGGTTGAGTGAGCAAGAGATTGACTTACTTGATCAAGCCGATTTAGTCTGTAGCCGAGAGATTACCGCAACAGAGAAAGGCATGCGATCGCGTTCTCGGGTCAATGGCACGATAGTTAATCGGCAACTGATGGAGGGACTGCGTGAGCGCTTGGTAGAAATTACTGCTCAGGGTCAAACCATACAGCTAATTATGCCAGCACGCCAAAGAGGGCTACTCGACCTTTACGGCGGTTCCCTTGTGATCCAACAGCGAGATCGAGTTGCATCTGCGTATATAGCTTTTCAAGAGGCCAAGAAAGCTCTAGAGACACAGCAAAAGTCTCAGCAAGAACGCCTACAACGTCTGGACTGGTTAGAGTATCAAATTCAAGACCTCAGTGCTGCCAACCTTAGCGCTCCTGACGAACTTGAACAGCTTGAACGTGAACACCAGCGTCTGAACCATGTTGTGGAACTCCAACAGAGGAGTTACCAAGTCTATCAAGCACTTTACCATAATGATCAGGGGACTTTAGCTAGTGCTGACTTATTGGGTCAAGCGGAAAGTACCTTACAGGATATGGTAGACTATGATAGTCAATTGCAACCTCTACTAGACTTAGTCAGTGGAGCATTGGCTCAAGTGGTGGAAGCTGCCCATCAGATTAATGCCTATGGAGATGGACTAGAGACTGATCCGGAACGTCTCCAAGTGGTGGAGGAAAGAATTGGGGTTCTTAAACAAATTTGCCGCAAATATGGACCAACCCTTGCTGAGGCAATCGCTCACTATGAGAGCCTACAGGCAGAACTGGAAGAATTAGGCAGTGAAGGTGCATCTCTAGAACAATTAGAGAGAAATTACGCATTGAGTCAGGAAAACGTGACCGATGAATGTGATCAACTGACCAAATTGCGCTATAGGGCTGGGTCAGAACTGGAAAAACAGCTGGTTAACCAGTTAAAGCCCTTGGCTATGGAGAAGGTAAAGTTTACAGTGGAAATCAGCCCCATTGTCCCCACGGCAGCTGGTGCTGATCAAGTCACCTTTTACTTCTCTCCCAACCCCGGAGAACCCTTGCAACCTCTTGCTAAGACGGCTTCCGGTGGAGAAATGAGTCGATTTTTACTGGCACTGAAAGCCTGTTTTTCCAGCAGTAACCAGCCAGGAACAACCTTAATTTTTGATGAAATTGATGCTGGGGTGTCTGGTCGGGTAGCAGGAGCGATCGCAGAACGACTCTACCAACTCAGTCAACGCCACCAAGTTCTTTGTGTGACTCACCAACCGTTAATTGCTGCGATGGCAGACCAACATTTTAGGGTGGATAAACAGGTGATTGCTCAACCGATTTCTAGCATTTTGAAACAACCATCTTCCCCTCAAGTTAACCGCTCTGGCAGGACTCAAGTAGTTACCCAAATCCCGGAATCTGGAATGCCCGAGCTTCGAACTGTAGTAAGGATTAGTCTCCTGAATCATCCCCAAAAGCGGCAGGAAGAAATCGCTCAGTTAGCTGGTGGACAGTCGGCTCAAGACGCTATGAATTTTGCGGCTTCCTTGTTGTCCCAAGCTGCTAGCTGGCGTAAGACATGCACAGTGGGAAGACAGGACTAAGGCCAAAGGCGTTGCGTCAGTCTTTGAATGAATAGGAGATTAGTGGGCATCCTGCCCGCCCCAAAAGATCGCCGAACAGGCAAGATGCCTATTCTACAAAACTCTTAAAATCATTCCATTATTAAGCAACGCCAGGCCAAACAGCTAAATGTTAAAAATTGTGAGGTTGTGATGCATTAGTTTAATAGTTGGATCGCAATTGATTAATTAAGCTACTGACAAATTAATCTAGAATGCACTATAATCCAGTCAGGCCATATTTAACTCTCAATCAGAAAAAATCTACTCAGCGGCCAGCATAGAAGGTGCTCTCTAGGTAATCAACAGATTAGCCTTAAACTCAGATCAATTCGGTTAACTGGCTCTGACGAGTCAATAAGTATCAATGTAAGAGTAAATAAGTATCAAAAACACGCCATCATTAGACCGCTTCAGCAAAACCAAAGCTTTAGCGCAGGATAATTCTATGGTAGCTGCATCTGTTGATCAACACAATTCAAATCAGGTGGAAAAGGGGAGCATATCTGAGGCAAATTCCTCAGCAGCCGGTTCGCTAGTTGCGGCGGGACAAGGGATATCTAACTTTCTGGCACCTTTAAACCGGAAAAGTTTAAAACAAGTAGTCCCAAGTGTAGAGAAGGCACTCCAGATCGTCAATCAAACCCTGTCGATGCTGGAAGCTCTACTGGAAAACCAAGATTTTGAGAAGGTTCTCCAGGAGATTTTGACTGCGATTACTATCAAGACGGCAGAGTTAATGAATGCCGACCGAGTAACAATATTTTTTCTGGATGAAGACAAGAAGGAACTTTGGTCGGTAGTGGCAAAGGGAGAGGGAAACAACACCTTAGGAGAACTGCGATTTCCAGCTGATCAGGGCATTGTTGGTGAAGTAGCTACTTTCAAACGGGTGGTTAACGTTCCCTACGATTTTTATGATGACTCTCGTTCTAACACTGCCAAAAAGTCTGACAAAAAAACTGGATATCGCACCTATACCCTGCTAGCATTGCCCCTGTTGAATCGACAGGGAGATTTAGTTGCCGTAGTCCAATTACTGAATAAGGTCAAAAATTCCTATAGACAGAACGCTTCCTTAAAGGAAAAAATTGATCAACAGGGCTTTACTGACGAAGATCAAAAACTGTTTAAGGATTTTGCCCCTTCGATGCGGCTGGTTCTAGAATCTTCGAAGTCGTTGTACCGAGCTACCCAGAGACAAAGAGCAGCAACAGCACTGATCAAAGCTACAGAATCCCTCAATCTCAGCAGTTTGGATCTAGACGAAACCCTCAAGCGGGTGATGGATGAGGCGAAAACGCTGATGAAAGCCGACCGTAGTACCCTGTGGCTCATTGACCGAGAACGTAATGAACTGTGGGCGCAAATTCCCCAAGCGGATGGTTCCTCCCAAGAAATCCGGATCCTAATGGGGGTTGGCTTTGCCGGCAAGGTAGCTCAAACAGGTGAAGCTCTAAATATTCCTTTTGACCTATATGATCATCCCAATTCATACAATTCCAAAAAAGTTGATCAGGAATCTGGTTATCGCACCTGTAGCCTCTTGTGTATGCCAGTGTATAACTCCAATCAAGAGTTAATAGGTGTCACCCAACTAGTCAACAAGAAAAAGACCGGTGACTTTGAGCCCTACAATCCGAATGATTGGCCTAAAGCTCCCGAATGCTGGCAAGCAAGTTTTAATCGCATTGATGAAGAATACATGAAAGCCTTCAATATTCAAGCTGGGGTAGCCATACAGCGAGCGAAACTTTTTGCCACCATCAAACAGCAGGAACAAATTCAGCGGGATATGCTGCGCAGTCTCAGTAATGGGGTTATTTCCACCGATAAAACCGGTAAGATTATCGCTACCAATGAAAGTGCCAAGAAATTGCTGGGGTATTACCCTGGAGACAGATTGGAGGGGTTATCGGTTAGTCAGTTGATTAACATCAAAGGGGGAAATTTTGCTCAATGGCTCCAGAACGCTTTAACTGCCAAGACAGAAAAAGACAGCCGTCAGTACTACCCCGACCAAACCCTGATCTCACAGGGGTTAGAATCAACCAAGCATTGTGTGAATCTCTCGATTAACTCTATTGCTGATGCCAGTGATCAAACCCATGTCTATGGTGCGTTGGTAGTCATGGATGACATTAGTGATGAAAAACGCCTCAAGACTACCATGTATCGCTACATGACCCAGGAGTTAGCAGAGGAATTACTTAAGCTCGATGACCATAAATTAGGAGGCGATCGCAAAGAGGTATCAGTTCTGTTCTCGGATATTCGTGGCTATACTGCTTTGAGCGAAAGTTTAAAGGCAGAAGAGGTCGTGGGTATGCTAAACGACTATTTTGAGTCGATGGTGGATGCAATTTTTGAATATAAAGGTACCCTCGACAAATACATTGGGGATGCGATTATGGCTGTTTTTGGTTCGCCCTTGCCCCAAGAGGATCATGCTTGGAGAGCAGTGCAAACAGCCTTAGAGATGCGCCAACGTCTCAAAGAGTTTAATCAGCAACGTGTTAAAGCTAATCGAAAACCTTTAAAGATCGGCATTGGCATCAACTCCGATAGCGTCATTAGTGGTAATATGGGTTCGACTAAACGAATGGAGTTTACCTCTATTGGTGATGGAGTCAATTTAGGTGCTCGCTTGGAAACGGCTAGCAAGCAATACGGTTGTGACATCCTAATTAGTGAAAATACTTACAGAGCCTGTGCTGACCAGATCTGGGCTAGGGAATTGGACAAGGTAATTGTTAAGGGCAAGACCAAGCCAGTATCCATTTATGAACTGGTGGGCCTAAAATCTGAACCGATTTCGGAGGACAAAGCACGAATCATTGAACATTACTACAAAGGCCGTCAGTATTACCTCCAGCGACAGTTCGCCCTCGCCATGGGTGAGTTTGGCACCATTCTACAAAAATATGACAAACATGACCAAGCGTCTGTATTGCACCTGAGCCGTTGTCAGCGTTTTCTTCAAGAACCTCCTAACGATGACTGGGATGGTGGCTGGAAGTTGTTAGAGAAATAGTCGTTAGTCCTTAGTGATTGGTCAAAGGATAATTGTTAAGACCATAGCGCCCATACAACAATGCCCATATCCCATACACTAGGCTTGAGCAACGGGTGCAAGCCTAAGTCTTGTTTCAATTAACTAAGGACTAATGGATTAACGATTAGAGAACCTTGTGAGTGTACTCATGCTGTTTTACATTATCTTCCTTAGTAACAACTCGCTGCATATTTAGCAACCGCTTGCGTTCTGTGGAAAAGTTGAAGTTATCAAACGTTGTGCCGAGGGGAATATGAGCGATCGCTTCTGGACAACTCTTGTAAGTGCGTGCAGCCGCGAGGGCTCGGTTAGTAAAATCATCGCAAAACTGAGCATCCTCTGGAAACTCAGCGGGTTTGACAAGGCTATCCCCTGAGATTACTTGACCTAGAGTTGTACCAAAAGCCACTGAGTAAGATGTAGGAACGCTTTTAAGCAGTGCTTCTAGGGAGGCTGAGGGGATGGGTTCAATAATTTGAACTTGATGAACTTCCCCCTCTTCTTTGATAAAGCAGGTGGCTAAGCCCACCACCAGGTAGTTATCGGTAGATAAATCGGGAGCATTAGCTAAGGGAGTTGCAGCGGTCATAAGACTATTTCAGTACAGGATTTGAAACCAAGTTGACACTCCCCCGTCTAAAGACGTGGGGATTCCTAGATCAGCGAACCACCTTAAACCGTCGTGTCTTCGGGAGAAGCAATACTTAACCAAATATCGGTAGAAAACTACCAAATACCCAGTTAATTCACGGCAGACCTAGAGGGCAGTTCTCCTTAGGCGTTCAGGTACTTTCTTGAGAGTGCCGACTCTTTTCCCCATGTTTCGGTGTGCCCCACCGTACACTACGGTGCAATCTGTGGCAAATTCAATTCGCCAACGGAAAGCGCACCGGTTTTTCTTGGAAAGTTTTCTGTTCTAGGTTCACACGTCAATTGTTGGTTGACGATTGGGTTTTTAGAGAGGATTTTCCCTACCCTCTGAGCATTACTACTTTCTAGGCGGTCAAACTTGGTTCCCTATTCCAGCTGTCCTAGCGGTTTTTCAGCCTGTACTCTATAATACTTTATTCTACACAGGCAAGGAGAAGATTAGGGAAGCTTACAATCTTTTTTTTTCACGGCGACTAAAGTCGCTCTCGAGCTTTCATCCACGCTCTGAAGAGGCGTGGTTTTCAGCTTGGTGACTCTCACATATAGCAGCAACCGAAGTATAGTTGAGGACAGAGTATTTTGGTTGAAAGGGAGCAGGGAGTAGGGACTAAGGCCGTAGGCCACGCGGGGCGCGTTCGGAGCAGAAATATGTCTTAAGCTTTACTTCGACTGTTATTAATCACGCGCCAAGATAAATCAAATCAATAGCTTTGGTGGCATTCTATCAGCAGAGCAGGTCAGCTGATACCTACCCGGTGCGCTTACAGTCGTTGAATTAAATTCGCGCTTAGGTGAGCGCCGTTTAATCCAACCGCCGCTGACCTAAGTCTTCTCTATTCTGCTGCTTTGTAAAACTGATATAACGCGGTATAATCAGCACGTTAACGTTTACTTCCTGCTTCTTCCAAAAACTTGGGTTGCGTGAGGGGTCGGCCCTACTCACTTACACAGGCTATCACCAAGAAGCCCTCGGCTAAATGCTGTAAATTCACACTTGCGTTGTAATCTCTGTCCTTGACGGCACCGCAAGCGAAGCAGCTAAAAACTCGTTGTGTTAGTGGCATTTCTTGATTGTTTCCACAACTAGAACAGGTTTTAGAGGATGGAAAAAACCGATCGGCAAACACTAATTCACAGCCGTACCATTCGGATTTATATTCCAGTTGGCGACGAATCTCATAGAAGGCAGAATCAGCAATAGCACCTGCTAGTTTATGATTTTTCAACATACCGGACACATTCAAGTCTTCTAACCCTATGACAGCGTGGTTCTTGCTAAGCCAGGAGGTTAATTTATCGATGGCATCTTTCCGGATGTTAGTGACTCGTTGGTACGTTTTGGCTAGTTTCAATCTGGCCTTATCCCTATTCTTAGAGCCTTTTTCTTTTCTAGCCAATTGTCGCTGAAGTAATGCTATCTTCTTTTGAGCCTTTTTGTACGCTCTAGGATTAGGAAATACAGTTCCATCTGAGCAAGTCGCGAGAACTTTTACCCCAACATCAACACCTAAATAGTCTCGGGTTTTAACTGTAGGTTCGGGGTCAAACTCATAAGCTACAGACAAATACCAAGAGTCCGCCACTCGACTGATGGTTATTCGTTTAGTCTGTATTTCAGGTAAAGCTTCATAAGTCCTAACCCATCCAATAAAGGGAAGCTTTAACCTTCTCCCTTCAAAAACCATAACCTTACCGCAGTTATCAATGGTAAAGCGATCATTTCGTCCTTTTTTCTTAAATTTAGGATGTTGAGCCGTACCTTTAAAAAAGCGCTTGAATGCTTCACCTAAGTGCAGAAAAGCAAACTGATAAACTCTTGAACTTAGGGTAGACTGCCAGGGATAATCAGGCTTGATGTGATTGGTATAAAACTTTTTGAGCTTGTTAGTTGACAGTTTTAGTCCCTCTTTATAAGCGGAGTTCCACATCCGAAGTGCCCAATTCCAAATCCATCTTGAATAACCGGCGTGTTGAGCCATTAAGGTTTTCTGTTTGTTATTCAGTTTTAACTTGGTTTTGAAGGCTCTTTGCATAATTCGGGATCATTATTCAACAGAGTCTTGTATTTTCTTAGTCCATACAATCGACTTGAAAAACAGTGAAGAATTGCCAGGATATCTTCTACCATTTCTGCTTGTGGTGAAAGTTCTTTTTCATTGAGAACAATCAACTCACACTTATTTTGTTCACAAAGCCAGTTAAACAAATCAAAACCAAATCGAGCCAGCCTATCTTTATGAGCAACAACTACTCGACTGACTTCACCTTTAAGAATTTGACTGAGAAGTGCTAGTAGTTTTTTTCGCTTAAAGTTTAATCCTCCACCAACTTCTTTAATAGTTCTGGCTTCTGGGTATAAAGCTTGCAATTGGGCCACTTGCCTGTTTAAATCTGGCTTCTGAGCATGACTATAAACTCGACAATAAAGCACTGTTTCTTTTTTGACACTGAAGGAGTGAGTATAGGATTCTACATCATATCTCCGTTGTCCTGATGGTGTTTTAATTGCTTGGATAATTCCGGCCTTTTCCCATCTAGCTAAAGTCCTGACGTTAACGCCTAGTAACTCAGAAGCTTCTTTAGGTTTAAGATACTTGGTCACCTGACTAACTTTGACAACATACTTATAGTAGCGTGTTGTGCCGTAAAATGTCAACTAAGTTTTGTCTCTAAGTATTTTAGTTGAGTGATGGCTTTTTGGGATTAAAGCAACCGATCCATCAGCCAAGCAGGAACCATATTTGACTGGATGTGGATGACGTATAACGGATTGAGCTGTTATTTGTAGATTTAAGGATGGCTGGGGTAAATAACTTGGAACCGTTATGATTAGGTTTCAAAAAGCAAAAGCAGCTTTTGGCTACCTGCCATTATGTGTTTTTGTTTGTTTATACCGTTGATGATATGGCGTTGGACAATATTATATAGTAAACTATAATGCTACGTGAACATCATGACATAACACTACTAAAGTTGCGCCAGCAAGTTGGCTTAACTCAGCGAGAACTTGCTGAGGCTCTTGGAGTAACCCAAAAAACCATTTCCATTTGGGAAAGGGGTAAAATGCAGCCTAAGCTCTCCTTTTGGCAGACTAAGTTAATGATGGAAAAGCTCAACTGCACCCTTGATCAGCTAATCATTGCCACTGAGCTGAAACACCAGAATCATAATGAAATTAAATCAACCAAAATTAGACCACATAATCCCAGATTTTTCTAAAACTCAAGGGTGCAATCTTGGACTTTGGCTAGGTCTGAATGATGCACCTTGGGGGGCTGGCTGCCTAGAATTGGTTGGTTAGCGTCAGCACTAGGGCACTAGTCGTTTGAATCTATGAGGATTAGCACAATCCTGGTGCCCTTTGGTAAATCCTCGTTTGGAATATAGCTGAGTCAAAACCATCATTCAATCTCCTTGGGGACTCCCGTTATACCCGTGTTAAGCAGCGTCTGGCACTGCCAGTAAGGGTTAGCGGGTTAGAAGTTACCGTAAGATCGGGTCGCCTTTATGGGTGATGCTCGCCCATAGCCGCTCCGCGAAAGGTCTTGCATAAAATAAAAGGGTTAAGTCTTTTGTAATCAGGCGACCCGATCTAAGGCGCGCGTCTCCGGGGAATTGGAGACGGAAACTCTTGCGATTATTGATAATTTTTACTAGTAGATAGAGATAATTAATCAACTATAAAGTGCCGATTTGCGCGCCAGCTGAAAAGCCTCACGGTGCCCTTGACCCGTAATTAAATTCGCCACGGGTCAAGGGCACCGCTGCTAGAAGCGTAAGCCAAAAGACAAGTAAAATCAATGATTTGATCTCAGAGTGTAGAGGCTATTTGGCGCGCGCCAGTAAGGATTTATGTTCTTAGGAATCTCTCGCTATAATATTTGATTTAGCGACGAGAGTAGTCAATTCGTTACCAAAACTGTTACGAGGACTATGCCCACAGTTAGCGTACTCTACGATCAAATGTAGTTAATGCTCCTTAGACCAGTCTAAAAGCTGTGGAACTCTTAGTCCCATGGCTTTTTGTTTGTTATCAACTTTTAGGATTTCCGGATAGCTTTTACAAAACCCCCTTAGAGCTTGGAATCATCCCTGCACGACGAGGATCAATTTCCACAGCCATGCGCATTGCTCTGGCCAATGCCTTGAATGTCGCTTCAATAATATGATGTGAATTGATGCCATCTAGTTGGCGGATATGTAGGGTGATCTGACTATGGTTAACCAGTGCAACAAAAAACTCTCGCACCAGTTGGGTATCATAGGTTCCGACACGCTGGGTAGGAATTTCCAAGCCATAGCTTAAGTGAGGACGTCCAGAAAAATCTAGAGATACCAGAATCAATGCCTCATCTAGGGGAGCCAGGAAATTACCGAAGCGGAAAATTCCTTTGCGATCGCTTAATGCTTTTGCCAAGGCTTGCCCTAGGGTAATCCCAACATCTTCGTTAGTGTGGTGATCATCAATTTCTAGGTCTCCCTTTGCCTGCACCTCCAAGTCAATCAGTCCATGGGAAGAGATTTGATGCAGCATATGGTCTAAAAATGGGATGCCTGTATTAGCGGTGCAGATACCTGTACCATCTAAATTCAGTGACACTTGTACATCAGTTTCCCCAGTAGTACGCCTGACTGAAGCTGTTCGCGCCTTTAACGTAGACTCTTGAGTGTTGAGAATTATCGGTCCGCTCTCGATCTGCGTCCGGTTATTGCTTACTTGCATTACATCTTTGCTCCTGTCTAACTTAACTTCATCCGCTCAATTGCCTCACAACGAACATGGGCAGCATGAGTGTGAGATCAATTGCGGACAGGGTTTATATCGTTTATACTAGATATAGTAGGGAAGACAAATTAAGAGCTAACCGCCACCTACGTGCTTAAAAATAGAACTTATTGTATTGTTCCGGAGGGTCGGGGCATCCCGTGTCGTTAATAAAGTAACCCGTGTATCCTAAGCAATAGCTGGAGTTGGTAAGAAGCCCACACTGAACCGATAGGTCAGTGTGGGAGTATGTCACCTACATGCCCATTATTTCGTAACCAGCGTCTACATATAAAACCTGACCAGTGATGCCACTGGCTAAATCACTACACAAGAAAGCAGCTGCTTTACCCACTTCTTCCTGAGTAACCGTGCGGCGCAGTGGTGCTACTTTCTCTACATGATGAATCATATCCATTATCCCCCCAACTGCTGAAGAGGCTAAGGTCCGGATTGGCCCTGCGGAGATAGCATTGACCCGAATCGTTTGAGGTCCGAGTTCTGCTGCCAGGTAACGAACACTCATTTCCAGTGCTGCTTTAGCAACACCCATCACATTATAATTGGGAATTACTTTAACACCCCCCAGATAGCTGAGAGTGACAATGCTACCGCCATCAGTCATCAAGTGCTTCCAAGCCGCTGTTAGTCGATTGAGGGAGTAAGTGCTAATGTCTAAGGCTAGGGAAAACCCCTCACGGGATGTCTGACTAAACTCTCCCGATAGATCTTCTTTATTGGCAAAGGCTAAACAGTGAATCAGGATGTCCAGTCTGCCCCATTGTTTTGCGATCGCATCTGCAATCGCTTCAATTTGGGCATCGTTTCGGACATCACAGGGCATGATAATGCTAGGTTCGAGGGGCTCTACCAGGTCTCGAACTTTTTTCTCATAGCGACCTTTTTCGTCAGGCAAAAAGTTCACACCTAAATTTGCCCCCGCGTTGTGCAACTGTTGGGCGATCCCCCAAGCAATGGAGCGGTTGTTGGCGATGCCAGTGACAAAAGCATTTTTTCCGTTGAGATCGAGCATGGTTTTTAGGTTGAGTCGCGCTATGAGTCAGGGTTGAAGGTTACTTAGCCGTGTATGACAGCCCAGCTATTATATCCCTGAATGCAGCAACATTGAGTTTTTCAGCTCCATGTCTTGATGCAACGCTGACCTGTGGGGTTTCCCCACAGGTCAGCGTTGCATTGCTTTTGACCTTCAGGCTTACCTCCTGAGATTTTTGGTTTTTGGTAGCAATTTTTACAAAAAATTAGCTCAGATTGATATTAAGTAGTGGGAAATAAATTTGTCTATGCCACGATGATTGCTACGAATTGCCGCTTCTACCTGACGGGGTTAAGGGAAAATCAAGTCAAGAGCTTGCTAAGATATAGACTAGCAGTTAATACTGTTGGCCTGTTGGCAAATTAGCTCAAAACTTGCCCGGTGCCCTTGACCTAGGCAAATTAAATTGGCCACCGGTCCCACCGCCGAAATTGATGGGCAAGGGGAATTGGAAACGGTTGTAGCAGTTCACAACAAACTCAAGAAAACTGTTTAAAATCCGCTAAAATAGCCTAAATATACCAGATTAATGAGGTAATCCGTGGCTTAAAATCCCCGGAAGTCTCTTAAATGTAAATAGATAGGGGCATTTGTACAAAGAAATAGATATGGATAGGGTTGTGACGCAGGATACACCACTAGCGGCTGTGTTTCGTCAGATTGGTAGAGGAGCGTTTCCACCAGTCGTAGAAACCTATGAGCGAGGTAAGACGATTTTCTTCCCAGGAGATCCAGCTGAACGGGTTTACTTTTTGCTAAAAGGTGCTGTAAAACTTTCTAGAGTATACGAAGTAGGGGAAGAAATTACTGTAGCACTGCTGCGAGAAAATACGGTTTTCGGTGTTCTGTCTCTGATTACTGGTCACCAATCTGATCGGTTCTACCATGCAGTTGCCTTTACAACTGTAGAGTTACTCTCTTCCCCGATTGACCAGGTCGAAAAAGCACTGAAGGAAAACCCGGAATTATCAATGTTGATGTTACGGGGGCTATCGTCTCGGATATTACAGACGGAAATGATGATCGAAACCCTAGCTCATCGGGATATGGAGTCTCGATTGGTTAGTTTTCTATTAATTCTCTGCCGTGACTTTGGCATACCCTGTGGGGATGGGATTACCATTGAACTGAAGTTGTCCCATCAAGCGATCGCAGAAGCTATCGGTTCGACTCGGGTTACTGTCACCCGTCTACTGGGAGACCTACGGGAAAAAGACATGATTTCGATTCACAAGAAAAAAATTACTGTCCACAAGCCAGTGGTTTTGAGTCAGCAATTTACGTGAAAATTAGCGATTGCAACAACAATACACCTGATTGCGACCATTAGATTTAGCGATCCGTAGGTTCTGGTCAGCAGATCGCAGTAGGCTTTCCCCTCTATGGTCGTCCGTATTGTTAAGGGCAGCAACACCCAAGCTAATGGTAATTGGGAGCACCAATCTTCTATCAATCTGAAACGGTTGATCGCTAATAATATGTCGCACTCGGTTAGCCACTGCTCGGGCTTCTTCACAGTCAGTGTGACTAAGAATGATCACAAACTCTTCTCCACCATAACGAAAGAGGGAATCTTGAATACGTAGGTTATGTTTGAGACGACTTGCCAGTAGCTTGAGAGCGCGATCGCCTACCGGATGTCCGTAGTTGTCGTTGATGGACTTGAAATAGTCTACATCTAGGATAATCAGACTCAGGGGCCTTGATTGACTAAACGCATTTTTGACTTGTCGGGGTAACTCCGATTCCATTGCCCGACGATTGCTCAATTCTGTCAAGGGATCAACCAATGCTATCCTTGATAGGAAATCATTAGTGTGCATTGCTTCCCGGTATAGTCGCACTCCTCGTAACCCTGCCTGAATTTGTGCCTTAAGCAACCGATTTTCTGCTACAGCTATGGCTGAGTCTTGATTACTGATTGAACTGATCCGTAAGTAGGCATCTGCACCGTTTTCTAGGGCTTGAGCACATTCTCTTAACTCCCAGTTTGGGTCTAGTCCCATTGCTGTAATCGCTATTTCGGGCAAGTCATTGATCAAAATGCAGTATATCCAACCGAGCAGCTTTTGTTCTTTAATTTGACGACATAGTTGTAAACTAGCCACCTGGGTTGCCTGCAAAATTAAAATAGCGGGTTGTCTAGTCTTGATGTGTTGTATGACATCATCAAGTTCCAAAGATACCTCGAAAGTGCTAGACCTTATATAGCAAGTCCGCTTCACAAATGTAGTGATAAACTGTTTATTTCCTACCACTAATATAGAAGCATTTATAGAAGCATCGTTTTTATTTATAGTTAGCTCTACAGAGCTAATACATTCACCCGGAATTAATAATCTTAACACTGCTACTTCTTCAAGAAAGTATTAGCTAATACGTTTTGCTCTAAATTCACCAGTAGACATCTCCAGAAACTCGGTTTTGACCCAGGCAGTGCAAGGGTTTGAGGTTAATTTTTGGAGATGTCTAGTATATGGGATTGGCTATGGAATAGATTGATGCTAGATAACTAGATAAATTGATCCTATTGCTGACTATCGTTTAGGAGCTCAAGTACAGTTGGATCAGTTACCAATTCCCCATTGCCGATTCCCCTCCCCGATATGGATTGTGAATCACGAGCTGTGGAACTTTTGATAAATTAGGTGATCTTATAACAATCATTTCTAAACTAGATTACTGTATATAGCAATTATAAATAGGTTGTGAACTATCAAGAGGCCAGGATGCCAATAATACCATGATTTTGGGTTTCTAGATTTTCACAACTCGTTTATAATTGTTATATCGTTTTTAGCTTAACGAGTTTTGTTGAATATAAACCTGAATAACAACAAAAATTAGTTTAATCCCCGATGAATCCAAAGCCAACTTAGGCACATCTTAGGCACATCTTAGGCACATAGTTAATTAGGGGTTACTCAGCAGAAGCTGAGCACAGGGATTATTCTATTTATACTTTCCTCTAATACTCTCTTGTTTTTATCACAAGTGGCAGTAGCAATTTCCTGGTATCCGGGTAATTTTTCTAAATCTTTATCGAACATGGTGAAAACACCTAACTGTTCAACTAAGTGAGAGCATTATTATTCCCACTAACCTCTATATCAAGTCAGGTTGAATACCCATAATTAGAGGGAGGGTGGGGAGACTGACAAGGGTAGGTTTTTTACTTTGGAGATAGGTAATCGGTAATGGGTAATGGCTAATCGGTAATGGCTAATCGGTAATGGGGACCGGTCCCCTAACCCCCTCACAGGGGTAGGTTTTTTACATTAGGGTCAAACATGGGGCGACCCAGAGGGAGAGGAAAAGGAAAACAACTTAGGTGCGCTTTCCGCATCTAATTATTAAATTCGCCACGGGTCGCACCTGAAGAAGGGATGCAGCTTCGGAACTGGGGGTTTCCCCCGGAGACGCGCGCCTTAGACAGGGGAGCCTTTATGGTTGGTAGGCTATGCAGATGCATGGTTAAAACTTGAGGCGCGACCCCGTAATTTAATTCTTCACGCGGAAAGCGCGCCTCCATTGATTAAGGGGCGTTGCTTAATAATCAAATGATTTCAAGAGTTTTGTGGAACTGGCATCTTGGCTAGAACTGGCATCTTGGCTAGAACTGGCATCTTGGCTAGAACTGGCATCTTGGCTAGAACTGGCATCTTGGCTAGAACTGGCATCTTGCCAGTTTCCTCCTTATTTTCGCGCGGGCAGGATGCCCACTCTACTCCTATTCATTTCTTAATTCAGCAACGCCTTTTTTATAACTGAATAATATCCAATTTAAATGCGCAACACCTAGTTAACTAATACTTAAGTAAACTAGACACTATTTAACCAAAACAATATAAATGTAAGCATTCAGCCGTCAGCCGTCAGCCGTCAGCCGTCAGCCGTCAGCCGTCAGCTAAAGTAACTCAGCATTATTCCAATGCTTACCTGTTGTCTTGATCCCAAGCGCGAGTGGTTTGAATTTACCGTAAGATCGGGTCGCCTTATTAAAAAATATTTAACCCTTTTCTGCATAACCTGCTAACTATAAAGGCGACCCTATCTAAGGTTTTGTCTCCGGGGGAAACCACGGCAGCGCGGTCATGGGGGGAACCCCCTTTGGCGGCGCTGCCTCCCCAAGACCGTAATGGTGCGTTTGACCCGTAATTAAATTCGCCACGGGTCGCACCTCTGCATCGCTTATTCAAAAGCACCATCTGTAGCACCTCAAGTAGCGTGCGCATTAGCTGATACGCGACACGCTGATACGCGACACGCTGATAGCTGATACGCGACACGCTGATAGCTGAATACTTACATATACATTAATGATGTATTGTCGAAGTGCGGCTCGTTCCAACTAGGAGCCTTTAGAAAATAAAGGGCCATTGAAATCACACTAGCTTACCAAAAAATTTGGGTAATCGCGCCCCGTCCTTATAGGAGACGCGCGCCTCAGAGTTAAGAAGCATTTATTGGGAGCAGGCTATGAGCAAAAGGGTTAAAACTTATTAATTAAGGCTTCTTAACTCTTACGGTAGGCTTTTTGTTAAATTAAGACTTGACGGTTTTTTCGCATCGTGTTAAGATAAAAACCTAACGAAAAAAACAATTAATGTTCTAGATAAACATGATATTAAAATAAGTAGATGATGTAAAAAATCAGCTAAGATATCAGCTTATTGCATCATCAAATTCTTAGATTTGGAGATCTCCGAAAACATAAGATCAAGAAAAAGTTTATCTAACTTGTTAACTAGATTAGGTACGGTGGGGTTAGAAGTTACCTTAATCAGAGGGTCGCCTTTATAGTTAGTCGGCGCTTGTGTAAAAAGTTTTAACCTTTTTTATTAAGGCGACCCTCTGATCAGGTTTCGTTTCCGGCACACCGAAACCTAGGTCATAGACCAAATACGCTTGGGTCGAATCCACCTCTATTTTTCCTGGCTCCGGCAAGGGTTTTACAAGTCACCCCGTTGAACGCGATCGCGTGGCCATAGGCCAAGCAAGAATCCCCGTCCTTCCAGGGCGGGGAGTGTCAATTGGTAGCTTACTCCACGCTGTGACCGACAGTCGTTATGATCTGTCTAATTGACTCTTCAGATGCTTCGGTTTCAACTCTAACCGTCTTTGATGTTACATCCACTGCGACTTTAGAATCTGGCTCCTGTTGGAGTATACCTTCGGTAATGGTCTTGGCACAGACATCACACGCAATACTGGGAACTTTTAACTGTACTACTGCCATAGTCAATACTCCATCAGTTTTTCTTACAGCCGTTAATCAGCTTGCCCTTAAAGCTCGCAGCCCAAGCTAGGAATGTTAATCCTTACCAATAACTTAGATCGATTGACGACAATACTCAATGGGCCTAGCCAGGATTGACTAGACCCATTCGAGTGGAAAAAGACAAATTTTCAACGAGTTAACTTTCTGACTACCAGTTTTGAATCACTACTATGGTTGGCAAACTACACAGATACACCTAATACTAAATCTCACACAGTCGTGTCTTTCCGGACTTTGGTTTGGCTTCTTCCAACTTCTGTTGGTTTCTCGCCACTTTTTGCTATGTTCGATTGGTGCCTACTGTGGCTGGGTCATAGACCGGTAGAAATCATCTTATCTATGCCCATTTAGTTTCTGGCTTCAGGTTCTTCTCTGAAGGATGACTTCCACTCTTTAAAACTAACACGGCCTTCTGGAGATTCCGAATACTTGTTGTTAAAGTTAATCAGTCTTTACAAACTGCAACGATTAGATGAAAAAGTATGAAGCATGTAGGGTCAAGGGTGAAGTGTTAATTGCTTTGTCAGCTATCAGCGTGTCGCTTATCAGCTATCAGTCATTGGCCAAGGGCTTTTCCCCAGACTTGAAATTATCATTAATCTCGAACTATGAAGCTGATGGCTGATAGCTGACGGCTGAATGCTTACATTTGATTAACTTTAATGGTACGGTACAGCAATCATTTCTAATGTGTCTGGGATTTCCCCAATACATTTCCCCAATACATTTCCCCAATACATTTCCCCAATACTCAAAGGGCCTAGCCAGGATTGACTAGACCCATTCGAGTGGAAAAAGACAAATTTTCAACGAGTTAACTTTCTGACTACCAGTTTTGAATCACTACTATGGTTGGCAAACTACACAGATACACCTAATACTTAATCTCACACAGTCGTGTCTTTCCGGACTTTGGTTTGGCTTCCTCCAACTTCTGTTGGTTTCTCGCCACTTTTTGCTATGTTCGATCGGTGCCTACTGTGGCTGGGTCATAGACCGCTAGAAATCATCTTATCTATGCCCATTTGGTTTTTCGCTTCAGGTTCTTATCTGAAGGATGACTTCCACTCTTTAAAGCTAACACGACCTTCTGGAGATTACGAATACTTGTTGTTAAAGTTCAGGAGTCTTTACACACTGCAACAATTTGATTGAGAAGTATGAAGGTTGAAGGTTGGAAGGTTGAAAGGTTGAAGGTTACAGGTTGAAGGTTACAGGTTATATGTAACAGGTTTAACGTTACAGGTTATATGTTGAAGGTTACAGGTTATATGTAACAGGTTTAACGTTACAGATTGCCAGTTATACATCGGCTTTCAGTTGTTAAGCCTCTAATCTTCAACCATCAAACCTCCAACCAACCAACCTTCAACCTACCAACCTTCAACCTACCAACCTTCAACCATCAAACCTTCAACCATCAAACCTTCAACCTGTAACCTTCAACCTTCAACTTTAAACCTTCAACCATCCAACCTTCAACCTTCAACTTTAAACCTTCAACCATCCAACCTCCAACCATCACAATGGTTTGCTCTCCTATCAAGGGTGGGCTTTCAGCTTCGCTTCTATGTCAGAATGGATCATACGTAAATTAAGAAACATAGCGATAGGGTTTTACTTCCCATAAGCCCATACCCTAAAGCTGAATTGTAGAGAACCATGCCCGATATCCCTAATTATTTGCGCGGTAACGAAATACGGCAAACTTTCCTCGATTTCTACTCCCAACGGCAACACCAGGTATTGCCAAGTGCTTCGTTAGTACCGGAAGACCCGACGGTGTTGCTGACAATTGCGGGAATGTTGCCGTTTAAACCGATTTTTCTAGGACAACGTCAGTCGGAATTCCCTCGCGCCACTACTGCCCAAAAATGTATCCGCAACAATGATATAGAGAATGTGGGACGCACGGCACGGCATCATACTTTTTTTGAGATGCTGGGGAATTTTAGTTTTGGGGATTACTTTAAGGAACAAGCGATCGCATGGGCATGGGAACTCTCTACAGAGGTATTCGGTTTGCCACCAGAACGCTTAGTAGTCAGTGTTTTTCGGGATGATGACGAAGCGTTTGGGATCTGGCGGGATAAAATTGGGATTCCAGCTCATCGCATCCAGCGCTTGGGTGAGGAGGATAATTATTGGAAATCGGGTCCGACCGGTCCGTGTGGTCCGTGTTCGGAAATTTACTACGATTTTCACCCAGAACTGGGAGACGAGAGCATTGACTTGGAAGATGATACCAGGTTTATTGAGTTCTATAACCTGGTATTCATGGAATACAACCAGGATGCGGAGGGTAATCGCACCCCGTTAGAGAAGCAAAATATTGATACGGGGATGGGACTGGAGAGGATGGCGCAAATTCTCCAGCAAGTGCCGAATAATTATGAAACTGATTTAATTTTCCCGATTGTAAAAACCGCAGCGGAAATTGCTGGGGTTAACTATAGCAAGAGTGATCAGAAGACGAAGGTTTCTCTGAAGGTTATTGGTGACCATATCCGGGCAATCGTTCATATGATCGCGGATGGGATTACGGCTTCTAACACCGGACGGGGTTATGTGTTGCGCCGTTTGCTCCGTCGAGTGGTGCGTCATGGCCGTTTGATTGGGATTGATGGGGAATTTACCTGGGAAGTGGCTCAAACAGCGATCGCATTATCTGAATCAGCTTATCCTAATGTGCGGGAACGGGAAAAGACTATCAAAGCGGAAATGCAGCGGGAAGAGTCTCAATTCCTGAAAACCCTAGAACGGGGTGAGAAGCTGCTAGCTGAGATTTTGGCTAAGAAGCCTAAACAGATTTCTGGCACAGATGCGTTTACCCTCTATGATACCTATGGTTTCCCAGTGGAATTAACTGAGGAAATTGCTGAAGAACAGGGCTTAACGGTAGACCTCGATGGCTTCGAGGTGGAAATGGAACGCCAGCGGGAACGGGCTAGAGTTGCCCATGAAACGATTGATTTAACGGTACAGGGTAGCTTAGATCAGCTAGGGGAACATATCCATAGTACGGCATTCCTTGGTTACACTGAACCCCAGTCCATGGCTAAGGTAGAGGCTTTGCTAGTTGATGGGAAGTCCGTGGAATCGGCTGGGGCTGGGAGTAAGGTCCAGGTGATTTTGGATCAGACCCCATTCTATGCGGAATCTGGAGGACAAATAGGCGATCGCGGTTATCTGTCTGGGGATTCGCTATTGGTTCGCATCGAAGATGTTCAGAAGGAATCGGATTTCTTTGTCCACTTCGGTACTGTCGAACGGGGAAATTTAGCGGTAGGCACAACAGTAACGGCTCAAATTGACCGGGCTTGTCGCCGTCGAGTTCAAGCTAACCATAGTGCGACCCATTTACTGCAAGCGGCTCTGAAAAGAATTGTTGACCCAAGCATCTCTCAGGCAGGCTCTTTGGTGGCTTTTGACCGTTTGCGCTTTGACTTCAATTGCCCTCGCGCTCTGACATCGGAAGAGTTAGAGCAAATCGAGGCTCAAGTTAATACTTGGATTAGTGAAGCCCATACTGCTGATGTGGAGGTGATGCCTTTGACAAAAGCTAAGGCTAAGGGCGCAACCGCTATGTTTGGGGAAAAGTATGGCGATGAAGTCAGGGTGATTGATTTCCCTGGTGTCTCCATGGAATTGTGTGGTGGTACCCATGTCAACAATACTGCTGAGATTGGCGTGTTTAAGATTATCTCTTCCGCAGGGGTGGCGTCCGGGATTAGGCGGATAGAAGCAGTGGCTGGACCGGCGGTGCTGGATTATCTGAATGTGCGGGATAAGGTGGTTAAGGATTTATGCGATCGCTTTAAGGCACAACCGGAAGAGTTACCTGAGCGGATTAGTAATTTACAACAGGAACTCAAGGCTACTAATAAACAGTTAGATGCCCTGAAGCAACAACTGGCTTTGGCAAAATCTGACCAGTTGTTGGCGGAAGCTAAGTCAGTAGGTGAGTTCAAGGTTCTGGTTGCCAAGATGGAGGGAGTAGAACCAGAGGGCTTAAAAAGTGTTGCGCAACAGCTACAGCAGAAGTTGGGAGAAAGTGCAGTAGTGTTGGGTTCAGTGCCTAGCCCGGACAAGGTGAGTTTAGTAGCAGCCTTTAGTAAGGGTGTTAATCAGAAAGGCTTGCAGGCTGGGAAGTTTATTGGTGCGATCGCTAAATTATGTGGTGGTGGTGGCGGTGGACGACCTAACTTGGCTCAAGCTGGTGGAAAAGATGGCAGTAAGTTAGGGGAAGCTCTCGATAGGGCGTTGGAACAGTTGTTAGAAGGGTTGCAATAGTTTTGGACTGGGGGATCCCCCCTAACCCCCCTTAACAAGGGGGGGATTTGAAGAATAGTTGTATTTGTGCGATCGCAAACTGACTGCGATCGCGTAGCGGCTCTGTAAGAGCATCGCTATTTTATGGGCTGGTGAGCAATTTAGTGTGTCAGTGCAATAGTTTTTTTAGCCACTGACACACCCATCATAATATGAGGTGTTATGCCTCGCCCTCACCTTAATCCCAGTCTATAGCATCCAGTTTTTTTAGGAGCACATCAATAAATAGGATGATTGCCCGACCAACTTCTGGAGGAGGGTCTATAAATCCGTGTGCATAAGGATTGCGAAAAACCCCCATCATACCTGCATAAAGATTACGATATGCTTGAAGATCGCTATCGTCAAGTTTGCCCTTCAATACCGACTTCTTAGGAGAAAAAATTTTGTTTACGATATCTTCACCTGTAGCATTTTTATTGCTGTTATCAATTTTTCCAAGTTTTTTCAACCGCTCTTCTAAAAATACTGTTGCTGTGCGAACATCTTTGTCCCAAGCTTTGGAATCATCTCCACAAGTATTTAATAAACAGTGACATCTTTTCAACAGTTCAGGATCTAGGTGCTTAAGTTCAGGAGGAATAGCAGACAAGTTAGGAGCACCAAAATTAGATTTAACGGCTTGATATGCTTTACTGGTTAAAGCACAATTGTATTGATGTTGAATACTTTTATTACATACTAAACAATCACTATTTTCTAGAGCATCAAGAGTTATTTTATCGACTTTAGGAACATTCCGCTGATATCCTCCTATAATTGTGCCGCTGTAAGACCAAATGAACAAGATTTCATTCTCCTTAAGCCTGTCAGCACGTACTTCTTCTACGAGCCACTGCAAAAGTTTTTTCTGGGTTTCATTTAAATTTAGATCTTGCATCTTTAAAATTTTCTATAATAATATCCATTATAGCTTTTATTTTTTAGACAGGTATCACTGTTTAAAAAATTGCTTCTCCAGTACCTTCAAAATAATCTATAGAATTTATGATAGCTATTAAAATTGGTCGTAGTGCAGTTATTTGTTACCACTTACAGTCGATTTATAACATAAGAACTACTGTCATCTGATATCTCAATCACTTGATCTGACCATCGCAAATTTATTGACTTAGGATATTCAATTTCGATCTCTTCTATGCCCTGTATTGCTGGCTTTATGTATCTTTCAATAAAAACAGAAACCACCTCTCCGGCTTCCTGCTCCATGTGCCTCCACGCTTCTTCTCCGTGATAAAAAGCGCCACCACAGGCCAGATATTTCTCTGATAACTCAGTTAACCTATTCGAGGGTGTTGGATCTAAAACCAGAAGAACTGGTATAAAACCAGCAGCTTGGCTTTCTTCAGCAAATGAAAGCTCTTCACCAAATCTCCCCTGACCACTTGCAGCAATTGTTACTCTCAGTTTAAGTTCATAGGTTCTATTATTACTTGGAACTAAACAGTCTATTTGTCGCCCTTGGTTGGTAGGATTTCCATTGGCATCAAGTCTCTTAACTGGTGAGTTTTTCGCTCCAACAGGCTTGCCACCTAAGCAACTCGCTAATAGAGGTTCAAATAAATAGCCAGTTTCCTGGGCTGACCGATTGTCGATATCATAAATCCACTTCCTCCAAACCATCCAATTCGCAAGAAGAGTGGTATTACATCCACCATACTCTAGAAGTGATCTAGGACCAATTTGATCCATGTTGGACATGGGCTGTGATGACAGAATTCTTTGATATTTAACTCTGCGCCGATGAAGAGCAGAGAGGTTTTCTATAAATAACGCAAAATCGTTATCCTGATTGAAGCAGGCTGTCAGTGCTGAGATAACATCTTCGGCACGGATATCAGATTCTGCTATGCTATCAAACCAGCTGATTGGAATATTGTAGTAGTCATCATCTGGTACATTGACTTTAATAATCTGAAGGTGATCGTGAGACCATCCAAGGTTATCAATAGCAATAGATAGTAGTGACGATAACTCTCCATCAGATATTATAACCTGAGCTTCACCTGAACCATGCATTTTACATTTAGAATACAAGTTTTTTATGAAAGCAGTATTTTTCATGGATTATCCAAACAATGTGTATTGATGGATTTTATTTTCCATCAGGCTATTAAGTAAAATTTCTGTATTTTTTAAAGCTGGGCTCATAGCCTCTGCCTTTGTCAGCAAAAAGCCAAGCATGCGACCTGGATTTTCTTGATCCCCCTCGAAGCCATAATTATCACGGATATGTTCAGCAAATACACGAGCCAAAATTGGTGGAATTGCATTGCCTATTTGCTGGATTTTCTGAGAGGCATTCCCACAAAATACAAAATCATCTGGAAAGGTTTGAATTCGTGCGGCCTCTCTTATCGTTAAAGGTCTGTTTTCCACTGGGTGTATTAACTCTCTTGTTGCAGCGCCAGTGATGGTTAAGCTCGGCTCATTCCCCATCAGTCTTTTAAGTCCGGATGGCGCTCCACCCCGCTTTTCTGTGGGCATGCCATCAGCAACGCGCCTATTTGCTCTCTTCTTAAATGACTCATGCTGTAGTTCCTCTGGCAAATCCTTCATGGTTTGACCTGGTTTTAAGGCAGTAATTCTTTGTAGCTGGATGCCGTTAATACTTGGGTAGTAATGATCGGATATTTGTGTGGCATTTCCACGAAGAAAAGAATCAAAATCATCTTGAGGAGGCGAGGTTAAAGGTGTTAGTAGGGTGCCCTTATCTTTTGTTGCTGGTGGTAAACTGTTTATTGCATGAGAAATAGTAATGTCAGAGTTACGGAATAGTTGACCGGAGACTTGAAATTTTGGTGCTGGAATTCTAAAGTCATGCCCCAACCTATTACCGATAATTAGAACTCGCTTTCGTCTTTGTGGTATACCGTATTCTTGAGAATAAATTTTCTCAATTCTAATCCAATAACCCAGCTCAATGAACGCCTTAGCGGCTTCGTATACATATTTGCCTTTGTTGGAGGTAAGTAGCCCTTCAACATTCTCCATAATGAACCATTTTGGGTTCAAAATAGTTAGTGCTTTAACGTATTGTTTAAGCAAATTATTTCTTGGATCATCCCAGAACCTTGAGCCCGCTGTGGAGAAGCCTTGACATGGAGGCCCCCCTATCAATATGTCCAGTTCCCCTGGTTTCATTACTATTTCAGAAAGAACCTGCCCAAAATCTAGGTTATCGATATCCTCATTGCTACATAACGACTCGGTAAAATTTATTCTATATGTTTCAACTGCCGCCGCATCTTTATCATTCGCATAAACAATTGAATATCCAGCTTGTTTAAACCCAAGAGAACATCCACCTGCACCGCAAAATAGACTAATAGCCGTGTGTTTCATTAATTGATCAACTTCCAAACTCGTCCTAAGACTATAAGCGTCCGCTAAATAGCTCAATAAAATTTTATTTACCATTAGGTACAAAGGGATCCCCCTAAATCCCCCTTAAAAAGGGGGACTTTGAGCTTGATAAGTGTACCTCACAACTGAAATAAACGCTAAATAAAATCCTCAATCACTGCTGTTACCGCTTCATGATACTCTTCAGAAATACCTAAAGTTCCAGCTAATCGAACGGTTTGCACCTGTCCTAACTCCGCCATCGCTATCATTTCGGCTTTTGACTTAGGTGGCGCATTTTCCGCTAATATCATTAATAAGGGCATCGGCACAGAATCTAAAAGCTGCAAAAATTCCTCCCGATTAGCTACAGGATCGATTGCGCCAGTAACAAAGGCAGCCGGGGCATATCTCCCGCCATCTTTGGAAGTGATTTTGTGTTTTTGGGCAATAAATTCGGGAGTTAGTTTGGTTTCATCCACATAGACGTGGCGTTTATACATCAAGCGCAGAAAAGAAGGGGTAGTGTTGAGATAGTATAGACTCTGACCTAACCAGGGCGATCGCACTAGGTTTTTTACTCCGTTTCTCACTCCATCGGGTAAACCCATTACTCTTAACGGTCCTTTCCAAGTGGGAGCCACTAAAATTAGTTTAGAAATACTATCTGGATTATCTTGGGTAAACTTTAAAGCGTATCCAGAAGCATGACCCGCAGCAATTACGATAATTGAGTTATTATTAAAAACAGAGTTAACAAAATCTGCTAATAACTGCTGAAATAATACGGGATTGTAATCCACAGGAGGGCATTGAGACTCGCCAAATCCTAACCAATCTAGAACGGTAACGTGATAGTTGGTAGCGAGTAGATTGGCAATACCCTTCATTTCTGTGCGACTAGAAACTGTACTAAAAGCAGGCAGTAACAGTACGGGGTTGCCTGCGCCAATGGTTTCGTAGACCACTTGATACTGTTTGTCTTGCCAATTCCAGTTGTAGAAATTTTTGGTACCGCCAATACCAGAGTTAATCTGAGTGGGATTAGTTGCTGTAGTCATAGTGATAGTTAATATAGGGTTTGTATTTGAGTTTTGAACATAGGATTGATGGGAAAAGGGAACAGGGAACAGCGGATCTGGGAACAGGGAAAAAATCCTGTTTACCTGATTACGCTAGAAATCCCTATACAGGGTGATCAAAAAACTTGGGCATGAAAACCAAGTTGAACAAGAAGCTTTGAGTCAATAAGACAATAACCACTGCTGTTGTGGCAACTGCTACAGTTTTTATTTAATATTTTGTCAAATTAAGTAACTTTTTTAAGTAAAATTTAACGTAATCAAACTTAACAGTAGCTTGTAGGGTGGGCAAAAAGAGTTTGGTGGTTTTGATTAGTCACGAAATGATGACTTTGCCCACCCTACTCTACTTAACTACGCGAACGCGCAGCGTCGGGCTCTGCCAGTAAGCGTGGCCTACGGCTAACCAAATAACCTTGGCCAATAGGCCACGGGTTCCCTGAAAGCGGGACGAAGTCCATCGCGTTCAACCTTCAACCAACAAACCTTCAACCTTCAACCAACAAACCTTAAACCTTAAACCTATGAATTAACCTTCAACTATCCAAACGTCACCACACTACGAATCGACTCACCCTTATGCATCAAATCGAAGGCATCATTAATTTGTTCCAAGGGCATGACATGGGTAATCATATCATCAATATTAATCTTACCTTCCATATACCAATCTACGATTTTAGGAACATCCGTGCGTCCTCTAGCTCCCCCAAAAGCTGTACCTCGCCAGACCCGTCCAGTTACCAGCTGAAAAGGTCGAGTATTGATTTCTTCTCCAGCACCTGCGACACCAATAATAATAGATTCACCCCAACCTTTGTGGCAGCATTCTAGAGCTTGGCGCATCATCTTCACATTACCAATACACTCGAAACTATAATCAGCGCCCCCTTTAGTTAAATCAATAATGTAAGGGACTAAATCTCCCTCTATTTCATTAGGATTTACAAAATCGGTCATCCCGAATTTTTCAGCAAGTTGTTGTTTTTTGGGATTAATATCAACACCTACAATTTGGCTAGCACCCACCATCCGTGCGCCTTGGATTACATTCAAACCAATTCCCCCGAGTCCAAATACCACGACTCTCGAACCTGGTTGAACTTTAGCGGTATTGATCACAGCACCAATACCCGTTGTAACTCCACAACCGATGTAACAAACTTTATCAAAGGGAGCATCTTTGCGGATTTTTGCTACTGCGATTTCTGGCAGTACGGTATAGTTAGCAAAGGTGGATGTCCCCATGTAATGATGGAGCATTTTGCTATCGACAGAGAAGCGACTGGTACCATCGGGCATCAAACCACGTCCTTGGGTATTCCGAATCGCCTGACAAAGATTGGTTTTACCACTTAAACAGTATTCACACTGACGGCACTCAGGGATATAGAGGGGAATCACATGGTCTCCTACCTGGACGCTAGTCACCCCTTCACCCACCTCAACGACTACACCTGCTCCCTCATGTCCTAGAATGGCTGGGAATAGTCCTTCTGGATCTGCGCCAGAGAGGGTATAGGCATCAGTATGGCATACTCCGGTTGCTTTAATTTCCACCATCACCTCACCCGCCTTAGGTTCGGCTACCTGAACCGTTTCAATGGATAAAGGCTTGCCTGCTTCAAAAGCTACTGCGGCTTTGACCTCCAAAATCGACTCCTACTTGGTTCTATCAACTGACCTATTCTATTGAAATATTCTGGCTTTGGATAGCAAGCAAAAGAGGAGGTACACAGGATTTTTACCTGTTCCCGAATCCCGAATCCCGATTCCCGAATCCCGATTCCCGTTCCCCTCCTGGGAGGGGTTAGGGGTGGGTTCCGATTCCCGAATCCCGATTCCCGATTCCCTAAAATCCAGAATGTACCTTACCTATTGCTCTCAAGCCAACCCGCGTTAATTAGGGATCATATTATTGTACAATTAAAAAAACAACAAATAGTATAATTTTTCCCAGGTTTTGGGGTAATTGACGGAATAAAAACTCATGGCAGCTGAAAGAATTGTGCTCTTATCCAGTAGAGAAATAGCTAAAATGCGTCTTGCTGGACGCTTAGCCACTGCACTGTTAGACCATTTAGAACCCATGGTTAAGCCAGGGGTAAGCACCCTAGAGATTAATGATGAAGCTGAGCGCTGGACAAAAGAGCATGGGGCAATCAGTGCTCCCTTAGGCTACCAGGGCTTTCCTAAATCTATCTGTACCAGTATCAATGAAGTTGTCTGTCACGGTATCCCTAACGGGAAGCAAATCCTTAAAGATGGGGACATCATTAATATAGACGTAACACCAAAGGTGGATGGATATCACGGGGATACCTCTAGAACCTTTTTTGTTGGTACCCCCTCACCCCTAGCAAAAAAGCTGGTGGAAGTTACTGAAGAATGTATGATGCGGGGCATTGCTGAGGTCAAGCCAGGAGCAAGGGTTGGCGATATTGGTGCTGCTATCCAAGAGTATGCCGAGTCCAACGGCTTTTCCGTAGTGCGAGACTTTGTTGGACATGGGATTAGCAAGATTTTCCATACAGCTCCCCAAATTCCTCACTATGGCACCCGAGGGAAAGGAAAACGCCTCCGGGCTGGGATGGTTTTCACTATCGAGCCCATGATTAACGAAGGTACCCACGAAGTGGAGATATTAGCTGATAAGTGGACAGCTGTAACACGCGATCGCAAACTTTCTGCCCAATTTGAACACACTATAGTTGTCACCCCTGACGGTGTAGAGATTCTGACATTGCCAGAACAAGAAATCCAGAGTAAATCTGCTTAAGTCTCAATGGACATTTAGTGAAAATCGAGCTTAAACTGTGAGATATAAGCAATAAAAGCAGGCACACTATCTGGGTAACAATTCTTAAGAGTATTTCTAAAGAAAGTTAGCCTCCTGCTCAGGAAATTAGCAAGTGGTGAACCCTCTCATGGGTGACACCGCAGTTTTGCTGTGTTCTTAAGCGTTTTGGGTAATCCTAAATTATGGCAACTCTATACGTCAATCCAGCTACTGGAAGTGATAGCGCTGATGGTAGCGAATCTACGCCCTTTAAAACTATTACTAAAGCCTTCGATTCAGCTGGATCAGGTGACCAGATTCAACTAAAACCTGGTACTTATAATACAGCCAGTGGTGAAACCTTTCCGCTGAAAGCTCCCTCCGGTGTAAAAATTATAGGGGATGAAGCCAACAAAGGCAAGGACATCTTAATTGAAGGCAACGGATTGTTCAACACCCGTTTCGGTGGTGGTCAAAACGTGACCCTTATCCTAGCTAAGGATACCGACCTCAGGGGAGTAACTATGACCAATCGTGAGCGCCGAGGCACTGGGGCCTGGATTGAGTCTGGTAGCCCTATCGTTGCTAATTGTACCTTCAAAGAGTGCAATCGTGAAGGGGTTAATGTCACTGGTGAAGCCACACCAGAAATTAAAGATAATAATTTCATTGGTAGCGGTATAGAGGGCCAAGGGATATCGATTACCAGGGATGCCAAAGGGAACATCCAAGGGAATACCTGTAAAAAAATGGGTAATGGCATTGCTGTTGATAGTAATGCAGCGCCAAGGCTGGTCGAGAACCAAACCTCTGAAAACATATTTGGGATAGTGGTTTCTGGGGACGCTCGACCGATACTGCGTAAGAATCGGATTGAAAACAACGAAAGATTTGGTCTGTCAGTTTCTGGCAAGGGTTTGCCAGATTTGGGAACCGCAGGAGACCCAGGGGAAAACGTACTGCGTAACAACGGTGAGTTTGATTTAAAAAATTACACCACGGTTAAGCTGATTTCAGTGGGCAATTTTTTAGTTGCCTCAAAAGCCAGTGGTCCGGTTCAAATTGATGACGCGATCGCTGAAGTTCCTAATCCTGTCGACCCTGTCGACCCTGTCGACCCTGTCGACCCTGTCGACCCTGTCGACCCTGTCGACCCTGTCGACCCTGTCGACCCTGTCGACCCTGTTGACCCTGTTGACCCTGTTGACCCACCTAAAAAGTTAACGGATATTGGTGGTCACTGGGCAGAGGATTTCATCGAGGGATTGTACAGTAAAGGGTATATTAGTGGCTTCCCTGATGGCACCTTTCAGCCAGAGAAAACAATGACCCGTGCTGAATATGCGGCCTTGTTGGTAAACGCTTTCAATCCTTCAAATAAAAGGGAGGCCAAGGATTTCAGTGATGTTGCTTCCAAGTATTGGGCTTACGAAAAGATTAAACAAGCCTATCGTGGTGGATTCCTCTCTGGCTACCCTGGGGGGACATTCAAACCCACAGACAAGGTTCAGCGTGCCCAAATAATTGTTTCACTGGTGAATGGGTTAGACTTAACGGCTTCCAGTCCCAATGCCTTACAAGCCTACGATGACAGCGGTTCCATTCCTACCTACGCTATTGAAGCTGTCAAAACCGCAACCAAAAAAGAAATTATCGTAAATCACAGCAATCTCAAACAACTCAACCCCACTCGCAATGCTACCCGTGCTGAAGTATCTGCCATGGTTTATCAAGCCTTGGTGGATGCTAATAAAGTCAGCGCTATTACTAATCAATATATTGTTAAATTTCCAGACGACGGGATACCCACATTCGCAGACATTCAAGACCACTGGGCGAAAGAGTTTATTCAGGAATTGTTGTCAGAAGGTATGATTTCAGGTGTTGACAACAGTAACTTTAAACCTGATGATAAGATCAACCGTGCTCAATATGCGGCCTTGATTAGCAAAGCGTTCAACCCTTCACCGAAAAGGGAAGCCAAGCAATTCAAAGATGTCAGTGATAAGTCTTGGGCTAAGGATGCGATTCAAAAAGCCTATCGCGGTGGATTCCTATCTGGTTACAGTAATGGCAACTTCGGACAGGCCGATAATGTTAAGCGAGCGGATGTGATTGTTTCCTTAGTAAATGGCTTGGGTTTAAACGAATCAGACCCCAATGCTTTGGATTTGTATGATGACAAAGACAAGATTCCCAGCTATGCCAAAGATCAAGTCATAACGGCTACTAAAAAACTGATTGTGGTGAATTCCCCTGACCAGAGGAAGCTCAATCCTGTGCGTGAGGCTACTCGTGCTGAGGTAGCTGCGATGGTTTATCAGGCTTTGCTGGATCAGGGCACACTAACCGCTGCGGTGAATAGTGAGTACATTGTCGTTGGTTGATTTATGGTTTGGACTTGACCACGGTTAGATCAACTAAATCTTTCTGAAAACATCGGTAGCCTGCTGAGTGCAGGCTTTTTTTTGTATAGCGCCATAAATGTAAGCGATTGACCTAAAGTCACGCTACGCGATGCTCCAATGGAGCCGCTAAGCGAACGCATTTGGATTTAGCTATCAGCTATCAGCTAAAGGCTGACAGCTGATAGCTTACCAGAGAAGAGGGAACAATGATTGTCAAAGAACCGATCAGAGGTACAAATCATGCAGAACAATCCTAGAGCGATGCTCTTTGAGAGCCGCTACGCGATCGCTTACAGTCAATTTTATTCCCCCTACTCTCTACTCCCTACTCCCTGCTCCCTGCTCCCTAAAACCCAGGAAGAAAGTACCTCACAGCACTTGAGAACTCCTATAGTTCACATCACTACCAATTCAGCAATTCGCTTGAGGATCCTAAGCACATTATACCAGTCATTGCCACGATAGAGGGTAAACTCATCGGAAAGAGCATACATCGGTCTACCGGATTTGGTTAGTTTGAACGCACCCCACCCAAATCGAAGATTATGGGTGGGGATTCGTGCGCTTAAAAGTAGCTAGACTCCTAAGCGTCCCCAGGACAATCGGCGTTCTCGATGTGCCGTTAGAACTTTTGCTATCGAACACCCATAAGAAATGCCTATCTCCTACAATTACGGAATACCAGTATCTGGCCCCGATATTATAACTAGCATTTAGATCGGCATGATACCGTTTTCCTGTAGAAAATTTGGCAAGTGAATAATTGATTTTACTTCTCAAGACTTTACCGCTACCATCGAAAGCTACCGCACTGGTGTATTTAGGGTTAATTGTTTGAACAACCCCACCTACTTCCGTCCACTTATCGTTAATAAGCTCGCCGATTTTGCTATGGCACCATAAATGAAACTTCTGTTTCATCAATGACCCTTTCTTACCTGCTTTAGCTTTCCAGCCAGAGAGATTTTCTAATACGATTACTTTTACTCCATGTAACAAGGCAAATTTAACAATCTCTCTGGCTACCGTTCTGCCAATCTCCAAATTTAGATTAGAAGACTTGCGTTCAAGACCTTTACAGAAACCTCTTGGTAATTTTTTCCCGGTTATGTTACTGGTTTGTTTTGCCTTTTTGGCAATTTTCATTCTCCGTCTATTGCGACAGTCTATGTCTCTGGCGGGATTGATAAATTTTCTCGCCTTTACAGTACCATCGCGACCTACGATAGCTGCTACAGCAGCGTTATTGATTCCTAAATCTACACTACATATATATTCTGCCTCCTGCCTCTCCACTTGCTTTACCTCGACTGGCATGGATAGTTGACACTTCTTATTGTCGATTACAAGAGCAGGCGAACACAGTTGATTTCCTTTTGTTAAATGTCTATTACCTCCATGTTTCTTGACTTTTATATTTTTTAGCCAGACCCAATCAGTTCCATCCCAGACCTTTATGTCTACTGTGCCATAGTTCACCCCATATTTAATTTGCTGACCTTGATATAAAGCTGGATAGCTTTTGCACATAGCCGTTAAACGAGGGGGTAATGCCTGACGATGTTTTCTAATGCCTGACTGCCACTCTCTATAACGAGTCTGAAAGCTAGAAACTATCCCAATAGCGTCAGCTATAGCTGCTCTTCTTAAATAACTAGGAAACTTTCTAAAAGAAGGATTTTTATCTAAAACTTTTTGATAATAGTTATGTTTAGGAGCTGGATTTTTTGCTGTGGCATGAATCATTTTCTCCACAGCATTTATCCGTTCTGTAGAAGACAGAGTAGCTAGTTTAGCCCATTGAGCGTTGAATATGAGAACTAGAGGCGTTAGGAAGGCACGGTACTCATTGACAGTTAGTTGCATCTGGTGCTTTTGTTCTTGTGTTGCCACAAGGCTCCAAACGTCCGTCCGCATCAGGTCAGCCTCCTTTTTCTTTTTCTTTTTAGTTCTCCTGTTACTTCTTTTTTTGCTCATGGGCTTGGGTTTAACGAACCGTCTACACTTGGTCTACCAGTTATAATCTTAGTTGTCAAGACGGTTAAGAAAATTTTTCTATGCTACCGCTAAAAACCCTCAGCAACAGTGCGTTTCGGCTTATATATCACTTTAATCAGAATCGAGCTTATACTCAAACAACTTCTTGGGAAGTGGGAGTGCGATCTAGTAGAGTTTGTTGGTGTTGCTGACCATGTACATATTCTCTTTGAAGCACACCCGTCAGTAGGATTGTCGAAGCTAGTTAATAATGTTTTGACGGTTACTTCTCCTAGGCTACGCTTCAAGTTCGCGGAGCATTTATCTAAGTTCTATTGGGGATCATTACCTCAATTCTGGTCTGGCAGTTATGCAATCATTAGTGTAGGAACACAAGGGCCTATGACCGTTTGATTGCTGATTGAGTACGTAAAAAACCAAGAGACCCCTGAATAAGGACGCTGCGCGATGTTTGTTGGTTTCGCTTACCCCACCCAAATCATAGATTATGGGTGAGGACTGCGCGAAACATTTTGTTCAAAAACCGGAAATTAGTGCCATTAGTCACCAATCCAAAACTAGGGCGCAACTGATTAGGATTAGCCATCATGTAGGTCAATGCCTGAGGAATTGCTGACTTGAGAGAGAAACCAGCTTGTTTCGATTCAATCGCTAATACCCAACTAAACAGGTAAGGGGTCTCCCGTTATACCCGCGCTTCATGGGCGGGAGGGGAATTACCTGACGGGGTCTCTTGGTTTTGGTATGATAGATTGATGGCGGTTGGACTGCCGCTCAATGGCTGTGGTAAATCGATACAGGATATCGAGGAACAGTAAGTCTCATTCGTGAGTAAGAGCGCGCCTACATCATAATCTTTGATTTGATGTAGGAGTAGTCACAACTGCTCTTGTAGCACCAACACATCAATACGTCCCCGCAGGATTTCGTGCTCCTCAACAGCGGCAATTTCTATTGCGGCCTCTGTCTTGAGGTGAAAGGGAGAACCATAAAAACCCGCTAGTCCTAACAAGGGAGACAGCACTACCATTTTGACAATGTCTTCCACCATCGGGTACTGTTCCAGGTATAGCATGTGAGCCTTAACTTGCTCTAAGGACTGCCTTTCAGTGTCGGTAAGTTCTGGTAACTCGTCCTGCCACTCTCGGAAAAATTCGTCATCCTCTGCTGGGGTCAGGTCAAATTTGACCTTCACGTCATGCAAGCTAAGTTCTGTGACTGGAATCGTCTTCACCATCAGGATTGAGCCAAGGTCTGTCTTAACCTCTCGGGAAACCTATGATCGTGCGCCGCGAAACTTAGGTGAGCTTACCACTAGCCTATCAATCAAACTGCCGATAGCTCCAGGCTCGACCTACTAATGCGATCGCTAAAATCACCGTTGGAGCCAGGATCCCGATCATCCCATTAACGGATGTAGCGGCAATGGGTACACTGGGGGCAACGTATTTAATAATAACAGAAATTATCGTGGAGAGGATGACGAGTTTGAGAATGAAGCTTAGTTGATTATCCATGTTGCCATTGCCCTATTGCTATTACTATATTATTGCCATTGGTGAATAACCACTAGGTAATGTCATGATAAGAGGTAAAACCACCAAGTCATGGGGTTTGAGGGATTCTTAAGGCAAGCTGCGGATGGAACATAATGTGAAAAAGACTAATTCTACCGACAATCACGATAATCAGCGCTTACAGCTATTTATTTACCTTGTCCCCATCTTTGGCTTGTTTCCAGCACTGTGGACATTGTACCACTCTCAGGGAAACCGACAGGAAAAAACGGTGAGTCGCTTGTCCGTCACCTTGGCCTTTGGTTGGTTGCTAGGGTACAGTTTATTATCAGCAGGAGCACAATTGTCGGAATTTTGGACATTACGCTTGCTGTTTCTCAATGCTATGCTGACATCTGGCTATTTTCTGGTCAGTTTCGCTGTGATGGTGCGCTTATGGCAGCGCCAGTCACCACGCCTGCCTTGGATTAGCCGGATCTCTGAAGGAATCCTGGGCAAGTATTTGTCCTAGTCTAGGGGTTTACTTAAATAAATGATGTACTCTAATGATGGTTTTGACTGACGGATTGGGCAAGCTTGATCGAAAATTTACCTGATCAGGCAGCAACCTGTTAAAAAACCTGCTATAGAGTATTAATACTAAACCTTAAGATGGAAGCTCCAGGTCAAGCATGTGAAACCGGTCAGCAGTGAATAGTCTTCTTCTGTCAATACCATCCCTATTGCCTGTGTGTGAGGAAGCCCAGTGCCAGTTCAAAGAACTTATCGAAAACGCCGTGTAGTGAGAAGACCTACTCGCCCCGTTCGCAGAAAAAAGGTAAAAGTCAAGGGAGGGAATTTGCTCTGGCTTTGGCTAGGTTTTACCGCAGTGGCCATGTCATCTGCGGCAGCAGGTGCAATCCTAGCTGTATCCCTGGCAAGTACCCCTTTGCTGCAAAATGAACTGACTCCGGACGAGAAATCTGTATTTAACCAAGAAGAAACCATCTCCAGCAACAGCATGCACTTGCCGGAGTTGACTCGACCAGTTAATATCTTATTTCTTGGTATTAAAGTCCTAACCTCTGATCTCAAGCAACCCCCAGAAGTAGACCTGGGATACCACGCTCTGGTCAATTCCTTAGAGGGTTTGTCAGATACCATGCTCCTGCTACGGTTTGACCCAAATGGGGAAAAAGTCAAAGTGCTGTCGATGCCTCGTGATACTCAAACTCGTATTGAGAAACATGGTAAAATCAAGCTCAATGCTGCCAATTATTTTGGCGGACCTGCCCTCACAGCAAAGGCGGTCAGTGATCTTCTCGATGATGTGCCCATTGACCGTTATATCCGAGTAAACGTTCAGGGTGTGGAAAAACTGGTGGATGCCTTGGGAGGAGTTACGGTCTATATTCCCAAGGATATGAAGTACACTGACCACTCTCAACACCTTTATATCAACCTCAAAAAAGGCAGACAGCACCTGGATGGTAATAAAGCGATGCAGTTCCTGCGGTTTCGCTACGACAAGTATGGGGATATTGGTCGAGTTCAGCGGCAACAAATGCTGATGAGGGCATTGGTAGAACAGGCACTAAAACCTAGTACTATCGCACGAATCCCACAAATCCTCTCAGTTATTCAGTCCCACATTGACACCAACTTAAGTGTAGAAGAGCTAGTGGCATTAGCGGGTTTTGCCACCAAGACTAAACGAGCCAATGTCCAAATGCTAATGCTGCCTGGTCGATTTAGCAACGATGGCAAGAAACAAGCCAGTTACTGGTTGCCAAACCACCGCCGCATCCAGCAGATGGTGGGTCAGCACTTTGGTCAAGGCTATAGCTATTACTCCAATGCCAACTCCACATCCCTGCGGATTGCGATTCAATACACTACAGATTCTTCTGAAGTCGCTAAAGCTATGCTCCGGAAACTTAACCAAGCTGGCTACCAGAATGTTCGTATTGATCAGAAATTGTCTAGGGAACCATTGCGCACCACTCGCATTATTGCCCAACAGGGAGACGATGAAAGTGCTGCCACTATCCGTAACTATTTGGGATTTGGGGAAGTGCGGGTGGAAAGCACCGGTGCTTTTTCCTCAGATATTACCATTCAGTTGGGTCAAGACTGGCTACAGAAACTGGGTTCTCAATAATAAGATAGGTTTTCCAGCTTCTAGCAAGGGCAATTATAGCAGTTTTCCATTGGGTGAGGTACTTTGCTTATCCTTTTAAGGCAGAGGGCAGAAGGCAGAGGGCAGAAAGGTAAGAAGGTCTTAAAGGCAATTAGCGCCAATAAAGACTGTACCTCATCTACTTGAAAAACCCTGTAACCATGTTCAATTAACTAATGACTCGACAAAAGCCTTAACTTGCAAATCAATACCAGTAATCGCAGTGCCGACAACAACTGCATAGGCTCCCAATTCTAGCGCAGTTTGAGCCATCTTGGGGCTGGCAATACCCCCTTCGCAAATGGCTGGGATATCTAAATGCTTCACCAACTGGCTGAGTAGGCCAAAGCCGGGAGGACAAAGATGGCTGGTTTGAGCGGTGTAGCCATAGAGGGTGGTACCAACTAAATCAACACCAGCGGCTTGTGCTGCGATCGCACTCTCAAGGGTATCCACATCTGCCATCACCGGTTTACCCAGTGTATCGTGAATCTGCTTAATTAAATCTTGAACTGTTTCCCCTCCAGGACGTTCCCGTAAGGTGGCATCAATGGCAATAATATCAGCACCAGCGGATGCGATCGCTTTGGCATGGTGAAACTGGGGAGTAATATAAACCTCAGACTCCGGTAACTGTTGCTTCCACAAGCCAATAATTGGAGCAGTGGGACATTGACTACGGACAGCTGCCACATGGTCAGGTGTATCAATACGCACACCCGATGCCCCCTGATTCATCGAAGCCTGTGCCATGGCGGCAATCACTAGGGGGTGGTGCAGGGGTGAGTCAGGGGGTGCCTGACAAGACACAATTAGACTATGACGAATTGAATGGAGAGAATTAGCTGCCATGTTGTTGGTGGTTACAGTAAGTGATTATCGATATATAGAGGTTCCACAGCATTTATAAAATAGGTGAGGTACAGAAGTTTTGGATTTTAGGGAATAGGGAATAGGGAATAGGGAATAGGGAATAGGGAATAGGGAATATAAAAAAAATTATGTTTACCTCATAAATATAATAACCGTTATATATTTATTGGTTTAAGCACTGTGGTTATTGTATTATACTATCTCCAGATAATTACCCTTAATAAAAATCTTACTATCTCACCATCTCCCCGCGCCACCGCCTCTTCCGGTGATATGCTTGGTAGTTGTGTGTGTTGTATTTTGACTTTATCGCTTTTTTTGTTCAGGTCAGTTTAAGGTAAATTTTAGCAGGTCATTAAGTCTAAATTTAGGCTGATTTTTAGTCTTTATATTTCCAGCTTTAGCTAATTAATAAAGCTTTGTTTGCCAAGGATAATATCCACCAGTTTTTCGTTGATAAATTGGCGCGATTCCTCATCCCAAAGAGGTAGAATTGCTTTACTCATCAATGGCTACTTTAAATTTTCGGCTTTTGTCAACCCCTCTACCTAAATCCTTACACTATATTTATCTACAATCAAGATTTATTGGCTTGACAAGATATTGATTTATTGTGCGTCTCTATCCAGATAATCTTTAATTAAAGAATTAAAGATTCTGTAAAACTATATTTTTTTTGCGGTAGATATCCGAAATCCAGCTATCTTAAAATTAGCAAGCAGTAATTTTTAATCTTGACTATGGGGTAAATACGGAATAAATTATGTAGCCAAAAGAAATACGTAATCGTTATTATAGCCCGTGTTAAAAATTATTTACTGGCGATAAATGAGGGACTTACGTGAAGACTTACTTTAGAGGATATCTCCCAAGTTTTTTGATACTGAATTTTGCCCCCCTGACCCCCCAACTTTGGGGGGAACAAGAGTCAATTTGCTTCTAAAAGTCCCCCAGAATTGGGGGACCAACGGGGGCTTGGATGTAGCAAATGAGACTTCTCAGACAACCTCTTAGACGAAAACCCGTGAATCTTGGGGATAACTAAAGTAAATTACCCGGTTTTAGCAAACCATGTAGCTACTTTCCAAACACCTTATTAGAAGAGATAGAGTATTTTACTGCATCTACCACATTAGCGGTTGGGATGCAATCTTAACCTAAGTACTAACCTGATGAAAAATCACTTATCTAACTTGGAAGTGGTTAGAAACTTCAAGCCTCGTAAGCTTGGTTTAGCAATAACCACTTTCGCTGCCCTAGGATTTTCCATGTCTGTGCCTGCTGCTGCAGGAGAATTTCGCACTATTAACGGATTTGGCAACAACCCCAATGACCCGACATTGGGTGAAGCCGAAACACCACTACTTCGGCTCACGGAGCCTGATTACGAAGATGGCTTCAACGCACCAAGAATAACCGATCCGGCTGGCAATCTTCTGCCTAACGCCCGTGACATTAGCAATACCATTGTCCGCCAGACTGAATTCGTGCCTAATTTCCTCAACGCCAGCGACTGGATCTGGCAGTGGGGGCAGTTCATTGATCACGACTTGGATCTCAATGAGGGAGAGGCAGCTCCTCCACCAGAGGATTTCACCCCTATCCCAATTAATCCCTTTGACATTACCACTGGTCTTCCAGATCCACTCGCCCCATCTATACCCTTTGTTAGGGTTCCTGCAGCTGAAGGGACTGGCACTGACCTTGGCAATCCGCGCCAGCAGATCAACCAGCTGACTTCTTTTATTGATGGTTCACAGGTCTACGGATCTGATCAAGAGCGGGCGGAATTTTTGCGTACTAATGATGGTACTGGAAAGCTCAAGAGCCAGATTATCAATGATGAAGAGCTACTGCCTTTCAACACTGGCGGATTGCCTAATGCCAACACTGACCGCTCTGGAGCATTAGCACCAGAAGAGTTGTTCATCGGTGGCGATGTTCGTGTCAACGAACAGATTGGGTTAACCGCAGCTCACACCTTGTTCGTGCGGGAGCACAATCGCCTGGCTGAAACACTTGCTGAAAAAATTGACGCTGGTGACCCGGTTCTTTTGGAGAAGTTAGAAGAGTCAGGACTTGATAAAGGCGACTTTATCTACGAATCAGCCCGTAAGGTGGTCGGCGCTGAGATTCAGGTAATCACATACAATGAATTCCTACCGCTGTTCATTGGCGATAGCCTTTTGGAGGATTACTCTGGCTACGATTCCAGCGTTGACCCACGTGTCAGCGTGGAATTTGCCAATGGTACCTTCCGCGTTGGCCACACTTTTCTGTCCCCAGAGATTCAGCGCATTAACAATGACGGTACTTCCCCCGGAGGGGTATCCCTTTCCGATGCCTTCTTCACTCCCCAACAGGTGATTGATAACGGCGTCGATTCACTGTTTTTCGGTTTAGCTTCCCAGGTGGCTCAAGAGTTTGACAATCAGATAGTGGACGACGTGCGGAATTTCCTTGCCTCGATTCCCACCGGTGGATTTGACCTTGCTACACTAAATATTGAGCGGGCAAGGGAATCTGGCGTTACCGGTTACAATCAGGCTCGTGTGGAACTCGGTCTAGATCCAGTCACTGCCTTCTTGACCACCGATACCGAACTGGGCATTACTTCTGACCCAGAACTAGCAGCTCTATTTGAACAAATCTACGGCTCTGTAGATCAGGTGGATTTCTGGATTGGAGGAATATCTGAGGACTCGGTCAACGGTGGATTGGTCGGTGAACTATTCAATACGGTGATCTCAGACCAGTTCAGGCGGGCACGGGATGGTGACCGGTTCTTTTTCCTCAACGATCTCGATCATCTGCTGGCCTTGGCTCCAGATCTAGAAAGCACTCGCCTCTCGGACATTATTCGTCGGAACTCAACGATTAGCAACATCCAGGATAATGCTTTTGTTGTCCCAGAAGATGTGCCGGAACCTAGCAGCATCCTTGGCTTAGTTACACTTCTAGGTTTAGCAGCTATAGCGCAGCGCTATAACTTTCCACCAACGCCATAACCCTGTACAATAATTCCATCGGTTCAATCGGTTTATATAAGTAATCATCCACTACTTCCATCATCTCTTGTTGCTCTATGTTTGGCAGGCTCGGAATCGTCAAAGCCAGAATTTTTACCTCACTAGTTGTGGAGGATTGACGCAGCCATTGAGTCATTTCGTAACCCTCCCTAGTTGGTAACTGCCAATCGATAATGATAGTATGGGGCTTAAGCAATGCAATTTGTTTGATGGCAGTGGAAGCATCGATCAGCCAAATTACTTTATAGCCTGCTGCGGTCAAAATCTCGCAAATTAGGGTAGCAATCTCTTCTTGGTTTTCCACTAGGGCCACAGTGCCTTGAGCTTTGAGAGTTAGGTTGGACTTTGGCAGGACTTTTCCTGAAGTAGCTGGTGCTATGGGTTGATTGGGTAACCAAACTGTAAAACAAGACCCCTCTGCCACTACCGATTCCACCTCAATTTTGCCCCTATGGAGTTCGATTAGCTGTTTGGTTAAGGCTAACCCCAAGCCAGTTCCTTCATACTTGCGACGGTAGGGGGTTTCTAGCTGCTGAAACTTTTGAAACAGTAATGGTAACTGGTCTTGGGCAATACCAATGCCTGTATCTTCCACTTGAAACACTACTAAGTGGTTTTCTGGCCAGACCCGTAGGATTACTTTACCCCCCTCTGGGGTAAATTTAATCCCATTACTTAAAAGGTTAAACAAAATCTGTTTAACCCGCCGTTGGTCTGCAGAAAAACAGTCCCTTTCTGGTGGCACTCGCCAATCTAGCTGTAGAGTCACCTGCTGTTGGTAGGCTTGTTCGTTTAGGCTACTCAACAGCTGATTGGCTAGCTTACTTAAGGAAAATTTGCTGATAGTCAGGACTAACTTTCCTGCCTCAACCTGAGACAAATCTAGAATATCGTTGATCAGTTCTAGCAGGTGTTGCCCATTTTCCTGGATAGTTTTTAAATAGCGCTGTTGCTTTTCTACAGGTAATCTTTGGGAACTGTCCTGACCAAAACACCAGCGCAAGAGTGTAGCTGCCATCCCAATTACGCAGGTCAGAGGGGTGCGCAATTCATGGCTCATGGTAGCTAGAAACTCACTCTTAGCAAGATTGGCTGCTTGAGCAGCTTGCAAGGCATCCCGGAGTGCTTGGGTACGCTCAATTACCCGTTGTTCAAGGGTGTTGTTTTGCTGCTGCACTTGGGCGTATAACTTCGCTTGATAGATTGCAACGGCTAGGTGTTCAGCAATTGCTTGGAGAAAGTTTTTTTCACTGTCCTGCCATCGTCTTGGCTCCAAACACTGATGGGCAATTAGTAGCCCCCACAGGTTGTTTTCGACAATAATTGGTGCGACTAACTTGGCTCGTACTTGATGTCGATGCAACAGTTTAAGTAAGCAATTATGGGTATTATAGGTTCGATCAACATCATCAACAGCAACCGTTGACCCTCGCTGATATTTATGTGTAGAGTTCGGTACATGGGTTAAGCATTCCTCCTGCTCAATCACATTCAGCACTGATGGGATAGCATCGGAGGCTTTAGCTTCGTAGGTAATACAACCCCAGCCTAATTCAGTGGCAGCAGCAGGTGCTGGCTCTACTGGTGTGAGACTAGAGGTGTAAGGGAAATCAAATTGATAGATTACTAATCGGTCTACTTCTAGGAAGTGTCGTACCCGTTCAACTGCTGTGGTGAGGATAAGGGGTAACTCTTGACTTTGACGGATTTGACTGGTCACCTGATTGAGCAATCGCTCTTGCTCAACCTGCTGGTGTAGTGCTTCTGCTACGGGTTGACAAATAGACCCATAGGGATAAGCTGGCTCTACTAATGGTGGAACATCGGTGTTGTAGTTATCCGTGTTGTAGTCACACAGAATATCAATTAATGATAGGGTAAATTCGCTCTGGATAGCTGGATTATTGGGTTTGAGGGAGGCCCCGGCCCTATTGATTAGGTTGAGAACATCCTCAGAGGTTTCAAATTTTGATGGTGAGGTTAGGTAGGAGTCTTTGAGATTGGTCAGAAAGTTTGCGATCGCATCCGGAGCGAAGGTCAATCCCACTTGGTACAGTCTCATCAGAGAGTCATACCCAGTTAAGGTCTCCGGTTGGGCTTCCCCCCACAGTAGACAACTGAACTGTTCTGATCCGATCAGGGTAAACCTCTGGCTCTGAGCCTCAGTAATCACCCTCTGATTCACCAAAAGATCAGACTTTAGGAGTATTGCCTCTTCCCCCAAGCTTGACTCCATCTCGTCTAATCGCTGATCCAGACGCTCGAAAACAGCCAAGGGCAAAATTCTGAGGAATTTTGGATTACTAAATAATTTTGTAGGTGGAATTAACGATAACACCTGCTGCCTGGTGGGCTAACTTGCCTAAATGGTGTGGATAGTAGCTTCTTTGATGGTAGTTTATTTTTGTCCACCTGCTGATAATTATTTACCTATTATACCACATTTTAGCTTTGAATGCAGCGTGTTAAATGTGTTAAATGCATTAAATGTGATAAAAATAGTAAATATGGTAAGTGTGGTTAACAGGCGCAGGGAGAGGGTAGAAGTAATTGGTTTGGTAGGTTAATAACGCACCAAACTAGATTGCGATGTTCCGTTCGCGAACGCACTAAATTTTTAGTAATCTTTAACATCGGTAATAAGGAGTAAAAATCTAATAGAATAGAATAGATAAATATATCAGATTAATATTAATCAAACATGACACCAGAAGAAAGATTAACTCAAGTAGAAAACTTGTTAGAGACAGCAGCACGATACATTAATCGTCACTCTCAGACCATTGAGCAAAATCAAGCAGACATCACTCAATTACGAGTTTCTCTGAATGAGACCCTAAGATTGTTTTCTGATTTAGCAACCTATCAACGTCAAAGTCAAGAGGAGATTCGTCAAAATCAAGAAGAAATACGACGGATTTGGGAATATTTATTAAATCAAAGCGGTAATGGACGCTCCGGAAATTAAACCTCTAATCCTTGGGTTCTGATCCCCAATAATTTCACCTGACTGTAACTGATCAATAATCGGCTGGAAATTAGAGCGGATATTACGATACTGTTTAGCTAGATTGCGTAGGCTTCTCTTAAACTCAGGTGTAACGGTGATTTCGATTTTGACTGGTTCATTCTGCATCAATCCCATCCCACAGCTGTGAAACAGGAAGTGTATTCCCTGTCATGGCTTCTTGCCATCCCTGACGAAAGCTTTCTTCTGCCGTATCCTGTGTAACACTCTCACGAAACAGACGAACTATCTGCAACAAATTGGGTAAGTATTCTTGGGGAGTTTGCTGTATTTCCTCAATAACTTGTTCCAGTATTTCTGTGGTAGTAGCGTTATCAGCTACAAAATTTTTTTCTGTCATTATCCTACCTTAAAGTTAGCAATACTCTGATTACTATAGCAGTTATCAATTGGGTTAGGTACTTTCGTTATCGGGAGTAGCCAGTAGCCAGTAGCGTGAATAGTTTGGGGAGAGGGGATAGTGTGGGAACAAGCGGGAGAGGGTAGATAGAAGAAGTAGTTGATAGGGTGGGTTAATAACGGACCAAAATTAAACGCTATGTTCCGTTCGCGATCGCACTATTTTTTTAGTAATACTTGACTTCAGTAATAATGATAAAAAAAAGAATATAATATATAAATATATCAAATCAAAAGTGATCAGACATGACACCAGAAGAAAGATTAACTCAAGTAGAGAACTTGTTAGAGACAGCAGCAAGATACATTAATCGCCATAGTCAGAATATCGAGCAAAATCAAGCAGAAATTACTCAATTAAGAGTTTCTCTCAATGAGACCTTAAAATTGTTTTCCGATTTAGCAACCTATCAACGTCAAAGTCAAGAAGAGATTATTCAAAATCAAGAGGAGATTCGTCAAAGTCAAGCAGATATTCGTCAAAATCAACAGGAAATACGACGGATTTGGGAATATTTATTAAATCAAAGTGGTAATGGACGCTCCGGGAATTAAACCTGTAGAGGTTTGGGAGTGTAGACAGAAAATTGATGGATAAAGGGCACCATCCCCCTGTCGTGATCATAAAACGTGAATTTTTATTGCATTCGAGAGCAATAATTTGATCACCTAGATAGAATTTAGACTGACAAAGTGAAAAATGTGCTGGCTACTCGACCTGGGTAGCTAGAAAAAGTCAATCAGGGAATCTCTATCTCATTTCTTTGTTGACGTTCGAGTAGAAACCTCGATGATAAACAATAGCTGTTCTGTGCTTGATTCCCTTTGCAATCTACAAGCAAATCCAAACCAAGGAAACCAAACTGGTGCTACTAGTCAAGGGATTGTAGTGATTTCTCCCCTAGATGACCTTGAAACTGGTGAAGATTTGGCTACTACTGGTGATTTGGACATCACCGATGGCCCGATTAACATCGATTTTGATGACATTGATTTTGATGACATTGACCAAGTGTTTGATGTCGAAATTCAGCCTCAAGATCCAAAAACGGCGACTATCACCAAGATTGAAATTAGTAGTAATCGATGCTCCTTGGCCTTTGGGCCACGCTACGCGAAGGTCGCCGCTACGCGAACAGTAGACTCAGATGACCCTCTAGTCAAGGTCAGTAGCAGGGCGACGGCTACTAACAGGATTAGTCGCAATCCCTTGGGCGACTCTGTTGGCGGTATAGTCATCGTCAGCAGTACCAGCATGGCTACCAGCACCATTAGTGACAATACCTCAGCGGATTTAAGCGATCGCGTAGCGTGGCCAAAGGCCAATCGCATTTTCAGTATCCATGGCACAGCCATGGTTTCCAGCACCATGAGTACCCCTAACACCAATAATCATCAGATTAGTGGTGCCGCCAGTTTCAGCATTGGTGACGACAACCAGATTAGTAATCCGGATGGTGTTACCGATGGACCTGACAGTCTGCTGGAGGATATCGTTGGTACTATTACCAATCCCATTGATTCCCTACTTGATTCCTTCCTGACTCCATCTGTGTTCACTCCATCCCTGTTGACTTCATCTCTAGGTTTTCCTAGTTCTGGGATTGATCTTGACCAGAGTCGTTCGCGCAGCGTCGGGCTTTGACCGAATCACTGATTTGATCAATTTGTGGGCATCACTCCTAATATTGGTGCCTCTGTAGCTCAACCCGAAAGAGGACTTGACCTCTTCAAGGACTAAAAATAATTTCGACCTTTGCCCTAGTAATCAGTCGTAAGTATTCAGCTATCAGCTATCAGCTGTCAGCTTATGGGCTACGCGCACGGTACGGAAATGGCTGACCGCTGACGGCTGACGGCTGAATGCTTACTATCAGTCAATATAGTGTTGAGGCTTAGGTGTTAGGTGTTAGGTGTTAAGTGTTAGGTATTAGGTGTTAGTTAGTAGTTAACGCCTAATACCTAGTGCTTAGAGTCTAATCGAGAAAAGTACAGGTCAACGTAAGCTATCAGCTATCAGCGTGTCGCGTATCAGCGTGTCGCGTATCAGCTATCAGTTTTGAGCCTGTGGCCACGCTACACCGAACAGTTTATGCCCATAGCGCATGCTACACCAAACAGCTTTTGAATAAAATAAGCTGACCGCTGAATGCTTAGAGGTCAAGTTTCTCTAAAATACTGGGTTAGGTTGTTGAGCGCCTCTGTAGCACTTTCAATCGCTGAAGATAATTCTTCAATGCGGTCAGAGTGAGCTTTACCTTCAATTTCTTTTTTCAGCAGTTCCTGTAATTTCAGAATCAATTCTTTTTGGTAGCTGACTGAATGGGTAAAATCTGTGGATTCCATCATCGGACTTAACTGAATTGCCTTACCTGATACCTGTTCGCGTAGCGTGCGCGTAGCGCATTAGCACCTCAATTAGCTTGCGCCTAGCGCATTAGCTGACCATTGAATTCGAGTTTACCGAACTCAATTGTGTTTAGTTTACCGTAATTTAGATCAAAGTTAACTATAGCAGTTCTAAATAGTTCATGAAACCCAAGGCTACATTGCTTTCTCCTAACCAAAAAAAATCCTCATATCTCTTTATTACTATTCCCTATTCCCTTTTGCCTGTTTCCGATTCCCGATTCCCGATTCCCGATTCCCGATTCCCGATTGAACACTTATTCATAACGGCAATCCCTATAAAATTAGTGATAAAAACCGAATTGTCATAGCTAATTTCAAGTCCTACCATAATAATCAAAGGCCAGAAAACAAGGCTAAATCAATTAAGCAATTACAACTTGGAGGAAAAGCTATGACTCTAGTTCGTTGGAACCCCTGGAAAGACATCAACACCCTACAACGGGAAATTGACCAGCTATTTGACCATAGTTTTGTGCCTACTACTTTGCGAGAGTTTGGTCATTTCAAAAATGTTCCAGCTGCTGAAATTACCCAAACTGAAGATGCTATTACTCTGAAATTAGAAGTTCCAGGAATGGAAGCCAAAGACTTGAATGTAGAAGTCACAGATACTGTTGTTTCTATCAGTGGAGAACGTAAAGAAGAAACCAATACTGACGAAAAAGGCGTCAAGCGGTCTGAATTCCGTTATGGTAAATTCCAGCGGGTAATTCCTTTACCAGTTCGGATTCAAAATACCAAAGTTGAGGCTGAGTACAAAGACGGTATCTTAAATCTGACCTTGCCTAAAGCGGAAGAGGAAAAAAACAAAGTTGTCAAGGTTAACTTGAACTAACTCCCTGGTTAGCTCAGTGGCTGGCTAACTAGACTTGGGACAATCAGTTAGCTACTTGAGTTTAGTAAGCATTCAGCTATCAGCTATCAGCGTATCGCGTATCAGCTAATAGACTACCTGAGGTGCTATCAGCCATTCGCGTAGCGTGGCCTTTGGCCAAGGCTTGTGACCAGGCTACGCGAATGGCTGACGGCTGAGGGCTGAATGCTTACGCAGTTTAGACTAAATCGTGACCTCAAAAAGCGATCGCTACCTCAACAAGCGATCGCTTTTTGTTTACATATACCAGTTCTCAATGGGGTGGCGACAAAATTATCCCATCATTAAGCAACGCCATCTCTGGAGTCAATCGGATATTTTTATTGAGACTTATCCGGATAACTCAACTCGGCTGAGAAATAGAAAAATAGTAGATGCACCTTGATAGCCATCCCCCTGCAATCAAAGCGGGGGGTTTTCTAATTATAACCATGAAACCGATGAAACCCATACTCAAATCTGCCGCAACTTCCCTAATCTTAATGATTGCTATGGTTCTATGTGCTAGCCCTGCCTCTGCTCAACCTGAAGGATTAAAGGGTAGCTACGTCGGAATTAGTAACGATGGCAGCACAATAAGTAATGATATCCTCAATCCCTTTGAGAATTTGCTGGGAATTGGCTCAAACTCAAGCGATGAAAGGATTGGTAGCATGTATCAAGGTCGTATTGATGTGCCCAATTTACCAATTTCAGTGCGTGGTGCAGCATTTCTCTCTGGCAAAGGTCGTGCTGTCGAGCCAACAATTACCTACGATCTACCGGTTGCCAGCAATACTAACATTTACGTTGGTGGAGGCTATACCTTTGTGAACAACGAGGAGATCACCACTCCTTTAGGTAATCAAAATTCAGCCGTATTGACTGCTGGTGTAGAAGCAGCAGTCAATGACTACACCATAATCTACGGCAGTGGCAGATTAAGCCTTAGTGATGAAAACAACGATACTTCTCCGGTTAAATTCCAATTTGGTGCAGGCTATCGTTTCTGAAATCAATAGCGCTGTTGCCTGTTCCGGACAACTGCGGCGAAGTCTATTGTAGGGGCGCTTTCCTTGAGCTTTCATTTTAACCAAGGGCGAGTCACTTGTTCCAACTGACTAACATCCTCCTGACTCAAAGCCCAACCCAAAGCCCCTGCATTGTCTTGCACCTGCTGTGCGGTCTTAGCACCGGGAATCGGGATTACTCCATCTTGAGCAATCAGCCAGTTAAGGGCAACTTGAGCTGGTTTTCGCTCATACTTTTCCCCTAACTGACTCAGTAGCTTTAGCACAGGGGCAATTTTTTCTAAACCACTTTTGCTAAAGCGGGGGTCAATAGCCCTAGCTCCAGTGGGTTTGATATATTTCTCTACCGTATACTTGCCAGTGAGTAACCCTTGAGCTAAGGGACTGTAAGCGAGAATAGTCACACCTAACTGACGCGCTTTATCAAGAATACCGTTGCTCTCAATTTTCCGATGCAACAGAGAATATTGCACCTGATTCACCGCTAGGGGTATGCCACGGGCTGCTAAGTAACTGTGAGCTTCTGCCATTTGCTTAGCGGAATAGTTACTGACACCAACTGCTCCAATCCGACCACGCTTCACTTCATCAGCTAGAGCATTCATCAAGGTCTGTTGGCTGATCAAGAAACTAAAAGGCATATGTACTTGGTACAGTTCCACTTGCTCGACTTGCAAACGTTTCAAACTGTCACTCAAGGCATCAGAAACTGACTGAGCGGTAAATCGCCAGGGTAAGGGAAAATACTTAGTGGCAATCTGGGCTTTCCGTCCCAGCTGCTTCATAAACCGTCCGATCAGGGATTCGGATTCTCCTAGTCCATATACCTCAGCGGTGTCAAAAAAGGTAATTCCAGCATCCAAGGTTGCCTCGAAGGCTTCTTTTACCTGAGTAGTGCCGTAGTCACTGCCATAGTTCCAAAACAGCTTGTCTCCCCATGACCACGTCCCAATTCCCAAGGCTGTAACCATCGGACCATCCTGACCTAACTTGATCGTCTGCATGATAAAAACTCCTTATATTAACATTTCTTAATATTATTTCAGTTTATCGTGGCTTAGTCAGCTATCAGCTTGGTTGAAAGTTGAAAGTTAAAAGTTGAAAGTTGAAAGTTGAAAGTTAAAAGTTAAAAGTTGACGGTTTATAACTTAAGTTTAAACATTAACGATAAACTAGACTGAGCACTGACTCCCTGACGCATTCAGCTATTAAGAAAACTAAGCTAGGAAGAAATTGCGGCTGTTGAAGGCTTGATTTGGGAGCCTGAAAACCTTTATTGTGCTGTGGTGGTGTAATCTGGTTAGTCCTGTGTGGCGTCATTCCCAACAGCACTCTCAAACCCTTGACCAGGGGAAAGGTATGAATATAGACTCATACATCAACATTGAGCAAGAACAAATTACACGCTCCCGCGTGCTGTTTCATAGCATTCGCTTTGATTTAAATCAAGACATTCTTACAAAAATTAAACAAGCACAAGAGACTGGTCACGGCCTTGATATTTCCGGAGAGTTGCTTAGTGATTTACGCCATTTAGCTCTGCTGGATTGGGAAAACCGCCTCCAGTCTGGATTGACCTTTTCTACCTACTATCTACCAGTTGATCGAGCACAGGCACTGATGCGGAGTGTGATTGCCCTTGATGGAGAAATCCTTCACCAGATCAAGAGAGACTGTCTGGAGAATCCCGACTTTTGTTGTCAAATTGCTGACGCTCATTACTGGCTGATCACTCAAATCTTGGCTCAGCTACGCCTGAAACCATCACCAAACTTGCCTAAGCTGGCTTGGGGACTATCAGCGCTGATGATAATCCTGGTGATTGTGGCAGTGCTGGTAATTCCTGGTGTATTACAGCTAATACTTGCTCAACCCTGGAGATGGTTGATTATTATAGTGGGCATAGTCACCTGTGGTCTACTTCTAGTAATACTACAATCGCTGCTACGTTCATGTTTAATCAGGATTGCGCCTTGGATGTTGCGTCAGCTATTGTCCGGTTTGCTCTCGGCCAAGCCTGGTCCTAAGAAAATTGCTAAACGTATTCTGGCATGGCTATTGCCATGATTAATGATTAGTGACGTAGGGTGCGTTAAGGGCGGGCTCATCCTCATTTTCCGCTATAGCGCCAGGGTTGGCACAGCCCGCCCTGTAACGCACCACCGGGTCAAACATCTGCCTTTTGCCTTTTGGCTGGGATTATTCGCTAAGGGCAGAATTTAACCGATAATATAAAGGTGAAGTCAGATGGAAACTATGTCAACAGAAGCGATCGCATCAGTCATCAATGTCTATTTTGCTAACATGGCAGCCATGAATCCAGGTGGCTGGGTAGAGATTTTTGCTGAAGATGCAGTGATTTATGACCCAGTGGGAAAGCCACCAATCAACGTCTCTGAGGACTCGGAGAAGTTCTTTGCACTACTGTCTAGCTTCTTTAACAGCTTTGACATCTCACAAGAGCAAATTTTTATTGCTGGCAATGGAGCAGCGGTAAAGTGGAGGATGCAGGTGTCTGCTAAGAATGGTCGTGAGGCTACTGCTGAAGGCATCAGTGTTTTTGAAATTAATGATGACGGTAAGATTCAAAAGGTTTTGTCCTACTGGAATGAAGCAGAAATGATGGGTAAACTTAAGGGTTAATTCCTAAATGGTGTTGGCTCTTCCTCCATCAGCAAATCAGCTACTTTTTCGGCAATCATTATGGTTGGGGCATTCGTGTTACCACCAACGATAGTGGGCATGATTGAGGCATCTACAACTCGTAACCCCTCTATACTATGTACCTGCAGGCGGGAGTTAACCACTGCCATTGGGTCATTCCCCATCTTGCAAGTTCCAACTGGGTGATACAATGTGCCAGCGGTATCGCGGATGTAGGCAGCAATTTCATCGAGTTGCTCGACTTGAGTTCCAGGGAAAAGTTCCTCCCCCCGAAAGGTCTCAAATGCTGACGCCTGAAGTATTTGACGACACAGCTTGATGCCAGTAAGCAAAACCTGTAAATCTGTTTGATCAGTTAGATAATTGGGCGGCAGGGTTTTAAGTAAGCAGCAGCGGTACTATGACGTTTACCGTTTTTCTGAGTTACCTGATAAAATCCTACTCCTTCTGGTTCCCGACAGTTGAAGTCCTTGGTGTTTTCCAAGCCTATTTCTGTAGCTGCTTCGACAAACACCTGAGATAGGGGGTTGGTGTAGCGCAAATTGGCGACATTGAGCGGACAATCAGTGCCATGGTATTCAGACGCTCCCCTTTCCTGGTTTTCGGCTTTCTTAAAATAGGGCAGCACCTCAGAAAAACTCCACCCCTTATTCCCTAATTCGTGCCAGTGGTCATAGTTCCAGCGGTGACCTCGAATATATATCATGGCGTTGATAGAGCTACAGCCACCTAGAACCTTGCCACGGGGCCAGAACAATTTGCGGTTGTTCAGATTGCTTTGGGGTTGTGTATAGTAACTCCAATCGTATTCAGTTCTGAATAGGGCGCGAAAGGCGATGGGGATGTGAATTGACCGCTCGCGGTCTGGCTTGCCAGCTTCCAGTAGCAATACTCTAGTGTTGGGGTTTTCCGTGAGGCGGTTAGCTTCATGCGCGCTTATGCCCCACGTCCGCACCGAACGCGCCCCGCGTCGGCTTTGCCGAAAGGTCGGCGTGGGATGAATGGCGGACAGGAACTTTGATATTTTATTTTTCGTCTATACTAAAAAACAGTAGGGTTTATCAAATTAAGAGCTAACCGCCACCTACTAACTAAAAATAGAACTTTTTTGTATTGTTCCGGCGCGGAGGGTCATCCCGTGTCGTTAATAAAGCTTGCCGAGTATCCTAACCGTTGGGTGGAGTTGGCAAGAAGCCCACACGCTCACTCGTTCGCGGAGCGGCTCTGTAAGAGCAGAGTCAGTGTGGGAGTATGTCACCAAGGACACAACCTGCTGAACCAGCACCGACAATTATATAGTTATAGAGCATCTTAGATTTAGGCTCAAATGGAACTATTGGCTGATGTGAGTAGTTAAAATTAACATTGAGTCTGTGGCAAAAGTCAATTTATGCTTTTTGCTATGTAGCTATAGTACCTATTACTGTGAGCTGTTCCCAAAAAAATAACCCCTGAGTCTGTTGCTGTTAGATCACAGCTCGACCAACTAAGGGGTATCGATGGCTGAATTGCGTAAGCTATTTACTACTATCCACAGCCGCTGTATGCGATCGCGTTTTCGGAAAGTTAACCTTAGGTATAAGTTGATAGTAAGAGGAGTTGCTCAGACGTCAGGCAACTAGTATGTAGCTGGAAAACCCTTTGGAGCTGTTACACAAAAAAAATACCCCTGTCTTGCTCTTAGATCACAGACAGAGGAATTAAGGGGTATCGATGACTGAATTGCGTAAGCTATTTACTACTATCCACAGTGGCTGTATGCGTACGGGTTTTCCCAACGTTAACCAAAGAGTTAACCAATGGTATAACTTCAGCGTAAGGTTGCTCAGACATCAGACAACTAGTATTTAGCTGGGACAAGCCTTTGAGCTGTTCCAAAAAAAATACCCTCTGAGTGTCTTGCTGTTAGATCACAGCTCGACCAACTAAGGGGTATCGATGGCTGAATTGCGTAAGCTATTTACTACTATCCACAGCGGCTGTATGGGTAAGGGTTTTCGAAAAATTCACCAAAATAATGTATTACTTCAGGGTAAGGCGAGCTGGTAAAGTGTTTTTGAAATTTAGAAAACACTAAATCTATGTGACTCAGAAAATTAGATCAGGATTTATGAAAAATATCACAGGACTTGCTAACAATGATTAAACAAATTTGTTGGCATCAGCATACTCATCAATGTTGGTGTAGAATAATGTAACTTCTTGACTTTTATTAATATTTTTATCTGCGATCAAATGTGACCATAAACCAATTTTATCTTCGATCCAGTCCACACGAGCATTCGGGTTTTCTGCGTGATTACAAAGAGAAGCTAAACCAAAAACAAGATATCCAGTCACATTTTTACTTTTGCCATACTCTAACGGCTTTACGAAGTAATACTTGAATATTTCCGTTTCATTTATGTTTGGTATTTTGTTTATAGAAAAAATACCAACAGGAGCAACTTCAATTAATGTTCCTTGGGGAATATCCTGTGTCGCAATAATGCCCCTTCCTTTATTAGGAATTTTGTTGACTTCAATCATTGATTATTTCCAATTTATAATTTTAAACCATCAATTTATGATAGTTTATTTTACCATATTATTACATCCCAATCTAGCGAAATTAGCAACATCACCGTCCAAATCAACGAGTTAGACCTGACAGGGACAATTGTTACTATTTAACCGTTCACTCTCCCTGCAAAAAAGCGATCGCTAAAACTACCTACTCAAGATGATGAAGTAGTTTAGGTTCATCTGTGCGGTTGTCATCTTTTATGAATCGAGCCATGATTGATTATATCTCAAGTCCTGACTTTTAGGATACAACAATCTGGCCTCTGAGAAGGACTTTTCCTCCCTCTACAGTTTGAATGTATGAGTGAACATGAACCTGGTACACTTCAGAATTGGAGATAGTGGCCGTTACTTTTCATATAGGCGGTTCATCAACAGATTTAGTTGTTCGTGTTGCTTGTGGATGGTTTTGTTACCCTCCTGACCCTCCCAACACTTGCACGCTATGAATCTTTTTGCTCCTTATGTGATTACTCCGGCTCTGATATTTGAATCCTTGTCATAATTTTATTACCATAAAAATTTTTTTTTTACAAGCCGTAAGTAATATATTGATGGGAACATCCCAATTTGGTAAATCTATCCCTAAAACTAACGATAATACTAGGGTTTGGAACAGGGTAAGCGCAAGAAAAATTGAGCCAAAATGTGATATAGAGCAAGGCTTATTGATTCTTGCGTTTACTCTGGGGTTTAAAACCCTAATTAAAAGTGTTATGTACAAAAATGGTATGCTTCTTAATTATTGATGATTAACGCTTGATAATCGCTAAATTTTATCATTGCTTGATTCGAGGAAAGGAGATTGATTTAGTGGCAAATCAACTGAAACGCATCGCCATGTGGGCTAGTCCACGATGTCTTTCGACAGTTCTACTACGTTCTTGGGGAAATCGCCCGGATACCTTTGTACAAGACGAGCCGTTTTATCCACATTATCTTTCAGTCACTGGTCGGAAAGACCCGGGAATGGACGAAGTGCTCAACCGTTATGAAACAGACTGGGTCAAGATTGTAGAGCAAGTGACGACCGGGTCAATACCAAACGACAAATCTATCTATTACCAAAAGTTTATGATATATCGACTCCTACCCCATATCGACATTAGTTGGGTTCCCCAATTGACCAACTGCTTTCTGATTCGTGAACCTCAGGAGATGCTCCTATCTTATCTTCGGCTATGGCCTAATCCGACATTGGACACCATAGGGATGCCACGACTTAAGCAATTGTTTGAAATAGTCCGTGACTATTCAGGTCTCATTCCGCCGGTAATCGATGCCCGTGACCTACAGGAAAACCCACGCCATACTTTGTCCTTGCTCTGCGAAGCGGTAGAGGTTGAATTTACAGATGCGATGTTAAATTGGTCTAAAGGCAACCCAACCGATGATATTTGGTCTAAATATCAGTGGTATGACACGGTGAGAAACTCAACCGGGTTTCACCCCTACAAACCCAAAAACGATGCCATCCCGGAGCGCTTTGATGACCTTCTTTCCCAGTGCAATGAAATCTACAGGGAATTATACAAATATCGCCTTGTGTGACAACGAAAGGGTGACAAACAAGCTCAGGGCAAACGCATCTTGTTGGGTAACCGGGGATAGTTATCAATAAATCCTGGCTTATGGTGCTTGTTGAGAAGATACTTTCCAAATATAGTGTTTTTTTAATTTATAAAATACTATAATACAGGACTAAAAAAATTATTAGATGCGTTTGCCCTGCGGCTGTATGCGTACCGGTTTTCGCAAAGTTAACCAAAATGTATAACTTCAGGGTAAGGCGAGCTGGTAACAGGTGATGCAACTAGTATGTAGCTGGGAAACGCTTTTGAGCTGTTACACAAAAAAAATAACCCCTGAGTCTGTTGCTGTTAGATCACAGCTCGACCAACTAAGGGGTATCGATGGCTGAATTGCGTAAGCTATTTACTACTATCCACAGCAGCTGTATGCGATCGCGTTTTCCCAACGTTAATATTATAGTTAACCTTATTTATAAGTGATGCTTTAGTCGATGATGGGGATTTGGGGCAAGTAAGAATACTCAAGAAGGCCAGTGCCTGCACCGTGTGGGAGCATCAATTTGCTACACTGCTGATCACGTATTGGTATTGCCTCCAAAATCAAAACCATGACAGCTACACCACTTGCATCCATACCCCTAAGTGCGATCGCTCAAAAAACCCGTCAAGCTGCACAGAAGTTAGCCGTTCTCTCAACAAAGGCTAAAAATGAAGCTATTGAGGCAATAGCCCAAGCCTTGGAAGCTGCAGCACCGGAAATCCTAGCGGCGAATGCTGCAGACTGCCAAGCGGCTGAGGCAGATAAAATTCCCAAACCCCTTTACAATCGCCTGAAGTTGAACGAAACGAAGCTCAAGGGGGCTATTCAGGGGGTGCGAGATGTGGGCAACCTTGGTGATCCTGTGGGCAATGTCCAAATTCATCGAGAACTGGATCAAGGACTAATCCTCAAACGAGTCACTTGTTCCTTAGGAGTTTTAGGGGTTATCTTTGAAGCTCGTCCCGATGCCTTAATTCAAATTACCTCTCTTGCGATTAAATCCGGTAATGGTGTTATCCTCAAAGGCGGTAAAGAAGCAATTCGCTCCTGTGAAACCCTAGTCAAAGCAATTCATAAAGGATTATCTACCACAGCAGTTGACCCAGCAACGGTACAGTTGTTAACCACTAGAGAAGAAATCAAAGAGCTGTTACAACTAGACAACTATGTGGATTTGATTATCCCCAGAGGGTCGAATGCTTTTGTTCGGTTTGTGCAGGAGAATACTCGTATCCCAGTACTTGGTCATGCTGATGGGATTTGCCACCTCTATATTGATGCAGCAGCTGACTTGGAAAAAGCGGTAACTATCACCGTTGATGCTAAAACGCAATATCCAGCGGTTTGTAATGCGATTGAAACCCTGCTGGTGCATTCAACAATTGCTCCTCGTTTCTTGCCCCTAGCAGCAGAAGCTTTGAAAAAGCGTAATGTAGAATTACGAGGGGATGAAGCTAGCCGTGAGATTATCCCAATCTCGGTAGCAACGGATGAGGATTGGTCTACAGAATACAGTGATTTAATTCTTTCTATCAAAGTAGTAGACTCTGTAGAAGAAGCGATTAACCATATCAATACTTATGGTTCCAGACATACGGATGCAATTGTTACTGAAGACCAGGAGGTAGCAGATAGCTTCGGAAATCAAGTGGATGCCGCTAATGTTTTCCACAACTGTTCTACTCGCTTTGCCGATGGTTTCCGTTATGGTTTTGGAGCAGAAGTAGGAATTAGCACTCAACAAATGCCCCCCCGTGGTCCAGTGGGGTTAGAGGGATTGGTGACTTACAAATACAAGGTTACAGGTAATGGTCACATTGCGGCTACTTATGTTGGTGAGAATGCTAAGCCCTTTACCCATCGGGATATCTAATATTCTTCCGTAAATTTATAATGCTTACGGAAACTAACAGGTTTTAAATTCCGAAAGTATTGTCCAGTAATGCTTTCAGTATAATTATACTGGCAGGCGCTCCTAGTAAGTGCTCAAGAGCGATATTTTTGGAATTTTGCAAGAGGTCTATTAAAAAAACCTCAGCGGGTAGCTGAGGGATTAGTCACGTTGCATCTACTATTTCTTAATCCTTGATTGGTCGATCTAGATCCGGAACAATTTAGAAATGGGTAAGCCAAATCAAACTAATAGATTGGTTGAGACAAGATTAAACAAAAAAAATCCCCAGCCGATAGCTGAGGGATGAGTCAGGGTGCATCTACTATTTCTTAATCCTTGATTGCTCTGTCTTGATCCGGAATAAATTAGAAATGGGTAAGCCAAATCAAACTAATAGATTGGTTGAGATAAAATTGAACAAAAAAAATCCCCAGCGGGTAGCTGAGGGATGAGTCAGGGTGCATCTACTATTTCTTAATCCTTGATTGCTCTGTCTCGATCCGGAAGAAATTAGAAACGCGGTCGCCAAATAGAACTGATAGATTGGTTGAGACAAAATTGAACAAAAAAAATCCCCAGCGGGTAGCTGAGGGATGAGTCAGGGTGCATCTACTATTTCTTAATCCTTCATTGCTCTCTCTAGATCCGGAAGAAATTAGAACTGATAGATTGGTTGAGACAAGATTGAATAACAAAAATATCCAGCGGGATGTCAAAGGCAATGATAATCAATCGTCAATCAGAAGTCTTTGCATTTAATTTTTGCTTGGCGTCCATCCTCGTGGCGAAAGACAATTCCTTCTGCCCTGCACCCAGGGGAATACAAACTTTCTAGATCTGTTAATGCGTCTCTTAGTTCGTTGAAGGTTCTAGCAATATTCTCAAACACAGGAGCTTGTAAGTTAAACAGTACGCAAATATGTTCCTTTAGCTTTAATGGGTTACCCTGAATTTTTGGTCCCAAAGCTTCCGCACAATGTTTCCCATCCGGTACGTCAGATAGATCTGTGTTTCTCATCGCTTCAAAGATCCATTGATCAGCTGGATCGTCCGAGTTAGCATCTACATACCAACCATCTTGTATGCCAAGCTGTTTTTGTTTCTTGGTTGGATTACGCCGTTTTTCTAAATGTATACATTTGCCAGAAACCACACTTAAGCGTACATTAGTTCCATCAAGTTTTTCCGTAGCTATTCCTTCGCCAGCGATCACCCACTCGCAACCTGAGCGCACTTTGTTAATAACCTTAAAATTATCTCCCCGTTCAAAAATTGTTGGAATTTTTTTCATAACTCTGACACCAAATTTCAAGAGGGCAATTGCTACACCTCTGTTCACCTTAGACTAGACACCTTACTATGGAATCGATAACAGGATGGGTTATCCCTTTTTCTTCCGCTTACCCTGGCTGAGGGATGAGTCAGGGTGCATCTACTATGTCTTAATCCTTTATCGGTCGATCTTAATCCGGAACAATTTAGAAACCCGTTCGCGTAGCGGGGCAAAACCCATCGCATTGATCAGGAGTGCATTTCTCAAAAGTGATAGATTACTTGAGACAAAATTGAACAAAAAAAATCCCCAGCGATTAGCTGAGGGATGAGTCAGGGTGCATCTACTATTTCTTAATCCTTGATTGGTTTCTCTCGATCCGGAAGAATTTAGAAATGGGTAAGCCAAATAAAACTGATAGATTGTTTGAGACAAGATTAAACAAAAAAAATCCCCAGCGGATAGCTGAGGGATGAGTCAGGGTGCATCTACTATTTCTTAATCCTTCATTGCTCTATCTAGATCCGGAAGAATTTAGAAATGGGTAAGCCAAATAAAACTGATAGATTGTTTGAGACAAGATTAAACAAAAAAAATCCCCAGCGGATAGCTGAGGGATGAGTCAGGGTGCATCTACTATTTCTTAATCCTTCATCGGTCGATCTAGATCCGGAACAATTTAGAAATGGGTAAGCCAAATAAAACTGATAGATTGGTTGAGACAAAATTGAACAAAAAAAATCCCCAGCGGATAGCTGAGGAATCAGTCAGGGTGCATCTACTATTTCTTAATCCTTCATGGCTCTATCTAGATCCGGAAGAATTTAGAAATGCTTAGGCCAAGGAGACAGCCAAGATGGCTATTCCACATAGAACTAATAGATTGGTTGAGACAAGATTGAAAAAAAAAATCCCCAGCCGGTAGCTGAGGGATCAGTCAGGGTGCATCTACTATTTCTTATTCCTTCATTGCTCTCTCTAGATCCGGAAGAATTTAGAACTGATAGATTGGTTGAGACAAAATTGAACAAAAAAAATCCCCAGCGGGTAGCTGAGGGATTAGTCAGGGTGCATCTACTATTTCTTAATCCTTGATTGCTCTCTCTAGATCCGGAAGAAATTAGAAATGGGTAGGCCAAATCAAAAGGCAAGTTGTGAAACCGTTTGACCTTGATGTAAAAAACCTACCCCTTTCAGCCACACTTCCCTGTCTCTCCTCTGCCCCCACACATCCCACACCTCCCACAAGACCCACACTTCCCGGACGAAGTAGCTCACCCAATTTAGAACTGCTATAAACTTGGATAAGTTCTATAACGCAGAAAGCACGATGGAAAGCATTAAAGTAATCTCCCATGTGGGGTCTGATGGTATTTTACATCTGGACGTTCCAGTAGGGATAACGAACGAAGAATTAGAAGTTATGGTGGTTTTTAATCCATTAAAATCATCCTTAAAACTAGAAACACCCCAAGGCTGGATGCCTGGTTTTTTTGAGGAAGTAATTGGGGGTTGGGCGGGAGAACCGTTAGAGCGGGGGAAGCAAGAAGAGTTTGAAACCAGGGAGAGTCTATTTTGAGCTACCTTTTGGATACCAATGTTTGCATTCGGCTGTTGAACAATACCAGTCCGGCGGTGACATCTCGCCTTGCTACCGAACAACCAGAGAATATTTTTATCAGCTCCATAACCGAGATGGAGTTATATTACGGTGCTTATCGTAGTACCAAACAGTCAATAAATTTAGCACTTTTGCAACGATTTTTCAGTCAGTTTACGATTCTACCGTTAGACAGCAATCCTGCCAGAATAGCAGGACAAATCCGGGCTGATTTAGCAGCTATGGGAACACCAATCGGACCTTATGATTTACAAATCGCTGCGATCGCCCTTGCTAATAATTTAATTGTGGTTACTCATAATACGGCTGAATTTAGCAGAGTTCGTGGACTACAAATTGAAGATTGGGAGCTGGACTAGCTTTTAAGCAAATACTACTAGAGCAAGTTGAAAAATATTGGTATTAGGGTGTAAAATACCAACCCATCATTGACCTTAACCATTGTGTTGAAGCATCAACCATTAGCCCGGATCCCCTCTGCTACTACTGGCTGGAGTGACGTGATCGTATTACTATTGGGGTTGCTGGTGTTAATTCATGGCTTGAGTGGATATGGATTGTATGAACCCCACGAGGGTCACTTCGGCGGCGTTGCCCGTGAAATGCTGTTACGTGGGGATTGGATTACGCCTCATCTCAACGGTTCACCCTACCTGAATAAACCCCCATTACTTTATTGGCTGATAGCAACCAGTACGACCCTATGGGGTTCCACAGAGTACGCAGCACGGCTCCCTCTAGCCATTATCGGTTGGCTTGGTGCGATAGTTGCCTGGAAATGGGCGCGAGAACTCTGGAATCCTACCGCTGGTCGTCTAGCAGCTTTAATGCTTTGCTCGACTACTGGCTGGTTTGTGTTTACCCACCAGATTCTGATCGATGTACTCTTGGCCACCTTGCTCTTAGCTACCTATTATTGCTTGTGGCGGTTAGAGAGGGCACCTCACTGTTGGATCTACTGGTTAAGTCTGTATAGTCTTTTAGGATTGTGTGTCTTAACCAAAGGGCCAGTATTCCTAGGATTTCCCCTGATTGGTTGTTTAGCGATCGCATTTAGACAACGGAGCTGGAGACTATTCCAGCAATTGCGAATTCGGCTAGGAATAATCGTGACCTCTCTAGTAACCTTGCCATGGTTTATGGCAGTAGAACAGGCTAACCCAGGCTTTTTCCACTACTTTCTGTTCAACGAAAATCTCAAGCGGATAGCGGATACCCGATGGCCACCAGATTATGAAGTATCTAAAGTCAGTGCCATAGGCTATTTAGTTGTAACAGCAATCTGGTGCCTACCGTGGATAGTGGTACTACCCCAAGCACTCTATAGCGCTTGGCAGGACTACTGGCCAAACTACTCCCGAAACTACTTGCCAAGCTACTCACCAAACTACTCAGATAGTAGCCAACAACCCAATAGTTACCGCTACACAAACCAAAACTGCCATCCCTGCTTTGAGACCTCAGTAGGGTTATCCGATTCCTATTGGGACCCGAAGCAAGAAGGGAGGGAGCTAGGGTTTAGGGAAGCTTCCAGTGACCAGACTTTCACAAATTCCAGGTCATCAGGGATATTGCTCCTAGTCATTGCGGCAACACTGCCTATCGTCGCCTTTCTTCCCCTATCGTCTCGTTTAGTATATTACAGTATTCCTAGTATCCCACCCCTAATTATCCTATGTGCTGGTTGGTGGTCTCGTTGCCAAGACCAGAAGCAGAGACAGGGGCGAATTGCAGCAGCGGTCAGCTTCTGTAGTTTAGGTGTTATTTCCGGGTTAGTGGGGATTAGTGCTAGGCTTTGGAATCCCAATTGGGTCAGCAAATTAGCAGAATTATCCAACTATCGAGACTTCGATGGCATAATTTATGCGATCGCACTCTGGTTTAGTAGTGGTTTTCTGATTGGTGGCATTTTCCTGCTGCTGAAACGTGCCAAGTCAGCATCCGTATCTATTTTCCTCAGCTTCTTCTTCGTTTATTTGACATTTACCCATAGTTTTACCACTCTCCAAGACATCCGTTCCGCCAAAACCCTGATTCAAACCGCCAATCCTACCTTAGGACTATCCACCCTCTGGACATTTGAAGGGTCACGAGAACTAGGAGCTGCTGGTGCTATGAGCTACTACCTCAACCAAGACCATAGACTTCGTGGCAGTTGTGGGGATAGGGCACTTGGGAACAGGGAACAGCGATGCAGCGCGGTCTTGGGGAGGCAGCGCGGTCTTGGGGGTCTCCCCCATGAGCGACTGCCGTGGTTTCCCCCACTCGCGCTTTGCATCAAGACGGGAACAGGGAACAGAGCAGAAGAATTGAAGAAATACGAAGTAGTACTAAAGCCAGAGACTAAAGAAGAACCGAACAATTTCTCCTCCTCCCTGTCTTGCCCATCTTTCGATCTTCCAGCGGGTTGGGCTAAAGGCAAAGATAATACAGCCTATCGGATCGTACTCGTTCTGACAGATAGTGGCTTCAATCGTTTACCCCCTGAATTTCCAGGACCAAAACCGCAATACGGGATTACTAAACAGAAACTTCAGGAATATTGGGATAGCTCCCGTCCAGTAGTCTTTGTCACGGATTTCCTGGGCCAGCCTGGTGATAATTTAGATGATTTATCAGTGTCTGGCAAATCAGGAAAAGTCCCAAGAGCAGACAGTCAACACTTGTCAAATCATCCAGCAATGATGCAACACCCCGAGAGCAATCTTAACTTACCTAACCATGTTGGTGAACCCTTGCTAGTGGTTGAACCAAGGAAGCTTTATGGAAACGCTGCTGCTAGAGAAATTTGGTTGGCATCGCAGTAAGCATTCAGCTATCAGCCGTCAGCTATCAGTTATCAGCTATCAGCTATCAGCTATCAGTTATCAGCTTTCAGCTTTCAGCTTTCAGCTTTCAGCTTTCAGCTTATGGGCTACGCTGGTTGACTGACAAAAGTTGAGCGCGATTTCACGAACCCCTTACCAGGGATGGGCGCTTTGGGCATTGACATCTGGTTGGGGGAGCCAGCATTCTCAGGAAAGAAACCACTCACATCCCAAAAATGCTGTGAAAATAAACTCCCGCCTCTACAATGCCTTGAAGACAAAGATTGGTCAACCCTCTGACTGGGCGCATCTGAGTCATCTGACCACCTGTTTATGGATGGTGGTTGGTCTACTCCAGATAGGAGACGAAACCTTAGAATAGTGGAGCCTTTATAGGGGACTGGCTATGAGAAAAAGGGTTAAAACTTATTAAATAAGGCTCCACTATTCTTACGGTAACTTCCTCGGAAGTTAATTTGACCCGTTGGATTCCCCACATACCCTGTCGTGGTCACTATGCTCAAAGCAAACAACGTCGGATGCAACGGTGGCTGTACAATGCCCGCATTAACGTTCATCGCTTGTATAAACCCCTGATCCAGTCAGCCTTGGCGGATTGGAAACAAGAGTGTCTATATCTAAGCTTAGATACATCGTTGTTTTGGGATGAGTATTGCTTGGTGCGCTTGGCGGTGGTGCATCGGGGACGAGCGTTGCCAGTGGTCTGGCGGGTGATGGAACATGGTAGCGCCTCTGTCGCCTTCAAAGACTATCGGGAAATGTTGGAACAAGGCAGAGGGCTATGCGGTGAAGGGGTTAAGGTGATATTGCTAGCAGACCGAGGCTTTGTCCACACCGATTTGATTAGGTTAACTACTCAATGGGGCTGGCATTATCGGATTCGTGTGAAAAAGGATACTTGGATTTGGCGGAAGGGCATTGGCTGGTGCCAGCTTCAAGACTTTCATTTCAAACACGGAGCTGCCTTGTGCTTTCACAATGTCAGGTTGCATAAAGAACAAAGGTACGGTTGGGTCCATCTCATCTTTGGTCGCAACAATGTCAATGGTGAGTTTTGGGCGATTGTTAGCGATGAAAAGACGACCCTCCAAACATGCGCAGGAATATGGAATGCGATTTGATATTGAAGAAAACTTCTTGGATGATCAGTCCAATGGCTGGAATGTGCACAAGTCGAAAATTCGTTCTGTGTCTGCCCTATCTCGGTTATGGTTTATCTTAGCTGTAGCCACGCTGTATGTCACGGCAGTTGGAGTTGAGGTCGTCAAGACTGGCAAACGTCGGTGGGTCGATACCCATTGGTTTCGAGGCAACAGCTACTTTCGTATTGGTTGGGAGTGGGTCAAATCTGCCTTAGCCAATGGCTGGAAACTTATTCATCAGGTACGTTTCACCTCTAATTACGACCCTGACCCAGCCATGGCCTCCCGCAAACAACATCAGAAAAGGTACTATCGACTCGAATTTAAGGTAAAAACCTACGATTATGCTTTTCATTAAGTTTTGTCAGTCAACCAGATGGGCTACGTCACAGGCTTCTAGCCTGTGCCACAAAGCTGACGGCTGACGGCTGACCGCTGACCACTGACCGCTGACCGCTGACCGCTGAATGCTTACCTAAAAATTCACGAAAAATATCAGATCAAATTCAATAACTGTCCAGGAATTTTCAATCCTCTTTGAGTTTTATCAAAGACACTAAATCGGTCTTTCCTAACTCTAGCCAGCCTGACTGTTGAGGGAGTTTTTCTATCGCCATCGTCTTAGTTGTTGATGATTCCCTAAATAATTTTTCCAGAGTTTGCTGCAGTAGAGGAAGAGTACTTAAGCCAATCAAAATAGCTACACTAAAGCTGATGATCGCATCCGCCTGAGGCCAGTTGAAAATCCCAACTGCTAAAGCAGCTATTATCGTGCCGATTGAGCTAACTACGTCCGCCAGTACGTGCAAAAACGCACCACGCAAATTGATATCTTGCTCGGTATTTTCCCCTAGCCAATAGAGGTTAATGCTGTTGATCACTACGCCAATTAACGCAGTGACTAGCATCGGCAAACTGAGGATTTCCTCAGGTGTCCCTTGCAGATGGGCGATCGCTTCTCGCCCAATCCATACAGACATAGCCACTAGACCGATACTATTGATCAGACCAGCTAAAACTTCAATTGGTTGATTGCTCATTTGCTTTCGAGACTTCGAGGAGCGTTGAGCCAGCCATGCAGCAAGCAAAGCAATACTCATTGCTACAATATCTGCCAGCATGTGAGCGGAATCAGCTTTGAGAGTTAAACTGTGGCTAACAAAGCCCACAACCATTTCGAGTAAAGCAAAGATTGTGATTAATACAATCACCCTCTTCAACCGCTGAACTTTACCCAGAGATACGCTGGTCTGGCACAAACAACCTAATCTGTTGCAATTGAGCATAGTTTCAATAACTTTGGTTAGTCAACTGGGAAAATAGTCTTGCCTCGGAAAATCGTTTCCTGCACCTCGATATCAATGATATCCATTGGCTCAACCTCCATGGTATGTTCATAAATAATAACAAAATATGAAACAAATATTGTCATAGATATTTCCCTGATTAATTTTTCTGTAGCGACCGCAATTATTTGCCTACTACAACGTGATGTTTATCTGAATTAAAACTTGTGAACACAAGTTTATTCAATGTTTTAAACACTAATTCATACTGTTGTCAAGCTCATGACGTCTTCCAACAATATGAGCCTCAAATACCATATAGCAAAACAAGTTTTTTTGTCAAGCTTTAGCTTTCTTTAAAAATTGCATTTTAAGGAATTAGATTTGAGATAGTACCAAAGTCTATAAACGCTTTAAGCTGTTCGGCATTTAAATTGGTATAATAAAAATTAATAAATAACCCAATAATAGGAAATATGCCAGCAAAAAATTATCTGACAGCAAAAAACAATACTTCAAAAAGCCTTAAAAATAGAAGAAAATGGAAATATTAGAGAACGTATTTTAATTTTGCTGTTGTTGAATAGTGGAAAAACACAGTTAGAAATTGCTGAAGTTTTGGGTTGTTCAAAGAACACAGTCTGTTATTGGTGTGTCCACGGAGATCCAGATGACTTAGAGAGTCTTAAAGATAAAAGAATGAAAGGCAATCACCAAAAAGCAACAAAACAATATATAGAAGTATTATTAGAATTAGTCGAAAAAGAACCCGAAGAATTAGGATATGAATTTGGTCGATGGACAGCTCAAAAATTAGCCGTTCATTTAGAAGATACAACAGGCATCAAGTTAAGTGGGTCTCAAGTTCGTAGGATACTAGTCAAGAAAAAATATGTTTACCTTTGGTCAAAGTATAGCTTAGATTCTAAAAAAGACCCTAAAAAAA
>NZ_GL890841.1:85617-114851 GCF_000211815.1 Moorena producens 3L
GCGCAGCGTCGGGCTTTGCCCGAAAGGCAAGGGAGAGTTAATGTGATGGGAGCTTTGCGATATTCAGATAAAAAAAGATTTGTAGATTTCCTCAAAAAAAGCAATAGTCAAACTTTTTATGAAGTTTTAAAAACCTTTTATAAAGAGCTAGAAAATGAATGGATGGAAGCGGGTAATCAACTAGAAGACTTTGCTAATAAAGGACCGAAAATCGTCATTATTTTAGACAAGGCTAGTTTTCACAAAAAAGCCGAATATATTCATAAAATAGAAGAAGATATGCCGAATATTTATTTAGAATATCTTCCCGAGTATAGTCCTGATTATAACTTAATTGAATTGGTTTGGCATTCAGCAAAAGAATATATTGCCAATCGAGTTTTCAAATCAATTGAAGAATTAGAATGTTTGTTAAATCATCTTTTAAATGAAGGAGGGTTAATTATAAAATGGGTACGAAAAATAAAAAACAAAGGCAATGCTGTTATCACAGTTTAAATGCGCAACAGCTTACTATGCTTAACTTCCCGCCGTTTAAGTTACCTCAAAAAGTTGATAACATCACTACTTTATTAATTAAATTTTCACAACTAATTAGCATAGTCAGTACGTAAAACACCGTCAGGCGAACAACAAAAATACTCTGACGCTACTCCCAAATTAGTTTTTTAAGTTTTTTAACGGTTGAATCCTATTTAAAGTTTTTGTGTTATCTTAAAAGTAAGGAGATACAAAGAAGCCAGCGCAAAGATTACACGACTGGCGCTGGCTTATGGGTCCTCCCCTTAGACAAGGAGATAAATCCTATGTTAAAACCAATTCACCCTGATGGTGAGGGTCACCCCTACCACGAAAACGATGCTCGGTACGAGCCGCTATGGGATGCTCGGTACGAGCCGCTACGCGATCGCATTCCCTCGAAACCCCATGATCACCAACTTGACTGGGGTACTGAACTAGCCATCACCGTACTGGCCCCGGCACAAGACATAGAAACTCTAGCAGTAGAGGACGCCTTATGAAAAAGCCCCGTCCTCTAACCGAAAAAGACCGAGCCTTAATCCAGCGCTACAGTAACTGCCAAATTGCTATGACACCACAACAGGTGCGCTTGACCTTGGCGAATTGAATTCGCCAAGGTCAAGCGCACCTAAGTTTTATGGGAAATGGTTGGTTACTTACGAAGTCATAGCCTGTATTTGCTCCCGTAGCGATGCCACAGTACAGCGCTGGTTTGCCAGAGGTGATAACTATCGCTCTCCCATGCCCATCGATTTGTACCATCTGGCCATAATGGACTTCCTTCTAGAGAATTTTGAGGAAATGCCGGAAAAACTCAAGAATTTCCTCTGTCCGCCAGATTAACAAGATGGGGCGGGGGCGCGGGCTTTCAAGGGTATGTTTTTTAGATTTGGGCATTCGCCTAGGTATTACTCAACAGAAATACATTTTGAAACCCAAACCCCAGGAAGGATTTGAGAATTCAATAAAAATCATTAAGTGACGAATTCTGCTTGATGGCTATCCCCTGACGGGGCGATGGCTGAGACACTTGCACCAACTTGAAAAGTTATTGATTTTGGTAGGTAACTATTGACAAAAGAACTTCGGGTAGCGGTCACACAGAGCGACTGTTGGAGTACTGAAATTTATTTTCAATCACGTTCGTTACCCGCGTTGTTTTGTACTGGTTCCACCATGACGTACCCGCGCCCGGCGCGGAGCAAATTACATTAAATAGTAGTCAGAAACAGGGAATTTATCAAATGTGTTCCATAGTACAATAACTATTGTACATTAAACCCGCGTGACATCAATCACAGTGAACAAAAATCGTCCAATTACTTATCAACAATGGTTACGGGTGGTCATCAAAAAAATGCCTCATTTAAGCAAACCACAAGCAGTAGTATTAGGAATGTGGAGCTTTGCTATTGCGATGACTCATCATTGTGGTTTATCTACTGCAGTTGTGTTTTTGGGGGAAATTCTAGAGCAACCAGAGAACACAATTCGAGAAAGATTAAGGCAGTGGTATAATAGTAAAGTCGATAAAAACGGAAGAAAGCGTAGAGAAATCCAGGTCGAACAGAGCTTTGTCCCGTTGTTACGCTGGATATTAAGTTGGTGGTCATCAGAGGAAAAAAGTTTAGTATTAGCTGCGGATGCTTCCACATTAGGTCAGCGTTTTACTTTATTAGTTATTAGTGTGGTTTATCGAGGTTGTGGAATTCCTGTAGCTTGGAAAATAGTGAGAGCAAACGAAAAAGGCAGTTGGAAACCCTACTGGCTCAAACTCTTAGATTCTCTTCAAGAGGGTGTTCCTTCCGACTGGTTGGTGATTGTCACTACAGACAGAGGTTTATACGCTGATTGGTTCTACGAAGCGATTGAACAATTGGGTTGGCATCCATTTATGCGTATTAACCATCAGGGATATTATCAATCCTCACCAGAGCAACAATTTGTTCCTCTTTCAGAATTAATTACTCAAGTGGGGCAATCTTGGAGTGGAAAGGTAACTTGTTTTAAAACCAACAGTCTGTCTTGCACTCTTTTAGCTCAATGGGATTCTGGCTATGCCGATCCTTGGCTAATCGTAACAGATTTGAGTCCTCAACAAGCACAGATTTGTTGGTATGGTATGCGCGGTTGGATTGAATGTCTTTTCAAGGACATCAAACGAGGTGGTTTTGGTTGGCATCACACTAAAATGAATGACCCTCGACGAGCAGAACGTCTCTGGTTAGCCATTGCTGTTGCTACTTTATTTTTAGTCAGTATTGGTGGAGAGGCCGAGGCGAATTTGCCAGCAAGTAGCTTACCTCCTTTGGATGAAATGAGCTCCTCTGCTCAGACAAAGGAAAATCCGAGCATGCCAGAAAAGCCAATTTTATTGCTAAAAACTAATCCTACTCGATGTTTAAGTTGTTTCAGACGAGGATTTTTAATAATTTTGGCATCTGCGATTAAGGGCATGCCTTTACCTACAGGTAGATTTATTCCCGATTTTTCTCCTGCCCCTGGATGAATCTTAAAAACATACCCTTGAAAGCGCGGGGAGGGTGGGGAGATGGGGTGTGGTAAGTGTGGTAAGTGTGGTAAGTGTGGTAAGTGTGGGGTGGAGGCGCGGGAAGTGTGGGGAGTGTGGGGGGCGCGGGAAGTTATATGAGCAACTGGCTCCTCAAGACGGCGCTACCTTCCAGCTCCGTTCGCACCTCAAGCAGCGTCTGGCTCTGCCAGTAAGCGTGGCCCACAACCTTAGCTCCCTGTTCCCAGATCCGCTGTTCCCTAAGAGTAGGGCAAGAGGCAAGAGGCAAGAGTTAATAAAGTATAGCGCTGCATCACTACTCCCTGTTCCCAGATCCGCTGTTCCCTGTTCCCTAAAATCCAAAAATTTTGTACCGAACCCAATTGAAAACTGCTTAGTTCAAGATACTGTGTGTTAGGGATTTTAATTCTTTACTAAAAATTCACAATAACTTCTAGTTTTATTTAACACTAATATCCTGACAGTTGTAAGCTAATATTAGCTATCGTTACAAAACAAAACTATTTCGGTGTAGCCATTAAGAGTAGTACTACTCAAATTTAAAGTGCTTTTGTCAATCAAATATGAGGCCCTATTATCTCCTTTATTGACGGGGAATTAGAGGCTAGTTCATTGTCCCTGTATTAAACAGGGGTAATTTAACTTGTTTTGTTGTTTTTATCTTCATAAACAACAAAAAATGGTAATTTGACCTGTTTCGTTTTCCCAGTATTAAACAGGGGTAATTTGACTTGCTTTGTTATCAAAGATTACTAATTTTTAATGACTAATGAATGAATCTACTCCTGTTCAACTCGACTCATCCAATGGAAATGGTGAGACTGTACCCAGTATCATCAACACCAATGTTTCACCACAGTTCAACTATGCTGACGCTGTCGAAAAGTCCTTCTTATTTTATGAAGCTCAGCGCTCCGGTAAACTTCCTGAGGACAATCGCATCCCATGGCGCGGGGATTCTGCTCTCAACGATGGTGCTGATGTAGGAGTTGACCTCACTGGCGGTTATTACGATGCTGGAGACCACGTCAAGTTCGGCTTCCCCATGGCTGCTGCCATGACTATGCTAGCTTGGGGGGCAATCGAATATGAAGATGCCTACCAGCACATGGGTCAATGGGATGAGGCTTTGGATGCGATTAAGTGGGGTACCGATTACATACTCAAAGCCCACATCACAGACAGTAACGGTCAAACCGAAGAATTCTGGGCACAGGTTGGATCCGGTGACATCGACCATAGCTTCTGGGGACCGCCGGAAACCATGACCATGGTGCGACCAGCGTACAAAATTGATCCTTTAAATCCCGGTTCTGACCTAGCTGGTGAATCTGCTGCGGCCTTAGCTGCTGCCTCAATTGCCTTCCAATCCACAAACAACAGTTACGCTAATCAACTACTCAATAACGCGAAAGCCCTATTTGACTTTGCCGAGACCTATCAAGGTAACTACTCTGACTCTATCCCCGATGCTGCTATTTTCTACAATTCTTGGAGTGGCTACGAAGACGAACTGGCCTGGTCTGCAACTTGGCTGTACAAAGCAACCGGTGACCAGACCTACTTGGATAAAGCCGAAAGCTACTACCTAGGTATTGATCCTACTCAGACTCAATCCTGGGATCAAAAAGTCCATGGTACTGGCATCCTTCTTGCTCAGGAAACTGACCAGGATAGGTACCGTATCGAAGTAGAACGCTGGCTGGACTACTGGAGTGACGATAGTGGTGAAGGTATCGAATATACTGAGGGTGGACTAGCTTGGTTCAATGACTGGGGTTCCCTACGATATGCTGCCAATACCGCTTTTCTTGCTGGTATTTATAGTGATACCGTTAATGATGGTAATGGTCGTTACTCCGATTTTGCGGCTGATCAAATTGACTACATTCTTGGGGATAATCCCAACAATTTCAGTTATGTCGTCGGTTTTGGCCACAATTCTCCCAAGAATCCCCACCATCGTGGAGCCCATGGTTCTACCACCAATGACATCGAATCACCAACGGACAACCTCAACATTCTCTATGGTGCATTGGTAGGTGGTCCCTCTGAACCAGAGGATAATGCCTATGTCGATGATCGAACTAACTATGCCATTAATGAAGTCGCTCTTGACTACAACGCTGGCTTCACTGGTGCTCTTGCCCGTATGTACCGTGAACAGAACCAACTCAGTCTGGGTTCTAACCTTGAACCAGTAGTGTCTACAGTAGATCCGATCACTAACTTAATATTTGAACCAGTAGTGTCTACAACTAACTCAATAATTGAACTGTCCCCCGCCGGGGAATTCTAAACGGTTGTTATATAGCAGTCGCCAGGGCAGTTAGGACATCGACATTAGTCTCACACCCTTTGTAAGCGATGCAGAGGTGCGACCCGTGGCGAATTTAATTCGCCAACGGAAAGCGCACCTAAGCGGTCTTGGGGGTTTCCCCCATGAGCGACTGCATCAAGAAGCGCAAGAGTTTGACTTCTGACATTTGACTTCTGACAAATGACTTCTGCTATAGCACTACGCATTAAGGTGTTTGACATTGATACAAGCAGCAAAAGCTGTTTTAGTGAACTTTTAGGTGCGACCCGTGGCGAATTTAATAATTAGATGCGGAAAGCGCACCTTTGCATGCATGCCTCTTGCCAATGCCATTGCGCGTAGCGCTATAGAACCCACATTATTAGACTAAAAACCGCTATAGCTCACCCAATTGAGAACTGCTATAAATTACCAATAACTAATCTTCAACCCTAAAGTTAAGTCGATAATTAATCGGTTGAGAAGCTTGAGAAACTACCACAAACTCATAGAAGCCAGATGCTGGCAGCTCCCCGCTCCACTCCCGTTCGGTTGAGTCTTCTAATAGGGGGGTCGTCTTACGGCTAGGACCATAAACTGAAAACAACGCATTTACATCGGTAGCCAGTCTCACTTCCATGAATTGACCACTAGAAAGTTTAGCAGTAAACGCTTTCCCGTCTCCTGGCTCGAGGGTTCCATTGACTTGTTGAACTCCGCCAGCAGCAAACTCAATGCGCTGTAGGGATTTTCCTGATGTCAACGCTTTGATCGTATCCCCAACAATCCCTTGCCACACCTGACCAATAGACTTATCGATAAACTTCTCACCCCGCTGATCTGGAAACTTATGAAAGAATTTAGAATCTGCAATATCATAAGCTGCACGGCTAGAAAGGCGCACCTGATTCACTTGCTGCTTCCAGCGAGTCAGATCTGCTGTCCCATAGCTTCCCAACCCTCTCCGTGCCGTCCGACTCAAATTTAGTAACTCAATCCGGGTCAATAGCTCAAACGCCAGCTTATCCCACTCTTCTCTTAACTTAGCATCCTCTGAACCAGTCCCTAGCTGTCGTTTTTGTTGATTGGGGTACTTGTTCCAAAACGCCTCATTGACTAACTGAACGTAGAACTTTTCGTTAATCTCCAAATTGGCACGACGCTGATCGAGCAATTCCTTGCGCTTTGCCTCGTTTGTGGGAAACCACGAGGGTGGCTTTATGTCCGGTTGATCGATGGGTGATTCCTTTGGTGAGGGTTCCGGCTTAGATCTTTTGCCGAATGTGAACCACCAATTGGTTGCCCAGAAGGTAAAGCCAAATACAGCAGCAGCTAAAACAGATACCAAAACCACCTTGCCAAGCCAATCTAAAACGTTATTATTGCTAGCGCCGGTTAATGGTGTTCCGCTAGCTGGCCTTGCTGGCTGGTTAACCGCTACTGGCTTGGAACCAGGGGCAACTGCTAAGGTCGGTTTAGTCTGAGGGGGTGATGGAGCTGATTGCGGGTCACTGGCAAATTGAAGGTGAGTGGTGAGGTCTCGCAGCACTTCTTTGGCATTTTGGTACCGTTCCCCTGGTCTCGGTTGAAGCATTTTATCCAGGATACGACCTAGGGTGGAGCTAAGGCTAATCTCTCTGCGCCAGTTCCACGTCAGGGTATTGGGGTCAATGATCTGCTGGGGTTCCTGACCAGTCACTAATACTAATATAGTTGCCCCTAGAGCATAGAGGTCACTGTGGGGAAAAACACTTCCTCCTTGCATCTGCTCTGGGGGAGCATAGCCAACTTTACCCAACCGAGTTATGATTGGCTTATTTTGACCAGCCACCTTTGACCCTAGGAACTTCGATGCCACATTTGCTGCTACCTCCTTGACACCGCCAAAGTCAATCAGCACTGGTAAACCATCGGTACTGCGCAAAATCAGATTATCGGGAGAGATATCCCGATGAATCACTCTCATAAAATGGATATATTCCAACACTGGCAGGATTTGGATCAGCAGTTGAGTCACTTCTGCTTCACTAAACCGGAGTCCCTGAGGTCGGCGAGCCTCCAGTAGAGCGCGGTAGGTTTGCCCCTCCACATAGTCCTGAACCAACAATAGGGTGCCTTTGTCCTGTTGTTGTACCTGAAACAACTCACGAAATTGAGGAATTTGAGGGTGTTGCAGTCGATAAAGAACTCCCGCTTCCCGCTCAAATAGTTCTTCTGCTTTTTGTAAGGCGTGGTTACCTTGAACTTGGGGAGCAAATTCTTTTAGCACACAAGGTTCATTAAAGCGGTTAAGGTCTTGAGCTAAATAGGTGCGTCCAAAGCCTCCGTGTCCCAACTCCCGGACGATGCGGTAGCGACCACCCAGAATCTTCCCAGTGTCAAAGGTTTTGGCTAAGGATGGCAGCATCTCGCCACAAACCCGGCAAAACTTATTGTCATTGGGATTCTCATGTCCTTTACTACAATAGAGGGGCGTCATGGGATTTTGGATGTTGGATGTTGGATGTTAGATTTTTTCCCAGGGCTTGGTCCGGGAGACTTGACACAGTGTGTGCTGATTGCTCGACCTGTTGACTCAGTAGTTGACTAAGCATAGGTATATCAGCTACTGTGCTATATATATAAAGATATATAGCATTTCTAAAATAGGCGAGATATATTTTGGATTTTAATTTTGGATTTTAGTTAATAGGCAACAGGCAACAGGCAACAGGCAACAGGCAACAGGCAACAGGCAACAGGCAACAGGCAACAGGCAACAGGGAAAAAATCTTGTGTACCTCATTGCTATGAGAACCGCTATATATCACTATATATATAACTAATTATTCCTGTTGAAGCGTTCCGCAACCTAATTGCTGAAATATGTCATCGACGTATAACCCGGTTTTCGCTGAGGTATAATAACTGGCTATGACTTGGTCTTGCTGGGCAGTTTTTTTCTGTAACATCTGTTTCAATTCCTCCAGTTTTTCTTGATCCACTAAGTCTGATTTATTTAAGGCAGTAATAATCACCCCTTTGGGATTGATGGATAAAAACAGATCGATATGATGAACAATGTGCTCAATGGTTTCCATGCGAGTTACATCAGCAACAATAATTGCACCCTGAGCTCCTTTTAAATAAGTTGGTGAAATTCCCTTAAATTTAGTATGACCTTCTAAATCCCAAATCATCAATTTTATATCCAGCAGTTCTGATCGGGTTTCATCCTTAAATTTTATGATTTTGCGGGAAATTTTCACTCCGACTGTTGAAAGATATTGGTCACTAAACACACCCTCCACAAATCGGCGGATTAGGCTAGTTTTGCCTACACCAAAGTCTCCAACTAGGCAAATTTTTCGATCAATAGTGGACATTGTTACTGGTTGCTGACAACTGGTTTGAACTCTCGGGGATTGTAAACAGTTGTTAAGATATGGGCGTGGCTCCACATCTGAACAGGTTTACGGTATGATTTCTTCAGCGGACTTGAATACCTATTGCTCACCGACCGTATGTTCCCAGACAGCACTATGGTTTTAGTGTTAGTGATCTATTGCAGTCGTTGAATCACCTCCTGATTCCAGATTGAATAGACAAGGGACTAAAGTCCATAACTTGTTGTGATCTCCTAGCTAAACCAAAGGGGCTTTCAACTGGGTTTGTTGGTAAACGGATCAAATACGACACATCGATTTAACCACAGCGGTTGACTAGCATCAACATCTGGGGGGCGTTTGCCAACCCCACGCACTTGCAGCCGTTTGGGATCAATGCCTTGCTGAACAAGCACATCTTTTACCATTTGGGCTCGTTGTTGTGCCAATCCCTGATTTTCGGTAAGTTGACCCCTAGGATCGGCGTAGCCGATTATCCTCAGGTGCTTTTGAGGATACCGCTCCATAAATTCCTTAATTGATCGGATTTTAGTGCCTATATCCTCTGGTTTCAACTGGGCTGAACCAAGATCAAAGTAGATCCGGCTGGTAACGTCTAATCCGTGGAGTTGTAAATTGTTCTCGACCGACTTGACACCGGGAATGCTCTCAAAGGCTTGGATAATCTTAGGGAAATCTTTAGCATAGAGTATCGCTCCTTTTACGGTCACCCTGCCTTCTGTATAAGATGCTACAATTACCACTCCATCCATTTGATTCAAGGTGTTTCTCACCCGTTGGACTTGAGCTTGGGTTAACTCATCAGTATAGGGGAGTTCGATCACCTCAATTTGATTATCCAACGCTAAGTTAGGGGCCGCAGCTTTGGCAATTTGCTCGACGTTTGAGCGCAGAGCCTGATTCGGTAGCTGTCCAGCTAGCTTTAGTCTCTGGCGATTGGCTTTAACTGTTAAACCATAATCAGACACTTCTGGGGCATAATAGGCGAGGGCAAGTTGAGTTTTTTGCTCAATGCGACGGTTTATTTTAGCCCTATGCTGATAAAATCCCCCAAATACAGCGATTAAACCCAGAAGCCCCAAGCCAAGCACCAATAAGGCCGGGGGTTTCTTGCCTTTTTTCCGATTTTCCTGAGTATCACGACGCCCTTGACTAAGGGATTGATCTAATAAATTTTGTAAAATTCCCTTGACTCCCACCGGGATAGTTGTATTATCTCCATCAAAAGACCTGATCGGTTTACCATAATGGGTAATAATAGTTTTTAGGCTTTCCCGCAACTGATTAATGAACTGCTGGGTGGGTGCCCCTTGAACTACCACGGCCAGGTAGCAGTATCCCTCTACTTCCAGGATGATCTTGGATGTACCATATTCAATAGCATCGATTTCTGCCACATCCCCAGACTGAGCGATACAGTCATTGACAAAGCTACGGATAGCGGTGAGCATTCCTGCTACCATATCTGACTCTAGATGCTGGCTGTCAGAGGGTTGTACCTCGGCAATCACTAAACCAGAGTCTTTGTGAATCAAAAAGATAGCTCGCGCCTGAAACAGCATCACCTCCCGAAACAGCAGTTCCGCTTCAGAAACCCCCTGCACCTTAGCGCGAATCTTGCGCTTAATTGCTTCAACGCTGAGGGCATTTTCCAGCTTCTCATTGATAGCTCGGATTTCTTCTGCTAAGTATGTGGAAATGGTACTGCCAATGACCGGATACAGAGCATTTACCATGGCCTCTGGCTCAATTATAATCTGTTGCCGGATAGCTGCTGCCATTTCTGGTGCGATCGCAAACCCAACTTCCTCTGGACACTCCATGATCCGGGAGGAAATAGCTACTGGAACTGCGGGAGCGATCGCTTCTCCCACACACACTTTATCCTGTTGAGTTCTGTGGTCAATGACTTCATCAATGATGGGAGTCAGGGAATCGGTCACCGAGGTACTGAACTGAGCTACCGTGAGATCCAGCAGCTTAGCCATCACTGGTAGCAATAGCTTAATCAATTCTTGAGGTTGATCAATCCGATGCTCAAGCCTGCCTTGTCTCTGGGCTAGGGTTTCTATCTGGTCACGAAACTCTGCCATTTCTGGAGATATCACCAGTTCTTGCAAAATCTCAGCCAAGATGTCTAATTCCTGGGAGGTGTCGTGATCAGACTGTGATGGCAGGTCTTGGTTGGTTTCTGTGGCTTCGGATTGGACTAAATTCTCAGCTAATACTGGATCTTCGGAATTTTGAGGCATTTGCGGCAGATGCTCCTTTGGTGTAGGAAGCTGTGGTGATGGGTTCTGATGGGGAAAAACTTTGACACCGAAGGATTGGGGTTGATCCCTTTCTTGAGCTAATGGTTCTTTCTCCTGAACCCTAGACGGGAGGCTGCTACTCCCACGGTCAGTTTGAGGTTCAATAGCTGGAACCTCAAGGTCTTGGAATGAATATTTTTGGACAGTGTCTGCCTGATCAGAGGTCATCCCTTGCTGCTCAGATTTAGGGTGTTGGCTAGGTTGCACCGTCTGATCAATAATCTTGAGGTCAACGAGTAAATTCAGTAAATCCTTCAACTCGCCTTCTCGGCTCGAATTGACCTCAATTGACTCTGATCTAGAATTTTCCGGCTGAGAGGCATCAGCCGGATTTTGGTTTGAAAATGCCACTGGTGGCTATCCGTTACTATTTAACCTTTTGCAAAAATTAGCGATGCTCTGAAAGAGCCGCTACCCGATGAAGCGAAGCTTCCGCTAAAAGCGATCGCACTTTGATTTAAAACTAATCTTAGCGAGAAAATCCAGTTAATTTTTGTGGCTGCCATTGCTCGACTGTGCCAAGTCTATTCCAAAGTCTGAGTTTGCTTGATTAACTGGAGATGATCGTCATCATTAGTAGCAGTTTCTGAGGTGACCGTACCATTATGACCTTTGGTCTGTGGTAATCCAGACCACCCATCACTAGCTTCTTTGAGTGCTGGAACCAATTCAGTCCCTTTGAGCCTCAAACCCAACTCTAACAACATGTCTCCGAGATCTGCTTTCGAGGCTTTGGCATCTTTGAGCTGTGCAAATTTAGTTTCCAGCTCGGCCAAGATCTGCTTTCTGAGATTGATCACATCTTGCTGATGCTGTTCTTTAGTTTCTGAAACTGCCTTCTTTAGGGAGGTGGACTGCTTGTAGACTGTCTCGTCGAGCACCTCAATACTCTTAGAAAACTTTTTGTTCAACAGTTCCACCCGTTCCTGAATCTCATTCCTCTCTTCGGCTGCAGTTAAACTAAGATTACTTATTTTTTTCTCGAGGGAATCTACCCCAGCAGCTATTTCTTTTGAGAGAGTCGTTTTGATCTGCTCAACGCGATCGCGTATTTCCTGCTGCCACATGGATAGGTCAGACTCTATCTTCGTGAAGCGAGTATCATACTCTCGCAGCTTAGAGCCAATAATTATATCACGTATCTTCTCAAGGTTTCCCAGTCTTTCCCGCATTTCTGCTTGATTGATTCCATCCATGACCATAAAACCCTATTCCACAATAAACAATGAACTATAAACAATTACTAGCTTGCCCTGAATTCAAGGAGCGTGCCATTTATCTTATCAATCCGATGCTGCTGTGAACCGGAACCGTTGTGTGACAAACATCTTGAGCCCCATCACTAACCAGACAAAATACCTAAAACCTATTACCATTAGCTTACAGCCAAGACTTTTAATCATCTGCACCAAGGATTTCGCCTTGACCGAGTAGGGGGTTCGTAAGCATATGCGCTACAGATGGTGCTACTTGAGGTGCTATCAGCTTATGCGCCCGCAGCGTGGCCAAAGGCCAACGGCTGAATACTTACGGTTACTCTTCGCTTTCGATTTCGGCTAAAGATTTCCAGCCTGCTTGCCACAAGCCAGGATCTTTAAGCTGTTTAGCATTTAGCCAAAAACGGACATTCGGGTCACAAGAAGCTACCATTTCAGCAAACACCCACTTTCCTTGGTTTTTACGATTGACCACTTGGAAATGCCGCCAGCCCCAAGTTTTCTGTTTAGCTGTCCATTTTGAACCCACAAGATGAGGGAATTTCTGTTTTTGAGCCATTTCCTCTATGGTCTGATTATCAACCTTCTAGTGGTGAGTGCTGAGTAGGGAAAAAATTTTCGTTCTTTATTGGTTATACGTAGAATATTGAGACTGTTATACCTCTGGCTAACACTAGGTTTTTAGACTTGACCCAAGGAGCGAGGATCCCCGCGATTCTCCTTTGGAGACACTACGTGAACACATAATTCTTGATAAAAGTTTCTCTAGTTCTACTCAAAACCTATTACTCACACCAGCAGACAGATAGTTTGAATCTGTTGGGGACCCACAAAGTCTGTCTGGTTTGATTTTCCCACTGAGTAGTCAAAACTCAGCACTACGAAGAGAGTTTACGCTTTGCCAGTAGACGTGCGGCTAGGATACCGCCGATAAAACCAAATAAATGTCCTTGCCAAGATACATGGGGCTGTGAAGGTAAAACACCCCAAACTAAACCACCATAGAGGAAGCCGACTAGAATTGATAGAAAAATTGAGGGTAGGTTTCGTTCAAAGAAGCCTCTAAATAGCAGAAAACCTAGGTAGCCAAAGATCAGCACACTTGCCCCAATGTGAACTGAATTGGGAGCGCCCAACAGCCAAACCCCAAGACCACCCACCACCATGGTGATGGTGGTAACTACGAAAAAGTCGCTAGTTTCTTGCAACATTACAAACCAGCCTAGGACAAGAAAAGGTATAGTGTTGGAAATCAGATGAGAAAAACCACCGTGGAGAAAAGGGGCAAATAAAATACCCCGCAGCCCAATCGGGTTACGGGGGATGATGCCATATAGATCAAGTTTCCTTCCAAAAATGAATATATCCACCAGCTCTACAATCCACATCAGAGCGACCCATCCACCGAGGATTATTGCCTGAGTTTGTAACTCACTGGTTATTGATTGTCTTTCCTGCCTAGTCATTGTTGATGAGTTGATGGTGAACAATAATATCGAAACCAATAGACAAATACCGACATTGGCTTACTTCGCAGGTCTTGAGCCATGTCTACACACTAACGTAATTAAATTAATGACTAATAATTATAAATAGTTAGAGGGTCTATCGCCTCTGCGAGCTCAAATCCAAATACCCGGGAGTAAAAATACAACTCCCCTTCGAGAGTCCGTTTAATCGTTTCTGCTTTACGAAAACCGTGTTGCTCCCCTTCATAGGTGACATAGGCTACAGGTAACCCCTTAGCCTTCAAAGCTGCCACCATCATTTCTGCTTGACTAGGAGGAACTACCTTGTCTTCTAGCCCCTGGAAGAAAATTACAGGACACGATAGTTGGTCTGTGAAATGAATAGGCGATCGCTGTTGATACAAATCTTTACGTTCTGGGTAAGGACCGATCAAGCCATCCAGATACCGGGATTCAAATTTGTGGGTATCCTTGGCTAGTACCTCCAAATCACTGATACCGTAGTAGCTAGCGCCAGCTTTAAACACATTTCGGAATGTCAGAGCAGCTAGAGTTGTATAACCCCCAGCACTCCCCCCAGCAATGGCCAGTCGCTCACCATCAACTAGTCCTTGCTTAGCTAGGTATTGCGCGCCATTGGTGCAGTCATCAACATCCACAATCCCCCAGTTGTTTTTAAGGCGCTGACGATAGTCCCGCCCATAGCCAGTACTCCCTCCATAGTTAACATCTAGGATGGCAAAACCACGAGACGTCCAGTATTGAATTTTTAGATTAAAGGCACTAGAAGTGGCCGCCGTAGGTCCACCGTGGCTTTTGACAATTAGGGGTGGTTTTTCGGAGGTTGGTGCGGTGTAGTCTTTGTTTAGTGGTGGGTAGAAGAAACCATAAGCGGTCAGTCCATTAGTTGTGGGAAATGCGATCGCTTGAGGCGGCGATAGATAGCCAGTATCGATAGCTAACTCACTCGACTTCCTCAATACATTGATTTGTCCATTTGTCAAGTCCAACTGAACAATTGCAGTTGCTTCTGTTACAGAACCAGCGATCAAAACCGCTTGATTATCAGCTACCTTTAGGTCGGAAATACTGGTGTATGGTGTGGCAATCACCGACTGCTGCTTGGTGTTTAGGTCTATACTAGCTAAATGCCAGTTTCCTTCCTGAGTATAGGTACATATGATTCGATTGGCACCATCGAAGCCATAAGTAGACATGCCAAAGACCCACTGGGGTAGTCCAAACTCGGCTTCCATTTCACACAGGGGTTCGATTTCCCCTCGGGTTGGTTGCCAGCGGTAGAGATTCCACCAATTAGTGCGATCGCATACAAAGTAAAGTACACCATCTGGTGACCACTCTGGCTGAAATACCGACTCATCAACCCCACCAGCAATGAGCTCTGCAACACCTAGAGAACCATCGGTTAAGATTGGAGCTACCCAGAGTTGAGTAACATCCCAGGGCATATTGGGATGATTCCAGCTTAGCCAAGCGAGTTTAGAGCAATCGGGACTTAGGCGCGGCGAGGAGTAAAAGTCACAGCCAGAGGCTAGCACTTGAATATCTTCACCGTTTTCTAAGCTGATGCTAACCAAGGTATTGACTGGTTCGCCATCCACCGTGTGGTTTTCTCGCACACAGATTATACGTCCTCTTTCCTGGTCAATTACTGCATCACCATAGCGCCAGTTAGCTATGGGGGTTAGGGGTTGGGGTTTGGAGCTTGGGGTTTGTTGGTACAGACGTTGGTCAGCAAAATTAGAGAAGTAAATTGTGCCATCCTTAACTGCAATTGCACCACCACCATACTCGTTAACCCGAGTACGAGCATTGAAGGGCTCGGGAGTCAGATCAACAGTTTTGCCATCAGGGGTGCGTCGCACGATTACATTGCGTCCAGCTTCTGCAGGTCGCCCTTCAATCCAGTAAACATCCTTTTGATCAAGGGCAATGCTGCCCAACCTAACGCTGCTTTGAACAATCATGTCAGCGCTAATAGGGGATTTCCAGGAACCATAGGGGGCAAGGTGTGGTGGTTGGGTCATTGAAAAGCTGTAATTGGCTCTAAATTCCTTGGGCTATAGGTACTATCATAACCTGAGTGACATACTCCCGACGCTGCCCTAACGGGACAGCGCGGGCTTCTTACCAACTCCACCCAACGGTATCGGCTTTCGCCGACGCTGCGCGAACGGATACACGGGTTACTTTATTAACAACACGGTCAGAAGTTACCGTAAGGATAGGGTCGCCTTATTTCATGAGTTTTAACCCTTTTCTGCATAGCCAGCTCGCCTTTATAGGCGACCCTATCTATCGGTTTCGTCTCCGGGATGCCCCGACCCCCCGGAACAATACAAAAAGTTCTAGAACCAAAGTACTGCAGGCGAGCACCTTGAGCGAATTTAATGGGCTCAAGGTGCGAGCACCTATGAAATTTTACCCATCCACAGATAACTCAAACTATCAAGTTTTTTTCGGGATGGAACCCCATATTCGGTGGTTTTCAAGGTTGCTGTTAGTAGGTGGCGGTTAGCTCTTAATTTGTTTTCCCTACTATTCCTAGTATATTACATTGGCATTTCGACGTTCCGACCCTTGCCCCGCGCTTCCCATACGACGCTCACCCTATCGGGTAGAGCGCGGGGCTTCTCGCGGCTTGGCTAAGTGTCTATGGTTCGCGTTAAAGTAGGGATTCCCGTACATTTACCCAGATCGGGCTTGCTTAAATGCATCCGATTGCGCTACAAGAGTATAGAGGGGCTTCCTTGCCGTACAAAACTCTACAGATCGGCGCATTACCGCAAAGGGGAAGCATTGTAGTTCAGGTATTCGCAAAAGCCAATCTAACAACAGAATTGATTTAGAGATTTTAGAGTATGACTCAAACAGTTACTCACCCCATGGTGAAGTTGCAACGCCATGTGCGTTCACTGGCGGAATCCAAAATTATTAAACCCAGTGACAGCCTTTGGAAAATTGCCCTGCTCTATGGGGACGAATGGTCCTACTGGAAACAGGAACTTACTGAATTCGGGTTTACCATGCAAGACCCGATCAGTGACTTACTAGCTGTGGAAGCCTGGGACGAAGAATGATCTGATCCTGTTTCAGGTTAAGTACTTATCTATCTCTGTTGTTCGTCTATATGAAAATTGACAATTGAAAGTTGTCAGTGGTTAATTGGCTATTAACAATTAGCTATTAACAATTCAAAATTGACAATTAACAAAAGGCGAACAACGGGGATCAACCATTTTTAGAAGTAATTAACCGGACTTGATCTGACTTGTTTCGCTCCCATTTGGCGTCCACGCTTCAATAGGTGGAGCTTGGTCATGGATGAGGAGACAGCGCGGGTAGGGTGAGTATATCCTTTCTTTATTCCCTTATCCCCCTTATCCTAATCACTAGCGATCGCCAAATTATGCCCGTGAAATTTCTGCTCATATTCATGCTTCGCCGACTCCTAAATACAAGCAACCAAAGCCTGCATCAGTTCTTTTGCCGTTTGGTAGCGATCGCAAGCCCTTGGTTGACAAACCCGCTCAATCACTTTCCTTAATTGGGGAGTAACAGTGGGAACGCCTGATACATCAAACCGATATCCTGAACTACGCCTTTGATAATACTTTAGAGGAGCTTCCCCGGTGAGCAGAAATATGAGAGTTGGGCCAATGGCGTAAAGATCCGATTGAGTGCAAGGCTGACCTCGGTCTTGTTCAGGAGCACTATATCCCTCGGCACCAATCCGTGTGCCTGGTATTGTGCCAATTTCTTTAACAGCACCGAAATCCAACATCACAATTCGGTTATCTCGATGGCGCACCATCAAATTCGCGGGCTTAACGTCTCGGTGGATTAGAGGCGGCTGGCGGTCGTGGATGTAGTCTAAGATATCGCAAGTCTGAATCATCCACTCTACTGCCTGGGGCAAGGTGACTGGTCCAGTGCTCAAGACACGTTTTTCTAAATCTTCACCGTGGATCAGAGCCATGGCTAAGTATTTTTTCCCCCCTTCCACAAAAAAGTCGTAATACTGGGGAATTCCGGGATGATTCAGGGTTTTTAGGGTGCGAGCCTCTCGTTCAAACAGTTCTTGAGCCTTGGAAATTTGAGCCATGTCAGCATTCATTTCCTTCAGTACTAGTAGGAGTGGGTATCCATCCTTGCTGTTAACTTTGTCCCAGGCAAGATAAGTGGTTCCCATTCCCCCCTGTCCCAATGTCCGCAAAACATGGTAGTTGCGAATGACTCCCTCGACTGGCACCAAGGGTTGACCACAGTGAATACAGAACAAATTGCCTGGTGCATTGCCTTGGTGTTGGCATGGCTTAGTAGTCTCAGTCAAGGGCAAGGGTGCTAGGGAAGGGAGTTGCTGGGTTTGAACTTGGAATTGCAGCCTCGGACCTTTCTGGGCTAGCTGAATCAGAGCCTTTTCCGGCAGCACCCCCTGGGAAACCAAGACACCATTGAGGAAGGTGCCATTGGCACCCTGATTGACCAACTGCCACATCGGACCCGATGGGGAAGCACTAGCCCTGAGTTCCAGGTGATGTCGTGACACGATCGGGTCATCGACAATCACATCATTATCAGGAGCACGACCAATGCGAATCGTAGATTTGCTCTGAAAGCTCCACTGCTGCACTGGAGTGGGGCTTAACGGATCTAATAGGGTCAGTGTGACCATAGTCAGTTGTCCTTTGTCCAAAGTCCTTTGTGGGTTTTATCCTTTGTGGGTTTTATCCTTTGTCGGTTTTGTCCTTTGTCCAAAGTGACTAACCAGAATCTACTGGCAGCTACTAATCACCTAGCTAATCACTAATCACCTAGCTAATCACTAATCACATACAACTAATCACCTAATTTAATGTTGGTTGAGCCAAGTTTGGTCGCACCTTCACCCGAACTAGGATTAGTGTAATGTTGTCGTGACCATTATGCTCATTTGCCAGCTCAATCAAGTTAACCAGACCCTGATCGAGGCTAGCTCGGGAACTTAGTAAAGGCGCTAAGTGAGTTTGCCAGTAATTTTCCAACAGGTCATTATCTGACAAACCATCAGAACAAAGTAAGAATATAGTATCTTCTGCGATATCTATGAATTGCACATCAGGATTTAGGAATTGCTCACTGCGCGGTCCAAGGGCTTGAGTTAGTTGATAGGCATCAGGGCGAGAGTAAGCGAGCTCTGGATCTACTCCGTGCTGGATTTCTCGTTGACCCACCTCGTGGTCTATAGTGATTTGCTCTAAGCCTCGTTTGCGAGTTAGACGATAGACCCGACTATCTCCGACATGGACAATCCCTACCTTGGTATTTTGAATCAACATCATGACTAGAGTCGTACCCATTCGACCGCTGCCAGAGCGAGCATTTTGTTGGTTGATATCGAAAATCGCTTGATTTGTTACATAGACCGATTTCCTGAGACTATCTTCTGTGGGAAACTCGTCTTGCCAATTTTGTTTAAAGTAATTCTGGAGTACCTCTACTGCCATAGAACTGGCTACTTCCCCAGCCGCATGCCCTCCCATGCCATCGCAGAGAATATATAAACCACGAGCTTGTATAGTTCGACCAATGGGATTTTCCTGCTTTTTGAGTTGGGTCTCGATGCCAAAACAATCCTCATTATGATCTCTTTGATGACCAATATCTGTAATACCGAGATCATCGAGACTCTGCAAGCTCATTGGCAACAGTACCGTTGGCATGTCATCCCCTTGTTGCTCAATTCCTGGTAGATCAGACAATAATTCCTGGCTATCAGGAGGTTGAGTGTCTGCCGTTGCCATTTCTGAGACTACAGCCTCAGTTAATTCCATACCGGATTCGTATGGGTCAGATTCTTGTTCGTGAGCAATGGCTTGCAGATGCGATCGCAATTCCTCAATGGTTTCAATTTCCTTTGTACACAACTGCCGGACAACCGTTGACAAGGAGGTAAATTGAGTTCGCTGGGACTCGTTAAATAATCGTTGCCACAGTTGTCCCAAATCCTCTAGGGTTAGGGGATTTTCCTCCCTGTCGGGATATAGACGCTCCAAACCTAGTGCTTGGTCTTCATCCACCCGGAGATTCGTCAGTTCCAACAGACTCTGACGACAATGCCAAGGCTCTAGAGCTTGCCAAAGCTTTGCCATTTCATCGAGCCAGTATAGGATTTGCAGTTTAGAAAACTCTTCGGACCCCCACAACTTACTCAGTAACTGCCATTCTGAACGGTTTTCTAGCAGGATTATCGCCTTACCATTTTGCTGCCAAACATCATGAATTTCTGGCACGCTAGGGTAACATAAGTCCTTGAGAGCCAAATAGGGTTTAGCACTCTGTGGGATATCTAGGACTTTCCAAACGTCTACGTTTTCTTTCGAGGAAGGTTTTGGCTGCTCTAGGGTTGTGGATAGATCAAATTTCTCTGGAGACAATTTTGTTTGATTAATCAGGGCTTCTAGGGGAGACTTTTGTAACGGTTGGCAGTCCAAAACTGTGACAAAGATACTATCATCTGTTGTCTTACTTTCCCCGATCTGATAGAGTTGATCAGGTTCTAGTACTCTGTAACGCTTACCCTGGTCTAGATAGACAATTGTTGCTGTCTCTGAAGTTGGGTTTTCGAGATTAGGAATTGACCAGCTCGAAGCTTCAGTAGATTGAGGTTTCTTCTGTATTGGGCTAATCTCTAGTAATGGCTCCTCTGATGATTCTAGTTCCACTTGATCACAGCCACTTCTGTTGTTTATCGATGCTTCATCAGCGAAGACTGTTGATGCTTGGGACAAGGTGCCATCATCCCCTGGCTCTGTTAGTATAGTATCCGATTTAGTTAGCCACTCTTGTGTTGTTTCTAGGAATGATGCTGGCTGGGTTAGTTCCCTCTCGGTCTGGTCAGACTCTGGTTGGGAGACCGCTACTGCCGTAGCCTGCTCAGCTGAGGAGTCTGACACCTCAACCGGAGTTTGAGGAGAATACTGGGGGGACCTTGCCGAATTTTGCTGCTTAGAAATAATTGCCCTCCAAACCGTTCCTGTGAAGGCACCGCAGTTGTGACAAGTTTCAGCATTTAGGGGCACTTGGCTAGCGCATTCATGACAACTTTTATCGGTTAGGGAAGTTCCACATCGTTGACAAAACTTGTTGGTATTTGGGTTCTCGAACTGACACTGGGGACAAACTAACATAATGGAACTTCCTTAATCCTTAAATTCCGCGCTTTGGTGGGTAACTTTTAAGATTTCATCTAACTGCCATCTAGTTGGCCATGCTGTAATCTATGATGGCAGCTTTTAGCAGCATAGCCTGATTCCAATTTTTACGCTGTCGTGCAATGTGATTTCATGGTATAATTAAATTAATTTTTTAGTAACTATTTTTTTATAGGCTACACCCTATAGTCTACCCAGGGAGCATAGGGTGACAACAAGCAAACGGTAAACTAGCTCTATTATCGCGCCTTTCTGCCAAAGCCTCTACTCTTATTCCAGCAAACAGCTGCTATTGCTATATACAAAAGTTTAAACTTTTATTCCGGTAGGGGCGAATAATCTCTTGTATCTCTCTAAGTAGAGTGCGACTCTCAGGTCAATCTGGGCAAGCTTTTGCTTATGAACATTAAACTATCTTTAATCATCGCTGTGGTCTTAGCGGCAACTATAGCAATTGCTCTTCATCTATCATCTCAGCAACAGGTTAGCATATCCCTAAAAACTAATGATAACTCCAGTAAGACCATTCAACATCCAAAAGCCAAGACAAAAGTGCTTGAGTTAATGTTAAAAACCAAGACCTGTGTAGAGTGTGATCTGATGGGTATTGATTTGAGTGGACTTGACTTAAGTGGAGTTGACTTTAGCAGAGCTGACTTTAGCCAAGCTAACTTATCCGATAGTAACCTAGAGAACGCTAATCTCAAAGATGCCAAAGTGATTGGTGCTCGTTTTGAAAACGCGAAGTTAACCTCTGCTGACTTAGATGGCGCTGACTTTAAAGATACTAACTTGAAAGGTGCTGATCTCAGTGATGCTAATCTCCTCAATATCCGATTGGCTAATGCTGATTTAAGTACTGCTATTCTTAATCGTACTGAGCTTCGAGAAGCTGACTTGACTGGTGCCAATATGGAGCATGCTGACTTGAGTCATGCTAGTATTTATGGTGCCATTTTGAGGGAGGCTAATCTCACTGGTGCTAACCTTTATAAAGCGAATTTGCGTTACGCCAATTTGCAAGATGCGGTATTAAAGGGTACTAATCTAAAAGGCGCTGATTTACAATTTGCTGTGATGCCTGATGGCAAAACTGTTTATGGAACGGATGATTACTGAGCTCTAGGACAATGAAATTAAGAAACTTGCGTGTAAAAAAAAATCCCAATTCAAGTAGGGTGGGCAAAGTAATCTGATCTAGAAGACTCCTTTGAACCAAACTGTTTTTGCCCACCCTACTACAATTAAAAAAAATCCCAATTCAAGTAGGGTGGGCAAAGTAATCTGATCTAGAAGACTCATTTTAACCAAACTGTTTTTGCCCACCCTACTACAATTAAAAAAAATCCCAATTCAAGTAGGGTGGGCAAAGTAATCTGATCTAGAAGACTCATTTTAACCAAACTGTTTTTGCCCACCCTACTACAATTAAAAAAAATACTCTGTTACGTCACCTGACGGCTGACGGCTGACGGCTGAATGCTTACAAATAAATTATGCTGCCCCTGGATTAAGTCGCCTCATTTCCCAGGTGGTGTAGGTACCAATCGGACTCCAAATTATGTAGGGAAGTAGTAACAAAAACGCCACCAGGGATACGGGATAAATCAGTAAACCCAGGATAAGACTTAATAAGGCACCTGTGCCACCAATAATGGTGCCAACGGTGAGGCTACGAAATAGGAACATCACTGGTGTATAAGCCATGGTGATGATTTCTAGTAGTAGATATAAACCCATCAGCAACCAGGTGCTTCCGCTACCTGGGTCATGCTCCCAAACTATATACGCTGACCAACCACCGCAAATAAAGATAGTTATCCAGATTAGGGGAATTGCTCCTTCGAAGGTGAGCCATTGCGGACGACGTAGGCGATAGAACCATCTGACTCCTTCGGGTCTGGTGATTAAGTTACCAGCGAATGCTACTAGCAGGGTTACCGCTGCAATTACCATCCAAGATTTAATCATTATTTTGGCCTTGCTCCTAAATTCCCAATTTCCTCAAAAATGAGCAAAAATGTAGTTTGACCCGGTGGTGCGTTACGGGCAGCAACCTAACACTTGCGCTCGAGGATGAACATGAGGGCAAGCCCGCCCCTAACGCACCCTACGCACCCTACGCACTCCCGATTCCCGATTCCCGATTCCCGATTCCCGATTCCCGATTCCCGATTCCCGATTCCCGATTCCACCCTCCTGCTCAACTAGTTCTTAGATTTATTTGTTATAATATTCGATAATTTTTGGATAAATTCTTGAGTGAATTGAGTAAAGGCTTTGGCTCCTGGTGCTTGGGGTTCATTGACGACCACAGGTCGAAACTCATCCACGGCTTTGGCAACCGCAACATTCCTGGGAATTTCTATAGTAAAAATTTTGTCTTTCCCAAAATTATCGGTCAATCGGTTCTTGACTTGTGTCGCCATATTGGTGGCGTGACCAAGGGAGAAAAACAGAATCCCAATCAGGGTTATCCCAGAGCGATCGCTTTGTACCAGCTTTTTGATCTGACCTTCTTCGAGGATGCCAATCCCAACCACTGATAAAGGTTCAGGTTTGGCAGGAATGAGATAAAAATCACTAGCAATAATTCCGCTACGAGTGATAATATTCTCACTTGGAGGGAAATCCAATAGAATAAAATCGTAGGTTTGTTGAACTGGCTCAAGGGCACGCTTAATTAAATAATTTTCTAGCTGATTCCAGTTGTTTTCAAACTCTTGGGGATTATCCTTTGACTGAGAAAACAGCAATGCAGCCAATAGAAAATCATTGTAGGTTTCGATATCCCCTGGCAATAAATCTAGTCCATCCACTCGACAAATATTGCGCTGAATCGCTTGTTCAACGGGAATATATGCCTGAGTGGGTGACTGAATCACTTGATTAATTATTTTTTTTAAGGTTCGGTCCTCCTTCTTGAGTTTAGCAAATTGCACTGGAGGCATCAGGCTTAGGGTAGCATTAATCTGGGTATCGAGATCAACGATTAATACTCGCATGCCATAATCTTTGGCAAGACAGGTAGCAAGGTTGACGGTGGTGGTAGTCTTGCCAACACCGCCTTTCATATTGACTATAGAAATGGTGTATCCCAGTTTTGACAAAAAGAGGTAACATAACGTGAAGGTCATTGCAGTATACCATAACAAAGGCGGCGTCGGGAAAACCACAACGGTGGTTAACCTAGGGGCAGCTATCCGAAAAAACCGCAAAAAAGTGCTGATCATCGATCTTGATAGCCAAGCGAATGCTACCTTTGCTACCGGACTGGTTAAATTTCATGACGAAGCCTTTGATGATATCAAAGAGTGTAATATTCTCCATGTTTTGCAATCTGAAGAATTCTTCTCAATCTCGGAAGTAGCTAGAAAATCTGAATTCAGCAATCCAGAAATTGATGTGGTTCCTGCTCACATTGATCTGATGAAATATGAGCTTGATATGAATCAGCTTGATTTTAGCCTGCTCATGCTGATTGATAAACTAGACGATGTTAAAAATTACTATGATGTGGTAATTATTGATACCCCTCCCTCTTGGAATTTATATGCTAGAATTGCTTTAATCACTGCTGACTTTTTAATCATTCCTTCAGACCTCAAGCCTTTTTCTAATCAAGGCTTACTGAATGTCAAAGATTTTATCAGAGCGATTAATGGCTATAGAAAACAAATCCAAATTAAGCCGCCCCTTAACGTCTTGGGAGTGTTGCCTTGTAAAATAGCAACCAATAACATGTTCATACAGCATACCTTGCCAAAACGGATCAAAGCAATTTCCGACCGCTATGGCTTTGATGTCATGAAGAGTGTTATTTTCGATCGAGATGATTTGGCAAAGTGTGCTGAACAAGTTGAAAAAGTAGACAATCAGGATATACCGTCTCCTGTGTCTGTGTTGGATTATAAACCATATTGTATGGCTTCAGAAGAATTTCGGTCTCTTGCCCAAGAAGTTTTGGAAAAAATAGGGATGTAAGCTATCACCTATCAGCTATCAGCTATCAGCGAACAGCGATTAGCGCTACGCGCACGCTACGCGAACAGCTATCAGCTATCAAATGATGAGCATTTTTGACCTTACCAAAAATACCTATATACTTTCTTTACTCTTGCCTCTTGCCTCTTGCCTTTCCCAAGCGCGACTATGTTAATAACTAAACTCAAAATGCTATAAGTAGGTACACAAAATTACTTACACATTTTACAAAAAAAAAGCTTTGCAGGGTAAGGGTTACAGAGATTTGCAATAGGTAATTAATTCTGTGTAGGTGCTTAAAAATCGGTGTAGTAATTGTGATAATTATTGTCCCCTAATCCCGACTCCCGATTCCCGACTCCCGACTCCCGACTCCCTATTCCCTACTCCCTATTCCCTTCATATAATGATACTGACAGAACGCTTAATTATTTTCAGCCGCTATCCAGAGCCGGGAAAGACTAAAACCCGGATGATACCAGCTCTAGGAGCGGATGGTGCGGCAAAGCTTCAACGTCGCATGACGGAACACACTGTTGCCCAGGTCAAGGAATTTACAACTGGTCGCCCTGTGTCTGTAGAAATCCATTTTGCTGGTGGTAATCAACAGCTAATGGAGAATTGGTTAGGCTCAAATCTGGTCTATAAACCTCAGAGTGATGGGGATTTGGGCAAGCGAATCACAACGGCATTTCAGTTATCGTTTGCGGAAAGCATGACCAAAGTTGTGATAATTGGTATTGATTGCCCCGATTTGAATAGTTCGGTGATGAATCAGGCATTTGAGGCTCTAGACAATCATGATTTAGTACTTGGAGCAGCTAAGGATGGCGGCTACTATCTGGTTGGTCTAAGTCGATTGATTCCAGAGTTGTTTGTGGGAGTGAATTGGGGAACATCTGAGGTTTTGCAGCAAACCGTGGATATTGCTAACAGTCTTAACCTAACTATCGGGATGCTTTCCGAGCTTACTGATGTTGACCGCCCAGAGGATCTGTGGGTAGTATCAAATTTGATGGGAGTAGGGAATCGGGAGTAGGGAATCGGGAATCGGGAATCGGGAGTAGGGAATCGGGAATCGGGATAAGCATTCAGCGGTCAGCGGTCAGCGGTGAGCTAAAGGCTCACGCTGCGCGAACAGCTTTGTGGAACAGGCTTTGGCCTTGGCCTTTTGGCCTTTTGGCCACGCTACGCGAACGGCCACGCGTGCGCGTTTGGCCACGCTGTGCGAACGACGCTGGGACTTAACTCAGCATTATTCGAATGCTTATCTCTTTCATTAAATAACTGATCACTGAAAGCTGTTCGCGTAGCGTGCGCGTAGCGCTAATCGCTGTTCGCTGTTCGCGTAGCGTGCGCGTAGCGCTAATCGCTGTTCGCTGTTCGCGTAGCGTGCGCGTAGCGCTAATCGCTGTTCGCTGAAAGCTAATAGCTTACGTTTTGGAACTCTTAGCACTATGGAGTTTTTCTGAAAAGATTGTGATCAGCTCCATGATGTCTTTGACTAATTCTTGTTCAACGCTGATGTCTTCTGATGATTTGTTGATAATTATTACTTCTGTATTGAATTCTTGACACATCGCAAAGACTAATTCAGCACTAACTCTAAGCAGCCTATCTTTGTGAGTAATTACAACTCTGCCAACATTCCCCTGCATGATTCGCTTGAGCAGTTTCTGTAAGCCTTTATTTTGGGAATTGATTCCGGCACCTGAATCTTGAATTGTCTCATACTGCCAACCATTAGCAGTACTAAAAGACTCTAAAATCTTGATTTGCTTGACTAAATCTTCTTTTTGGTCTTGATCTGAAACACGGGCATAGTTAATGGTTATCCGATCATCGATCTGACCGACATTTCGTGGTGTAATGTGTTTGATATCAGCTACATAAAATCGCCTATGACCACTAGGAGACCGTTTTGACCTAATCTTTCCTGCATCTGCCCACCTCCTTAAGGTTTTAACTGAGACCCCTAGCTCACTGGCTGCTTCTCCAATACTAATGGTTAACCCTGACATGTTGGATTTATCACCTTATTTTAATTAAGTTTAATCAGCTATCAGCTATCAGCTATCAGCTTTCAGCTTTCAGCTTTCAGTTATTAGCTATCAGCTATCAGCTTTCAGCTATCAGCTTTCAGTTATTAGCTATCAGCTTTCAGCTATCAGCTTTCAGCTATCAGTTATTAGCTATCAGCTTTCAGTGATCAGCTATCAGCTATCAGTGATCAGCTATCAGCTATCAGTTATTATCAGCTATTAGTTATCAGCTTATGGGTTATCACAGCGTCGTTCGCACAGCGTGGCCAAACGCGCACGCGTGGCCGTTCGCGTAGCGTGGCCAAAAGGCCAAAAGGCCAAGGCCAAAGCCTGTGCCACACTACAGATGGTGCTTTTCAATAAAATAAGCTGACGGCTGACCACTGACGGCTGACCACTGACCACTGACCGCTGTTCGCGTAGCGTGCGCGTAGCGCATAGGCTGACCGCTGTTCGCGTAGCGTGCGCGTAGCGCATAGGCTGACCGCTGACCACTGACCACTGACCACTGACCACTGACCACCTAGTTTACCTTTTATTATATCCCTTTAATGTAATAAATGTCTAAATATGGATACAAATTAAGGGAACATTGGTTATTTCCTACTCAAGGATGCTAATTTGTCAGAAACAATGCCTAAACGTCTTGCGTGATAGTAAAAATTTCCATTATCATCCCGGTTCTCAATGAGGCTAGTCACATAGCTGATACTTTGGCTACGGTTAGGGAAGCGTCTAATGTGGAAGTGATTGTGGTAGATGGGGGCAGTGATGATGAAACTGTTGCGATCGCACAATCAATGGGTGCTAAGATTATAGCTGCTGGTGCCGGTCGCGCTAGTCAAATGAATGCTGGGGCTGCGGTTGCTACTGGAGATATTCTACTGTTTCTCCATGCTGATACCCGTTTACCTAAAGGATTTGATACCTTAGTTCGCGAAGGGTTACAAGACCATGACACCGTGGCTGGTGCCTTTGAATTAGCCATTGATGCTAACCTGCGGGGGGTAAGGCTAATTGAGCGGATGGTGAATTTGCGATCGCGTTTTTGCTCTCTGCCTTACGGTGATCAGGCTATCTTTATCAAGACTAAGGTGTTTACAGACCTGGGGGGTTTTCTTAATCTACCGATTATGGAAGATTTTGACTTGATGCGACGCCTCCGCCACCTAGGTAAAATAACTATCCTTAGTCAACCTGTGCTAACATCAGGACGCCGTTGGCAGACCTTAGGGGTTGTGAAAACTACATTAATTAACCAACTGGTGATCGTTGCCTATCATTTGGGGGTTTCTCCTCACCGGATTGTGGGTTGGTATCGTAGAGCAAAAGGATGAAGAAGTCGGGAATCGGGAATCGGGAATCGGGAATTGGGAATCGATGTGTGACTATTTATCAAAAAATAGTGGGAACGCTTAGTATACAAAAGCTAATAATTTTATAAATGGCAAATGTTTTCGGAGACTGACAACCATAGGGATAAGCGCGTTTCTATCATAGAGGTACTCCCGATTACCGACTCCCGATTACCGACTCCCGATTCCCGAACTCTAGTTGAAGCATGAGCAATTATAGTCAAATTCAGTCTTATCAAGATTTGCGAGTTTGGCAAAAGGGAATGGATGTAGCGGAGAGTTGTTATGTTATCACCAGAGAATTCCCTAAACAGGAAATGTATGGGATGACTGCACAGATAAGGAGAGCAGCTGCATCAATTCCTGCTAATATTGCAGAGGGATATGGACGGGAGTATCGAGGAGAATATGTTCAATTTCTTAGAATAGCTCAAGGCTCTCTCAAAGAATTGGAAACCCATCTTTTCTTATCGGTCAGAGTTAAACTGGCTAACTCGGTCGCGGTTAATCCGATTTTAGGTGAGTGTGAAGCTTTAGGAAGAATGCTACGTTCTCTAATTCGGTCATTGCTAGACAACTCATAATTCCGGAGTGGGGAATCGGGAATCGGGAGCGGTGCGACCCGTGGCGAATTTAATTACGGGTCAAGCGCACCGAGGGAATCGGGAGGAGTAGATAGTAGACCTATGCGCAAAAGTAGTTTTATGATAGTGTTTGCATCAATTCTTGTCTACTGTTCTGGTGATCCCCTGTTCCAGACAACTGCCGCGAAGTCAAGTCTTTGTGTGACTAGTTAAAGAATAGTAGACTTCGTTTGATGGAAATAGTTTTGTGGAATAGCCATCTTGGTAGAATAGCCATCTAACCTGGAACGGGCATCTTGCCCGTTGCTCCTGTTACAATT
>NZ_GL890841.1:114871-115971 GCF_000211815.1 Moorena producens 3L
GATTCCCGATTCCCGATTCCTGATTCCCCACTCCCGACTCCCGATTCCCCATGACTACACAAAAACAATGGCGTTCAGAAATTACTGCACTTCCCTCTTGGTTGCGACGTCCGATTGGTAATGCTAGTGACATCTCAACGGTGCAGCGGATTATTAAACAACGGCAGATTCACACCATTTGTGAGGAGGGACGTTGCCCGAACCGAGGTGAGTGCTATTCTCAGAAAACCGCTACATTTTTGTTGATGGGACCGACATGTACACGGTCTTGTGCATTTTGTCAAGTGGATAAAGGTCATGCTCCCATGGCCCTAGACCCAGAGGAGCCCCAGAAAGTAGCGGAATCGGTACAGTTATTGGGCTTGCGGTATGTGGTGCTGACCTCTGTGGCTCGGGATGATTTGCCAGACCAGGGTGCCGGTTGGTTTGTCGCTACCATGGATGCGATCCGCCAACTCAATCCAGGTACTGAGATAGAAGTGCTAACAGCAGATTTCTGGGGGGGTAAAGGTGATCACGATCAAATCTCAGCAGAGTTGCAACAGCAACGGATAGCAACGGTGGTGGAGGCCAAGCCAGCCTGTTACAACCACAATATTGAAACAGTCCAGCGCTTACAGGGCAAGGTGCGCCGGGGAGCACAATATCAGCGATCGCTAGATGTGCTCAGCATTGTCAAACAACTGAATCCCGCCATTCCCACTAAATCCGGATTAATGTTGGGCCATGGGGAAACCAAAGCAGAAGTAATTGAAGCGATGGCGGATTTAGGTAAGATTGGATGCGATCGCATCACCCTCGGTCAATATATGCGTCCCTCTCTCCAACATCTGCCGGTACAAAAATACTGGACACCGGAAGAGTTTGATGAGCTAGGTGCGATCGCACGGGATATGGGATTTGCCCATGTGCGTTCCGGTCCTTTGGTTCGTAGTTCTTACCATGCGGGGGAAACTTGAAGGTTTAAGGTTCAACTGTTAAGTTCTAGGGAATCGGGAATCGGGAATCGGGAATCGGGAATCGGGAATCGGGAAAAGAGAAAAAATTCTATTTTACCTGATAGTTCTGATAAACGCTGTCTCCTAATCATTACTATTGAT
>NZ_GL890841.1:115991-123031 GCF_000211815.1 Moorena producens 3L
TCTCCCACACTCCCTATCTCTCCCCATCTTCCCACTCCCTCGGTGCGCTTGACCCGTAATTAAATTCGCCTAGGTCAAGCGCACCGCTCCCGATTCCCGACTCCCGATTCCCGACTCCCCACTCCTACCTTTCACCTTCAAGGCATAATCCCGGAATCGTTCTAAATCTTCCTGGATGGTAGATTCAACTAGGTTACCTAAAAATAAGTTATCCATTAACTGACCAAGAATGCCGGGAATGCCGTAAGCGATAGTCAGCTTAACGATACTGCTATCCTTACGGTCGTAGAAGCGCACTGCACCTCGATTGGGCAAACCATCTACTGATTCCCACTGAATAATCTGGTGTGGGACTAATTTCATAATTCGAGAGAGCCAGCTAAACTCAAAACCTGTACTGGCAAGTTTCCACCGGGATAAATCAGGATCCTCTTTTAGGACTTCCACTGAGTCAATCCACTTCATCCAGCGCGGCATTTGCTCTAAATCAGACCAAAGCTCCCACGCTAACTCAATGGGAACTTCTACTTCAACTTGTACACTATGTTCGAGCCAATCAGACATGGGTTGAGTTCTCCACGGGTTGAAACCGCGTGGATTCTAAGTTGATGTCGTTACGCGGGTTAAAACCGCGCTCCACGATACTTACAATACTGACTAGAGATTGAGTCTAGTCTGTACCGTTGTGGCAGACTCAAAACTGCCCTACCTCCCTGGCCTTTGGCCACGCTACGCGAACGGATTAACCAAAAAAGTTAACCTGTGGATTTACTTCTAATTTAAACAGCTTTCGGAGTGGTTGTACCAAACAAATCAGGGCAATAAATCACTACTTTTTGCTGCATTACTTGCCTGTTCCTTGAGGAGTAGGATTCACCCCGTCTCTTCCTGGCCGGAATCTCACCGTAAAGCGCAAAAAATCAACGTAACCAACCTTGTTCTTACTCGCACTTCCATTGTAACACGTTCGCCGGGATAAATCCCGGCACGCTCCACGCCCACTTAATTTATTGAGTGGCTAACTCTCGCTTGTTATTTCTATGTTTTAGGTTCGTAAAGTTTTAGTGATTATATCGGGAGGGTGAGGCGGGGCGCGGGGAGTGTGGGAGATGGGGAGATCGGGAAGAAGTAGTTTTAGATGAAGTTGGTATAGTTAAAGACAGTTTTTATGATTGTCTTGATGTTATCCCTGATCAGGAAGAGCTGTGTGGGTCACCGGTGTCACCACCTTGTAAGCCCCTTGGAAACCAGAACCCTTGCTCATGGGTCTCCCCATCTGCCCATCTCGCCAAACTCCCCTCTGATTCCCGATTCCCGATTCTGTTCCCGATTCCCGATTCCCGATTCCCGATTCCCGATTCCCTTCTTCAACTAACAAAAGACTCAATCGCCTTAGCAGCACGACGCCCGGATAGGGTAGCTCCTTCCATACTATCGATATAGTCTTGTTGGGTATAGCTACCGGCTAGGAAGAAATTAGGGATTGGTGTCTTTTGGTTAGGGCGATAGGGGTCCATGCCAGGGGCTTCCCGGTATAGAGACTGAGCGAGTTTTACGACACTATACCAGGTCATGGTCAAGTCTCGTGAGGAGGGAAACAAGTTATGGACTTGGTGAAGCACATGTTTTGCGATCGCATCATTACTTTGTCGGATAAATGGGTCTCCTGGGGTTAGTACCAACTGCATTAGTGACCCTTCACCGGCTTTGTAATAGTCACCAGGACTAGTGAGAGCTAAATCTGCAAAGCAGGAAAAGTCAGCATCGGGAGTATACAGTAGATTATCCATCCCTGCTGCTTCTTGGAGTTGCTGGCGTTTCTCAGCATCATGAAGCTCTGTCACCCAGCCATCAAATCGTAGTTGGACCGTGGCCACTGGTACCGTATCCAGCTTGTAGATATTATCGAAATCGGACCACTTGCGCCATGATTTCGGTAACAGTCGTTTAACACCAGGCACATCAACGGCACAGACATAGGCATCAGCGGTAATGGTTTCTTCGGTTTCCCCTTTGGCAATCACTAAACCAGTCACTCGGGTTTCCTCTGGGGTTTCGGTAAACAGAATTTCCCTGACTTGGCGGCGAGTGTGGATTTTTGCTCCTCTTTCCTCTAAATACTGAATAATTGGTTTATGGAGGTACTCATGAGGAGAGCCTTCCAGCATTCGTAGTACCGATGCCTCGGTTCTAGCCGCAAATAACTGGAAGATGGTTAGCATACAACGGGCAGAAATATTCTCGGTATCGATGAAACCCAGAGCATAGGCAATGGGATTCCACATCCGCTTTAAACTACCGTCGGAACCACCATGACCGCGAAACCAATCAGCGAAACTGACCGCATCTAGGTCACGAATCGTTTTCATTGCGCCATCGAAATCTATCAAGCCACGCACCAGAGGGCTAATCCCCAGAGCAATGGAGTTTTGCAGCTTATCCTGGAGGGAGAGTTGGGAGGTGGTAAAAAAAGCTTTTAGGCCATTAAAGGGAGCACCAGTAATGAAGCGAAAGTCTAGCTCACCCTTGCGTCCATCATTATTAATAAAGGTGTGAGTATGCTCCTTCAGGCGCAGAAACTGGAACGCTCCCACCTTCTTCATCAGCTCAAACAGGTTGTAATAGCAGCCAAAGAAGACATGCAACCCCATTTCGATGTGATTGCCATCCTTATCTACCCAGCTGCCTACCTTTCCCCCCACAAAGGGACGGGATTCAAAAATTTCCACCTCATGACCAGCATCCACTAACTCTATTGCTGTGGCCATGCCCGCGAGCCCCGCACCAACGATTGCTAAGCGCATTCTCCCCTATCCTTTCAGTTTCTTTACAGATTGTAATATATTCCGGGAGTGGGGAGTCGGGAGTCGGGAGTCGGGAGAGTTGATGTAGATGTAGGGTGGGCAGTGCTTAGCGTCGAGATGGTCAGCTTTTTAATTGGGATCAAGCACTGCCCACCAGTGCGATCGCTTTTGACTCTTTCCTAATAATTTACTTTTGGTGGGCAGTGTTTTCCCCCGATGACAAGCTAATCTAATCGGTTTCGAGCACTGCCCACCCTACTATTCTTTCCTAATAATTTACTTTTGGTGGGCAGTGTTTTCCCCCGATGACAAGCTAATCTGATCGGTTTCGAGCACTGCCCACCCTACGCTTAATCTTCTTGAAAATTTAGTGCGATCGCGTGTTTTACCCCGATGACAAGCTAATCCGATCGGTTTCGAGCACTGGCAACCCTAGGATTTATGTTCTTGAAAATTGAGTGCGATCGCGTTTGAGTGCTGCGGTGGGGTAGCAATCAGTAATATTTCTATAATTTATTCTTGAACTTGGTAACTTAGCGCGTTTATCATACGTGATGAAGTACCTTAAATTTCAATTTTCTTCTCCCTGCTCCCTGCTCCCTGCTCCCTGCTCCCTTTAAGCCTAAGCATTCATAATATCCTCCAACAGCTCCTCACTTTCTGACAGCCCAATAAATCCTTCTTGTTGTGCTTGTTTAGCTTTAATAGCTATAAGTTCCTCTTCTAACTCTAAGAACCTTTCAAATTCTTCTATAGAAATAACAACAGCAACATTACGCCCTTTTTTAGTAATTTTTACTGGCTCTCTTCGAGCTAAATCCAACAGTTCACCAAAACGGTTTTTTGCCTCAGATGCTCCAAGGGTTTTCATGACTTTTTAGGTAACAATACTAGATATTAAGTCTAATATAGCCATTTTAGCTAAAATAGTCAATAGCAGCATTTGATGTAGGGTGGGCAGTGCTTACCTTCGAGATTGTCAGCTTTTTAATTGGTATGTAGTGTTTCTCGCATTTATGAGGTACAGTCTTCTTTGAGGTTGATTCCCTGTCTTGATGCAGCGCATCCCTATTCCCTATTCCCTATTCCCTATTCCCTGTTCCCTTTGCTTATGACTATTAAAGCCAATTCAACTAAATTGAACAACAGTCTTGATAAGTCAAATAAAAAAGTTCACCTCAAACAAGAAGAAACATTCCAATGGACAAAGCAGTGGTATCCAGTAGCCGTTGTTGAATTCCTCGCGCCATCTCGTCCTCACAAAATACAGTTACTCGGTAAAGAGCTAGTGTTATGGCGGGATGGGTCTGATCAATGGCGTTGTTTTGAAGATTTTTGTCCCCATCGATTAGCTCCTCTTTCTGAAGGACGTGTCGAGCCTGATGGAACGTTATTGTGTGCTTATCACGCTTGGCGTTTTGATGCTGAAGGAAATTGTGTCAGTATTCCTCAATCCCAAGACCAGGAGACTGAAGTTAAAAACTGCTCGAATCCTAAATCCTGTGCTGTTGCCTATCCAACTCAGCAAAACCAAGGTTTACTGTGGGTATGGCCAGAATCGGGAAGCAAAGCTCAACAGGAAAGTCAGTTGAGAAAACCCCGTTTAATTCCCGAGCTAGAATCAGATTCCGATCGAGTAGTTAAGCTATTTTGGAATATTCGCGACTTGCCCTATGGCTGGGACTTTTTCATGGAAAATGTTGCTGATCCCGCTCACGTACCGGTTTCCCATCACGGTATTATGGGTAGTCGTTATGAAGATGCCAAGTATTATGATATGCCTTGTCTTAGGGAGATATCCACTCAAGAAGGATTTTCCTTTGCTATTAACCCCACCGTTGAGACAGTAGCCGAAGCAGTTCATGACTTTCAACCTCCCTGTCATATGAGAATTGTTACCAGCTATAACGATGGGGGAAAATTAATCTTAGCCTTATATGCCATTCCGACTCGTCCTGGCTGGTGTCGTCATATTGGTTGTCAAGTCTTGGTCAAGAATGAAGCCGGAAAAACACCAGAAGGATTAGGATTTTTTGCCTTACCAATGCCAATTTGGTTGGGTCATGTCTTGGCTTCAGTATTTTTGCATCAAGACTTAGTATTCCTTCACTACCAAGAAAAAATCTTGGCTCGACGACAACAGCAAGACTGGCTCGATGCAGTTTATACTCCGAATCCTCAAGACAAAATGGTAATCACCTTTCGTCAGTGGTTTAAAAAGAGAGCAGGAGGCACAATCCCTTGGGATTCAGGTATAAATGACCAACTTCCCAATGCTGAGTTAGATAAAAAGCAGCTTTTCGATGTGTGGTCAACTCATACTAAAGATTGTGTTGTTTGTCAAAAGGCTCTGACCAACATCAATCGTGCTACGCTAATCAGTTATGGAGCGGCGGCGCTATGTTTATTGATTGGAATAGTTATGGATGCCCGAGCTGTAGCATTTAAGATGGCAATGACTGCAGATGCCGTGACTATATCTCCCTTTAAAGTGATACCTCCAACTGGATTTTGGGTAGGGATCGCGGGAGCAATTCTTTTAGTAACCATAGGCTACTCATTTAAAAGGTTAAGTCGGCTGTTTTACGTTTATGAATTTGACCATTCCAAGAATGATTAAATAAGTTATAAATGTAGTTGATGTAGGGTGGGCAGTGCTGAGCTTAGCCTAGATCAGGTTTTGAATTGGTATTGAGCACTGCCCACCAGCCCAGTAGATGTAGATGTAGGGTGGGCAGTGCTGAGCTTAGCGTAGATCAGGTTTTGAATTGGTATTGAGCACTGCCCACCAGCCCAGTAGATGTAGATGTAGGGTGGGCAGTGCTTAGCTTCGAGATGATCAGTTTTTCAATTGCTATCAACCACTGCCCACCATAGGATTAATTTTATTAAAAATTGAGACTTTTAATTAGAGTGCTCTTGCAGCCAGTTGAGTAAGTCCTCACTGGTCTGAAAATCCCAGATGGCTTCTGATAAACGGTTTAGATCTTCGTTGGTCAAGGCTTCGATTAATGCGATGGCATTAATCGTTAGTTTGCCAAAGCGGCTCTCAAGCAGTCGCAAGAGTAAATTTCTTTCCCCTTCTTCTCGTCCTTGCCTTTTCGCGAAACTCAATGCACCTCGCGAGTCTTCCAAGACCATCTCCTGTTTGCGGAGTTTTTCCACTTCTGACACACTCAACCCCGCTTGATTCGCTATGGTTAACGCTTTTTCCAGCTGTGGGATTTCCCTGAAGTTGTCAGGAATAATTTCTAAGTTGGGCGCTTCTTTAATAAAATATATCCACTTATCGATCACACTTTCTAACTCTTCCAGTTGCTTAGTAAATTTTGGAAGTTCCACAAACACCAGCTTTAACTCGTTCTCCTGATAAGGCAAGTGGTCTTCTTCCTCTTGAAAGTAAAAACAGCTAATTACTTTCTCGGTTGAGGGGAATAACTTAAAATCCGTGATGGTTAAAGCAATGACTGGATTTAGATCGAAATATCCCTGTCCCAATTGCAGTTGATTCCCATAGGTTTTGCACAAGTTATAAACCACTCGCTTCTTGAAAGCTTCCACATTCCAGAGTTGCATCTCGATGATGACAGTCGTTCCATCCTCTAATACTGCCTTAACATCTAGATAAGTGTCTTTTAAATTCACTACATCACCCGCGCTATAGGGATCAATAATTTCTAAATCCTGGATGACGGAATTACCAGAGTATATCATAGCATTGAGTAAGGAAATCAGAATATCCTTACTCTGATCTGAGCCAAAGATTTTCTTGAAAGCAAAGTCAGTTTTGGGACTGATAAATCTCATGGTTTTATACCTTTACTAGGTTTATTTATAGCGATTTTAAATTAGATGAGGTACAGAGTAATGGGTTTTAGGGAATCGGGAATCGGGAATCGGGAATCGGGAATCGGGAATCGGAAATAGGGAATCGGGAATCGGAAATAGGGAATCGGGAATCGGAAATAGGGAATCGGGAATCGGGAATCGGGAATCGGGAATCGGGAATCGGGAATCGGGAATCGGGAATCGGGAATCGGGAATCGGGAATCGGGAATCGGGAATCGGGAATCGGGAATCGGAAATAGGGAATCGGGATGCGCTGCTTCAAGACAGGTAATCAACGTCAAATAAGACTATCATCATAACTGCTATCAACACTATAATTCTGGTTATTTACTATTATTTATTACCTATTTATTATTATAGCCATTTTCAATTTATTAATAAAAAAAA
>NZ_GL890842.1 GCF_000211815.1 Moorena producens 3L
ACTCCATTAAAAAACTGCTATAGTTATGACTAACGGTAAGACTTAGTGATAAAAACCCTAGGAGAGGATTTAATGAAACGACAAGTAAGACAACTGATCAAACAACTTACCTTAGGAATAACTCTGACAGCTTTAATCGGTTTAAGTGCCTGTGAATCAACGTCGTCTGGGAAAACAACTAAAGTTCGCTCTGCCCATAGTAACTGGATCGAGGAACAGTTTCAAACTGAGATAGTCAATATTGGTTTGGAAAAACTTGGTTATGAAATCGAAAAACCCAAGGAAATTGACTATCCTATTATTTATGTGTCTGTGGCTAATGGCGACCTAGATTATAGTACTATCAACTATGAAAAATCACATATAGAATTCTTTGAAAATGCTGGGGGTAGCAAAAAGTTAGAGCGAGTGGGAGTTCTTACTCCTGATGGGATACAAGGCTATCAGATCGATAAAAAAACGGCTGATAAATATAACATTACTAACCTGCAACAATTTAAAGACCCAAAGATTGCAAAACTATTTGATACAGACGGCAATGGTAAAGCTAATTTAATCGGTTGTAATCCTGGTTGGTTTTGCGAAGTGGTAATCGATCATCACCTCAAAGCTTACGGACTAGAAGATACCGTTGAACACATTAGAGGACAATACATTGTGCTACTGGCCGATGTTATGACTCGCTACAAGCAAGGGGAAAGCATTATGTACTATACTTATCAACCTCACTGGATATCTACAATATTAAAACCCGATCAAGATATAATTTGGTTAGAAGTTCCCTTTACTTCTCTTCCTGAATCCCAGAAAGGTCTAACTGAAAAAGACACCTCTGTAGACGGAAAAAATCTGGGATTTACTGTCGATCGCCAGCGGATTGTTGCTAACAAGAAATTTTTGGCAGCTAACCCGGTTGCGAAGCGCTGGTTTGAACTGGTTCAAATTCCAGCTGAGGACATTAACCTTGAAAGCCTAAAGATTAAAGAGGGTGAGAGCAGTCCAGAAGATATCCGTCGCCATGCTGAAGAGTGGGTGGAAAATCGTCAAGAGTTGTTTGATAGCTGGGTAGAAGAGGCAAAAAAGGCAGGAGGAGATTCTATTTAAAGGGAATAGGGAGTAGGGAGTAGGCAGTAGGGAAAAAATTTTTCTATCTCATCGGCATGAGATAGGTTAAATAAGTTAAATTATATTAAAAAAAAGCGTTCGCTAAAGTTATGCGATCGCTTTTTTTTATTACCCCTAAAACTCCCAAAAAAAAAAATTCAAAACCCTTGACAAAAATAATTATAATTATAATTATAACGACGAATTCAATGTTTGATTCATGTCAAAAAACCCAAACCTAAAAAAACAACCTGTTGAGCACACTCTAAAGCGATGCAGCGCGGTCTTGGGGGTTTCCCCCAAGACCGCGCTGCATCGCTAAATTTCTGGGGGGATTTCCCCCCTGGCAGAAGCTAAGGTCTAATCAAATAAGATCACATCAGGTTAGGTTTGGGATCTGACTGACATCAAAATTTCAATCCACTTACTGTGGCATTGAAAAAGCCGTGGACATTATGTCTACGGCTTTTTTTTTACTATATTTGGGTTGATAATGCGGGTTTATTAAGACTTCAACTTTATCAAGTTAGTGCTGATTAGTTTAAGACTTATAGCATTTCGATTTGAGTTGTGAACATACTACCTTATGGAAATCAAAGAAGTGTGTTTATAACTATATACAAACGCTATATCATCCATTAAAATCCAAAGAGAATCAGTGGTCTAATATCAAAGCCTCTAGGACACCTTTTTCAACCATATCCAGGTTGAGAATGTAATCAATTTTATCAAAGGTATCGCGAAGAGGTCTTTTAGCTGTTAGCCAACCAAAACCATCGGTAATCCAGATAAATTCGTGACCATCTTGTTTCCACTGTAAAAATATCTCGCTATACTCACCAGCTGTCGCTTTTAGTTTAGAGCCACCACCTCTATAAAAGTTTGTTTCGATTAAAGCGATGCAGCGCGGTCTTGGGGGTTTCCCCCATGAGCGACTGCATCAAGACAACCAGTTTCTTAGGAGTATTAATTGCAAAATCAATCGTTTTAGACGCTTTTTTGATGGTAAGGTGTTTACCAAATTCTGATCTGATGCCATCTGACTTAGCCTGCGGGATGTACTGAAATCCATGACGAGTACAGATAGAATTGACAAAGTACTCGACGATGTCTTCCATGGCTTTACCGCCCCGGTTTTTGCGAGCATTTGTATCTAGACCGACCTCGACACCGATAAAGTAATCTGTTAGGGACTTGATACGTCTTGAGGTGATTTGCTCTAGGAAACCTAACTCCTTTAGGAAAACAATAGCTTTATCAATATCTTCTTCTGTTAAATTTTCTTTCTTTTTAAAACTGAAATTATCATAGTTAAATTTTACTGATTGATAGTCGGTTAAAATCTGAAACTTCTGATCACGACAAGCTAGCAAGGCTGGAATGATAGAGATTAGCTTTGGATGTTCTCTGAATAACACTCTTGCTTCTTCTTCAAGATTATCCTTGCCCACAAGATAGTTCAAAAGATTGAGACTAATCTCAATATCTCTAACATTTTTCCCAACCTTATTCCAATTTACGAAATAATCCCATTTCAAAATAGAGGGTTTCAGGGTTGCCATCACATACTCGAATACGCTGTCAGAGTCATTACAGCCAAGATTTTCCCTAAATACAGAATGAAATTTCATCGGATTTGTCCTGTGTCCTATGTCATTTGTCCTTTTTGAATAAAATAACCAATGGTAAAATTATTCCCCCTCTCCCCCCTCTACCTTCTTATAGTTACTCCTATAGTTACATGATTGCAATGCTCCTTTTTCAGATTGCTTTGAATGTTAATTCAATAGTTAGTAACCAGAAGTTCCCTAATTTCTCCTCTGCTATTTCCTTTTGAGTTTATTCTACGGGATGCCGATACTCGCTCGATCTTAAACCCTTGATATAAGTCATCGAAAAACAAATCATCAACATAGTTAGTTGGATCAGAATTGCTGAGCATTTGATGGGCTCCTGCCTGATCAGTTTTCACAAACACATCCCGTAAACGACGCTGCTCACTATCATCAAAGTCTAGGGAATGATAGGAATTGAAATTGGAGGTTTTGCTGATAGGACGATAGGGAGGATCATAGTAAATAAAGGTGCTATGATCAGCATATTTCAGAACTTGACTAAAGTCCCTTTGTTCTATTTGAGCAATTTCGAATAGCTTGGAGACAGCTCGCAGATTATTGGCATTCAGAATTTTAGGATTTTTGTATCGTCCCACTGGCACATTAAATTCTCCTTTGCTATTGACCCGATACAGACCGTTAAAGCAAGTTTTATTCAGAAAAACCGTTATGGCAGCTCGCTTGCTCCAATTCCGAGCGTAAGAGTTAGCATCTATTTGTTTATTAAAGGTGTTATATTTTTTGCGGTATTCGTAGTATAATGCTTTCCGACGTTGATCATCTTTGGGTAGGTATGTATTACTAAGCTTTAACAGTTCTTTGATCAGTGATTCAACATCCTGTTGGATAACCTTATAAAGGATAATTAGCTCAGGATTGGTATCGAATAGATAAGCTTTCTGGATATCGAAACTGTTGACAATATCGAAAAAAACTGCACCTCCTCCCACGAAGGGCTCGATATAAGTCGTCAGACTTCCCTTGCGTAGCTTTGGTGAGTATCTCTCTCGAAGTTGTGGCAGAAGCTGCGTTTTGCCACCTGCCCATTTTAGCACAGGAGATGCTAATTCTCTTTCTTTTTTTATTGGGTGCTGTATTAGGGTAAATGGTTCAGATTCTGTTAAAATAGCCACGTTTGTAATTAGTAAAATTGCATACCATCAATATTGTATAGCATTTTTATTTGAGATGTAAACATAGGATTAATATAACAAGGAAATAGGGAACAGGGAACAGGGAACAGGGAACAGGGAACAGTAGTCAAAATATGCCATATTTTTTTGATTTTATTCTAAATAAGCATTGGTTTTGATGATAGCTTTATCAAGGCTATATATCCCTCAGCTATTATGATTTTTTCACCATGCCAGATAACTTGTATCTAGGAAATATTTTATTAAAATTTTTTTTTATGCTAATTTAATCCAGTTTTTACAAAAAAAAATAAGTATTAAAAATAATTGATTGTTGATATTTAAAAATATCTTAATTTATATCAAATCCGGATAATTGCCCACACTTACGATATCCAGACAAAATCTTTCTCCCCCTGCTCCCCTGCTCCCGTAAGCATTCAGCCGTGAGCTAAAAGCTCACGCTACGCGAACAGCGATCAGCCGTCAGCCGTGAGCTAAAAGCTCACGCTACTTGAGATGCCGTCAGCCACAGACTCAAAGCTGATAGCTAATAGCTGATAGCTAATAGCTGATCGCTGATCGCTGATCGCTGATCGCTTACCCAAGAACAGCTACCAAAATTCGGAACAATTCTTCTAAATCAGCTGGAACACGGTAAAGATTCAGGTCTTGAGTAACTTGTTTATGCTCTCGGTGCAAAAGCCCAAATTGCCAGATATCCCCTGTAGAAACAGCACCCTGTAAAATCAATTGGTCAGCGTCACTCCATAGATCGAGAGCAATCAGTTCTACAGCAAGTTGGGTAAAGCCTCTTTGGATATTAGCATTTTTGGCTTCTATTACCAGCAGTTTACTATCTGTATAAAGATAATAGTCTAGATAACCTTTTAAGTACTCTGTTACAGTGAGAGGATATTCGATTCTTAGCTGAGCTTGAGTATAGTGGACTAAATCAAGCAAGATCGGAGCGATTAGTAATTCCCGTCGAGCTGCTTCACTGGTTAAACTAACATAGGGTAAGCTTTCTTCAATTCTGGATTGAAGACCAGAAAGTCGGTCTAGTTTTGTCGTAGACTTTTCTAAAGTCAAAGAGCTTCGCTTCAAGGTATAGCCAAATTCCGCCAAAATGTCTTCTGGCTCAACGACCATATCAAAATAACTTCTAAAGGTATAAGATTTACCAGGTTGGAGGATGGGAATTTTGTTCATTATTAAGATAGGGAGTCGGGAGTGTGGGGGGATGGTAAGATAGGGATATAGGGAGATGGGGAGATTTTTATTAAGGGTAATTATCCTGAAATTATCTAATTTTAATTATCTATATAATTGATAATTATATCATGAACAATTTTGCTGATTTATCATAATATCAAACACTCTTTGGATCTCTTGACGACTACTCCCCGCTCCCTACTCCCTTTTCAAGTGCTTAATCCGATCACAAAGAGTGCGATCGCGTTTTTCTAGCTCAGCATTTGTGCTCAAATAATCCTGGAGCCAATCACAACTATAGGTTAGGACTTGATCAAGATCCAGGACTTGATCCACATTCCACAAAATCACGTTATAGCAGAAGTCATTTGTCAGAAGTCATTTGTCAGAAGTCAAACTCTTGCGCTTCTTGATGCAGTCGCTCATGGGGGAAACCCCCAAGACCGTAATGGTGCGCTTGACCTTGGCGAATTAAATTCGCCACGGGTCGCACCTCTGCATCGCTTACAAAGGGTGTGAGACTAATGTCGATGTCCTAACTGCCCTGGCGACTGCTATACTATCAGCACTGGCAGAAGCTAGAATTTCCCCATCTTGGCTGAAGGCGATGCCCTCTACCTCATCCTGATGTGCGGTGAGGGTAGTGAGCAAGGTACCATCATTCTTCCCCAAGGGGACTCCCGTTATAGTCGTTCGCGCAGCGTCTGGCACTGCCAGTAAGACAAGCGCGGGAGGGGAATTGGGGACTGAAAATGTTGCGTATCATTGAAAATTTGTGCTATAATAAACACAAAAACATCAAGCGAGAGTTAGCCACTTAATTTATTCAGTGGGCGGCGTTCGCGTAGCGTGGCCAAAGGCCAGCGTACCGGGATTTATCCCGGCTATCGTGTTAAACTAGAATAGTAAGTAAGAACAAGGTTGGTTACGTTGATTTTTTGCGCTTTTCGGTGAAATCCCAGCCAGTAAGAGACGGGGTAAATCCTACTCCTCAAGGAACAGGCAAGCAATGCAGCAAAAAGGACCTCTGCATCGCTGCTAGAAGGTCTAATGATTCGCCAGAGCATTTTCTCAACTTTCTCAACTTGAGTCTGGGTATTTGCCTTTGCCCCAGCTAACTGTTGCAGTTTGTTCCAAGCCTTGATGGCTACGGGCATCTGCCCAAGCTAGGGCATCGAGTAAGGCTTGACCAGGCAATAGTCTCGATTCATCCTGACAATCACCATTGAACCAAGCTCTTAGACTTGTAGCATAGGGACGAAGATTTGATAGTTGCTTGCTGACCCAATCACAGTTGAAAACAGCAGCATAAATGGGGTTGCGGACCTTAACCTTGCCCTCAGTCTTGACCACTAATCCCGACAGTAGCAATTCCATTTGTTCCCAACTGTCATCTGCTGCTACTGCTCCCTGTTGCAGAATTTGCTGATAAAGTCCTAATAACCGCCCAGCCCGTTGCTCATTACTGAGAATGCGATCGCGTATGGTCCTGAGATGCTCTGGTTCATCTTGGACTTCCCAGTTGTCGATAATCCGCCTATCCACAAGAGACTCAAGGGATTTGCCATTGACAGTACCATTCTCTATATCCTCTAGAATCAGCTGACATAGCTTTTGAGTCAGTAAAGGCTGTCCTCCCGTAAACCCCAAGATTTCCCTAAGTAAGGCTTTGGGATTGCTAACCATTCCGTTAAATCCTAGCCCTAGGGGTTTGGCTTCTTCCAGAGTAAATCCACATAACTCAATCCCCCGTCCGATATTAAACGGAGTGCGTTGCTTATCTACGATCAAATCCGAGGGAGTGGCTACCCCTAACAAGACAAAACTGAGGCGTTGGTAGGCTTGGTTTTCTGTGCGCTTGTTGTAGCAGGCTCGGATCAGGGCAAAAAAATCTTCAATCGGAAACGATAAACCCAGAATGCTATCGATTTCATCAATAAAGATCACCAAATTTCCCTCAACCTCTGCCAGTAGCACCTCCTCAATAAAATCACTCAGACGCTTGACTGGGGATAGATCAGAGCGTGAGCGCCACCAAGCTCGTAAATTGACCTGGAGGTTGAAGCTGCTGACAAGACAGCGTATTATGCTAGCATACCACTGGTCTGCTGTCAAATCTTGGGTACCAATTTCCGTCAAATCAACGATTCCACAGTGGATGCCTATTCCTTGTAATCGGTGAGTAGTTTGCACCCTCAAAGAAGACTTACCCATTTGCCTGGAGGTAAGGACATAGCAAAACTCACCGGCTACCAGAGCCTGATACAAATCCTGATCTGCTTTACGACGCACATAGCAGGGGGTATCAGGGGGTAAACTCCCGCCAACTTGATAGTTGTGCTTTTTCATAACTTCCAGGCATCCATGGGTTTTAGCCCAGGTGAGTACTAAAGTACTGACGATACAAATCACAACTAGGTACAGCCCCCTGTTTGTGGAGCTGTACTAATCCTAAACTTTGCAACTTAAAGGCTAGCTTTTGCTCTAATTCCACTGGCTGGGATGACATCACTACTTTTCCATAGGCTGCGACCAGTTGTGGATATTGTTGTAGATTCCACCATTGTCGTCGAAGGTCATCATGATAAATCCCCGATTCCCTTGCTGCTGAATTCAATAACTCTTCAAAGGTAACGTCACCGCGCCTAAGATGATATAACGCTACCCTTAAAAGACAAGGATTTCCTCCTACTTTAGCCATAATTAAAGATACGTGATCGACCCTCGAATCATCAGTACCCCAATCGATTCCGTGGCGACGGGCTAATTCTTGCACTTGGGCCTTGGTAAACTCTGGCAATTCAATGGATAATCCCACATTAAACGGCGATTGGTGGATATGTAAGGCAATATAAACGTCAGTAGAATGTATAATAATTAAGCGCAGTTTTTGCCAAATTGTGCTACCAGTTACACCGTATTTGGCTTTTTCATACCAAGCTCGCAGCAAACCGAGGAAATCCGTGGCAATAGCAGGGTAATTAAACAACAGGTTGACCTCATCTAATGCCAATACCATCGGTGTATCTATTTCTTTTAATAGATAATTCTCGAAGTAATCTGTGGTATTACCACTGCTGCCAAAGATATCATCCCAATAATCATTTAGTCGATTTGGTAATTCTAGGCTACGAGTGACTGTGGCACAGAACCATTGTAAAAATCGTTCTAAATCCGTAAAGACATTGGCATCAGCTTGCTGCAAGCTCAGAGCGACTGTGCGGAAGCCAGATGCTCTAGCGTGATCAAGAATCCTCACCATCAGGGAGGTTTTACCCATCTGTCTAGGGGCTTTAATTCGGATTAATGCCCCTGGCTGCAACACTGTTTCGTAACATAGAGAGTCATTGGGGGGACGCTCGATATAAAAAGAAGAATTGAGAGGGACCACACCTCTAGGTAATTCGAACTCTGTAGGTAATTCCAGCTCGACCTCTGGCAACTCCTGAAGCTCGACCTCTCGTAATCGGTCCCTGATCACAGAACGAATGTTATTTTTTGTGATCTTCTCTCCAAACACCTCTGACAGGATATGCCATAAGCGGGAGCCAACCACCCGAATGTAATCGGCGTCGTAACCAGACCCCTCAGCAATCTCTTGATAAGTTTGTCCTGACCAACATTGGCGGAGCACCAGTTCTTGAACTGCGTTTAAGCGTTCGGGTTTGATGACCGTATCCACCATCGCCAATGCTTCTTCAACACTCATTACTTTTTATTATGTAATCAATTAGAATTATTTATTACTTTTTCTCACAGACAAAGCCACATTGCCGATTTACCTTAAAGTCAGGGATCGCAAATCGTCCTTTAGGGTTAACACCAAGCCAGCGATCAATAGCCGATCGCTGGCTACCTACTTCAAGGGGGATCAGCTTCCCTAGTCAACCAGGCTTAAGCAATTAAGCCATCTAAAAACTACCTATACGGGTTAAAGGGTAACAGTTAAAACTACCTCGTAATTGTGGGCATCCAAGAATAGGGCATGGGATTTACCCCTAGTCCATGCTCTATTTTGTTTTCCCTAGTTAACTAATCTAGTTAACTAATGGTTAACTAAGATGTTCCATCACTGATCCACGGTAGTGCTCCACGGTGGCTAGCGTTCTCTTGAAGTTGGGTTTTCGACAGTTGGCCGTTGCTTGTTTATCGTCCACATTCACTCAACATTCAACAGTCCCACCTCTGATTTAAACGGTATAACCGCAACTTAGGATGACCCCAAACAGCGTTATTGATTTGCTTAGTCAAACCATCAGTAAGGATGTTCATCGTTAACAACCATTAACAAAATTGAGCTTAAAGAATAGGGTAAAAGGTTAACTATACCACAGCTTTTGCCTTTTGGGTTTCCTTTTGGGTTTCCTTTTTGGCTCAATTATCAATGAGTAACTCAATTGAGCTAATTCAGGGTGATAGAGAAAGTAGGTGTTCGCTAGAAGTAACAATGATCAGCAAGATCAGCAACCTGTACAAAGGTTTCAGGATTCTACCTTTAATGACCTCCTGATTCCCTGGCTCAACGCAGATAGTTTTAGGAGACGGTTGAGGCAAGTAATCCAGAGGTCAAAGTGGTATAAGGGTTATCGATTCGCCGTCTTATTGGTGGCTTTGGAACGTTTTAAAGTCATTCAGTTTAGTATGGGACGGCAGGTGGGAGCAAAATTGCTAAAGGCTTTTGATTCTCGCTTGACTGATGCCCTGAATTCTACCGTTAACTATACCGTTAACTATACCGTGGCGCGGTGGTCCGAAGATGAATTAGCTATCTTACTCAAAGACATTAACGATGTCAGTGAAGCTACCTTGGTAGCAGAACAGATTGGCACTAGCCTGCGGACGCCTTTTTCGATTGATGACCATGAGATTTTTTTGAGTGCCAATATTGGAATTGCTAGCAATGACAGGGATGATTACCAAGCCTCTGCTTTTCTTGACAACGCCAGTCTAGCTCTTTATCGAGCCAAAATGGAGAGTAACACTGGCTATAAGCTGTTTACCCCTGCCATGCGCACCCGGAGTATAGAGCGGTTGGAGTTAGAAGATAGTTTACGCTTGGGTATTAAGCGCGAAGAATTGCGGCTTTATTACCAGCCAATTGTGTCTCTTGAAACCCATAAGCTGGCTGGCTTTGAGGCACTGGTGCGGTGGGAGCATCCCGAACGGGGACTGCTGTTGCCAGCAGAGTTCATTCCAGTGGCAGAAGAAACAAAGCTGATTGTGCCACTGGGTTGGTGGGTACTACGCCAGGCTTGCCAACAAATGTGGCAGTGGCAACAACAGTTTCCCCAATATCAGGATTTAACGATCAGCGTTAACATCTCCAGCTTACAATTATCCCAACCGGATCTAATCGGTAAAATCGACACAATTTTGTGGGATTCTGGTCTCGATGCCCAGAGTTTGAAACTAGAGATCACAGAAAGTTTACTGCTGGAAACCACTGCAGTGGTTCTGTTGGAGAAACTCAAACAGCGACAGATTCAGTTGTGCATTGATGATTTTGGGACTGGTTATTCTGTCTTAAGTTACTTGCCAAATTTACCGATAGATATATTAAAAATTGACCGCTCTTTTGTAAAAGGTATGAGTGATGATCACAAACATGGGGAAATTTTGCGGTGGATGGTAAAGTTGGCAAACGACCTCGGCATAGATGTAGTAGCAGAGGGAGTGGAAACTGAAAAGCAATTGGCACAGCTTTGTGATTGGCGTTGTCAATATGGACAGGGGTATTGGTTTTCTAAGCCTTTAAATCCCGAAGCTACTGAAGCCTGGTTAGAGACTCTAAGTGTGGGGAGATGGGGAGATGGGGAGATGGGGAATCGGTAAGTTAGAAGTTAGAAGTTAGAAGTTAGAATTTAGAATTTAGAATTTAGAATTTAGAATTTAGAATTTAGAATTGGGAATCGGGAATCGGGAATCGGGAATCGGGAACTTCGGATAAAGGAAGATTAGAACAGCAGAGGATTTCTTGGTGTGATCAGAAATCAGGATTGGGTTTGATGATCGACTGCGCGTTTATGATACTGTTTATGATACTTATGAGGTACATTCAATTTTCCCATAGGCCACTCCCGACTCCCGACTCCCGACTCCCGACTCCCGACTCCCGACTCCCGACTCCCGACTCCCGACTCCCGACTCCCGACTCCCTAATGATTCCCAACGCCGAACGATACTGGCTCACAAATGCCTACGTACCATTTTGCCTACTGGAAAACAGCAACGTTTGCGTCCGCAACGAGCAGGGTTTGTGCTTAGTTGATATTGAAATTAATCAGGGAGCCATTGGTGCAATAGTTTCAAAGGCGATTGTTCCCAAAGGGCAGCAAAACACGATGGTCGAAAAGAGCCGCTACGCGATCGCAAACAGTACCGAAAACAGTATCGCAAACAGTGTTGAAGCTAGCACAGATACCAGTAACATACCTAGTGACATCCCCAGTATAAATCTCCGGCAAGGACAAGTATGGCCCTGTTTTCTAGATATACACACCCATCTGGATAAAGGTCATATTTGGGAACGGTCTCCCAACCCTGATGGTACTTTTAATAGTGCCTGTCTGACCGGAGATGCTGATGCCCAAACCTATTGGCAACGGTCAGATTTATATCGGCGCATGGAATTTGGAATCAAATGTAGCTATGCTCATGGGACCAAAGCTATCCGCACCCACATTGACTCGGTCGGCGAACAAGCTGCCATTAGCCTAGGCGTTTTCCAAACCCTCCAGAAAGAATGGCTTGACAGAATTACCCTACAAGCGGTGTCTCTAGTTACTCTAGATTATTATCAAACTCCCGCTGGCATGACCTTAGCCGACAAAATTGCTGAAGTCGGAGGCATACTTGGGGGAGTAGCCTATAGCAACCAAGACCTGGAGGCTCAACTCGATAGGGTTTTTTCCTTAGCTAAGGAGAGAAACCTCAACCTAGATTTCCATGCTGATGAAAACGGTAATCCCGATTCCCATTGCTTACGAAAGATTGCCCAAGCTGCGATTCGTCATCAGTTTACCGGAAAAATTATTTGTGGTCACTGTTGCAGTTTGGCCATGCAACCCTTAGACGAGGTTGCGGAAACTCTCAAGTTGGTCAAAGCAGCAGGAATTGCTATTGTTAGCTTACCCATGTGCAATCTTTATCTACAAGATCGACAGGCTAACTGTACACCCTTTTGGCGGGGAGTCACCAGGCTCCATGAAATTAAACAACAGGGTATTCCGGTAACCTTGGCTAGTGATAATTGTCGAGACCCCTTTTATGGATTTGGGGATCATGATGTATTAGAAGTCTTTACCCAAGCCGTAAGGATTGCCCATTTAGATATGCCCATCGGTGATTGGCCTTGTGCAGTAACCAAGACAGCCGCTGATTTAATGGGTTTACCTGACATGGGTAGGATTGGAGTGGGACTCCCGGCAGATTTGATTTTGTTTAAGGGACGCCATTTCAGTGAACTTTTGTCCCGTCCCAGCATGACCGAATTATCTTGCGTCAGGGTCAGCCAAT